>JACQFQ010000003.1 GCA_016199985.1 Verrucomicrobiota bacterium | reverse complement strand
AGCGACGTAAGAGATCATGCCCGCGAGGACTGCGCCAACCCGTGAGCAGTTGGCCTCGGATCACAAAAAACACCTACAAGAACGGGGGGCCGGAATACCAAACTCTTCCGATCAAGGCAGAATTGCCTTAACGGCATTGGGTCTAGCCTGCTTATCTTCCCATTGCTCATTTGCTTCCTCTTCTTGGAGTTTTCCTGAGGCTCTGTGTGGTTTTCGTGTGCGCGAGGTTTGGCACGCTCATGGCTAAGGCGGAACAGGCGACTCCATCCTGACGACGGAGGTAGGGTTGCAATCTCGGATGTGCCGACATGTCAGCCTCGTAATTGTTGAAGTGGCCTGGACATGAGGGACGGGGAATTCTTTGTCCCAGTTCATCCGAGGAGATGTTTTGGACAGCGGTAGTCCGCATGAAATCGAATCTGACACTCACTGTTTTGCTGATCTTAGGTTGGGCGAGCTCCGGCTGTGGCGACAAGGGCGGGGCCGGGGCAGTCCCGACAGCTTCGGTTCCGGTTGCTGTGATGAAGCCAAAGCCGAAGTCGGAGCCCGATCGGATCACTCTTCCGACCGATGCGCCGCAGCTTCATTCCATGAGCATGGAGACTGCGGCCAAGCGGCAAGGGATCGCGGCTCGCTTCACCGGCCGGTTGAGCTGGAATGATGAGGTGACGGTGCGTGTGTTCTCGCCTGTGTCCGGACGAGTGCTCTCGGTGGACGCGGTGCTCGGGCGGCCTCTTCGCGAAGGCGATGTTCTTGCGCGGATTGCGTCTCCCGAGTTTGGACAGGCGCAGGCTGACGCTCTGAAGGCGAAGGCGGATCTCATCCTTGCGGAGCGCACTGTGAAGCGCGTTCAAGAGCTCTTTGAACATGGCGCAGCTCCACGAAAAGATATCGATTCCGCAGAGGGTTTATTCACCAACGCACAGTCAGAGAAGCAGCGGGCTGACGCGCGCATCGCCCTCTACGGAGGGGGTGGAGTGGGCGTCGATCAGCAGTTCTCCCTGAAGGCCCCGATCGGGGGCGTGCTCGTGGAGAAGACCATCAGCAACGGACAGGAACTCAGGCCCGATCAAATGCTCGCCAACTCGCCTTCGCTCTTCGCTCCCCTCTTCGTGATCTCCAATCCCAAAACCCTCTGGCTCTACCTTGATGTCACTGAGCTGGACATGGCCGCGTTCAAGGTCGGTATGAGGCTGCGGCTCCAGACGCGGGCGTATGCCGATCGCCAATTTGAGGGTGTCATTGACTTTGTCGGCAGCTCCCTCGACCCCGCCACGAGGACCGTTCGGATGCGCGCCACCGTGGACAATGCGGAAGAGTTGCTTAAGGCGGAGATGTACGTCACCGCCGAGGTGGCCATCGCCGATGGCAGTGTCGCGATCGAAGGGGTGGACATTCCAAGCAAGGCAATCTTCCTCCAGGATAACCTTCCCCACGTTTTCGTTGAGACAGGACCGGGAAGTTTCATGCGGCGTCCCGTGAAACTGGGGCCGGAGACCGACGGCAAAATCGTTGCGATGTCCGGCATTCATCCGGGTGAGCGTGTCGTGACCCAGGGCTGCCTGTTGCTGCAATCCATGCTCGAAAGCAGGGAATAGCGCCATGGTAGGCAACCTGACGGCGTATTCTCTGCGCCATCGTCCGGTAGCGCTGGCCCTGCTGCTGCTTTTCGTGGCGGCTGGTTTCGCCGCTTTCCAGCGCTTGCCCGTGGAGGCGTATCCCGATGTCACTAACGTCCAGGTTCAAATCATCACCCTCTTTCCGGGCCATGCCGCCGAGGAGGTGGAGCGGCTGATCACCATCCCGGTGGAGAATGAAATGAACGGGATTCCGAAGAGGGTCTCGATGCGGTCGATCTCGCTCTTTGGACTGTCCGTGGTGACCATCGTCTTTGATGATCAGGCGCAGAGCGACTATGTCCGGAACCAGGCGTTCCAGCACCTTTCCAACGTCTCTCTTCCCGCTGGCGCGCAGGCGAGCCTCTCCCCCGATGCCACTCCGGTGGGCGAGGTCTACCGATACACGCTCTTTGCGCCAACCAACTACCCGGCGGTGGAGCTGAAGGCGCTGGAGGATTGGGTGGTCGAGCGTAAGCTGCGCACTGTTCCGGGCGTTGTCGATATCGTTGGCTTCGGCGGTCCCACGAAGCAGTACCAGGCGCAGGTCGATCCCGCAAAACTCAAGTCTTACAACATCTCGCTGAAGCAGGTTTTCGACGCGCTCTCCACCGGCAATCGCAATGCCGGAGGTTCCTACATCGAGCACGGATCGGAAATGTACGTGGTCCGCGGGTTGGGCTTTGTGCAGGACACGAACGACATCGCGTCCATCGCCGTGGACACGCGCGGAGGCACCCCTATCCGGATCGGGGATCTTGGCATCGTCACGATCGGGGAGCGACTTCGGCTGGGACGGGTGGGGAAGTATACTCCCCTCCGAGGCGATCAGGATGACGTCGTTCAGGGCATTGTTCTGCTTCGGAAAGGCGAGAACGCATTGGAGGTTCTAAACCGGCTTCGTAGCAAGGTCGAAGAGATCAACCAGCATGATCTGCCGACTGGCGTTCAGGTGGTTCCTCACTATGACCGCACGGAGCTCATCGATCGAACCTTGCGCACCGTGCGGCAGAATATGATTGAGGGGATCAGCTTGGTGCTGCTCGTCCTGATTCTTTTCCTCGGGCTTGGAAATTACCGGTCGGCGCTCGTGGTGGCCGCCGTGGTGCCGCTCTCGCTGCTTGGCGCTTTCTTCCTTCTCGATCTTCGAGGAATCCCGGCCAACCTCATCTCGATGGGCGCGATCGATTTCGGGATCATTGTCGACTCTGCGGTGGTGGTCATTGAGAATCTTCTCCGTCTGATGGAGGAGAGGAAGGGAAAGATTCGCTCGGCGTCAAAGCTGATCGTGGAGGCCGTGGGTCAGATGGGGCGGCCCATCCTCTTTTCAAAGGCCATTCTGCTGACCGCCTTCATCCCGCTCTACACCCTCCAGCGGGTTGAGGGAAAGATCTTCCGTCCGATGGCGCTCACGCTCACGTTCGCGTTGATCGTCGGAACCGTGCTCGCGTTGACAATCGTGCCGGTGCTGGCCAGCTTCGCGGTGAAGATTCGGATCGCTGATCATGATTCCTGGGTGGTGCGCTGGCTGCTGCGTCTCTACCGACCCGCGCTCGAAAGGACGTTGAACGCCCGCAAACGGGTGATCGCTTTGGCGCTGGCGGGGCTGGCGGGCGCGGGGGTGGTATTCTGTTTTGTAGGCTCGGAGTTCCTGCCGAAGCTGGATGAAGGAGCGCTCTGGGTGCGCGTCTTCATGCCGCAATCGATCTCCCCGTCGGAGTCGAGCCGCATCGTGAAGGAGGTTCGCGGCATTCTTGGACGCTTCCCCGAGGTCAAGGCGGTGATGAGTCAGCAAGGTCGTCCCGATGACGGCACCGATGTGAACGGCTTTGACACCGGAGAGTTCTATGTCGACTTGAATCCTCGGAGCGCCTGGAAGACCGCCGCCACACGCGAAGAGCTGGTGGAGCGGATGAACCAGAGCCTCGAGGATATCCCTGGGCTTGAGTTCACTTTCAGTCAGGTGATTGAGGACAACGTGAATGAAGCGGTGTCGGGCATTAAGGGCGAGCTAGGCATCAAGGTCTTTGGGGAAGACCCAACCGTCCTTCAGTCTCTAGCGGATCGCATCGCCGAGACTCTCAGGTCGGTGCCGGGAGCCGCGGATGTCGGGCGGGAAAAGCTTCTCGGCCAGCCTCAGGTGCAGATCACCATCGATCGCTCCGCCATCTCCCGGGTCGGGCTCTCCGTTTCGGATGTCCAGTCGGTGATCGAGACCGCGATGGGCGGCGCCGTCGCCACTCAGGTGCTGGAAGGAGAGAGAAGTTTTGATCTCGCGGTCAAACTGAGTCCAAGGGCGGTGAATGATCTCGGAGCGATCCGTCAGATTCCAGTCTTCGGCTCCAGCGGGGAGCGGCTCACTCTCGGCGCGTTGGCGAGCGTGGAGATTCGCCCGGGATTCGCCCGTGTCTACCGCGAGGAGAACGCCCGTCGGATTGCGGTGAAACTCTCGGTTCGAGGACGCGATCTCGGATCGCTGGTGCGCGAGGCTCAGCAGAAGGTTGAGGCGGCGGTGCCGTTGCCGACCGGATACCGGCTCCAGTGGACGGGCGCCTTCGAGAATCAACAACGCGCCGTGAAACGTCTGGCATTGATCGTCCCGGTAACGTTGGTTGCCATCTACTTCCTGCTGTTCACGGCGTTTGATTCTGGCTGGCTCGCCGCGCTTATTCTTCTCAACGTCCCGTTCGCGGCGATCGGTGGCATCGTCGCGCTCCCTCTCGCCCATCTCGCGCTCTCAGTGTCCGCGTTGGTGGGGTTCATCGCGCTGTTCGGTGTCTCGGTCCAGAACGGGGTGCTCTTGGTGGAACGGATTCGCGAGTTGCGTCGGGATGGAAAGGGGATGCGCGAGTCCATCGTGGAGGGTTCCGTATCGCGCGCGCGCCCCGTAGTGATGACCGCGACAATGGCGGCGCTCGGCCTGCTGCCAGCCGGTCTCTCCCATGCGGTGGGAGCTGAGACATCTCGCCCGTTTGCGGTGGTCATTATTGGAGGGCTCGTCACCGCCACGCTGCTCACCTTGTTCCTGGTCCCTCTGCTCTATCCAATTTTCGAACCAGAGGAATCGTCACTCGCAACGCTTCCGCAGGAAGGCTCTGAGGGACATGAAGGCGAGCTTGGCCATCGTTGATACCCGAGCGTTGAGCCTGCGTCCAAGTGCCTGACTTAATTATCATCCTGTTTCCATCGCCCGGCTCTCTACAGCACTATTGCAGAACTACAGTTTGGTTCCGGATGCTTCCGTTGCAGGCTTGTCCTTGAAGCGGATTCACCCTCATCGAACTTCTCGTGGTCATCGCCATCATCGCGATCTTGGTCGCGTTGCTTTCGCCAGCTCTTAGCGGCGGCAAGCCAAGGCATAGACCCGTAAGTCGAGGCGCCTGAAGAACCCCGAGCAGGTGGGAGCGTCGATGAACCTATTTGCCAGTGAGCATGGCGGTGCTTTTCCCTGGCATTCGGCGGTGGCGGAAGGAGGCACTTACGGAGGGCAGGGGGGTGGTCGCAGGGATTCCTTTTAGAATTGCAGCCGTACCCTCCTTGAGCAAGGCTGCTGTCCCCGCACTTATGAAAATCAGAAGCCTCCTTCATGCCGTGACACATTCGGCCGTCGAGCAAACCGCGTGGATCTTGAAGCTCATGGTCGTCGTGACGATGACTAATGTAGGGAGCCTGCCCCACATGCTCTCTAGCATGCCCGACCGACATCGCTATTCAGTGTTCGTCCGCATCGGGGGCTGCCGTGAATTTCCCCGACCCAATTCCTTCGGCAGGTTGCGTAAAGGGCGCTGTCGTGAAGTGTACCCCATCCAGTGGCAGCATGTTCCCCCCCGGCGTAACCATCGTTCGGTGTGTGGCGCTCGATTTCTTCGGAAAGGAAATTGCCGAATGCAAGTTCACCGTCACGGTCACTTGCCCGCCGCCCAAGCCCTGCACGCTTACTTGCCCGCCAGACCTATTCGTTACGTGCACCAGCGCAGATGGCGCCGTTGCGACGTTTGACACGCCGGCTTTGGGCGCCGGCTGTCCGAAAAGCACAGCAGTCAAGTGCACTCCACCCAGTGGCAGCGTGTTCCCCCCCGGCGCAACCATCGTTCGGTGTGTGGCGCTGGATTCCTCCGGAAAGGAAACTGCCGAATGCAACTTCACGGTCACGGTCACCTGCCCGCCGCCCAAGCCCTGCACGCTTACTTGCCCTCCAGATCTATTCGTTACGTGCACCAGCGCAGATGGCGCCGTTGCGACGTTTGACACGCCGGCTTTGGGCGCCGACTGTCCGAAAAGCACAGCAGTCAAGTGCACTCCACCCAGTGGCAGCGTGTTCCCCCCCGGCGCAACCATCGTTCGGTGTGTGGGGTTGGATTCCTCTGGAAAGGAGATTGCCGAATGCAAGTTCACGATCACGGTCACCTGCCCGCCGCCCAAGCCCTGCAGGCTCGTCTGCCCCAAGGACCGCACCGTCTCCTGCGGAGTACCGTGGAATTTCGACTCGGCCACCATCCCTGACGACTGCACTGGTGAAGTAAAGCTGGAGATTCTTGCCACAACCACCAACCAACTCTGCGGAAGTAGTTTCGTCGCGAAACGCACTTGGAAAGCCACAGATAAGTCTGGGAACTCAGAGATCTGCACCCAGAGCATTTCCTTGATCGACACCGAGCCCCCGGAGATCCTTTATCAGTCGAACGTCGTAGTCCGCACTACCGTTCTCGGCGCAGCCAGCGTTGACTTCCTCGTCATGGCTCAAGACACCTGCGACGCCTCCCCGAAGCTCATCTGCGACCCGCCGTCCGGAAGCCTCTTCCCCCTGGGCACGAATCTCGTGACCTGCACGGCCATCGATGCCTGTGGAAACAGTTCGCACGTCAGTTTCACGGTGGCCGTCGTGTTTGAACCTGAATGCGTCGTTGTTGAACCGCTTCCCAACATCGTTGTTGAATGTGAGACGCCTGAAGGAACCGTAGTCAACTGGCCGCTCCCTAACGCTACGAACGTTTGCCTTGGAGGATCGGTCAAAACCATTTCTTGGAAATGCTCGCCACCACAAGGTTTGTTTCCACCCGGGAGTACAGTGGTTACCTGCGAAAGTTCACCGCTTGCCTCGGGGGAAAGCCTCTTCACCACCTTCATTGTTACTATCACTGGGCGGTGTCCGGATCCATGCGTTGTGATTCGGTGTCCAACCAATCTAGTCGTGCAGTGCGAAAGCTCACGCGGGAGTGTCGTGAGCTACTCCGTTGAAGCTGAGAATGTGTGCGCCTTGGAAAAAGCGCCGGTTCTTTGCGATCCCCCCTCTGGATCTGTCTTTCCGCCCGGGCTCACCGAGGTGACCTGTCAGGCCACAAGCAATGGGAAGACGAACCAATGCCGCTTCACCGTCGAGGTTACGGGCGATTGCACGCCACGGCTCCGGATCGATCGCGCGGAAGCCAACGGAGTGGTGATCTCATGGCCCGCGCTGGCCGAGGGCTTTGCGCTGCAGGAGACAGACGCGTTCGTCGCTGAAAGCGCGCAGGCTGGGCCAGCAGAACTACGTCCCTTGAGGGCGGGCGCTTCTCCGCGTCTCGCTGGAATCGCCAACGGATGGCGCAAATCGACCCAGGCGGTGGTTCAGGAGGGCAACCGCAATAGTGTCCGGGTGACCCCCGGTAATTTCGGCCAACGCTTCTACCGCCTTGATGGAGTGATTCGCCAGGACGCCAGGTTTGTGCGACAGCTTTTCGAAGCCCCGGTAATGACCGCGAGCTATCTCAACTATGCAAGGATCACAATGCGCAATACGGGGACAACAACCTGGCAGCAAGATGTGCAGGCGCTGCAGGGATTTCAGGTGGCCTTGGGTTCCGTAAGCGAGTTGTACCGGGATTCGCCCGACCGCGCTTGGCCGCAGAATCGCGTCCGTCTCCCCGTGGCGTCGGTGGCTCCGGGCGAGGAAATCACGTTTGAATTCAGCTTCCTCTCCCCCGCTGTTCCGGGCGATTACGCCTTCCACTGGCGCGTGGTCGAGAACAACATGGAGTTCGGAGACTCAACGCCTCCCGTTAACAGAAGGGTCCTTTTGCCTGGCGGTTTCACGCCAATGGATTCCTGGATGGATCCTCTCACTAGCAGTAATTGGGGCCTGGCCGGAACACCGACTGTAATTTGGAATGCCAATGGCACACTAGAGGTGTTCACCATTCAGCATTTTGGCGGTTCCATTGGAAATGTTGTCAGCTACAGGCAAGCGGGGCCGTCGAGCGATTCTTACCTCTATTTTCAAAAAAACAGCCTCCAGGGACTCCGACGTCCTGGCTGGACAGACTCTCCAGCCGTCGCCCAGAACTCGGATGGGCGTTTGGAAGTCTTCCTGTGGGCAGCTAACGCGGATCTAGATACCCTTTTCGGAGGTGATTTTCATCACTCAGTATACCTTCACTGGTGGCAGGAGCAGCCCAACAGCTTTCATTGGAGTTCGCCTGAATTTCTGGGCACATACGATGGGTACCTCGGGCCCGACTTTACCGAGAAGCCGACGGTTGCGTATAATCAGGACGGCCGCCTCCTCCTCGTCGGACGTTACGGAGACGTTCACCACTTTGCGCTTGCGCAAGCGTACCAGCGGGGCTTCGCTGGCCTTTGGTCCCCGTGGGAGGATATCGGTTCAGGGCGTGACAGTGGAGGTGGCACGGCGGCAATTTCTGGGCTTGACGGAAGCGTCCATGTCTTCACTCGTAGTCAACTCTCCTCCATTTTGCATATCGCGCAGACTGGCCCCAACGAGGGATGGACAAACTGGGAGGACCTTGGGGCCCCCGGTGACGCCAGATCCGCGCCGGCCGTGGGTGTCAATGCGGACGGCCGCCTGGAGGTGTTCGTGCGCGGTTCGGACGACAGAATCTGGCACAAGGCGCAGCGGCGGGGGGGCGTATGGCAATCGGAATGGTCCCCTTTAGGTGGCGGCAGGGTTGGCGGCAAGGGGCATACCCCCGTGGTGGTAACAGCCTACCGAGATCTGCGTCTTCAGGTTTTCATCACCGGACTCGACGGTTCGATTCAGTCCATTGCTCAGAATACTCCCAACGGTACTTGGCCGGAATCCTGGCAGTGCCTGGGTGGCGCCGAGCGAGGGGTGATCGGCGATCCCGCCGTGGGCCGAAACGTGGATGGCCGGCTGGAAGTCTTCGCGGTGGCTAGTCACGGATATCTCATACATCTCAAGCAGCGTGCTCCAGGGATCTGGCGTTGAAAGCCACTCCGTAGCGCCCAGTCGTGAGTCAATAAGTGAGCGCTGCGCGCAAGAGCAGCGATCTGGCGACGGAATAGCATCCATCGCCGGACAGCCCTTGATGTCAGTATCGGTACTTGTGGTAAACACGGCCGTCGGTGCCGCGAACAAATACATCCAGGCGGTTCGGCGACCATGAAACTGCAGATGGGGTGCCCGTGATTCCACCTCCGAGTGAACTCCAGTCTCCCCCACGAGGCGACCAGTCTGTTCCCGTCCAAGCCTTATGGAAAGCGGCCCCATCCAACCCCCGGACGAACACATCCAGGCGACCTGGTCCCCAACTAACGACACTCGGAGCATCGGTGGTTTTGCCACCAAGGCTTTCCCAATCGGAGAGTGACGGTCCCCATTGGATACCATTCCAGTATTTATGATAGACGCTGCCATTAACTCCGCGCGCAAAGAGGTCAATACGATTCGGTCCCCAGCTTACAGCCACCGGAGAGCCGAGAATTGATCCGCCCAGCCCCTGCCACGCCGTCGGCGAAGGCCCCCATTGATTGCCATCCCAATACTTGTGGAAGACGCCGCCATCCAAGCCACGCGCAAAGACGTCAATGCGATTGGGTCCCCAGCTTACAGCCGTGGGAGAGTCGGTAATCAGCCCACCGAGCCCAGCCCAATCCGTTGGCGACGGCCCCCATTGATTGCCGTTCCAGTATTTGTGGTAGACGCCCCCATCGGTCCCACGCGCGAAGAGATCAATGCGATTTGATCCCCAGCTTACAGCCGCGGGCGAGTCGGTAATACGCCCACCGAGCCCAGCCCAATCCGTTGGCGATGGCCCCCATTGATTGCCATTCCAATATTTGTGGAAGACGCCCCCATCAGTTCCACGCGCAAAAAGGTCAATGCGATCCGGTCCCCAGCTAACAGCGGTTGGAGAGCCAGTGACGTCGCCCGAGAGGTTTCCCCAATCAGCGGGCGTTGGCCCCCATTGATTGCCATTCCAATACTTGTGGTAGACACCCCCATTCGAGCCGCGCACGAAAATGTCCAAGCGATTCGGTCCCCAGGTTACGGAGGTGGGAGCATCGGCAGTCTGGCCCCCTAAGCCTTCCCAATCGGTTTGTGAAGGGAACCATTGAGGCAGACCGTCCCCGGGATCTCCAGGGGCGCCGCCAGTGATTGCTTCCAACAGTTTACCGTAGGTGAAAGCGGAGCCCCAGTTTTTCGGATACCTCGAATCGTTGTTATACGACATAAAATCGTATACTCCACTAATTAGCCGAGGTTGATCACCTGTGAGGTCGAGGCCGATATCGTCATCACCAATGCTCCCGTCGGGCCGAGGATAAGGGGTTCCTGGGGTGAACGTATGCCACCACAACCCCAAGCAATGCGATACTTCCTGAGCCATGACGACGCCGATCCTAAAATAATCCTTGTAGTTCTGCGTCTCACAGCGCTTGCCCGCGGCGTACCCATTCAAACCGTGGGTGTCCCAGTTATCCAGGATAGCGATAATCGAGTTTGGAGGGAGATCACCCAGTTTCTTGTCCGCCCACTCGCGTGATTCTACAAGATTGCCGAAGGTCTGTGGGTTTGGAGCAACGGTGCCTACTCCCGGGATGGGATCGATCGTAAGGCTCGATACGGGGAAGACATTCTCAACGTAGCGTCGATTTCCCTCGTAATCTGACCAGGGCGCGGCCGGCCCCAGTGGCGCTCCCTGGCCGTCGTTATTATCTTTAACAGACCATACCAGCCCGTAAACGTGCAGGTCGATCCGTTGACTGAAGTTTATGGTCGCGCTTCGCAATTGGGCGTTCGCTTCATCGCCCGCGACGAATACGGAGGCCGTAAACTCTCGGCTACCGGGCGCGACGAGGTCGTCATCCAAGCGAAAGTTTAGAGTCTCGTTCCAAACTCTGCGATTGCTCCCTTGCGGAGTGGCGCTAATTGTTGGATTCGAAGGGATCATCTCATAAACGCCGCGGCCGGAGACCGCGCGCAGTTTTCCAGTGAGCGCAACAGGGACATCACTGCGCACGGAGACTCTCACATAAGTCGTTTTGTATCCGATCATCGGCACAGAATTACTTGGCGTTTGCACAGCCTGAATGAATTCCATTGCTGTAATCGAAAACATTCCTTGCTGGAACTCACTCACTAGTCGGTAGAACTGGGTCCTCTTGCCAGCGAATGAATCAGTGACTATTTTCAGCGCGCCGTCGCCGAGAACTGGCGAGCCGACAGCGCCCCAAACTCCCGGCGCTAGATCGGTGGAGGACTCAAGCGTATAGGACACACCCACCTTGGAGACGAAGGATAACTCAACCACACCGGATACAACGGTAATGTCGGTAATGACAACGTCATTCAAAGCCGCTGCGCGTCCGGTCGCAATCAGGCCACCAGCTAGAAGCGCCAGTATTATTGTTCTCATTGGTTTCATGTTGTCTAAATGGCCGCGCAATGTCGCCGTTATTGGGCGTTCAATCACCTCAACACACGCTCCGCTGCTCCTGGTGATTGAGATCGCGCATTCACACTGCAATGCGAAACGACAGGGCGGAAAAGGGACAGTGGATCAAAAGAAATTGCGGCATTGTTCGGATCCGCGGGAGGGATGACGACAAGGAGGATAGTCGGCTCCAACAAATACAGACCCTGCGTCGATGATTCTAGCGTTGGCGGATCAACCCATCCTGAAGCGAGACCGAGGTCACGGTTCCGCCGTGATGGCGACCAGAAAAGGAGCGACGCCTGTCATGCCGGAAATAAAATCGAGCGTGACAATGTCTCGCTTCGGATAGGGATTATCCCAAGTCCATTTGAAAAGGCGAAGAGAGTGCCGGGTCTCTCGGGCCTTTGGGTTGCTTCCAGTCCAGGCGACCAAAAACTTTTCGGTGTCCGCGTGTGGACTGGCCGCATGGTCCCACCAATCTCGTATAGCCAGGCCGTAATCGATCGGCACCTTAAGAGTTGAGCCGTCGATATAACGAACCAAGTAATGCCCCACGGTGGCTGTTTGAAAGGGTCCGCCCCCAGTTGAAGCCAATAGAGAATGGAGGCGTCGGCATGCCAAACCCACTCGGACTCCCCGAATTTCTGACGGATAAAATCGACTCAGCCTTGAGCCGCCCGAAAGCTGGACCACGCCGCGAACGTCGAACATCACTCCCTTCAATGTCTGCACACCGACGGGTAGCGATGACAGGCTGTTCCCCTCGCCACCTGACCAACTTTCTGTCAATGCCGCGTTGTAGTATTCCGAAAGGTCAATGAGGTTTGACGTCGTCTGAGAGTCACGGACAGGAATCTCCGCGAGAAGCCGGTCATGACGCTTGATCGCAAGGGAAGGCTCTTCGTTAAGAAAGCGAACCTTCGACCATCTCCTGTCCGATTCGAGTGGGGGCGGCTCATGTTGCGCATCCCATCCCAGTCCGATCTTGGCGAGTCGTTGGCCAATGGCCCGCAGGTCCCAAACATGCAATGCGTCGCTTCCCGCTCCGACGGCGAGGGATTCGGCATCAGGGCTAAATGCCAGAGAGGAAATCTCCGACGCCTTCTCCGCTTCCAGTCTGGCATATTCCTGGCCGCTTTCAGGATCAATCAGCCGCACGGTTGTTTGCGGATCGGTTAACGCGAAGATCTTGCCATCAGAAGAGAACGCCATCGCGCTGGGAGAATCTTTTGTCGCGTTGTTGGGGTCATGCGCAATACCTAGACTTGGCGTCCATTGGCCTACCTTCCAAAAGCGGTATTCATTTTCGCTTCCTGTCACCAGCCAACGACCATCCGGGCTAAAAGTCACGGCGGTGTAGCTGCCGGTATGAAGCTCCTTGCACAATCGACCCGTGGCGCCTTCCCAGACTTTCGCTCCTTCACGGCCCCAAGCGCCGGTGGCAATCCACGTTCCCTCCGGATGGACCGCGACATAGCGCATCCAAGGTTGAATCTCCGTTTGAATGACTTGTCCCGGTGAGTCGGCGTGAAAGATTTGGCAGCGATTGGATCCGACAACCGCCAATACTTTGCCATCGAAGGAGAGAGCGGCTCGGCCGAAATCTCCGCTCGGTGTCAGAGCGACAGGTGGACCTAGATCGAGTTCTCTGGAGACCTGGTTGGGATGGACCGGCCAACGGAGCACGCCGCCTAGACCGCTAAGAAAGAGATTCTGGCCAGCCGCGTCGAATATCACGGCGCCGAGCCACCCGGTAAATTGAGAGCTCATTTCCTCCCCACTGCGAAGATCCCATAGCTTTAATTGATTGCCCGAGGAATAACCTACGATTGTTCCATCAGGCGCGAATCCGACCGGTCCAAACCCGCGCACCGAGTCGGCCAGGGATTGGTGAAATGAGCGGACTACGCGGGCGGAAGCGACATCGAAAACCTGATACTGGTTCCCCTCCCATGAATGACATCCCAAGCGTTGGTCGTCCGGACTAAAACGCAGATCAAATCCGCCGCCCGTCGCGTGAACTAATTCTCTCGCGCTTTTGAAATCCCAAATCCGAGTCGTACGATCAAAGCCTGCGGAAGCCAATAAGTCTCCGCTATGGTTAAAGGCAACGGAGGCAACCTCGCGATCGTGCCCTTTGAGCACATGGACTATCTCCCCTTCCCGAATATCCCAAACATAAACGAGCCGATTCGCGCAGGCAGTCGCCAGATGTCGTCCGTCAGGATGCCAAGCTACGCCGATGACGGAAGTGCCAGCATGATTCAAGCTGGCGATTGTGTTGCCTGAAAACGCCGCCAGAATTGATATCATCTCTCCACCAATCCCGGAGACAGCGAGCAATTTTCCGGTGGGATCAAAACGGACGATGCCGCCCTTGAGTGGCGATTCATCGAGACGGAACTCACGCCGCTGAACCAAATCGTATATCCGAACGGTCAGGTCCGTATCGCTTGTCGCCAACCAACGGCTGTCCGGACTGAAATCCAAACGACCTTCATATGAGGCGAGCGGCACGTCCATGATGGGACGCTTTTGAATCAAATCCCATAGACGAGCGCGACCCTCCGAGCACCTGACAGCGAGAGACGCGCCGTTAGGGCTGAATTTGGCAACCGACCACGCGGCTGGCGTTGCGTCTGGAAGAACGACGGCTTGCGGAAGAAGCGTGAGCGCTTCGGCATTTGAAATGGAGTAAACTCGAACGCTTTGAGATTCATCAGCGACGGCGTAACGATCTAGTTGATCGTCGAGACAAACAAACGCCTTCCATTTCGGCAGGGTCTGGCTTTGCCTCAACACTCGAAGGTCCGCCAAGGCGAAGCAGGCTATGGCCTCATTCCTGAGCTCCAGGGAAGGCCGCATCTCTGCGGCCCGCTTGAGCACGTCCAGGCTTTCAAACCGTTGACCCGATCGGCCGCTCAAACGATTGGCCCGGGCTTGCGCGAGATACGAATCCCAAAGTCTCTCGGCTGCTTCCCCCTTCTTTTCGAGAGCCTCGAGCTCCGCCTTCCTTGCGCGCTGGCTTTCGCGCGCGATTCGGAAGGCAGCCAGCGTCGAACCAACGGCAATGGCGATCAGCAACATCGCCAGGGAGATCGCCAAGCCCGTGATTGCCGGTTTGCGTCGACACCACCGCCAGGCATGTTCGGCGCGGCTTACGGGCCGAGCCTGAATGGGCTCGTCTCGCAGGAATCGTCCCAGCTCATCGGCCAAAGCTTGAGCGGAGGGAAACCGATTGTTCGGTTCTTTTTCCAAACACTTCAGGCAAATCGTCTCCAAATCCGCGGACACGCTTGGCGCCAGGACCCGCGGCGATATGGGATCTTCACTTTGAACTTGTCGCAAAGTGTCGCTCATCGTTTCGCCGACGAAAGGGGCGCGGGCCGTGAGAGCGTAGTAAAGAATCGCCCCCAAGGAATACACATCGCTAACGGGTCCCATCTTACTCACCTCACCCAATGATTGCTCAGGGGGCATGAATCCAGGAGAGCCCATCACCTGGCCGGTCACAGTCAGGTCGGAATCGCTTCCGAGATTCTTTGCCAAACCGAAATCGGTCACGCGCGGTTGGTCGTTGGGGTCGATGAGGACGTTTGATGGCTTCAGATCGCGGTGAAGGATTCGTCGGTTGTGGGCGAAGTGGATCGCCTCAGCAATGGTCCTCACATACCCGGCGGCTCGTTTGGCAGCGAGCGGTTGGACACCGACGAGTTGCGCGAGATTCGGGCCATCAACAAAATCCATCGCGAAATAGTGCTGACCCTTATGGACGCCGACCTCGTGGATAGCCACGATGTTCGGATGCTGCAAACTCGCCGCCGCCGAGGCCTCGATCCGAAAACGGTGAATGAATTCGTCGCTGGCGTACTGCCCAAGAAGCAGCAACTTAACCGCAACGACACGATCAAGGCTTGCCTGATTCGCCTTGTAGACAACACCCATCCCGCCTCGCGCGATCTCCTCCAGCAGTTCGTAATCGCCGAAGCGGCCCAACCCGTGTTCGCCGGCCTGCCCCATGGCGGCGGCCACACTGGGCGTGTCTCGGGCCGAGCCTCTGAGGGCCTCGTCATCGCCCCCGAGGAAAGATCCCGCCGCGGCATGGGCGGCGATCAGCTCCTCTATTCGTTCGCGCAGTCCTAAATTCACGCCACAGGCGAAGGCAAGGTAGTCGGCTCTTCGCCGCGCATCAGGGATCTCTAGGGCGTCAGTGAATATCCTTCGCAACTGTTGCTGGTCATCGCTCATTGAATGAAGTGCGCGCGCCTCGGTTCGGCGCGCTCTATTTGTTCATGCGTGGAGGACACGCGCGAGAAGGACAATCAAAAAATGAATCCGCCGCCAAGATCGCCAAGGTTTCTTGGAATCCGACTCACTTCCACCGCAAGAGAGGCGACTTTGCATGAGTTTCTAGAAGGGTTGGGCGCCTGCAATGGACAGAGCTCAGCTCTCTCAGCCGCCGAGGACACTCACGCCTTGCTCCTCGCTTGGCGGAGCTCTTGGAACAACCAAGCACGAGCGAAAGTCCAGTAGCGTTTGGCCGTGCGACTGGTCACTCCAAGGACTCGACCTGCCTCCTCGTTTGTTGCGCCAGCAAAGAACCGTAGCTTGACCACTTGCGCGGCTTCTGGATCCTCACCTTCCAGTTTCTCCAAAGCATCGTTCAGGAGCAGAAATTCCTCTCCCGCGGCCAGAATGGCGCCATCCAATTCCTCGAAGCTCACACGCTCAAAATCAACTCCGCGCTTCAGAGCGTTCTTTTTTCGCGCATGTTCAATGAGAATACGGCGCATGGCCTCCGCCGCAGCGGCAAAAAAATGACCGCGTCCATCCCACTTCCGATTCTCCTCTCCGCCGAGGCGCAGCCACGCTTCGTGGACAAGGGCCGTCGGCTGTAAAGTGTGTCCCGGAGCTTCATGCGCCATCCGCTGCGCGGCCAAGCGGCGCAGTTCCTCGTACACCAAGGGTAACAATTCATCCGTGGCTTTAGAATTGCCGCCCTCAATGTTACTCAGAATGCGCGTAATATCACTCATCTCTGGTGAGAGGACTCCCGACCGCTCCAGTTGTTGGCGGAAGACGCTTCTCGGGAAGCATACTGTTGTCACGGCGCGGGGATGTGAAATCCACTCCGCCCTTTTCAAGGCACGCGTTCGACTAGAGAATCCGCCTTCCTTCGCCTGTTGCAAGCCCCGACTGGTCAAGCTCCAGTTCGTGGAAGCGCGTCCGTTGCTCTATCACCCAGGTCGAGAGTCCGGGGATGCCGGCCCATTTGGGGGGCACGCGACAGTGGCCGAACTGCTTTCGAAAAGCCCCGAGCTTATCCAGCCATCGATACCACTCCCGTTCTGTGCTTCGAGCAGGCATAGGTGCAGACTAACGCGACGCTGAAAGGACCTTCAACCCGCAACATCCACCACCAAACGAGACGGAGCCCCTCCCGGACAGGAACTCGGTCTCTGGGTTTTTTTGACCGAGAGCGACACAACTACTACGATCTCCTAAAGGATCTCCTTCCGCTTTACTCGGGGTTTATGGCAGCCGAGGGGATGGCCGCCTTCGAAACTGAGGAACGAAAAGCGTGGGAGCTTCTCCCGGTAATTCCTGATGCGCATGGCCGAAACGGGGAGCGCGGCATTCTGGTTCAGCGACGGCTTCCGTGACCTGATCGCGCACGGACTGGCGCACCCATCGGACGAACCTCACGATCGTCGCAGGGATTTGGCCAATCGACGCAGGTCATCGAGCCGCCGGTTTGCCAGCGCCAGTTTCTTGGCTCTGGTCCAGCCTTTGAGCTGGCGTTCCTTCGCCAGTGCGGAGGATTGGTCGGGGAAGGATTCGGAATGGATGAAGTGGATGGTCCGCGACGCCGAAGTAGTCCTGCAACCACAGCCCGAACGATGCTCCCGCAATCGACGCTGCAGATCCGCGGTGGAGCCGACATAGATACAGTCGTTCTCCAAGCGTAACAAATAGACCGACCAGGGAATTTGACCTCCTCCTCTCCCCCTCGACAGGCTCGGGGCTAAAGCTTCGACTCGCGGACTCGCTCAGGGCCATTCGACGCAGCCCCTGCGGTCTTTCTCCTGGCTCTGCCATGAGCAAGGCCTCCGAGGCCGCGTCGAATGGCTCCAGAGGTAGGGCTCGAACCTACAACCACACGGTTAACAGCCGCGTGCTCTACCATTGAGCTACTCTGGAACTCGAAATCGAGGGGCGAAAGTAGGGCGCGACTCGCTCATCGTCAACAGGTTTCCAAAACACAGATCCACCTGACCGCAATTCCCAGCCCAGCGGCCACTCCCGCCCAAACCCCACCTCCCTTACTTCTCCTTCGGCATCGAGCCATCAGAAATGAAATGGATGTCATCCATCGAGGCTCATCAAGAATCGTCCCACGCTCGAATCGGCAGTTTGAACGAGCGCTCCGGCCTTCGTGCTCTCTCATCCTGCTCAACAGGAGTCGCGGCTATCGAGTTTCGGAGGCGGAAGCCGCCATTGCCCCTCTCTGGGAGCGAAGGCTCGGCTGGCCAAGCGACGTGTTGTCTGCTTCGATCTGCGGGTGCCTTCGAGTCCCCAGTCGCCAGACGCCGCCTTCTCCGCGCGGCCCGCGGCGCCTCCCCGCGTTCCCGATCATGAGCTGATCCATCGCATCGGAGGCGGTTCCTATGGCGAGGTGTGGCTCGCGAGGAACGCGGTCGGTACGCTCCGAGCCGTCAAGGTGGTGCGCCGCGCGTCGTTTAAGAACGATCGGCCTTACGAGCGCGAGTTCTCCGGCATGCTGAAGTTCGAGCCGGTGTCGCGGTCGCACGAGGGACTGATGGATATCCTCCAGCTGGGCCGCAACGACGCCGAGGGATACTTCTACTATGTGATGGAACTCGCGGACGACGCAAAGGTCTCCGTCGATGAGCCGCTCCCTGAATCGGATCCCCATGAGCGGCGGAGGCGGGATCCTTCCTCGACCCTGGCCGAGGCCGCCCTCGATCCCGCGGTGCCGCGCTATCGCCCCCTCACCCTCAGTGTGGCAAAGGCCATCCAAGGACAATTGCCCCTGGCGGATTGCCTGCGCCACTTCACGGTGCTGACCAGCGCTCTCGAAGCCTTGCACCGCGCGGGCTTGATCCATCGCGACATCAAGCCGAGCAACATCATCATTGTGGGAGGCGTCGCCAAGTTGGCGGATATCGGCCTGGTGACCGATGTGGATGACACGCGCAGCTTCGTGGGGACCGATGGATTCATTCCTCCAGAAGGCCCGGGCACGCCTCAGGCCGACGTGTATTCCCTCGGGAAGGTGCTGTACGAGGTCGCGACGGGGAAGGACCGAAAGGAGTATCCATCGCTGCCGCTGGGGGAGGACGCCAAGAACCCGCCGCGCGATCTACTGGAGCTGAACGCGATCATTTCCCGGGCTTGCGCGTCCGATCCGAAGGATCGCTACGCGAACGCGGTGGAGATTCATGCCGATCTGGCGCTGTTGAAGTCGGGACGCTCCGTGCGGAGCCTCCACGCCTTCGACAGCCGCCTGCGAGCCGCGAAGCGCGTGGGGGTCATCTCCGCCGTGATCGCGGTTGTGGCGATGGCCGCTTTGGGACTCGCGGGGTGGACGGCTCGAATTGAGCGGGAGTCCAGGGAGAGGACCGAGGCCGCGCTCCAGCGGGCGGAGGCCGCCGAGAGGGACGCCCGCGGGAGCCTCTATGATTCGCTGGTGGTGAGAGCGGTGGCGGAACGGAGGAGCGATTTGATGGGGCGCGGGTTTTCCGCGTTGGACGTGATCGCCGCCGCGTCGAAAATCCGGCCTCACGCCTTCGAGTTGAGAAACGCGGCGATCAGCGCCCTGGCGTTGCCCGACGCCCGTCAGATTCGAACACACGCGTTGCCTTCCTGGGCCGCAGCCCAGGGGTTCAGTCAGGACTTGGCGACCCTCTTTGTTTCCGCGACGAACGGTCTGATCCACGCGCTGCGCTCCTCGGACGGCCAGGAACTCTATACCCTGGGCCATCCAGGACCCGCGGTCGTGAGCATGGCGCCGGCGGGAACCTCGGGGCGATGGCTTCAGGTCGGATATGCGGAGGGGCGATACGACCTCTGGGATCTCTCCAATCGAAGACTGCTGGCCTCGAATCAAGTGGCGGCGTCCTTCCGGTTCTCGCGCGACGATCGGTGGCTGGTCACTCTCCTGCCGGGCGGTCGCGTCACGGCCTGGGATTTACTCAGGAATCAGGTGAAGGAGATCAAGATCGAAGGCAAGCCGGTCTTCTACGTGGACTTTGTGGACAGCCATCGCGTGGCGATCGCATCCCGCCAGGACTCCCGAGTCAGCGTGGTTGACGTCGAGACCGGCGAGGTTGGCGACCTATTGAAAACGCACAACGACGAGCCGCCATCCTCATTGGACGCAAGCGTGGAGGGCGGAACCCTTGCGTTGGGTTCCACGAGCGGCCTTCTGGCGCTCCACGAGCTGGGTCGCCCCTCCAGACCTCGATCGGTCGTCCCCGCCCACATCGGCAATCTCAGCCGCACGACATTCCACCCGGACGGCGACTGGGGCCTCACCGCGAGTTGGGACCGCACCACCAAGCTCGTGGGGACCAGCGAAGGGCAGGTGATCTCGCAATTGCGATCGGGCCATGGCGTGTACGTGTTCGCTCCGGAGGGACGCCGCCTGGGCGCATACTCCTCCGAGAACGCGACGCTGACGGTGTTCGAATGCCGGGGCCGGGAGGTCTGCCGTGTGTTGGGAGAAAGCATCCCCGCCGATCGTTCGCAGGTGGGGCCATGGAATGGCGGGTTCTCGCCCGACGGCCGACTTCTCGTGGTGGCGAGCTACGACGGCCTGCGATTGTACGAAACAGAGCGAGGCCGCGAGTTGGCCCACTTCAGCTCGCGCGGCTGGTTCGCCGCGGAGTTCCTGGGCGAGTCGAACATCTATTCCGCCGGGCTCAGCGGCCTCGCGCGCTGGCCTCTCTCCTGGCGCGGGCCGGACGACCTCACGGTTGTTCAGGCGAAATACGAGGTTACGGGAGGCCAGTGGCATTTGCGTTCTTCAGACCAGGCGGACCTTGTCGTGTCCGCCACCATTGATGGCCGGTTCTTGATGCTCGGAGGGCAAGGCCAGCGTTCCCAGATCGCGCATGGGAGCAATCTCCGAGGAGTCAGCCTGAGCCCGGACGGACGATTTGTTGCCGGCTGGGTGGGGGCAAAGTCCCGTGTGGTCGTCTGGAAAACGGCGAACGGCGAGGTGGTTCGTGAGTTTCCCGCCGACGTGAACAATGCGACCGCGTTTGACCCCGCTGGCGGCCGGATCGCGATGAACGATCACGACACGGTGGTGGTTTGGGACATGGCGTCAGGGCGTGAACTGTGGCGCAGGACGCTGCCGACCGGCGGCCCGGCCCTCGCCTGGTCGCCTGATGGTCGGATGATCGCCGCCCTGCGGGACGGCTCCATCCCGATGCTGATCGACGCCTCGAACGGAGCGCTCCTGGCCCATCTCGAGCATCCCGACTCCTTTCCCTACAACAATCTCGTCTTCGATCCTGAGGGCGCCCGGTTGGCTTGCTTCAGCACGGGACATCGGACGCATCTATGGAACCTCAGGGCGCTGCGACGCGAGTTGGCCGGGCTCGACCTCGACTGGGACCTGCCGCCGTTCCCGCCCGCGCGGCTCGCCGTCACCCCGCGCGTCGAGACGCGGACAAGCGCCCCGCCGTGAATCGGCGAGATTATTGTGTAATTCACGGACCGATTCGCGCGAACTCCTGTTGCGATGACTGCGACCGACCCGCAAGAGCTCCTGCCGACGCGACGAAGCCTGCTCTCCAAGCTGAAGAGCTGGGAGAACCAGGAGTCTTGGCGCGAGTTCTTTAACACTTACTGGAAGCTGATCTTCGATGTCGCGAAGAAAGCGGGACTGGACGACGCGGAGGCGCAGGAGGCCGTGCAGGAAACCGTGATTTCCGTGGCCAAGGAGATGAAGGAGTTCCAGTACGATCCGGCCAAGGGCGGGTTCAAGCGCTGGCTTCTCACCATCGCGCGGAGACGAATCCTCGATCAGATGCGCAAGCGCTATCGCAATCGATCCGCCAACGCCCTCAATCCGGACGACACTTCCGTGGACGCCGAGATCGCGAAGGTCTCGGAGGAGACCGTGGCCCCCGACGCGTTGTGGGACGCGGAATGGAAGACTCACTTGCTCGCCGCGTCGATGGCCCGCGTTCGAGGTCAGGTGAAGGCGGAGCACTTCCAGATCTTCGAGCAGACCACCGTCCACGGATGGTCCATCGCCGACACCGCCAAGGCGTTCAACGTCTCAAGAATCAACGTCCATGTCATCCGCCATCGGATCGGCGGGCTAGTGAAGAAGGAGCTGAAGCGGCTCGAGGAAAAACTGATCTAACGAGGCCCCGTTGAAGCGACTCAGGTGTTGCTGGGGCCATGAGACCACGCCATGGATTCACCGATTGAATCGTGTGTGGAGGACAATACGGCCCCACTCGCCATCCCACCCGCCCGCGCGCATGTAGTAGGTCTTTCCGCTTGAGACGGACAATCCGAAGCTTCCTGAGGACGACCACGACCATGGGGTTGATGTCAGCTCGAGACCTGTCTGTTGAAAGGCCGAGAGATCGACGTCGAAATCGCTGCGAAACGCCTCGATGGTGAGGAAGCCGTTGGCCGGCGCCGTAAAACGCCACCACACTGTCGCCTCCGGACCTTGAGGGACTGGCTCGCTGGTGCTCACCGTCGCCCCAGCGTTCGATCCCACGAGGGTGGCTTGGTCCCCCACGATGGGATCCGCTAGGCTGGGCTCGTCGTTGCGCGGCCCGGCGATCGACTGCAGGCGAAACGCGACCGTGTTACCGCCGTCCTCTCGAGTGGAAAGGATGAAGTACTTCCCGCCCTGGACCGCGTCGAAGGCTACGCTGTACCCGCCTTCGCCGATGAATTGCAGCTCTCCCAGGGCATCCTGCGCCAGTATGGAGAACAGGTGATTGTCATCGCTGCCGTCGCGCGTGATCCAGTAACGGCCCGTGGCGGGGGCGGTCCAATTCCACCATAGCCCCTCCGCCTGACCTCCGGTGTCGTCCACGAGATACGTCGAGTCGGTTCCTTGGATGAGGCTGCCCAACTTCTGAATCGGGGCGCTTGAGTCGATCGAGGTGTTGGCGGACGTTGCGAGCTGGGTCAGCTGCAGTCGCACGGATCCACCCGGCCCGAACGGCTGGCCGGCGGCGATCGCGTAAACCACTCCCGCCTCCGCCATGAACTCCACCCGGCAACCGACGTTCTGGTCATCGCCGGACCGCCCCACCAACGTCAACTGGCTCAGCTTTGCGCCTGTGTAGACGTCCACCTGCGGATAGGAACCTGAGCAGGAATCGATGACCACGGGTCCGGACCGGGGCGCGGTCCAACTCCACCAGATCGAGCTCCAATTCGGATTGAAGCCGTTGAAGCCGTGGTCCGGCTCCCCAGGTTCAGTGGTCGCTTCATCGTTCCAGCCTCTTGCGATGGCGGAGGCGCCGTGAAGGGGGAGACGGTTCTGGAAGTCATCGTTCTGAGGCCGGGATGACGGGAGGAGGGCATAAAAGCGGCGGGTTTGCTCCACGGATCCCGGATCGAGAAACACCGAATGTCCATCCGCGGGGAAAACCGTTCCGAGGCCCAGCCACGCGTCCAGCGATTCGGCGAGGTCGTCCGCGGCCACGACCTCGTAAGTCACTCCCGGGATTCCGTTCACGTCCAGACGAACGCCCGCGCCTGGGATCCACCGGGTGACTTGGATCCGATGGCCGGCATTCCGCTTGTGTTTGATGGAATACGGCACGTCCGCCGGGTCGAGCCCGAGGAGAAACCCTCCGAACGTCGGGTCGGGCAGCGTGCCTCCGGTCGGGATGTTGCCTTGAAACTCCGGCAGGAAGGACCGAATGGAATTCTTGCCTGCAAACATGCGGTCCATTTGCGCGCGAAGCGGAGGACTTGCCCGAAGGAGCGTGGGCTGACTCAAGGAAGCCTGGAGGTCCTGGAGGAGGAACCGGACGTCGCGCTCTATACTGGCGCCCGACTCTGAGGAATCGGTGTTGAACAGCCGAGTCTCGGAAGGGAGACGTGAAAAGATGCGTGTGGTCGCCGCGACATAGAGATCCACCATGCTGGAGAAGGCCGCCCGTCCCGCGGTCATGTCGTTCGTCGTCGCGAAAGTGAGGAGGGAGGGATACCGGGCCAGCACTTCCTCAGCCGTGTTGCCTGGCGTCTCGCCCAGTCGCGAAAGCACTCGAGCCGGCGCGTCGAGATCCCAGGAGTGGATCGTGTATGTCCAGAAGGCGAGGGCCTTCAGTATCGCCCGCAACATGAGAACGTCCCCGTAGTCGACGTCCACCGCGGAGAGCTTCGTTTCGCCGGCCGTCAATCGCAGCAGGAAGCTGGAGTTCGTGATGCGAGCGAGCTCCAACTCGGCCGCCACCAGCTCTGGAAGCACGCTCGATCGGAGCGTTTCGGTGATCTCGGCCGTCGAGACCGCGGGTGGGAGCGCGAGCCGTCCTTCGGCGTCTCTGGGCGGCGCGGCCGTCCAGTGGTGCAGGTTCCGTCCTTGAGTCGGCTCCCCGAGCCGGGTGAGGAGGTTGCTGACCGCGGGCAGGGAGTAGATCAGCAAGACGCGCGTTGCCGCGTGAAGAGCGTTTGCGTCGTCGAGTGTGGGATCCTTCTGGATGGCCTGCGCGAAGGCGGCGCTCGCCGCAGGAAGGTTGCTTGTCGTGAGAAGCGCTCGTCCGGTCTGCACCCATTCCGTCGCTGTCTGCGCGGAGCCAGTCTGGCTTGCCCCGGCCCAGGCGGTGGCGGCGGCGAGGAGCGCTACGACGAGACGGCGGCCGAATGGAAGACGTCTGTGAAGCAGGTCTGCGAGTGCGGCGATTCGGGCAATGTGTTTCATGGTCGTGCAAGGGTTGTGGGCTCACTGAGGCGAAGGTGCGGTTCGAAAAACGTCGCGCGGAACCGGGATGACAATGGCGTTCCCCTCCAAGGGTTGGATCCGTCCGAACCCTCCTCCGTCGAGGATCCAACGGGCTTCGGTCCATTCGAGCGTTCCTTCGGGGGTGTGGAGGCGCACTCCGGCGGATAGACGAAATCCGCCGCGGGGCATGGCCTGTAAGACCCCGGCTTCCAGCGCGGGGCTGCCATCGTTCCCGAAAGCGACGCTCACTTTGCGCCACTCCATCGCTCGCGTTTCGCCTTTCGATGGCCGCCAGGCGCCAGCTGAACGCAGGACCTCGTCGAGGCGATTCGAGCTGAGGACTTCCACTCTGACACCCTCGGCGACCAGGAAGGGGAGCAAGCCGATGCGAAACAAGCCGCGCCGCTGGAAGTCGGTGCGAAGCTCGGCGATTCGCAATCGGGCAACCGGCAGCGGCTCCGCCTTCAGGTAGATCGGGACCATTAAATCCTTGGCGCTGGGCAGCGAGGCAGCCGACAAGGCATGCCTGCTGAACAAGCACGAAACCCCGGCGAGGATCGTGAGCAGCCTGATCGGAATCGAGCTAGTCATGGGTGGAGGGGATTCCACACCCAAGGGTCTACCAGCGTCTCAGTATTGTGTCAGCAATTTCCCGGGGAATTCGAGGCTGATGGCCGTGAAGATGAAGCCCCGGTTGGCAGTGAAGGGGAAGCTCGGCCAGGTCTTGGGGCGGCTGTCGGCGATCAGCCCGTTGGTCCCGGGACCACGGTGAGGAACATCACGCTGACCGGAACCTATTCAAGTAGGCGGGAGAGTGGACGGGATGACGTGGCCCGCGGGGGGGGCGGGAAGCATTACCGCGCGACGCCAGCTGAGTGGGCGTGGGGGTGAGGCCGCGCGTCCAAGAGTCTTTAGTTCGTCGCTCCCTGAGCGGATTCCCCGCGAGGAGAAGGCGACGATGATGCGGCGGCGGTCGAGGTCGTCGATGGGGTCGCGGAGTTGAATCGCGAAGAGCGGATCTTTGTTTCGACCCATCGCCACGTGATTTTGCCCGGAAGGGCGGTGATGGGGCGCGCGTTCGAGCTGGTGGGGCAGGGTGACGAACTGTCGGTGCTGGGCGGCATACTTGATACTCCGTAAGATGAGGTCGGCGGCATCTCGCTTAAGCTCTTCTCAGTTTCGAGCGGCTCTCGACGACGCGCGCCAGTCTAAGGAATAAGACAGGGGCAGGGGGATTGCGTCACGTCAGGTTTCGGGTAATCCGAGGGCGACTTGGCCGTGGTCGCGGAAGCTGGCGCCGGGATCAGAACGCCCGCCGTCGTCGCGATTGGCCTTCCTCACCCAGGCGCGGGCGCGCGGTGGTCGCTCTCGTCGCGAAGCGATAAGGAACACGCTCGAGGGCCAAACTCACTTGGCGCCTTCGGCGAGCTTCTTGTCGATGAGCTTGAGATAGGTGTAAGCGAGCGGATTGTCCGCGGGATAGAGACCTTGAGACTTCTCGAACCATTTCCTGGCGTCCGCGTAACGGCCGATCTGGAACAAGTGCCAGCCCATGTGTCCGACAGTGCTGAACCCATTCGGATCCAGGCTCAACGCCTGCTCGAAGTAGGGACCGGCCTCATCGTGTCGGCCCAGCCAGTCCAGGCACATTCCGAAGCGGACCCGCGCCGTCGGATCGAAGGGGTTCAGCTTGATCGCCAGTTCGAACCACTCGATGGCCTCCTTGCCGAGCGTTTCATGATTGATGGAGCCTTCGGAGCTTTCGCGCCAGTAGTGGTCGCCGATCTCAAAGACGGTCTTGGGATTCATGGGATCGACTTGGAACGCCTGCTTCAAGTAGCGAAGCCGGATGGCGTCGGCGTATTTCACTCCGGACACCATGGAAAGCTCGCGCGACTCCTTCGTGAGCTTGATGGCCTCGGGTGTGAGATAGGCGCCCCAACCGATCAGGGGCATCGTGACCAGAAGCCGGCTCCAGAGCGCTCCGGAAAGCCAGGAACGATCGGTGGTGTAGCGAAGCGCCGCGCTCACCATGGCCATGAGGCAGATCGCGGTGATCGCGTTCGCCGGGATGTGCATGTTGAAATCGAAAAGAGAGTGCGCCAGGATCGCGACGACTCCAGCCATCGCGCCCATGCTGAGGGCGGCGCGATTGCTATTGCGATTGCCGGAGAGGTCATTGCCGTTTCGCTGCAGATATCTCCAGCTCTTCAGAAAACCCCAGCCCAGGGCGCCCAGGCAGTAGGCGATGATCCCTGCGCCGACGACGCCCCAGTCGGCGAGGGTGTTGAGATAGTCGTTGTGAACGCGCTCGGGGCGTCCCGCCAGCTGATCAGAGGCGATCCGGTATTTCGGAAAACGATGGTCGAAATGGTCCAGCCCTCCGCCGAACCACGGATCCTCCTTCCAGATGGAAATGGCGGCGGGCCAAAGCTTGTATCGGACATCGTTGTACTGCCGGGTTTCAGCGAGGCGGTTCTGCCGGACGTCCGCGTTGCGAGCATAGGTGAACGCGACGGCCGCGACGCAACACAGGGCGCCGCCGATCAGGAGCGCGGGCGTCCAGCGCTCGCGTGTTTGAAACAACCAGAAGATGAACAGAAACCCGCATCCGACCCCGGCCGCCAGCCACCCGCCGCGGGAGATGGTGAGCATCAATCCGGTGAGGATCACCAGTGTCGCGTAGCCGAGCATGATCTTCATGACGACGCTGTAGCGGCCCGCGAGGGTGAGCGAGATCGCCAAGGGCAGGGTCATCTCCAGGAATCCCGCGAGGTGGTTGGGATTCATGTAGGTCCCCGAGGCGCGGCCCTGGTAGGCTGCGGGACGCGAGAAGCTCCAGACCATCTCGGACTTGGTCACGAATTGGCAGATGGCGTACATGCTGACCGCCGTGGCCACGAAGATCAGCGTGAAGGCGATCCAATGACTTGCCTCCTGGCGCTGGAAGTTGGCGACGATGACGACGAACAGCGCCGCGTAGACCAGGACCTTGATCATCTCCTGACGGGCCACGTATTCGATGGGGGATTGCGTGTAGCGCCAGACGGCGTAGGCCACAAACGCGAGAACTCCGTGCGCGATGGGCGGCCAGAAAACGCGATAGTCGGAGGAACACCAGATCCGCAGGACCCACACGAGCACGGCGCCCATGGTGAGCCATAGCGCCCAGATGAAATCCTCGGCGCGGACCATGCCGGTGAGCAAGGGGCCCATGCCAAGGACAGCGACAACGAGCAGCCAGATCAGCCGTTGGAGAAGGGAGTCGAATTGAGAACGTTCCTGATTCTGTTCGTTGGCCATGGTGTGACGGGGCTGTTCTTTAGAGGAACATCGTCAAAAAGGGGCGTCAGTCGAGGCTGAATTTTTCGCCTACTGTTCGTCCGGCCGCAAGGCGGAGATCTGGCTCATGATGCGATCGGCGACCTCCTGGTAGATCTCTTTGACGCGAGGCTTCGAGCATGTTGTTGCTTCGTCGCGGAGATCGTCCAACCGCATCGGCGCGCCGTACTTCACAGCGATCCGGCGGGGTCGCGGAAAACGGGCGTTGCGCCCGTAGGCTTCGAAGGTCCCGAATACCCGAACGGGGATCACCGGCGCGCCCGACTTGATGACCGCCAGCCCCACCCCCGCCCGGGCGGGAAGGAGTTTTCCGTCCGGCGTGCGCGTGCCTTCGGGAAAGAGAAGAATCATCCCGCCGCCGGATAATCGATCGAAGATGCCCTTGAGTCCCGCGGCGCCCGCGCCATCCCGGTCCACGGGGACGCAGAGCAGCCGCTTGAGAAAAAAGTTGAAGGCGGCGTGCTTGAAGAGCGTGTCGCGCGCAAGATAGTTGACCGGCCGCGCCAAGCCGCTCCCCACGAGCGGCGGATCGAGGTAGCTGGCGTGGTTGGCCGCGAGGATGACAGGTCCTTCGAGGGGCAGGGGAGCTCCGTAGTGATAGCGAACCCGAAAGAAGACCTTGAAGAGCGCCCGGCAAAGATGCCAAACGATGGCGTACACCCACGTCGACTTTCGTGGATCCAGTTTCATCGGATGCGCGCGTTGGGATCGGTCGACGGGGATCAATAATTCCTCGCCGCCAGGCGTCGGTTCACTTCATCGACGATGAGCTGGCAGGTTTGCTCGATCGTGAGGCCTGAGTTGTTGATCACCATGGCGCCCAGCGGAATCATGAGGGGGTTGGAGGCTCGCTGGCTGTCGGAGTGATCGCGCTTGGCCAGATCCTCCTGCACGCCGTCCGCCCATCGGCGCTTGCTGCGCTCCGCAAGAGGGGCGTCGAGGTAGAATTTGAAGTCCGTGTCGGGGAAGATCGCCGTGCCGATGTCCCGGCCTTCCATCACAAGGTTGCCAAACTGGATGCAGGACTGCTGGAGCGTCTTCATCCATTCTCGCACCTTGGTGTTCGCTGCCACGATCGCCACCGCCGCGGTTGCCTCCGAGGTGCGGATCTCCGACTCCGGAAAGTAGCCGTCGACGAGCATTCGCACGTGATGGTCCACGTTCACAAGCGAGGTTTTCCATTTCCGGCACACCGCCGCGACGGCCTTCTCGTCGTGAAGGTCCATGTGCTTCATCACGCAATGCCAGGCCAGAGTGCGATACATGGCGCCGGTGTCGACGTAGGTGTAGCCAAAATGCCTGGCCACGCGGCGCGCCGTGGTGCTCTTGCCGCTGGCGCTGGTGCCGTCGATGGCGATGACGAGGGGCGATGTCATGGCTTTCTTGTTGCCAGGGCCGCGGGCGCTCATTCGGCGAGAAGGTCGGCGGCGGGGAGGCGCCGGCCCGTGAGCCCGTCGCGGATCTCCACGCCCAAGCCCGCGGGCGCCGGCGCGGCGAGCTTTTGAAAAAAGTTCGGGAATGTCTTCTTCACGCAGCTGGGATTCTTGAGTCTCACCCCGTGGACTTTCAACCCCAGAATCGCGAAACACATGGCCATCCGATGATCGTTGTACGTTTCCACCTCCGCTCCATGAAGCGATCCTGGAGCGATGCTCAGCGTGTCCCCCGACTCATCGACCCGCGCTCCGCAGCGGGACAACTCCATGCGCATCGCCGCCACTCGCTCGCATTCCTGCACCCGCAGCCGTCCTAGCTCGGTGAAACGCGTCGGGTGGTCGGCAAAAGGCGCGAGCGTCATCGCGGTCATGATGCTGTCGCCGAGATCCCGCCGTCGCGAGATCGAGTCGGGCAACGGAAGAAAGCGCGGAAACTCCGCGTCAATCTGCCATCCGGATTTCGGCCAGTGCGCCACCCGTATGCCGCGGGGTTCCTGCCCGCTCGCGCGGAGCAAATGCGCCGCCGCCCAGAAGTAGCTCCCGCTCGAGGCGTCAGGCTCGATCTGGAAGGCGCCGCCGCGCGCCGGAAACGCCTTCAGCAACGATTCCGTCATGGCCACGTAAGGCAGCTCCTCCGCGTTGGCGCCCTCGATCCCCACCTGCCATCGTCCCTTCGCGCCGCTGAGGAGCAGCGCCGACGCGAACTGGGAGCTCTCCTCGACGCTGACAACGCATCGACCGGGGCAGGGCCCCGACCCGTGAACGAGGGCGGGGAGCCGGTCGTTGGGGGAATCCACGCGATATCCCAGCTGCCGCAGCGCCTGAAACAACGACGACTGCGGCCGCTCGTGCATCCTGGGGACGCCGTGGAGCCGATAGACGCCCCGGCCCAGGCACATCAAGGCGGCGAGGAAGCGGGCGGCGGTGCCTGCGTTGCCGACGAAGAGCTCCAGCGGCGCGCTTTCCGTGCCGCCGCGGGGAATCTCTCCGCCGCGTCCGTAGACCGTGATTTCGCGATTTGCGGATTCATTCGCCTCGGGCTCCACGCGCACGATGTAGCCCAGCTCCATCATGCAATCCACCATCACCTGCGTGTCCTCGCTCCACAGGGCCCCTCGCAGCACTGTCTCCCCCTCGGCGAGAGCGGCCAGGACGATCGCCCGGTTGGTGATGCTCTTGGACCCCGGGACGGTGATCGTGGCGTCGATCGATGGATCGGGCGGGATGATTTCTATGACATCAGGCAATGACACGGAGGGAAATATGGGCCGGGGTCTTCGGGGGCGAAAGAACAGAATCTTCGGAGTTCCCGCGACGCGTCAGCCCTGCGACCACTCGTCGCGGCGTTCCTTGGCCTTTTGAAAAAACTCCTCGATCGCCGTGGCGTCTCCGGACGCGAGCGTGTGCTGAAACTCCTGGAGCGACTCGATGAACACCCCCAACACGCGGCCCAGGTTCTTTTGGTTCGCGAGGCAGATGTCCCGCCACATCTCCGGCGAGCCCGACGCGATTCGCGTGGTGTCGCGGAAACCTCCCGCGCAGAGCCTTCCCTGTTCCTTCGGATGCGCTGGGCTGAGCACATAGCTCGCGAGTTCGGCCGCGACCACATGCGGCAGATGGCTGGATCGGCTGACGAGATCGTCGTGGCGCTCCGGCGACATCTGCAGCGTGGCGCCGCCGATTCCGCGCCAGAACTGGTCGACTCGCTGGAGGGCGTCGCGGGACGTGAGCGACGTGGGAGTGATGACGGACACAGCGCTCTCAAAAAGATCGTCGCGCGCGTGCGCCATCCCCACCTTCTCTCCGCCCGCCATGGGATGGCTTCCGACGAAATGAATTCCCCGCGCCGCAAACAAGGGCTCGAGCCCCTCGACCACCGGCGCCTTGACGCTTCCCACATCGGTCACGATCGCGCCCGCCTTCATCGCGGACAGCATGACCTCAGCGAGGGGTCGCATCTGCGCGATCGGCGTGGTCAGCACGACAAGGTCCGCCTCTTTCACGGCTTCCGCCAAATCCTGCGTAGCCGCGTGCGCGATCTTCAGGGCGAGCGCGTCGTTGACGCTTCCCGCCCGTCGGACATACACCACCACCCTCTTCGCCAACCCATGCTTCTGGATCGCCAGTCCGAGAGATCCCCCCATGAGACCAGCCCCGATCAGGGTGACTTGGTTGAAAAGCATGAGAGAAGCATAGAGAAGCTCGTTTCCTGGAGGGAAGCAGGATGTTGCGCCAGATCACAGGAAGGAAACCCCGCTCCGGTCGGGCGGCTGCCGTGAGCTCGCAAGCCTCAGCCAAGCAGCCAGTTTCGCTGGCGCCCAAAGTGAACGCTCCGCTTATGAATACGCAGGCCTGATTCACGTCATAAGTTCAGCAGTTCAGCGTTGCATTGCGGTCCTTGAGTGGCAGATTGACAACGCTCGCTGTAACGAATCGAAAGCATACTTCCATGAACACTTCCCTGGTCCGATTTCTTCGTGGCCTTTTGTTGGTGGGCGGGTTGGCTTTGGGGGTGAGTTGCAACGGGCCCCAGGCGGCGGTGCCCACATCCTCCGACGGAAACAAGAACGAGGAGAGGCCGGCTGCGTCGTCGGCCGTCAGCGTGAGCACAAACACGTCTTCGACCCCGTCAACAGCCGTCGCGGCGGCGCGCCCCGTCCTGGAGCCGAAGAATATGCCGGCTGGCCTCCAGGATGTTGTCAAGCTGGCGCGTGGCGGCGTGAATGAAGACGTGATGCTCGCGTTCGTTCAGCAGACCACGAATCGATTCTTGCTGGGGCCGGATGAGCTGTTGTTTTTGAGCGACATTGGCGTCCCGCCAGAGGTGATCACGGCGATGCAACGGAAGGCGGCGCCCGTTGTGGGCGGCGCGCCAGCGGCAGCCGTTGCAGAGGCCCCGATGCCCGCGGTCGTCGCTGCCCCTCAGCCTGCCCCTGCGCAGGTCGTCACGCCTGACTATGTCCAGCCCGGCCCGGTTCCCGGCGTGATCGCTCCTCCCGCTACGCCGGCTCCTGTGCTCGTTCAGGACCCCAACAGCTCAGTGGCGTTTCAAGAAGTGCTCGCGCCGTACGGCGTCTGGGTGGACGTGCCGGGATACGGACGATGCTGGCAACCCAACTACACGACGCTGACCCCGGGATGGCGCCCGTATCAGCATGGGGGACGATGGGTGTGGAGCGATTTTGGATGGTACTGGGTTTCAGACTATCCCTGGGGTTGGGCCACGTTTCATTATGGTCGCTGGTTTTCGACGAGCGGCCTCGGATGGGTCTGGGCTCCGGACACGGTCTGGGGGCCGTCCTGGGTTTGCTGGCGTCGCACAAGCAGCCATTGCGGCTGGGCGCCCTTGCCGCCAGGCGCGTATTTCAGCGGCGGAAGCTGGTTTAATCGCGGCCGCCGCGTCGACTTCGAATTCGGGTTCGGGATCGGGGCTCTCGATTTTGCTTTCCTTCCCTGGGGACGATTCTGCGATCCCAGCCCTCGCCACTTTTACGCGAGCGCCGCTCACGCCTCGAGCTTGTATCACCAGTCTGTGGTCGTGAACAACACAGTGCTTGGCAATAACAATAGCGTCGTGTTTCAAGGGCCGGGCCAGAGCGCGGTGGCTCTTGCCAGCCGGACGCCGGTTCCTCAAGCGGCGCTGAGAGAGACGGCTTGGGCCGCGGCTTCAAGACCGGCCGCCGAACAACTCGTGCAGGAGAAGACCGGATTTGTGATTGTGAGTCCGAGAGTCCCGGCTGGCGGACCCGCGCCCCTCGCTCCGGCTCGAGGATCCGGCAGGCTGGCTCCCGCAGCGGGGTCCGGATCCGTCGGTCGCACCGCTCCGGCGGCCGCTCTCGCTGGCGATCCGGGCGTCTCGGGCGCCGCGGCCGCGGGTCTCGGAATTGCGGCGGGTCGGGCTGCGTTCGATCCTCTGGTCGGACGCGCGAGCGTCGCCATCCCCTCCACGCGCAGCCCAGCCCAGAGCACTCCACAACGGGCTCTAGCGTCGTTGCCGTCGCCGGCACCCGTTCAACTGGCTCAACCGGTTCCTCCAACGCGATCCTCAGTCACCCCGACCCCGACGCCCGCATCGGCCTTTGCCCCGAGCGCTTCGATCCCCATTCGGCAGGCGGGTAGCGGCGTGGGCGGGGGCGCTTCGTTCGCGCCCAGCCGCCCGGCAACGGTGACGCCGCCGACCTCGAGCGCCTCGATCGCAAATGCGCCGGCCGCCTTGCCTCCGAGCAGGCCCGTCTACAATCCTGCTCCCGCGCTGTCCGGGGCAGTGGGACCCGTGGCGGCCCCGTTTATTCCGGGCCCGCCTCCACAAAGCGCTTATCACCCTCCCGCCCCTGCCTACTCGGCGGCCAACGCAACGCCGTTTCGACCTGCGCCGTCAGCGCAGCCCCAATTCAGCGCGCCTACCAGATCGGCGCCCGCTGCGTCAGCCTATTCCGCGCCGCCCAGTCGCCCTGCCGCCGTCAGCGCTCCGTCCGGCGGCGGCGCAGCAAAGCGTTCTGGCAATCATTGAATTTAGCTGCGCTGACCTCGCGCATGCTCATGCCTAATTCGGGCTTGTTTAGGGTGTTTTTCGCAAGGTTTTCGGCTGAACTGACGCTGTGAGTTCATCACTATCGCCTGCGTCCGATGAATCGGCGTTGCGGTTTTGATGAATTTTCCGTGACGAACGCGCGAATTTCAGGTCTATAGCACTCTCTGCCGCGGGGCGGGCCGCTCACATCTGTGCGAGCTTCTCCACGCGGTTTGTTCTTTTCCGCACTGCCGTCGTCGTTGCACATGTGCCTAAGAGCGATTTTCAACTGCTGGCTTTCGCCCGCGATATCGCATCTGGCCTGCCAATACGAACCTCACGACCGAACGGCGGCGAGATCCCAGGTGGGTTTTGTCCGGGCTCCGAGTAGGGCCATGTTGACGACCCCTTGACGCCGTGGTCGGCCGCCAGCATGCTGCGCGGCTCGTTTTCGCGCCCTGATGCGGGCGCTTCCCAACGTATGGTAAAGCCTAGAGGTCGTAAGCCGGTTCCGACAAAAGTCGACAAATCTGATTCGCGGAAATCTTCTCGCAAGCCGGAGAAAGCGCCGCCGCCCCGCGCCGCCAAACCTCATGCGGGCGCGTCGGGACATTCGTCATCGAATGCCCACGCCCATCCATCCCACCCTCCCCACGGCCCTAACGGAGCCGCTCCCGGGCCCGCGGTTCCGCCGGTGGCCTTGACCGGAAAGATCGGTGGCACGCCGGAGCTCGCGGAAAAGATCAAGGAATTGATCCGTCTCGCCCAGGAGCAGGGCTACCTGACGTACAGCGACATCAACGACGCGCTGCCGGACAGCATCATTTCTCCCGAGGACCTCGATGAGATCTACAGCCAGTTGAGGAATCTCGAAATCGAGATCGTGGATCAGGCCGAGGTCGACAGGGTCAAGCAGCCCGAGCCTGAAGAGGAGGACGACAAGAGCCGGCTCGACATTCTGGATGATCCGGTCCGGATGTATCTGAAGCAGATGGGGCAGGTGCCTTTGCTCACGCGCGAGCAGGAGGTCGAAATCTCCAAGCGCATCGAGGACGCGGAGAACGAGGTCAAGCGCATCATTTATGGCTTCGGCTTCAGCGGCAAGGAACACATCGCGCTGGCTGAGAAGCTGATCAGCGAGCCGCCCAAGGAGCGATTCGACCGTGTCATCGTCGACAAGAAGATCGAGGGCCGCGAGAACCATCTGAAGGAACTCCGCAAGCTCGTGAAGGCGGTCCGCGACATCGACCAGGATGTCGACGAATGCTACGCCACCGTTCTCGGCAGCTCGCAGAAATCCAAGACCGAGCAGGCGATCGCCAAGTTCCGCAAGATCGACAAGAAGCTTCAGGACTCCTTCCCCAAGTTCTATTACAAGCAGAAGGTGATCGAGGAGATGGCCCTGGTCGCGGAGAACATCCACGACAAGATCCAGGCGAGCCTCCGCGCGATCCAGGAGTGGGAGGCTTTGAGAAAGAGCGCCCAGCAGCAGGCCGTCATCTCCGGGGAGCAGAAGAAGATCAAGGCGCTCGAGGAGTTCGTGCGCATGACCGCGCCTGAGTATCTCAAGGCCTATTCGCAGCTGAAGCATTTCGCCGCGAAGGCGCTGCAGGCGAAGACCGAGATGGTGGAGGCCAATCTTCGTCTCGTCATCTCCATCGCGAAAAAATACACCAACCGCGGGCTTTCCTTCCTCGACCTGATCCAGGAAGGCAACATGGGCCTGATGAAGGCCGTCGAGAAGTTCGAGTACCGGCGCGGCTACAAGTTCTCGACCTACGCGACTTGGTGGATCCGTCAGGCGATCACCCGATCCATCGCGGACCAGGCCCGCACCATCCGAATCCCCGTCCACATGATCGAGACGATCAACAAGCTGATGCGCGTGCAGAAGCAGTTGATCCAGGATTTTGGACGCGAGCCGACGCCCGAGGAAATCGCGGACGAGATGCAGATGCCCGTCGAGCGGGTTCGCGCCGTGCTGAAGATGGCGCAGCAGCCAATCTCCCTCCAGTCGCCCGTGGGCGATAGCGAGGACACCAACTTTGGCGATTTCATCGAGGACAAGTCCGCCGAGAATCCCTCGGAGATGACCAGCTACAGCCTCCTGAAGGATAAGCTCGCCGACGTTCTGGGCAGCCTGACCGAGCGGGAGCGCAAGGTGCTCGAGCTGCGGTTCGGCCTGATCGATGGCTATAGCCGCACGCTGGAGGAAGTGGGCAAGCAGTTCAAGGTGACGCGGGAGCGCATTCGGCAGATTGAGGCCAAGGCCCTGCGCAAGATGCGTCATCCGACCCGTATCCGCCAGCTCCAGGGCTTCCTCGAGACCGAGGAAGTGGTCTGACGTTTTGCCGCCGGCTGGAGCTTTCGAGAGGGCGGCTGGAGGCCGGCGATTTGCTGGCCCCAGCCTCGGTGTTTGCCGCTGTCTAACCCGAAGCGCGTTGCCCGATGTACAGGCCGTTGCAATGGCCGTCCCAGCGGAGGGTGGTGAAGCCCTGTCGCGAAAGGACGTCGGGGAAATCGGAGAGGGGGCGCTGCGAGATCGGATTTCGGTGCACCTCGATCACCACGACTTTGAAGCGGGCGAAGCATTCCGGTGTCTTCTCCAGAATGGCCCACTCGGCGCCTTCGCAGTCGCATTTCAAGAGGTCGAAGTCTCCCGGATGCTCCTCGAGCCACTCCGCAAACGCGACGACCTTCACCGTTTGTGACCCCGGGTTCTTCGTGACGTCCTTTCGATAGAGACTGCTCTGGGCGGGGCGGTCGGGATCCGTGGAGATGTTCGCTTCGCCGGAGGTCGCGCTGACCGCGTGCGGGTACGCGGTCGCCCCGTGGCACTCATTCCTGCGCAGGTTGAACTCGCAGAGTTGGAAGGAATCGGCGTCAGGCTCAAAGCAGAACGCCTCCCGGAGGCCGTGAACGCGGTGGAACCAGACGGTGACGGCGCCGAGATTCGCCCCCAGATCCACCATGCGAAGCGGCGCCTTGCCGAGCAGGGGCAGGATTTCCCGATAGCTCTCATCCACCAGCGCCTCCCGTAGGATGAACAGGTCGCTCCCGGTGCAAGCCCTGGGTCGGGCAAGGAATTCATAAGTCTGGGCGCCGTTTCGCAGCCGGTACAGAAAAAGGGGCAATCGAACCCAGCCCATGCGGAGCGCAAAAACCAAAGCGGCGTTTTCAAAATGGGCGAGAAAACGAAAGAATCCGGCGGCCTGAGTCAAATTCATGGCGATGTTGGGTGTCGTTGGGCGTCGAGCGCACGAATGGTCCCCTCGGATTGTTTCCTGCCCGAGGACCACCCTAGAGGAATCGGCACGGCGCGGTTTCCCTTCATCCCCGCGCGGGAACTCAATGGACGCTGCTGTTGTCAGCGGGGGGTTGACAGCGATTTCTTGCGGGGAAGGTCAAGGTAGTACGCTCGATCGCAGCGCGCAGCCAGATGATCGGGGGCGTACCGGCGGAAGCCGAATCTCTCGTAGAGCGACACAGCCTCGCGCAGCACGGAGGCGGTCTCCAGCACAACCCTCGAGAAGCCGAGCTCGGAAGCTCGCTTCAACGCGTGCTCCAGGAGAACTCGTCCCCACCCGTGACCGCGAACCTCGCGAACGAGATACATCTTTCGGAGTTCGCAGAGGGATGAGGACAATGGAACCAACCCGACTGACCCGACGATCGTTCCGGCCTCGCCGACCATCAGGTCCAAGGCGCCGCCTGCGGCGTGGTAGGCGGCCTGGATGTCATGGAGGTCTGAGTCCGTCCCTCCGGGGTCCGCGCTCAGTCCATACTCCGCTAAAACTCCGAAGACCAGGCTCTCAACGGCCTCACGGTCCTGATTCGTTGCTGGCCGAAGCGTGTATTTCATCTCGAGCGTTCTTACTGGATCGGACGCCGAGGGAGCGTATTCCCGCCCGCCAAGCCGCGCAAGCCGTCCCGAAGCGTGGCGCGACCGATTCCAATCGCAACAACCCCAGACCGGATTCCGTGATAACGACATTTGCTCAGAGCGCGAACAGTCTTCCGGCGATTCAAGCTTGAGCTCCCGCAGGCGCGACGGTTAAGTCGTTGTCATGCGCTTCTCAGCCCCGTGTGGTTTCCGGCTCTCCATCGTCCTCAGGGCGGTCTTGTGGGCCTTCTGCTTGTGCTTGCGCTTGCGCGCGTCGGCGGCGCTGCCGGCGCAAGGCGCTGAGATGTTGAAGACCGATCTGATGGGCGTGTTCGCTCATCCGGACGATGAAACCGGCGTCGCCGCCACGCTCGCCCACTACGCGCTGGGCGAAAAGAAGATCGTTGCGAATGTCTACTGCACGCGCGGCGAAGGAGGCGGGAACATGGTGGGAACCCAGGGAGGCGTCGCGCTCGGCATCCTGCGCGAGGCGGAGCTCCGGGCGTGCCTCCAGCGGCTCGGAGTCAAATACTGCTACTTTCTCGACCGCCGCGACTTCGCGTACACCGAGAGCCTTCTCGCCACGCTGGATCGCTGGAACAAGGAGGAGACGCTGCGGGATCTCGTGCGGCTGGTGCGCTCGTTGCGGCCCGAGGTCATCGTGACCATGGATCCCGCGCCAACTCCCGGGCAGCATGGCAATCATCAGGCCGCGGGGCTTCTCGCCACGGAGGCCTTCACCGCGGCGGCCGACCCGCGCCGGTTCCCGGAGCAGCTCGGCGCGGAGGGGTTGCATCCTTGGCAGACACGCAAGTTATACTACAGCGGATGGGACGATCAGCTGCAGACGAGCATTCCGGTCACCAACGCGCTGCCCGATGGAGGATTCCCGTGGCAGGCCGCGGGCGAGGCGCTCGCAAACCATCGCTCACAGGCCTTCGGAAATTTCGCGGCGAGCCCGCGGATGCGTCGGGCCCAGTTGTTTCGCCTGGTGAAAAGCGTGGTGCCGGGAGCGAATGAGGCCGATCTGTTTCGCGGGCTTCCCTTCCCGTCGAACAGCCCGATGGCGGTTCAGCGCCTGGGCGTCGAGTCGGGCGGCCCCTTGCGAATCGAGTTCCGATCCCGTCCGGCGATTTCCAACTACAACCGCTGGACGCGCGAGCAGGGGATCGAGAATGTCGCCAAGAAGATGCCAGCGGATATTCCAGTGACCGCGGGCGAGCCCAACGAGGCCCGTGTCAGCGTCGCGAACGCGGCGGGCGATTCCTTCAGTGGCGAGATGCGATTCGTCACGCCGCCGGGATGGGAGATATCGCCTTCCCAGTGGAGCTTCGCTGTCGCGGGAGGACAAACCGCCGCTCGCGCCCTTCGTGTGACGCCTCCGGCCGGCTTTCAGGGCGCGGCCACGATCGAGGCTATTTCGACGGGCGGATCTCGAGAGACGCGCCAAAAGCTGAACGTGAACGCGGTTCCGGCGCTGCGCGCCACCCGGCTCTCCCGCGCGCCGGCGATGGACGGCTCCGAGGCCGGATGGGAGATCGCGCCTTTCCACTCGATCCCGCACACAAACCGCTGGCAGGGCGAGGCCCGGGACGCCGCCGATGTCAGCGGCCGTTTCCGCGTGGGCGTCTATCAGAGGGCGCTGTTCCTGGACGTCCGGGTGACCGACGACGTCGTTGTGACCAACATCGCTCCCGACGATATCAAGGGGCACTGGCGATCCGATTCCATCGAGATCTGCCTCGATCCTCAGGCCGGCGCCGAGAACGCGCTCGGCAGCTACAAGCTGGGGGTCTTTCCCTTTGACACCACCGGCGTCGTGAAAGGAGCGCGGGACGCGGACGCCAATCCGGGCCCCATTGCCGAAAGCGCTCCCAAAACGCGCCTCGCTTCATTTCGCACGCCGGATGGCTATCGGATCCTGGCGGCCATTCCTTTCAGCGAGATCGGCGTCGCCAGGGCCAAGCGGATCGGATTCAACGTCCTCATCTACGATGGCGACAAGGCCGGGGCGCAGCTCGGTGAGAACATCAACAAGACACGGCTGGCCTGGGCGCCGCGGTCGGGAGTTCAAGGGCGGCCCGAGGATTGGGGCCGGCTGGACCTGGAATGATTCCGCTTTCTCGTTCGTGATTTTGCCGTAAATTCACCGCGATGACTGTGCTGGATCAGATGACGCGGCTGGGGATGCAGGCGAAGGTCGCCTCGCGCCAGCTTTCCCAGATGAGCGCGGCGGAAAAGAACGCCGCGCTGCTGGCGATGGCCGAATCCCTCGAAGGCCCGACAGCGCCGCTCCTGGAGGCGAACGCTCGCGACCTCGAAGTGGGCCGACAGCTTGGCCTTTCCGCGGCGATGCTCGATCGACTGGCCCTGACCGAGGCGCGCGTGGCGGCCATGGCGCGTGGGTTGCGCGACGTCGCCGCTCTTCCAGACCCCGTCGGCCGGATCCTCGATCAACGAACCCGTCCGAACGGGTTGCGCATTGAGAAGGTGTCCAGCCCGATCGGTGTGGTGGTGATTATTTACGAATCGCGCCCGAATGTGACGTCGGACGCCGCGAGCCTCTGCCTCAAGTCGGGCAACGCCTGCATCCTCCGCGGCGGCAAGGAGGCGCTCCACTCCAACCAATGGATCGCCCAGGCGATGATCGAGGCCGCCCGTCGGCGCGTTCCTTCCTTCCCGGAACATGCCATCCAGGTGGTGCCCATCGCGGATCGGGAGGCCATTCCCGCTCTGCTCTCCCTGACACAGTACGTCGATCTTTGCATGCCTCGCGGGGGCGAGGGATTGATCCGGGCCGTCACGGAGTGCTCGAAGGTTCCCGTGATCAAGCATTACAAGGGCGTGTGCCATGTCTTTGTGGATCGCGACGCGGAGATGGAAATGGCGGAACGCATCGTCATCAACGCGAAATGCCAGCGCCCTTCCACGTGCAACGCCATGGAGACGCTCCTGGTGGATCGGTCTGTCGCGGCGCGGTTTCTTCGCTTGATCCTGCCCGGTCTCGTCCAATACAAGGTCGAGGTTCGCGGCGACTCCGAAAGCCTGGCGGCGCTGGCCGCAGGCCCTGGGCTGAAGACCGTGATCGCGACCGAGGCCGACTACGCGACGGAGCACAATGACTTTGTGCTGAACATCAGGGTCGTCGACGGCGTTCTCGAGGCCGCGGCGCACATCGCCCAGTTCGGCTCCGCGCACTCGGATTGCATCGTGACCGCAAATGCGTCCACGGCCCGCCGCTTTTTGTCCGAGGTGGACTCCGCCGCGGTTTACTGGAACGCGTCCACGCGCTTCACGGACGGCGGGGAGTTCGGCATGGGCGCCGAAATCGGAATCAGCACCGACAAGGTCGGCGCCCGGGGACCGATGGGGTTGGAGGAGTTGACGACTTATCGATGGCTGGTCTATGGAAACGGCCAAGTCCGCGCATAGCATGACTCCCTCGCCACCCGACGCTGAAGCGGCGGCGGAGTTTATCCGCCGGGAACTGCCCACAGGAGGGCTGTTCCGCGATCAACACTGGCGGATCGCGACGCGGCCATTCCCGATCTCCCGCCAGCTGTTCAAGGAGCTCGAGACGCTGGGGCGCGTGCTCCTCCAATTCTACAAGGCGATTCATCTCCTCTATCGGCACAGCGCCGCGGGAAAGCAGCCCGAATGGATCTCCAGGCTTTACGACCAGGGCAAGCCGGAGAGCCTCATCGCCATTCAACGGGATCCGGCATTGAAGTCCGAGCTTCCCCGCGTCATCCGGCCCGATCTGCTGCTGACCGATTCGGGATTCTCCATCACGGAGCTCGACAGCGTTCCAGGCGGCATCGGGCTCACGGCATGGTTGGGGCGCTCCTACTCCCGCCTTTTCCCCGATCGCGCGAGCCAGATCGTCGGCGGCGCCGCCGGCATGCAAGAAGGGTTTCGCGGAATCTTCGGCGATCGTCAGCGAGCGTTCGTGATGGTTTCGGAGGAGTCCGCGGCTTATCGGCCCGAGATGGAATGGCTGCTGAACCAGATTGAGGGCTGGGACGCCTCGGTCCGAGACACGCGCTTCACGGACTGGGCGCCGGGGGACGCGGTCTACCGGTTCTTCGAGCTGTTCGACCTTCCCAACATCCATGCCGCTCCGGCCCTGATCTCAGCCGCGAAGGAACGCCAGATTCTGCTGACTCCCCCGATCAAACCCTGCCTGGAGGAGAAGCTCTCGCTGGCTTTGCTGTGGAACCGCAACCTGCGCGCGTTCTGGAGACAGGAGCTGGGCGAGAGTTTCTTCCAACGTCTGCTCGGCCATGTCCCCGCGTCGTGGATCGTGGATCCCTCTCCGTTGCCGCCGCATGCCGCGTATCCGATGTTGGATCTCACCGATTGGCAGCAGCTCAAGGCAATGTCTCAGAGGGAGCGCGAATTGATTCTGAAAGTCTCCGGATACTCCGAAGACGCCTGGGGCGCCCGGGGCGTGTATCTCGGCAGCGATCTGTCGCAGGCGGAGTGGAGCCAGGCCGTCGATCGCGCGATCGACGCCTTCCCCCGCCATCCCTATGTGTTGCAGAAATACCACAAGCCGCGCGCCGTGGACTTCGAGTACTTCGATTTCGAGTCTCGGCAGGAGGTCCCGATGAGCTCGCGAGTCCGGTTGTGTCCGTACTACTTTGTCGTGGGGGAAGGGGACGCCGCGCGCGCGCGGCTGTCCGGAATTCTGGCCACCGCCTGCCCCGTCGACAAAAAGATCATCCACGGCATGAAGGACGCCGTGCTGGCCCCCTGCGAAGTCGTCGATTCCTAACTCCGCCGCCCATGCCGACCGACATCCCTTCCCTTGCTTTTCCCCGACGGGCTTTTCTGGCGGCCGGCGCCACGACTCTCCTTGCGGCGACCTTTTCCCGCGCCGCCGCGCCCATCCGACGGATTCGCGCGGGGTTTCTCGGAATCGCCTATTCGCATTTCAAGGACAAGCACCAACTGCTGAAGACCTCCCCCGACTACGACCTGGTGGGGCTATGCGAGGAGGATCCGACGGCGCGCCGCGGCGGCCCGGAAAGCGCGCGATGGTTGACGAGGGAACAGCTGTTCGCCGAAGCGGAGCTCATCGTTGTGGAAAGCGGCCTCGGCCGCCACGGCCCCGACGCCATGAGCGCCCTCCGCGCCGGGAAGCATGTCCATGTCGAGAAACCTCCGGCGACGCGCATGAGCGATTTCGAAGCCATGGCCGCGGTGGCGCGTTCCCGGAAGCTGCTGATTCAGGTCGGATACATGTGGCGGCACAACCCTGGGATGAACCGCGCGATGGAAGCCGCGCAACGCGGCTGGCTCGGCGATGTGTATCTGGTGCGCGCCATGATGAACACGCTCAACGACGCGGAAAAGCGGAAGGAATGGGCGGAGTTTGGGGGCGGCGCGATGTTTGAGCAAGGCGCCCACTTGATCGACGCGGTCGTGCGCCTCATGGGAAAGCCTGAGCGGATTTCCCCGTTTCTGAAGCGGACGGGGCGCTTTGGCGACGCGCTGGCGGACAACACTGTCGCGGTGTTTGAGTATCCGAAGGCGATGGCGATCATCACGAGCGCGCCCCTGCAGCCGAACGCGGGCCCGCAGCGTTTCTTTGAGATCATGGGAACGCGAGGGACGGCGCGCGTTCAGCCGCTGGAGCCGCCCGCGTTGACCCTCGACCTGGGCGAGGCCGCCGGGCCCTATCAGGCGGGGAGACAGGAAGTGTCGCTCCCGCCGTATCGCCGATACGTCGACGAATTCGCCGAGCTCGCCGCCGCGATCCGCGAATCGAGACCTCTCACGCACGGGCTGGACCTCGAGCTGCGCGTTCATCGGGCTCTGATGACGGCCTGTCGGATGTGATCGCGCCGCGAGTTGGGGATGCGCCAGCCCCCCGCTTCCGATCGATTCATAGACTTGGCTTCTTCCCCATGTTGCCGCTAAATCCGGGCCGCGATGAAAATCTCACGACCGCTTGCCATCCTCCTCGTCCTGAATGTGGCGATGATCGCTTGCTGGATCTGGTCGCGGTCGCGGTCGACGACACAGGGCGTTGAGGCCTCCCCATCGCCCACTCCGGTTTTGGCCCAAGGTGTTCCCGCCCCCTCCTCATCGGATCGCCTGAACGCCACGAACTCGGCGTCCGCATCCCAGCCCTTCCAATGGAGCGAGCTGGAGTCGAAGGATTATCGGGAGTATGTGGAGCGCCTGCGCGCGATCGGCTGCCCCGAGCAGACGATTCGCGACCTGATCATCGCCGACATCGACAAGCTCTACGCGGCGCGGATACGCAGCCTTCATCCCTTGCGAAAGACGCTTAACTTTTGGGAGTCCGAGGAGACGGAGCTTGCGAACAACTACGACACCCGGGTCTGGCAGCAAAAGGAGCGCGAGATCGAGAGAGAGAAGGCAAAGGTGCTGAAGGACCTTCTAGGCGTCGACCTTGCCGCTGAGCGGCAGCGAAACAAGGGACAGGTGGACGCCTTTGATCGGCGTCTCGGCTTTCTTCCCGAGGACAAGCGGTCGGAGATCCGCGATATTGTGGAGACTTTCGAGGAGCAGGAGCGGGCGATTCGCGAGAAAACTTGGGACACGGGTCTGGCGTTGACCGCGGAGGAGCGGCAACGGCTGCGCGAACTCGAGGAGAAGCGGGAGGAGCGGCTGGGCCGTTTGCTCACCCCGGAGCAGAAGGAGCTCTTCGACCTTTCCTCATCGCCCACGGCCGAGGCGCTGCGGCACGACCTGTACGGCATGGGCGCGACGGAGGAAGAATTTCGCGCGGTGTTCGACATTCGCAAGGGATTTGAGGCGGCCTGGCCGAAGGATCAGGTGGACGTGGGCGACGAGGCGACTCTGAAGGCTTGGGGCGGCGCTTTGATGGAGGTCGAGGAGAAGCTCAAGTCCACCCTGGGAGAGGAGCGCTTTGCGATGTACCAACGCGGCCAGGACTACAGGTTCCATGAGCTCAACGGAACGATCAGCCGCTTTGGACTCCCTCGCGACAGGGCGGCGGAGGCCTACGAGTATCTGCGGCTCGCTGAACAGGAGGGGACGCGCGTGATGAACAGCCAGACGCTCACGCCGGACCAGAAGACCGAGATATCCGCGCGGATCGCGGACGAAGCGGATCGCGCCATGCGCGAGCTCATCGGCGAAGGGCCGTTCAACTATTACAAACGGCGGACGAGATAGACGGGCGGCAACCCGCCGCCGCCGCCAAGACAGCTCTCCGCGTTTCGCAGAACGCTTGTCGCGAATCATCCAGGAAAGAATGCCAACCGGCACGGCTCAGGTCCGACGGGCTCCCATCCGGGCGCGGGGAGACCTGAACGGATGTTTCCCGTTCGCCGAACAGGCAGATCGTCGGAATGAGGGATTCAGGCCTGTGGATCCACGGACTCAGGACGCATTTCCCGGAAATCGCTTTGACTCCTCCGAACGGACGCCTATGGTCGCAGGCCATCGGCTCTGTTGTCTCTGCCGACCCTAAAACTAAACAAAACGGCTCACTGAAAGGGATGTCAGTGAGTGTTTTTTTGTCCTGACGCCGCCTATGCAACCGTTGCCGAAAACGAAGAACTGCTTTGTCTGCGGAACCGAGAACGCCTCGGGCTTGCGTCTTCAGATGCGCGGCGACGGAAAATGCGTTCGAGCCGCCTTCATTCCGCGGCCCGAGCATGCGGGATTCACCCACGCGGTCCACGGCGGCATCACCGCGACGGTCCTGGACGAGATCATGGCTTGGGCCATCATCGACAGCACCCGACGCGCGGCCTACAGCGCCGAGTTCACCATCCGCTACCAACGCCCCATCCGCGTCGGCGAGACCACCGAAGCCATGGGAGAGGTGACCGTCAACCGCAGGAACAAGCTGTTCGAAACCCGCGGGGAGATTCGCAATGCGCAGGGAGAGATCTGCGCGGTGGCGACCGGAAAGTACATGGCGCTCCGGGACGCGGATATGGAAAGCGCGCTGATGGATTTTCCCGCCGAGGCGCGGGGTTACTTCACCCCTTCGAGCTGAACGTTGTTTCGCTCGAGGATCGTTCCGTCGTTCAGGTCGAGATCGGTGAGGGCCTTGTTGTAGTCGAGGAGCGAGTTGAACTCATCGGAGCGCGCTCGGGTGAGGTCGTCCTGGCGCTTCAGCACCTCCGAGGGCGTCGACACGCCCTTCTCCAGCTTCTTTTGCTCCGCGTTGAGCGCTTCCTCCGCGAACTCGCGCGCGGCACGGGTGGCCTGAACCCGGAGGTAGCTGGAACGGATCAGGCTGATCGTGTTGTCGATGTCCACGAGGATCTGCTGCTCCAGCTGCTGGAGCGTCAGAATGGATTGCTCGTGGGTGACCTTGGACTTCCTGCGATTCGCGCGCTCGGCTCGCAGCGTCAGCGGCGTGGAAAGCACCGCGCCTATGGAATAGCTGGGCTGCGTGTTGCGCCGGATGTCGTGAAACGCGCCGTCCAGGTCGGAGGGAGACACCACATTGTGGTTCACGTCATACACGGTGGTGTCCAGGCCCGAGCGGTTGTAGGAGCCGGTCAGGTCCAGGTGAGGAAAAAGCTGGTTGCGCGCGAACTGCGAGTTGACGCGTTCCTTTTCCACGGCGAAGAATTGCGCCCGATAGTCGGGCCGCTTGGCGAGCCCGTTCTTCCAGCTCTCCTGCAGGTCGACGGGGCGGCGCTCCAGGGCGAGCAACTTCTCCGCCGGCTCAAGCTTGAATTCGTACTGGCTCCTGTACTTCTGCGTGACGAGGTTCTTGATCAGGTTCTCAGCGGCGTTGCGCGTGTGCTGGGCCTGGTAATAGGCGGCAAGCTCGGTCTGAGCCTTCGATTCCGCCTGCTTGCTCTCCAGCGGCGCCATCTCGCCCACTTCCACCTTTCGACGAATGTCGCGCGCCAGCTGGGCGGCGAGATCATGGGCGGAGAGCGCGACCTTGATGCCTTCGTCGGCGGCGATGAGATCGTAGTAGGCTTTCTGCACATCGCGGATGGTTCCGCGCACCTGCGTTTCGAAGTCGAGGTCGGAGATGTTCCGCTGAAGCTTCGCGATCTTGATGCGCCGCCGGTTGTCGTCGATCCAGAAATCCCGCAGCAATGGCTGCGCGAGGCTCGTGAATCCCAGGTTGGATCCATACTGATCGAAGGGCCCCCCGGCAGCCGTTCCCGTTTGATGGTTGAAGGAGAACCCCAGCTGGTAATTGAGGCCCGACGGGGCGTAGCCGGCGAGGGAGTTTGCGATGGAATCCGTCTTGGTCTCGGAAGCGGGGCTCTGGAAGCCGAAGCTGTTGAACTGGCCTTCGCGCACCTGGGAGCTGTGCGTGTAGGTCATCTGGAACTTGGGATCGTAAACGGCGTAACTGGCGTAGAGATCCCAGCCGACGGCCTGCCGGGCTTGTCGCTGGATCGCGATGCTGAAGTTGTTTTGCAGCGCCTGGACGACCGCCTCGTCCAAAGAGAGGCGGACGATGGGCAGGTTGGTCGACTTGATCTGCGCCGCGGCGGGCAGCGCCAGACCGGCCAGTGTGAAAGTGGTGACACTTCGGAATCGCATGTGCGGAGGAAGATGGCTGAAAGGTTTGTGAGAGGTCAACGTTGGGATCAAGGACATTTGGCGAGCCCCACCACGCGTCGGACGCGATCGGGATCCGTGGCCGACCATCCGTACTCTGGGGCCCGCAGCTCGCGGCCCATGGGCGCCCGGTCGTTTCGGTGCGTCATCCGGCTCGCCACAGGATGGCTGGCGGACAAATGGAATTCGGAGGCGCCGGTGAGCTTCCGGATCCTGGCGAAATTGCGATCAGTGATCCCGCCCCCCGGCATGACCACGATGCGCTTGCCCGCGGCCTTCACCAGTTGTTGGATAAGCTCGGAGCCCTCCAACACGGATTTCTCTTGTCCTGAGGTGAGCACGCGCTCCACGCCGAGAGTGATCAGGCGTTCGAGGGAGTCCATGGGATCGGGGACCATGTCGAACGCGCGATGGAAGGTGACGGGCAGGGGACGCGCGCATTGGATGAGCGATTGCATGCGACGCTCGTCGATGGCGCCGTTCGGGCGCAGGATCCCGGTGACGATCCCGGCCGCCCCGCACATCTTCGCCGCCGCGACATCCTTGGCCATGACATCCAGCTCGTGGTCGGAGTAGCAGAAGTCCGCGCCCCGGGGACGGATGATCACAAAAACCGGGAGACGGACGCGTTTCGCCGCGGTCTCAATCATCCCGAGGCTGGGCGTCGTCCCGCCTTCGAACAGATTCTGGCAGAGCTCAACGCGGTCGGCGCCGCCAGCCTCGGCGGCGATGGCGGACTCGACCGAGTCCACGCAGATTTCAATCAGCGGACGGGCAGAGGATCGTCGGGCCATGATCGGTTCTAGGTTCCGGTGCTGTCGTGTTGAATTGAGTATCAACAGACGTGGAAGAAAACGCCACATTCAACCAAACTATCCACGGGCAACGGTGTCCAAACCCTTGGTTGCCGGCCGTGAAGCCGGCGCCCATCGCATGCAAGAGCTGACCGACCCGCGCTGGATCAAGATCAAGGGCCTTCTCTTTCTTTTCCTGGGCCTGGGCTCGGCGGGCTTGCTGCTTCTCGATAGGTTTAATCTGAAGGATGCGGCGCTCCTCTCGATCGCGGTATGGTGCTTCTGCCGATTCTACTACTTTGCGTTCTACGTGATCGAGCGATACGTGGATCCCGCGTTCCGCTTCTCGGGACTGTGGGCGTTCGCTGGCTATCTTTGGGGGAGAAGGAGAGACCGTGAGTCCACGTTGAGGGCCGACGTTCGTTAGCCGTGACGTATGTGTTCCTGAGCTGGGAGGCGGTGTTGAAAGTGAGCCGCCCGGATCTGGAAGTGGGCGAGAATCGTTTGGAGGTGTCCGCACGGTGTTCCGAACGAGCGCAGCGAAGCCACCTCGCCAAACTCCAACGCGCGAGGTGAGCGACTCGCGCGTTTTCATTTAAGCAGGACTCAAGTTTTGAGGGTTGAAGAGGGAAGTCGAACCCGCAGTCTTCGGACTCAATCTCGGTTGAAATACGAGGGTGGTCCTGGCGGCATGGTCCAGTGGAAGGCCACTGGGTTCCTCCGCTGTGGATGCGGATTCACAGTGGTACCTGTTTGGTTGACTCTGTCGATCCGTGTGAGATTCTGCCGATGTTCAATGACTGAGACACTATGAGCGGCAAAGAGCAACCCATCGGCACGGCGCTCATTATCTGTGATCACATCATCACGGAATTGGGCACCAATAAGAAGACCCTGGTGGGGACGTTCAACAATATTAATGGCGGTGCTTTGCCGGTGATTCAGGGGATGATGTCCCTGTTCGCTTCTTTGACAAATGGGCAAGGGCGGACGAAGTTGCTCTTCAGATGCACGAGTGTGGCCTCCGGTCGCACGTGTTTCGAGTTTGAGGAAAGGGATGTGGAGTTCCTTCATCCAAACCAGGTGGTTGAGGTGGTTTACAATCTGAAAAACCTAGTTTTCGAGAATCCGGGCGTGCATTGCATTGAACTGCTCGTTGATGGTTCGCATCTGATGGAGACCCGGTTCAACGTTACCGTGCAAACTCAATAATCCCTATGGATACCTTCGATGCGCAGAAGAAGCAGAAGTATGATGACTGCACGGATCACACTGTGATCGCTCTTACGACCCTCACTCGCAACTACGATTTTGCTGTCGATGGGGTCCCGGCCTCCTTCCTGCGTGCAATTGAAGAGGTGAAGTCGGGGAGATTAGTCGAGCTTCATGACGCGCTTACCAACCCACCGCCTTCTGGTCTGGTGTGAGTGCGCGGTACAAGGCGACTGAGGAGTTTTGGAAAAAGTTTTATGCGTTGCCACCGGCGCAGAAGGCATCAGTGCGTGCGGCTTTTGAGTTATTCAAGAAGGACCCTTTCGACCCAAGGCTTGGCACTCACAAGATACACCTGCTGTCGGTTCGTGCGGGGTACGCGGTGTATTCTGTGGTGATTGAGGCGAACTTACGTGTCCTGTTTTGCCGGCAGGGGGAGTCCGTTATTACTTTGGATATTGGGACTCACGATCTGTATAGGTGAGGGTTCCCTCCGATGAACAGGTGTCGTGCAAAATCAATTATGAGAGCAAAAGCCGTTGGAATTGGTTGACACAGGTT
>JACQFQ010000002.1 GCA_016199985.1 Verrucomicrobiota bacterium | reverse complement strand
TGAGCTGCCCAAAGCGGCGCAAACAAAAGCTATCAACCAAGGACTTTCAGCGCCACCTCGCCGCCGAGAGATCTCGCTGCGCTTTCAGTCTCGTGACGTCCGTCTGTCCAGAGGCTTGGAATGCAAAATAGACGCACCCTACCTCTCTCCGACCGGGGTCAAAATATAATTGCGACCGTGTAAGATTGGGGGTCTCCTGCCCGTATTCTCATAAACGCCCGCTATGAACCCAGATCCCGTGGACCCTTACGCGACTCGGCCGACTCTCCTGAGCCGCATCCAAAACACGTCGGACAACGACAGCTGGAGCGAGTTCTACGAGCTCTACGCCGGATTGGTGCATAGCTTCGCGCTGCAACGGGGGCTGACCGAGGAGGAGGCGCGGGATGTGGTGCAGGACACCTTCATCGCGGTGGCCAAGGCAATCCCGGAATTCCGCTACAACCCTTCGGTCGGTTCCTTTCGAAGCTGGATGCTCCACACGACCGAGTGGCGAATTTATGATCAGTACCGCAAGCGAGGGCCCAGGGTTTCTGACGCGGAAGCGCCGCCTGTCTTTGACCCCCCGAGCACGGGCACCGTGGCGCGCGTTCCCGATGGCGCCTACCAACAGCTGGAGGAACTTTGGGACCGGGAGTGGCAGCAGAACCTCCTCGAAAGAGCTCTGCAACGCGTCAAACCCCATATCAGCGCCAAGCAATTCCAGATCTTCGATCTTTATGTTCTTAAGGACTGGCCCGTGTTCAAGGTGGCGCGAGCGCTGAATGTGAGCGTCAGCCAAGTTTACGTGGCCCGGCATCGGATCGCCAAACTGATCAACCAGGAGATCAAACGGATGGAGCCCAGGCTCAACTAGGATCGGTCCCTCATGCCGCCTGATGCATCCCGGGAAGCAACAAGCCAAAGCCCCTGAACCACCAGGCCGCCCCCGGAGGCGGTCCTGCCGTCAAAGGCCCCCAACCCCACGCGCCCCACTCTCATGAACTCTCCCGACCAACAGCTCCTCAATCCCTATCGGCGCCTCCGGGCCGGCTGCTATGCGATGCGCTTTTCGCCGAACACCCCGTATCGCGGCGAGGATTGCAACGCGGACGACGCGGAACGCGGAGTCTGCGACTACGAGGGAACCCTCCGCGTCGTCCACTACAACAACCAAGGAAACCTCGCGCTGACAGTGGATGAAGCGGAGGCCGGCAAGCGCGGGTGGGTTGTTTACCTGAGCGGAGATCTCTACGCGATGGATCCCACGGAGCATCCCTTCATTCACAAAGACATCCCCATCTTTCCCGTCTCCGACTACCGCTTTTACCTCCAAGCGGTCGGCATTGACGAACGGGGCGGCGACCGATTCGACCTTCAACTCAAGAGCCGCGAACTTCTGTCCACAGGCCAGTGGAAGGAGTGGGGGATTGTGACTCTCGAGTTGGCTTGGGATGAAGCTCCCGCCGGCAGCCCCGGCGCGTTCGATCACCTGACGGGCATCGTGAGGGATCCCGACGGGAATGAAAGCGGCCGAGTGACCTTGTCCTGGGTGTCATCCTATCTCAGGCGCGCGCTGCTCGAGATCGATCAAGTGAACGGCGTGAAGGCCCCTCTGGACAACTTCTCCGGCACGGAGCTCAGCCCCCTGGCAATCGACGCCCGCAGAACCTGGGCTTCTGTTTATCGAAAGTGCGGTTGGCGCATGGAAGCCGTGCTGAGCGATCAGCCTGCGGAACCTCCATCCAAGGTCTGGAGCGAGCCTGAGTTGCTCGAAGCGTTGCCCGCCCTGCGCGATAGCGATGACGTGGACGACGAATGGCGGTATCACCTGTTCTGCGTCGGTCAACTCGCGGACGGAGGCCGGGGATACACCTTCGATTCGCGAGGCGTCGCCCCGCCCAGCACGCTCTTTGAAAGCGTCGTGATCGCGGCCCGCTACCCCTTCACGGACGGCGAGGCGGGCAAGCTCGAGTGGGGCGAGTTGGCTGGGCGAGCGCTTGAGGACACTCCCGCCTACTTCCGGACGGCCGTCCATGAAATGGGCCACGCGATGCGTCTCAGGCACAACTTCACCACCAGCGGATTCATGGCCACCACCGACGCCATCCAGCAGACCGCCCTGACGCGGTCTGCGGCAAGCCCCAGGAAGATTGATGTCCTGGGGACCATGGAATGGGACTTCGCGCCCGATGACTTGGAACGATTGCGCCACTGGCCTGACATCGTGGTGCGGCCCGGAGGCAACGGCCCCGAAGCAAAGCTCCCGGGCATCGATGAGTTTAGGATCATGCCGCTCCTGGGCGGGTTGGATGAGTCCCTTCAAGAGCCGCAACTGACGCTGGAGGTGTCGCCCTTGGCGGAAGAGTTTCCATTGGGAGCCCCCGTCCGCCTCGAACTGACGCTTACCAACCGAGGAGAACGCGATTTCCAAGCGCCCATACTCCGTTTCAAGTCAGGCAATCTGGGCGGAAGCGTTAGGTCGCCCTCCGGCGACGAGCTCCGATTCGTGCCCTTGTCCCACAACATCGACGACTTGGGATTGCAAGCGGTTGAACCCGGCGGAACCACGCGCGGGGCGATCACACTGCTCTCCGGGCCCGATGGTCCGCTGTTTCCATCCCCAGGAAGGTATAGCGTGACCGTTGAAACGCGGGTTTATCGTGATCGCCAATTCTTCAGCCTGTCGCGAAGCGCTGAAGTCTACGTGGCTGCCATCGTCAACGAGCGGCAGGAGAGAGTGGCCGATCTACTCCTGAAGAGGAAGGAGACGCTCCTTGCTTTTGCCATCGGCGGGGACAGCCTGGATCAAGGAAACCAAGCCATCAACCTCGCGATCAACAACAGGATCCTCGGCCCTCATTACGCGGTTGTCAGGCTCAAGCGGCTGGCTCGAGGAATCGGCAAAGTTCAAGGATATCTATGCGAGGCCCTGGAGATTCTGACCGCAGAAGGGGATCAGGAACCCGTTCTGACCACTTCCGAACTGGCGAGCCTCATCCGGATTCTCTTGTCCAATGACGGATTCGCGGCGGACCGCCACGCCTCTTCGTCCTCTTCCAAAGTCTCCATCAGCGGCGCCGTGCAAGCGGAGTTAAGGCACATCTGCGTGCGGATTGTTTTTGGGGATCTCTCCGACGCGACCATCGACATGATGCTCGGCGGGATGGCGGATGCCCTCGGTCGCAAGGCCAGCAGGAAGGAGCCGCTCGCCGCCCTCTCGTCTGACTCGCGCTCGTACGGCATTGCGGCAAGCAAGGCGCTCCAGAAGCTTCTGCTGGGCAAGATCGGACTCAGCGTCACCGAGAGCAAGACTCTGGGTGAAGCGCTACTGGCTCCCAGGATCGGCTTTTTTGACGCGATGCGCGCGTACGCCAAGGACAAGTCGGAGGACAGCAGAGAACTGATTCGGCAGGCAGCCAAAGAAGCGGGGCTGCCTGCCGAGGGTCTCACAAGACTCATCTCAAGGCTCAAGGGAGTCGCTGTCTCGTATCCAAACCTTCTCACCCTGGGAGATCTGGTGTGCGCGGAACGGCAGTTGTTGAAAGCGTTCGAAGAGGCCGAAATTCCAGACGGCTACGCTCACAAGGTGCTCAGCGAAAACCTGAGGCAGAATCTCAGGCGAGCCTTGCTGACGCGGGACATGACGCAGTATGACACCGCGCCATCCCCGGCTGAGTTGAAGAAAGTCCCAACCCAATCCCAACGCAAGCCGCTGAAGACGGACGACTCACGCATCGGAAGGAAGGTCGTTGTGGATTACAAGCCCGAGGCGCGGCTCCAGCGTCCCAAGAAGAACGGGAAGCCATGAAGTCCGCCCTATGTCCTCAGAAGCCCGACCCTCTCGCGTTTTGTTTGCAGCATGAAAATGGCCCAGGTAGGCTTCGCCACAACTCACCCCCCATCACTTCAACATCATGAGACCCAACCCACCGATCCCCCCCGGCTACAGTCCCAGTCCCATCTGCATCACACTCCGACCCGGCCAGGTCCTCACGATCATAGGAACGGACGATTCTGGTTCGGTGCCGGCTGGAACGGCCCTCCCTCCTGGCGCGCCCCAACTGCCGGGCAGCGGTGGAGGAGGCGCGGCCTTTCGGAGAAGCCCCGATAGCCCGCGCAAGAGTCCGGACAGTCCGAGGAAAAGTCCTGATAGTCCCCGCAAGAGCCCTGATGGTCCGACGCGCTAGCCCCGTGGCTTGTCACCAGGGAGCGTCGCATGGGCAAGCATCGTCCATCCAAGCGGAAGCTGATCCTGAAGAACGCTTACGCCGCGGGCGACATTGTCATGCTCACAGCCGCCGTCCGCGATCTGCATCTCTGCTATCCGAATCAATTTGCAACGGACGTGCGCACTCCCTCCGCCGAACTTTGGGAAAACAATCCCTATCTGACCCCTCTGGACGAAAGCGGCGCCGGGGTTGAGATTCTCGACTGTCGGGCAGACCTCATCCAGCATTGCAACCAGACGCCTTACCACTACGTCCAGGCCTACACGGAATTCCTCAACTCAAGCCTGGGATTGCGATGCAAGCCATCGGCTTTCCACGGTGACATCCATCTTTCGCCTCTTGAAAAGTCCTGGTACTCGCAGATCCACGAGCGGACAGGAGAGGAAACACCTTTTTGGATCATCGTGGCGGGCGGAAAGCGGGATGTGACGATCAAATGGTGGTCGAGCGAGCGTTATCAGGCGGTCGTCGATTACTTTCGGGGTAGGATTCAATTCGTGCAGGTGGGCGAGACCCACGACCATCACCCGCCGCTGCAAGGAGTCATCGACCTGCGGGGCAAGACCGATCTACGCCAACTCGTGCGCCTGGTCTATCATTCGCAGGGGGTTCTTTGCGGGGTGACGTGCCTGATGCATCTAGCGGCGGCTGTGGAACGCAAGGACACTGGAGGGCATGACAGACCCTGCGTCGTTGTCGCCGGAGGCCGGGAGCCTCCCCAATGGGAGACCTACCCCGCGCATCAGTTCATTCACAACGTAGGCATGCTCTCCTGCTCCCAGGGCGGATGCTGGAGATCCCGAGTCGCGCCGCTGGGCGACGGAGATGAGCGCGATCTTCCCGTGAACCTCTGCCAGGATCCCGTGGGAGACCTTCCCCGCTGTATGGACCTCATCTCCCCGGATGAAGTGATCGCCCGTGTGGAAGGTTACTTTCGGGGGGGAGCGCTCAGTTACCTGACGCCCGAGCAAGCCCGAGTTGCTGGCGCCGCTGCGGTGCTTTTTAACGACGCCGATCCCAACTCCCAGTCGACCGCGTCCGCCAGGCCTGCGAAGGAGGTTTCGCTCATCAGCCAGGCGGGAAGCAAGGGGCGATGCGCCCCTTCAGGACAATGCCGCGTCACCCTGGTGACACTGAGCGATGACGCGATGACGCCTGTCGCCAGCATCACAGGGAAGCGACTTCGGCGATACGCGGACCGCCATGACTATCCACTGGTTCGCTACAGCGCTTCGCTCGATCCCTCGCGGCATCCGTCCTGGAGCAAGGTGCTCGCTGTTCGGAACGCGATGATGTCGCGGCAGAGCCCATGGGTCATGTGGGTGGACGCCGACGCCGTTGTCATGGATCTTGAGTTTCCCGCCTCGCGTCTCATCGAAAAAACGCGCGCCAACCTCGTCTGCACCGAAGACCAGAACGGCCTGAACATGGGTGTGTTCTTGATTCGGAACTGCGAATGGTCGTTCAGCCTCCTGGAGAGCGTCTACTTTCTCGGCGAATTGCGGGAAGACCCCGATGGCTATAAGCCGCTTTGGGAGCAGAGCACATTCAAGCACCTCATCCGCTACTTCCCTGAAGTGTCGACCCACACTGAGGTCCTGCGGCAGGCGAGCATGAACTCGAGCTTGGCGACCTATCGAGACGGGGACTTCGTGCTTCACCTGAGCGGGATGTCCAACGATGACCGGCTCGCGGCGTTGGCGAGCCTGCCCATTCAGGCGAGAGCGCCCGCGCATGAGTCGAACGGACGTCTCGCATGAAACCGAAGGAGGCTTCCCACAGCCGCCCGCAAGTCCGAGACACAGCAAAATGAGCGCCCCAAGAATCCCGGACCATGAGCTCCTCCGCAAAATCGGACGCGGTAGCTATGGAGAGGTGTGGCTCGCGCGGAATATCATGGGAACGTTCCGCGCGGTAAAAGTGGTCTATCGGCAACAGTTCGACCAGGATCGGCCCTTCGATCGCGAGCTTCACGGAATCGAAACATTTGAACCGATCTCGCGAAGCCACGAGGGTTTTGTGGACATTCTACAGATTGGCCGGAACGACGAGGAGGGCTACTTCTATTCGGTCATGGAGCTTGCTGATCCCAAGGACGGGACCAGCCCGATCAATCCCGACACCTATGAGCCCAAGACGATCGCGGCGACGGTGGCGGGTCGAAAGGCGCTCAGCTACGAAGAGTGCCTGGCCTTCGGCTTGGCCACCAGTTCCGCCCTGGCCTATCTGCACAAGAGGGGCCTGGTGCATCGCGATATCAAGCCCTCCAACCTGATCATCGTGAACGGAGCGCCCAAGCTCGCCGATATCGGGATGGTGACCCAAGCCTGCGCCGCTTCGATTCCAGGAGGCTCGCTGGGCTACGTGGCGCCCGAGGGTATTCCCAGCAAGCAAGCCGATGTCTACAGCCTCGGCAAAGTTCTCTATGAACTGAGCACAGGCCGCGATCGCCTTGAGCATCCGGCGCTGCCTGCGTTCTGGACCCATGCTCCCAACCTCACCCAGCTCACTGAACTCAACGAGGTGGTTCTCAAGGCCTGCGAGCCCAACCTGCGGATTCGGTACGGATCGGCCGAAGAACTGCACCAGGAGCTTGTCCTGCTGCACGCGGGTGAATCGGTCAAGCGCCTGCGACTGCTCGAGAGGCTCGCTCGCGGGCTCACAAAGCTCGCGGTTCTGGGGCTGGCGGTGGGCATGCTTGCGGGCTACGAGATCCTCAGGGTGCGGCGCCAGCGGGAGCAAGAAAGCAAACGCGTGGCCGATGTCCACGCGGCCGCGGGAGCTCGCATCGCCGCCCGAGGCGACCTATTGGGCTCCCTGCCCTGGTATGCGGAGGCTTTGCGGCTCGATGAGCAGCGCCCTCGCAGGGCGATGCGCCATCGCATGAATCTCCAAACCGCTCTGCGGTACTCTCCTCAGAAAGCGGCGCTGTTCTTCGAAGACGCCGAGATCCACGATCTCGCCTTCAGCCCTCGAGGCACACACATTGCGGAGGGGCTCAAGGATGGCCGCGTCCTCGTCCGCGCGTTGCGGGAGCATGAACCCCTTCGAACGCTCTTGGGGCACACGGGGGAGGTGATGTCCGTCGCCTGGAGCCGGGACGGCAAACTCCTCGTCTCCGCAAGCACCGACCGGACTGTTCTCATCTGGGATGTGGAAACATCCAGGAGACTGGGAACTCTGCGCCATCCGGGGGAAGTTCAGAGCGCTGTGTTTGACCGCGAGGGAACCCGGGTTATCGTCGCGGGGCAGTGGGACTCTCCGCAGGGCGCCCGCTCCCTTATTCGCATCTGGGAGTGGCGCGCCTCTGAGGTGTTGGCGGAGCATATGGGCGACTCCGGGAAACACAGAACGGTTTCAATCAGCGAGGATGATCGTTGGATTGTGGTGGCTGGAGACGACGCCTACGCGAACGTCATGGACGGATCCACGCTCCAACCGCGCCCTGAGCGTCTCTGGCACCCTCCCAAAGCAGGCGCTCCGACTTGGGTCTACGACGCTCAATTCAGCCCGAACGGCGCGTACTTGGCCACGGCCGGCTTTGATCACCTGGCGCGCGTCTGGGATTTGTCCTTGCTGCAGCCTCGTTTTCTTTTCCCCCACGATGCGCCCGTGCACAGTGTTCAGTTCAGTCCGGACCGCCGCTATTTGCTGACAGCTTGCGACGATTACACCGCCCGCATCTGGGATGTGCAGCGACGAACAGAGGCTTACCCCGCTCTCCGACATAATTCATTCGTGCACAAGGCCAGGTTCAGTCCGGACGGTAGTCTCGTCGCCACGATGACAACCGGAGGCATCGTCACGATATGGAATCTCCCCACAGAGGCATGGAGGGAATCCAAACCGGCAATCCACAGCCCCGACGGCAGCCACTTCGCCCTGATCAGCACCAACTCCGTTCAGGTTTATTGGACGCGCTCCGGATCTCCGGCGGGGCGGCCCGCGTCGGCCCCCGGCAAGATCAGGGATATGAGGTTCAGCGCGGATGGAGGAGTTTTTTTTCTCGTCTCTGAAGCGTCGTCCGAAAGCGGCGCGCAAGGATTGACTGGCCAGGTTTACGGATCGGATGGAAGCCGCCGGGGTTCTGCGATCGCCCTCGCCCACTTCGTTCCTGAAGCCCCGAGCGATCTGATAGCCGGTGTGAGCGCGAACGGCCAACGTGTCGTGCTCGTTCACAATTCAACGGTCGAGCTTTGGGATATGGAGCGCGGCGCGATGCGAGGGAAACCGTATCAGCACCCCTCGGAGGCGGGCGCCGCCCTGAGCGCGGACGCAAGCAGGATGGTGGCTTTCTGCCTGACAAACGCCCTGCTGATCAACGCCGCGACAGGGGACATCATCGCCGCCCTGCCCCATCCCCACCATGTTGATTCCGCCCAGTTCAGTCCCGACTGCAAAATGCTCGCCAGCGCATGCCGCGACGACGACGAAAAGCCCATGGCGGCGTTCATATGGGACGCGAAGGATGGAAGCCGCATAGGGCCCAAACTCCAGCACCAGGACGGCGTGACCGCGGCCACCTTCAGCCCTGACAGCCGATTCCTGCTGACCGCCGGCGAAGATCGCGTGGTCAAGCAATGGCGCGTTGGCTCGTGGGAAGAGGTCCGAAAGTTTCGCTACGACCATGGTTTTGTCTCCGCCGCATTTGATCGCAGCGGGTCCAAGGTCGTGACGGCCGCCAGCGACGACACGGTCCAGGTCTGGGACCTTGAATCCGAGGAGCACGCGGGCACGCCGCTCACCCCGCCGCTGAGGCTTCCTTTCAACCTTTGGCAGGCCCGCTTTCTGGACGATGGGAGCCGAGTGTTGGCAAAGCGTTTGTCGGCGGATCGCTGGACAAGGGGACGAGAGGATGTGTCCAGCGACAGCGCGTGGCGTCGGCACATTGGCGTCGGCAGCCCTTTTGATTGGGAACAATCCATCTGGCGACTGGATGCGGAGCCCGTAAGCTCTCGTGAACTGCGAATCATGGCGGAGTTGCTGTCAGCCCAGCGCATCGAGCTCGACGAGACCACCGCTCTCTCGGTCGGCGAACTGAAGGATCGTTGGGGCGAGGCCTCAAGAAGCAGAGCGCTAGGCTCGAAGCAGGACGCCGAGCGCCTTACAGCCTGGCACACTCAACAAGCTGAACTGGCGTGGCAGCGAGAGGACGCCTTTGCCGCCCTGTTTCACATCAAGCGCCTCATCCCGCTCGTGCCGGACAGCGCCGCCCTCCGAGAACGAGCTGAGAGATTGGAATCCATACTGAAAACCGCCAAGACGCGGCAATAGGAGCGCCCCTCTGATTGTCGCCTACAGGTCAACATCAAGCGCGCGATGACTATCGTTGCAGTTCGTTGTAAGAACCGCTTCGATCCTCCGTAGTCTGTACAACGCGACGCTGATTGCCCTCACAGCAGTTCACGCAATTCATCCCTGAGGCCATGGGCATGTCTAGGCAGTTGCATCCACCAGGCAACGTGAGCAAGCTCATACGGAACTGAATCATGCCAAACTTTCAACTGAACCCGAACACCACCCGCTGGCGTGCTGAGAACGCCCTCAGCCTCGCAATGGCCGCTCAACTGGCTTACCAGGACGCCGGCGCGATTGACGCCACTCTAAAGACCTGGGGCTTCGATCGCTCAAGCTTTATCGAATCGCCGCCGGAAGCCGAGTGGGACACGCAGGCTTTCGTCGCGAGCAATGCGGAGGCGGTGGTGGTAGCCTTCCGCGGCACGCAACCGGACAAGTTGACGGACTGGATCACCGACGCCGACGTTGTCTTGGCCATGACCGAGGTGGGGTTGGTTCATTACGGTTTCTGGGCGGCCCTGAAATCGGTTTGGGGCCAGGTGGAGCAGACGATTCAGAACCATCAATATCGCCAACAATCCCTGTGGTTCACCGGCCACAGCCTCGGCGCCGCGCTGGCCACCTTGGCCACGGCCAAACTGCGGCTTGGACTCAAGCCCGTTCACGGCCTTTACACCTATGGCTCGCCTCGCGTGGGCAGCCTCCAGTTCACCGACCGGTTTGATGGCGATTTCGGCGAGTTCACCTTCCGCTACGTCAACAACTCCGATGTGGTCACTCGTGTGGCCACACGCGAAATGGGGTACAGCCACGTGGGAACATCGCTGACATTCGATGCCAGCGGAGTGGTGCATGCCGACATGCATTTCTGGAACAAGCTCCTCGAACGCTTGAAAGGCGACCTGGACGAGTTCTTGCATGGCAAGGTGGCCCCATTTAACGACCATGCGATTGAAAACTACGTCAACAACACGGAGAAGAACCTACAACGAAACCCATTCTGACTCCCGACGAGTTCGCCGAGAAGCCATGGCGCCACGTGGGATGAGGATCGCGAGCGCGACCCTCTTTTCCGCTTCATGACAAAAAAAAATCCCGCCACTGAGGAGACTTCTCCCCGTGGCGGGTCGTTGGTGTTGAGATCGAGTGGACCGCCTCGTAGCGACGCAACCGCAATCGGAAAGCTACGCGCCGGCGTGCGCAAGCTGTTGTTCAGACAGAACCTGTCGCGCGCGCGCCATCATCGGGCATTCTTCGGCAACAGGCCGAACTTCGACCGTCATGCCGTGTTCCAGGCCGGGACAGCCTCTGGCGATCTGGACCGCCTCATCGAGGCTGTTCACTGCCAGCAGGAAGTAGCCGCCGATGGCTTCCTTGGATTCCGCAAACGGTCCATCGGCCACAACCCGTCCGTCTTTTCCGGAAACAACCCTTCCCTGGCGAACGAGAGGTTGCGCCCCTTTCAGTTTGCCCTGCTCCGTCAGACGGTCGAACCAGGTTTTGAATTGGGTCATGGCCGCTTGGAGTTCTTCAGGAGAAAGGTCATTATACCAATCCTTTCCTCGGAATAGCAGTAGGTATTCGCCTTGCGGTGTCGTGTCTTGGGGTTGTGCGCTCATGTTGTTGTATCAGGAATGGTTGATGTTTTTCGTTCGTTCAAGGATACGACGAACGAGCGAGAGCGGACAGGACATCCACGCCAAAGTAGTTTTGCTCCGGTTCAGGGTCGCTTGCTGGTCGCGAACTTGACGACACCCCTGCCGTTGTCCGCCTCGCCGTCAAAGATCGTGAAATAGCCATTCATCAGCGGGAGGCCGAGGATCGCGAGGCCGTTGCTCCCCACCGAGATCGCCGCCACGGCCGCGCCGGCTTTCTGCACGTTGACCTGCCAGTAGTCGCGCGGGCTGACGCGCAATGACACGTCCCCGCTGTCGCCTTGCAGGATGAACTCGAGGTCGGGCCATCTGGCCAGGTCGAGATCCGACGCGGCGACGAACTGGTTGTTGAAGATCGCCGGCTGCAGCAGCGCCCGCTGGCTGGCGCTGAACTTCGACAGGATCGCGTGAATGAGTCGCGGCCCGAGGTCAATGGTTTGCGTGCCACTGTCCACGATGGAATTCGATGGCATGCCCATCTGGCCGCGGGCGGGCACGTGAACCGTTGCGTTTCCGACCCGGATCGCCTTGAGGTTGGTGTTGTAATAGCGGTCCGCAAGGACCTTCGCCGTTTGGAAAGGCCCCGTGTAGAGGTCGGCGCTTTCCTCGCCGCCACCAAGGACCATCACGCCCTGGTTCAGCGGGTCGTTGGGTCCTCCGCCTACATGGATGAAAGAGCGCTGCGTGTAGAAGGCGATTTTATCGGAGACGATGCCGAGTTTGGCGATATCGGTGAGATACGGCACGATCTGGTCCCCGGCGCCCTCGCTCTCGATTTGCGCGCTGGAGTAGCGCTTTGGCCACGTCGCATCCGGCATAGCGAAAGCGTCGTCGAGCGCCGCGTAAGCGAGGCCGAGGATGCCATCCGACAATCCGAACATGTCCGAGGAAGCCTCATAAGCGACCGCGACGCTCACGCCAGACGCGTTCACTGGGGACGCGCCGTCTCCAACGACGACGTTGGTTTCGATCACGGCGCCGGCCCAGTGGCTGCCATCGCCGTAGGATTGGGTTTGGGCCAGCTTCGTCGTTTTGTCGCCGGCCGGAATTTGGGGATGGTATTTGTGCCCATCGATGGCAAAGGCGCTGCTGCCCGTGTCGAGAAGCACGTTCATCGGCTTTTTCTGGGGACCGATGAGGACACGACCCGTGTAGTCGCCCCCGGCGTAAATGTTTGTGATGGGGATGCGCGCAATGGTGGCCATAGGTTTCTCTTGTGTGAGAATGGCGCGATAAAATCAAGGAGCATCCAAGAGAGACTTTGACGACTCTGCAGCGGGCTTTCTGGGCGGTTTCAATCATGAGGCGCCCGCAAATGCCTCATGAACTTGTGGATTCGGGATGTTAGAGCGCCAATCCTTTCTCATCCAGTTGGATGCCACAATGCGTGCAATGGCGGACTTGGATATCGCACCCCTTGCCCCATTGCAGAACTCGGCGGCATTGGCGGCAGAAGCGGCGCACCGGCGACGGGTTCGTGTCGGAGGGCTGGAGCGAGGCGGTCCCGCACGTAGGACAGATGGATCCGAAGGCATCGACGATGCGGTGGCGGCAACCGGGGCAGTGAATCCGATCCCGCAGGATCAGGGTGATCACCAGCGCGATCATCGAGGCGGCGCCCCCAAGGACGGAGAGGCCGCGGATGGATTGCGGCGAACTGGCGCTCGCGGTGAGCGGCAAGGTCAGGAAGGAAACGCCAAGGCCAATCAGGGCAGCGGTTCGGATTCGTCGAAGCCTGCGGAATCGCTCCGCTGTCTCGACGATTGCCGCGCGAATGCGTGTCGAATCGGGCGCGTCGACTGGGTCGGTCTTCCCGAGTCTCGAACCGCCGGGCAGGCCCTCCGTGCTCCTGGATTCACTGGGATCCATAGTTTCTTTGATGTGTCTGTGAGGCAATTTGCGATGAACGCAACCCTCGGCGAATGAATCCCGATCTTCCATCGGTGTCAAGAGCGGTCCATGTCTGATTGGGCTCTGTCCACTTGGACCAAACTCGATCGCACCACGTCCAGCGTGGCTTGCTTCCTGGTTTCAAGCCGAGGAGTTCCGAGTCCCGCGAGCCAAAGAAGGCGCGACATGGAGAATCCCGATCCCTGACGACTTCCTGGCGAGCGCGGAAAGGAGCGAGCCCCATTAAAGGGCTTCCGCTCATCGTACAGCGTCGCCACCTTTTCGTATCTGTCACGAGGCATCAATCTCTTCCGAGGAGATGCGGCCTCCTCTTACGGCCCGCACAGTTCCCTGCGCGCGCCTCCGCCCTGTTGTTCGCATTTCTCGCAGCTCGGTTCTTTGCGGATCATCTTGCCTCAGACCCCGACTCCGTCCGCCGCAACAATCCGCAACAACGCCACGGCGCGGTTCAGGCCAGGGGAGCCATTGCGGAGCCTCCTGCGACGCGTCGGCTACTTGCGAGGTTGGGCCGCCCGCAGCACGGGATAAAACTGAGTGAAAACATGGTCCAGCGCGGCCTTCTTGTCGTGGCATTCAAAGCAGGAAGCGCGGGCAAACGGAGTGGCCTTTTCCTTCAGCTTGCCCTCTCCGTCATCAAAGCTGAAATAACCCCATCCCCCATCGAACCGGCGCCGATCCTTCACTGCGGCCTCCAGCGCGATGAATTCCCTTTCGTACTCTCCCTGCAGGCCCGGCTCTGCTTTTGCGTCCGAACTCAGGATTTCGAGAACCATCACCGTCCCCTCCGGAAATTGCCCGGTGCGGCTGAATGCACGAAAGGCCGCCGGATCGATGTAGACGTTGTTAAAGGACTTGGCCTGGCTTGAAGAAGGTTTCTCGACGCCTTTTGGATAGCGAAGCCCCAGCGAGCTGCCGACGAAGACCCATTCTCGATAACCCTGAGGCCGGAGCAATGTGTCCTTCCCTTCGAATGCGGGCGAGCTCTTGTCGGCGCCTTGGGCTGAGGCGAAGATCAGCAACGACGCGACGCCGGCAAGGTGGAGAGGAAGCGCTCTTTTCAGCTGGCTCATGCAGCAAGTCTTCCAGACAGAGCGAGGAGTGGCAATCCTCTCTCGTCCTCGGCGCGTGACCAACCAGCATGTGGGTGAATTGAAGCCCCGACGGCGGAAGGCGTCCCCGCGCAAAGCGGCGGCTCAGGCGGCGTCAGCAGTGCCGAGGTGTCCAGTTTCGGAAGTCGTGCTACCGAGTGATCACGCGATAGAATCGCACAGCGGCCGTGGGGGAGGAGTCGAGCGTCAGAACCACTCCCCCATTGCCCGTGCGCTCGGAACCGGGAACCAGTGTCCAGAGGCTCGAGGCCAACGCCTCTTCGCGTTCCAGGCGGTACGGAACGCCCGGCTCCGAAGTGAAGGAGACCTGCACGGGACCGAAGGAGATGGCGATGATTCGAGGGGGAATCGACCCCATCTCGACCGCGCCGATGTCGCTCCCGTTGCCTCCAGGAGCGTTGGCTACCGAGGTCAGATCCACGACGCGGCGGCCTCCGCGTTGATCGGTGATCAACGGGCGAATCCGCGCCGCAAAAACCGGGCCCAAATCGGCGAGGACCGCGTTCGCATCAGCGCCTCCATCCAGAGCCGGGCTGCCGGACAGGAGCGCGTGGGATGGCGTGGGTCCGGAATTCTCAGCGAGTTCACCGAGGAGTGGATCGATGATTCTGTCAGTGGGCAGCCAAGACTGCTCTCCGTCGCTCGATGTGATGATGTTGTGGCCCAGGCTGTGGACGAAGCCCACGATGTCGGGACTGAACTGCGCTGAGTTGCGGGCGACCACGGTGTTCAGGAAAAAACTCTCTCCGGTCAACAGGCCGCCCCCTTCACCGGTTCCTGCGCCAGAGGGCGGTCCGCCCGGTTTCAGCCCGCCGTTGCCTCCTGCGACGTCATTGAAGGCGATGGTGGCATGAACGAACAGAGTCTGCTGGCCGGCGCCGTACACAGCTCCGGCCTCAGCGCCGCCGCCCACGCCGCCGAATCCGGAGCTGAGGCCGCTGGATCCACCCCCACCACCGACGCCTCCGTGCGCGGAGTTGAGACTGAGCGTGGAGTTGAATATTTCCAGCGAGCCGGACGTGTAGATCGCTCCACCCTCCGCCCAACCGCCCAGCGCACCGGACCCTCCCGACGCGGTTCCAGCGCCCCCAAAACCGCCGACAGCCCCTTGGGCGCGGTTCCGGACGATCGAAGAGTTAACGATGTGGAGATCCTTCACGTTGCGGATAGCGCCGCCGCGGGCCCTGCCTGCGATGCCGCCTGGCCCGCCCGTTGGACCGCTGGAACCGCCCAAGCCACCGCCGCCACTCTCGGCCCGATTGTCGGCGACCATGCAGTGGATCAGAGTCAGATCATCCGCGTTGTAGATGGCGCCGCCTTCGGCATCCCCGCCCGGGCCGCCGAATTGGGCTGTCGCTGCTGATCCGTTGGCGCCAGAGCCTCCCCGAGCCGCGCTGTTCAGCAACGCGCAGTTGGAGATAACCAGCGTGGACTGGTTGCGCACGCAACCCCCTTGACTGCTCAACGTCGGCCCCGTCACCGGAGCCAGCCCATCGCGGAGGGTGAGACCCGCGATGAGGTTCGTGCCGGTGGCGACATTGAACACACGGCTGAGGTTGTTGCCGCTGATCGCCAGGCGATCCGGACCAGGCCCGATGACTGACACCCCTTTGTCCAACACAAGCTCCCCGCTGATGAGGACAATCGTGCCGAGAACGTCTGGCGCAAAACGGATCGTCCCGCCGGGGGGGATCGCGGCGAGCCTGTCGCGCAATGATCCTGGCCCGGAATCATTCGCATTGGCGACGAGCATCGATGTCTCCAGGGAAACCTCCGCGCACGGCGAGAATTCCGATGTGTTGCCAGAGAGGTCGGTGGCAGTTGCGGTCACATAGCGCTTGGCGGCTGTGAACGAACTCGTCAGGAGCAGTGTGAATGGGGCTGTCCCTCCGCCATCGGTCTTGACGGTGGCTGAACCGATGTGGAGTTGGCCTTCCCCGTTGCCGGAGGGGTCGCATTGCGCGTTGACGTAGAAGTCAAGGGTGTAGGTCGCGTTGGCCTCGCTGTTCAGCGCACCGACAACCCCCACACCACCGTTCACATTCGAAACAGCAGTGATGATGGGAAAGTTTTGGAGCAGGTTGGGCCCAAGGTCGGCGTCGCCGGGGATGTTGGCGGTAATGCCATCCAGGCCGAGATCGATGCCCAACCCGCCATTTGCGAAGATCGAGTTTCTGGACACACGGTTGCTTGTCGCGGGACTGCCTACAATAGCGACCCCGGGGCCGCCGTTGCCCGTGATGGTGTTGCCCTGCGACCCGTTGGTCGCGCCACCCACGAGGTTGCCCGGCGCGTTCAAGATCGCCACGCCGCCGAGCGCGTTGCCGAAAGCTCCGGCCCGATCGACATCGACGCCGATAATGCTCCCTTGGATCACGCAGCCGCGCGTGGCTGGACCTGTCAAGACCACACCGTAGCCACCATTGGCGGAGACGGAATTCTGAGGATCAATTCGTACTCCAGGCGAATCCTGCACCCGGATTCCGTCGCCGACGTTGCCGAGGATGCTCTGGCGATAGGGGCTGCCCTCGGCGCCTTGGATCACGGCGCCAGCCCCGCCGATCAGGACCACGCCGCTGGCGTTGTTACTCCATATCGAATTCAAGGGACCGATGGTATTCGTCGGTGCGCCCTCCACCCGCACACCATCTACGCCATTTCCGAATGGGCGGTACGGGCTCGACCCCAGTTCGCTATATTGAACGGCATTCCCGATCGACCCGGCGCCCGTGATATGAACGCCGTGCAACGCGTTTCCAGAGCTGCGGATGAAGGCCATGACATTGCCAGGTGAATTCACAATGAGAACGCCGTCACCGCGGTTTCCGATGACCCCCAGGTACGAACCATTCAGGCCCATGAATGTGTTCACAACGACGTTCGTCGCACCGGACTCGATGCGGAGGCCGTTGAGCTGGTTGCCTGAGAGCAGTCCGATGGAATTCTCGGCCGCGATTCCTGACAGCTTGTTGAAGGACGCTCCCACCAATGCCACACCGTCGCCGGCGTTCCCCAGAGCGGCCTGGCCTGTCGCATCGACGCCCACCCAGTTCCCGATCAGCACATTGTCTGTCGAGGCACTTCCAGTGATGAGCACCCCGTGGCTGCCGTTTCCGGAGATGAGGTTCCGTCCCGCGCAGGTTGCGCCGCCAAGGGTGCAGCCCGGAACATTGCTAACAATAATGCCCCCGCCCCCGTTTCCTTGAGCAATGGTCCCCGCCACGTCGGTGCCGATGTGGTTGCCCTCCACCACATGCCCGCGCCCTCCTGCGATGAAGATGCCACTCCCCGAAAAGCGATTGATCACCAACCCTCGCACCGTGCATCGGCGTCCGACCAGAACCAGCCCGTGCGCGTTCGGGCCGGCCGAGGCCCCGCTCAGTTCGATTTTGAGCACCGCCGCCGTCGGGCATTCGGCAGGCGCCGATCCTGATTGTGTGAAGCCATCAATCGTCACCTGTTCCGTGAGAATCGGCAGAGGCGAGAGGAGTGCGATGGCATGGGGTCCGGCCCCAGGGACCTTGAAGAGGATCGTGTCCGGCCCGGGGCTCGCGTTGGCATCCATCAAGGCTTGACGGAGCGAACCAGGACCAGCGTCGAGGACGTTCTGGACGGTGAAGGTCGTTCCCGTGGAAGTCCGGAGCTCAAACGCGCCAATATCGACATGAACCCCGCTGAGGCGTGGTAATCCGCGGGCATCCGTCGTCACAATCAGCGGCGGTCCCAACACCCCATCGTCCCCGGCATCAATGGCGGGGCTGTCCTCGAGCAGCGGGTAGGTCGTCCCATCGAACGCGCCGATCCCGTCCGTGAGTGGGGTTGCACTGGAACCGAGGAGATCGCTCGCGAGCCAGCCTGAGGAGGCGCCAACGATCCCCACAAAGTTATGTCCCTGACTGGCGACCGACCCCGCGATGTCCTGAGGCTGGCTCGAGGAGCGGTTGCGACTGATAAGCGTATTGCGCAGCGTGAGGTCGGGCGTGGCTTCGGTGAACAGACCTCCTCCTAGCTCGGCCCCGGCCAGACCTGGGGCGGTCACCGACTCGCCCCTGTCGCCACTCACTACTCTGTTATCTGTGAAGGTGCAATGGATCAGGGAAGCGGACGATCGATTCCGGAACCCCGCCCCCTTCGCGTCGCCTCCATCGCCCCCGGCGCCCTGAGGCAAGCCAAAGCCACCCTGGCCACCAAGTCCACCCACAGCTCGGTTCTCGCCAAACGTGCAGTTGATCAGGTTGAGTTCGTGCAGACTGTAAAGTCCGCCGCCCCCGGCGTTCCCACCGCGTCCCCCCTGCCCTCCGCCGCCACCGCCGGTCCCATTTGGCCCGGAGCCACCCAGACCTCCATCGCCGCCTTGTGCTGTCGCTTGAAAGATCAGCGTGCGAATCATCGAACAGGCTCCCGCATTGTAGATGGCGCCTCCCAATGCCGAGCCCGCGTTGCCCCCGGGATCGCCGGCGTTGCCGCGGCTTCCGCCCTTGCCTCCATCCCCGCCCTGGACGTCATTCAACCAGAACGCGCAGTCGATCAGCGCGACGCTATTGCTGTTGCAGATGGCTCCGCCAAACCCATCCGCGCCGTCCCCGCCGCGGCGGGAGGCGCCGACACCCGCCGCATCGGCATCGCCGCCACGGCCGCCTCGCGCCGAATTGCTCGCGAAAACCACGTTGCTGACGACGAGGTCGCCTGAATTCAGGATGGCCCCTCCCATGGCAGGTTCACCTGCGCCGCCGTCGGCTTCGGAGATGCTGTCCAGCCCCGGCGATCCAACCGCCCGACCGTCGGCGATCAAGAGTCCGGCGAGACGCACGCGCCCCGCTGCGATGCGAAATACACGACCGCCGCCGCCGCGGATCGAGACAGTTCGCGACCACTCGCTGAAATCGAAGCCCCGGATGGTGAGATCTTTGTCGATCACGAGCTCTCCGCTCTTCAACACAATCCGCTCGCCGATGAGAGTTGGGGAGAAGGTGATGACACCCCCTGCGGCGACGCGGCCGATCGCAGCGCGCAGCGAGCCGTCGCCGGTGTCGTTGGCGTTAACCACTTCGATTTGTGTTTCCGCCTCGAAGGAGCCGATATCGATGGTGGTTCCCGAATGACGAGGAAAACCGCGCTGGTCTGTCGTTAAGTTGTAGGGCGGACCCAGCGCCGAATCGTCGCCCGCATCAAGAGCCGGGCTGCCCTGCAGCAACGCGTGGGAGGGGATCGCGGAGTCGTTGTCGGACAACGGACCGATCCGCGGCGGAAGAGGAACAGCAACCGAGCCGAGTTGGTCGCTGGTGATCCAGCCGGTGCTGGCGTTGGTGCTCGTGACAAGATTGTGCCCGGAGCTCAAGACGGCGCCCAAGACGTCAGCGCCATTTAGCCCCGGGTCGGACCCGGTCAACTCGTTCAGGCCTATCAAAGTGTTGAGGAATTTTGAGACTCCGCCCGCAAGAGGACTGGAGTGGAATCCACCCCCCAAGCTTGAGCCTGGAGACCCGCGATCGGAGAGAGAGCTCCCTCGACCTCCTGAGCCTCGGATAGCCGCATTCCCGACGAGAGTGCAGTTGATCAGAAAGCAGTTGCTTCGGTTGAGGATTCCACCGCCGAGGCCGTTGCCTCCGTTCCCGCCTCCGGGGCTGGCAGAGAGGTTGTTGCCGCCGGTTCCACCGGTTGTGCTATTGGCTGTGAGCGTGCAGTTGAGGAGCGTTGCCTCCCCGTCATTGGCGAGAGCTCCACCGGCTCCGTTGCCGCCGAGACCGCCCGAGGCAACAAGTCCGGCCCCTCCACCGCCGGAGCCGCCGACTACGGAGTTCGATCGAAAGAGGCACGAAATCAGCGTGAGCTTGCCCAGGTTGTAGACGCCGCCACCCATCGCAAGTCTACCGGGATACCCGCGATTCGCGTTCAAAGAGTCACCGGTTCGGCCGGGCGCTCCCAGCGCCGTGTTGCCCGCAATGATGCAATTCGACAGGAGAAGCTCGGCGGCGTTACTGACACCGCCACCCTGTGTGAAGGGACCCGCCGGAGCAGTCCCGTCCCGGATGGCCAGCCCCCTGATCGCGACTGTGCCGGAGGAAATGTTCAACACCCGACTCGTGTGATTGCCGCTGATCGCGAGTCGATCTGGCCCCGGCCCGACTATCTGAATGCTCCGCTCGATCAGCAGTTCACCACTTGTGAGCATAATCGTACCGTCGACCGCAAAGTGGATTTCATCACCGTCCCTCGCCGCGGCGACAGCGTCACGCAACGAACCAGGGCCCCCATCGCTCACGGTTGAAACGATGAATGTCGCCGGAATCCGAAAGGTGTGGTCCGAACCAAAGCTGGCGCCATAAATATTCGTCCCAACAGCCCGGTAGTGGTAGGTAAGCCCGGGAATGAGGTTTGACAGGGTAGCGCTCCAAGGCAGTGCTCCACCCGCCGCGGAGAAGCTCACCCGCGGCGTTGCGTCGCTGTAAGGGATGCCGAGGCCCCATTCGAAAAAGAGCAATCCGTCGGAAAGGTGCGGAAGCGCGGATCCGATCAACCGAGCCGTGGAACCGATCAGGTCTGCCGCTGGCAAAGTAGTGATCGTGGGAACGAACGGCGCAACGCTCGATAACGTCCACGAAGGCCCGTTCACGAGGGTGGCGGCGTTCGCCGGGTTGCCTGTGGTGTCCGCGGCGACCAGCCCAGTCCCTTCGTCGAAGCGATAATACGCCATGAGATGATTCTCACTTCCGAGCAACTGCCGACGCATCGCGCCCTGGATTTGCGCCGCGCTTCGACCAACGTCCCAGATCCGGAGTTCGTCCATCTGGCCCGCGAAGAACTGTCCGCTGAAAGCGGAGCCAATCTGGAAAGCGGTGTTGGTCCCGCCGTGGAAGCCTGGAAAATCACTGGCCAACACGACACCGTCGAGCAGGATGCGCCGAGTGATTCCGTCGAAGGTCGCGGCGACATGATGCCAGGCGCCGGACAGATTCGGAGTGGTCGCGCTCAGATCATTGGCCCACCAATAGTTGATCAACCCGGTTGGAGTCAGCGCGAACACGTTCGCGCGACTGTTGGTCCGATCCCCCCACGACGTGATGGCGCCCACATGCATGGTGTTGGGCTTGATCCATGCCTCGATCGTGTACGCGGACATCCCCACCGGAATGTTCGGAGAACTCGCGGTCAGTTGGTCGTTCACTCCGTCGAACACCAAGGCCTCCCCAGGTCCGTTGGGAGGAGGAATCTGACCCGAAGCCGACTGAGACAAGAGGATCAGCCCCAGCGCCAGCATCGCCGCAAGCGCTCGATGGCAGAGCCGTGAATCACGACCGCGGAGCCCCACCCTGCATCGATTCGGCGTCTCTGCATGATGGTTCATGACGGTCCCCTCCCCTCTAGATTGATCGCCTTTGCCTTCCGAAGCGCGGCGGCGGGGTGGGATTCAACGGCGCTCGAGCGCTCTTGGCACAGGCCGCCTCCCAGGAGATGGAGGCTCCGATCCCGGCGGGCGACTATCGCGCGGGTCTTCGCGTCGTCGTCGACGTCGAGGTTTGAGTCGGATTCATACAGACCGACGCCGGGCCTGAGGCGGCTGGCCACTTCGAATACTCGATCCTCGATGGAGGCTAAGAACAGGAAGGAATTAAGGGGCGCTTTTTCGGACACGTGCCGAGGTTCCATCGCCGCGACAACGCTGACGCCGAGGTCCGAGAGGACAGGGTTCGAAGAGGCCAAGCCAGTCCCCATCGTTGCCGACGCCAGGGTGGATTGACCCGAGGCAGGCGCATTGACGAGCGAGCCATTTGGGTCGCTGGTCACAGCGCTCGCGCTGGTTCGGGCCGACGATGCCACAGACTGCGGCGGAAGCGTGGACAAGTAACTCCTTCGGATCGCATCCAAATCGGCCAATGTCACTGAGCCGTCCCCGTTCAAGTCGGCCAACCGATCACGCTGGGTGGCGGGGAGCAGCAAGTTCTGGAAGACGATGTAGAGGTCCTTGTCGTTGACAACGCCGTCGCGATTCAAGTCTTCGGGTAAGGCAAACGCCGGAGTTGTTGGGAGCCTATTGAGGAAATTCGCTCGCACGATCGACAAATCGGCGGCCGTCGTTCGGCCATCGCCGTTCAAGTCGGTATTGGCGTCTGCGATCTTGGCTGACGGGGAAAGGCTTTGCCAAACTCTGAGAAGATCCAGATCGTTGACGACCCGATCCCCGTTCACATCGCCACTGAGAACGTGGAAGGGGATCACGTACTTCGCCGCCAGAGCAGCCCCGGTTCGATCGACGATCGCTGCGGGACTCAGCGTCAACCGGTAATCGCCATCGGGCAATCGACCTCCAGGCAAGCCAGGGAAAGTGACCGTGGCAACCCGCGTCGCCAGATCGAATTCGACGCGCACGGCAGCCGCGCTGATGGGAAGACCCGCCGTCAGGTTCTGCAACACAAAGTCGCTCGCGCTCAGGCTGTCCGAAACATCCGTGTCGAACTGCACAGTGATGCGGGTCACGCGCGAACGCTGCGCGGTTCCGTCGTTCACCGTGTATCCAACAACCCTTGGCGCCGGGCTCACCCGGACGTGAACCGCGTTGGCGCCGCGCGCGCCGTCTTTGTCCAAAACCTTCACACCCACCGTAAAGACGCCCGCGTCGAGATACGTGTGCTTCAGCCCAAACGTCCTGTCGGGATTCAACGGCAGCGGTTGCTCGCCTGAGCCATCGCCGTAATCCACGGTGGCTGTCCACGGATTCGCCTGCTTTGGATCGCGATCCTCGGTCCCCGGATCACTGAACCGACCGGTCTGCGCGAACTCGACTCCGCGTCCCACAGTGACGTCCAGCGCCGCATCGATCGTGGGGGCCACGTTTCGAACAGTGAATGTCAGGGGCGCCTTGGCGCTCAGGCCGAAGCTGTCAGACACTGTGATGCTCCCCGTATACGAGCCACTGTCGCCAAACGCATGCGTAGAGCTGAAGGTTCTGCCGACACCCACGACCGCCGCCTGTTGGGTTCCATCGCCATAATCCACGAGGACCGTCCAGTTGTCCGCGGAAGTCGGATCGGTCCAGCGACCGTTGATGGCAACCGCCTGACCTTCGTCCACTGCGGCAGGAAGGGTGAAAACAATGTTCGACGGCGCCACATCCCGGACAATCACGGTGACTGAGCTCGCCGTGCTCCCACCGTCGTCGTCGATCGCCGTCGATGTCACGACATAGGCGCCCGGCCGAACGAAGGCATGGCTGAATGCCACCGGGACATGCTGAACCGCCGGAGCCGAGCTCACGCTTGTGCCGTCGCCCCAGTCTACCGAAACGTTCAGGAGGTCGTTCACGCCCGGATCCGTCAGCGTCGTGGTGAGACCGAAGATCGCCCCTTCGGCCAATTCAGTTGCCGTCGGGCTCAACTGCAACGAAGGCGCAACGTTCCTCACTGTGACGCTGACTTCGGAGCTGCCGACAGCCTGCCCATCTCGGACCCGCACCAGGATTCGATAGGTTCCCGCGGTAGCGTCATCGAGGTAATCGTGAGTCGCCCGGAACTGCTGGGCGCCGGGCGCCAGTGGAGGCAAGGCCTCAATCACGCCATCTCCCCAATCGACCTCGACAGTGTGAGCCTCAAGCAGACCCGGATCGACGAATCCACCGAGGAGCGTAACGTTGGGAGCCGCGTTGGGTTGATGGACCCCTTCGTCAACCACGGGCTGAGCGACGGCAAGATACTCGATCGAAGGGGCGCGATTCCGCACGGTGAGAGCCAAGCGACCCACTCCCGCGTGCAGCCCTTCATCATCGAGGACGTCCACCTTGATAGTCCACGTGCCGGGCGCAGCCGGGTACTGGTGCGTCAGCGACCGCGGGCCGTCGAGGAGGTCGACGACTCCATCCCCCCAACGCACGACATACTGCGCCGGCGAGTTCGACGGGGCGGTGGAATCCGGGCCAATTGCCAGCGTGTAAGGAGATCCCTCATCAATCTCGGACGGGCCTGAAAGCGCCACCACCGGCGGCGCGTCCTGAACAATCACGTCGAGGTAACGGGTTTGGACGCCTCCGTCGTCGTCGGCAACCGACACGGAGATTCGGTAGTTGCCCTCGTGCGCGTAGGCGTGAGATGCGCCGACAAAGCCGGATGTGGGCCGTCCGGCGGCCCCCATCTGAAGGATCGTCGCAGGAGCGATCTGCCGTGCGGAGCCGTCGCCCCAATCAATCGAAGCCGTAAACCGTTCGGTGGGCAGCGTCGGGTCTGAGGCAGCGTCGAAGCCGGGATCTGTGAACCGCACACCCGCTTGCCACGGGGTCGTCGGCGTCAAGTTGCCAAGCTCCACAGGCCGACGCTCGGAAACCACGAGAACGTGCTGCGGGTAGAGAGAGGACAGATCCAAGGTCGGCGCAACGTTGTGAACGACGACGGTGAGCGGGAAGGCGCGAACATCGGCGCCGTCGTCCAAAGTCACCTTCAACGTGTAGACGCCGTCATCCGCATAGGAATGGTTCAACGTGACATCCCGGCTGGTCTGTTGTGTGTGGATCGGCTCGGAACCATCACCATAGTCGACGCTGACGAGCCAGCTCTCGGCAGTGCCGGGATCATTGATAACCGCGCCCCTGGTGAGAGTCTGCCCCTCGAGCATCTCGAAAGGTTGCGAGCCCAAATCGACCTGCGGCGCCACATTGCGAACAAACACAAGGAGCTCGTCGTGGTAGATGCGTGGGCCCTCCGGGTCGGGAGCGGTGAGCGTAAAGCGCGCCTTGTAGACTCCTTCATTGGCAGGAACGAACGAGAACGTTGAATCGGTCCCTATCTTGGGAAGGGTCACCCCCATCGGATCGGTGACCGTCCAGTTCAGGCTGTAGGTCGCGGGCGCGCCGAGAGCGGGGTCGACCACGCCAGAGAGGTTCACAGTCGAGCCCTCGTTGACCTGCTGGTCGGGTCCGGCATTGACCCCGCGATAGTTTGCGAGATCCACGCGCTGGAGCACGCTGCCGCTCGCCCTCAGGTTCACGGCGGCGAACACCCCCTGTGCGGCGAACGCTGGAGGATTCCGCTCGACGACCTTCGCGGCAGGGTAGCCCAGGCCGTGCAAGGTCACTTGGACATTCTCTATGGCCCAGCTCTCATCTGTGGCGCCCTGATACCCGGCCCCGCCGCCTACCCATTCGATGGTCAGCGTGCTGCCAGTATGGGGAATGTTCTGGAACCGCGCCTCGCGCGACATGTCATAAGCTGAATCAGCGAACGTCAGCGGGAACTTGCCCAGGTTCGATGTGATGTTCGGATCGACGGGGTGCAATCTTCCCCCGGCAGGAGGCGCGTAGCCTTGCAGCATACCCGTGAGGTTGCTGAACGATTTCTCAAAAACCAGGATCCCGTCCACCCGGACGTTGAAGGTGTCGGGATCGAAGGGGCTCGTCGTGTCGAGGCCGTCCCAGGTCTCCAGAATCCCAAGCAGGAAGCTCAAGCTGACACTCGTATGGGGAGCCAGACCTGTGAGGGTCAGTCGTGTGGGATCCGGGGAAACCCCGAACGTCCCGCTGGCGTTGTGGAGGAAACTGCCAGCGAATCGGGAACCTGCCGGGTTGAGCACCGTGTCGAACTGTTGAACGGACTCGGTCGTGGTCACACCGGTGAATCGCCCGCCGACGTTCCAGTTGGCGCCATCGAAATTCGTGGAGTAGAAGGGGCTCAACGCTGTCTCGGACGGCGCGTCGATGTTGCGGAACGCATACTCGCCGTTGGCATCGGTCAGCGTGACAGGCTCGCCTGTGTCCTGCACTCCGTCTCCATCAAGATCCAAGAATAGGGCGACCCCTTCGAGTCCCCGCTCGCCAACGCTCCGGATGCCGTCGCCATTTCGGTCATCGAAGCTCGTGCCATAGACGGCGCTGGATCCTCGGACAAAATCAAACCGGATCTGATCCGTATTGCCCCGGCCAACTCCTGGGACGCCTGCGCCGTCATGAGCCACGACGGTGATCGTCTCGGTTATGCGTTCGAGCGGATCCGCCGTTGTGAGGAACAAGCGGTTCCCGCTCACGGAGACGGTGACCTTGCTCGAGCCGGATGCCGTGAGGAATACCGGGTCGCCATCGGCATCGCTTGGGAGCATGCCGTCGCTCACTCGGAGCACACCGCCTTGGAATGTTCCATTCCGGGCATTCGAGGAGGAATCGACTGCGACGTTCCCGGAGGATTCGTTGAACTTCCAGTAGAGCGCCAACCCGGGCTCCGTCCCTGCCAGAGCGCGGTCTCCGCTGGCGAGGATCTCGGCGTTGCTACGACGCACGGTCCACACCCGAAACTCGTCAATTCGGCCCTTGAAGTAGCCGCCGCCGCCCGAATTCACGTCGAGATTCTGGGAATCGGCGGAACCCAGCCCATAGTACAAGGAAGCAAACCCGCCCTCCCAGGGCGCGACGCGATCGACCGTAACATCGGTCGCCGCCTCTCGTCCGTCCAGGAACCCGTCCAGCGTGTTGGTCGCTTTGTCATACCTGAGGACGGCCTGGTGCCACGATCCGAAGGCGGCGACGCCCAGGCTTAACGACTGGGCCGCGGTGAGCGGCCACACCCGGACTCGCACTTCGCCTGAGGCGAGGATTTCGATCTGGCTGTCGCGCCAGACGCCGGTCTGATTGGGCACTGGGCTGCTCGATTCGTCCACGATGACCCCGGCAGCTTCTGGCTTGAACCACACTTCCATCGTCACGGTCTCGCCGGCGAAGGCGGATCGCAGGTCCGTGGATGAGACATAATCATTCACGCCATCGAGGACGATCGCCCCCGGACTCGTGGAATTCGGCCCCCCCACGGACGCCACCACCTCATAGCGGTTCAAAGGAGCCCCGCTCACGTGACTCCCGATGGTTGGGCCTGTGCCTTTCACTGTGCCATCATTCCGAAAGAGGCTTTGGTCGGCCACGGCGACGCCTGAGGATTCATCAAACCGCCAATAGCCAGCCAGCTTCGGTTGATCTCCCACAAGGCGGGTCGCTAGGTCCGCCTCGATCTCAGACACCGTCCGCGGCCGGCTCCAGATCCGCACCTCATCGATGACGCCTCGGAACGGGGTGAAGTCGGAGCTACCCTCCGTGGTCCACCCGATCAAGAGAGGTCTTGGAGTGCTGGTGGCATCCAGTCGGAGACTGGTCGTTACGGTATTCTGCGCCACCGACACCGCACTGCCCTTGTCATCGTGGACATAGACGGCAATCGTCCCGCTGTCCCGGTCGATCACTCCGGTGAGATGGTACCAGCGCCCCGCCTTGATCGGCTTGGTGTTCGTGTAGGCGTGGTCTTCGTGGTCAATGCCAACGCCGAACACGTCAACCCGGCCTCCGGTAGAGAGAAGCACATTCCCATTCCCATCGATCCACAGCGAGTAGGTCCGCTGCGGGGCGACTCCCGCGCCCTTATAGATGACTGGCATCCAGAACTTGCCCTCAGGGAGGCTCAACGCGCCGTCTGAATAGCCATCGACCTTCACCCACGCCTCAAGCGTGACGTTGTGGGGGAAGTCCAAGGCTGCGCCGTTGGGGATCTCGACATAGTCATCGCCGTCTAGAGCCAGACCGACGGAATTCCCATCGACCGTCGGGATATCCTTAAGGCTCGGGCCTGCGGGGTTCGGATCATAAACAAAACTGAAATTAGGGAAGTGCGACGTGTCCGCGCTCCGCGCTAGAAGCTGCGGGACGAAGAGAGCGCTGGCTTGGTTGTTCAGCGGATTGCCTTTGAGGTTGAGAGCACGGAGAGCGGGTTTGATCACCCGATCCTGCCCGGTGGAGACATCGACAGGAATCAAGCGGATCGCATCGGCTGCAATCGTGGCGTTCAGCTCCGCCGTGTCCGGCAGCACCACCCGCAACGTGCCCGTCGCAGTCGTGACAACGCCCAAGCTCTGCCAGACCACCCCACCCGCCGAGCTTCCTGAAGGGAGGAACTTCTGATTCACCAGCGCCGTGGCAACAGCCGTTGTGTCGGCCAGGCCGTCGTAGACAGAGTACGCTGCATTGGAGGCTCGACTCTCATGAGCCAACCAAGTCACCAACACCCTGTAAGCGCCGGGCGCAAGGTTGGTGAACGTCCACGTCGCAACGTGCGGAGAGGCACTGGCCGGGCCGGCACTCCCGATGAAACGATAGTCTTTGTCGTACGTGGGCGCGGAATGCAGATTGCTCAACCACTCCTGCGGCGCAGTAAAGCCGGGATCTCCATCGTCGACGAGATACTGCCCCAGCAAGGGACCGATCTCGCCAACGTTGTTGCCTTGGAGGTTGAGAATCTCGAGTTGGTCCATCCGGGCGAGCGGCGTGACATCGGCGACCGCGTTGCTCCCTATCCCGTCTGTCTGCGCGGCGCTGAGGATCCGGAGGTTCGTGAGGTCCTTGATTGCGGCGAGACCTTGGGCGTCGAGCGACGCGTTATCCACACTCAGGAACAGCAGCGGAGGCGTCTGGCCAGCCAACCTCCCCGTCCATTGCCCCAGGGGCGTCAAATTATTGATCCCCGTGTTGCCGTCCAGGCTCAGTCCTTTCAAGTTGAACAAGGTGGCCAGAGGTTGGAGATCGGCATCGTCGAGACCCGTGTAGTCCAGCGACAAATATTGCAATCGGCCCAGTCCGAGCGGCTCGTTCCGGCCTTCGGTGCGAGGCTTCAGGGGATCCAAGGGATTTGCGCCCGTGAGTGAGTTGTGCGCGGCCGACAACACCAGAAGGTTGGTCGCGAATTCAATCCCCTTCAGCGACGTGAGCTGATCCTGGCTGAGATCCAGTCGGGTGAGCGAGGCCACTTGGCTGGCCATGATCGGCTCACGCACGTTCCATCCCCGTGATACGGTGGGCTTGGAGACGTCGTAGAAACCGGGAGTCACCGGAATACCCAACGCTCGAGCCAACGCCAGCCTGAGGTTCGGGTCGCCGAAGTCGGACGCGGACAGCGGCCGGTCCGTTGGCTTCAAGTCATTCTGACTTTGCGTGATCTGGTCAGCCAGCGTCGGACTGCGCAACGGGGCGTCGTCGCCAGACAGACGCCAATCGCGAACCTCGGCGGCCTCGGCAACAAACGTATCATTCCCACCGTCGCCCCAGAGCGCATCCCGTTGTTCGTTGCCGATGATGACGTCATCGCCGTCGCCGCCGCGGATCGTGTCATGGTCGGACAGGTCATGGGGGCGGTTGTGAGTGTCGGGAGGGGTGATCTCAACGGTGAACGGGAACGGCGCGTTGGCAGGCCCGTCGGCGTTGAACACGCGCAGGAAATAGGTTCCAGCGTTGGCGTTGCGCAGGTCGATGATGGCTTGGTTATGGCCGAGCAACGCCCCCCGCGCGTCGTAGAGATCGGCGAGAACACCGGGGCGATTGTAAGTGATGCTTAACCCGGTTTGATGATCCAGGTCTTGGCTCGAAGCGAAGCGAAACGGATTACCGGTGTTGGGGCTGTCGAGGGAGAGCCGCAGGGTCAGGCGTGTCTGGCCGCGCGCCAGAAGAGCATGGATCACGTCCGTCAGGTCGAAGGTCAGTTTCCCATCGGCGAGCGCGCCGGCGAGGTTGGTCCGCTGAGCCACGACCTGGCTCAACGCGGTGAGGGAGGCGTCGGCTGCGGTTGGCTGGCCATCGCCTTCCATGCTGTCCTGGACAACGACGTTCAAGGTCCGTAGGAGCGGAGCGGTATCAGCCAGCCGAAGTGTGGTGGCCAACGTTCCGTCACTGCGCCAGAGTTCGCGGCCGCCGGAGCTCCCTGTGCCAGCGAAAATCAGGAAGTTCCCCAGCCCGGCCAAGCCGCCTGCGATCTGGTTCGCAGGGCCTACGCGGCTGACGCTGCTGCCGTCATACATCCAAGTCTCACGGGTGCGCTCCCCGGGATCGGCGGTGAAGTAAAGGCGATTGCCAACCGACGTCAGATCCTCCGGATTGCTGTCGGACACGCCTGGGTTGATATCCGACAAGCGTTGGCCAGACCCATTGTAGAGCTCGCGACCGTTTGGACCTGCGGAGGTCAGGTAGAGGGTGTTTCCGACGCTTACCAGATTCCGGGGTGAGGAGATGCCCGCAACCGTGGCGGGAACGGGCAGCCAGTCCTGCGGGTCTGGGTCGGTGGAATTTGGCAATGGCTTGTTCGAGATCGCGTTGGGATTGTCGAAGCGGTAGAGCTGCGGGCTGCTGCTTGCGGTCACATAGAGGGAGCTCCCTATGCTGAGGAGCGCTGTCGGCGAAGAACTGGAAACAACCTTGGGCAAGGGATCACCCGCGAATCGCGAGTTGATCTGATCCCGAGCGAGGTTGGAGTAGGCCCACGTTCCCGATTCGGACCCATCGCTCCGCCACAGTTCCCGACCGTAGCCTTCAGCTCCCAGGAGCACCCTTGCCCCCTCGCTGCTATCTCGAGCGGCGAAGTAAAGAACGCTCGTCGTTCCATTGCCGACCACGGTCAGGTTCGAGGGATCCGAGGAGCCCTTATCGAGAAAGATGTCCTTCACCATGCTAGTGAAGGTGCCGGAAAGGAAGGGGATCAGCCGCCAAAGCTCGACACCGTGGACTCCGTCATCGGCGGTAAAGTAGATGCCGTTGCCGAAGGAGACGAAGTTCGCCGGGTTGGAGCTGTGGCGAACGGACAAAGTGACGGTGCCGCCCTGACCAATGCCTCCCCGAACATCGCCGCCATAGATGTTCCGAACGGGAGCAACGCTGACCCCATCGTAACGCCACAACTCCCGCCCCAAGACAGGCTGGCCGGATAAGTCAGCATCCCCTTCGGCGGCGAAGACAACCCACTTCCCAAAACCGGAGTTGAAGGTAAATCCAATCATCCCCGTGGGATCCGAACCGGTCGGACCCGTTCGAATCTCCAGCACTTTTGTGCCGCCTTCCGTTCCGTCGGTCACCCAGAGCTCCCGCCCATGCTCTGGATCCGTACCCGCGAAGAACAACCGGTCTCCGTCCCCCGTGTTCGCGACTCTAAACCCTGCCGGATTCGAGTCACCCTGACCTGGATTAATGTCCTTCACTCGTGTCGTCCCGATCAACGTGCCGTTGGTGCGCCAAAGTTCGTTGCCGTGAAGCGGGTCGTAGCCGCTGAAGTAAAGATAACCGCCATACTCGGTGAAGCCCGGGTTCTCAGGCAACAGCGGGAGCTCGGGCGGCAGGTAGTCGAGGACCAGCTTGGCCCTCGTGACTGAATCCAGACCAGCCATCCCGTCGAGGAAAGCGCTCAGATCGAACTCCACGATGCCCACCGAGCCCGAGTCATCACCGACTGTGATCACCTGCTGCCCGGGAGGCAGGAGCCCAGCTATCGGATTCGCTGTGGCATCGATGCCACGGATCGTGGTGTTGGTGTTTTCCCAGAACGGGAGCAGACGGATCTGGTCACCGGACTGGCCGTCACCCAGCGTGGTGAAACGATACCACTTCTGCTTCTGGCCCGAGCCCAGTTCATCCGCCCAGAGGAACGGCTTACCGTCGGAGGGCTGCACCAAGTAAGTGCCACTGCCGGTCACGCTGGTGTTGCCTAACTCGGTGGGGTCGCCCGCGGCAGGGAGGTCGGAGGGCCGCAACTTCGGCAACCCATAGACCGCATGCACACGACCAGCGCGGTCAGCGGGGACGGGGGCAAGGGTGTCAGCGAAGGGTTCCCCAAGGAGCAGATCGTCGTACCCATCCCGATCCAGGTCGAGGCGCGGGGTCGACGGCAGACTCAAGAATCGCCCGCCGCCGGGGCCCTGGAAATCGGAAGCGGTTCGGTCCTGGTCGCTCTGCAGAACGACGTGCGCCTCCGAGAAAAGCCACGAGCTCTTGCTGGCGATGTCCCGGAAGACGAGGACGCGGGCGGGCGCAGGAACGACCGTGCTACCCAGGCTGATATACGACTCGGCCACGATCAGGTCTGGCTTCCCATCGTTGTCCAAGTCTCCAGCGGTCACAGCAAGCGGACCGGAAACCGTCCGCCCCCCCTGCAGGATGCCCGCAGCGTACCGTCGAACCTGGAAGGCGGCGGCGCCATCGACAAAGTCGGTGCGGCGATCCACCCAGAAGCTCGTCGACCCGGCGTAGAGGAGCAATCCCGCTTGGGTCTCTGTTTCCACGCTCCCTACCAAAGCGAAGTCATCAGTCCCATCGTGATTCAGGTCCCCCACGGCAAACAATCCTTGGATCGACCGCCCTGTCTCGAAGACGACATCCACGTTGGAACCTTCGCCTCGTTCGATCCCGTTGTCGCCGTTGGTATCGTACTCGTCCACTTGCAGCGTCGCGGTCAAAGGGTCCGGCTTGGCGGCTGTGATTGGCTCGCTCGAGGCCACGCTGCGTCGGCCAAGGAACAACTGGACGCGGGTTGGATTAATGCCGGCGCCGTAAATAAGCACATCATCCAAGCCGTCGCCGTTCATGTCGCCCGGCACAAGCACCGTTGGGTTGAGGAGGAGACCTGGGCTGGAGATGGCTCGGACGATGACGTCCAGTTTGTTCAAGAGAACCGGGTTGGCCACCAGGCTCTCCCCCCCGGAGAAGATGTAAACCATGTCTGCCGCGACAAGAATGTCAGCGTAGGGGTGGCCATCACGCGATCGATCCCCATTCCAATCCAAGACCCAGGCCTCAACGTTCTGCCCGGCAGCCGCGAAAGTCCTGCTGAACGACGCGACAGTTGAGGCGTCGAGTTGGCGCGGCAGGTGTTCGCTTCCGAACACAACCCGCACCGTGGCGCTGCCGCCCGCCAAGGAAACGAAGACAAGGTCGTTGATCCCGTCCCCATTCACATCCCCCATCCGCCTGGCAGGCGTGCCCAAGCTCTGGGTGTCGACGAGGATGTCCGCACGGCTGGAGATCGACTCGATCGAGTTCGATTCAACCGGGCCCAGGAGGATGTAACTGAATCGTGTCGCGGCGCCGAAGAGAAAGTCGTCGAACCCATCGCCGTTAATGTCTCCCAGGTTCTGCGCCGTTGAACCGAGCCGTTGGTTCGTCGCGGTCCCTGTCCAACCCGAGGCCCCTCCCAGAGAGATCGGCTGATCCGCGCGCTCCGGCAACACGATGCCGGTTGAGGGTCTTGAAACGGTGAGCAACGGTGTCGCCAGGGGAAAGTCAAACCGCTCCAGCGCTCGGAACTCGCCCGACGCGGCCCCCGCACCGGACAGCCTAAGGTCTCTTCCGAAGAAGACGTGCACCGTTCCTCCCACAGCATCGGCCAAGGCGATGTCAGCAAAACCATCGCCGTTCATGTCGCCCAGAGCGGCGAAACGCCCCGGTTCGATCTGTGCGTTCGTGGCGTATCCTGGCTCAGCGGCTTCAAGTTCCAGATCCGGCACAGGCGCGGTTGAGAACCTGGCAATCAAATCGGCTTGATCCCCTCCCAAAAACACCTGCACCACCTGGCGACGCAGCGGATTGGCCGCCTGGCTCGCATCGGCTTGGGGACTCGTGGCCAGGACCAGGGCCGCGATGTCATCCTTGTGGTCGTGATCGAGGTCCAGGACGGGCGCCAGGTTCGCTAGTGGAATCGTCAACTTCGCGCCGGTTTTGCCGCCAAAAAACAAGTAACTGGCATCCGGGCCCGGCACATCAGGTCCGCTGACCACAAAATCATCCAGAGGATGGCCCGTGGCGCTCACGTCGCCGTCCACATCTCCCAGCCCCCGCAGAGTGTATCCGATGAGAAACGGAGCTACGGTCGCATCCAAAGCGGCCGCGCTCGCTATCGGAACTCCGGTCGGAAGGTTCGCGCGCCCCGTGACGACAAACACGCGCCCTGAATCAACTCCGTTCCCCTGGCTCATGGCGGCAAAGTCGGCCACGCCATCCCCGTCGAAATCGCCCACGGAGGCGACACTGGCGCCCAAGCCGACTGGTCCGGTCAATCGAATCCCCTTTGCGGGATTCTGCACGCTGAGAAAACGACGAACGCTGACGTCGTCCACGTACCAGCCAGGGAAATAGTTGCGGGCATAATCCTTGGAGTCGAAGTCGAAGTGAATCCGGATCCGCTGTCCGACAAAGTCCTTGAGGTTGAACTTGACGGTCTCCCAGTTCCCCGTCCCATCGGCCAAACCGTTCTTGTTGGACAAAATGGCCGTGGTGGCGCCACTTCCGACCGTCTCGATAAGGACCGTGGCGACATCCTTGTCTTGGCCGAGTTTTGCAAGCCCCTCCGTCGCGAGATAGGAGGCGAAGGAAAGTTCAGCCCCGCTCTCGCCAGTGAGATCGATCTCTGGCGAAACCATGCCGCCACGGACCAGGTTGAAGTTGTATTCTCCGATCGCGTCGTCGCCAAAATAGAGGCTGAAGGGGGACGTATGGCCGGGGCGCTGGAGAATCTCCGTGTGGCCGGTGTTGCTATGGACGTGCCACAAGTTCTCCGGACTGTCGGGAGTGCGGATGAAGCCTTCGGCGTCCCTCCCGCCTCCGGGAGCGGTGAAATCGACATTGGGAAGCACGAACGCGGGCTGCTGCCACTCAGCGCGCGGCCGACCGTAGAAGAGGGAAACCGCATTGGCGGCGGGGTCGCCGACCAGCAGATCGTCGAACGCAAAGTGGGTGGCGGCGTTGATGTCTCCGTTGATGTTTCGGGCATTGGCGATCGAGCCCACACCCGCCTTCAGCCCGGTAATGATGACATCGGCCTCCTTGACCAAGTCGATGGTCCCGGTCCATGTCCCGGGCCTGCCGAAGACCAGGTAAACGCCCTCTTGCGTGTACGCCGTTGCGCCCGTTCGCGTGATCAAGACCGCGATGTCTTCGATCCCGTCACCGTCATAATCGCCACCGGAAGCGAAGGTCGCCTTCGGCTTGTCCGCGAGTTGGGAAACAATCAGCCCGGGGATCCTCAGGGTCAGGACGGAATCCGGCAGGTCGATCCGACCCGTCGCAGCGCCGCCAAAATGGATCCTGGCCAGACTCTCGCCGGTGTCGAGATTCTCCTGCACGGCCGCAATCATGTCGGGATAACGGACATCATCGTCACGCTTCTCGTTGATGTAGCCGAGGGAAATGGCGGCCGGCCGGTCTGTCGGATTCTGCGGATTGATCTCGACGTTAGCCTCAGTGCTCGGCACATCGACCGTCCGCCCGATCGCCGGGGAGAATGCCACGGTATAGGCGGCCGACGATGGAAGGTTGCCCAGAGGATTGGTCACATGAAGCAGATAATACTCCGGCACGCCGGCGAAGAACTCAACCGGTTCCACAGCCAGTCGGTCTGTGGGATCGCGATCGACCGCGGCGAAGAGGGACACGTCGGGCGAGGGCATCGACCCGCCTTGAGCATCTTTCACCGTGATCAATCCCATGTCCAAATTGACAAGCGCCGACTGCGCGCCGCCGAATTGGCGCGTCGCTGATGGAGTCTTGATGAGATACCAATCCCCTGTGTCCCCGTAGTTGAAGGTCAACCCTTCGAAAAGAGCGCCGGCCTTGATCGGGCCCAGGTCGGACGCGAACTGGAACTGATCGTTCCGCCCGTTGAGGCCGTTGCGGCTTACAAACTCGAACCGGTCCGGCGGCGTGGTGGTCGCGTCGGGAGCGGATCCGTTGCCGATCAGCACGTCGTCGCCGTCGTTGCCCAGGATGTGATCGTCGCCGCCGCCGCCGAGAATGAAGTCCGAACCCGAGCCCCCGTCGATGGTGTCATCGAGTGCGCCGCCGTACAGAATGTCGTTGCCGTCGCCGCCGCGGATCTCAACGGCGCCCAGGAAGCCGCGCTGTTGGTAGTCGCCCTCCGCAATGCCCCATTCACCCAGGTCGTCACGCGTGGGCAGTCGGAACTCCGGGTTGACATGCACCTCGTCGTTGCCCGCGCGCGTGTCGATGACCGTCCTCTCGACCTCGCGCGCCTGGAAGAACAGGAACTGCTGTTCGAACTGGTGAGCGTCGTTCGTCACGAACCGCTGGTTGGCGATGTCCCACACTCGGCTGGTGAACTCGTATCGGTGAGCCTTGGTGCTGTATCGGAAGGCTACGTAGTCGGGCACCGGCTGATTGAACCGATCCAGATCGCCGCCCAGGAACAGCACTTGATCCTGCCCGTCGCCGCCCACGAACAGATCCGTCAGCGTCGGGACCAACGTGCGAGTCGTGCCTCGGATAAACGGGAGCGAGTCAGGCACGACCTGGAAGATGTCATCCCCGCCTTCACCAAACAGCAGGTCGCTCGCCTGGTGATCCAGCCCGCCGCTCAACACGTCGTTGCCGCTGCCGCCGAAGATCCATTCCTCCCCCGAGCCGCCTGACAGCACATCGTTGCCCGCGCCTCCCAGGATGACATCGCGGCGAACAATGCTGCGCTGACTGCTCAGGTTCCGAACAACAACGCGAGCCATGTCCACCGCCTCCTTGAATTGCGTCCCCACCGCGATGTCCAGGTCGTAGTACGCCGGGGCGGCATTGGACAAGGCGGGCGAAATCTTCAGCAGAAACTCGCCGCTCAAGTCGTAAGCGCCGTTCACAACAGCGCCCAACTTGAGAACGCCATCGGCGCCGGCTGTCAGGACAGGAGTGGCGCCGCCAACACGATACAACTCCACTTTGAACGCCGCGGCGTCGCCAACATGCGGGAGCAAACTGATTTGGTCCGCCTTCGAGCGCAGGTCGGGCTGCGCGGGATTCTCGACAGGAAGTTGGAACCGGAACCAATCCTGATCGGCTGGGTTCTGGAGCGCGAGCCCGGTCACCCGCCCGGTGCCCTGCAGCTCCACGAGCTCGTACGCGCTTCCCGCGGTCTCGTTGGGCTCCGCCAGATCTGGCGTGCTGATGAGTCGGACGGACAGATCATAGATCGTCGGAGTCCGATCCGAACTCACTCGCACGCGATACGGCACGCCGGCTCGGAGCGGGAGCGTGGCGCCTGGCTTGGCGCCCGAATCGAGCTTCGAGAGGTCCAACGAGACTTGCCCATGACCCTCGATCTGTTTCTGCAAAAGATGGCCCGCGGTGTCTCGAATCTCGAGACGAAGAATATCGTCGGCGCTCAAGCTTCCCACCGTCAGGGTGTCGCCACTCAAGGGCGCCGCCGCCAGGGTGAACTGATACCAGTCCTCGTCCGTGGGACTGTCGAGCGTGAGCCCTGTGAATGTGGTGTGCCCGTTGATCGTGCCCAGGTTGAAGGCGTCGCCCGGCTGATCGTTGCGGTTCGGGGCCTCGGTGGCGTCCACCAGGATCGGGCGACCGGAACGGATCTGCACCACGTCATCCCCAGGACCCGCATCGATCCACACCGACTTGGTCACTGTGGGTCCGACGGTAACGCGATCGTTGCCACCAAAGGTATCGATCAGGATGGCAAGGAAATCGCCCTCAGGCGGCAGCAGCGTTTGGAGATCGCGCAGATTGACGTTCTTCCGTTTCTCCGCGTCGAAGACAAGATCGTTTGGCCGCCAGATGAAGTTCCCGTCCTGGTCCTTCGCTTGGAAGTCGAGCTGAACCTGGGCGTCGAACGAGTAGGCGTCGCCGTTGCGGGTCAGCCGAGTGATCAGGTGATGATCTCCAAGCAGGCCCGGTTCGGTTACGAAATCGACGTGAATCTCGTCGTCGAGGTTCGTTCCACCGTAGTACCAGACTTTGTCCGTCGCCCGAGCGTAGTCCTTCCACTCGTTGCTCCCGCTGGCCAACCCGCCGTCCATCGACTCAAACGTCGAGCCATCCGCGCGGTGAAGAGTGTCGCCGCCGCCGTAGCCATACAGAAAGTCCAAGCCAGTGCCGCCGTAGAGCTGATCCTGGTTGATCCCCCCAAGAACACGGTTGAGGCCAGTGTCCTCCAGAACCCGAGCTTTCTTGTTCACCGTGCCATCGAGGATCCCATCGGGAATCGCGTGACCGAGCTCGTCGAACGCGCCGGCATAATCGCCGCTGTCATCAAACAACACACCGTAGTTGGGGTTGGCCGGTTTTGTGGCATCAGGATCCACGAAGACACCGAACTGAGTCATCACAAGCCGGATCGATTGACCCGCCGCAGCGCCACGGGTCGTGAACTGCACGCGGTTCTGGGCATCCAATGAAGCGACCACAGTCGGCGCCAAGCCCACACTGGCAAGGGACGCGTTGAGGTCCGCGATCAGATTGGCGCGGGATGCCGCGGCATCGCCCACAACCAGATTGTTCAGGGTCGCTGCCGCGGTGAGGGTCACCCCAACCGGTGGCGTGTTGCCGATTCCGAGGGCGAAGTGCGCGTCGGCTCGAAGTTGACCCGACGCGGGGGCGGCCAGGCTGCCGGTCAACGATGCGCCAGGCTCTTGTCCGATGGAAAACCCGAGCTGCGTCAGCATCGGTTCTGGATCGTGGGACCAGGCGTACAGTTCGTTCGTCCCAGGGCCGCCCAGCAAGTCGTCATGCCCTTGTCCGCCGAAGAGGACATCGTGGTCGTTGGGGCCGCCATCGCCGCTGCCGTCGTCCGCAAAGAGCCGGTCGTCCCCCCCAAGGCCGAACAGCGTGTCACTGCCCGATCCGCCATCAATCCGATCGCGGGCGCCGGAACCAACGAGAGTGTCGTTGCCAGGTCCGCCGTTCATGACGCCCACCCAATCATCGCTGCGGGAGGTCAGAAGCGACAGGTCCAGCGCGCTGATGACCTGCGTGGGCCCCATGGCCAAAGCGGCAGCCGCATCAAGGAACTCGATGTGGTCATTGCCTCCCAAGCCGTCGATCTTGAATTGCTCGACCAGAGGCCGCCCATCGGATGCGCGACGCCAGTTGGCAACGATCACTCGAGGCTTGCGCTGAATGTCGAAGTTGTATTGGACCCAGAGTTGTCCCGTCGGAGTCTGCGCGAGGAGGATGGTGTCGTCGATGGTGTGTGGAACCACGGGCGAGTCCCTGTCCTGATCGCCTTGAATGACCAGGATATCGGTGGCGTTGTCGTCTGCCGTGTCGCCGAACCGTCGGTTGCCGCCGTGGCCGTCGAATTGTTCGGGCGTGGCGTTGGGAGCGTAATCGGCTCGAACATCGAGGATCAGGAAATCAATCCACGATCCGCCATAGAGCTTGTCAGAACCGTTCTGCCCTTCGAGCGTGTCGGAGTCCTCGCCACCCCAGAGGGTGTCGTTGCCTCCTCCGCCAAAGAGGTCATCCTCCCCCGACCCGCCATACAGCTGATCAGCGGCGCCGAATAATGCGGCATCCGTGCTGCGAGCGTAGTCAGGCCCCTGCAAATAATCGCCAGAGAGCTTGTCCTTGCCGCTGTCGCCGAAGAGCCAATCTTGGCGCATGTTGCCATAAACATTGTCGTTCCCGGAACCGCCGTGCAGTTCGTCGCCAGGTGTCTCGTCGCCGAGGTAGCCTGGAGCATACGCGTAGAGGTAATCGGCGCCATCGCCACCCCAGAGGCGCTGCCCCAACTGACTGCCATTACTGTCCCCCTCGTCGCCGTAAAGATAATCGGCGCCGCTCTCCCCATAGAGTTGATCGATCCCGGCGCCGCCATGGAGAATATCGTTGTTGGCGCCCCCGCGAAGAACGTCGTCCCCCGCGCCGCCAAAGAGATTGTCCTGGCCAGCGCCGCCGTCCAGATAGTCCTGGTCTAGATTGCCATCGAGGGAGGGATCGGTTTCGCTCCCGCCATGGAGAGAATCGGCGTCCGCGCCACCGAAAAGGAAATCGGAGCCGGCGCCGCCCTCAAGGGTGTCCAGACCATCCATCTCATCGCCATCGATGGAGATGCCTCCCACGGCGCGTGGCGTGAGCAAGGGAGGCGTGATCTCGCGGTTCTGGGCATCGAAGTGCTTGACCGTATCGGCGCTGTCGTAAAGAGGGGGCAATTCAAACTTGGATTCCCGGGGTTCGTTGGCGCCGAGCCGGAACTGGTCCTGGGTGATCTTCTGGAATCCGCCCCACAGAATGTCGCTCCCCGCGCCGCCGTTCAGTCTGTCGTTGCCGGCGCCGCCGACCAAAAGATCGTCGCCCTCGCCGCCAACGAGGGTGTCGTGGCCCTCATCCCCGTATAGTTCGTCGTTCCCCGCGCCGCCGTCGAGTTGATCGTCTTCAGTGCCGCCGCGCAGGATGTCACGACCCTCACCGCCGAAGAGATGATCCTCCCCCGCGTCACCGTCGATCACATCGTCCCCGCCCAATCCGGAGAGGGTGTCATGGCCATCGCCGCCGGCGATCACGTCTCGCGAGGATCCTCCAACGATGATGTCGTTGCCCCCATCCCCATGAATCTCGCCCGGGCCTTCTCCTCCATCGATCCGATCTCCATCCGCGCCGCCCCAAATCACGTCTGCTCCGGCGCCGCCCAAGATGGTATCCTCCCCGTCTCCGCCATACACGGTGTCGTCGCCGTTCCCCGCGTCGAGGTGATCATTTCCAAGACCACCGTCGATGAAATCATTGCCATCCCCGCCACTGACCTCGATGTCCGCTCCGGCCCCGGCGTAGATGACATCGTTGCCCGCGCCTCCATCGATCGCGTCCGCGCCACCGGAAGTGGGATCCGTGGCTTCGACCGTCACCACACCCGAGGTCACGGTGATTGTGCCGTAGTCGCCGATCAACACATCGTTCCCGCCAGCTCCGGTAAGGGTGTCGCTCCCAGCGCCGCCCAAAAGGAAATCGTTCGACGAACCACCGGTAAGGCGATCGCCCATGAGAGGATCCTGAATCGCCGGGGCAGGATCCGTTGTGCGGGCGGCGACCACCGCGCCTTGCACGAGCGTCACCTGACCGTAGTCCCCGATCAGAACGTTCGCGCCCAAATCTCCCGTCAGCGTATCTCCGCCCGCGCCACCTATGAGAATGTCGTTCCCCGGACCGCCGTTCAAAGAATCCGGACCGCCGAACCCGGGATCCGAGGATTGCGCCTCCGTGACTTGACCCCCGCTAAGCCTGACCGATCCGTGATCGCCGATCAGAACATCGTCGCCACCCTCTCCCGTCAGAGTGTCGCCTTTGTCTCCGGCTCCGTTGCCTCCGAGCAAAATGTCGTTATCCGCTCCGCCAGAAAGAGTGTCGGAGTCCCCAATCGCGGGAGCCGTGCTGGCGACGAGAGTGGGCCTCGCAACGCGTACGATGCCCGAGTCCGTGGTGAGATTCTCGGCGAGGAATTCCACCGTCCCCTCGTCCCCGATCAGGATGTCTGATCCCGCGTCCCCGGTAAGCGTGTCCGGACCCGAGCCACCGATGAGAACATCGTCGCCATTGCCGGCGCTCAACCGGTCTGCTCCTCCCGGCTCCGCAGATCCCGTCACGATCCGGGCGGGTAGCCCGACATCGAGGGTGATGGACCCAAAGTCGCCGATCAGAATATCGTTGCCGTCATCGCCAAACAGATGGTCATCCCCGGCCTCCCCGATAAGCCGATCCGAACCAACGCCGCCGTAGAGCTTGTCGTTTCCGCTCCCGCCCATCAGGAGATCATCTCCATCGCCTCCTTGTAGCATGTCCGTTCCCTCGCCCCCGTAGAGTTCGTCGTTCCCCTTTCCGCCTTGAAGAGTGTCATCCCCTTCGTCGCCGAACAGTCTGTCATTGCCGGCGCGGCCAGTAAGGCGATCCCGTCCTGGGCCGCCATGAAGCTCGCTGGCTCCGTCGCTACTGAAAAGGTTGTCGTCGCCATACCACTCCTCGTCATTCTGGCGGCCATCTGGCGGACGTGCGCCGCTCGCGTCCTTCGAATGAGGATTAAAGTCACCCCAGACCTGGACCGGCGCCTTCACCCCGGGTCGAATCGTGATCGTGTCCTTCCCCTTGCCCCCTTCGGCGTAGATTCGATCGAAATCAGCGGCCCGAAACTTGTCGCGATCGCCGAAGGCCTCAACCACAACGCCGTCGAAATCATTCGGGTCGCCACTCCCATCGGCCGCCTCCCAGCGAACGGTGAAATTCTCGTCGCCATCCTCCCTGTTAAGGCTGCTCTCCGCCGGACCCCGTTCACCCGCGTAGGGACCCATGTTCAGGCGCAAAGTGCGGTCGGGCAGAATCGTGGCAAGCACTGGGTTGTAGACCACCCCGCAAGTGTCATCGAACTCGTACAGGGTTGCCGACGCCAACTCGAACTCGTCCGAAAACCCGAACGCCGATATCTCGGCCTTCAGAGCGGCGGTGATCGACCCGGAGAAGTCGAACAAGCATAACGCGCCTTTCGCCAGGTTGGCGCGGATCTCGCTGAACCTCAGCTTGCCGTCCGTCTTCAAGGGCCCGTTCCCATCCGGATCGATGTCATGCAAGTTCAGCTTCAGCTCCCCAAATATTCCGCCGCCCACTGAGGCCGATATGAACCCCGCGTCGAGGGTTGCGTACGCCTCGATGCGCGCGCGCACCACCGCTTCGGCCACATCCGCTCCAGTCCCGTCGGGATTCGCGGTGTCGCTGACGTAGAACCCATCGAGAAGTTTCCCGCTTTGCAACCCGTACGTGTCATACCCGAAGGCCACGTGGATCGTAGCGCTCACGCCTCCGCTCAATTTGAGGCCGAGAATCGGGAATGGCGGGAAGCGAATGATCTGCGTGAACCCCGCGTCAAAGAACAAAGTCGGCATGTCATACGTGAGTAGCGTGACTTGCTTGCCGAGAAGCAGATTGAACAACGTGCTGGGCTGTTCGATGAACGGAAACTGGAAGCCTTTTCCGGGGAGAGTCTTGAACCCGGCGTAGGATCCGGAGACCGCCTTCTTCTTTGGATCGGGACTGAGGCTCAACGCCGCGATCTGCGAGGCGATCGTGCCCACCAACTGCTGGACATGCGGATCGACATTTAGGAGGTCTAACACGTTGCGGAGATCCACGCTGCCCCCGATATCGAAGCTGCCAAAGTCGAGCATCATCTGGCCATTGCCAGGATCGAGTTGAGCGAGTTGCTTGGCAAGGCGGGACAGCTGCGCCAGGGAATTGATGAAGTCCGCGGTTTGGGACGAAGCCGGATTCAGTGTGACCGCAATGTCCAACAGATCGACGTCGCCGTCGTGGTCCTTGTCGAATTGCGCCCGCAATGGCTCGAAGTCAGATAGAATCGGAAGTGGATCCGTAAGGAACTCCAGGATCGGACGGATGGGGGACAAAACGTCGTTCACCGTCTTCGCGATCGGCAGAACAAACTTGGTCATGAACGAACCCAAATCGAGCTGAACGTGGTCGAAGCTCACCCGAGGGGACTCCGGATGCTCGTCATTCACTCCGCTTCCGAATCCCCAACCCAAGCGAAGGCCAGTGTGGATGGAGGGGAACTCCGCGTTGTCCCCGAAGCTGGTGATCAACGCCAGATTCACCTCTGCTTCGCCGCCAAACGACACCGCAAAGAGTCGGCTCAGCTCCGGGCCCGCCGCGACCTCCTCGAGGGTCATCCGGTTGTTGTCACCCCCGGGGTCGAGGATATCGATGGAGAATCGTCCCGTGAGATGCGACGGATCATCACTCTGATCTCGCGCGCTCACTTTCAGGAAGCCGAGGTTTCCCGTGCCGTCAAAGCCTGGGATCGTGGCGCTGACGGCGACCGTCAACTCCGGCACGGTTGCGCCGAATCGATCCTTGGCCGCGGTGTCCAAATAGAACCCGTCGGTCCTGCTCAGCCCGAACCCCAGTTGGATCTCCCAGTCGAGCTGTACCTGAACCTCGCCCTTCAGCGTGAGGCCGATGGCGGGGAGACCCAGATCGAAGCCGATGGGGACCTCGGGGCCCTTTACGGTGCCACCCAGTTTGAGATTGAACTGGAAATGATCCGGGGTCTGGTCGTCCAGAACGACGTCACTGAGACCCACATCGGTTCCAACATCCGGACCGTCCCGCAAGACTCCCAACCCCGACGGACCGAGAACCAGAAACAACTGCTGCCGCACATTCTGCAGATCGGCGGCTCCCGCAAGCGGCCCGAGCAGATGAGTTCGCAAATCCTCGATGAAGTGGGCGGCGTCTTTGAGCTGATCACCCACCAAGGGCAAAGAGCGCGCGAACACTTCGCTGCTGAGAGCCTCTTGCAACAGCAGGAGAACGCCATCGAGCCCGCTCGCCAACGAGCCCATCTGATGGGTGAGATCCAAGCGGTCGAGCAGCGTCGTGAAGTCCGGAGTCGTGACGGTGAGGGCATTGGGAGCGCCCAGCAGGAATGCCTTCAGATCATGGATGGTGAGACTGAAGTCGTCAGGGCCAAGCCGATTGCCCGGATTGACCGTCGGAGAATACATCGGGAAGGTTGCCTGGATCCCTCCTGTCAGGCTCATCTGAACGTTCGCCAGATCGAACTCGTCAAGCGCGTAGAGATGGTCTCCGGGAGCGTTGGCCAGGCTAATCGCGAACTCCGCCATGTCGTCCGTGGCCGAGTTCCCATCGCGGTCGAGCACAAGATGGCCGTGACTGATGACAAGTCCGAGAGGCCCGAGCCCAGCGGAGAAGTTAACATCCGATGCGATCACTCTCAGCTTAACGGAAAGCTTGCTGCTGTCGAAGATCACCGGCGCCGGCCCCGCGGGATCGTTCAGGTCGAGGCCGAAGGACAGATTCAAGTCCGTGCTCGTCTCGATACTGAGCATGGCGGAACCGCTCAGGTCCACAATGCTGCCCACGTCGCCGAGCAAGCCACGATCGATCCGCAACTCTCGCTTGTATAGCGTGGGCTTCTCAGAGGTGAAATCGACGCGCAGGAGCCGACGCTCGGTGTCGAACGAGAGTTGCCAGCGGTGAGAGGGCAACCCCGCTTGCGACGGCGCGGCGCCCGACCCGTCTGACGGCGGCTGACCGTTGAGCACATCAACGATGTCGCTGAGCTTGTGAGGGGGATGCTGTTGGAAGTAGACGATCGTGTCGGCGATCTCATCGGCGAAATCCACCAGGTCGCCGACGCTGGTGTCGATGAGCGGCAGCTTCTCGTTCAGGAAGCTGAACGACTCGATCGATTTCAACCGCTTCACGACATTCTGCAACATCGTGATGATGTCCTTATAGGTAAGATGCTTGAAGTCCACCAAACCTGCCAGCGAGCTGGCATCCACATGGAGTGTCGAAGGAGAGAACAGTTCAGGCCAATCGATCAACAGTTGAGGATTGCCCGTCGACAGACTCACTCCGGCCAAGTCGGCGTGGACCGGAAGCGTCACATTCGCGAAGCCAGTAAGCACTGGCGTGACCAGGCTGCTCGGATTGCCGACGCCGTCGATCAACTCACTCAGGCTGATGCGCTCGTCCTTGGCAACGGTCCCAGGATCCTTGAGGCTCATGCTGGCAGTGGCCACCATCGCGGCATGGCCGTTGGCGAGCCGCGTCTCAACAAACTCGAAGAGCTTCGCTGACGCCGCGATGTCGGGCGCCGAGAGCGTGACCGTCGCCGTCACCTCTGGTTTCTGGAGAAAGATGCGGTCAGAGACGCCGCCCGCCGCATTCTTCCCAAGATCAAGACCCAGGACGAGATCGACGGAGACCCGTGCGTCCAGGGTGAACTCGCTCTGAGTGCTGATCTCGCTCAGGGGCGACAGGTCCAGCCCGAAATCGATCGGCAAGCGAAGTGGCTGATCACCGGGCTGACTCGAATCGAAATCGAACACCTTCACCAGCCGGATGGGAATGGTGAAGAGGCTCTGAATCTGGGGTGACGACGCCGGCGCCACCTCCGCCTTCCCCACGGTGACATCAACCCCTTTGATGGGCGCCAAGCGTTGGAGCAGTTCTTCGAGGCTGGTGAAATTGGGGGCTCCGTTTGGAGTCGATTCCAAGAGACTGATGAGCCGATCGCTAATTACCGAGCCGAGGTCGAAGAACTCCCCGAATTCGCGTCCACCGGTGAATGGAAGCGCGAAGTCGAGGATTCCCGAGTGCCCCAACCCGCCAAACGCGGTCGCCAGCGAGCGCAGCTGTGTCAGGAGCGCCTCCGGCGTGAGATCCCCGAAGTTCAGCAACGAATCAAAGTTCTCTGGATCGAAGACAAACGGATCCGCGTCGCTGAAAAGGTTCGCGTCCGACATGTAGAGGGTCGGCGTCGGACCGCCGCCGACCGGTGCTCCGTTCAAGCTGGCTTGGATCGGCAAGACGGAGTCGAACGCGCCCGTGGCGTTCAATTCCACCAAATCGGTCAAGCCTCCAGTGAGGAGTTCCTCCAGCGTCAACGCGGTTTCTCCGCTCGGCGCCCGGAAAGCCGCCGTGATCCTAGGCTTCAGAATGATGCGGCCGTGGCTGACGCCTCCCTGCACAAATCCGGCGCCCAACCGGAAGTTGGCGTCCACGACCTCGACGGATCCCGTCACGGTCAGTGTGGTCGGCAGAAGAAGGCTGAAGCGCTCAGCCACACTGAGGTCCGATCCCAGATCGATCTCGAACACAAACGGTCCGGACGATTTGAGACCGACATCCAATGTGACCGTTCCGTTGCCATCAGCGCTCATCCCAAGCCCGGCGGCCTGGCTCCCCAAGTCGATCGGAACATCGCGATGGATGCTTTCATCGATGTTGAGGCTGAACCGGAGCTTGTGGCTGCCGGATGGACCGTCCGTCGGCGAGCCGGTGAACGAGGGAACCTGCGATTGAACGACCCGGACCAACTCGGAGAGAGTCGGCGTCGGATCGTTCGCGAAGTAGTTATTGACCGGATCGTAGAGCGATCGCCGCAACCGATCGGGAAGTTCCAGCACCCGCCCAAGGCTGGTTCCTAGAACGGGCAATGAGGCGGTAAATGGCGAGGTATCGTCCAGTTTGTCCGCCAAGCCCACCACCTCGAGCAAGCCGGAGAGCAGCGCCTCCTTGGCAAAACCGGGGATCGGCACGTCGGTTGGCAATTCGAGGGAATTCTCGACCTGAAGGTGAGCAGCAAGCCCGGCCCAATCCGCCGCCCCGTGGACCACGCCGGCCTCGCCACGATCCAACCTGATTGTAATCGCACCACCGACGCCTTGGGCCGCTATCGTGAGGCCGTCGATGTCCAGGGCTGCATCAATGCCGGGGACGAAGAGGTTCGCCAGGTTCCCCGAGCTCAATTCAGCGGGCACGATCCGTCCATCCGCTGCGACCGTGCCCGGATCGATGACGTTGAGCCGGGCCACGCCGCTGAACTGGATTCCACGGTTGGGGGTGACGGCCGGGTTCTCGGTTAACGAGACCGACATCGCGCCGAGGTAGGTGCCAGACAGCTGGGGATCATCCAGAGCAGCAGTAAACGCAAGTGATAACTCTGGCGTATCGTCTGCAACCAAATAGAGGCGCTCGTTCGCAGCCACGTCGGGGCCCAGTCGAAATCCGATCGGTAAATGAAACTCCGGAGCGATCGTGATCTTCAACTCACCCCCCGCCGCAAGTTCCAAGCCGGGGATGGCGTCACCAAAGACCAAGTGGCGAGAGAATGTCAGCGGTGCCGGCTTGAACCGCAAAGAAAACTCAACGGACTGGTCGGCACCGGCCCCGGTGATCGTCATTGGCAAATCAGCGGGACTGGTTCCCAGCGCTTCCGCGACGCTGAAGAGCAGTGTTTGCAACGTAGGCCTCTCACCGCCAAGCGCCAACCGCTGACCAATAGCCTTGACCAGATCGGCGAACTGCTGCTCGAACGACCCCGAAGGCTGGCGAATCATTGGGTCGGTCATTGGGTCAGGCGCGCTGCCGAAAAGTTGACCCAGGCTGACACCTGTGAGGAAAATGGGAATGCCAAAAGCATCGGCGTTGAGCGACTGCTTCAAATCACCCGCAAAGTCGGTCAACCCGCCAACCAAACCATCGGCGGTGCCCCGCGCAAAAGAAAGCAGGATCTCTCCGCTCGCGCTGCCGGACGCGACCTGGGCCAAACCGGGCTTGGCGACGTCATCCCAGATCGCGTTAATCACCCCGTCGGTAACCGGCACCGGCGCTGCTTCGCCGGTCGGATAGGATGCTGCGTCGAAGATGCCTGTGAAGTGCACATCGCCGACCGCATCGCTCGGATGACCGACCAATTTGGCATGAACATACCGCGCCGGGTCTGAACTCAGCTCAGGAATGTCTATAAAGCCATCTCCACCCTCTTCCTCGACGTCGATCTGGAAGCGCACTTCAGGATCCATCGCCAATGTGACCTGTGACAGCGTAACCCCGAGCAGACCGAATTGCCCGCTGGCTGCAACATCATCCCCCGCACCCGCACGGATGTTGCTGATCGTCAGCATCGGTTGTCCATTCGACTTGATATAAAACCCATGGGTATCGTCCACGCCGAAGATCAGGTTGAGCGTGACATCGGCGCGGATATCGATCGAGCCCTCGACCTGGATTGCCCCGTTGAGCAAATCGAGGTCCAGGTCGGCACGACCGGTGAATGTCTTTGTGACATCGGAGAGCGTAAACTCGAAGCCTGTTGCCGCCTCCCCGGTAATAGTGACGTTGTCGATGTAGTCGAGTCCCTCCAGGGCGGCACGTAACTGGCTCAGAGTTGTGAACCCCGAGATGTTGCTCAGGAGGAACGCTCCATGGCCGGACTCGAAGAACCTTCGGAGCAACATCAAGGCCTGGCTTGAGTTGCCTGCCGCCGGTTCGATCTCGGACGCAGAGCCGCCAGCGGGGGACGAGATGCCCTCGGACCCGACCGTCGTGAAGCCGTTCAAGGCGCGGCCCAGCGAATCGCCAAGGAATGGGAGTTCGACCGCCAGCTCCTCCGAGAACGTCAGCAGGGTCACGAGCGAGTGGAACCCCCCGCTGAGAGTCCCAAACACATTGTGGAGCGGCGCGGGCAGACTCCCAACGTCGACTGTCTGAACGTTGTCGGCCACGATCCGCTCCAAGTTCGCGTCGATGTCTGTAATCTCGTGGATCTTGAGGCCGCTCGAAGTGGTGAAGGATGTGTGCGACGCGACCAAACCGCCGGTCAGCACAAGCCGGTTCGAGGTCGGCTCCCCGCCGTCATAGTAAATCCCTCCGGTGACGGGAATCGCCCCGTTGGAGTGATCCATGGTGAGTGTATCGGACCCGCCGCGGCCGAAGATCTGGACCTGCTCGAAACTGGCGCCGCGAGCCGAGATCACAGGAGTGGTGGAGCTGCTGGAGAGATCAAAGAAATCGAATAGCAGTGGATTGGCGGGGTTGACAGCAAGCTTGAAGTCGTCGTCGCGGTTTGTCCCATAGATCTTGAGCTCGGCCGGTGTCGCGATGCTCTGCATGTCGTCGCCGCTAATCATCCATGCGCCTCGGCCAAGGGTGCCCGCGATCAACACCTCAGAGCCACCGGCTCGCCCCCCGAAGTCGTAGTCGAACCGAAGATCAAGGACGGGCGCGTTCGGTAAACCGGTCCCAAACCGAGTCCACAGAGCTGTGCGGCCCGCCGATCGGGGGTTGATGAGACGCGACACCCCGCCGGGTCCGCCGACGAGCAAGACGCCTTGGCCCTTCGGCACATATTCAATCGCGTAGAGTTGGGGCTGTCCGATGGCGTGGAGATTATCAGTGATGTCTACCCATGGCTTGGAGTTGTCGGTGACATCATCGATGCGATACACTCCTCGGGCATCCGCCACATAGACAACCTTCCAGTTGTCGGGATCCACCGTGATGTCACGAATCTCAGAGGCACCTGGGACAACACGCTCTGCGAAGGCACCGTCCGCCGTGGTCCGCACAAGAATCTTGGTTCCTCGAGATGCGATGATGAGATCACGATTCTCTGTCCGGCCGACGCGACCGCCATAAACCAGGGACGTGACAACGCCCGGCCCTGTTTGAATCTCTCGCACGTATTCCAACGGCAGAACTCGGTCATGACCCGGAGCCAGCCTGCTGCCGAAGCTTTCGTAAATCCCATTGAACCCGACCAGCATCCGGCTGGGATCAAGAGAGTTTACAACCATCGGCACGAGACTGAATCCCATTTTTGCGTCCAGCGCATTCAAGCCGCTGTAGAGTGCTGCACCAGGGCCGCTCCTGAATCCGATAGACGCCGCCAGTCCCGGAGCCGTGCCATTGGCATCGATCTGAGCGCCGTCAGCGGCAAACTCAAATACAAACAGCGATTTCAGATCATTGAACAACGCGTAGCGCAAGACCCCGTCCTCTGCCTTATCCCCATTGGCGTCGTAAAGAATCGCTGCTTGGCTGTTGCCGTCACCGACTGCTCTACCTTTCCAGAGGAATCGCTCATCCGGCTCGTCAATCACTCCGTCGCCATCGTTATCCACGAGGTCAGAATTCCCCGCCTGAAACGCCGCCCCGTTATCCTGCGCACCGACCAGGATGTCGCTGTTCAAGGGATCGAAGCCGACCCTAATAGCCTCCGTGATTCGTAGTTCTCGATTGAGCGATGCCCACTGTCGAATTCCCTGTTCGTTCTCGCCCCGTGGATTCTGCAAGCGATAGAGCCCGCCATCATCAACCTCGAGGAGGACGTAGTCCGTGGCAAATACCATGCCCCGCGAATCCGCATGCGGGCCGGTCTGGTTGGCGTTGGTGCCGACAAGTTGAGTCCAGACGTTCGTCGTCGGGTTCCAGCGAAAGACGCGGCCCAACCAATCCCTAAGACCGGCGGAGTTGTTCGTGAGTGTGCCTTGCGTATCTCCCCCGAGATACACCACGTTGGGATCGGTTGGATCCACGGCGATTGAGAAATGCAGGTTCCCGTTCCCACGTGTGTTCAGCCCATAACGAGTTCCGTTGTCAACAGAGGTAGGAACTGGCATGGGCGCCCAGCTCCTGCCGTAATCCTTCGACTTGAACACGGCGATCAATCCCTTCGCACTACCTGCGAGCTGGAACAAGCCATTGCCGTCCACAGGCCCGATCACCGCGGCATAGAGAGTGCCGCTACCCGGATGCAGCGCTAACTTGACCGTCCAGGCCTTCTGCAAGAGGTCGTCGCGTCCATCCAGGTCCTGATCGGCTCCGAATAGAAAACCGGAATTCACCGGCTGCCACAGGTTGTCAGGGCCCTCGACATATTGGAAGATCCCAAAGGCAGGATTCGCGGCGTAAACGACCGCCGGGTGGAGCGGATCGCCCGAGATTCCCGGAACAAGGACGAGGTCTGTGTAACTCCCAGCGGGAAGCCCGTTCCCGTCATTCGAAATCTTCTTAATCCGTGTCGCACCATCGGGCGCGACTTCCAGTCGGAAAACTCCTCCCCAATCCTCAAGCGCCCCGTCTCCGTCCGCATCCACATCGTAAGTGGCGACGAAGACAACCTGGCGTCCGTCCGCGGTGGTGATCGTGGTGGGCAGCACTTTCGTGATGGTCAGTGCATGAAACTCGCGCTGCCCGATGAGTCGCCAGGAATCCCCGCGGTCGTTGCTGTAGAGCAACCCACCGCCTAGGCCGCCGATATTTAAAAAGCTACTCCCCTTCCCAATCCCGGCATAGATCACTTGATGGTCGAGGGGGCTGATGGCAAGAGAGTTGATCGAGAGAGAAGGAAAGGCGTCCGTCAAGGGCTCCCACTGGTTGACCAGCAACTCGACTCGTCGATTTAGCGGTTGATCACCGGAGACGCCACCCGACGCCACGGGGCGATCTTCTCCATAGGCAACCATCGTGAGCCGGCTGGCTGAAATTCGCCGCGTATTCACAAGGTAGTCCCAGACCGCCTGCGCGCGTCGTCTCGAAAGATCGAGATTGTACGGCCGATCCCCTTGCGAATCGGTGTGCCCCCCGATCTCAACCGTGAGCTGTGGGTGGGTTTCGAGAAAGCGGGCGAACGCGTCGAGTACCGATGTGTCGTCCGAATCCAACTTTGCTTCCTCCGATTTGAAGAAGACCTGCTGGCTGCCCGTATTCCGCCAAACTCCACCGTTGACCGTCCCGAGATACATCGTGAATCGATCCGTGGGATCGACCACAACCGCCTGGATAGCCCCGGCCACGGGATCCGCGATTCGTGTTGGGCCCTCCGCTGCGCTCGTGAAGGGATTGGGTCCCTGCTCGACCCATTCGGGCATGTCGGAGGTAAAAACTACTTGGCCACCGAAACCCGTCGCGTCGAGCGACCGCCCCGAGAGAACGGCGCGCTCGATCCCACCCAAGATGATCGGCTTTAGGAAAACGCGGCTGTAATAGATCTCGTCGCTGTTCTTGCCATCCGGATTGTCCCCCGTGCTATTGGAGTTGTCCGCCCACGCCAGGTGCAGGACTCCGTCCAGAAACGCCACACCATTGTATTCTCCAAAGTTCATGCTGGGGGCGGCACGCGCGGCGTTGGAAGAGTCGTGCGCAACCTGGATACTCGGCGCGAAGGTCACCCCTCCATCGACGCTGATGGAAGCCCGCATCTGAACATCATCGTTGGGAGTGTTGTTGGTGCTGTTCAGCCCCGGCACCCCCACATCGTTGGTGGTGTCATACCAGCCCACTCCGACGTACCCCGTCCGCTGATCGACGTCCATCCAGCCGAGAAACTGGCTGCTGCCAGGGGCCGAGGAATGACTCACACGGACCGGCTCGGACCCCAAGGCATCCCAGTGAATCCCTTCATCGTCCGAGGCTCTCAGGAAGATATCCGTGTCGTTATGGTCGAAGGCGTTGAAGGCGTCCGGGTCATGATCCAAGTCCGCCTGGTCAGTAAACGACACGTAGATTCGACCGTTGTGAGGTCCTCCGCTACGGTCCACGTCCATGGACAAGGCCATCGGAATTCCTCGCGACCGCGACGGCTGAGCAGGAATTGCATATGCGTGGCCCCCGTTGAACGGATCTTGCTCCAGATTCAAATTGCCCGTGTAGATCTCCCTGTCTCCGTTCGGCGGCTGACCCCATGTCAGTCCGCCGTCCATCGAAACGTCGAACATAATCCTTCCCACGCCACGGGTCTGGGTGTCCTCCCACACAAGATAGACCTGTCCCTTGGGCCCGATTGCGGGAATTGCGTCGATCATGTCCCCTTCAGCGGCCGTTTTATCGCTCACGATGCCAGTAGAGCGAGTCCAATCGATTCCGTTCAGCGACGTATATGTCACGATCCCGTCGAGATCGAAGACAAGCCGGCTAAACGCGATGACGAAACGGTCTTGAGCTGGGTTCGTCCTGTCGGGCCCGACAGCGAGGAAATCCTTGTCGTCGCTGAACGGGGCGAACACGTTCCCGACCACGGCCGCGTCCGCAGCCAGCCAGGTGGCCCCACCGTCGCGGGAAAGGGCTGTGGCAACCGCGGTTTGCGGGTCGCCAGTGTCTGGAGGCGTACCAAGGCGGGTAATCATGTAGGAATACAGGACCCGGCTCCCGTCGCGGCTGAATACGATGCTCGGATCCCCTCGAGGCTTGCCCGGGGCGTCCAAAGGCATGGGAATGACCCGCGGCCTCCACGTCGCCCCACCGTCGAACGTCACCCAAATCGTCGCATGATAGTTCGGTTCGTCAATGAGTCCGTCATGATCGTCATCTTTCCCGTTTGGCACATCGATAGATTCATCCACGGCTCCATCGCCGTCGTCATCCACTCCGTTACCTGGGATTTCAAATCCCGGACCTCCCGCCAATCCGGGCGCGTCGCTTGGCGCTACGATGATGTTCTTGGGATTGGCAGGATTGATGGCGATGGCGGTCTCGATCTGGTTCCCGGGCGCGCGGGTCACATTCACATCCGTGGGAAGAGTGGCCAGCGCCGTGCCCGTAGTGAGTGTGGTGTCCGTCAAGGTCATATGATCATGGCCCGATAGACGAAGCACATCACCCCCGTCGGTCCCACCATCGAAGGTGTAGTTCCCTACGCCGGTGAGGGCGTGGACAATGATTTCATCGCTGCCCGCCCCAGCGTGAATCGTCAAGTCGGCATTGAATCCAAAGCCCAAACTCTCCAGCGTGATGTGATCCGCAAACCGGCTCCCGTTGATGGTCAGCGACCTGGTCGGAAAATTGAAAGTGACCACCTCAGCGGAGTCGCTAGTGACGGAGATTTGGCCCGCCGGCCCGGCTTGGATAGTCAGCCGCTGCTCATGATCCACATCATAGTTGAGCACAATATCGTTGGCGGCCTCCGGAAGAGGATCGAAGATCGTCGAAAGTGGCTCCAGGCCGGCATAGGTCAGCGTGTTTCCATCCTTCGCAACGGAACCGGAGTGGAGATCGGTGAAGTTGTAGACGAGGGTCGGAGAACGATCACCTTCGAGCAATAGGCTGTCAAAACCGCCCAAGCCCCCTTGGATGCCCCTCGTCAACGCACCACTTCTGCCCCAAATAAACGTGTCCTTGTTGTCCGCCGCACCCACCAGGTCTCCGATCCGAGTGAATTGAATCCCATTGAGCGTGCCTCCATTGGCCGAACTCAGACGCCACTCGCTGTCGACCCCAGGACCGAACAGCGTGTTTGTTCCCTCGCCACCGTCGATCGTCCAAGAACTCCCAGTCCCGTCATTGAGCGGAGTCGCGACACGGATCAAGTCGTCCCCTTCCCCGGTATTCAATGTGAGACTCGCCTTTGGATTCCGGAAATCCACCGTCAGGCCCGAGGAAACACTGTGAAGTCGAGAGACCTGATTGCCACCGTCCCCATTATTCCCCAACTCCAGGTCGTCCGCGTTGCTCCCCACGGTCGTGAAAACCCGATTCTCGACGACCAAGTCGTCCACGATCGATTCAACGTCCGAGTGCTCGATTGTCGAAGACCCCTCTCCCGCCTGGATCAGAACCGTGCTGATCGCGCCAAGGTCGTGCGAAAGGGTGTGGGTTACTGAAGCGCTTGAAGAACCCCGCAACACAAGGCGGTCTGAACCCCCAACGCCCCCTGCAAAATGGACAGACGGCAACGGAGCGTCCGTGAGATCGATGGTCAGTGTGTCATCGATGTTGTCCGCCCCAAGAATCCTCACATCGCTGATCTCGTCGAGCGGGCGAGAGACCAAAGGCGAAGAAAGGTCTGCGCGGGCAAGCAACTCGAGATCTCCACCAACCGTCCGCAACAAGAGATCGTGAATTCCCCAAACCGCGGTCGAGAACTCCAAAGGTGTCCGCTCAATCTCCGGCGGGCCATTGGCGGCGTGAAGTGTCTCCGTCAGTTCATCCGCTTTGGGGCTTGCCTCCGCAGGCGGCCCTGGGACAGGAGCGTGCGACTCCAGTGAACCGTCTGGCACAAGCGCTGCCAGGGCAGCGGACCGATCTACGGGTTCACCGACTACCACATCGGTCACCGCCGGAGATGTGGCGACGTTGAAGATGTCCTCGATCCGCTGGGCAGGATCGTACGCGACTCCTTCCTCCTGCGGGCTGGGGGCACTGATGACCTCCACTGCGACTGTCGCCTCAGAACTTGGGGCCCCCGAAGGGAGAAGACTCGACGCGTCAATCAGAGAGTCCGCCGCGAGCAAAACTCGCGGCTCTAACGGCTCCAGCGCGAACATGTCCTGAACTGACGACTGTATCATAGAGTCCCGGGCGGCGTTCGCGGGCGCAACGATTCGCCTGGCGAAGCTCGAACGGTGAATCAGTGGGATCTTGGAAGCGATGCCAGATCCCACATCTCATGTCAATGACAGAACCCGGGCAGACGCGGCCGAGCCGATTAGGGCCCGTCTAGTTTGAATGCCAGGCGATTGGATTGATGGAAGTCACGACCCTGAAGGCGCGGCGAGCATTCTCGGCGGCCAAGTAACGTCGGAAGTCGACAGTGGATGGCTCTTGTTGGCAAGGCTTGGGCAAGCCATCCATGCTGGCGCAAAAGGACCGCTCACTCCATCAAAACGCGCCCCTACCTGCTCAAGATATTGCCGTCCTTCTTGAACTCTAGCCATCGCAGTCCGTGATGCACTCCATTGCTGTTCGTTAAAAAGCCGGTTGCAATAAACTTCTCGGGCACGAACTGCACCCCAGCCACGTGCCAGTCATCCAATACATTCGTATAAGCAAACACACGCTCATAATGCTCTTTCAGACGTTGTTGAGCGATTTCAATCACCCTCTCACGGGACAAAGGCGCTGGGGCCCTTTTCGGCAAAAAGTTTAAGGTCAGAACCAACAAGATCCACGCCCAAGGCAACACAGGAGGCACCGTGCGGAATAGAGTCTTCAAAGTCATCCTTTGCATGATAGAAAGCAACTTGCGTCTGAGTTAATCAGATGATCTCGAGCCACAGCACTGGGGATGATGTCGTTCTTGAATGCCTCCAGAGCTCAAAGGGGGGCTGGGATCGCGAGCAATTTTCCGTCAAGAGAAACCTGAACCTCCAGACCGTACTTGGAAGGGGTACGGGGAAAAGGTGGATTGTTTGTGAACATAACAGACCAATAGCCCCGGAATGTTGACAGAGACTCACCAGTCTCAATCGAGTAGCCGAGCGTTGCGGCCCCTGCGCGCATGCGCTGCGAGACGATGAATCGGTTGATCGACGGCCACAGGTAGCTTCCCGCAGTGACAACGACCGCTAAGCACCAAGCCGAAACTGATGATCTGGATACCATGGTTGAAGGGTGACGGTTTCAGCCTATGCTAGGAGAGGTATGCCTGCCAAGGCACAGCCAAAAAATTGCCATCCGCCATTGTGCTCTTAATCGCGATTCTTCGACTCACTCGGCGCGCTTTTCAATCTGATTTCGCACTGGAGCTTCGAGAAGAAATCTTCATACAGTCTATCGCTATGGGGAGTTGGATCGAGCTTCTAGATTGTAAGAGGGGGCAGAGAGACGTCTCCTCCATTTGCGCGTTTCACCGGCTCGCGACCGCCTTTGGCCTTTCTCTTCTGGCAACATTATTTGGGAGCATTCATGGTTTCTGTTCTTCGGATCCGAGCTACGACTGGATTAGTCAGGCGAGCGGCTCGTTCACGGCCGTGTCAGAGACGCTAGGGGCCGACGCTGATGGCAATCTGTACCTCACGGGGCTTTACCTGGGAAAAGGGAGTTTTCCCCCAGTGTTCAGCCAAACCAATGTCCAGGCCTCCGCTTTTCTTGCCAAGATGGACGCTGCGGGTCGATTTGTCTGGGTTCGAAGGATCACGGGCGGAGATCTCCCTTGGGGGCCAACTCCAGGAGTCCATGTCATGGCCTCGGCAGTCGATCCTCGAGGTTTCGTCTATGTAGCCGGCAAGTTCCAAGGAGAGATCCACCTTGGAGGAGCAACCCTTTCGAACTCTACTCAATCCGTCTATCTGGCCAAGTATACCACAGCCGGAGATTTGCTTTGGGCTCACACTATTGGCGAAATCTTCAGCAACAGCTCGTTGGCGATCTCTTGCTGGTCCGACGGAGTGGACTTCGCCGCGAGCTATCAGTACTTTGCAAAAGTGTTTGGCCCGCCGATCGTCGAATTTCGAGCGGGCGGATATTCCGATCACACGGATATTCTCCGGGTCCGCTTTGATTCGGATGGCCGAGTGATTTGGTCGAATACGGCAGGAGGTCCAAATCTTGATTCCCCTTCCGCCATAATCGCCGACAACCTTGGGGGCAGCTATCTCGCGGGAGTGTACAGCGAAGCCTGCGTGTTCGGAGGCCTGCTTCTTAAACAACCCAACCAGCTGTCGTACCCAACCCTGGGTTCAATCTTTCTCACAAGACAAGACGGTGACGGAAACTACCTTTGGGCTCTACCCATTACCGAAGGCGGCATTCTTGGATATATTGGCGCAATAGATTCAGATCGATTTGGTAATTGTTATGTCGTAGGAGCCCATAGCGGTCCGCGTGTTTTTGCCATGAAGCTCAGCCCTCAAGGCGCTGTTCTGTGGAGAAGCGAGTTTCGTTGCGCAAGCAAAGACCCTGGCCTTGACTCCCGCGTGAGGGGCCTCGGTATTGGAAGGGACACGCAGGGCGCTCTCTATATTGCGGGACAGTTCACCGGTGAATTGAGCGTCGGCGATTCGCATCTATCGAGCAAAGGTGGAACCGATGTTTTCGTCGCCAAACTCGATAGCCTAGGCAACCCCCTCTGGGCGAAACAAGCGGGGTTTCTTTTCGACGACTCCTGTACAGGCGCCACCGTCGATCGAAGAGGGAATTTTATATTCACGGGCTGGTTCACAGGCAGCGCCTTGTTCGATGACCAACTCCTTCGAGCTCAGGGCGCCCAGGAGATCTTTATTGCGAAGATCGGAGCGGAGAGCGTGATGCCGCCGGAGATCGTGATGGATCCCTTGGATCAAGCGGAGCTTATTGGCGGAAGAGCGGTGTTTGCTGTCGATAGCGCGGGGAGCCTGCCGCTGGAGTATCAATGGTTCTTCAATGGGGTTGCTTTGGCGACCGCGACCAATAGCCAGTGGGTTGTGGATCGGGTTGGGCAACTCGATCAGGGGGACTATCAGGTGTTGATCCGCAATGAAGCCGGATCGGTGTCCAGCAGAGTCGCGCGATTGAGCATCGCGTATACGCCCACCATCGTGAACGGACCGCTCAGTCAGCAAGCGCCCCCTGGCGCCGAGGTGAGCCTGGATGTGGAGGCGCAAGGAACAGCGCCCTTGCGTTACCAATGGCAGTTCAACGCAAACGACCTGATCGGGGCGACCGATCGTCTCTTGACGATGACGAACGTTGTCGTGGGTCAGACCGGAAGCTATCGGGTCAGGGTCGTCAATGACTATGGATCGGTGACCAGCGCGGCGGTCAATGTGTATGTGCAAGCCTTGTTAAGCATCGAGGTGGAAGGTGAAGGAACAGTGGAACGCAGCCCTGATCAGCCTTTTTACCTGCCTGGGGACGCATTGAGATTAACCGCGGTTGCGGCCAGATGGTTTGAGTTCAAGGGATGGTCCGATGGGGTGAGCGATCGAGTGAGGCAAGTGACAATCGCTCTGACCAATCAATACCGAGCCCTTTTTGAGGCGACGACCCCCGTGGAGCAATTGACCCTGGGAGGAACGAGGCGGATCGCCCCGGTGGGGATGCCCGCATTGATCGCCGATGGGGAGTTTGTGACGGGGGGATCCGTGGTTCGATCGAATCGATCGCAAATAACGCTGCTCAGCAGTTTTGAGAATGGATGGATCTTTTATACGTTGGATGGGAGCGCGCCGACGGTGGGAGCGCATTTGTATGAGGGACCCTTTGCAGTGGGGCGAACAGAGACAATCCGAGCCATTGGCTATGACGGACTCTTAATCCTGGGATGGGAAATGGATCCGGCGCGGGTTGAGATTGTTGCGGCGTTTGAGGTGTCGGCGCGCAGCGCGGGAGGAGGGAAAGCGGAGGCAAGTCCAGGGATGAGTTTGTACGCGAGCAACAGCGTGGCCGTGCTGCGCGCAGCGGCCGATCCCGGATGGACTTTTCTGGGATGGGTGGGAGACGCGACCGGGAGCCAGGAAGCGACGCTCCTGCGAGTGACGGGGCCCACATGCGCCGAGGCGCTATTTGGAACGAGCTTAAGCGGCGTGAGCGCGGGCCAGGGAAGCGTGAAAAGAGAACCGGAGTTGCCATGGTATCGATATGGGAGCGAGGTCAAGCTGTGGGCCAAGCCAGGGCAAGGGTATCGATTTGCGGCATGGGGCGATGGCATCAAAGGGACGAACGCTTTGTTGAAGCTGATCGTGACGAACGCGGAGATGAGTGTAACGGGGCTCTTTGTGCCCTTGGAGCCAGGCGAAGCGTCGCTGACGGTGGCGGTGAAAGGAGCGGGTTGGGTGGAACAAAACCCGAAAGGCAGCCATTTTGCGAAGGGCAAGCGAGTGAGGCTCAAGGCGAAGGCGGATCCCGGGCAGGAATTTGAAGGATGGTTTGTGGATGGCCAGGGAGTGGAATCGGAAATAGAGGTGATCACCGATCGATCCAAGGTGATAGAGGCGCGCTTCACCCGCAAACCCCGGTTGGAAGTGGCGCCATGCCGGGGAGGATTCAGGCCTGAGGGATTTCGTTATTCCGTCGTGGGCGACGCAGGCCAAACCTACGGGATCATGCTCTCCTTGGACGGACAACAATGGATCCAGGGCCCAACCGCAACCAACGCGTTCGGAATCACAACGCTCATCGATCCAACTGCAAGAATCCCATCAAAGTACTATCGTGGAATCTCGGCTGAGTGACACGCTTCGGCAGTTCCTTCGCTTGCTGATTAGTGGTCGATGGCAATCGGCTCAGCATATTGTTGAAGTATTGGTAAGACGCTGAAACAAGCGCTTTGGAAACCAGCATCGCAACGGCTCAGCTCGCGCTTTTTGTCATGAATCGTCATGTCCAACGCACATGGTTCCGGTCGCCCTACGGGCTCCCTCCACCATTCCATCCCCCTCCACCTTGTAGCGTATTGTTTCCCTCCAGTGAGGTCACGAACTCAGAAACGGCGGGCCTCGATCGAACGAACGAACGCTCGCTCCAAGCCCGTGGATCGGTAGGAAAGTCGGAAACGAGCGTTGTTGCTAAAGCGAGCGCTTCAGCATCCTTGTTCCGCTTCAGCAATTGTCGGATCTTCCTTACCCGTGTCTCCATAAACTAAATGCGAGTTTCCGTGAACAAGTAACACAGCAAGCGGGAGTGTAAATTTCTTTCTGTAATTTGGGGTTCTGCCGGTGCTCCGCCCCCCTTCGGGGGCGGAGCGCGTTGCGCAAAAAACTGGTCGAAGGCTGGTCATGCTGTTTCCGTGTTGGGGTGTCGCGAAACACATCCAACAACAATAACTCCCGCTGCGATCGAGTCACGGCACAGGAATAGAGAGTCGAACCAGCACGACTTCGAGGGGATGGCGGCGACGTGGGAGGCGATGCAGCCGCGTCTGCCGTGACCAAGTCGGCTGCGGGTTGAACGAGTGTCGAGCCCACGCTTCGAGATCGGCGGATCGTTTTGAATGGGAGCTTGAAACCAGAGTGCCTGCGGCGCTAGAGATGGGCACCCCAGAACACCGGGAGGAGCGGGCGACGAGTGCGTCAGCCTGGTCGCTCTCTCTTTCCAAAATCGATTTAGGCGTGAGTAAACGAACATCACGAGCAGCCTCGCGAACCATCAGCTTAGAAATCACGCCGCGTGGCCTTAACGATGGAGTCCACCTCACCCGACAGGGAGGATCGGCACAGAGTTTTCATATTATTTGAAAGATTCGATGCTCTGTAAACGAGACATCTTTAAATACTTCCGCGCATTCCCTAGATCCCCATGCCACAACCCACCGCGTCCATATCATTTCGTCACCCTTTCTGCCTGGCCGTCGCGCTCGCCTCCACGGCGCTGTTCGTCGCCCCGCCGCTGACTGCCGGGGCCGCCACGACAACCTCCACGATCTCCTTCGGCACTACCTCCACACTTCAGGTCCAGGAGTCGAGCAGCTCGCACACGCTCGCCTTCCACCGCGCGGGCAGCCTGACCGGGAAGGTCACGGTAAACTACAGCGTGGTCGCCGAAAGTGCTACCGCGGGCGAGGATTTCGAGGCGCGCGACGGCATGCTCAGCTTCGACAGCGGATCGGATCAGGCCTTCCTGGGTTTCTCCATCCTGGAGGATTTCCTGGAGGAGGGTCCGGAGTCCTTCCGCATCATCCTGAGCAATCCCACGCCCTCGAGCACACGGATTCTCCAGACCAATTTCACCGTGGTGATCCTCGACAACGACACCGGACCCGGCGTGTTCGACCCATCGCTCCATCCCACTGCGGTGAGGGAGAGCGGACTGCAAATCGTCCGGCAGATCGCGTCCCAGAGCGACGGGTCGTTTGCCGTCGCCGGGGAGTATTCGGACGGCGCGGTGCTGAAGCGGTTCACTCCGGGCGGGGCTGCAATTCAGACGTTCTCACCCGAGCTGCCCCCGGCCAGCCGGATAGACTTCCTCCGAGCGCGCGCGGACGGGGGCCTGGAGGCCATCGCCGGTTGGAGCACCTTCGCCCCGCTCTCGGACCCCACAAACCATGTGGCCTTCGTGAGACTCGCAACTGACGGTCGCGCGCTTTCGCAAGTTGAAATTGTTCGCACCGGGGATTCCTGGCCGTCGGTGACCCGAATCGTGAGCGATCCCCAAGGCCACGTCTGGGCCGCCGGTTCGTTTACCCAGGTCGGTGCCCAACCGTGCCAAAGCCTGATCCGTTTCGAACCCGACGGCTCCATCACCCCGGACTACCTTCCTGCGATCACCCAGGGCGGGGATGCAGGGTACGTGAGCGCCTTTGATGTCTTCCAGGCTGACGGCACGGCTTTTGTCATGGGGGCATTCGATGCGGTCGACGGCGAGGCGCGGAGCGGATTCGCGAAGATTGATCCACACGGTCACCTCGATCGGAGCTTTGTTCCAGATCCCTCGCTCGACTTTTCCAAGCTCTTCCTCGCGGCGCAGCCGGGGGGAGGCGTGCTTGTTTCCACGAAGCATGATCTGGACGAAACCGTACTGCGATTGCGGGCGGACGGGGCGATCGATCCCGACTTCCATACCGTGCGCCTATCCCACACCAGCCAGTCTGATTTCCGTCTCCGGATGATCTCGCTCGCTGATGGTTCTATGCTCCTCTCGGGCGGTTTCTTCGCTGTGAATGGCTTTCCGAGACAATCTCTGGTCCGGATGGATCCGTCGGGGGCCATCGACTTTGGGATTCTCACTCCGTTGAACCCGGTCGAGGCGCAGGAGCGCCCCGTCGCTCTGGAACCCTCCGGCACCCTGCTCGCCGCCAACCAATATCCGCCCTTGGTGCGGGTGATCCTCTCGGAGCCAACGTTCCCGGGACGAATCGAGTTCGAGTCCCCAGTCGTGCGTGTTTGGGAGACCCAGGCCGTGGCCAACGTGACCCTGCTTCGCACCGGCGGCACTCAGCAGTTGGCGGCCACTGTCCGCTTGTCGGCCGGCCTGACGGTCAGTGGTGCCTCGGCTATCGAAGGCGAGGACTTCACTCTCCCCTCAGGACCCATCACGTTCCTGCCCGGCGAAACCCGAAAGACGATCCAGATCCCGCTGATCCAGGACGGTGTGCCGGAGCGGCCGGAGAAGGTCACACTCACTCTAGCCCAACCCGTGGGCGCGACGTTGGGTGTCCTCACGGAATGCCAGGTGACGATCCTCGACAGGCCGGATGGAGTCGTCGAGCCCGCCGGGGCGGTGTCGCTAGGCCTCTGGGAAAGCATCCGGAGCATCGTGCCCACGCCCGGGGACGGGTTCATGGCCGTCGGGAACTTCCGGGCACCGGGGGATGCCAACGCACTGACTCGCCTGGCGAAATACCGCTCGGATGGAACCCGCGAGTGGTTAAGCTCGTATTTGTCGTCGTATGGGCCGCTCCTGGCTGCGGATGGGACGGGAGTCGTTTACATCAGGGATACGGACGGCTTGCTTCACAAATTGGCCGCGGATGGCGGTGGCGAAGTCGTGTTCAGCCATGAAGCGGTCACGGGTGAGGCGATCGGCGTGCAATCAGACGGACGCGTGGTGTTCCAGCAGACCGTTCGCACCTTCGACGCGGCTTCAAACTCTTGGACCACCAGCAACTGCATCCGCCGTCTCAACCCGGATGGTCAGCTTGACTCGTCATTCGAGCCTGTGCGTCTTGGCTTCGCCAACCCATCGTGGAGTCCCACGGTCCACAAGTTTCTTTTCATGGATGACCGATCCATCCTGGTCGCCGGTGAGTTCGACAGCCTGAACGGACAGCACCGTGGCAACCTCGCACGGATCCTTTCGAATGGCCTGTTGGACACCGGTTTCACGCCCGAGTTCGACGGGCCGGTGCTCGAGCTCGCGCTCCAACCCGACGGTGGGATCCTCGCCGGCGGCGACTTCACGCATGTGAATCTGGATCTGAGGATCCACGCCGCGAGGCTTCGACCCGGTGGCACAACCGACCTTACCTTTGATGCGACCGCTGCCCTGCTCGATCCTGCAGGCAAGATTGCGGTGCAGGGAGACGGGGCGGTGCTCGTCCAGGATAGGGGAGGATCTCAACTCCTACGCCTCCGGCCCAACGGTGCGATCGATCCCGCTTTCGAACCGTACTTGGCGTTCCCGAACCACGTGTTTGGCTTCGCCCTCGCCTCGGACGGACGCATCCGCGTCGGGGGCGACCTGCTGCTGAACGACCCGGGGGTCGGTGCAGGTCGTCTCGAATGGATGCAATCCTCCTTCGCGCTGGCCGAGTCCGGCGGCCCGCGGATTGCCGCGGCCACCGTACGACGTGTGAATGGCTCTCGCGGTGTCGTGCAGGCGGTGGTGGATTCATTCCTGGATGGAGCACCCGCCACAGCGGACTTGAGCATCAGCCCCCATGTGGTTCGGTTCGACGATGGAGAGACGGTCTCCAAGACAGTCGAAATGCTGGTGATCGACGACCGCCGCGCCGAGGGACTCGAGGTTCACACCGTGCAGTTCAGCGATGTGGTCGGTGGCGCGACCGCGGGTGCGACTCCGCTGAGGGTGTCCATCGCGGACGATGACACCGCGGTCGAATTCTCCCTCCCCAACCTCACTCTGCGCGAAGGGATGCCCGCGCAACCGCTCGCTATCCGCCGTCTTGGGGATCTCCGGTCCGCAGGATCCGTCGAGATCGAGCCCCTGGAGGGCACTGCGCGCCAGGGAGTCGACTATGTCATGTCCGCGACTCGCGTGGACTTCGCACCCGGGCAGAGCGACGCATCGGTGGATGTAACTCCGCTATGGAATCATGCGTCGCTTCAGAATACGGACCTGGTTCTCGCGCTGAAAAACCCCAGCGGAGTTCAATTCCTTGGGACCAATGTCACCACCCATTTCACCCTGGTGGACGGGGATCAACCCGGATCGATCGACGGCGGCTTTCTCCTGGATCCTGGGTTGCGCAACGTCGGCAGTGCTAGCTCACCGGTTCTCGGTGCGAAAGCATTCGCATTCCAACCCGATGGAAAGATCCTCGCATGCGGAGCATTCTATGTCCCAACCCAGCAATCCGGCGTCAGTCTCGTCCGCTTGTTGCCCGATGGGGGGATGGATCCCGAGTTTACCCCCTTTCCGCTGGGCATCAGCGCGTGGGGTGAGTCTGGGGCAAGGGAGGTTCTTCTCCAGCCGGATGGCAAGATTCTCTTCCTCGCCGGACTGGCGGGCTGGCAGCAGGACCTCATCCGGTTGAACGCGGACGGGACCGTTGATCCCAGCTTCCATGTCATGACCGGTAGCTCCGGGTGGTTCCCGGCAATTAATGCGATGGCTTTGCAACCGGACGGCCGCATTGTCGTAGGCGGCCGATTCACGTGGGTGGCCAACGCCGGGGAGGCGGTGATGCGGAACGGCCTTGCACGCCTTAACCCGAACGGCACGCTGGATCCCAGCTTCGATCCGGGCGCTGGTCCCGAGGAGTCGTACCCTGGGAGACCCGCCTTCCCAGGACAGGTGACCCGACTCTGCCTTGCGCCCGACGGGAGGATTGTGGTGATCGGGGACTTCAACTCATTCGGAGGGGAGCCCAGAGCTCACTTTGCGCGAGTGGACGCCGCCGGAGGGTTGGATCGGACCTTCGATCCACGGCTCGAGCACGCGCTGATCCGGGCCTCCGAGCCGGTGGTCGATGTTCTCCTACCCCTTCCGGACGGAGCGCTGCTCGTCGCGGGAAATTTCGATCTTGTGGGTGGGCTGCCGCAGACGAATCTGGTGCGAATCACGCCCAGTGGCGCAGTGGATCCAGCATTCGCGCCGCCAGACGTCAGGCCCTGTAGGCCAGATGGAAGCGGCGGGTTGGGCGTGATTCGGTCAATGGCCGTCGATGGGCGCGGTCGGATCTTGATTGGGTTTGCATACAACCAAGGGCCCGTGTGCAACTCCCTCATCCGACTCCATCCGAATGGTGCCGTGGACAAAACATTCTTCGACGCCATGACCTCCCTGGGAGCTTCACCAATCTACCCTTCCCACAGCGTTTCCAGGGTTGCGGTGGCCCCCAACGGCGAGATTTTCGTCGGGGGGGAGTTTGATCTGGTGGAGGGAACGAACCTTCGCGGCGCCGTGCGCCTGCACGGCGGGGTGTCGCGGTTCGAGTTCGAACAGACGTCGCTGCGTCTGGACGGATCGGTGCGACTGGAGTTCGACATGCCAAGGGGACAAGGGTATCGCCTTCAGGTGAGCGAGGATCTGGTGAACTGGCAAGCGCTCCCGGGGGACCCCCTGCTGATGGATGAAACCGGGCTCACCGATCCTCCCGGAGCTGCGAACACGCGCCGATTCTACCGTGCCCTCCTACAACCGTAAGCCAGACGACGCCGAGGTCTGGAATACAGCAGTTTCAGGAGAGAAGGATATGCCGCGAGTCTTTTATCAAGAAGTGGAGCCAGCTGCCGGGATTGAACCGGCGACCCACGGTTTACAAAACCGTTGCTCTACCGCTGAGCTAAGCTGGCGTTCACCACTCTTCCCCCCCGTCGCGCTCGTCGCGCTCGTCGCCGCTGTCAGCGCCAGAACGCGGAGGAAAACTTATCGACTCTTCACCCCGTTGCAACAGTCATTTTACTTCGCCTTCTCCGTGATCGCGTTGATGCTGCCCACTTGGGCGATCTTCGCGGCGTCGATCACCTTGATCACTTCACCAAAGGGCGCGTTCTTGTCCGCCTTGATCGCGACGCTCAACTTGGGATTCGCCCTCGCCGCCGCTGTCAGGTCGTTCTGTAATCGTTCCAGCGTCACCGGCCGGCTCTCTATCCAGAAAAACGGCACGTTCGTCGCGATCTGAATCATGAAGGGCTTCGACTCCTGGGCCGGCGCCGCCTTGGCCTCCTTCGACTCCGGCAGCGCGAGCTTCAGCTGCGCGTCCCGATTCTTGAAATGCGTGGTCACCATGAGGAAGATCAACACCACGATGAGCACGTCAATCAACGACACGATGATCACCGACGGCGGCGTTCTTCGTTTCTCTTTTCCAAAGCGCATAATCTCTTTAGCGGGCTGATGGTTCGTCTCGTCCCGCGGCGCGCGCGGCGCCGGGACGCCGGCCTGCGTCACCGGACATTTCGCTCCCCGGACTGGTGGTTGCGGCGCAGGAACTCGTCGCACAGGGTTTCCATCTCAACGGTGAAGGTCTCCACGCGACGCGAATAGATGCTCCACGCGATCAACGAGGGAATGGCGATGATGAGGCCTCCGAAAGTCGCGCGGAGCGCGAGGCTGATCCCGTGGGCGAAGTCCATGTTGTCCGACCCGCCCGCCCCTTTCATCGCGCCGAAGAGCTCGATGAGCCCGTACACCGTTCCGACGAGCCCGAGCAGCGGCGCCACGCCGACGAGGATCTCGAGGATGAACAGGTTGCGCTCCAGTTTGCTGATCTCGTGGCGCGCGCGGGTCTGAACGAGCTCCACGGCCTGGGCCCGCGGCCAATCCAGGTGGTCCGACGCGACAAGCAGCAGCCGGCTCAGCGTGGACGGATACCTCTGGCAGATCGCGCGCAGTTCGCCGAGCCCCGATTTCTCGATGGCGCGCATCACCGCCGTCGGAATGACTTTGTCGCGCTGCAGGGAGATGCCGCGCTCGATGATGATGGTGACGCCGAGCACCGAGGCGCCGAACAGTGAGAGGAGGAATATGAGTTCCATAGGTCGTGTCCTGGTCTAGTAGTACAAAAAAGTAAACACCACGGGGCGGACATTGCCGCCGATCATCCGATGCATGTCGAGAGGCCAGCGCGGATACGGCGAAGGATCTCCGACCGCTCTTTCGCAAAGCAGCGCAAGCACCTCGCCGACCTCGGTCTCCTTGACCTTCATGTCCGTGACGGTTCCGTCAAACTTCAAATTGAATTGCAGAACCACCTTCCCGCTCCGGGTCGATAGCGCCGTGTTATCGAGCAGGTAGTACCAACGCTCCTGCACCGCGCGGATGAGGGCCGCGTCGTATTCGCCGAAAGGCGTCGCCTTGGCGTCCACCGCCAGCTTGCCGGGCCGGCGCACTCCGCCGTCCTGCCTCATCTTCTCGCCCACGATCCCCGCGTCCTGGCGGGCCTGGGCAAGCGTCCTCGGTCGCTGCTTGGGAGGCGGAGGAGGCTGCTGAGGCTGTGTCGCCGGAGAGGGAGGCGAAGTGCTCAGCGTCTCCTTGGGAGGCGGCGGCTCGGTGTCCTTGGCCACTTCGGCGGGCTTCGCCGGCCTCGGCTTGGCAGGCTCCGGGGTCGGGATGGGCACCACGTCGTCCCGGGCCGGGGCGGGCTGCAGGGTCATCTCGGGCTTGGGCGTCGGAGGAGGCGCGGGAGGCGGCGACGCGGGCTTGGGAGGAACAGGCGTCGGAGGAGGAGGCGGAGGGAGAACAGCGCGCGGAACATCGCGCAGCTTCGCGATCTTGTCCTGCTTGCCGTCCACCTGCGGAATCGGCGCCTCTTTGCGAGGCTCGGGATTGGAGGCGGTGCTGTTCGCCTTGGAGTAGTACTTGGGATCTTTGGGCTGGTCCGGCGTGGAGCGCTCAGGCTCCACCTCGATGAAAGCCAGGGGAATCTCCTTGGGCATCTGAGCGGCGTTGGTCAGAGCCGCCGGACTCCGGGACGCCTGCTTGACGACCGCGGGCTTGCGCCGAACGATGAGCGCGACGAGCTCATCGGGCAGCTCCAGTATCCCGAGCTTCCAAAGCCCGAAGACGATGACGTGGATGAGGCAGGAATAATAGAACGACATCAGGAGCGTGCTCCGGAGCGTCTTGATCCATTTCTCTTTCGAACGATGCTTCATCCTGCGGCGTCCTGTCCCTCACTCCTGACGTCGCGCCCGTTCTCGCATTCAGGCGAATCGGCGTTGATTCTCGCCGTCACAAACAGGTCTTTCCCCACCCGCCGCCATTCCGGATCGCCGAGCCGGATGGCGTCGCCCAGGTCGCGCGCGCCCTTCCCCCCCACCCCGCGCTTCGCGGTTGCGCCGCCCAGAATCTTCGGAGCGTAGAAGAGCGCGACTCGATGGGCGCGGCCTTCGAGCAGGAAGCTGGCGTTGACCTCTCCTCCGCCTTCAACGAGCAGATGAGTCACGCCTTCGCGTCCCAGCTTGTTCATCAACCAGGAAAGGCTCACGCGTCCCGAGCGCCCCGGCGAGCGCCAAACCGTCGCGCGCGCGGCCAACCGCTTCACCCGGGCCGCCGGCGCGGAACGCGTCGTGACAATGATCGTTTCATGCCCCGCCGCGGGCTCCAGAACCCGCGCGTCGGCGGGTGTCCGGGCGGAGGAGTCCAAAACCACCCGGCGCAGCGGCGCGCCCCGTCTCCTCGCGGCGCCGCGGCGCGATGAGCCGGAGCGGAAGGAGAGTCGGGGATTGTCGAGAAGGACCGTGTTGACGCCGACGAGAATCGCGTCGACCTCTCCGCGCAAGCGCATCGAGGAAGCGCGCGCCTTCTCGCCCGTGATCCATTGGGACTCACCGGTCGCCGTGGCGATCTTTCCATCCAGCGTCATTGCTGCTTTCACCGTCACGAACGGCGTGCGCTCCACGATCCAATGGTTGAAGGCTTCGTTCAGCCGCATGGACTCGGGAGCCAGGAGTCCCACGGCAACCTTCACCCCCGCCCGGCTCAACTGGTCGAGGCCGCGTCCGGAGTGACTGGGGTTAGGATCGACCGCCGCCACAAAAACCTTAGCAATGCCCGCCCGAAGCACGGCGTCCACGCAGGGAGGCGTGAGCCCTTGAGTGCAGCAGGGCTCGAGGGTGACGTACAGAGTCGCGCCGGCCACCGATGGGCGGCCGCGGCGCGCGGCGTCACGCAGCGCTTCGATCTCGGCGTGAGGCCGGCCCGCCGCGTGGTGATAGCCCTCGCCGAGAACGCGGCCGCCGCGCGTGATCACGGCGCCGACCATCGGGTTCGGCGATGTGCTTCCCAGCGCGCGCCGGGCCAGGGTCAACGCGCGTCGCATGAACCGCTCGTCGCGCGCGCTGAATCGAGGGGACGACGCCGACGCGAAAGAACGATCCTTGCGATGGGTCGCGCGGGGCGAAGCCTTGGGGCCGATCCGAACTTCTTCCATGGCGCTACTCTGAGAACAAGGCCGCGGCGAATTCCTTGGCGCTGAAAGGCTGAAGATCCTCGGGGCTCTCCCCGAGTCCGATGAACTTGATCGGCAGGCCGAGCTCCCGATGGATCGCGACCACCATCCCGCCCTTGCTCGTGCCGTCGAGCTTGGTGATGACCAGCCCTGTGAGCTTCACGGCCTTGTTGAACTCCTTCGCCTGGTTCAACGCGTTCATGCCGGTGGAGCCATCCAGGACAAGCAAGGTCTCGTGAGGCGCTCCCGGGAGCTTCTTGTCCATGACACGATGCACCTTCATCAGCTCGAGCATCAGATTGTGCTTCGTGTGGAGGCGTCCCGCAGTGTCGACGAAGAGGTAGTCCGCCTTGCGGCCCTGTGCCGCGACGACGGCGTCGTGGGCGACGGACGCCGGGTCCGCGCCATACTCGGACGCGACCACCGGAACGTTCACGCGCTGCCCCCAGAGCTTGAGCTGGTCAATGGCCGCGGCGCGGAATGTATCGCAGGCCGCGAGAATCGCGGACAGACCCTCGGACTGGACGCGATGGGCGAGCTTGGCCGCCGTCGTGGTTTTGCCCGTGCCGTTCACCCCCACCATCGACACCACCGTGACGGCGCCGGGCAGCTTGATGAGGGGAGATTCGGCGTTGGCCAGGCTTTTTTCGACCTCGCGGCGGGCGATCTCGAGGAAATCCAGGCCGGCGCGGCCCTGGGTCTCGTAAGCCTTTCGGGCTTCGCGGCAGATCTGGTCGGTCATGCCTGTTCCCAGATCCGCGGCCAGCAGAGCCATCTCGATCTCCTCGAGGCTCGCGCCGGAAAGCTTCGGCGACAGCGTGACGATGCGCTTGATCTCGTGGACGAGCGTCGACTTGGTCTTGGCCAGGCCTTCCTTGAACTTCTGAAACAAGCTGAACATGAGTGCGTGTTGGATGGATTAACTGTTCACCGGATCCCCGCCCTGCGCGGGCAGCGTATCGCGAATGAGCTGATGCCGCTCGCGCAGTCGCTCGACAAAAGAGTAGGGCAGCTTCACCCCGCCGATCAGGGGTCGCCCTTTGTTCATCCCGTGGCAATCGGAGCCGCCCGAGACCAATATGCCCAGTTGGTCGGCCATCCGACGGTATCGGTCGCTGTCCACTCCGCTCTGCCTGCTGTGGTAGCACTCGAGTCCGTCGAGGCCCATCTCCACAAAGCTGGGTATCAGATCGTCGCAGCGATTGAGAATGGGGTGAGCCATGACCGCGACGCCCCCCGCCCCGTGGATCACGCCGATCGCGTGTTTCAAGGCCATCTTCTCCTTCGGAACCCAGGCCGGCCGGTTCATTTTGAGGTAAAGATCGAAGGCCTGATCGGAGGTCGCGCACAACCCTGCCTGGACCAGGGCCCGCGCGACGTGCGGACGCCCTGGAGCACGGCAGCCCGCGAGCTCGAACACGGCTGATTCCGGCAGCGCGACGCCGAGGTCGTTCAGCTTCGCGACCATCCGTCGGACGCGGTCCTGCCGCACGTCCTGATAGTGCGCGAGCTCGCGCAGGAGCAATTCGTTCCGGGTGTCGAGGAAGTAGCCGAGCACATGGAGCTCCATTCCGCTCGGAGCGGCCGCCGTGAACTCGCATCCGGGAATGAACTCGACCTGGAGCGCCTCGCACGCCCGGGCCGTCGGCGCGCATCCCTCGACCGTGTCGTGATCGGTCAAGGCGATCGCCTTGAGCTGATGGTCCGCCGCCTTCTGCGCCAGCTCCTCAGGCGAATAGGTGCCATCGGAGAATCGGGTGTGCAAATGGAGGTCGGCGTACACGTCGTCGCAATGGAGGCGCGGCAAGGATCACGGAGTGGACGTTCCGACGCGGGAGTTGCGCATGAGGTCGCCGCGAATCCGATCCAGGATTCCGTTCACAAACTTGCCGGATTCCTGCGTGGAGAACCGCTTGGCGATCTCGACCGCCTCGTTGATGCTGACGACGGGCGGGATGTCGTCGCGATGACGCATCTCGTAGACCGCCAGCCTGAGCACGTTCCTATCGACCGCGGCCATGCGACGGACGTCCCAGTTGTGCGCGTACTTTTGAATCTCGGCGTCGAGGCTCTCCAGATGCCGGATCACGCCCCGAATCAGGGGATCCGCAAAGCGCTGCGCGGTGATCTCCTCGCTCAGCGCCGCGGCGGCAAGGTCCGCTTGAGCCTCGGCGGACAAGGGTGGAAGGGGCGCAGGCGCGTCCGCGATCGCAGTCGTCGCCGCGGTCCCGCTTGCGGCGGCGGCGGCGACGACGGGGGCTGCGTCGGAGCTATTCTCGTCGCGCGTCACAGCCCGGCGCTGGCTTTCGAAAAAGTGCCCCAAAGCCTCCTCCAGATTGAGGGCTGGATTGAGGTCATTCTGATACAAAAACTGGAGTGCGCGCTCGCGCGCGCGGCGTCTCATGCCCATGCCCTGCAGCTTGCCGGACATCAAAATGCGGGAGAAGCAAATTATTCCGCGCCCTCTTGGCTTTGCCCCGATGGCACGGGGCTTTCTAGCCTCCGGCTTGAAAGCGGGGAATGAACCAATTCTGGCTTGGTTGGGGCGGCGCTTGGAGGTTTGATGCCGGCATGTTGAGCTCCTTGATTGGCGCGGCCCGAGAACAGGGCGCGAGTGATCTTCACATTGAGGCGGGGCTGCCTCCCGCCATGCGGATTCGAGGAGCGCTCAAAACTCTCGATCAACCCTTGTCTCCCATGGAGACCCAGGAGCTGGCCCAGGGATTATTGAGCGCCGACCAATGGCAGCAGTTCCTCGCGCGTCGCTCGGCGGACGTCTCCCGGACGATCCAGGGAGTCCGCTGCAGGATCAGCGTGCTCCAAACCTCGCGCGGAGTCGGGATGGCCGTTCGATTGTTGCCCGCCGGCACGGTGACCCTGGACTCGCTGAACCTGCATCCGGACTTCCGGCGCCTGATCCATCCCGCGCACGGACTCCTGATCATCACGGGCGCGACGGGCTCAGGAAAGTCGTCCACCGTGGCCGCGCTCGTGGAGGAGATCAACCAGACCGACAGCCGCCACATCGTGACGCTGGAAAGCCCCATCGAATTCTTTCATCGGCCGAAACGCTCGTACGTCCGCCAGCGCGAGGTGGGGCGCGACACGCCGTCGTTTGACCAGGGACTGCTGGACGCGCTCCGAGAAGATCCCGATGTCCTGGTTGTCGGAGAGATGCGCGATCCCGAAACGATGCGACTCACCCTGAGCGCCGCGGAAACCGGCCATCTCGTGATCACCACGATGCATTCCGGAACCGCGGTGGAGGCGCTGCAACGCATGATTGGGGCGTTTGCCCCAGAGGCGCAGTCATCCGTCCGCGCGCAGCTCGCCGATTGTCTGGTGGGCGTCCTGGCTCAGCGACTGCGATATCGTCCGGAGATCAAGGCGCGCGTCCCAGAGTGCGAATTGCTGGTTCCGACGCATGCGATTCGGGCGCATGTCCGCGCGGGAGACCACCACAAGATAGCGGCGTCGCAGGAAACCGGCGCCGAGCACGGGATGTGGACCTTCGCTCGCTACAATCAGTGGCTGGACAACCGCAAGACCTGGTCCTCGCTGAGCTCGGCGCGCGACGAAGATGCGGACGCTCCTCCCATGCCTCCCGCGCTCCCTTCCCTGCCCTTGCACAAGCCCGCCGCGCCGACGTCGGCCCCGATCCCCCAGACGTCGACTGGAGCGGCGGCCATCGGGGTCGCCCCGGCGCCGCGTTCAACAACACCGGGCGCGGGACGGATCGAGATCGAGCCCGAGGCGGGAGGACTGAGCGAGGTGCTCAAAAAGCTCAAGGGCGACTGAGGATCAAGGTTGCCTCCCTCGTCGATTTCCGCTGGTCTTTCCGGACCATTCTTTCATGAAGACACGCAACTTACACTCGAAGCGGGCGTATCTGGTCGCGAACGGCGATCTACGGCTCCCCGCAAACCAGAAGTGCTGGGCGGCCCAGTCGAACATGGAGTCCGCCTTGGCGCAGGCGTTTCGCAAGGAAGGCTGGAAGCTGGTTCGCGCGCATCCCTACGACGCGCGGCTGAAACATGGGTTCATCGATTCCCAAAAGCGCGGCTTGGAGGTTTTCCGCACGATTGATCCCGAGTTTCCTCTCGTTGTGGCGGAGTCCGTCTGGCAGTACAGCCAGCACATCCTTCCAGGCCTGCACACTCATCGCGGCCCGATTCTCACCGTCGCCAACTGGAGCGGCACATGGCCCGGGCTCGTGGGCATGCTGAACCTGAACGGCTCGCTGACCAAGATGGGCGTGCCGTACAGCTCGCTGTGGTCTGAGGATTTCACCGACGCCTTCTTTCGGGACGGCCTGAAGGAATGGCTCCAGACAGGACGCGTCACCCATGATCAGAGCCATGTTCGCGACTTCCAGCTTGTGAAGATCCCGGATGCGGATCGCAAGCTCGGACAGGACTTCGCCCGGCGCTTCCGACGGAGGAAGGCGATCCTCGGAGTGTTCGACGAAGGCTGCATGGGGATGCACAACGCGATTGTTCCGGACGAAATCCTCAATCCCACGGGGGTTTTCAAGGAACGACTGAGCCAGTCGACGCTGTTCGCCGGCATGCGCGACGTGAGCGATTCCGAGGCGAAGGAAGCGCTCGCGTGGTATCGAAAGAAGGGGCTCGTGTTTCGGTTCGGAAGCGACGAAGCGACCGACCTCACCGAGAGGCAGGTGTTGGAGCAGTGCAAAATGTACATCGCCGCCGTCCGCCTCGCCGACGAGTTCGGCTGCTCGGCCATAGGAATCCAATATCAGCAGGGGTTGAAGGATCTCACGCCGGCGAGCGACCTTGTCGAAGGCACGCTGAACAACATCGATCGCCCGCCGGTGAAGTCTCTCAAGACGGGGCGCGTTCTCTTTCCCCGCGAGGCGCTGCCGCACTTCAACGAAGTGGACGAATGCGCGGGCCTCGACGGGCTGATCACGTATCAGCTGTGGCGCGAGCTGGGCTACCCGCCGGAGAACACCCTGCACGACCTCCGCTGGGGGCGGCATTTCAAGGGAGCGGGCGTGGATGACTACGTCTGGGTGTTCCTGATTTCGGGCGCCGCGCCGCCGGCGCACTTCAACGGAGGATGGCGGGGCGCCGTCAGCGAAAGGCAGCCGCCGATGTATTTCCGGCTCGGCGGCGGCACTCTGAAAGGCGTCTCCAAGCCCGGTCACATCGTGTGGAGCCGGTGCTTTGTCGAGGACGGGCGGCTCTGCGCGGACATCGGAACGGCGCGCGTCGTGGATTTGCCCCGGGCGGAGACGGAGCGTCGCTGGCGGGAGACCACGCCGCAGTGGCCGATCATGCACGCCGTGCTCGAAGGAGTGTCGCGCGACCAGATGATGGCGCGCCACAAGTCGAATCACATCCAGGTGGTCTACGCCCCCGACGAGGCGGCCGGCCATCGCTCCGCCCGGATCAAGGCGTCCGCCTTCGCGGAGCTGGGACTTCGCGTGGCGCTGTGCGGCTCAGTCCGGAGCTCGGAGTCGTGATCGCGCCATCGCGGGAGATTTGCGCTGGCCCCCGGTTCAGTCTAGGGTCGCCCCGCATGCAGCGCTTCACTCGCACGACACCGACGCTCGCCCGGCGCGAGCCGCCCCGCTCCTCCAGCAACACAGAACATCGCCGGGCGGTCCGATCGGGCCTTCGCGTCGCGATTCTCGGAGGCCTCCTGGCCTGGGCGGCCACGGGATGCAAGCTCGTCGAGCTGAAGATGCCGGGCGAGCCGCTCACGAAGCGCGATCTGGGACTCCGCGTTCAAACGCGCGAGTTCGCGGCCATCGCCGCCGCGACGATCGAGCAGGCGGCGGATCGGATCGAGCGCGAGTCGAAGGATCCCGCCGCCCAGGCCAACGCGACGCGTTGGAAAATCGGGGCGATCGGCTCTCTTCGCAAAGCGACCTTGCGCACAACGCCGACGCTCGGCCTTGTGGACGCCTGGGCGTTCTCCCGCCAGCTGAGCGAGTTCTTCGCCGAGGGCGCGGGGCGCGACGCGTTCGGGCCATGGCAGGGACTGGCGGTCACGAACTGCCAGAGCCTTGAGGTTCGGATCGGCGCCGTCGCCCAAACCTTGCTCTCCGCCTCCGACGCGAAGCGGATGCGCGAGTTTGTGGAGGCGCACTCCAGGGAGTTTCCGCTCAAGGGATTCTCGTTTGATCGTGAAGCGGTGGTCGCGCGATGGCAGGACGCCCGCGGCCAGGTCGAGTCGCCGCCCGCGGGAACGACATCGGAGGCTTTGACCGACCTTGCCGACCGGCTGCAGATCGTGGCCCAGCAGGTGCCCGATGAAGTGCGATGGCGCGTGGGGCTCGAGTCGCGGGATTTGGAGGCCGCCATGGCGCGGACGGGGGCGACGATGGACCGTCTTGACGCGGCGCTCAAACTCATCGGCGGAGCGGCCGCGTCCAGCCCGGCCATCGTTTCCAATGGCGTCCACGAGCTGCGCGTTGGATTCCTCCCCATCCTCGAGCGCTTCGACAAGCAATGGGGAACAACGCTCGGGGCCCTCCAGCAGGAGCGCGAGGCGTTGACGAAGACGCTGGCCTCGGAGCGCGAGGCAGTCCTGAAGTCCGTGGATCAACAGCGGATCGCGCTCACCCAGACCGTCGATCAGCAGCGCGGGGCGATCATGCAGGATGTTCAGAAGCTGACGACCGAAGTGGTGGATCGTTCGATGCAACAGTTTCGCGCGCTGACTCGCGACGTGCTGTTCTACGTCGTGCTGCTCGTCGCAGTGATCCTGGGCATTCCCTTCCTGCTGGGCGTTTGGGTGGGAAAGATCTCAGCCAAGCTGAAGCGGCCTGCGGGCGGATAGAAGCGTCCATCCATACGGCGGGCGAATGCGGCCACCCGCTTTCGCGGTTACTCGGAGTCCGCCTCGATGCTGGAGAGAAGCTCGGCCTTCTTCAGGTAGAGCAAGGCGCTGCGATGATCGCGCCTGTGCTCCATATAGGATCCAAGCCGGAGGTAGCCGTCGGAGGTTGGATACCGGGTCACGTAGTCGAGCACCGCGCGATAGTGGACGTCGGTCCACCGGCCAACCTGGGACGGGACATGCGGTTTTCCGAGATCCGCGGTCAGCCCCTCGATCTGTTGAAGAACGAGGTGAAAGATCATGATGATCACGCCTCCCAAAAGGAACCCCTTGAGATTCGGTCTGACAAAGATACCGCTCTGCATAGCCACTCCGATTGGGCCGCGCCAGCAGGGAGACACCCGCACTACCGACGGGCCTGTTCATGGCAGCGACTCGCTGTGGTTCCATCGGCAGGCGCCCGCCGCCTCTAAAGCGTCGTCCCCGTGAGCAAACCGATCCGCGCCCCGAAGAGCCATGACGATGCCCCGCATGGGTATTTACGGTATTGAGGGCGAGTCCTTACAGATAGATGACGACACGTCGTCTCAGAGTGGGACAAGGGGGACGCTCTCAATTCTCACGAGCTGAGCGTCCTTATTGTCGTACCACGCGGAGCCCCACTCGATGAGATACATCGCGCCGTCCGGGCCAAAGGCCATGGAGATCGGACGCTTGAAGGTCATGTGTGGGAGAAAGCGGTGGATCGACTCGAGCTGCCCGAACGAATCCAATCTCACCTCCTGGATCCATCCCCGTTCCCACTCAAAGATGAAAAGGGAACGGTCAAACCGCTTCGGGAGCTTGCGATCCGATTTCAATCCTTCGTTGAAATGATAGATCGGCCCGGCCATGGCCGACCGCGGCCCGGAGCCGAGTTCAGGAAAGCGGGTTGACGGACCGGGCGGATACCAGATCAGGGCCGGATGCGCCGGAGGAAGCGCCTTGAGCCCGGTGTTGTTCGGCGAGGTGTTCACCGGATGCGCCGGATTGAAGGACGCGCCGGATTCCTTGCTTCCGAAATCGTATTTCACGTAGGGCTTGTTGTCCGCGACGAAGTAAGGCCAGCCAAAGTTGCCCGCGGACTTCGCAAGGTTGAACTCGTCGAAACCGGCCGGGCCTCGGCGCGGATCCGGTCCCAGCGCGTCTGGCCCCACGTCGCCCCAGATCAGCCATCCGGTCTCTGCATCGAGGGTGAATCGAAAGGGGTTTCGACAGCCCATGATGTAGATCTCGGGCAGAGTGTCGGGCGTTCCCGGCGGAAACAAGTTGCCGGAAGGGATGCTGTAGGTTCCGTCGGCAAGCGGATGAATGCGCAGGATTTTCCCGCGCAGGTCCATTGTGTTCGCCGCGGTGCGCTGCGAGTCGAAGACCTCGCGTCCCGGGCGTTCATCCAAGGGACTGAAGCCGTTCGAATCGTTGATAAAGGTGTAGTCGCCTGTGGACGTGTACAGATTCCCGGCGGCGTCGAAGCCCAGTCCGCCGCCCGAATGATTTGGCTTTTTTGCGAGCGTGGGAATCCGGAGCAATGTCTTCCCCGAGGCCGCGTCCAGGCGGTCCCCCTCGATGGTGAATCGGGACACGCGATTCTCGAGGGCTCCCGGCTGCGAGTGGAAGAGATACAGCCAGTGATTCGTGAGAAACCCGGGATCCAGGGCCAGCCCGAGCAACCCGTCCTCAGGACCGCTGAAAACCTCCAACTGCCCCAGCGTGATGGTGTCCTGAGTCTCAGGGCGCCAGACCTTAACCGCGCCATGCCGCTCGCCGAAAAAAATCCGGCCGTCGGCGGCCGGGGAAAGCTGGATGGGCTCGAGGAGATGGGTCGACAGGACGACCTTCCTGAACCGGGCGGGGTCGTCGACGGCTGTCTCGGGCAAAGGCTCGGCCGCCCGCGCGGCGAGAATCATGATCAGCGCGACGGCTGCTTTGAAGGCTAGGCGGATCAGCATTTCTGGCCCGCGAGTCTCGCCCCCCTCGCCGCGCGACGCCAGGAATATGCGCGAGGGCGACGCCTCCATCACTCCCCGCTCCTCGCGTCGGACACCTCGGACATCCGGCGAGACTGGCCCAGAAGGTAGGCGGGAGTCGGAGCAAAGGATCGCGCGCCCTCCACAGCCAGGAGGGCATCCAACTCCTCCGTCGAAGAGGTCGAGGCAAGACGCGCGAGCCGACGCGCCGACGAGAATCCCGCCAAACCCGTGGATGAGTCCTCGCGCCAAGGAACTCCGGACATCGACAGAGGCCGCTCAGGAGCTCGCAAGAAGACCAACGCGCACACCGCCGTCAGCGCGGCGGCGCCGGCGACTCCCAGCGCCCGAGCGCGCAGAACTCGAATCCAGCCCGTGTCCGTCGACTCTCCAGCCCTCCGAATTCGCCGAGACACGGACCGATACAGGGCGGGCGGGGCGGCGGCCGCGGGCAAGTGACGAGCCGCCGTTTCATGGGCGGCGCACAAGCCGCGCAACTCCTCGAAGTAGCCCCGACACGACGGACAGCGGCTGAGATGCCCTTCCACCTCGCGACTCGCGATCGGATCGAGATCGCCCGAGGCAAGAAGAGCGATCGACTGGCGATAATCTCGACACGTGTTCATATCTGATCGGTTTCTTTGAGCGGGGACACGCTTCTCAAGCGCTCCAGCCCGTTAAACAGGCGCGACTTCACCGTGCCCACGGAGCAACCGAGGGCTTGGGCGATTCCCTCGAGAGACTCGTCGGCATAAAACCTCAGGTAGACCACGACGCGCTGCTTGTGGGGCAGCCGGGCCAATCCGCGCAAAACGCGCTGGGAGTCCTCGGATTGCTCCAACGCCGCCGCCGGGACGGGGCCTGGATCCGCGAGGCGTTCGAGATAATCAGCGGCGGCTTGGCGGCGAAAACCCAACAACATCGACCAGGGCGTCGGGAATCTCCGGCGCAGCGCGTCGCCGTGGCGATGCGCGAGGATGCTGCAGAGCCAGGTGAAAATCTTGCATCGACCGTTGTAACGCCGGATCGATTTCCAGGCGGAGACCAGTGTTTCCTGGACGAGGTCCTCCGCGGCCGAGACGTCGCCGCAGAGAGCGATCGCCTGGCGGAGCAGCCTATCCCCATGCTGTCGACACAACTCATCGAACGCCTCCGGATCCCCCTGCTGGGCGCGGCGGATCAGGTCCGTCTCCGGCACGGACGCCTCCGCGATGAGGTTGGGGTTCAAGGCCAGTTCCACAGCAGGGTTGAAACTACCATGCTCGCGCGCCAAGTCTACTCGACTCGTTTCCCCACCTGATCGCCCGTTGTATGGAAGGCCGGGCCGTCCTTCTCAACAAAAACCATCAAGCCGTTGAACCCCGCGTAGGAGTAGTCCGATTTGAGCTCGAACCCCCGGTCCACGCCTTCAAACATGAATCGACGATACGCGAACGGTTTTTTCGAGAAGGGATCCAAGATCCCCTGCCTCGCCGCCTCGCCGCCTCGCCTCTGGGCGATCGCCGCCTCAAGCATCGCCACCTTGATCTCGGCGGAGAGCTCCTTTCGTCTGCAGTTGGCCAAAGGGGAGAAAAACTCCTTCACAAGGAGGTTGGGGTGACCGGAGACCTTCTTCTCAAAGGGCTTCATCCGCGACTCAAACTCCCCGACAGGCGACGCCATGATGGACTCCAGTTCATCGTAGAGAGGCCCGAGTTCGCTCACGTAGCGAACGAACCCGGACACCGTCTCGCCGGCGGCCTTCAGGATACGCTTCGCCTTTTCGGGATCTGTCGCGCCCGGGGAGTCCATCACCCGCGTCAAGAGATCGCGGATTTGTCCCAATACCTGGCTCTCGTCGGACGACTCCCTCCTGAAGTCCTCGACTCGCCGCAGCAGCCATCCATGAAAGGCGACCTTCTCGGTCGGAATGCACGCCGCGGTGGAACCGCGTGGAGCGCTGGCGAGAAGCCCGGACCTCAAGCGCTCAAGAGCCTCCGAGCTGAAGCGGTGATAGTTCTCGGCGACTGTGTTCACGCAAATGTTCTCGATCGCGTACTGGACCAACGCGGAGATCAGAATGCGATCCTCCGACAGTAGACGGCCCTGGGCGAAGGCGGACACGAGGTCTTCCACCGCCGTGTCCTGGGTTCCATTTTGGAGACGCCAGAGCGCCCGCAACCGCGCCGCCTGCGCCAGGGTCTTGGCTTTGGCGAGTCCAGGCAAAAGGGCCTCGGGTCCGTCGGTCAGATCGTACCCCCATTCGCACGGGACCTTGGCCTTCGAGGCGCGATACAGCAGCTTGAAGGAAACATCATAGCGGCCGACCAGATCGCCGAACTTCTGCTCCAGCTTGTGACCGCGCCATTCGTTGGTGAACAGGTAACCTTGATCCGGCTCGGAGAGCGTGGGGATCTCGGCCCAGGCCTGCCAGTACAGCAGGGCCGGATTGATGTCGGTGCGGAATCGGTCCGCGGCGCGGCCCCCGGCGGGCGACAGGACCATCCAGAGAAGAAGAACCAGCGCTGAGTTCAAGGAGAGAGCTTTCATAGTTAGGGAGTGTGGCAGGGCCGCGATGTTCGCGTCGCCGCTCATGCATCCCTTAATCGCGGCCCAGGGTGAAAGGGTTCATTCTTTTCCTGGCTTGCCCCAGCCAGCGCCCCGAACTTCGTCAGCCCTGGCAATCGGGGCACAGCCCGAAAAACTCCAACCGATGTGTCACGGCGCGAAACCCGCTGGCCTTCTCGATGATCCGCTCCGCGTCGAGCAGAAGGCACTCGTCGATCTGAAGCACGCGCCCGCAGGCCTCGCAGACCAGGTGATGATGGTGCTCCGAATCTCCCTCCGGGATGAGCTCGTAGCGCGATCCCCCTTTCCCAAACTCGATCCGCCGCACCATCCCCATCCTCCGCAGCAGATCGATCGAGCGATAGACGGTGACCAGGTCGCAGTCCCGCTTGCCCAGGAGCCCGTGAATCTCCTTGATGAGAAGAGGCCGCGGATGATTGCGCATCGCGGCGAGGATGGCCTGTCGCGGCCCCGTGATCTTGCGTGAATTGCGCCGCAGCTTCTCGGTCAGATCGGGCAACTCCGCGTCATGCGCGTGGCAGCATCCCGAGGCGCGGGGCTTCATGCGCGACTCCTCCGGCTGGCCGGGGACCGGCCGTTCGTCCAGCCCATCTGCGCGCAGATCCATGTGATCAAAAACGTCCCGATCGCCGTCAGCACGATCGTGGGCCCGGCCGGAAGATCGTAGCGATCCGTGAGCACAACGCCTCCGATCGCGCTGACCACGCCCAGTCCGATCGCCAGCAGGATCTGTTGACGGAGGCTGCGGGCGATGTTGCGGGCGGACGCGGTGGGAATGATGATCAAGGCTGTCACCAACATCACCCCCAGCAGCCGGATGCTGAGCGAAACAGTCACCGTCAACACCGCGACGAAAAGATAGTTGAGCCAATACACCCGCACGCCGGCGACATGCGCCAGGTCTTCGTGCGCGGCCAGCAGGGTGAGCGAGTTGAGCTTCCAGAACACCGCGCCTCCGATCAGGGCGCAGAGGACGGCCGCCAGGGCGATCTCGCCGTCGCTCACCGCCTGGATATCGCCGAACAGGTACGCGTCGAACTGCGCGCGAAATCCTTTCATCTGCGAGCGGATGAGCAAGGCCAGCGCCACGGACCCCGAGAGCAGCAGGGCCATGATGGTGTCGGTGAGCAACGCGGTGGTCTCCTTCAGCCACAGGATCGCCAGCGCGACGCCGAGGCTGAACACGACCATGGGAACGGTGGGCTCGCTGAAGCCGAACCAGAACCCCAGGGCCACGCCGGCAAGAGCCGAGTGGGCGATGGTGTCGCTGAAGAAGGACATCCGCCGCGCGGTCACAAAGACGCCCAGAAGCGCGCAGAGCGGCGCGAGCAGCAGCGCGGTGGCCAGGGCGCGGGCGAAGTAGAGGTTGTCGTTAATCCAGTCCATGAGCGGATCCTGCGGAATGGGGGACGTCGTGCGAGTGGCCGTGGTGATGGTGATGGTACGGCGACACATGAATGCCGTACGCCTCCTTCAAGGATTCCGCGTTCATCACATGCTCAGGCGTTCCCTCGCAGCACACGACCCCATTGAGCGCGTAAACCCAGGACGCGTGCTTCACCACCATCGACAGATCATGGGACACAAGCACCACGGTCAGCTTTCGCCTTTGATGAATGTTCGCGATCAGCTCGTAGAAGCTCTGCTCGCCGGGGCTGTCGACTCCGGCGGTGGGCTCGTCGAGGAGCAGCAGCTCGGGATCCCCGAGAAGGCTGAAAGCGATGAGCACGCGCTGCAGCTGCCCGCCGCTCAGCCCGGACAGCGGCCGATCGAGAATCAGGTGAACGCCCAACTCCGGCAATCGCGACCGCAGCTCGCGGTCGATCGCGGCCCGACGCATCCAGAACCAGCGCCGCGTCTGCTTCAGGCGCAGGCAGAGGAATTCACGAACCGTCAGCATGAAGCTGCTATCCAGGGCGAGCCGTTGAGGCACATACCCAACGCGGGGAAGAGCGGCCTCCAGGGAAGCGCAGCCGAGGAGGCGCGTCGCGCCGCGATCCGGCAACTGAAGCCCGAGAAGGCACCGCAACAGGGTGGTCTTCCCGGAACCGTTGGGCCCGATGAGCGCCACAAGCTGCCCGACGGGAATGCGCAGGCTCACGCCCCGCAGGACCGATGTTTCGCCGAACGACACCCAGACATCGTTCACCTCCACCGCGAGCGGCAGGCCTTCAGGCTGATGTTTGCAAAGAGGACAGTCCATCGAATGCGCTACTTGAGATTCTCCACAAGCGTCTTGAGGTTGTCCCGCATCGCGTCCTCGTACGCCGAAGGCCGAAGCCCTCGGGCGTCCGCCGTCTCGAGGGTATCCAGGCTCGCCAGACGGACGCCTGTGTCGGCCGCCAGCTGGGACGCCGTCTTCCCAGGAGCCCGCGGCTCGCCGAAGATGGCCTTCACCCCCCTGCTCTGAATCAGCTGCCTGAGCTGACCCTGATACTTCAGGCTCGGCCCCACATCCGGAATCACTTCGATCACGCCGAGCACGTTCAGGCTGTATCGGCGGGCGAGATAAGCAAAGGCGTCATGCGATGTCACAATCGGCGTCGCCGCCACCCCCGCCAGCCGCTCGCTGTAATCGCGGTCCAGGGCTCGAAGGCGTTCCACGCAGACCGCCGCGTTCCTTTCGTAATGCGCGGCGTGGACAGGATCCGCGGCGCGAAACGCCTCCAGCACATTCGTCACCATCCGAATTGCCAGCCGCGGATCCAGCCAGATATGAGGATTGGGATCAGGGCCTCGCTCGGCGGGTTGCGTCCGGTTGCCGGGGCCGTTGAGCGAGAGCCCGGGGATGTCGTAAATCAGTTCGGACTCCAACCCTCGAGAAACCTCGACAACCTTCAGCGGCTTCGGGCCGTGTCGGCCCTTCGTCATGGGCAACACCCAGTCCTCCAGCTTCAGGCCGTTGATCAGGAAAATATCGGCGGCGCGAAGCTTGTCGTGGTCGCTCCGCGTCGGCTGATACTCATGAGGCCCCACGTTTCCCGGAAGGAGGTTCTGCACCTCGGCGTCGTCCCCCGCCACCTGGGACGCGAAGCAGTAAAGGGGCATGAAGCTCGTCACCACCTTCAACTTCTCCCCCGCGGCCCCCGTAGCACGGTCCGCCAGAAGGCTGAGGCCGCAGAGACCGCAGGCGATCAGCCCCAGCATCCGGGGCCGCCATCCGCTCGTTTCCAACAGTCCTTCGTTCATACGAAGCCGCCCACCCCGACCCGAGGCGGCCGACCCTGAAACTCAATATCGCGGCGCATACTGGTTTTGCAAATCATTTGCATCTGAGGCCCACAAAAAACCCGCAAGAGATTTGCGGGCGAGGCAAAGCGGGCGGTCTAGCGCATCAGGAGCATCTGGCGCGCGCGCTTGATGGCGCGGTTCAGGGCTCGCTGATAGTGGGCGGGCAGTCCCGTGTACTTGCGGGGGAGGATGCGGCCCTGATCGGTGACGAACTGCCGGAGGAGCGTCGTGTTCTTAAAGTCCAGGGCATCGACGGTGAAGTCGATCTTGGGCTTGGGACGCGGCGTCCGCTTCTCCATGGTGCTGCGTCCGCGACCGGCTCGGTCTTTCTTCTCGGTGTTGGTTTTGCGAGGCATAGGCGCTTACTTGATCTCGCGGTGGACAGTATGCCGCCGCAAAGCTGGATTATACTTCTTGAGCTGGATCTTCTCGGTTTGAAGTTTTTTGTTCCGAGTCGTCGTGTAGCGCGAGGGGGACTTCCCTTCCTTGCGCGCTTCGGTGCATTCGATGGTGACTATTTCGCGGGCCATAAATCCTTATTCCTTCTCTTTCGCGGGTTTTTCTTCGGGCTCTTCGTCATCATCAATCTCGATGGCGGCGGAGGTTTCGTCGACGGTGCGGAGGCTGCCGAGCTTCCGGGAGCGCAACGCGCCCTCCTTCTCAAGCTGGCCCTGCGCTTCGACGGTGAAGCGCGTCCAGGGGATGGCCTCGAGGCGCGCCTTCGGGATCGACTTGCCGGTCAGTTCGCAGACGCCGTAGGTGCCGCGCTCGATGCGCTTCAGCGCCTCTTCGATCTCGTAGATGGCGTCCTGGTCCGACGACAGCAGGCTCAGCGCGAAATCGCGATCAAAATTGTCGGTGCCGGAATCCGCCATGTGGAGGCTGTAGTTGTCCATCTCCGCGGCGGATTCCTTCGCCAGGCCGGTCATCTGATGGAGCAGCCGGTCGCGGAGATCCATCAGGTTCTCCTGATACTTCACCCACTCGGGCTTGGCTCGCTTGGGCTGCGCGGGCGCGTTCTTTTTCCCGGACTTGCCTGCGCCGCCGAGAATCGCAGCCGAAGTCGCGCTTCCCGCCTTACTCTTATGCGTATGGGCTGTGTCGCCCTTCTTCTCAGACTTCTTTTTGATCGTCACAGCTAAATCTTTTTTAGAATTTGCCAGCCCTCCGCCAGGTATTTTGGGGCCCACGTCCAGTAACAAAGCCCCGCGGAGGGTGCGGGAATGTACCAAACGAACTCAAATAATCTACAAAAATGTGTAGCCACTTTTGCCGCCCCCCATCGGACCGCTTCCTGTCAATCGGCGCCGCCCCGGCTTCCCTGAGGGAAGAACCCGGAATCAGCGTGCAAAAGCGGCAACCTCGCGCCCCGGCGACCCGCTCCGGGGTCGGTGGGATCGTCTCAATAAAGCCGTGCCCGGAAAGATCACGAAGGCCAGCGATCGCAACGTGGCGAACCCCCGCGGCCGGAGGGGAACCGCGGCGTCATGCCGTCAGAGCCTCATTCCAATCCTCGATCGATGAGATCCTGCTCGTCCAGGCCGAGGTAGTGGCCGAGCTCGTGGAGGTATGTGATGTGGATCTCCTCGCAGAAAAGATCCGGATCTCCGTCGGAGACGCTCCAAAGATTCTCGAGGAAGAGCGCGATCTGCGGCGGATGCGGGACTTCGCCTGACTGTTGCTCCTCACGCGTCGCGCCGGAGAAAAGCCCAAGGCTGTCCGCCTCGATCCCCTCCTCCACCCAGGCGGCGTCGGGAGCGCGTTCATACGATACCGCCACACCCTTCGCCTCCTCGCGGAGCGGGGCCGGCAGTTGGGCGAGGGTTTCCGCAACGACCGCTTCCGCCCAGGCGATCCATTCATCCCATTGGCTCATCGGTTCACCTTCCCTGCTCGAGCCCCTCAACAATCGGCGTCCGGAGGCGGTTTCCCGTCTTCCGGCCGATGGCGCGTCGCCACCCAACGGAAAAGTTTCGCAACAGCGGCGGGAAAGTTCGCATCACGGGCACACTGCCCCAGCTTCCGGTTGAATGCCACCGGGAAGTAGGAATCGAACTTCCACTTCTTGCCGACGGCTTCTTCGGATCATCCGCGAGTCAACACTGAACCCTGAATCCGCAAGTCACCGCGCGCCTGATGGGTGGTGGCTCGTGCTCCTCGTCGCGCTGGCTGCGCGGTTGATTTGGGGCGCGTGCCGCAAGGCGAAGTTCTGATCGATCGCGCGGATGTCGCGCTTCACAATTCTGTCTTGCGGTTCCATACTCCTCTGCCTAGTTTCGCCGCGTTCGAAGGCATGGCGCGGGGTCGTAGCTCAGTTGGTAGAGCGTCTCGTTCGCAATGAGAAGGTCGCAGGTTCGATCCCTGTCGGCTCCACCAGCCTCCTTTCAACATTCAGCGCCCCGGCGCCGACTCACATCCCCAATCCCTCGTCCTCATCGATCGCGTCCCGCTTTCGCCCGCCGTAAACCAAACCTCCGAGCATGGGTCTCCGCCTGGCCAGGATCGGATGCTTGATTCCTATTTGCCCGCGCTGCGGGCGAAGTTCACGGAGTCGCGGAATCGTTTGTTGTCGGCGCGGATTCGCGCCGACAGGCTGCGGCCCACGGCGAGAAGAAAATCCGCGGCCACCTGCGGCGAAGCGACGCGCAGCTGCCGCAGCGCGGCGGCGGTCAGCTTGAGGAGCGTGCTGTCCTGGTTGGCGATGACATCCGCCGAGCGCGGACCGTCGTCGAACAAGGCCATCTCGCCGAAGAACTCGCCGGTGCCGAGCGTCGTGAGGACCGACTCCTTGCCCGCGATCATGAGCCGGACGCGCAGCTCCCCGCTCAGGATGAAAAACATGGCGTCCCCCGTCTGCCCTTGCTTCACAAGCTCTGTCCACTGCCGAATATCCACCTGCTCCAGGGTCTTCGCGAAGGTCTCCAACTGCGCGTCCGTGAGATCCGCAAGCAGCTTGATGCGACGCAGCGAACCAGGCTTGATCGCAACGCCCCCTCCGCCGGTGCTCGCGCTAGGCGCTGGCCCGTCGCCGCCGAAGAAAAGCTGCAGCTCCGTGGCCTGCGCCGCCGGGGTCCAGCGCTGTTGGGCCTCCGAGAAGATCCATGTGTTTGCGAGAACACGCTCTTCCTTCACCCAGGCGATTAAAACCGGAAGCTCGACGGGCCCATACACGACATTGTCGGCGGCCCAAATCCTGAAACCCGTGTTGGCGTTCTCTGCGCTCATAAGGAGTCGATACCAAACGTTGCGGGATTGAGAAAGCACAGAAAACGGGAACGCGTCGGACCCACGACCCATTTCGCGCCTTGAATTACGCGGTGATTGGAACAGCATTCGGCCCGCATGAGTCCTCAATCCATCCACCGCTCGGCTCCTCGCAGGGTTATCGCCCCGCCTAGGATCCGTAACGGCGCCCAGCGCGCCGGTCGCATTCGGGCGCTCCTGTGCGCCCTGACCGCCTGGGCCGGGCTGATCGCGTGCGTGGCACAGACTCCCACGCCGCTGCCAGGCACCAACGCGACGGGGTCCTTCCTCTTTCGTCCTCTCGGAATTCCACAGCCCGGCCCAACCAACGACGCCCCGTATTCTCCGCAGCCGATTCTGCCCGGAGGAATTGTCATCCCGCTGTATCCCGCCGACTCCCCCGCCATCAAGCAGGAGCGGGCGCGGGAGGCGGAACAGTACAACATGAGCAAGGCGGTGCCCGGGCGGATAAGCAGCATCGTCAACATTCACAACCCGTCGATCGAGGTTCATCCCGTGGAGGGAGGGCTCAACACCGGCGCCGCGGTGATCCTCGCGGCGGGAGGGGGGCACAACACACTGAACGTCGGCGGCGAGAGCGCGGACTTCGTCCCCTACTTCTTCAACTACGGCGTCAACACCGTCATACTCCGCAATCGGCTCCGCAAGGACGGATACAACGTCCAGGCCGACGCGGTCCGCGACGCGCTCCAGGCCATCCGCCTCGTTCGAGCGCACGCGAAGGAGTGGAACATCGACCCCAACAAGATCGGCATCATGGGCTTCTCGGCGGGGGCGGAACTCGCCGCTCCCGCCGCGATTTTCTTCGCCGACTTTGACAAAACCAACAGCGCTCCCGGCGACGCGCTGGCCGGAGTCTCCTCCCGTCCCGACTTCGTCGGCGTCGTTTATCCGGGCCCGACCCCCTTCGCGCGGGGAGCGAGCCCCCCAATCCCACGCAATGTTCCCCCTGTTTTCATCACCTGCGCGGGATCGGGCGATCGGATTCACGCCCTCTGGGCGAACGAGTTGTTTGCGGCGATGTTGAAGGAAGGCGTCCCCAACGTGGAGATGCATATCTATGGGAATGGGCGGCATCCAGGCGACGCTCTCAACGATGGCAGCCGAATGAGCGGCGGGCTCACCTACCGCAACGGGATGCCCTTCGGCACGTGGCAGGACCGATACATCGACTGGTTCCGCGACCTGGGCTTCCTGCAAAAGCCGGGGGTGGAAACCAAGGCGGCGAAGGACATCGCGGCCTACGTCAGTCAACCCCCGCGCCCGATGGGATCCGGTGGCGGCGCGTTCGAGGGAGGCTTGAGAACCAGGCCAACGAACGCGCCAACCGCTTCGACGCCTGGCGCCTCCCCGCCCTCAAAAAGCCCGGAACAAAAACCCTAACCCGGATTCTTCATCCTCCGAGGCATGATCCGATCTCTCCACCAGAGGATCGTCATGGATCTCAAGGCTGTTGATCGAGTAGCCCGGGCTCAGAGCGCCGCGCGCTCGCGGAACGGACGGGGAATGGTTTGACGAAGGACCGCTTATGAAGCCGAAGAACACGATGGACACATCCGCCTCCGAACGAACTTCCCGGCTCTCGACATCGCGGCGAAGCGCCGCGCGCCTCCTCATCCGGAGCCTCCTCTGCGTCGTAATGCTGCTCGCGTCGCCCATCGTCTCCGCCGACCCGGCGAATGGCCGCGTCGTTCTCCAGGCCTTCTGGTGGAATTACTGGAACAACAACTATCCCGCGGATTACGCCACCTATCTCGCGGACCTGGCGCCCCGACTCCGCGGGGCGGGCATCGACGCGGTGTGGATCCCGCCGTCGATCAAGAACAAGAACGCGACGGGATCGGTCGGTTACTCGCCCTTCGATCAGTACGACCTCGGCGACAAATGGCAGGGCGGCGCGGTGGCCACGCGGCTCGGAACCAAGGACGCGCTGCTCAGGGCGATCGCGATTCTGCACGCCAACGGAATCGAGGTCATCCAGGACGTTGTTTGGAACCACATGGACGGCGCGGGCTCTCAAACGGGGGCGGGTGGGGAGGATCCCGCCGCGCCGAGCAATCGCTACAAGAACTTTCGCAACGTCAGCTACGCCACTCCCGCCGGGGACGAAAGCGCGGCCGACTATCTCAAACGCAAAGGCCGTTTCCCGAAGAATTGGCAGAACTTCCATCCCAACCCCGACCACAATACGGAGGCCGATCCGATCACCGCGGGATGGTTCGGTCCGGACATTTGCTACTATCGGAACGCCACCGGAAAGAGCGGCAACGCCTCCTACAATCCCGCTCAGGCTCCGGATTACATGCGGGAGGGCATGCGGAACTGGACCGTGTGGATGAAGAAGCAGACGGGTGTGGACGGACTGCGGCTTGACGCCGTGAAGCACTTTGAGACCTGGGCGGCGAAGGACTTCCTCTGGAACGTCGCGTTCAACAGCGGCTTCGCGTCGCGCGGGGCCGACCTGTTCGTCGTGGGCGAATATGTCGGCGGCGCGCAGGAACTGGACGCGTGGGTCGACGCCGTCAACAACAGCGATGGGTTTACGGACATCGCCGGCACGTTCGACTTTCCGCTACGAGGCGCCTTGAAATCCCTGACCGACGCCAGCGGCTTCTTCGATCTGGGCTCATTGCCCGCCGCGGAGCAACAACGCAGAACGCGCGTGGTGAATTTCGTCAACAACCACGACACATTCCGCCCTCTCCTTGATGGCCAGGGCCGGATCATCGGCTGGGACTCCGGAAACGAGATCGGAGGGCACATCGACCCCAACGATCCTCGCATCCAGGCCGCGTACGCGGCGGCCTTCGCCGTGGACGGATCGCCCTGCGTCTTCTTCGAGGATTTGTTTGACCTGCACAGCACGGGCCGGCGCTGGTCGCATAGCCCGACCAATGAAATCCAGCTCCCCATGCGCGACTATCTGCGGAACCTGATCTGGTGCCATGAGCATCTTCGCTTCAAGGAAGGCGCCTATCGCGTTCGCTGGCAGGCGCAGGATCTTCTGGTCATCGAGCGGGAGCGGCGGGCGATCGTGGGGATCAACGACCACTTCTCCTCCTGGCAAACCGCGACCGTCCAGACCTCGTTCTCTCCGGGCGAGCGGCTGCATGACTACTCGGGGGCCCACGCCGAGGACGCGGTGGTGGACGGATCGGGGCGGGCGACCCTCAGCGTGCCGCCTTGCGATGGAAGCAATCTTCGACGCGGTTACGCCGTCTGGGGCCCGAGTTCCCCGCCCGCCTTCCTGCCCGCGGCGGACATGGCCACAACGCAGGAATGGGAGATGGCGGACGATTTGGGCGACTCGCATCCCAATTCCCTGCGCCAGGGAGGCGCGCTGCCCGCGCAGTCGACGCAGCCGAGAAATGTCGGACGTGTTTTCCCCGCGAAAGGATTCCCGCTGGTGGTGGACGTCTATCCCTCCCGGTCGGACGCGGCGCTCACCCTGGAGATATCGGACGAGGCGGGACACGTGGCGCAACAGACAGGGACGAACACGTTCTCAATTCGATACACGCCGTCCAGTTCGACCTATCATTCGCTCTCGATTCGCAACGCCAAGTCCTCCAACCCGTCGCAGAAAGCCTATGTGAAAGTCGCCTACCATGCGCCGGCGGATCGCTCCGCTCTGCCGCCTTCCCTGACAACGCAACCCGAGAACCTGGGCGTTCTGGCGGGACATGATGCCCGATTCAGTTGCCAGGCGGAGGGGACGTCCCCCCTGCTCTATCAATGGCGAAAAGACGGAACGAACATCGCCGCGGCGGAAGCCCAAACGCTGGTCCTCCACGCTGTGACTCTCGGAGCCGCAGGGCAATACAACGTCGTCGCCAGCAACGCCGGCTGATGGGACACGAGCCGCAGTGTGGAGCTTTGGGTGCATGAGACGGCGGACCCCGTGGGCGTTCGGGGAGCGTTGGACAATCAACGCCGCTTTCGGATCACCGTCGAAGGGAGACTGGGCCTGCGATACGCGATCGACTCCTCGGACGACCTCAATCAGTGGACCCACGCCATGGACGGCCGCGCCCCGCTGGAATATGACGAACCCGCCCCCACGACCCGCCGCCGCTACTACCGGGTCCGTCCGATGATCGACCCGTAAAGGCCGCTTTGCGCGGATCCATGGCGCGCGAAGGTCTGTCTCATAATCGTACAGCGCGAAGGTCGCGAATTTCGGCAAAACGGCGCTTGAGTCTCCGCCTTCCAGCACTACATTGCACCCGTGGACATACTGAAAGCGCAATGGAATTCGGACGAACTGGTGGCGGGACGCAAGCAAGGCTTGCGACAGCCAAAGGCGCGCTCCTGACACTTCCACGTCCCGTTTGATGATCGAGCTCTATCAGTTTCCTTGGAGTCCCTACTGTCTTGTCCAGCGAAGGATCCTGGAGTACTCGGGGGCGCCATTCCGGGTGGTGAACATTCCGAACGGCGACCGTGCAAGGATTTGGAAACTCACCCGGCGCCGCTATTACCAAGTCCCGGTGGTGAGAGCCGGCAAATCAATCGTCTTCGAGACCGGCGACAACTCTCAGGTGATTGCCAAGTATCTGGACGATCTCCTGGGCCTGGGTCTCTTCCCCAAACACTGGCGCGGCTTGCAGGATCTCCTGTGGCCGGTGATCGAGAACGACGTCGAGGGGGTCGCCTTCAAGCTCAACGATATCTATTGGAGGGAGTTTGTTCCTCCCTCGGACCAGCTGCGCTTCCTCCGTCACAAGGAGCGCAAGTTCGGACGGGGCTGCCTGGATCGCTGGCGCCAGGATCGCGCGTCCTTGCTCGCTCAGCTCGCCGGGGCGCTCGCGCCGTTCGAACAGATGGTGTCGCAGCGGCCGTATCTCCTGGAGGAGACCCCGCGTTTCGTTGACTTTGACCTCTATGGCATGCTTGCGAACTTTCTGTATTCCGGTCGCTATCGTCTGCCTCCAACGCTCAAGAACCTCAGGCTCTGGTATCGCAGAGTCGAACGCGCGAGGCATCCTTCACTCCCCAACTGAGAATTCACCCCCTGTCGTCCCATGCAGCGCTCCGCCCCAGTAAAAAACTACGTCCTGGACACGAATGTCCTCGTTCACGACCCCAGCGCGATCCTGAGTTTCAAGGAGAACCAGGTCCTGATTCCCATCGAGGTGATCGAGGAGATCGATCGCTTCAAGCGCGAAACCTCCGAGAGGGGCCAGAGCGCGCGGGCGGTGTCGCGCATGCTCGACGGACTGCGCTCGCAGGGCAGCCTCAGCGACGGGGTGAAGCTGAGCAACGGCGGCACGCTCCGCATCATCTTCAAGAAAAGGGCGCACGGCCACAATGGCAACGGGAATGGCAACGGCCACGGGCCCTCCGTCGACAACCGCATTTTGGAGCTCGCGCTCCAAGTCCAGAAGGCGCCGCCAAAACACCCCACGATTCTGGTGTCGAAGGACATCAATCTCCGCATCAAGGCGGATGCCCTGAATCTCGCGGCGGAGGACTACGAGACGGGGAGGGTTCATATCCATGACCTTTACACAGGCATGGCCGACCTGACGGTGTCGCCGCAACGGATCGCGGACTTCAGGGCGAAGGGCGAGCTGGACATCTCCGCGGAGCGACAGCTGTATCCCGCCGAGTACTGCACGCTGTTCGACGAAACCAATCCGAAGCGGACGGCGCTGGCGAAGGCGGACGCGACCGGGAAGAGGCTCGTGCCCATCGTTGACACGCGGGAGGGCGTCTGGGGCATCAAGCCCAAGAACCGCGAGCAGCACTTCGCCCTCGACGCGCTGCTCGACGACCGCGTCAAGCTCGTCACCCTCATGGGCAAGGCGGGAACGGGAAAGACGCTCATGGCGATGGCGGCCGGACTCCGAAAAACCGTTCTGGACCGCGAGTTTCGACGACTTGTTGTCGCGCGCCCCACCATCTCGATGGGCAAGGAGCTGGGCTTTCTCCCCGGATCGCTCGAGGAGAAGCTCAGCCCCTGGATGCAGCCCATCCACGACGCGCTCGAGCTGCTCAGCGACCTGAACATGGGCCAGGAGTCGCGTCGGAGCTCAGACCTGATGCGCTCAGGCATGATTGTGGTCGAGGCGCTGAGCTATATCCGCGGACGCAGCATCGCGAACCAGTTCATGGTGATCGACGAGGCGCAGAACCTCACGCCGCTCGAGGTCAAAACGATCATCACGCGCGTGGGCCACGGCACCAAAATCATATTCACCGGCGACCCCTACCAGATCGACAACCCCTACGTGGACTCCGCGTCGAACGGCTTCAACTACATCGTTAGCAAGTTCCAGGATCAGGCTCTCGCGGCCCACGTGGAGCTCCAAAAGGGCGAACGCTCCGAGCTCGCGGAGCTCGCCGCCAATATTCTGTAGTTTCCCCGAGGGCGGTCCCCGTAGAGCCCCTGAATGAAGAAACACCTGGACGCCGTTATGGTGTCCTGTGTTCAACCGCTGCCTAGTCTGGGTTCGACGTTTCCTGCTGTCGGGGCTTGTTCTGGGAACGAGTTATGTGATCGCCTCCCAGGCGCACCGCAGCCAGTGGTATCAGGACTATCTCGTTCAACAGCTGCGCACGGGGGAGCCGACGCGACGGGAAACCGCCGCCACCACCCTGGCCTACCTCGGAGCGGAGGCGCCGCTCATCGAAGCGCTGCGGCATGACCGACTGGAGGTGCGCGAGGCCGCGAGGCGCGCTCTCGACGCCCGATGGTTTCAGTCCGAGGGCATGGAAGCCGCGAAGCGCCTGGTCGAGGCGGAGGTCGCGATCTCCCAGGAGCGCCGCGAGGACGCGCTCATCACGCTCGACGCCGTCGTCCACGACCACCCCGCCTTCGCCGAAGGGTGGAACCGTCGCGCAGGACTCCTCTGGCGGATGGGCCGCGTGGGCGCCTGTTTGCAAAGCTGCGAGCATGCCCTCGAGTCCAATGGACAGCACTACGGCGCATGGCTGGGTCTCGCGCTCTGCCACATGAAGCTGGGTCACATCCCCGAGGCGCGCGCCTCCTTGCAGGCCTACCTGTCGCTGCAGCCCTTCGACGCCATTGCCATCGATTCGCTGAAGAAGTGCGACGCCCTCGCCGAACTCGAAGAAACCGAATACCGGCTCTCCGTGGCGGGCGCCCTCCCTCCTCCCCTCCCGCCCGAGGAAGGCTCGGCCCGCTAGCCGCCGCAAAACAGGCCCTCAGCTTGCGGGCGCAGGGAAGGGAGTGCGGACCTTGGGAGGAAAACTGAGTCGCCTGACTCTCGGCTCGGAACAGGAAAAATCGCCCGGATGCGGCGCGCGGAGAGGGCCATGCGGCGGAAAGTACCACCACCACCGCATGGCCCCTCACGTACGACTCGCGGCCAAAACAAATGCCGCGTACTACTGGGCTGCCTAGGGTTCGCAGCTTCCGAATAAACAACTCCGAGCCCGAATCGAAAGAGCGCCACGTCGCCAAACGTTCCCAGAGAGAACTGGAAGGAGACTCTCTGATCCCGATTCCCCTGGCGGCGTCCGCCCCGCAGAACAGTGCCCGGCATACTTCCAGGAGTCATCCGACGCCAAGCCCCCCGTTAGGAACCTGACGCCGCAACTTCCAGAGTCTGATTAGGGGCTCCCAGCGGCATACAACTTACATCGCCGCTGAGAACGCAGTCACCGTAGCCAGCCGGCGCATGAGGAACAATCGGGCAGCCCCCAAATCAGTCAGTAGGCGATTCCTGACGAAAGGTAGGGAAAAACCTTAGCCCGACTTCCGCTACTGGCGATGCGAAATATTGCAAGTTGTTGATAGAGGTGTTTTGAACCTCAAAGGTCGCCACTACACGGGCGGCGCCAAAGCCACTGTCCTTGCCGCCGTGA
>JACQFQ010000057.1 GCA_016199985.1 Verrucomicrobiota bacterium | reverse complement strand
GCCTGGCGGCCTGAGGTCGTCCTTCCTGTTGGACTGACTGAGAATTTAGCGCACATCGTGCGAATCGCTCTCGAGCTTTCGTTTTGTTCCTTGGAGGGGCTCTGGCTCTAAGACTCCTTGCCTCTCCACTGGCTTGCTCTGGCAAGCCCTTCAATTCCTGAACGCGAAAACGTCTACGCCTGCGAAATTATCGTGTCAACAAGTTCCTCTAATTATTCTGAAAACACTTTAAGCGAGGGGAAACATGTCAACACGGGGACGCTTCGCACGGTGTTTCTCGTCCCAGAATCACCACGGCGCCGACTTTGTCGGTAGCCGCGGCGGGACGTGGCGATGGGGAACAATCGACTTGCAACAGGGGGCTCGAGTTGTAGGGTGCCCTCGTCCCTATTCAGTGCGTACACCAACTCACAACAAGATCAACCTATGAAACATGTGTTCTCCCTCCTCGCCTTGATGGCCAGCCTGTCGCTGGCGCAGGGTCAAGGCTTCGTTGCCAACCTCGACGGCCCACAGGACGGCGGCGGCGCCCGACAAGGAAGCGGCACCGTCAACCTCACGCTCACAGGCACAACGCTGTCCCTGGTCGGCTCCTATGCCGGCCTCACGGCCAGCGCCACCGCCGGCCACATTCACGGGCCTGGGGCGCCCGGAGTGAACAAATCCGTCCTCTATGACCTGTCCGGCACGGGCGTGCTCACCGTCGGAGCGACCTCCGGGACGTTCAACGGGAGCGTGAACTTGGCCCCCATCGGAGCCTACAGCGTCTCGCAACAGATCGCCGATCTGGACAGCGGTCTGTGGTATCTGAACATCCACAACGCCTCGTTCCCGGGTGGTGAAATCCGCGGACAGATCCAGCCCGTGCCCGAGCCGTCCACGATCGCTCTGGCCGCTCTCGGACTAGCCGGCCTGCTGGCATTCCGCGCCCGTCGCGCGGCCTGATCAAACAGCCCTCTCTTCTCGAATCACACAAAGCGCATGTCGCCCCGCGGCTTGCGCTTTTTTCGTCCCGTCTTCAGGGCGCAGCGTGGCAAAGCCCTCAGAGCCGCCTGTCCCCGAACCGAGAATGCCCTTGATCGGGCCGGCCGCCGGTGCTGTGGTCTGCCGGGTGAATGAGTTTCAGAAAATCACGGCGGACGCGCTCAAAGCCATGAAGGGGCGCGAGCGGATCGTCGCCTTGACCGCGTATGACTTCCCCATGGCGCGGCTGCTCGACCAGACGGGCGCGCAGCTGATCCTGGTGGGTGATTCGCTCGGGATGGTCGTCCTGGGCTATTCAGACACCACGGAAGTCACCATGGACGACATGCTGCACCACGTCCGAGCCGCCGCCAGAGCGAAGCCTCGAGGACTGCTCGCCGCTGATCTGCCTTTCAACAGCTATTCCACGCCGATCGAAGCCGTCGAGAACGCGCGGAGGCTGGTCGCCGCGGGCGCGGAGGCGGTCAAGGCCGAGGGGGGGCAGGCCATTCTACAACAGGCGCGCGCGATCGTGGACGCCGGGATTCCATTCATCGGGCATGTGGGAATGCTGCCGCAGCACATCCGCGAGGAAGGCAGCTACAGGATCAAGGGCAAGACCGATCCCGAGCATCGCGCGCTGATCGAGGATTGCCAGGCGCTCGCGGACGCCGGCGCAAGCGCCGTGGTGCTCGAACTCGTCACGCACTCCGTCGCGAGCGAGCTGACGGAGCAATGCGCGATCCCCACCATCGGCATCGGATCGGGCCCCGATTGCGACGGACAGATCCTGGTCACCACCGACCTGCTCGGCACTTCCCCGGGGTTCATCCCGCGCCACGTGAAGATGCGCGGCGATCTGGGGACGGAAGCGGTTCGCATCATTGAAAACTGGTCGCGCAGCGTATGGACACCCCCAGCCCCTTAAGCCATCTCGACGCCGCGGGCAACGCCCGGATGGTGGACGTCAGCCACAAGCCGTCGGTGCTCCGCGAAGCCATCGCCGAAGGAGAGATCCACATGCTCGCGTCGACGCTGGATCTGGTTGAGCAAAACCAAGTCGCCAAGGGCAATGTCCTCGCCGCTGCCCGCCTCGCGGGGATCATGGGCGCGAAGAAAACGGGCGAGTTGATCCCGCTCTGCCATCCGCTCCCCATCACTCACTGCGAAGTGAGCTTCGAGATCCCTGAAAGCCGGGACCGCATCCGCATCCGGGGCAGCGCGCGCGTCCAGGGGCCCACTGGGGTTGAGATGGAAGCGCTCACGGCGGTGACGATCGCGGCCCTGACGATCTACGACATGTGCAAAGCCGCGGACAAAACGATGCGCATTGAGGGGGTTCGGCTCGTGTCCAAAACAAAAGGCTCGCCCGGCGCGGCGCAGCCGCCTCGATCCGGAGGCGATTGAAAGGATTCCGGGGCCGCCAGCTCAGCGAGCGGCGCCGAGACGCTCGTAGTATTTCTTCACGCGCTCGGTGTACTGCTTGGGAACAGGATCGCGGTCAATCGGAACGAGGTTGTCCGGGGACTCCCGCTTCGCGAGTTCCTCGCTGACCTGTCGCCTCACCTCGGCGAGGGGTTCCACAATCTTGGTCTTCACCAAATCCCACTGGGGCTCCTTCGCGTGCTGCTTGAATTCGTTCCGCAGCTGCCGAGCCTGCTCGCGCGCCTGCGCCACCTTCGCCCGAAGAGCGGGGTCCTCCAAAGTCTCCTCAACATCGCGGAGCCGATCCGCCCACTGGGAGTAGTCCTCGCCGGTCAAAGGGCCCTTCGAGCCTGGGCCGGTCTGGCCCGACAGGAAATCATCGATCTTTTGGCGGTTGCGATTCGCGCGCTCGCCGCCGGCGCCGCCGCGGCCCTGCGCGCCATCGCGCTGCGTCACCCGGCCCGGATTCTGACCCTCGCGTTGCGGGCTTGGATTCTGTTCAGGATTGGGGCGCCCCTGGCCCTGTCCCGGTTTCCCCCCGGGCTGAGCGTTCTGCGCGACCTGCTGCTGGCCCTGGTTTCCTTGACCCTGACCCTGACCCTTCTGAGGCTGACCTTGCTGCCCTTTCCCTTGCCCTTGGCCCTGGCCTTGGCCTTGTTGACCTTGTTGCCCCTGACCTTGTTTGCCTTGGCCTTGCTGACCCTGCGCCGGCTTGCCCTGACCTTGCTTGCCTTGCCCCTGCTGGCCCTCGCCTTGTTGAGCTTGCTGTGCCTGGTCTTGAGCCTGTCCCTGGCCTTGCTCACCTTTCTGTCCCTGACCTTGCTGGCCCTGCGCCGGCTTGCCCTGACCTTGCTGGCCTTGGCTCTGCGCCTTTTGTCCGCCCTGACCATTGGGGTCCTCGCCCTCGCCCTTGCCCTCGCCCTTCGCATCCGGGTTCTCGCCAGCGCCTGGGGTTTTCTCGGTACCGGCGGCATCCTTCTTCTCTTGAAGTCCCGGTTTGCCCGCTGAGGCTGACTGCTGTTCTGAGCGCGCGCCTTTCTGGTTGGCGCCCGCGCGACGGCTGCCGGACGCCGAAGGATCTTGAGACGAGTCGCCTCCCTGAGGATCGGAAGCGCTGGGTTGATCGCCGGATTCCTTTTCCTGGGCGGCGTCTCCTCCCTGCTCGCCGGGCTGGGAACCACGGGCTCCGCGATTTTGCCGCGCCTGATCATTGCTGGCGAGAGTCATGGCTCGCGCGACGCGATTGGTGGAGCGCAAGCCGCCGGCGTTGGAAGCGTTGTCCGGAGAATCGGGCGACGGCGCGGTCGCCTGGGCGACTTCCTGCTCGGCCTGGTTTCCCAAGGCCGCGAGCTCGCGCTGCGCTTGTCGCAGCGCCTCGGTCTCGTCCCCTAGAATGCTTTCGGCGGCCTTCTCGACGCCCTTCTTGAGCTGCTCGAGGGAATCGCCCGCCTTCTGGCTCACCTGCGAGGCTTGAGATTCGAACCCGCGTCGAAGCATTTCCGCGCTCACGTCCAATTGCTGCTGCGCGCGCTGCTGGTCGGCCTGGCGAATGGCGTCGTAGAGATGACGCGAGAGCACGGGGTCGGAGGGCTCGGACTGCTCGCTGACCGCGCGCATCTGCTGAAGCAAATTCGTGAGCGATGTCTTCTGCTGAGCCAGCTCGCGCGCGATCTGGTCCTTGGGCTCGGCGTCGGCCAGGGCGCGGCGCTTGGGCTGCGCGGCGCCTTGGAGCTCCTGGCTGATCTCCTGCTGCTTCTGGGCGAGCTGCCGCGCTTCGCCGCGCATCTTCTTCAAATCGTCCGCAAACTGGTTCGCGGTCTTCTTTCGAAAATCTTCCTTCGCCTCCTGAAGCCCCTGCTGCGCCCGGGCGCCTTCAGCCTGTGCGTTCGACACCTGGCCCTTCTCCATCGACTCCGCCGCGCGCTGCATGTCGCCTCGGGTGCGCTCCAGCTGCTGCTTGGCGTCGGCGACGCTCGACTGATCGGCGGCCCGATCCATCTTCTGCCGGAGCTCATCGACATCCGAGAGCATCTGCTGCTCCTCTTCCTTCAGCCGCTTGAGCCGCCGACGCAGGTCCTCCTTCTCCTCCTCCGTTTTCGCCGCTTGCAGAGCCGCCTGCAGCTCCTTCAATTGCTGATTGAGATCCTGCTGCCGTTGCGAGAGCTCCTTCAACCGGTTCAGAATCTGCAGCTGCTCCTGCTGCTGGGGATTCTTCTCGGGCGCCGCCTGTTTCTGGGTCTCGTAACGATCTTTCTCCTCGCGCATCTCCAGCTGATCGAGCTGGCGCTGCATCTGGTCGCTGCTCGCCTGCTGTTCACCCTTGCCCTTGCCCTTGCTCTTGCGGACCTGGAACTCGCGCGCTTGAAGACGGAGCAGCCCCTGATAGGCGGATTGCTCGGCGTCCAACGCGGGAGTCAGCGGCGCGACCGAGGGAGCGTCCGCCGCCTGGCTCAGCTGAACGGCGGCTTTCTTCATGTCCTCGACGACGGTCTCGAGGATCGAGATCATCTTCGCGTCCTCGAGCTTCGCCTTGGCCGCCTCGGCGAGGGCCTGGGCTTTCTCCTGTCCCTGCTTCACGACATCGGTGTCCTTCGCAAAAGGTCCGCCGGCGTTGCCCGCGGGTTGATGCTGAAGCTTGAACGTGGCGGTGATGACCTGTTTCTGGAGCTCCAACAGCTTCGCGCTCTCCTGCTGCCCGGGCGGGGGCTCCTGGTCGCTGTCGCCGCCGCCTTCCGCTTTGCGGAAGACCTCCTCGAACGGACGAACCTGCGCGAAGAAAATGTCGCTGGTGGTGCGGCGGATCTTCCCGTCGGGACCGATGTCGTCGGCCCACATGAACCAGGACACCAGCCCGCCCGCCTGGAGGTTGAGATCCTCGAGCCGGAGCAGATGCTGGATCGCGCGCTTCTCATTGGGCCCGCTGTTGGTGACCACTCCGAAGGTCCTCTCGGCGCTGCCGGGAATGCGGAAGGTGAGGCCGTAGCCCTCGAGGCCGAAGTCATCCCATGTTTCCGCGTTGAAGGCCACTTCCTCCAGCGGCGACACCCGCTGGTCGCCGCGCGGCGAGGCGATCTTGATTTCGGGCCGACGATTGGTGAGCGCCTCGAGAACGAACTGGGACGCGACCTTGTTGGTGCGGCCCTCGGCGTCGACGAGCCGCAGCTCCCAGGTCTGGTTGGTGACGAGCAGGAACTGAGCGAGCTCGGCGCGGGCGGCGTTCGTGAACACCTGGAGAGGGATCTCCGTTTTCTGCGAAGTGAGGAAAGAGGCGCTGCGAACCGGCTTGTTGAGGAGCAGCTCCCAGCGCACTTGCGAGCCTTCCACGGCGCTGACACGACGCGTGTCGGGAATCTGCTTCTCCGGCAGCCGCGTGTAGGCCGGCGATGTGACCGTGGCGTTCGCGCGATCGAGCCGCGGAAACTCGAACACGGACACCTTGAACTCGCGCGTTTCGTGACCCGGGTAGGCGACCCTGTAAACGAGATCGTTGTTCACCTCGGAAAGCGTGGTCGCGAACACGGGGTCCTCAAGGCTCTTCACCAAGGGCGTCCGACGTTCCTCCGCCACCGCGCCCTTCGCGTCGTTGCCGGTCCCGCGCGACAGCAGCGTCACATCGGCCGGAAGCGGACCGGCGAAACGCGCCATGATCGCGAGAGGGCTTCCCTTCTCCAGGGAGACGTCGCCAGGGATGACGGTGATCGCCGTCTTGCCATGGGCGGCCATGGATTTGACGGCCTCAGCCGACCGACCGCCGTCCGTCCGCAGATTAATCAGCAGGACGCAGAGCAGTCCGAGAGTAGCGAGATGCCCCAGCTGGGCCCATCGCATCCTCGAAGAGGGAATAGCCTCCACCCACGATTGCCGGCGGCTCTCCTGGATGGCCTGCTCGACCACCCGCTCTTGAAGGAAGTTCAGATGTCCTGTCTTGGGATCGGGACGCTGCTCAATCGCCGTGAGGAGGAGGGCGTGGAGCTGCGGGTTCTGCTGTTCGATCTTGCGGGCTATCTCCCGGTAATCGGGCTGCCATCGAGCGTTCCGCCTCCAGAGAACGATGCCGACGATCCCCACCACGGTCAGCCAAAAGGAAAGGAAGGTCCCCATGGGATCTCCGGAGCGCTTCTCGTAGACGAGGGCCAGGAGCCACACCAGCGCGCCCGCGCCCCAGCAAACCGTCAGATGCCTCCACAGGTGAAAGCGTCGCACGCGCCGCGCGACCGGCTCCAATTGGCGCTGTAGAAAGGGCTCGATCATGAAGATGCTTTGTTGGCTGAACTGGTTCTAGCCGGAAACCTGGGAAAAGCAAACCCTGCTATTCCGAAGCTGAGAGGGGCGCCGCGCGAGGAAGGTTTCAGATTTCTTCCGGAGAGGGGGGTGAGGCCCTTTCACACAGCCGCTGAGTGGCAGGGAGTTCATGAATGGCGGGGATCGCCGATTATCCCGGGGGAGCCGGGCAATGGCCTGAGATCGGACCCTTTGGGACCTGTCGGTCGTCGCCCTCCCTCTATCCAGATGGCGTCTCCCGTGAGCAAAAGATTTGCGCTCTGTCAGAATCCAGACTAACTCATTCTTGCCCGGTAGTATTGCAACCATGCTGTTACAAAGTCGTTTCCATTGGCCGCCATTGCGCCGGTCTCTTGCGGCCTGCTCCCCCAAGGACGTGTCCCTAATGATCTCCCGAATAGCCAGGAGAGCGGCGCGGTCCGCTCGCCCGTTTCTGCCCTTCCACGTTTTGTCGCTGTTGATCCTCGCGCTGCTCCTGCAGCCGTGGGCGAGCAGCGGCGCGGACGTCATCATCTCCGAATTCATGGCGTCGAACCTTTCAGGAATCACGGATGAGGATGGAGCCACGTCTGATTGGATCGAGATTCTCAACACCGGCCCCGCCCCGGTGAACCTCGCGGGATGGCGGTTGACCGATGATCCGGCCGACAGGAGCAAATGGATCTTCCCATCCACGAACCTGCCTCCCAACGGAATCCTCCTCGTCTGGGCGGACGGCAAGAATCGACGCCTCCCCGGCGCCCCGCTGCACGTCAACTTCGGGTTGAGCAGTCAGGGGGAATACTTGGCGCTCGCGCGGCCCGACGATTCCCTCGCGTCCGAGTTCAACCCCTATCCGAAGCAATACGACAACATCTCCTACGGCGTCGTGCAGCAAACCGACATCAGCCAGTTCCTGGGAACGAACGCGGCGGTGAAATACTACATCCCGTCCAACAACACCCTCGGGCTGACCTGGACCGCGCGGACGGGATTCGCGGAAACGGGATGGGTCGCGGGCACGAACGGCCTGGGGTTCGAGCAATCCGTCCCGGGGTTTGCGGTGAAGAACTACAAGGCGAACATCCTCGTGGGCGATCTGACAACCGCCTCCAACGTGCTGAACAATCCTTCGCAACAGTCCGCCGTCTACTCGGAGACGAAGAATGTCATCAACTATTTCAATTCCGGCGGCGCGGGGAATTACGGCGGCGACAGCCCGTTTCCGGGCTTCGACCTGGTCACCGATCAGGACGACTTCGTTGTGGAAGCCACGGGCACGGTCACGATTCCGGCGGCGGGGCCGCGGACTTTCGGCGTGAACAGCGACGATGGCTTCTATCTGCAGGTGGGGACCTTCTCGACCGCCTTCCCCAACCCCCGAGGCGCCAGCGACACGCTCGCGACGTTCAATTTCGCCGCGGCGGGGGACTATCCGATCCGACTGATCTTCTACGAGCGCGGAGGAGGATCGGCGCTGGAGCTATGGTCCGCTCCCGGGACGTTGGGCGCGTGGAACGGGACGAACTTCCGGCTGGTGGGCGACACGGCCGGAGGCGGCCTTGCGGTAAGGTCGACGCCGCTCGGACAGAGCGCCGGGCTGCGCGCGTTTGTGAAAACGGACCTGTTGAAGTCGATGTACAACAAGTCCTCCAGCGCGTACCTTCGCTTCCCCTTCACCGTGGGCTCGCCCGGAGCTCTCAACACGCTCACGCTCGGGGTTCGGTATGACGACGGGTTCGCGATGTATCTGAACGGGACCCTGGTCGCGACGCGCAACGCGCCGGGGGCGCTGGCCTTCGACTCCTTGGCGACGGCGGACCGCACCAACGCGCAGTCGGTCCTCCGCGAGACCATCGATCTCACGCCGCAGGTGGGGCTGCTCGCGGCGGGGAGCAACGTGCTCGCGGTCCACGGCCTGAACCGCGCGGCGAACAACGGAGATTTTCTTTTCGCCGTGGATCTCGCCGAGTTCCACGTCGTCCTTCTGACGAACAACTATTTCCTCGCATCGACACCCGGCGGATTCAACTCCACGGACATCTACAACAAGGTCCGCGACACCCATTTCAGTCATGACCGCGGATTCTACGACACCAACTTTGACCTGGTGATCAGCTGCGACACCCCCGGCGCAACGATCCGCTACACCCTCGATGGGACTCTCCCGACACTGGCCAACGGAGGCTCCTACGCGGCCCCGATCCCGATCACCAAAACCACCACCGTGCGCGCGGCGGCGTTCAAGGCGGGGTTTGTGTCCAGCGATGTCGACACCCACACCTATCTCTACACGCGCGACATCATCAAGCAGTCGCCCAATGGCGACGCGCCCGGGCCCGGCTGGCCGGCGCCACGGACCAGCGGCGGACAGATTTACGACTACGGCATGGATCCCGAAGTGGTGACCAACTCGCCCTGGAAGGAAACGATCGAGAGCGACCTGAAGAGCCTTCCGACATTCTCGATCGTGATGAACCTGAACGATCTCTTCGATCCCTCGGCCGGGATCTACGCCAATCCGGGCGGCGACACGCTCGCCTGGGAGCGCTCCTGCTCCCTGGAATTGATCCAACCGGACGGCAAGAAGGGCTTTCATGAAAACTGCGGCATTCGGATCCGGGGCGGCTACAGCCGCACCACCGACAATCCCAAGCACGCGTTTCGTTTCTTTTTCCGACAAGAATACGGCGCCACGCGCCTCGCCTACCCGCTCTTCGGCCGCAACGGGGCGCCGAGCTTCGACAAGTTCGATCTGCGAACCACGCAGAATTACTCGTGGGCGTTCGCGGGAGATCCGGGAAGCATCTTCCTCCGGGATCAGTTCAGCCGCGACACGCAGTTGGACATGGGGCAGCTCGGAGAGCGGGGGAACTGGTTCCATCTCTATGTGAACGGCGTCTACTGGGGGTTGTACAATACGGACGAGAGAGCGGAGGCCGCGTTCGCCGAAAGTTATATTGGCGGGCTCGCCGAGGATTACGACACGATCAAGGTCGGGCCGGACCAGGGCTACACGATCTATGCGACGGACGGCAACATGGACGCGTGGACGCGGCTGTGGCAGGCGGCGACAAACGGCTTTGCGAGCGACGCCGCGTACCTCAAGGCGCAGGGTCTCAACGCGGATGGAACGCCGAACTCGCTCTACGAGCCGCTGCTCGATGTCCCGAACCTGATCGACTACATGCTGGTGATCTACTACGGCGGAAACCTCGACGCGCCGATCTCGAACTTCCTCGGAAACAACGCGCCGAACAACTGGTTTGGCGTCCGGGATCGCACTGGCGCGCACGGCGGATTTCGATTCATGAGCCACGACGCGGAGCACACGCTCCTCGACGTGAACCAGGACCGCACCGGCCCCTTCGCCGCGGGAGATCCAACCGCGGGCAGCGGCCTTCCCTACAGCAACCCGCAATACATTTTCACGCGGCTGTGGGCCAACGCCGAGTTCCGGATGACCTGCGCCGACCGGGTCCAGAAGCACTTCTTCAATGGCGGCGCGCTCTCCGTTTCCAACGCGCAGGCCCGTCTCGACGCGCGCACCAACGAGATCTTCCGCGCCCTCGTGCCGGAATCCGCGCGATGGGGCGACGCCAAGCGCGGAACAGGACCGCCGATCACGCGCGCCGATTGGCAGAACTCCTACGACAACGTCCGAAACAACTATCTGCCCGCCCGCGGGAGCATCGTGATGGGACAGCTCCGGAACCACGGATTGTATCCCGTCCTCGGCGCGCCGACCTTCTCCCAGTTTGGAGGGCTCGTTCCCTTCGGATACAACCTGGGGATCGCCAACCCCAACGCCAGCGGGACCCTGTACTACACGCTCGATGGCTCAGACCCTCGGCTGCGCGGCGGGGCGATCAACCCGACCGCGATCGTTTACACCGCGCCGATCGCGCTCAACACGGCAAGGACGGTTCGCGCGCGCGTCAAGGACGGCGCGAACTGGAGCGCGATCGTCGAGACCACGTTCTATCCGATTGAAAACTTCGACGGACTTGCCATCACCGAGATCATGTACAATCCGCCGGGAGAAGGGCTCAACTCCGGCGACGAATACGAGTTCGTCGAGCTCAAGAACACCACCGCAAACACCCTCGATCTCAGCGGCCTCGCGTTCACGGACGGAGTGACCTTCGCCTTCACCAACGCCACGCGCCTTGGGCCGGGCCAATTCTGGGTGATCGTGAGGAACCCGGCGTTGTTTCATGCGCGATATCCCGGCGCGCCCATCCACGGCGTCTTCACCGGCAAGCTCGACAATGGCGGCGAGACCCTGCGCGTGAAACATGTCCTGGGAGGCACGGTGTTCACCGTCGGCTACAAGGATTCGCTCCCGTGGCCGATTGCGGCCGACGGATATGGATTCTCCCTCGTGCCGAAGGACGCGAACCCGACGTCCAACTCCGAGGACGGGGCCCAGTGGCGCGCCAGCGCCAATCCTCTCGGAAGCCCGGGCGCGGACGACCCGGCGCCGACCCTCGTGCCCATCGTGGTGAACGAGCTGCTCACGCACACCGACCTGCCGCAAGTCGACGCCGTGGAGCTCTTCAATCCTTCGTCCGCCCCGGTGAACATCGGCGGATGGTTTCTTTCGGACAGCGCCGCGGAACCGCGGAAATATCGCATCCCCGACAATACGTCCATCAGCGCGCTCGGCTACCTGGTGTTCACTGAAAACGATTTCAACAACCCGCCGACCGCCACAAACAGCTTTCGACTGAGCTCGATCGGCGACCAGATCTATCTGCTCTCTGGCGATTCGAAGTCCAACCTCACAGGCTACAGCCACGGCGTCGCGTTCGGCGCGGCGCAGAACGGGGTGAGCTTTGGGCGCTATGTGAACAGCCAGGGGGAGGAACACTACCCGGCCCAGATCCAAAACACCTTCGGAGCGACCAACTCGGGCCCGCGAGTCGGGCCTGTCATTCTCAGTGAGATCCATTACCACCCGGATCCCGCGTTCGACGAATTTGTCGAGCTCCAGAATATCGCGAGCACGAACGTCCCGCTCTATGACCCCAGCGCCATCACGAATCGCTGGAAGGTGAGCGGCATCGACTTCACGTTCCCGCCCAACACCATCCTGTCCGCGGGCGGCTACCTGGTGCTGTCGCCCATTGACCCGGCTCTGTTCCGGTCCCGATACGCCGTGCCCGCCGAGGTGCCGATCCTGGGCCCCTACACCGGACATCTCCAGCAAAGCGGGGAGCGTCTCGAGCTGACGCGTCCCGATCCGCCCAACACCAATGGCTTCGTTCCCTATCTGCTGGTGGATGGAGTTCGCTACAACGACAAGGCGCCCTGGCCGGTCGTTGCGGACGGGAGCGGTCCGTCGCTGCAAAGGCGCGTCGCCTCGGATTACGCCGACGATCCCGCGAACTGGTTTGCCTCGGGGATCACTCCCGGACGAGCCAATCTCCCCAACACGCCCCCGGTCGTTTCGATCACGTCTCCCGCAAACGGCGCGTCGTATCTCCCGCCGGTCAACATCGACATCGCGGCGAACGCGTTCGATTCCGACGGCACGATTCGGAAGGTGGAGTTCTTTGCCGATGGCGTGAAGATCGGGGAAGACCTGTCTTCGCCCTACGGCGTCAGCTGGGCCAACGCTCCCTCGGGCGTTCATACACTCACGGCGAGAGCGACCGACAGCGGACTGGCGATCGCCGTGTCCGATCCCGTGGAGATCGCGGTGTTCAATCCCACCCCGACGACGGCGATCAGCAAGGGCGCCGACTGGAAGTATCTCGACACCGGCGTCGCGCCCGCGAACACGTGGACTCAGGTCGGCTTCGACGACAGCCTGTGGAAACACGGGCCCGCGCAGCTCGGCTACAGCCCCGATGAAAAAGACGAGGCCACACTTGTCGGCTACGGGCCCGATCCGAACAACAAATTCATCACGACCTGGTTCAGGAGGTCATTCTCCATCGCGAGCGCCTCGCGCTACCTCACGCTGCATGTCTCCGTTTTGCGCGACGATGGGGCCGTGGTCTACCTGAACGGAACCGAGGTCTTCCGCAGCAACATGCCCGATGGCGCAATCACGCCCGCGACCAAGGCGCTGGTGGCCGTCGGAGGCGCGGATGAAACCTCCACCTTCTACGGCGCCAATGTCCCTCCCAATCTCCTGGCAAACGGCGCGAATGTTCTCGCGGTGGAGATTCATCAGGCGGGACCAACGAGCTCCGACATCAGCTTCGATCTGGAGCTTACGGGAACCATCGCGCCCCAGATCCCCTCCGTGACCTGGACCTCCCCCACGAACAACGCGCGCTTCATCGCCCCGGCGTCCATCCCGCTGGCAGCAAGCGCGAGCGATCTGGAGAACGGGATCAACCGCGTGGAGTTCTACGAGGGAACGCGCAAGCTCGGCCAGGACGCCACCGATCCCTACACCCTGGACTGGAACAATGTCCCGGCGGGGACGTATTCGCTGCGAGCCGTCGCGGTGAACACCCTGGGCCTCTCGCGGACATCGTCGGTGGTCAACGTGATCGTGGATCCCAACCTTCCCCCGATCGTGAACCTCACCAACCCGCCCAACGGCGCCATTCTCGTCGAGCCCGCTTCGATCACCGTGGGGGCGACGGCGAGCGATCCCGACGGCCAGGTTCAGCGCGTGGACTTTCTCCTGGACGACGTCCCGCTGGGCTCCGCGACCCTTCCTCCCTACACCGCTCTTTGGGTGTCGCCCGCGGTGGGGCCCCACGTCTTGAAAGCGATCGCCACCGACAACCGGGGCGTCGCGACGATCTCGACCCCGGTGTCGCTGACCATCACCAACAGAATCCTTGCGCCCCTCAGCCTCCTCCCGCAAGGAGGGCTCTGGAGATATAACGATCGCGGCGCATTCCCCGGCGGCGCCTGGACCTCCATCGGCTTTGATGACAGCGCCTGGCCCCGGGGTTTGGCCCAACTCGGCTACAGCCCGGATGAAAACGACGAGGCGACGCTCTTGGGCTTCGGTCCCGATTCCAACAACAAGTATCCCTCCTACTTTTTCCGCCATGCGTTCGTGGTGAAGGACAAGTCGAGCGTCAAGGAGCTGTTCCTGAGGTTCCTCCGCGATGACGGCATCGTGGCCTACCTCAACGGCGTCGAGCTGTTTCGCGACAACATGCCCGGCGGAACAATCAACGCGGCCACGCTGGCGACGGTGAATGTGACCGGCGTGGATGAATCCGCGTTCCACACCAACGCCGTCAGCCCGGCGCTTCTGCTGAACGGAACGAACGTGCTGGCCGTGGAGATTCATCAACAGGCCCTGAACAGCAGCGATCTCAGCTTCGATGCGGAGCTCCTGGGAACGGGCGATCCGATGGCCCCTCTCCTTCACGAGCAGCCCATCAGTCAAACGGCCACGAACGGCGGAGCAACAGCTCTGCACGCGACCGCCGGCGGCTCGACGCCTCTGTCCTTCCAATGGCGGCGCAACGGACTCCCGCTCGAGTCCGACGGCGTCCAGCCGAGCCTGCGTCTCCTCAACCTGACGCCGGCCAACGCCGGCGACTACTCGCTGGTGGTCTCGAACAGCTTCGGCTCCGTCACCAGCCGAGTCGCCACTCTTGTCGTGGTCAGCCCTCCGAGCGTCACTCAGTCCCCTCAATCGCAGACCGTGCCTGTCACCGGCGCCGCGCAGTTCAAGGTCGTCGCGGACGGCGACCCGTTGCTGCGGTACCAATGGTTCCACAACGGCGTCGCGGTCATGAACGAAACGAACACCCTGTACGCCATCGTGAATCTGCAAACCAATCAAGCGGGCGAGTACTGGGCGACTGTGGAAAACCCGTTCGGCAACGCGGTCAGCGACAAGGCCGTTCTGACGGTGAGCGTTCCCGACACCGATGGGGACGGCCTCCCCGATTGGTGGGAAGACGCCCACCAACTGAACAAGAACGATCCGAAGGACTCCTTCGCGGACTCCGATGGCGACGGGCTCACAAACCTTCAGGAGTATCTCGCGGGCACGGATCCGAAAGACGCCGAGAGCGGTTTGCGGCTGCTCGTGACGGTGCAAAGCGGCGGCCTGCTGCTGCGGTTCAACACCGTCCCAGTCCATGACTACGTGGTCCAGTACAGCGACAGCCTCGAAGCCGGTTCGTGGCAAAACCTCAAAACCATCCCGTCCACAAGCGTCCCCTCCGTCTCAGAAACCCTGGATTCGAAAACGTTCGGCAGGCGCTTCTATCGTGTGCTGACCCCGGCGCGCTGATTCTCCCTTATCCGGACCCGGCAAGAACGCCGCCGTGACCCAAGACCTGCTTCGTGTCTTTGTGTCTTCGCGGGCGACTCGACGCGGACGCGACAACGACCGAGGGGGGCGCGGTTGTTTGAGCGTCCGTCCCGATACCGCAAACAACCGCGCGCAAATCAGGGCCACTTTTTCCTTCGAACGGGTTGCGATTCCACTTAGCGTCACGGAACTCTGATGGATGAACCATACGAAGAACTGATCGACGGCGAATGGGTGTTGCGGCTTCCGCCGCGGAGCTCCCATGAGTCGATCTGCCTGGCTTTGCACCGCATGCTCGGCCAGACGATCCACGCGGCAAGCCCGTCCAGGCTGCTGGAAGCGCGGAGCCGCGTGGTGATCTCCGATCGCGATCATTTCCGACCCGACCTCGCCCTTGTCACGGCCGCGAGCGATAAGCTCTGGCTTGCGGTCGAGATCATCAATCCCGAGGACCACTACGCCGACACGGTGCTGAAAAAGGACGTCTATGAGCGGATCAAGATCCCGCGCCTGTGGATCGTCGATCCCCGCTATGAGAACGTCGAGGTCTACCACGCCACCGATTACGGGCTCAGCCTGCGGGAGACGTTGATGGTGAAAGAAACTCTGGTCGAGCCGCTCCTGCCGGACTTCAGCCTGAGTCTGCAGTCATTGTTCTCAGTCCCCGAAAGCCCCATGGGCTCCGCGCCCCGAGACTTCTAACATGGACGCCTCCCCTGCTCTCTCCGAATCCGTTTCCCTTGCGAAGTCCGCCCTGGTGCTCATTGATCTCCAAAGAGACTTCCTGCCGCACGGCGCATGGGAGATGCCCGACTCCGACGCGGTGATCGGCCTGGCGAACCGTTTCCAACGACGCTTTCGGCTCGTCGTTGCCACGCAGGACTGGCATCCCAAATCCCACAAGATTTTCGCGTCGAACCATGACAAGCGGGAGATTGGCCAGGTCATCGACTTCAAGCGTCAACTGTTCAAGCTCGCGCCCGTCCACTGCGTTCAAAAAACCCCCGGCGCCGAGCTCGCCCCGGCGCTGGTTCGCGACTATATCCAGAAGATTTTTTATCGAGGGCAGGATTCCGACCTCAACGGTCAAAGCGCGTTCTTCGACAACGACGGCCGCACCTCCACGGGGCTCGCTGAGTTTCTGCGGGCGCGAAACATCACGGACGTTTACCTGATGGGGTTCTCCCACGACGGATGCGTCGTGAAGAGCGCGACGCAGGCGCAGTCGCTCGCCTTCCAGGCCCACCTCATCGAGGACGCGATCCGCTCCACGCCCCAGACGGAACAGGAGCGACAGGAGGACGCGCGGACGATGGCGGAGGCCGGGGTCCTTCGGATCGCCAGCCGCAACCTGCTCTAGCAGGCCGCTCAGCCTTTGATGAGCGAGAGCGCGGCCTCGATCATCTTGTCAGTCGTCAGGCCGTGCCGCTGGTAGAGCTCTTCCGCAAGATAGGCGGACTGGCCGAACTCGCCGTGAATCCCGAGGGTCTTGACGCGGTGAGCGACCCCTGCGTCGGACAGCGCGTGCGACAGCTGAGCGCCCATTCCCGCCACGACCTGGTGGTCCTCGATGGTGACCAATCGGCCGGAGCAGCGCTTGACCGCGTCCGTGAATGTGGGGAGATCGATTCGATTCACGAACGGATTGTTGATCACCGTCGCGCTGACGCCGCGCTCCGCCAGCTTCTTCCCCGCCTCGATCGCCTTGCTGAGCAGGGGGCCGCAGCCGACGAGCACCACGTCGTTGCCCGTCTGCAGGACCTGGGCCTTCGCCCATTCGTAGCGCGCGCCTTCAGCCCAGCAGAGGGGATAATTCTCGCGGCCAACGAAGAACACGCAGCTCTCGCCGTCCTTGCCCGCCTTGCGATCCTCGGCAATACGCCGGATCGCGAGATACATGAGGGCCTCGGCTTCATCCGAGCACGAAGGCGCGATGACCGCGGTGTGCGGGATCGCGGAGGTGGCGGCAAGGTAGGTCGTGGCCTGGTGTGACGCGCCGTCGGCGGCGTCCTGGAACCCTACGTGCGAGAACATCGCGATCACCGGCGCCTGTGACAGCGCGGCCATGGTCAAGGGCAGATTGCCCTTCGTCACGCCAAACTGACCGAAGGTGTCGACGATGGGCACGAACCCCGCCTTCGAGAACCCCGCGGCCACGCTCACCATGTTGGCTTCGGCGATCCCGACCTCCACGAAGCGATCCGGCAGGCTCTTCTGGAACGAGCTAATCCCTGTGGAGCCCTGGACATCGGAAGAGATCGAGAAGACAGGATAGCCTTCGACGGCGGCCCTGATCGCGCCTTTGGCCAAACCGCTCTGCACCTTGTCCTTCTTCACCGCCGGCGCGGCGGCCGGGGGCTGCGTCGCCGCCTTCGCCTTCTTGGCCGCTTCCTTCTGCTCCCAGTCGACGCGCAGCGCCTTTGCCCAATTCGCAAACTCCTCGGGCGGCTGGCCACCGTAAATCTCCGCGACGAACTCGACGATCTTTTCGCCATTCGCCAGAGGGAAGCCGTGGCCGCCCGCCGCGTTCTCCTCGGTCGACTTCACGCCGTAGCCCTTGATAGTCTTGATCCAGAGGGCGACGGGTTTCGCGGGCTGCGCCTTGGCCTCGGCGATGCCCCGCTCGACCGCGAGATAAACAGCCTGAAGATCATGTCCGTTGGAAACAGGAATGACATTCCAACCCAGCGCGGCCAGGGATTGGAAGGTCGGCTGCATGGAAAACGAGTCCTTCGTGATGCGCCCGGAAAGCTTGGTGTCGTTGTCGGAAATCAGGGCGACGAACGGGTTCATGCGTCCTTTGGCGGCGAGTCCCGGAACGGCCGCGAAGGCCTCCTTGGCCTCGCCCTCCATCGAGGCGCCGTCGGAGATCACGCACAGCGTGACGCGATCGCGCCCCGCCACTTTGTCGGCCAGGGCCAGGCCCTGGGCCTGGGGAAACGCGGAGCCCAGCGGGCCGTTGCTCATGAGAACGCCCTCCGGGTTCAAATGAGCCTCGCCATGGCCGGTCAGTTTGCTCGCGATGCTTCGGAAGCCCTTCAGCGTGTCGAAAGTCATTCCGTCGAAACCGTAGTTGGAGCGCAGCGCGTAGATGCCGTTCTCGGCGTGGCCGGCGTCATTGATGAAATTGAAGGCTTCGTGCCATTCGCGGCCGGTGGTCGAGAAGAGGATGGAGTGGATCGCCGCCATCATTTCCGCAAACGCCGCGGGACCGCCCCAATGGCAGGCCGCGCCGCCGTTCACCGCGTGAACATCCATCAAAGCCACCAAGGCGCGAGTGGCCCGAGGACAAGCCACCACAACTTCCTGGCCGGCGGCGTTCTTGACCCTCACTGAATACTTCGGCGCATGGCGCGGAGTGGAGGCCAGCTTGGACTTCAGGACGAGAGGTTTCAGGGGTGGAGCGTCAACCGGTTTGGCGACGGAGGTATCAGCGGCCATAGTAGTTCAGTGAGTCAATGTTCAGGGTCAAACAATCGCGGACAGGCTGTGCGAATCTAGGAGCCCACGGGCAAATGTGAAGAACGAAATCGGGATCGAGCGCCATGGAGGCTTCGTTTCCCCATCTTGAAGCTTCCATTCCGGCCCAGTCCGGCTATAGGTGCCTGATGCGGCTGGCTCGTAACAGCATCCCTTCGCTTCGCTCGCCCACGCGTCGACGGGAACCGGCAGCCACCGCGTAACCCACGAACCCCAACCCTTAGAATTGTTATGAACAGCTTCCGAACCGCGTTCTTGACCGCGTTGCTGGGCGCCTCCATTTCTCTCCAGCTCCCCCTCCGCGCCGCCATCCCGGCCCAAACCATCGTCACATCCACGAGCTCCGCCGGCTCCAGCACCAGCTACATCAACGAATTCGAGTTCTTCAACAACGGGCTCTATTGGACTGACGGATACGGCGGTTGCAGCGTCGAGTTCAGGGAGTACGGCCAGGTCGGGCTCATGGGGATCGTCGGCGGAGCCAGGCATTACATGATCCACGATTGCGCGTTCGGACCCGTCGGCGTCGCGCGCAACGACGCTTACATCTTCTTCAGCGACCAGCTCCATCTTTACCGAAAGTCCGTGAACGCCCAACTCGCCGATCCCATACAGGAAGTCATCCTGCCGCCTTATACGCCGCTGAGCAAACCCGCGGAAATGGGGGCGATGATGTACTGGCAGGATCGGCTGTACTACTCCTTTTCCGACGGAAACTTTTTCAACATTGTCAGCGTGAAGCCAGATCTGACGGACTCGCGATACGAGCTGCTGGGAACCGGAGGGAAACTCCGAAAGCTCGTCGGCGCCAGTTACACGACAGGTCTCTTCAATCCTCCTCGCGACGCGTTCTTTATCCTCACCGAGGGGGGGCTTCTCCTGAGATACGACCTGAACCCGAAGGCGACGCAGGTCACACAGCTCGCCACAGGAGTGACGGACTTCGTCCTCCGCGAGGAGTCCTTCAGCAGTCAGTTGTTCTTCACCCGATCGACCGCCGTCTATGCCGCGATCGGCCAGCGTTCCGGGCTCACGCCGAGCACGCCGTCAGGCGGAGTCCGGCGAATCTCCGCTGACTCCGGCGCCTCCCGGTCGGTCTACGACGCGACGGGCCAGCGCCAGGTCACCTCGGTCGAGGCCGACGCGAACAATCTCTATCTCGTCGAGCAGGCCGTGTCCTGCGGAGGGATCTTCGGTTGCTTTCTCGACAACGCCGCGGCGACCAAGCGCCAGGGCAACCCGGCGCACAACGGAAACTCCGCGGCGTCATGGTTCCTCATCGACACCACGGACGTCCAGGTCAGCAACCTGCGCAGCCAGGGAACCTGGCTCTATTCCATCCGAGGGTCCGACGTGGTCCGCTACGACAACAACACGCCGCCCTTGCAGATCGATGTTCAGGCCGATCATGTCGAGGTCGTGCAGGCCGTTCAGAGCTTGAACAACGATGTGTCCCTCGTGGCGAACAAGACCACAGTGGTCCGCGCGTACGCGCACTTCGGGGTGAACACGACTGGCAAGGACTCGTGGTCGGTGGGGGCCGAGCTCCATGGATTCCTCAACAATTCCGAGCTGCCCGGATCGCCCCTCTCCCCGCGGACATTTGCCGCCGTCGGCAACGACGGGAGCCTCGCGACGCTGCGCCCCAACCTGGACAAGACTTTCACTTTCGTCCTGCCCGACTCCTGGATGCAGCCCGGCCAGCTGCGAGTCGAATTTGTGATCGATCCTTCCCACGGCATCCCCGAGACCGTTGGCAATCCCTACGGGAACAACACGGTCTCCTCCGGCAATTTGCCGGTCACGCGCAAAGGCAGCCCGTGCCTGGTCTTCCTTCCGTTGGCGAACAACGCGTATGACTATGATCCGCTGGCGCCCAACTCGGGGTTCAACCAGATCCTGGAACGGGCGAAGTCCTTGATGCCGGTCGAAGACTTCCGGGTTTTCGTGTCGCCCAGCCGCATCGACAAGCCTGTCGTCCACGTGGAGTTTCACCCCGAGTGCTTCATTCCATTTACCTTCTGCCTGCCGGTGCAAGTGCACATCACGCATGAGCCCTTCAACATGCCCACCGACAAAACCTGGGCGCTGATTTGGACAACCGTCTACAACGCGTTTCACAGCAATCCCTCGGGATGCGGCGACACGCACTGGGTCGGAACGCTCCCGGCGCAAGGGCAAGGCGGGTTCAACGGCATCGGCGGAGCGCGCGGCATCAAGATCAGCGATCTCACGGACGACGCGGGTCCCTTTGGAGGCATTGGAATTCCCTCCACGCCCTTGGACAGCTCGCTGGTGGTCCGCATGGATCCCGGGCAGGGCAACGCGAACGTTCCCTGGGACATGTTCAACGGAGGACACACCCTCGCGCACGAACTTGGACACAACTATGGACGCTTCCACATTGATCAAACCCTGAGCGGCGGGAACTGCGGCACGCAGAAGCCTGATCGTCCCTGGCAAACAAACCCGCCCTATCCCTTCGACGCCTGCACGATCGGGCCGACGGACTACAACGACCCCGCCTCGTATTTCGGCTTCGACCCGATCCAGTTCAAGGTCATCGCGCCCGACAAGGCCGGCGACACGATGTCCTACGCCGACTCGCACTGGACCTCGAAGGCCTATTGGGACGCGCTGATGGGCGTGGTGGCCAACCCGCCTCCCCCGGCGCCGCCGTCGCAGTCGCCGGTCTCGTTGCAGGGACTCGCGGACGGAATCCTGCTCTTGAACGGACGGATCAACACGGCCTCGAACCTGGTGGAGCTCCTCCCCGCGATGGTGGCGCCGCCGGGCATGTTGGATCCCACCTTCGTGAACCTCTCGCTCGCGGCGCTGCAGGCGCTTCCCAGCGCCTTCCCCTACCGCGTGAAGCTCATCGGGCCTCTCGACCAGGTTCTCAGCGATCAGCCGCTGCGATTTCTCGCGGGAGTCGACTCTCCGGGCGACACGACCGCGTTTTTCCAGGTGATGGCCTGGGAGCCCGCGACCAGCCGCGTGCAGATTTGGAATGGGGCGGATATTCTGGCCGAGCAGATCGTGAGCGCGCACAAGCCGAAGCTCGCGATCGCCGCGCCGCACCTGGATGTCGCGGGCCACTCGCTCAATCTCGCATGGACCGCGAGCGACGATGACGGGGACGGCCTCCTGTTCACGGTCCTCTACAGCCCGGACAAGGGAAACAGCTGGGATGTGGTCAAGGCTGGCTACGCGGGCTTGCAGCTGTCGCTGGATAGCGACTTGCTCGCGGGAGGGAACCAGGCGTTGATCCGAGTCCTGGTTACGGACGGCCTCAACACCACGATCGCCACCACCGCGCCATTCATCATTCCGAAGCACGCGCCGAAGGTGGTCATCTCGGGCGTCAACCCGGGCGAACGCATCGCCTATGGTGAACCCAGAATGCTTTTCGGTCTCGGCTATCAGCCCGAATATGGAACCCTGGAGAGCAGCCGGCTGACCTGGACGCTGGCGGGACCGACGAAGCTCACCGGAATGGGAACGAAGTTCTCACTCACCGATCTCGCGCCCGGCCCCTACAAGATCACGCTGACCGCCTTGGGCGTCGACAACCAGACCGGCGCGTCCACGGTGCCGTTCGAGGTCCTGCCGCTGGAGGTCGCGGACGGGAGCGCTCCGGATGTGGACGGCCAGGTCGCGGAAGCGGCTTACGCCGGCTCAGTCCGAGCGCGGCTCGCCGTTGGCAACAATCACTACGCCTCCATTCAACTCCTCCATGCGAATGGACATCTCCATCTCGCCGTTTCGGATCTGCCTTTGGGCGGCACGGCCTTGGCCAGCTTCGCGTTTCGAGTCGACGCCGCGGCGGATCGCTCCAGCTCGGCCAAGAGCGACGATCGCGGCTTCGTGATCAGCGAGGAGGGCATCGCCAGCCAGGAAGTCGCTGTGGGAGGCGTGATGACCGAGACGCTCTCGCCGGCGAACGGCTACTCCGCCGCGATCCATCAAGGGGGCGGCGCCTGGAGCGCCGAGATGCAAATCGATGAAGCCCTGGTGGGCGGTTGGAACCACGCGGCCGGCGTCAGCTTTGCGCTGACTCTCACTCCGAAAGGGTTGGGCCGGCCGACCGTGTACAGCTGGCCGGATCTAGCGGGCGCAAGCCAGCCTTCCAGCTGGGCCCCGGCCTTCTTCGGAACCCTGCCGCCCCAGGCCAATCGCGGCCCGATCGCCATCGCGGGAGATCCGCAAGTGCTCAACCTCGTGGGGCCCGCCCAAGCTCACCTGGACGGCGGAGGCAGTTTCGATCCCGACAACGACCCCATCACGTTCAAATGGACCCAGGTCGGAGGCCCGAGCGTAGCGCTGCAAGGCGGCCTCACGGCCACGCCCTCGTTCTCGGTTCCGATCGTGACTAGCGTCGCCACGCTTCAGTTCCGGCTCGTCGTCAACGACGGCAAACTGAACAGCCCCGAATCGTTGACGCAGATCCAGGTCGTTCCCACGTCGGTTCCTGACGCGGGTCTGAGCGGGCCCGAGCAGGTGGCGAAGGCGAATGGATCCTTCTGCGGCGAGCTGGTGGGGAGCGGACTTCCCGGGGGCAAATGGGCCGTGCAGGCGTCATCGAACCTGGTGAATTGGGTCACCATCGATACAAACAGCCTGAATTACTTCTCGATCATCTCCTTCGTCGACGAGGACGCCAAACATTACTCACACCGCTTCTATCGAGCGCTTCAGCTCGTGCGAAAGGAAACGCAGGTCTACGCCAACGGCTTCGAAGGCGCTGTGGGCGCCGAGTGGTCTGCCAGGCCTGTCGCCACAACGCCAGCGGGAGCCCGCAAATTCCTCGGACCATTTGGAAACGCCGGAACAAAGCTCTCCCTGTCAGGGATCGGCGCTCACGATCACGTGCAGATCAGCTTCGATCTCTACATCATCCAATCGTGGGACGGCAACAATCCCTCCGTCGGCCCTGATCGCTTCCTCGTGAAGGTCGGCGGTGGATCAACGCTGCTGGACACAACATTCGGCTCCACGGTAAGCGGGGTGTACCAGTCGTATCCGGGCGCCTTCGGATCGAGCTATCCGCCGCTCACAGGCTCCACCGAGCACGGCACGCTCGGATATCTCTGGGGCGTCGCGCCCGCCGACTCCGTCTACCACATCACCCTGAGCTTCCCTCATACGTCCAGCTCTGTGGCGATCGAGTTCAGCGGCCTCAACCTCCAGGACCTGACGGATGAGAGCTGGGGCCTCGACAACGTGGTCGTGAAGGCCATAGCCAATCCGTAGGCTCTGCTCGAACCCCGCGCGCCGATGGCGCGCGGGGTTGTTCATCCTTCGATCACGCCGCTGGCGGCCGTGTCCCTCTGCCCCATTCCGAGTGGCGAACCCGCCTCTGATGGGCTACAGAACATGCCGGCAGGTGGGCAATCGCCCTCTCGCCCGCCGATCTTTTGAGACCGCCCTTCGCAACTCTTTGTCGCGCGACGCAAGCCGTGCTGCTCGCAGCGCTCCTTGGGGTCAGCTCCAGCGAAGCTCTCGCCGCCTACGCCCAACGCGCCAACCTCGCCCTCTACCGGGCGACCCAGGCCAGTTCGGCCGCCGCCGCGGACCCCGCGGTCTATGCCACCGACGGCATAGTCGGGAACGAGAACCGCTGGAAAAGCGAGGGCCCCGGCCCGCAAATCCTGACCATCACCTGGCCCAGCCTGCTGTGGATGGGCAGCGCGCATCTCTACCTGGGCCGCGATGACATCGAACCGGTCGCGAGCTTCAAGCTTCAATCCTGGAATGGCCTGGCCTGGGTCGATATCCCCGGCGCGGCGCGGCAGGGAAACACAACGAACCTCGTGAACCTGGTGTTCACGTCGCCGATTCGAACCTCGAAGATCCGTTTCTATTCCACCGAGCCGGTTGTCCGCGTGCGGGAAATCGCTGTGTTCCCGCCCGTCGAAACGCCGGGGGGCTTTCCGCTCGGAACCGATGTCTCGATCAGCCTCTCGCGCAAGCGTCCGGCAAGCGCGAGCTCAACGGAAGGCGACAACTGGGCGAAGAAGGGCTTCGATGGCTACGCCGATGACGCCAGCCGATGGAAAAGCGCGGCGGTGAACGGGCCGCACACTCTGGAGGTCGACCTCCTTGCCAGTGTCCGAATAGGCAGCGCGCATCTCTACTCGGGCTCGGCGACATCGCCGGCGATTTCGAACTTCACGTTCGAAGCCTGGACCGGCGCCGCGTGGACACCTCTTCCCGGAGGAGCGGTCGTCAAAAACACAAACAAGGCGCTCCGGGTTCCCTTCACAACTCCGGTGGCCGGATCGAAAATCCGTCTGATGATCCCATCGGATCCCGCGCCGCAAGTGAGGGAATTAGCGGTGTTCGCGGCGGACGGCATCGGCGGAATCCCGCTCGGCGCGGATGTGGTCGTCGGCCCGGCGCCAGGAACGCGCTTTGACACCTACGGCGACGGCTTCTGGCGAATCATCAATCGCGCGAACTCGAAGGCTTTATTGTTGGACGCCGGCGGGGGAACGCAGGCGACCAACGGACAGCCGGCGTCGGACGCGTGGTTCCAGCTGCTCTACAACATCGACACGGACTCCTTCCGACTGCGACGCCAGAAGACTCTCCGGTGCCTCGCGGCCCGGGACGCCGATGTCGTCGCCGGCGCCGGGTTGGCGGAGTCGGGAGATTATCAGGGGCTGCCGCACGAAGTCTGGCGGTTCCAGGACGCGGGCAGCGGCGACTTCAGGATCCTGAACGGCGCGTCGGGGCTCGCGTTGGAAAGCGATCTGGCGGCTCGCCCGACCGTTTCGCTGATGCCCGTCACGAACCTCGCTCGACAACTCTGGCGATTCGAGTACGCCGCCCACTATCCGAAAAAAGGCACGGGCGGTTATGAGGCCGACTGGGCGAAGTATGGCGCGAGCTGGAGCTACAACTGGGGCCGCGACACGGGGGCCGCGCTCCCGGAGTCCGTGGCGTTCGTTCCGATGCAGCACAATCGCTGGTGGCCTGACTGGGGCACGCTGCCGCAGTACCGATCCCCGTGGCACACGAGCGCGAAGGCCGTCTATGTCCTGGGATTCAACGAGCCGGATCACGCGGACCAGGCCAACATGTCGGTCGCGGACGCGATCGCGCTCTGGCCCTCGCTGGAAGCCGTCGACCTCCCGCTCGTCAGCCCCGCCGCCGCGAACGCCTACGGAGGATGGCTGGGCGACTTCTACGCGCAGGCCGAGGCGAAACATCTGAGAGTCGACTTCACGGCCGTGCATTGGTACGGCAACCCGGACCCCAACAACCTCATCAACCATCTTCAGAGCGTCTACAACACCTGGGGCCGCCCGGTGTGGCTGACCGAGTTCTCCTGCGTGGATTGGGGAGGCGGCGCGACATGGACCGAGGAGGACAACTACCGGTTTCTGGCCGAGTTTCTCTGGCGCGCTGAGGACTACGTCTGGCTGAAGCGCTACGCGATCTTCCTTTTCTCCGGCGATCCACCCGCGGCCCCGTGGTCGCGCGTCGGGGCGCGCTCGAACATGCTGAAGAGCGATGGACAAACGCTGACAGCTTTCGGCGAGCTCTACGCGAGCTGGGATGGAGACCGCGCGCTCCATGATCGCAACGCTTACCTCGTCCACAATCTCTCCGCCGACCACCGCCTTCGGAACGCGCCCGGCGACACGGTCCCCAGCGCCGCAAACATTCGCTTCAGCGACCGCGACTGCCAGTGGGCGTATGCGCCGGGAACGACCTCCGGCAAAGTGACCCTGGTCTCGCTAAGGGATGGCCGGCGGCTGCGATCAGAGGGAACGTCCGTGGACTTGGCGCCGCCCGGATCCGTCGGCGCGTCCGTCGAGTGGCAGATCGTTCCCGACGCCAATGGCTACTTCTTTCTGGACCACTCAGGGGACAACAAGCGTTTGCGATTGGCGCGGGTCGACGACGCCAACGGAGCGCCCACGTCGATCGGCTATGCGATGGAATCCGCCGGAACCGTGCGAGACAGCGTGCGCTGGCGGTTCATAAAGCCGGTCCAACCCACCGATGTCTCGGGGCCTCCCCCGACGACGGGGCTCCACGTCGTCGCGACCACGAACCAGCTTCGACTCACGTGGAACGCGTCCACCGCGCCCGACCTTCTTCGTTATGTGGTTTACCGCGCAAGCACGCCGACGGGCGGATTCGTCCGAGTCGCGCCCTCGCTGACCGCGACGTCCTTCCTGGACACGAATGTCGTGTACGGGGCGACTTATCGATACGAGGTCGTCGCGGTGGACTGGATCGAGAACGAGTCCGCGCGGTCGGCTGAAGCGTCGGGTCGTCTCCTGCCGCGTCCTGGGACTTACGACGCGTGGGTGTTGTCGGCCTTCGGCAGCGGCGCGGGCGACGCGGCCCGGACCGCGTTCGACGCCGACCCCGACGCGGACGGCGTCGTGAACGGTTTCGAATACCTGTTCGGATCCCATCCGCTGCAAACATCCGACAGTCTCTTCTCCGCCCGTCTCGCCGCGGACGGCGGTTTGCTGTTTGATTACGCCGAAAATCGACTAGCCCTCGACCTGGACGTGAGGCTCGAGTCGACATCCACACCCTGGGATGTGGGCGCGTGGACGACCTTGGAAGTTCAGGAAGTTTCGCGCGTGGAAAAAGCAGGGGTGGATCAAGTCACCGTAAAGCCCGCGACCTCCCCGCCTTCGCCCCGTTTCTTCAGGCTGCAAATCTCGAAGCGGGCCGGCGGCTGAAGCCAGTTCGAGAAACACCGAACCGGAGAGGTCACTGGACAAACGCCATCCGGGATCGCCGACGTCTATGCGGCTTGCGATGGCGCTGAGATTCCTCGGAAGCGCGGGTCGCGTCGCATCCCCAGTCAAACATCGCTTATACCCTGGTTATCCTGGGTCCCGATTCGCGCTTGCCGCCGGAGCGGCCCAACCGCGGGGCGGGACGCCCCGCTCTACGGCGGGTATGCCGCGCTCCATGCGGCGGGACGTCAGCTGCCCCAGAGCTGGCGGTCGAGGGAACGGAGCTGGATGGCTTCGCAGACATGCTCTGATTGCACGGCCGGCGACGCGGCAAGATCGGCGATCGTGCGCGCCAATTTCAGGATCCTATCGTAGGCGCGGGCGCTGAGCTTCAGGTCCGTCATCGCCTGCTTCAGCAGTTCGTGGGTCGGCTCATCCAGGCCGCAGTGCGCCTTGAGCTCACGGCTGCCCATCCGCGCGTTGCACGTGACCTTCGGCCTCGCGGCGTATCGCGACTGTTGCAGCCGTCGCGCCGCCACCACGCGCGACCGGATCTGCGCCGAGCTCTCGCCCGTGGGCATCGACGACAGCTCCGCGAACTTCAGCGCCGGGACCTCCACGTGAATGTCAATCCGATCGAGCAGCGGCCCCGAAACTTTCCCGAGGTAGTGTTGGATCGCGCGCGGCGAGCTTCGCGACTCGCCGGGCATCTTTCCATCCGGGGTCGGATTCATTGCCGCCACCAGCATGAACTGGGCGGGAAATGTCATGGTCCCCGCGGCGCGCGAGATGGTGACGCGCCCTTCCTCCAACGGCTGGCGCATCGTCTCCAGAACGCTCCGACGGAACTCGGGAAGCTCATCCAGGAAGAGCACGCCGTGATGCGCGAGGGAGATCTCCCCCGGCGTCGGATTGATGCTGCCGCCGAGAAGGCCAGCGTCGCTCGCCGTGTGATGCGGGGATCGGAACGGACGCAGGGTCAGCAACGCCTGCCCCAACGCGAGCTGTCCCACGATGCTGTGGATCTTCGTCGTTTCGAGCGCCTCGGCGAGCGTGAGGGGAGGCAGGATCGTGGCGAGCCGCTTGGCGAGCATCGACTTCCCCGTCCCCGGCGGCCCGATCATGAGCACGTTGTGTCCGCCGGCCGCCGCGATCTCAAGGGCCCGCTTCACGGACTCCTGCCCCTTCACCTCCGCAAAGTCGACCTCGTCGTCGTGCGGCCGCGCGAAGAGCGCCTCGATGTCGGTGGTCACCGGCTCGATCCTCATTTCGCCCTCAAGGAAATGAACCGCTTCCCGCAGGTTGCCCACCGGAATCACCCGCAACCCCCGCACCACAGCCGCCTCCGCCGCGTTCTCCCTCGGAACGATGACGCCCCGGCGGCCCTCGGCCTGCGCCCGCAAGGCGATCGCCAGGACGCCCTTGATCGGACGCACCGCGCCGGACAGAGCGAGTTCCCCCGCGATCAGATAATCCTCAATGGCGTCGATGCGCATCTGGTCGCTGGCCCTCACGACTCCGAGCGCGATGGGGAGGTCGAAGCTCGGGCCCTCTTTGCGGATGTCGGCGGGCGCAAGGTTGATCGTCGTGCGGCCAAAGGGGAACTCAAAGCCCGAGTTGCCCATCGCCGACATCACGCGCTCGATCGACTCGCGCACCGCCGCGTCGGGCAATCCAACGATGATGAGCTTGAAGTCGCCGGCCCCAGAAGAGTCGACCTCCACTTCAATGGAATATGCCTCGATACCGAGAACTGCGGCTGAGCCCACCTTGGCTAACATGCGCGGCGTATATGCTCCAAACCGCGAAAGAGAGCAACCTGAATTTAGGCCTCGAACCCGGCGCTTCGAGCGCGAGATTGCTCCGCCGCGAAGGAACCGTCAGGGTCGCTCCGTGTCTTGGAGGCATTTCATTCGCGGCGTATTGCGGCGTGTCCTTCGTCGGCGCGACGAGGCGTGGGAGAACCTGCCCGCCCATTTGCGACGGGGCCGACGCGGCGAGAACGCGGCCCGCGAACATCTGGAGAAACTCGGACTCCAATTCCTCGCCGCCAATTTCCGGTCTCGTCGCGGGGAGATCGACCTCGTGTTCCTGGACCAGGGATGTCTCGTCTTCGCCGAGGTGAAAACGCGGTCGGAGAACGGATGGATGCGTCCGGCGGAAGCGGTGAACGCGAAAAAGAAGCGTCGACTGTCGCGCGCCGCGCTGGACTATCTCCGGGCGCTTCGCAATCCGCGGAAGGCGATCCGCTTCGATATTGTGGAGGTGCTGATCGACGACGACGATAGGATCCTCGAGATCCGTCATCTCGCCAACGCCTTCCCCCTCTCGCGGCCTTATCGGTACGGCTGGTGAAGCTTCACCTGCGACGCTTTCTTCTGGGCGCGGATGTTCAGCAGTTCGACGGCCACGGAGAACGCCATCGCAAAATACACATACCCCTTCGAAACATGCTGGCCGAATCCCTCCGCCACCAGGAGCGAGCCGATGAGGATCAGAAAGCTCAGGGCCAGCATCTTGATGGAGGGATGCCGATCCACGAAGGCGCTGATCTGGTTCACGAACACCAGCATCGCGACCACCGCCAGGACAACGGCGGCGATCATCACGCCCACCTCCTTCACCATCCCGATGGCGGTGATGACGGAGTCGAGGGAGAAGACAATGTCGAGGAGCATGATCTGAATCAGCACTCCCGCGAAGGACGCCACCATGGAGCTGGTCTTTGCGCCGTCCTCGCCTTCGAGCTTCTCATGGATCTCGACCGTGCTTTTGAAGATGAGAAAGAAGCCGCCGAGGATGAGGATCAGGTCGCGTCCGGAGATCTTCAAATGCCAGTCCCCAAAGCTGTGCTCCCAGAAGGGCTTTTCCCATTTCACAATCCACGCCAGGCCGCAAAGGAGGAGGATCCGCGTGATCATGGCCAGGGCGAGTCCGAGCTGTCGCGCCTTCTTCCGCTGCTCCGGCGGGAGCTTTCCGCTGAGAATGGAAATGAAGATGATGTTGTCGATGCCCAACACGATCTCCAGAACCGTCAACGTCACCAAGCTGATCCAGATTTCTGGTTTTGAGAGCCATTCCATGAGGGCAAGAGTCAGGGCAGGCGGGATCCTGAAGTCAATGTGGTTTCATGCGGCCCGCTTCTTCCGCCATTAGCGCGCGACCGTGGGGATTGCTCCCGGCTCAGAGCCCGCCCGGCGACGACCTCAGGGCATTTGCAAGAAGGCAGCCGAGTCCGACCGCGAGCAAACACAGGACCACGGAGAGAACTGAGTTGAGCCCCGCCTGGAGCCATGCGCCGCTCCGGATGAGGTTGAGGGTTTGGAGACTGAAAGCGGAAAAGGTGGTGTAGCCGCCGCAGATTCCGACCATAAAGAACGTGCGAAAGGACGGGCTCATCGTCCACCGGCCATCGGGGGCGGTCAACGTCGCGAAGAGCCCGATGAGGAAGGAGCCGGTGATGTTGACCGCCAAAGTGCCCCATGGGAACGCATCGCCCGCGTAACGGCTCACAAACCCAGCGGCCCAGAAGCGCGCCACGCTGCCGAGCGCGCCTCCGAAGGCAACCCAAAGGTAATCGAGCATGCGTGGCCCAACACGAGGCGCCGCCTCGTGTCACTGAACCCCGAACCGATGGACCGTCGCCGACCGGAACACCTGGCCGGGCCTGAGAACCGTGGTCGGGAACTGAGGTTTGTTCGGCGAGTCGGGGAAGTGCTGAGTCTCCAGACAGAGGCCCGAGTTCTTAACGTAGGGCCTGCCGGATTTGCCCTTAAGCGACCCGTCCAGGAAATTGCCTGTGTAGAACTGAACGCCCGGCTCGGTTGTGAAAATCGTCATCTTGCGCCCGCTCTTGGGCTCGACGACCTCGGCGCAAAGCGTCATCTCGTTGGCGTGAACCTGGCTCACCACGAAGTTGTTGTCGTAGCCAACGGGGTTGGTCTTGATCTCGTTCCACCGCGCGCCGATCGCGACAGGAAGCGTGAAATCAAAGAGCGTGCCCTGGACCTTCGCCACCTCGCCGATGGGAATGCTCGTTTCATCGAAGGGCGTGTAGCGATCGGAGTTGAGCTTGAGCACATGGGACAGCACGCTGGGCTCCCCTTCCCCGCCCAGGTTGAAATACGAGTGGTTGGTCAGGTTCACCACCGTGTCCTTGTCGGTGGTCGCCTCGTAGTCGATGCGGAGCTCGTCCTTGTGGTTGAGCGTGTAGGTGATCTTGATCGAGAGCGTTCCCGGGAAGCCTTCCTCGCCGTCAGGGCTGACATAGGTCATCTCGATCGCCGGCCCCGCGCTCGTGCTGACCTCGCGCGCCTTCCAGACCTTCTTGTCGATGCCCTTGACTCCGCCGTGCAGGGTGTTCGGGCCATTGTTCGCCGCGAGCTTGTACACCGTTTCGTTGAGGGTGAACCGCGCGTTGGCGATCCGATTGGCGTAACGGCCGGTGGCCGCGCCAAAAAACGGATGTCCCTTGAGATAGGCGTCCAGATTGTCGAACCCCAGAACAACGTCGGCGTTCTGGCCCGTGCGATCGGGAACGTGGAGCTCCGTGAGGATCGCCCCGTAGGTCATCACCTTGGCGCGGAGCCCGTTTCGGTTGGACAGGGTGTAGATCTCGACGCTCTCGCCCTCAGGGGTCTTTCCGAAATCGGCTTTTTCAATCATGGGAGTGGTGGTCGCTGAGTAAATGTGTTCGTGCTGCCAGGACTCCGAGGTGGAACTGCACCCTGTCAGAAGGGCGAAACCAACCAGGGCGGCGCCGAGGGCGAGGCATCGCGCGGAGGCGGCTGGAGCGGGCTGCGCGCCAACCCTGTCGACGAAGGGGAATAATTTCATGGCAAATGGTTGTTGTTGCGCTCGGCCGCCCCCGACCCGCACAGGACCCCGCAGGCGCTCCGAAAGGACGGCAAAAGCTGGCTGCTTATAGGTTGCCCATCCAAAAAGTGTCAAAAACAATCCCTTGGGAGCCAACGCTTCCGGAGAAGCGTCGCGCCGCCGCGACTCATATCCATCGCCGACTTGAGGGTCAGTGGACCTTGGAAAGATCGGGCTGCTGACGATGCCAGAGTGTCGCCCTTTGATAAGCCTCGGCGACTGCCAGGGCGTCTCCCTCGCGAAAGAGTCCCGCCAAAAAGCAGAGACTGGGCGGCGATTCGCCTCCGAGCCTCCCGTTCGGCACGACCACGCAGGGGTGGCCGGTCATGTTGCTGTAAAGAAGCTGATTCCCCGCCCAGCTCGGAGCAACGATCACGTCCACCTGCTGAAACAAACGCTGAAACTCTTCCATCAGGAGGTAGCGCGCGCGGTTCGCTTGAAGATAATCCACCGCGGTGATCAGTTGCGCTTTGCGAAATGTGTTCGGCCAGCTTTCTTCATCCTGCTGCGCCAGTCGATCGACGGCATGGGAGCGGGTCAACTCCTCAAACGACATCCCGGCCTCCGCGGAGAGCAGCGCGTAGAGCGCGCCCTTGGGCTGCTTCGACAGGGCGACCGGCAGCAGGGTCCAGCCCTGCGAGCGGAGGACATCCAGAGCGATGAGGTCGTTGGTTCGATTGGGGTAGTCCCGGTGAAAATCCTGCTCCAGGAAACCAACGCGGAGCCGCCTGAGCGCAGCCCCCTGCGGGAGCGTAAACGACGCCTCAACGGAGGATCGGTCCCTGGGGTCCGCGCCTCGAATCGCGTCCAGCACCAGAGCGCAATCGAAAGCGGATCGGGCCAGCGGGCCGAGCTTGTCCAAAGAAGGGCAGAGCATCATCACCCCCGTTCGACTCACCCGGCCGAAAGTGGGCCGAAGCCCGGTGACGCCGCAAACGGTGGAGGGCGACACGATCGACCCCAGCGTCTCCGATCCCAGCGCGAATGGAAGCAGCCCGGCGGACACAGCGCTGGCGGAACCCGCCGAGGAACCTGAAGATCCCGTCTCGGGCTTCCAGGGATTTCGCGTCGTGCCCCCATACCACACGTCGCCCATCGCGAGTTCGCCCAGGCTCAGCTTCGCGACGAGCACAGCCCCCGCTTCGTCAAGCCTCCTGACAACGGCCGCGTCCTCCTTCGCTATTTCGTTCGTGCGGATCGAGACGCCCCAGGTCGACGCAACGCCCGCCACGTCGATCAAATCCTTCACCCCATAGGGCACACCGTGCAAAGGGCCGCGCCAGCGTCCGCCGCGAATCTCCCGATCGGCCTGACGCGCCGACGACAGGGCCCGCTCCTCCATAAGCGTCACCACACAACGAAGTCCCGGCCCGTAGCGCGCAAGGCGATCCAGGAAATGCCGGGTGATCTCCTCGGACGAAAGCCGCCGTGAACGCAGCAGAGCCGAGAGTTCGGCAACGCTGAGGAAGCTCCACTGGCTCGGGTCCGAAGGCTGAAGAACAGAGCGGGACGGCTTCCAACGGAAGCTCGCGGAGGACGCCGGCATGACAAAGCCCGATGGGCGGGGATCGAAAACCAGAGCCGGAGCCAGCGAATTGGGGAACGAGAGATGGCGCATCTCCTCGCTGGCTTCGCGATGCTGAGCCAACCCGCTCATCATCCGCCGCAATTCGTCCTGCGTGAACTCAAGCCCCAAAACGCGCGCGGCCGCCGCGGCGTCGGAGGGCGTGAGCGGATCCGCCGCCCTCAGAACACTGGCGGTCATCGCGATGGCCAAAGCCATGCCGCATGACCAGAAAATCACAGCCGAGCCTTGATCTTCTCATGGATCGAGCGCGAGAGCGATTCGTCGCCAAATACGCCCACGCGGATCCGCAGTTCTGTGATTTTATCCGAAGTCTTATTGAGGGTGATCTGCACACTCTTGTCCTGCGCGGTTGTGGCTTCCACCTTGGCGTACAGGACGTCCTTGGCTGTCTTCTTGATGGAGAATTGAAAATCCTTCATCGCGGCCTGCGCGGCGGCATAAGCGTTGTCCAAGGACGCCTCCAGACTGGTCTTGAGTTCGCCGTTCGCATAAGCCACGCCCGCCACGCCCGCCGCGGCCCCGGCGCCGATCAGCGCGATGGAGGCGCAACCCGCGACCGAAAGGAGCATGAGACAAAGAGCGAGGCAGTAAGCGTGGGTGATGAACTTCATAACAAGCGCGAGGCAACCTGCATCAACGGAAACCGGAATGAAAGAGGCAAATACTGCCGAAACATCAATGTCCGATCAGCGAGATAGATCCTGTTCCCGCAAGGTCGGAGGAAACCCATTTGGGTCTCGCCGCCGCCGCAAACCACGGAAACCCCGTGCGTTTCCGAAACGCCGCTAATCCTCCGGGACGATGAAGAGGCTCTCGGAACGAAGGCGCACTTTCAAGCGCGCGCCACGTGGTCGGACGTTCACCGGATTCTGCTCGACGGCCTTGATCGCCGTTCCCGCTGGGGTCTTCAGCAGATACTGCTCTGTGTCGCCCAGGTAGCTCACCTGGGCGATCTCGCAGTCGATCCCATGGGGCGCGGAGTCGGAGATCTCCACCGCCTCGGGACGAAACCCAACGCGCGCAACGCCGCCCGTCGCGACAGGGGCCGAACCGAGAACGCGAAGCGAGCCCAACTCGGTCTGAACGGTGCAGGAAGCGGCGTCCGAGGACTCGACCCTGCCCGACGTCCAGTTGGTTTCGCCGATAAACTCGGCCACAAAGCGGTTGGCGGGGAATCGGTAAATGGATCGAGGATCGCCGACCTGCTCGATTCTTCCCTGCCGCAGAATCGCCATGCGATCCGCGAGCGACAGAGCCTCCTTCTGGTCGTGCGTGACGTAGACCGTCGTGATTTTCGTCTCGGCGTGGATGCGCCGGATCTCCTCGCGCATCTCGAGCCGCAACTGAGCGTCGAGGTTGGAGAGCGGCTCATCGAGCAGAAGCAGATCGGGCCGGATCACGAGCGCGCGGGCGAGGGCGACACGCTGTTGCTGCCCCCCGCTCAGCTGCGTGGGAAGCCGATGGCCGTAGGCTTCCATGCGCGTCATCGCCAAGGCGTCCTGAACGCGGCGCTTCTTGTCCGCGTCGGAAACCGACCGCACCTCCAGGCCATAAGCGACGTTCTCGGCCACGGTGAGATGCGGCCACAGCGCGTAGCTCTGGAAGACCATTCCGCAGTTGCGCTCATGCGGCGGCACTCCTTTCATGGGGCGTTCCCCCCATATCATGTCTCCGGAGTCAGGTTGATAGAACCCGGCGAGGGTGCGGAGCAATGTGGTCTTGCCACAGCCCGAAGGGCCGAGGAGGAAGAACAGCTCCTGGGATCGCACCTCCAGGTTGAGCTGATCGACGGCGAGTGTTTCGCCAAAGCGTTTGGAGAGATTCTGGATGATGACGCGCACGAGCAAGGATCGCTCAAGGAATCGCGGGCCCGCGAACGATCTGGCGATACTTCTCCCCGGCCCAGGTCTGCCACTCAATCCTTTTCTGCAATCGGAAGGCGTTTGTCTTCCAAGGCCCGGCGGCCAGGCGCATGACTTCGTCTTCGCTGACGGGCGCGCGCCCCAGTCGCGCCAGCTCGGCTTCGGAAGCGCCGCGCTGAATCACGGCCCGCCACGCGGACTGAAGCTCCTCGTGGGTGTCGACCAGCAACGCGCCGAGGAGCACAGGCAGGATGTCGCGCCTGTCCCCCGATTTTTTTCCGTTGTAGTTGAACGTGTCCGGGTTCTGAAAGGGCGAGGAGCGAACGCGGCTGACATCGCCGTAGCGTTCGTAGAGATCCTTCCGAACCGGCATCCGCTCGATGGAATTCCGAACGGCGCCCTCGGCGTGGCCTTTGGGAAGATACCAGAGCTTCTGTCCCGGTTCGCCCACGACAAACTGCACAAAGCGCAGGGCCAACTCCAGATGCGGCGCGCCCTGGAGCACGGAGATGGGGTCGGGGGAAACCGGAGCGAAATCGGCGGGCAGCAGGAACGCCAAGCGGCCGTCGCCCGCGTAGCTCACCTGGCTGAATCCGTAAAAATCAATCGCGAGCCCGTAGGCCGTCTCTCCCACGGTGACATCCTTCGCGGTCGTGCTTGAAACGCGGTCGAAGCGACGCGCGTTGCCGGCCATCTGCGTCAGAACCCGCCACCCCTTCTCCCATCCGTGAAACTGCAGGATGCCCTCGTACATCACCATCATGGTGCCGCTCGTTCGCGGATCGCCCGCTCCCACCCAGCCCATTAGCCGGGGATCGGCTAGATCCTCCCATCGCTTGGCTTCCGGCAGGCCCACCCGCCTTTGCGCCTCGAGGTTTTGCAGAATGCCGAAGCTCGAGATCGCGGCCCCATGCCATCGATGCCCAGGATCGTAAAGGTCAATGCCATTCAGCTGGGTAGGAACGAAGCGGAGCAACTCCTCGCCCGGAGGGGAGGCGCGCAACAGGTTCTTCCGGGCCAGCACGACATGCGGCTCGAGCCCGCCTCCAAAAAAGCAATCGACTCCGATGCCCTGAGGCTTCTTGGCGAACTCGCTCTGCACGAATCGAAGCGCCTCCGAGCTCCCGCCGACATCGCGCCACTGGACTCGAACGTCCCTGTGATCCCGGGTCCTGCACCACTCGGAGAAAGCGCGTCCGAACTCGTAGCGGATGGCGTCGTTGTGAGGCGAGATCACCACCAGTTCCTCCGCGCCGCGAGCGGCCAAGGATGCCAGGCAAAGAAAGACGACCGAAAGGACCCATCGATCCGAGGAGCGCGAAGGAGGGAGGTCCATGAGTCATCGATCGCTGTTCGAGCGATACGATCGCGCGATCATGATCATCCTCAGAAGCTCCAGGGCCGAGGCCACGAGCGCCGCCACGTAGGTCAGGGCCGCGGCGCTCAGCACTTCCGAAACACCCGGGAGTTCCTCGCGGCTGATGAGTCCCAGGCTCACCAATTGGCGCTTGGCCCGGGAGCTCGCGTCGATCTCAACGGGCAATGTGACCAACTGAAAGAAGGTCAGGAGGGAAAAGAGTCCGATGCCGATGCCCATCGCCATCTTGGCTGTGGCGGGAAAGGACCGGGTGGTCATGGCGAGGATCATCCCCAGGCTGAATGCCAACCAGCATCCCATGCTGGCGAAGTTCACCACAGGCACCAGCGCCATGCGGAGGTGCAGAGGGGCGTACGCGTCCTTGTGCTGGAGCGCATGCCCCGCCTCGTGAGCGGCGACCCCGACAGCGGCCAGCGACTGGCCATGATAGTTTTCTTCCGACAGAAACAGCGCCTTCTTCAAAGGGTCGTAGTGATCCGTAAGGCGGCCGGGCGTCTCATAGATCGGCATATGATGGAGCCCCGCGGAATCCAGGACCCGGCGCGCGGCCTCAGCGCCCGTCAACGCCGATTCCGACGCGACCTGCGAGTATCTCCCAAAGGTCGAGGACAGCTTGATCTGCGCGTAGAGCCCAATGAGGAGACCCGGGATCGCGAGGAGATCCCACGGACTGAAAAACGCGTAATAGGCGAGCGTCACGTTCATGGCTTGAAAGGCCGCCGAACGCGTCCTGCCCCATCGAGAGAGGTCGGTCGCAAAAACTCTCGATGCCTGGGCATGCGCTAGGCGGCCTCCCCAATAGATGGGGTCGCCAACGGATTTTGCAAGAGCGATGCGGAGAGAAGCGGCGCACGCCAGCCGCCGAACCTGTGGACAGCTCCGCCGTCACGGGGGTGGGGCGGGCTTCGACACAAGAGCGGATCGGAAGTCGTCGCCGCGCGGAGAGGGAGATCAACGCCTCAAAGAAAGCGCTGGGAGGAAGCAAGGACCGGTTCAGGACGAGCGGGCCCGACCGCCGCTCATTTCGGGATGAAAGTATTCTTGCGCCATTTGTCGGTGACGGCCCACAGGTTCTCCGGAGAGACCGACTGGCCTTGCGGCAGGAAGCGCACGCTGCCGTCGAGGAACGCGTAGTTGGATCCGCCCGATCCCTTGGGGCCGGATCCGTGTTTCGCGTGGTCCAGTTCCTCAAAATCGTTCCCGGCCGCGGACTCCAGGAAATCCATGTAGTAATGCCTCGATGTGATTTCCTTCTCTCCGAACACGATCGTGTCGGAAGACTTGATCACGCCCCCTTCGTCCATCTCCGTTCCGTTGATGCTGGAGAAGGTCCACCCCTTGTCCTTGGCGCGTTCTTGAAAATAATCATTCCACCCGTTCATGATGTAGCTGCGGGGCGCGGAATCGGCCAGCAGTCCCTTCGCGGCAAGCTCCTCGTGGCTCGCGGGAATGCCGGGGCCGTCGGACGGGCAGCGCAACATCCGGACGTCGCGGTATCCCTCGTAGAGCGACTCCGGCCAGGCGTTCGGGACCTGTCGCTTCGGAAGCTTGCCCTCGTGCTCCCCGATGTACATGGCGAGCGACACGTTCAACTGTCGCTGGCTGTTCGCGCAGGAGATGCGCTTGCCGGAATCCTTGGCCTTGGCGAGCGCCGGCAGAAGCATACCCGCGAGAATAGCAATGATGGCGATCACCACCAGCAGTTCGATCAGCGTAAAAGCCCGATACCTTCTGAATGTCATATGCGTCATTGTCTTCACGTTGTGAGAGCTCGATCGGCGCCGAGATCCGCCGTCGCTCCGATATTCCACGGGGCAGATGGCTCCGCCGACCGTTCGGGAATGTGCCCCGCGGTCGAATAATCGGCGATCAGCGCCGTCCACTTAAGCTGGCATGCAGAACCGCTCAACCTTGCTCCCGCTCATCGCGCTGATCCTGGCGATCGTTTACGTCAGCTTTTTCACTGACTGGTTCCGTAAACCGGCTATTCAGATTTTTGTCCAGCACCGTCCCATCCCCCAAAGGGTTGATCCCAAGCGCGGCCTTGAAGAGGCGCCGGTGTTCCCCATCTCGTTCGCCTTCGACGGCAAATACGAACTGACGACGATCAAGGTGACCAAGACCGAGGACCTGAAGACGGAGAAGTTCCCGACGCCGGTCTGGCATCTGGTGGCCGCGACAAATTCAAGGCCGATGAAGGCGATCGTCTATGGAGTGACGCCCCCTGGAATGCATCCCCCGGCGGAGGACGCGCTCCCGCAGCCGCTGGTCGCGGGGGTGAACTACACCATGCTGGTGCAGGCCGGCTCGCGCTCGGGGACCGCCACCTTCATTCCGCTCAAGGCCACGCTCACTCGCTGATCGCCCGGAGCGGCGCGCCCTCAGCTCCTGCTCGGAGGGACCGGCTCTGTCCGCGCGGCTCGCTGGAGAGTCAGCTTGCTTACCAGGCGGCCGTCGGCCTCGTCGACGCGCAGTTCGAAAAGCCCGATCCGCACCACATCCCCGCGTCGAGGGAATCCGCCCAGCCGCTGCGTCACCCACCCGCTCGCCGTCGTGACGTCCTCCGCGTCCAGGGACTCCCCGACCAGCTCCGCGAGCTCATGGAGTGGAAGAAGGCCCTGAATCTCCCAATGATCCTTCCCCAACTGCACGACCGTGGGCTTCTCCAAATCGAACTCGTCCTGGATCTGTCCGACGAGTTCCTCGAGGATGTTCTCCAGCGTCAGCAACCCCACCGTGCCTCCATACTCATCGACGACGATCGCGCAGTGGAGCTTTCGATCGAGGAAGATCTGGAGGACCGTTTCAAGACGCGCGGTTTCGGGAATATAGACGAGCTTCCGCGACGCCCTCCGAAGATCCCGGGCCGACGCGGCCTGGTTTCGGAGGCTGTAGAGATCCTTGATATGGAGTACGCCGATGGTCCGATCCAGGTCGCCTTCCTCGCACAGGGGAAATCGCGAGAAACGGGTTTTCTCCGCAAGCTCCAGGCATTCAGCGATGGACGAATCGGCGCTCATCGCCGCGATCTCCGAGCGCGGGCGCATGACTTCCCGGGCGATGCGGTCCTTGAGGTCCAGCGCGTTCATCACGATCGCGCGCCCCAAGGCGGTTGCGCCCCTCTGCTTGTGCGCCTCGGCAAAAAGGATCCGCAGCTCGTCGTCGGAGTGGCTCGACTCGGACTCCGACTGCGGCTGCAAACCCGCCTGCCGCAAGAACCACAACGAAGAGTGATTCAAGACCCAGATGAAGGGATAGGAGACGACATGGAACCATCGAAGCGGCTCCACGACCCAAAGAGCCGTGGGCAGAGGGCGCTGGATCGCCAGCCATTTGGGCGCCTGTTCGCCCACAACGATGTGAAGAAAAGTCAGCGAGCCGAATCCGGTCACCACCGCGAGGAAGTGCCGGAGACGCGCGGCGGTCGGTCCCAGATTTGCCGCAGTCATGCCGATCAGATCCATGGCCGGCTGGAGCAAAGCCTCGAACACGGGCTCCCCAATCCAGCCGAGTCCCAGGCTGGCCAGCGTGATGCCCAGCTGGCAGGCGCTGAGGGAGGAGTCCAGGTTGCCCAGGATGAGCTGCGCGATTCTGGCGCGACGGTGTCCCTTCAGCACCAGAGGCCGGAGCTGTGAATCACGGACCTTCACCAGCGCAAACTCCGCCGCCACGAAGAATCCGTTCAGAAGCACCAGCAGAGCCACCGCGAACAGCTTCAGCGCGAGCAGCCCGATGTCGAACCCTCCGCCGTTCACAGGCGCACCTCGCCAAAGATGGTTCCCAGGATATCGGCCAGGCTCACAACGCCCATCTCCCGCTTGTCCTCCCCGAGGACGATGGCGAGTCGGACGCCGGTCCGCTGCATCTGCCGCAGAGCCGTGTCCAGCCTGGTCCCGGCGTCGAGGAAGACGCCGGGCTTTAGGAAATCCGAGACCGGACGGCGAAGGTCCAGGTTCTTTTCATAGAGCACGCGCTTGCAGTTGGCGAAGCCCGCCACGACCCGACGGCCTCCCTCCTGGCGAAACACCGGGTAGCGGCTGAAGCCGCGCTCGCGCCGCAGATCGACCAAGGCGGAGAGAGGAGCGTCCGCGGCCACCATCGCCACCCGTTCCATGGGAATGGCGATTTCCCCGACGCCGCGATTCTGCAGGTCCAGGACGCGATTGATCATCGCCCGTTCCTCCGAGCTGAGCGACTGCCCCGTCTCCTGCATCAGGAGCCGCAGCTCGTCGCGATTGCCGAAGAGATGCCCGGTGAACCGGGCGCCGCCCGTGACGCGCAACAGGCCGCGCGCGAGCCACTCAACCCCCCAGACCAGGGGACGCATCAGCCAGTACACCGTTCGAAACGGAGTGGTCATCGCCATGCTGAGCCGATTGGGGTAGGTGCGGAAAAGCATCTTGGGCAGCAGGTCGCACAGCGCGTAAAACACCAGGACCGAGAGCACCACGACGCTCCAGAGACAGGGCGGGCGGGACGCCAGCCAGGGCACATCGGCCAGGGACAAAACCCCCATGGTCACCGCGGCAAAGTTCGCGAGAGTGTTGCCGACCAGGATCGTCCAGAGGAAATGCTCCGGATGTTGGAGATAATCGAGCAAGGCCACGCCGTGGAGGTTGCCCGCGCGAACTTTCTGCCGAATCCGGAGTCGGCTCATCGCGAAAACGCCCGCCTCCATCCCCGACATCAGGAACGAAAGGCCGAGGCTTGCCAGAAAGCACAGGGTGAAGAGACCGGGGCTCATGCGGACTTGTGAACCTCCTCCACCAGCAGCTCGCGAATCCGCCGTTCCTCCGCCTGACGGACCGTCAGCTTCAATCCGAAACACCGCACGCTCTGCCCCGGGAGCGGCACCACTTCCATCATCTTCAGCACGAGCCCGCCAAGCGTGTCGACGTCCTCCACCTCGCCGAGGGCGGGATACTCGCGCCGGAAGTCATCCAGCCGCATCGTCGCGTTCACCCGCCACTTGCCGCGGCCGAGCCGTTCCATCAGGAAGCCCTGAACCTCGCCCTCGTCGCGGATCACTCCGATGATCTCCGCCAGGATGTCCTCAAGCCTCACGATCCCGGCGGCGCCACCGAACTCGTCCAGCACCACCACCAGCCCGCGCTTCTGTCGCTGCAGGCTGTGCAGCAGCTTCAGCAGGTTCATGGTCTCGGGCACGAAGGACGGCAGCTCGATCGCCTCGTCCAGATCCCCCTGGGGATCGAGCAGCAGCTTTTGCGTGTCCAGGATGCCGACGATCGTGTCGGGCGACTGGTCGTAGAGCGGTAGGCGGCGACGCCGGTGCCTACGGGCCGCCTCCAACATCTCATCGAGCGTCGCTTCCGCCGAGATCGACGCCATGCTGGAGCGCGGGCGCATCACGTCCCGAGCGGTCTTCTGGTCCAGCCCGATCACCTGCAAAATGATGTCCTTCTCCCGCTGGGCGAGAGCCCCCTGCTGGAAGGCCATGTCGAGCAGCTCATGATAGTCCTGATCCGTCAGGAGGTTCTGGGGCTTGATGGACCGGGGGACCAGCGTGGCGAGGATCCTCGCGTTCAGGCTCTGGAAGACTTTTTGGAAAGGACGGGCCAACTGCTCCACCCAAAACATCGGACGCGCGATCCAAAGCGCCCATCGCTCCGGCGATCGAACCGCGAGCGTCTTGGGCAGCACCTCTCCCCAAAGAAGCACGGTGAGGAAAGCCGAGACCAAGGTCGCGCCCAGAGGCCATTCCCCCGAGAGAACCGGCGCCAGGGAGAGCGCGACAATGCCCGCGTTGGCGAGCGTGTTGCCGAGGACGATGGACCCAAGAAGATCCATGGGCTGCTCGAGCATGCGGGCGACAAGCCGCCCTTCGACAGACGTGGATTCGCCCAGTTGACGGGCGCGCATCTTTCCGAGCGCGAAGAGCGCAGTCTCGGCCAGAGCGAAGAAGAAGCTCGCCGCGGCGCAGATCAATATTCCTGAGACTACGAGATAGGCCATCAGCCCCATGCGCGATGAGTATTGAAGACAGGCCCCGCCGAACCAATAAAAAAGGCGGCTCTACGCCGAGGGGATCAGAACCTCGCGCTCAACGTCGGGATGGTCGGGGTCGCGCGGGAGGTTGTTGAACGACACCAACGTCTGCGGAAACGAACCGGTGTTCTGAATCGCGTGCGCCGCGCCAGGCGGAAAAATGAAGCGCGCGACAACCCCCGACTCGACCGTGAAGTCCCTCGTCCCCTCGCCGTCCTTCGTCCTCACCAACGCCGGCCCCATCACCACGCACACCTCGCGACCCCGGGGATGCCGGTGGTTCCCCCTCACTTGTCCCGGCGTCGTAATGACCACGTGAGCATTCCTCTGCTCAGCCATATCCACGGCCTCGATGGGCTCAAACAAGATCCCTCGCGAATCGACAAAACACTTCAAAAACTCGACGGAAACCGTGGCGCTCATCAACGGACCTTCCAACAGACCCTTCAGGGAAGGCAAGCCCAGCCGCCGATGGGGGGATGTCGCGACAGATATTGATTGATTGACCGCCCCAGATTGAATAGCCCTTTGGACGCGCCGTCCAAAACCCGGCTCTACATTGCCATCAACCTGATCTGCCATGAAAAATCTGCTCACACTCGCCACCCTTGTTATCGCCACCGCCACCCTCACCGCCCATGCCGAAACCAGCGTCAAGCTGACCGGCGTCCATCTTTGCTGCGGCAACTGCGTCAAAGGGGCTGACAAAGCCGTCACCAGCGTCACGGGCGCCACCTCAGATACCGACAAGGACGCCCGGACCATCACCATCAAGGCCGCCGACACAGCGACCGCCCAGAAAGCGGTCGACGCCCTCGTCGCCGCCGGCTACTTCGGCGTCGCCAGCGACTCCCAAATCAAGGTCAAGGCCCACGCGGGCGCCAAGAAGGCGAACGTCCAATCCCTCAAGCTCAACGGAGTTCATCTGTGCTGCGCCAAATGCGTCACGGCTGTGAACGACGCGATCTCGAAGGTGGATGGCGTGAAGGCCAACACCGCAGCGAAGGGCGCTGAGTCCTTCGAAGTGACCGGGGACTTCAGCCCCAAGGATGTCATCGGCGCCCTGAACAAAGCCGGCCTGACCGGCAAGGTCGGCAAGTAAGCGGACATCCGACTATTCTGAGCAGCGCGCGCGGGAGACCGCGCGCGCTTTTTGTTTTCACCTTTGGAGCGCGGAGGCCCGGGGCGGGAGGCTGAAGACGAACCTAGGGCGGTTAACACAAGAGGGTTGAACTTGAACTTCAACCTCGGTTCGCCAACTCTGCGCGAATTCATGCGCTCGACTTGTCTCACACGAATGAGTCAAAACCGGCCCAACCCCGCCGGCTTCTGTCCACGCAGGAGCATCACATGTCTAGCTCTCGCTCTGCTGTGCTCTCTTCTCGCCGGATGGACTCTCCCCGCGGCGACGTCCGCGGTGGCGGAGCACCGGGCGACCAACGCCATCGTCTCGGCGATTCCCGGCGGCAGCCTGGAGGCGAATGATCGGGCGGGTGGGCATCTGCTCAGCCGCCACGTCGGCAAAACCCCCGAGCAGCTCCGTCAGCGCCTCGCCTCCGACTCCCACATCTCGGCCGCATCGTCCTTCACGGACCGGGCCGCGGCCGACGCCGCGATCGGCGGAGCGCTCAAATCCGAGCGCCTGAGAATCCAATCCTGGCTCCGCGGGTCGGAAGAGCGCCTGGCGTTTTCGTATCGGCATTCGAATCCGGTCGGCATCAGCGTCAGCCGAGGGGCGGCGTCGCCTCGACAGGCTTTCCGAGTGCGGCTGGTGCTGGTTCGCGATCGAACATTCGAAGGCGGTTGGAGAATCCTGACCGGTTATCCTGAGCTATGAGCGCGACATCGTATCCCCGGCTGGCCCAATTCCTCGGCGCCTACTTTCATCAAGACTGGACGGCTGAAGCAGCCGGATCCGACGCCCTGGTGACGCGCTACTTGAAGACGGCATCCGCCGCGACGATCCACGCGATCGCGGCGGAGATCGGCGCGCTCAGGGCAAAGCACGCGAAAGAAGAGGATCTCGCGGGGCTTCTGACCGAATGGGGCTGTTATTACAGTCCCTCGCCGCCTCACAAGACGCGCGCCGAGTGGTTGTCCTGGCTGGAGGAAGCCTTCAACCGGGCTAGCGCGTCGCCGAAGCGCTAGACGCGCGAGGCATCAACACTGGATTGGCCCGGATATGATTTCCATCGCGTGGGTGACAGGCGCCGGAGGATTGATCGGCAGCCATATCGTGCAAGCCGGCCGGGCGCTCGCGCCGACATGGACCCTGGCGCCGATCACGCGCGCTCATTTCGACCTCGCCGACTTCCGCGCCGTGCGAGGCGCATTCCACAGCGCCAAGCCGGGGCTCGTGATCCACTGCGCCGCGATGAGCCGCAGCCCGGCGTGCGAAGCCGATCCGAAGGAGGCGCGCCGCCAGAACGTGGAGATCACGCGGTGTCTTGCGGAGGCCGCGGCGGACATCCCGTTCCTGTTCTTCTCGACCGATCAAGTCTTCGACGGCAGGACCGGGGACTACGATGAGGATGCGCCGGTGAACCCGATCGGGGTCTATGGCGCGACGAAAGCGGAGGCGGAGGCGATCGTGCTGGCCAATCCCCGGCACATGGTGATCCGAACCTCCTTGAACGGAGGTCGCTCGCCGACGGGCGACCGGGGATTCAACGAGCAGATGCTGCGGGCGTGGTCCCGAGGGCAGACCTTGAACCTCTTCGAGGACGAGTTCAGAAGCCCGATCCACGCCCGATTCACGGCGGCCACCGCGTGGCGGATCGCTCTCGAGGGCAAGGCCGGGGTCTATCATGTCGCGGGCGCGGAGAAGTTGTCGCGATGGGAGATCGGGGAGCTGATGAGCCGCCGCTGGCCGGAGCTGAAGCCGCGAACGCGCAAGACGTCGCTGCGCGATTATTCGGGCGCGCCCCGCCCGCCGGACACCACCCTGAACATCGCAAAGGCCCTGCGCCTGCCGGGCGTTGAGCTGCCGCGTTTCAGCGATTGGCTCCGAGGCGAGCCCCCCGGATCCTTCTAACAATCCGTCCGCCGCCAGCCCCATGTACGAGATACGAAAGATCACAAGCCTCGACGATCCAGAGCTTCTGCCTTACCGAACGATGCGGCGCCAGGAGGACCACCGTCGCCAGGGGTTGTTTGTGGCGGAGGGCGAAAAGATCGTGCGGAGGCTGGTGGAAAGCCCGATGGAGATCCTGTCCGTCGTCATGCCCCCGCGGTGGGTGGAGGATTACCGGCCGTTGCTCGCGGCTCGGCGCGAGCGGATCCCGGTCTACGTGGGGGAGCTCGAAGTGCTCGATGAGCTCACCGGCTTCAACCTGTATCAAGGCGTGCTGGCGCTCGGGCGCGTGCCGAGCATTCCCACGTTGCCGGATCTGTTTGGAAGGAGCGATCGCCCCTCGCTCCTGGTGGCGATCGATGGCGTTTCCAGCGCCGAGAACGTAGGGGTGCTCATGCGCACAGCGGCGGCCTTCGGCGCGACGGGGTTTCTGAAGGGCGAGGCGTCGGCAAGTCCGTATTTGAGACGGGCGGTTCGGGGTTCCATGGGCGCGGTGCTGAGGCTGCCCGTCGCCGAACTGTCGAACCTGAGGGCAGCGCTCCTCTGGCTGCGGGAGCACGGAGTCCTCTGCGTCGCCGCGCACCCCCACGCCGAGCGGCGGGAACTCACGCATATCGACCTGACGCGCGATGTTTGCGTCGTTCTGGGAAGCGAGGGGGAAGGCATCTCGCCCCCGGTGCTGGAAGCCTGCTCGCTCTCCGTGGCCATCCCCATGGCCCACGAGGTGGACTCGCTCAACGTGGCCATGGCCGGCACGGCGTTCCTGTACGAAGCGGCCCGACAGCGGCGAGCGAAAGGCTGATGCGGCGCGGACGCGGTCGAATTCCCGGCCGGCCATGGAGCGCGGCGGCGGCGGGCCCGCTACGGCGCGAGATTTCCGCCGCGCGCGGCCTGCTCGCGGGCAAGAATCTGGCAGGTGCTGGACGAATCAATCGACTGGGGAAACCGGATGCTCACGACGGTGCCCTGGCCCGGGACGCTTCGGATCTCATATTCGCCGCCCAGAAGCTCCGTCATCCTCTTCGCGATCATCAACCCCAGCCCGGCGCCCTGCTGCTCGTATTGAGATCGCTCGAACTGGACATGCGGACCAATGCGGCTCACCTGCTCCGCCGTCATGCCCCGCCCTCGATCCTCAACCACGATCTCGGCGGCGCCGGAGAGCGTCGTTCGCGTCAGAAGACGAACAGGCGCGCCGGGCGCGGAAAACTTGAAGGCGTTGTCCAGCGTCTCCTCCACGATCTTTCTCAGGCTCTCCCCCGGCACTTCGAACAAGGCGAGCTCGAACCGCGTGTCCAGGTCGCTCAGGCGCTTGTGACGTCGCGCCACAGACACCGCTATGGCCGGCATCGCGTCGCGGCTCAACAGCGCCGGATGATCGCCGCTGGCCAGCGATTTGTTCTCCATCGTCAGCATCTGGATCTGCGAGAACACGAGGAAATTCTCGATGAGATGATGCAGCCGCTCGGCGCAGGCCTGGATGTCGGAGGCCGTGGAGAGAATCTCGTCGGGCGGGCACGTGGCGTAGTCCTCGATCAGGATCGACGCGAGGCCCATGATCCCGTTCAGCGGCGTCCGCAGCTCGTGAGGCAGGGCCAGCGTGAGGCTCCCGCGCAGCTCGTCGAGCCGACGATCGGTTTGACGCTGCAGCTCGTCCTGCTTGTCCATGCGCGCCAACACGGCCGCCTTGAGCTCTTTCTGAGTGAACGGCTTCGTCAGGTAATCATCCGCGCCGAGCTCCATGCCCCGGCGGACATGGATCTTGTCGGCGACGCTCGTGAGAAAGATGAACGGGATCGTGGCGGTCTTCTCGATCTGCCGCAGCGCCAGGAGGACCGCGTAGCCGTCCAGGCCCGGCATGTTGACATCGCAGATGATCAGGTCCGCGGGCGCTTCCTGCGCGATGCGGATGCCTTCGGGGCCGTCGGCGGCGACGATCGCCTCATAGCCGAAGGATTCCAGGCTCTCGGAGATCACCTCCAGGATCTCCTTCGTGTCATCGATGACGAGGACTTTCTTCATAGCGCCTTTCGCCGCGGGAGCGCGGGTCTAGGCGGCCTCCTGATGATGCACCCAGTGGAAGGCGTGCTGAACGAGCTCCGTGGCGTTCTTGAGATTGAGCTTGTCCTTGATGTATTCGCGATAGGCCTCGACGGTTCGGATGCTGAGGTGAAGCTCCTCCGCGATCTGGCGCGTCCCGTGGCCCTGGCCGATCAGGCGGAAAACCTCGAGCTCGCGGTCGGTGAGCGTTTCGATGGGCGAGTGCGCCACCTTGCCCTTTCCGAAAGCCACCTGCTGAAGCATCCGGCTTTTCATTTTCTCGCTGAGGAAAATCTCCCCTTTGAGGACCTGGCGAATGGCGGACAGCACCTGCTCGAAGGCTTCGTCCTTCATGACATAGCCGAGACCCCCCGCCCGCAGCGCGCGCTCGGCGTAGAGGGACTCGTCGTGCATCGAGAGCACCAGCACGGGCAGGCTCGGATGTCGGGTTTTGAGATTCTTCAGGAGCTCGATTCCGTTGCTGCCTTTGAGGGACACGTCCACCACGACGACGTCGGGCGCCATCTCGCCGATGGCCTCGAACGCTCGCGGCGCGTCCTCGGCCTCGCCGCACACCTCCATGTCGGGCTCCTGGTTGATCAGCTGCGCCAGCCCCCGGCGCAGGACGGGATGGTCGTCGACCAGAAACACCTTCGTTTTCGGTTTCCGATTCGCGTTCTGAGTGGTCTTGCCTTGCATAGTGTTCATTCAATTGCCGGGAAACAGCTTTACGGCTCGAGCGCTTCCGTGCCGGATCGCCGCGGCTCGGGGAATTCGCAGATCACCGCCGCGCCGCCCTCCTCGGACGTCGCCATGCAAAGCTTCCCGCCGATCCGATTGGCGCGGAAACGCATGATGCGGCGGCCCAACCCGGCGCCTTCAACGCCCGGGTTCAACCCTGCCCCGTCGTCCTGGATCTGCAGCGACAGGCACGAATCCCCTCGCGCCAGGGCCACCACAATGCGCTGCGCCTTGCCGTGCTTGATCGCGTTGCTGATGGCCTCCTGGGCGATGCGAAAGAGCTCGGTGGAAACGCGGGCGTCGCGGACGTCCAGGCCGTCCTCGATCTCGACCCGGCACCCCACCTTGAAAAGTTTCTCCACGTTGGCCGCGAGCTCCGTGAGCGCCGGGGCGAGGCGCCCCGAGGACTCAAGCTCCATGGGGAACAGGCCGCGGGCGATCGTGCGCGTATGCCCCAGCGTGTCGACGACCAACTGGGCGATCTCGCTCGCCTGAGCGGCCTCGGGCAAACGGAGCGCCTTGAGTTTGTGTTCCAGCGCCTTGCTCAAAAAGCTGATGCCCGTGAGGTGCTGACCCAGGCTGTCATGCAGATCCTGCCCAATGCGCTGCTGCTCGCGGTGGCTGATCTCCAGGATCTCCCGCTCCAGCCTGCGACGATCCGTGGCGTCGCGAACAACGGCGAGAACCTCGTTGGGCCTTCCGGAAACCATCCGAACCTCCAGCTCCCGCACGAGCGAGTTTACCGGTATTTCGAAGGAGGCGGTCTGGAGCCTCCCTGTTCTCAGCGCAGCCTCGATCATCCGCAGGGCTTCATCCAGATAGCGCCGGGGAAGAATCTCCTTGAGGTGAACGCCGACGACCTTTGCCTCGGGCAGGCAGAGCTCCGCGTCCGCCGGAGGCTGGTAGGCCAGGATCTGTCCGCCCTGCGACAGGCTCAACACCGTGTCGGTGACAAGCTGCAGAACCCCGTTCGGCCCCTCTGGCGGCTTTCCTCTTGGCGCGCTCATGTGTCACGTGGTGAGGTTGGTCATTGCGATGGCGCCAGACCCGCTCCGAAAAGCTGTCGTCTGACGTCCAACGGTTCCATCGGAAGAATCTGTCGCCAGTTAACTTGCCCCGGTTTTCCAGGCCTCGCGGCGTCGCCCGGCGTCCTCATTTCAGGCGTCCTCCGCCCCCGCCGCGACGAGAAGCGCCGCGGCTGCCTCGTTTCGGGACAACGAGCGGCTCAACCGCGCAGGGAAAAGGCGAGGATGCGGTCCGCGTCGAGCTCCGCCGTCAGCCGCAGCGACATGGCCTTCGCGCAGGCTAGCGCGATCGACAACCCCAGGCCGCTGTGGCGCGAGGAGGCCCGCGACTTATCGAGTCTCCAGAGGCGCTCAAACAGATGGGGAACATCCGCCGGTGTCAAATCGGGCGCCGCGTTCCTGATCGTAAGATCCAATGCGCCCGCGCCCTCGGACTTCGGACGCAGGCCGACGACTTCAACGCGCGTTCCCTCCGGCGCGTATTCTGCGGCGTTGGAAAAAAGATTCCTGAGAACAATGCGAAGAAGGCGGGGGTCGCACTCGACGAACGCTTCCTCCTCAAGCTGGATCTCCCACGTCAAACGACGGGCGGAGGCCTGCTCGCGGAACGGCTGAACGCATTCCTGAACAAAGGAGGCAAGATCCACTCGTTCGCAGAGGAGCTCCTTCGCGCCCTTGTCGAGACGCCCAAGCAGCAGGAGATTCTCCACGGTCGCCTGCATTTGTTCGGCGATGGCGAGAACATCCTGATAACTCTGCTCCGACCCGCCCTCAGGCCATTTTACAGCCACCTCCGCCATCGATTTCAGCTCGGCGATGGGGGTGCGCAGCTCGTGCGCCAAGTCGGATCCGAACCGGCGCTCGCGCTCAAAACCAAGTTCCAGGCGGGCGATCAGGTCATTGAGCCGATCGGCGATCGGGTGGAGCTCAGCGGGGAGCCCCTCGGCGGAGAAGCGCGCCTGCAGTGTGGATGCGTCAATCCCGGAAGCGCGGGCGGCCATGTCTTGAAGGGGCGTCAGTCCGGATCGAACCGCGTAGCGCACGAGCAGAGCGGAGACAATCCCCGCGACCAACCCGCCGGCGACGATGCCCGCAAGCGTCAACGCCAGCGCGTGGTCCATCTCCTTCCGGCTTCTCGCGATCGCGACGTGGAGGCCGGGCGGGCGGGCGTCGTCGCCGCGCGCCCCCCACATCATTCGCCACCGGGGTCCCGGCCCTCCCGGCCCGGGAGGCTCGTTGAAACGGAACACCAGCGCCCGCGCCGCTTCTCCGGTCGGCAACACGAGGTCCACGAATCGGGGATCCATCGTAAACGCGCCGGACACCTTCAGATCGCGTTCGCGCAAGCTCTTGGACTTTGCGACGACTTTGCCCTCCACGTCCCAGGCCTCGAAGAACAGCGTCCCGTTCGGGTGGTCGAAGGTGGCGATCTCAGGCGAGCGGAGCAGCGGTCCGGGCATGGGCGGAGGAAAACGTCCGGCGAAGGAGCGGGCGATGAGGGATCGGACGGGGAACACGAGGCTGCGCAGCTCCGCGTCCGCGCGACCCTCCAATCCGCTCCGAACAGTCCAGAGCACCGCCAATCCCGCGCCCGCCCAAACCACGGTCAGCCCCGCAAGGAGCCTCGACAGCAAATGCCGACGGATGCTTCTCATGAGCCTTCCTCGCTCATCACATATCCCTGGCCTCGGCGCGTGTGGATGAGGGAGGGCGCGTCGGGATAAACCGCGATCCGCTTGCGCAGCGTGTAGACGGCGGAGTCAACCACGTTGCTCATGGGAGCGACCAGATCGTCGTAGATGTGCTCCTCGATCTCCGTGCGCGAGACCACATGTCCGCGCCGCCTCATGAGATACTCGAGAAGCGCGAACTCCCGGGCGGTCAGCGAGACCGCGCGACTCCCGCGACGGACCGTCTTCGCCGCCGTGTCGAGTTCCAGATCGGCCAGGGTGAGCACGGGCGTGCTCTGCCTGTAGTTGCGTCGGCACAAGGAGCCGACCCTCGCGAGGAGCTCCTCGAGCGCGAACGGTTTCGTGAGGTAGTCATCGGCCCCGCGCTGAAGTCCGCGCACCCGATCCTCAAGACTGTCGTTCGCGGTGAGAAAGAGCACGGGCGTCTGCCGGCCCTCCTTGCGAAGACGATCCAGGACGGCCCGGCCGTCGAGCTTGGGCAGCATGATGTCGAGGATCACCACGTCGTAATCGCGGGTTTGCGCCTTGAAGAGCCCCTCCTCGCCGTCCTCGGAAAGATCCACGGCGTAGCCCGAGGCCTTCAGCGCCGTCCCGATCGATTTGCGAAGCCGCGGCGAATCTTCAACGAGTAGAACGCGCATAGGATGCGTCCCGGAGGGGAACGCGGTTCAAGGTGCACGCGAACAGGTCTTCCCGCCAGTGGAAAGGGAGCCGGGCTACGCCAGCGTCATGGAGCCGACGAGCAGCTCCTCCAGCTGGGTCACGCTCGCGGTGCCCGTTGTGCCGAGCTGATGTATGACGATGGACGCCGCGGTGTTGGCCAGCTCGATCGCCTCGCGCAATCCAGCGCCCGCGGCCAGGGCGACGGCGAGATTCGCCGTCACGGAATCGCCGGCCCCGACAACGTCGATCTCCCCGCGCGGCGGCACGCAGTCCACCCGCTCCACCCGCCCCTCGGGCGACGCCGCCATCATGCCCCGCTCCGCCATCGTGACAAACACGACGCGCGCGGTCTGTCGGGCGAATTCCTTCGCCAGCCCGCCCACTTCGGATTCCGCGAGCGGCCGCGATTGTCCCATCATCGAGGCCAGCTCGTTCACGTTCATCTTGAAGGTCAGCGGCGGCCAGCCCTTCACGCCGCGGCGGCTGTCCGCGAGAATCAGCAAATCAGGACGAGCCTGGCTCGCCTCGTGAAGCGCCTCAAGGACGCGGCGCGTGACCACGCCGGTTTCGGCCACATCGACCTGATCCAGCACGATCAGGGCGTCCACCTCCCCAACCAGCCGACGCACCGAGTCAATCAATGTCTCCTCGATCACGCGCGGAGTCGGCGTCCAGTTCTTCGTGTCCAGCCGGCTGAGCTCCTCGGGACCGCGTCCCGGACGGATCAGCAGCGGCTTGCAGTAGGTGAAGGTGCGTCGATGAGGCGTGGCGAGAAAGTAGTCGATCGGAACCGAGGGCCCCTTCGCTCGCAACGCATGCTGCAGCTCGTAGCCCTCGCCGTCCTTGCCGCAGAAGCCGACGGGATAGGCGGCCTTCACGCCCAGGGCGACCAGATTGTTGAGGATCGTGCCCGCCGCGCCAGGCTGGCCTCGCACGTTGACAACGTTATGCACAGGCAGCCCGGTCTCGATGGAGGTCTCGCCCAGCGCCGGATCGATCTCCAGGTAGCGGTCGAGGCTGAAGTCCCCGAGCACGCCGATCTTCAGGCGGGCGTACTCCGACGTGATCTCCTGAAAGCGCGCTTTCTTCACGGGGTTCGAAGGTGGTGGAGCAGTTGATGGAGAAACACGACGTTGTCGCACTGGGCGTAGCTCATCGCTCCTCCAATCCGGGAGAAGCTCTTGCAGAAGCGGAGATAGTAAGCGGGGTTGTCGCGCGGAGGCTCGCCGCGGGTCCAATCCCAGTTGCCGCCGTCCTGGAGATCAACGACCACGATCTGGTGGTCCTTCACGACGGGACGCCCAGCCTGGAGCCTGAGGTTGTTCACGCAGCTGAGGCTCTTCTCGAAAACCTGCGGCGCCATGATGGCGGATCCCACGGACAACACCACGCCGTCGTCAAGCGAATCCACCGCCCGGGTGAAAAGCTGGAAATCAATTCCTCCGGCCCGCCCCAGGACTCCGCCGTTGAAGAGAGGATGATTGGTGATGATGTCGTAGCCGATGCCCGGGTGGACGGTGAGCGGCAGTCCGAGGCGGAAAGCGTTCCCGAAAATGGACGTGTGCTTCCAGGGATGAGCGACCTTCACCCGCCCGCTGGGGAAGCCGTTCGTCCTCATCGACACCAGGAGATCCGCCCGCGCGGGGCTCAACGGGTGACCAGGCGTCGCGCGCAACGCGGTCTCCAACGATTCCGCCGTCGGCAAATCGACGCCGTCCTCCGCGATGAAACGCCCCACGGAAACGCCGTAGCCCTCGCCGCGAAGCGCGCCGGCCATCAGGGCGAGATGGATGAACCTCCCCGTCTCATCCCAGGCGCCGAACGTGCCTGTCGCGACATTCTGCTCCACGCTTTCCGTCGACCAATTCTGGAACGCGAACTCCCAGTCGTGGATCGAGCCCGCGCCGTTCGTCGCGAGATGCGTGATCCATCCGCCCTCCATCAGCTCCCGCACCAGGCTCGCGGCGCCGTTCTTCACGAGGTGGGCGCCGTAAAGCAGCATCACGGAAGCTTTCCGGCTTCGCGCCTTCCGGATCGCGGCGCAGGCGGCGCGAATGACGCCCAGGTTGAAGTCCGTGGCGGAGGGGGGCGCGGCTTTGGGATCGACGAGGATCTCCTCAATCGCGCTGAGGCTGCGGCGGCTCGCCAGCGGATAGACCTTGAGCTGGCGCCAGTCGAACGGTTCAGGAAAGGAGGCCATTGAAGCGCAAAGATCAGCGGTTGAGGATGCGTCCCAGCAAGCTTTCAGCGTCGCGGTAGTCCGGGATGACGGCGTCCGCGCCGACCCCCAGCAAGCGCTCGCGCTTCCAGGGATCCACCTGTCCCGACCCATTGTGGGCTTCATCGCTCGCGACGGCGATCGCCATGCCGCCCACCTGCTTTGTGTTCTGGATCTCGACGTATCCATCGCCGAAGGCCAGCAGTTGGGCGCCCGGCACGCCGTGATCGCGCAGGATCTTGTCGATGATCATGGCCTTGGAAAACGCCTTGTAGTCGTCCTTGGCGCCGTAGATGTGCGGCCCGAAGAACTCGGTCACCTGGAGCAGGTCGGCCTCCTGCTTGACGAAGACCTCGTCGGTGCCGCTGGCCAGATAGAGCGTGAGGCCCCTGGCGCGCAAAGATTCCAGCAAAGGCCGCGATCCATGAACGAGAAAGTCCCCGGGCTTCTTCCGTCCCGATTTCAGGTCCCCCAGGCGATCCTGGATCCGTTCGTTCAAGCGACGCAGATACTCATGCTTGTACCAGAGCGGCTCCTTGGGCGTTCCGCCGCGCTCTTGAACGCGCTCGGCGAACTGGATCATTTGATAAATCGTCTGCTTGCCGTTGAGTCGGAGGATGTCGTCGGTCAGCAGCTGTCGGAGCCGCTCCTCGGTCTCGCCCGCGCGGGACGGAATCATCTCGAGAAACATGGGCACCATGACATTCGGCCACCCCTCGCGAATCAGGGACAGGGTCCCGTCGAAATCGAAGAGCACATGAGTGAGGGAAGGCCGCGGAGCGAATGCCGCGGTGTACTCGATAGGCTGCGGAGCGACGGATGCTGAATGCATAAAGACGTAGTTAAGTCGGCCAGCCGGCGATTTGCAATGCCCCGCAGCTGGCCGCAGGCGGCCTCACTGTGAAATCCGCGAGCCGACTTCCCCTCCCTCAAGCCTCTGGCTTGAGCTCCTTCCTTCACCTCCTTTCATATCCCGTATCCCGCCAAGGGATCATGAAGGAGGTGAAAGAACGTGGCCTTCGGATCGGGCCACGAAGGCGGCGGCGGTCACATCGCCCACCACATTCACCACGGTGCGGCACATGTCGAGGAGGCGGTCGACGCCGAGGATGATTCCGATGAGCTCGGGATTGACGCCGATGTTGCCGAGGACCACCACCACGAACGGAATGGACGCCGACGGCAGGCCCGCGGTGCCGATGCTCCCCAGGATCGCCATGCCGGCGACGGTCAACTGCTGGCCCAGGGTGAGGTCCACGCCCGCGAGTTGCGCGAGGAACAAAACGGTAACGCCCTCATACAAGGCGGTGCCGTTCTGATTCGCGGTCGCTCCGACGGTGAGAACAAAGCTGTTGATGCTCCGAGGGAGACCGAGATTCTCCTCGCTCACGCGCAGGGTTGTCGGAAGCGTGGCCACCGAGGACGATGTCGAGAAGGCCGTGAATATGATCGTTCGGACGCGGCGGAAAAAGTAGAGGGGCGACAACCCGGCGAAAACGCGGACGCAGATCGAGTAGACTCCGAACAAGTGGAGCCCCAGCCCCAGGGTCACCGTGATGACATACCACCCGATCGCGCGGATCACGTCGGCGCCGAACAGCGCGAGATTGCTGAAGACCAGGCACGCGACGCAAAAGGGCGCCATCCGCATCACGCCGTCGATCAAACACGCGCAGATCGCGCCCAAGCCCTCGAGCGCCTTGAGGAACGGGGCCGTTTTCTCCTCGGGCAGGACCGTGGCCGCGGCGCCGACCATCAGGGCGAAGAACATCAGGTGGAGCAGATTCAAGTTCTTCCCGGCGACCGACTGGATGGGGTTTGCGGGGACGAGGGTGTCGACGATCTGGGTCAGCGCGGAGTCGGAGGACTTGCCCTTCTGCGCGGCGGCCACCTCCTGGCTCGCGTCCTTGGCGTACCTCTCCTGCAGCGATCGCGCCGTTTCGGGGGAGATTCGCTTTCCGGGCCGGATCGTGTTCACCAGCGTCAGCCCGATCACCACCGAGATGGCCGAGATCATCAGGCAATACGCGAACGACTTCGCGCCGACGCGTCCGAGCTTCCGAAAATCGCCGATCCCCGCCACGCCAAGGACCAACGACGCGAACACCAGAGGAGCGACGGTCATGGACAGCAGGCGCGGGAACAGCTTGCCCACCGGCTCGGCGAACTCGGCGACGAAGCTCTTCAGAGCGGGATTGTTCCCGCCGAGGGCCGCGTTGGCAATCAAGCCGCCCAGGCCTCCCGCGACAAGGCCAATGCAGATTCGCGTGTGCAGAGGCCAGCGGAGGGCCTTGGTGGAATCGGAGCTGACGGATGACGCCATGGGCGAGGAAGCTAGCAGCCGGTCCACGTGTGTCCCACTTCTATTCGTTGCGGCCAAGGAGCCCGGTCGTCGAGCTTCGAGGCGGCCGGCGGCCCAGAGCGCGCCTCGCAAGACGCAGCCGATGAGAATGAGGATCGCTGACCGGCCAGCCCGATCGCGTCAGACGAGTTCACTGTTGTGACGACGGCTTTGATCTTCTTTTTTCCGCGCCTCTTGACGACAGTGACCGCGATGAGCCGCGCGTTGAAATCAGAATCCTCTCTCTGCCTGGAGTGCGGCATCTGCTGCGACGGAACATTGTTCAGCAACGTGCGCCTGAAGGAATCCGACCGCCCGGAGCTCCTGCGCGCTCTCGGATTGCCCGTGCGCCAGCGCGGGCAACTGCTCCGGTTCAGCCAGCCTTGCGCCGCCTTGTGTGGAACCCATTGCGCCGTCTACAAGAACCGCCCGTCTCACTGCCGCGAGTTCGATTGCCTCGTGCTGACGCGCCTGCGCAAGGGCGAACTGACGCGAGAGAAAGCGTTGGGACTCATCCGACGGGCGCGAAGACTTGCGAAGGCCGCCGATCGCGGTTTGCGGCGACTCGGAGAGACGGACGGCGCCGCGCCCGTGAAACTGCGCTTCGCCCGGATGTCCAAAGCGATGGAAGCCAGCCAGGATGCCTGCTCTGGAAAGGCGGCTCGGACCTTTGGAGAGGTGAGCGAGACGATGCATCGGCTGCATCTGATTCTGAGCGAGGAGTTCTTCCGCTAGCTCGAGAAGCCACGCGATTTGAATTTCGCAGCGTCGTGATGGAGCGAGTGGACTCGCCACGCGTTCGCAACGGCGTCATCCGACGCCGATTTGGCGCCGAGCCAGGGACACAGAAAGCCCAATGGCATTGTCGACGTCATCCGGTTCTGGAAGCGTTCACTGGCCCGGTCTCCCACTCCACGCGGGCGCGTCCCGGCTCGAGGGCGAACCCACCCGCCCCACCACGACCTGCGATCCACAACCCTCGCATGTCACGCCTCCCTTCATACAACGACAGCGGCCACCCCCGCCATACGCCTTTAGGCTTAGCCTCCCTCCGCGCAGGAAAACCGGCGCTTGGGCGGGAGAGGACATTTCTCACAAAGCGGCACGAAGAACACGCAGAGGAACCCAGGCGGAAAAGGAAAGGAATGTGCAGGCTCTGCTTCAGAAACGGCTTCTTCGTGTTCTTCGTGTTCTTCGTGTGAAACTTCTCCGTTCTCCGTCTTGGCCCAATCGAGTCCTCCGTATGCTCATCTGTGTCCATCCGACATCTGCGGGTAACTCCCCCGCCCCATCCCCTGTCCCCCTGCGTCCCTGCGTCCCCGCGCCCCTGCGTTAAATCCGCATTCCCAAAGCGCGCCGAAGGATGCCTTGCGCGATCGCCCTTACCGATTGGGTCTGAGTTCGAAGCCTCGGATCTCAGTTGTCTTGGCGGCAGCGTTGCGCATCGCGGCGAGTTCCCGCAGAGTGTCGCCCATGGCCGCTGACAACGAACCGCTGAAGCATGGCGACTTGCTGCAACTCAAGCGCTGGAACACGCCCACGATTTACAACGGATGGGAACAAATCACGCGACACGACCGAACGCGCGACGCCATCAATATCGAGGAGACGCGCGATTTCATGCCCTCGATGGGCCCCATGGTGGGCTACGCGGTGACGGTGGTGGTCGAACCGAGCAACCCCCGCCATCCCGCGAAAAACCCGAACGCGTGGCGCGACTATCGCCGCTACATCGCCTCCAAGCCCGGACCGAAAATCGTGATCATCCAGGACTTGGACAAGCCGAAGGTGATCGGCTCGTTCTGGGGGGAAGTCACCGCGAACACGCATCGCGCGCTCGGCTGTGTGGGGACCATCACCGACGGCGCGATCCGCGATCTCGATGAGATGACGAACGCGGGATTCAAAGCCCTGGCCCGACGGCTGTGCGTGGGACATGCCCACGGCTGCCCGATCCGCTGGGACTGTCCCGTGGAGGTCTTCGGTCAGAAGATCGTCCCCGGGCAGCTCATACACGCCGACAAGCACGGGTTCCTCGCGGTGCCGTCTGAGGACACCGCCGGTTTGCTGCAAGCGGCGCGGTTCATGGACGCGAACGAGTGCAACAGCGTGATCGCCGCGGCCCGGAGCCTGGCAGGTGTTCCCGCCGAGGAAGTCCTCGCTCGGTTGGACGAAGCCGCGTCCGCCTTCCGCTCAGCCGCGCTCGCCCGGTTTCAGCGGCCCGGAGAATCCCGATAGGTCCGGGCGCGGCCCGGATCTCCGTGCATCCTGAAGTTGTGGGCTCACCGCTGTAGCGCTGCCCAGCCTGCCGCTTGCCACACCGAAGCGTTGCGAAGGCTGTTACCGCCGGCTGCCCAGTCGGCGGCGCGTTGGAGTCCGAACCCGCGAAGGAAATGGATCGGTCGCGTATCGCGAACTTCGATCGCCATGCAGGTTAGGCAACCTGCGGCACGGCAGGCTGGGCAGCCTGCGCTACAACAAAGGCGCCCACAACTTCAGGATGGCGCCGCCCGGCCCTGAGGATTCGGAGTTGGCCTCGCGCGCGCGACCCTGGTATTCAAAGCCGCGTGCAATCTCCTCAAACCCTCAAAACCGGAGAGACGGTCTCCCCTGGTTTGCGCCGTTTTCTCTATCTGACGGCCGCGGTCAATGGCGCCGCGGTGCTCATCGTGGAGATCCTGGGCGCAAAGCTCCTCGCCCCGTACATCGGAACCTCTCACTTTGTCTGGACGGCCCAGATCTCGGTCACCCTGCTGGCCCTCGCGGCCGGGTACTACCTGGGAGGATGGATGGTGGACCGAAGCCGCGATCTCAATCGGCTCTACTACTCGATGATCGCGGCGGCCGTGTATCTGGCGCTGACATTGTTCGTCACGGAGAGCGTGAGCTACTGGTGCCTGAACCAGGGCATCAAGATGGGGTCGATCCTCGCCTCTGCTTTTCTCTTTTTCATCCCTCTGACGCTGCTGGCCATCACAGGGCCGTTCCTGATCCGGGTCCTGGCCTTCTCCGTGGAGGGAGTGGGCGGCCAGGCGGGGCGGCTCTCCTCGATCAGCACTCTCGGCAGCGTGGGCGGGGCCGTGTTGATCGGCTACGTGCTCATTCCGCTGTTGCCCAACTCCACAACCCTCCTGGTCACGGCGGGTATTCTGGCGACCCTGGCGCTGGCGTATCTTGCGATACTTTCCCAACGGCGCGGCCGATTGCCGGTCGTTGTCATCGCCACTCTTGGGGCATCGGCCATTGGGTTGACTGGTGTGAAAAATGACCTACGCATGGCCTACAACCCGGGCATCGAAGTCTTCAGAATGAACTCCAACTTCGGCCTCCTGCAGGTGATCCAGATCAAGGACACAAGCGAGTACTTCTATTGCAACGACAAGCTTCTCCAGAACATCTACTTCAAGGACGCCCAGCAAAGCGGCGCCATGTTCACCTACCTGCTGCACGGCCTGGCCCACGGCTATTGCACGAACCTGCGATCCGCGCTGTGCATCGGACTCGGGATCGGCATCGTTCCGGCGCAGCTCGCGAAGGAAGGCGTGAAGGTGGAAGCCGTGGAGATCAACGACGTGGCGCCGGGAATCGCTCAGCGGTTCTTCGATCTGAAACTGGACGGGATCCAACTCCACATCGAAGACGGACGCGCCTTTCTCAACCGCGCGACGAACCGCTACGACGCCGTGGTGCTGGACGCCTTCCTGGGCGATTCCTCGCCGTCGCACCTGATGACCCTGGAGGCGTTCAGGTCGATGAAGCGGGTTCTTACGCCGGGCGGCGTGCTGGTCATGAACTGCTTCGGATATCTGGACAGCGGGAAGGACTACTTCATCGCCTCGCTGGAGCGAACGTTGGAGAAAACCTTTCGAAACGTACGCATCCACGACTCGGGTCGCGGGAATGTATTCATCGTCGCCTCGGACCGTCCAGACTTCGAGATGGCCCCGCTGGCGACGCTAGAACACGTCCATCCGACGGTATTGCCGGACGTCCGCCGAACCCTCGTCACTGTGGTGTCGACTTTACCCGATCACGGGCGGGTGCTGACCGATGACTACAATCCGGTGGAGTATTACGACGCCAGCAACCGCGAAGATTTCCGCCGCAAAATGGCGCTGCTGATGAAGAGGAACTAACCTCTTGCGAAGGTTCAATCCCTCTAGAGGCCAGGCGGAGGAGATCGCTTCGTCGTCAGCGGTACCCACGTCACATTCAAAGGTGGTGGCGGGATCTTATCCTCTGGGGCGCAGTTCACAGGACCACCGTTGAGAGAGGTGCCACAGCGGTAATACCCAGGATAGGTTGGAGGTGTGGGTGGAGCCGGTTCTGGCGTCCAGTGCAGGGGGCAGACGCCCTGGCAGTTGATATCCTTGCAGCTCGAGGTCGGCTCGCCATACTCTGGCCATTCCCGCCATTCGAGATGATTCCCTTCAGCGTCAATGTCTGAGAGGTCCCTCGGGTCCCACACCCGGAGTGGCCCCCGATATTGTCCTGGGAACATGACTTCCCCATCCCATGGTTCCACTTCGACGTACGATCCGCCCGCCCCGTGTAACCCCAACGGATCAACGAGACCTACTGGGTTATTCTTTACACATCCGTAAAGATTCTGTCCTCCCCTCTCTTGAATCGGATCCCTATTCAACCACCTCTGCGTGACCGGATCATAGAACCTATAGCCGTAGTAATAGAACCCGCTGACCGTCATGAGGTCCTTCGACGAGAACCGGTATGTGTTCGCGCTTGCGAGGCTGCCACTGCTGCTGATCGTCCTCCCGAACGGGTCGTACTTGTAATCCGCCACGCTCGCCTGACTTGCGTCCACCAGCTTGGTGACATTTCCGTTGGCGTCCGCGTGGTAGAACGCATGGGTCAACGTTGCCCCGTTTGCGCCCGTGTGAGCCGTTCGGCTCAATAGCCCGCCAATCCCTCCCGCTCTCTCGAATGTCCCGCTCAGATCCAATCCTCTCACATACGTCACCAGAGGCGTGTTGCTCGAGTTCCGTTCCTGGATCACGCGGCGTCCGTCATAGAGATAGCGCGTCTCAGACGAAACCACCCAACCACTCCCACTGTTGTAAGTGTACTCCGTCCGTATCCGCATCCTAGCGCTCGCATCGTACGACCACTCCGTCTTCCACCGGGAAGCGAGTCGGGGTACTTGGCGATGTAATCGTCAACGGCCGCGATCTGGGCGTCCACGAGCGCGGTTTCTTCGGCGGTGATCACCAGGCCAGTGGTGTCGGCAGCGCGGGCGGGGAACGCGACGGCAACGACGAGGATTGCGGCCAGGTTTCGGACAAAGCGCGGCCACTTGGGGACTGCGGAATTGATGGCGGAGAAACGCGGGGACTGGAGGCTCCTTGATTTCATGATGAGGCGGGGGTTGAGGGGACAGAAGTGAAAAGGGGAGGAGAACTGGACAACCGAAAGTCTGACGAAGGACTCGCTTTAGAACACAAGTTCGGTTTGCGACGCTGGCACGGAGGCGGCGGGCGGAAAGAGGAAAGGCTCAAAGCTGCGGCCTGTGGGTCGTTCATCCTTTGATCGACTGAGAAATGGGCGATCATCTCGCGCTTCTCTTTCTTTCGGGGCTCAACCGGGTAAGCGCGTCTTCTCGCTCTTACCTTCCTTGTTCCAATCTCAGACTTTTTCTTCTTCGACTCGGAACGAGGAGAGAAATAGACGCGTCGGGCGATGCTGTCGATGGGAGATTTCGGCAGGGAGATTTCGGCTTTCGATTACGGCGACAAGGAAACCTCGGAGTCCAGGGACGGATTCCCGGAATGGTAGGCATCCGGGATAACGGCGCGCATTTGCGGATGGAAGACGCTAGGGGCAAGATGCGCAGCTCGGTTGGAACAGCCATCTCAGGCACCACCGCAAGGTTAGAAGGCCGAATCGGTGTAGGCATGCGAACGTATGACGAAAGGGAACGGCAGCACGGCAAAGTGTCCGTGGAAGGCAAGCAGCGATGCACGGCCTGCCCGTTAAAACTGAATTCCCAAACCGGTTTCCTATAGCGGATTTGATTCCACAGCTTCCGTGGCCAAGTGGCGGCGGACACAGCAAAGTCAGCGGAAGTTCCGACCGCTGCTGATCCACTGCGGTCCGCCGGCGCGATCGGTTCATCACCCGTAGGCGTTTGAGAACTTGTGACACGAGACGAGCGGTTGCTCACATAGGGACTTCTCCCTATTGCAGGCTGCGCTGCCCTAAGGAACAGCCATCCCCCTGGTGCTGGATCGTTGACGCGCGAAGAGAGCGTTGCTCCCCGTCAGAACTTTGGGCGAAACTGCAGGAAGCGGGACCGGTGTTTCGACAGGAGAGAAGTGAACCGGGCAGCCAACGTGTAGGAGGCGGGGATTCATAGGACGCGGCTCTTCTCATCGATCAGCAACCGCCACGAAACGACCAGTTCGAAAACCTTGGATACCGCGTTCGAAATCCCTGACGTCTCCGAACACGCGTTCGGAAAGGACTACCCCGGAGCGCACGGGCAAAGAAAAGCGGAAAGTTCGGGTGGAGCCACGCCGACCAAGCCTCCTCATCTGGGAGCCCCCCAAGAGCCTCCCATCGCGTCCTGTCGCGCGATCGAGGCAGAGTCGTTGCAAAGACTCAACAACCTCACAGTGTCCAGACAAAAAATCACGGCCGGCAAACTTTTCGAAACACGACGGAATTGTCCGTGTTTTTGGGGCTTTTTGAGGTTGTGAATAACTCGTGGAAAACTCCTAGAATATTGTCCTAGTCACTGCGTGACGCATCCTCTACAACCGACTCGCGTCACTAGCTTGGGTCGGATTCTACGTCTTCTCCTTCCCCGTCTCGCTACGCCTTGGATCAGAATTTAAGTAACTTATAATCAATGCACTACAATACTGATTTTTTGGATCGCCTGGCGCGATCCCTCTGCGATTCGCCTGGGATTTCCGCAGTTTTATTGTGGTTCACGGATGAAAGTTGCGCGCGGGTCCGGCCTTCGGCCGGGACCAGTGAATAAGCTGTTAACCACAACGTTTGGAAACTCGGAGTAGGTGATCATGGAAAATGCTGCCGAGCGGGTATGGAGCGCCGCACAACAAACGCTCCGTTCCTTACTGAATCAGGACATCTTCAACCTTTGGTTTGCTTCAATCCGAGCCGTATCCCTGGAGCAGGAAACCCTATTGTTGGAAGTGCCGAATGACTTCTGTGAGGTTTGGCTGAAAGACAACTACGCGGGCCTCCTGAAGGACGCCGTGGTTCAAGCGGCGGGGACGGATCTCAAGATCGAGTTTCGAGCCAAGAACGAGAACCTGCATGGGAGCGCGGCCGGGAGGTTGGCCGAGGCGCAAACCCGCGCGCAGGAGAAGGAGAAGGGCGCCGAGAAGCCGAAGCATCCCGCCAACGGTTCAACGCGCGGCGCGACGGCGGTGGCGGAGAACAGCTTCAATCCGCGGAATACATTCGAGAATTTCGTCGTGGGCGACAACAACACCTTCGCCCATGCCGCGGCGATGGCCGTGGCCCAGGCCCCGGGCAAGACCTACAATCCGTTGTTTCTCTACGGAGGCGTCGGTCTGGGGAAGACGCATCTGCTCCACGCGATCGGCCTGCATGTCAGCGAGCGCAAGCGCAACGCCCGCGTCACCTATGTCTCCGCCGAGCGCTTCACGAACGAGTTCATCGATGGCATCCAAAACGGCCAGCTCGTGCGCTTCCGAAAGCGCTACCGACAGAGCGAGGTGCTGCTCATCGACGATATCCAGTTCCTCGCGGGCAAGGAGCGCATCCAGGAGGAGTTCTTTCACACCTTCAACGCGCTCCATGAGGAGCATCACCAGATCGTCCTGACCTGCGACCGCCCCGCGAACGAGATCCAGGGGCTCGAGCAGCGGCTGGTCTCGCGATTCGAATGGGGCCTGGTCACCGACATGCAGCCGCCGGACGTGGAGACGCGCATGGCCATCCTCCAGAAAAAGGAATGCCTCCTTGGCGTGAAACTTCCGCCGGAGATTCTGCAGTTCATCGCGGAGCGGATTCGTTCCAACATCCGCCGGCTCGAAGGCGCCTTCATCCGCGTATCGTCTTTCTTCTCCCTGACGCGCAAGCCCATCACGATCGCCGTGGTGGAGGATTTGCTGCGCGACGTGCTGCACGAGGAGAACAAGACTTCGGTGACCATCGACGTGATCCAGAAGATCGTGGCCGACCATTACGACATCCGGGTCTCCGACCTCACCGGAAAGCGCAGGCCCGGCAACATCGCGTTTCCCCGGCAGGTCGCCATGTATCTCTCCCGCCAGCTCACGGACAGCTCCCTGAACACCATCGGCGAAGCCTTCGGCGGCCGGGACCATGGCACCGTTCTGCACGCTGTTCGGCAGGTCTGCGACCGCATGTCGGTCGAGCCCAACATTCGTCAATCCGTGAGCTACATCGAAAGCCAGCTTCTGCGATCCGGCTCGCGATCCGGCCACTCCCAGGGCTCGCGCGGCGCGTCGGTCAATTCCCCTCCGGCCACGGCCCGCGGTCAGGCCTGAGTTCTGTGCCCGTCATCCGCGTCCAGGGGCTCACGAAGTCGTTCCGGACCTACAAGAAGGCCCCGGGGTTCATGGGCGCGGTCCGCGGGCTGTTTCATCGGCGATACGAGCAGACGATCGCGGTGAAGGAGATCCAGTTCTCCGTCGAGGAGGGCGAGTTGGTGGGATTCCTCGGACCTAACGGCGCGGGCAAGACCACCACGCTGAAAATGCTGTCGGGCTTGCTGCATCCTTCGGCGGGTTCGGCTTCGGTTTTGGGCTATTGTCCCTGGGAGAGAGCCGACGGATATCGTCGCCAGTTCGCCCTGCTCCTCGGGCAAAAGAACCAGCTCTGGTGGGATCTTCCGGCGCGGGAATCCCTGGAGCTCAACGCCCGGATCTATGGCATTCCAGACGATCGGTTTCGTCGGACGGTCGACGAGCTCACCGATCTCCTGGTGGTTCGAGATAAGCTGGACGTCATGGTGCGCGAGCTTTCGCTCGGGGAGCGAATGAAGCTGGAGCTGATCGCGGCCCTGCTCCACGAGCCCAAGGTGCTTTTCCTCGACGAGCCGACGATCGGTCTGGACGTGGTCTCGCAGAAGACCGTTCGCGAGTTCCTCAAGCAGCACAATCAAACCAAGCGCACGACCATCCTCTTGACCAGCCATTATATGGCGGACATCCAGGCGCTGTGCCGCCGGGTCATCATCATCGATCATGGAGCGATCTTCTTTGATGGGCGGCTGGAGGAGATTGTGGATCGTTTCGCGGACTCCAAGCTGCTCACCATCCAAAGCCCTCAGGCGTCAACGGCTCCCGAGGGGCTGCTGGCGGCTTATGGAGAAGTGGTGGAGCGTGGCGACGCCTTTGTGAAGCTCAAGGTGCGACGCGACAAGGTGATCCCCGCCTGCAAGGCCCTGCTGGAGGCCCTGGATGTGACGGACATGGACATCCAGGAGACCCCCATCGAGGACGTCATCCGCCAGCTTTTTCAAGCCAACCCATAGCCCCGGCGTTTCCTATGAGGGGGTTCGCTCGGCCCCCCCCTCGAAAGGAGCTTCCAGGGGCGTTCGGGGCTGGGAGCGCGAATCCGGGCTAAAGAGCCCCAACCAAACATTGACTCCGATCCTTCCTTTGTTACGTTCGCGGCTCGTTTTTTCCGCGGAATCCACCGACAGGACCAAAATTGAATCGACCCATTTAAACTCATTTTATGGCCAAAGCAAAGAAAGCGACCAAACCCACCCAATACGTCTACACATTCGGAAACAAGAAAGCCCATGGCGACGGCTCCATGAAGGCCCTGCTCGGAGGCAAGGGAGCGAACCTCGCGGAGATGACGCGCATCGGCCTTCCGGTGCCTCCGGGGTTCACCATCACCACCGAGGTTTGCACTTACTACTACGACAACAAGCGCACTTATCCCAAGACCCTGCAGGCGGAAATTGAGAAAGGGGTCGCCAACATGGAAACAATCATGGGGACCGGTTTTGGCGACAAGACCGGAATGCCGCTGCTCGTGGCTGTCCGATCCGGCGCCCGCGACTCCATGCCCGGCATGATGGACACGATCCTCAATCTGGGCTTGAACGACGACACCGTCCTCGCCCTCGTGAAGGCCACGGGCAATGAGCGCTTCGCCTGGGATTGCTACCGTCGCTTCATTCAGATGTACGGCGACGTGGTTCTCGGTGTGCAGAAGCGCCCCGGCGAAGATCACGAGCCGTTCGAGACCGTGATCAGCGAGCTCAAGCACGAGCGCCATGGCAACCACGACATCGAGGACACCAAGCTCGCGGTCGATGATCTCAAGGAGCTGATCCGCCGGTTCAAGTCCCTCGTGAAGGAGCGCACGGGCAAGGATTTCCCCCACAGCCCATGGGATCAGCTGAAGGGCGCCGTCGGCGCTGTCTTCGGCTCCTGGATGAACGATCGCGCGATCGTCTACCGCCGCAAATACAACATTCCCCAGGAATGGGGAACCGCGGTGAATGTCCAGGCGATGGTCTTCGGCAACACGGGAGAGGAGTCGGGCTCCGGCGTCGCGTTTACCCGCGATCCCGCGACGGGCGAGAAGGTGTTCTACGGCGAGTTCCTGATGAACGCGCAGGGCGAGGATGTTGTCGCGGGCGTTCGCACGCCAGAGCCCGTCCACAGGCTCGCAAAAGAACAGGCCGCCTCCTACAAGGAGCTCGAGCGGATTCGCCTCGTGCTGGAAAAGCATTTCAAGGACATGCAGGACTTCGAGTTCACCATCCAGGAAGGGAAGGTGTTCATGCTCCAAACGCGCAACGGCAAGCGCACGGGGGTGGCCGCGGTCCGCATCGCCTGCGAAATGGTGAAGGAGAAGCTCATCGACTGGGAAACCGCGGTGACCCGGGTTCCAGCCGACCAGCTGGATCAGGTGCTCGCGCCGATCTTCGACCGGGCGGCCGTCAAGGCGGCGAAAGCGATCGCCACCGGACTGCCCGCCGGCCCTGGCGCGGCGACAGGCAAAATCTACTTCAACGCCGACCGTGCGGTGATCGCGGCTGAGAAAGGCCAGAAGGTCCTGCTGGTGCGGGTAGAAACTTCGCCGGAGGATCTCCGCGGCATGATCGCGGCCGAGGGCATTCTCACGGCGCGAGGCGGCGTCAGCTCCCACGCGGCGCTCGTCGCCCGACAGATGGGCAAAGTCTGCGTCTGCGGCGCCAGCGCGCTTCACGTCGACTACGACGCAAAGACCCTCAAGGTGGAAGGGCAGATCTTCCGCGAAGGCGACTTCCTCTCCATCGACGGCACCAGCGGCCTCGTCTACGCGGGCGAGGTCAAGACGGCTCCGTCCGAGGTCATCCAGGGCCTCATCCAGGGCGACGCGGAAGCGCGGGCGGGCTCAACCTACAAGAACTTCAAGCAGCTGATGGACTGGTGCGGCAAGGCGACGCGCATGACGGTGCGGACGAACGCCGACAACCCGGAGCAGACCGCCAACGCGATCGCGTTCGGCGCGACCGGCATCGGGCTGTGCCGCACCGAGCACATGTTCTTCGAAGGCGACCGCATCGACGCGATGCGCGAGATGATTCTCGCCGACTCCCTGGAAGCGCGCGAGGCGGCGCTCGCCAAGCTGCTGCCCTATCAACGCCAGGATTTCCACGGCATCTTCAAGGAGCTGAAAGGGTTTCCCGCCACCATTCGCTTCCTGGATCCGCCGCTGCATGAGTTCCTGCCCCATGCCAAGGAGCAGCAGCTCGACCTCGCGCGCAAGCTCGGGATTCCCGTCGAGCGCATCATGAGCCGCGTTCACGAGCTGCACGAGTTCAACCCCATGCTCGGATTCCGCGGCTGCCGTCTCGGGATCAAGTATCCGGAGATCACCCGCATGCAGGCGCGCGCGGTGTTCGAAGCCGCCGCCCTCGCGGTGAAGGAAGGGCTGAAGGCGAAGCCCGAGATCATGATCCCGCTCGTCGGGTTCAAGAAGGAGCTGGACCTGCAGGTGGGCATCGTCCACGAGGTCGCCAAGCAGGTGCAGGCGGAGAAGAAAGTGAAGCTCAGCTACAGCGTAGGCACGATGATCGAGGTGCCGCGCGGAGCGCTGACCGCGGACCAGATCGCCGAGACCGCCGAGTTCTTCAGCTTCGGGACCAACGATCTGACGCAAACCACCCTGGGGATGAGCCGCGACGACTCGGGAAGCTTCCTCGGTGCGTATCAGGAAGCGGAGATCATGAAGCGAAACCCGTTCGCGACCATCGACCAAACCGGCGTGGGCCAGCTGATGGAGATTGCGATCGCCAAAGGACGGTCGAAGCGCCCCGACATCAAGCTCGGCATCTGCGGCGAGCACGGCGGCGACCCCGACTCCGTGAAGTTCTGTCATCGCGCCGGATTGAGCTATGTCAGCTGCTCGCCCTTCCGCGTGCCCGTGGCTCGCCTCGCGGCCGCGCAGGCGGCGCTCGCCGAGAAGAAGGCGGCCCGGAAGAAGTAGAGCCTCGCGTCTCAACTCATCGCAAGGCCGCCTCGACAAACCGGGGCGGCCTTGCTGTGCCCCCCTCGCGCATGGGGGCTCTCCGACGCCCCGTGTTTTCGCCTTTTACTTCGCGCGAGCGTCGATAGCCTCCGGCTGTATGAGCGGCACGAACAACTGCCCAGGGCCTCCGCCTCCGCCTCCTCTCCCCTCCGCTGTTCCGCCGCCAACCGACGACCCCAAGGCGCCTCTGCGCGAGGTGGCCTCTTCCACCGCCAATCACGTCGAGCTGAGACCCCTCTCCCTTCTGAACCATCTCATGGCCCAGATGGCGACGGCTCACACCTCCGACCAGGTGCTGCAGGCCGCCTGTTGCAGCTTGGTCGACGACTTCGGCTACCACAACGTGACGATTCTCGTCTACGAACCAGCCACGGACAGCCTGTCGATACAGGCCAACGCGGGCGCCTACACCTCCATCCTGTCGGCCAGGCCGCTGTCCTTCCCGCTGAGCGAAGGCCTGGTCGGGCTCGCCGCGAACAGCCGCAAGGCTTGGCTGGCAACCGACACCGGCCGCGTCCCGCGTTTCTTCCAACTCCCCGGGATGGACATCCGATCGGAAGCGGTTTTTCCGTTGATCGCGGGAGCGACGCTGCTGGGGATATTCACCATCGACAGCAACCAAGTCGACGCCTTCACGGCCGGCGACCTGGACCTCCTCTCGCTGGTCAGCGAAAGAATCGCCATGGAACTGGAGCGGTCCCGGCTGATCGAGCGGCTGCGCCAGGAGCTGCAGGAGCGCGAGCGGGCTGAATCACAGGCCAGGCAATCCTTGTCGATGCTGAACGCCGCCTTCAACTCCACGGCGGACGGGCTCCTTCTTGTGAATCCACAGGGCCGCGTCGCCGGGTTCAACCAGGAGTTCCTGAAGCTGTGGCGCATTCCTCCCTCTCTGGCCGAGCGCCGGGACGACGACGCGATGCTCGCGTTCGCGCTGGAGCAACTTTCCGACCCCGACCGCTTTCTGGCGCGCGTCCGAGAGCTCTACGCGGCGCCGGAGGAAATCTCATCGGATGTGCTGGAGTTCAAGGATGGGCGCGTGTTCGAGCGCTACTCGATCCCGCAACGGCTGGAGGGAGAGATTGTGGGCCGGGTCTGGAGCTTCCGCGACATCACGGCCCGAAGACAGGCCGAGGAGACAGAGGCCCGCCTGCACAAACAGCTGCTTCGCAGCCAGAAGATGGAGGCGCTCGGAACCCTGGCGGGCGGCATAGCGCACGACTTCAACAACCTTCTCGCCGGAATCATGGGGAACGCCGACCTGCTCCGATCCTCCGGCGGGCGCGAGACCGAACGCGACAGACGCCTCGCCGACATCCTGCAAGCCTGCTCGCGGGCGAAGGAGCTCATCCGAGGGATCCTCAAGTTCTCGCGCCGGGAGGAGAACCATCGGCGTCCCGTGGCGCCGGCCGAGATCGTTTGCGAGGCCGCGAAGCTTCTGCGCTCCTCGTTTCCGGCGTCGCTTTCCATCGAGACCGATGTGTCATCCCAGGAGACCTGGATTCTTGCCGACACAGGACAACTCCACCAGGCGATCATGAACATCGGCGCCAACGCCGGATACGCCATGAGGGGGACCAACGGCCTCCTGAGGATCGTCGTGAGCCCGGTGTCCGAGGAGCAGGCCACGCGGCGGTTTCCGCAGCTCAGAGCGCGACCGCATGTGCGCATCGCGATCAGCGACACCGGCGAGGGAATCTCGGAGGCCGCGTTGGGGCGCATCTTCGATCCGTTCTTCACGACAAAGCCTTTTGGCGACGGCACGGGAATGGGGCTGGCCATCGTTCATGGAATCGTTCAATCGAACGACGGCTTCATCAACGTCGAAAGCGCTCCCGGAAAAGGGACGCTGCTGGAGCTCTATTTCCCCGCCATCCCACGGCCCGCGATCACCCCGAAAGCGCCCCCTCCGGCGCCCGTTCGAGGGGCGGGCCGACGGGCTCTCGTCGTGGACGATGAAAAACTGATCACCCGGATGTCGACCCAGATGCTCGAGCGGCTCGGGTTCGAAGTCTCGTCTTTCAACAACCCCACTGAAGCCTGGACGGCTCTCTCCCAGAATCCCTTCCATTGGGATCTCCTGCTTACCGATCTCTCCATGCCGTCGTTGAGCGGTTTGGATCTCGCTGAACGGACTCACAAGGCCAATCCATGCCTGCCCATCATTCTGATGACAGGCTATCTCTCCAGCCTCGCCCAGGATCAAGAGAAGGCGGCGGGCATTCAGGGGGTGCTGGAGAAGCCGTTCGATGCGGAGGCCCTTGGCGCCGCGCTTCGGAACGCGCTGACAGCGCCATAAGATAAGGTAAGGCGACAGATTGCCGCGCTGACCGAAGAGAAGAGGCGTTGCGAACCCGCGCGCGGCCGGTCGCGTCGGAGCGGCCGCTTCAGGCCGCCCTGTTCATTGAGGCCGTTGTTTGGCGGATGCGCACGATGCTATTGACGTCCAGGATGAGCCCGACGCGGCCATCGCCCATGATCGCCGCGCCCGCCACCGCTGGGTTGGCCTTGAATGTCTCGCCGAGGCTCTTGATCACCACTTCCTGCTTGCCCACGAGTTGATCGACGAGCACGCACCGCACATCCTGTCCGGCCTCGATCACGATGATGATCCCTTCCTCAGGATTCTTGGACCGAGGCTCGATATGGAAGGCCTCGTAGAGCCGCAGAAGAGGATACAACCGCCCCCGCACGCTCACCATCTCGCCTCGCTCCTGAACCGTGGAGATCATGTCAGCGGTGGGGCGGAACGATTCCCGGATCGACAGCGTCGGCAGGATGAAGCGCTCCGTTCCTATGTTGACGACCAAACCATCAATGATCGCGAGAGTCAGCGGGAGGTAGATGTTGAAGATGGATCCCTTGCCCAAGGTGGATTCGATCTCCACCTTGCCGCGCAGTTTTTCAATATTTCGTTTCACCACGTCCATCCCCACGCCGCGGCCCGAAATATCGGTGACCTGTTCGGCGGTCGAAAACCCAGGCGTGAAAATGAGGTCGAAAATCTCCTTATCCGGCAGCTGCTCGCCTGCCTTGACGACCCCTTTTTCCACCGCCTTCTTGAGAATCTTGTCCTTCGGGAGCCCGCCGCCGTCGTCCTTGATCTGAATAACAATGTTGCCGCCCTGATGATAGGCGCTCAGCAGGATCGTGCCGTGTTCGGGCTTTCCCGCGGCGACTCGCTTGTCGGGCTTTTCAATGCCGTGGTCCATGGCGTTCCGGATCATGTGCACCAGCGGGTCGCTGATCTCATCCACGATGGTTCGGTCCAGCTCCGTGTCCTCGCCGGCAAGGATGAGGTGGGCCTGCTTCCCCTGCTTCGCCGCCACATCGCGCACCAGCCGGTTCATCTTCTGGAAAGTGGCTCGGATGGGGACCATGCGCATGGACATCGCAATGCGCTGGAGCTCCTTCGTGATGCGCCCCAGCTGCGCCATGTTGCGATTGAGGTTCTGGTTGTTCAGCCGGCTCACCTCGGGATCGAGCTGAACCATGGATTGGGCGATGACCATTTCCCCGACCAGATCAACGAGGCTGTCCAGCTTGAAGGTGTCCACTTTCACCACGGCGCCGGCGGCCGAGTTGCCCGAGAGAGCGGTGGAGGCGGAAGCCGCGGCCGTCGAGGACGCGGGCGCGCTGGGGGATCCTGACTGTTTCACCACGGACGCCGCGGGCGCCGCCGGTGTCGGAGCGAGGGCTGTGGGCGCCGCCGGACCCGCGGGGGGACCGCCCGCCATCGCCGCCCGAACGCGCCGGATCAAGTCCTGGGTTTTCACGAGAATCGGCCCGTGCTCCTTCTTGCCCGTGAGCTGCTCGTGCATTGCGTCGATGAACAGCTTCAGCACATCGCCGCCCTCCAAAATCAGGTTGATCACGTCCAGTGTGATCTCGATCTTGTCCTGGCGGGCGAGATCCAAAAGGTTCTCCAGCTCATGCGCCGTGCGATTGATCGGCATGAGGTTCAGAAGCCCGGAGCCTCCCTTGAACGTATGGAAAGCCCGGAAGATGCAGTTGAGGGTGTCGCGGTCGGTGGGGTTTTCCTCGAGCACCAGGACGCCTTGCTCGATGTTCTGCAGATGCTCCTGCGACTCGTTCGTAAACTCGCGCAGGAGGTCGCAATCGCTCTCGATGTTCATGACCATCGGAACATCCTCCTCAATCGGCCTCGCGGCGGCGGCGCTCAGGGAGACGCCGGAAGCGGTCGTCGGCTTGGGAGCGGCGGCCCACGAGGAGGGAACGGGAGGCAATTGACCGCCAGAGATCCAGGCGTCCGCGGCGCCCTGCGCCCACGCGCCCCACTCTCCCAACAATCTCAGAGTGATCGCGTCGAAGGTCGCGGACGCCTCGAACACTTGGTCAATCCACTGGCGCGCCAGCCGCACCGCCGAGGCCACGGCGTCCGCGCCAGCCGCGGCCAGCGGCATTTCCTCGATCTGACCCAAAAGACTGTTGATGGGCAGCAGGCCGGAGTCCTTGCCCACTTCGGCGAATACCAGTTCCAGGCTGATCTTCTCCGCGAGTTGCTTGAAGCTGTTCTTCTGTTCGGCGTTCATAGACAGGCATGTCATCGCTCCCCTCCCCAAAAAGGGAGGGCAGGTCCACACGATTGATCGACCGAACGGTCGGGAGGTTAACACGATGACGGCCGCCTCGGCGGCGGGATCCTACGCCTCGTCTCGGTACGCCTCCGCGAGGAGGCTCACTGGATGCGCCACGCGCAAATCCAGGCCCTCTCGACGAAGCCCCTGCTGGATCTGAAGCAGGCAGCCGGGATTCCCCGTCGCGACCACGGCGGCCCCAGTCGACCGCACATGCTGGATCTTTCTCGCCAGGAGGTCGCCCGCCATCTCCGGTTGAATCAGGTTGTAGATCCCGGCGCTCCCGCAGCACCACGCGCTCTCAGGCAGCTCGACAAGCTCGATCCCGGGGATGGCGCGCAGCAGCTCGCGCGGCGGCGTCACAATCTTCTGCCCATGGCAGAGATGACAGGCCTCATGGTATGTGACCTTCCGCGCGACAGGGCGCTCGGGCCGCGGCGGGTCGATCCCGATCCGCGCCAGCCACTCGTGGATGTCCTTCACCTTCGAATCCCAGAGTCGCGCGCGATCCCGGTATTCTGGATCGTCCTCCAGCAGCTTTGAATAGTGCTTGAGATGCGATCCGCAGCCCGCCGCGTTGCTGATGATGGCGTCGAACTGCCCGGGTGGGAACTGGTCGATCTGTCGCCGCGCCAGATCCTGCGCCTGGGCCCATTCCCCATTGTGCGCGTGAAGCGATCCGCAGCAGGATTGAAGGGGAGGAGTCGCCACTTCGCAGCCATTGCGCGTCAGCGCCTCCACGGTGTCGCGGTTGACGTCGCTGAACATCAGGTCCTGGGCGCAGCCCGTGAGCATGGCGACCCGGAAGCGGCGCGTCCCGCGAGCGGGGCTCAAAGGGGGAATGCGGCTCGCCGAAAACCGGGATTGAACGGTCGGCGTCATCGCCTCCAGCTCGCGCAAACGAGCAGGCAACAACCTCAGCAATCCCGACCGACGGAGCAAGGCCTGCGCGCCGCTTTGCTGGTGCCATCGCAGCAACACGCCGACAAGCCGCAGGCGCTTGAGGTCGCCAAACAGCCAGCCCAGAACCACGCGCCGCAGAAGGGAGCGGAACGGCGACGCCAATGCTCGGGACGCCTCGGCCTCCGCCCTCGCGCGCTCGAACAGTTCCGCGTAGTTCACGCCCGCCGGGCAGGAGGTCATGCACGCCAGGCATCCCAGGCAAAAATACATCTCCTCGGCAAACGAGCGCCCCGGCTTCAGCCGGTCGTCCGCCACCGCCCGCATCAGCGCGATCCGCCCCCTCGGACTGTTCCGCTCCAGCTGCGTCGCGTCGTATGTGGGACAGGTGGGAAGGCACATCCCGCAATGCATGCACTGCTGCACGACGGAGTAGTCCATCGACTTGAGGGGGGACTCCGGGCGGCTCATGGCGACGGTGGATCCTCAGGTTCCCCGGTGGATCCCTCACGAGGGACGTCGCGATTGAGCAAGCGGATCAGTCGCGACATCACCAGGCCAATCCCCGCGATCACCAGCAACGCGAGGCCGGTGCCCTGAAGCACCTCCAGCAGCGTGGAGCTCCTCACGTCCTTGAGCGCCATCCAATACGAGCCCGCCATGGACCCGAACAGGAGAACGGCCGCGACGAGGACGGCGATCCAGCGACCGCGCAAAGCCGCGCCGGAAAGCCGCTTCTCGCCCCGCCCCGCGATCTCAAGAATGGACTTCCAAAGAAACAACGCGACGACGCCTCCCAGAATGGCCGCGAGCAGCGTCCCAAACCCAATCTCCAGCTGCAGCGAGGGATTCACCCGTTTGAGGGAGTAAAGGAAACCCGAGGCGATGGCGCAGGAGAACGAACTCGCGTATCGGGCCAGGGTCAGGAAGGAATCGGAGTGTCGAGTTTCGCTCATGGGTCGGGCTTGGACGGCCTCAATCAAATATCTTTCCAGGATTCAGGATGCCACGGGGGTCCAGGACCCGACGCAGTTCCCGCATCACGCGCATGGAGGGCTCGCCGGCGAAGGACGGCAGGAAGCTCTTCTTCGCCAGTCCCACGCCATGCTCCCCCGTGATGGTGCCCCCGAGCCGGATGGCCTCCTCGAAAATCTCGCGAAACGCGATCTCCACGCGATGCATCTCCTCCTTGTTCCTCTCGTCGGTCAGGAAGGTGGGATGCAGATTCCCGTCGCCCATGTGGCCGAACGTCCCGATTTTCAGTCGATGGCGGCGGGCGACGTCGGCTACGAACCGGATCATCTTCGCCAGTTCACTGCGCGGCACGGTCGCGTCCTCGAGGATTGTGGTCGGCGCGACGCGCGCCAGGGCGCTGAACGCGCTGCGTCGCGCCGTCGCCAGCTCCGCGGCCTCCCGCTCGCTCTGGGCGACGCGGATTTGCAAACATCCGTTCCGGCGCGCGATCGCCTCGATCTGCGCGGCCTCCTCCTCCACGACCGCCGGATGCCCGTCGCTCTCAATCAGCAGCAGCGCTTCGCAGTCGAGGGGCAGCCCCGCCTTCGCGAAATCCTCAACGCAGTGAATCGTGGTGCGGTCCAGAAACTCCAGGGTGCAGGGGATGATGCGCGCCGCGATAATGTCGCTGACGGTCTGCGCGGCCTGCTCCATCTCGTTGAACGTGGCCACGAGGGTTCGCTTCGACGCCGGCTTTGGGATCAGCCGCAGGAGCGCCTGAGTCAGGATCCCCAGGGTGCCCTCGCTCCCGATGAAGAGGTCCCGCAGGCTGTAGCCCGCGACGTCCTTCACGCACTTGTTCCCCGTCCACAGGATCTCCCCGTCCGGAAGCACCACCTCGAGCCCCATGACGTAGTTGCGCGTGACGCCGTATTTCAAACCGCGCAGGCCTCCGGAGTTCTCCGCCACATTCCCGCCGATGGTGGAGATCTTCATCGAGCCGGGATCGGGCGGATAGAAAAGCCCCGCTTCCGACGCCGCGTCCGCGATCGCGACGGTGGTCGCGCCCGGCTCGCACCGCAGCGTGAGATTGGCGGAATCCACCTCGAGGATGCGATCCATGCGCGCGGTGCAGAGAACGATGCAATCCGGTGTCGGCAGGCTGCCCCCGCTCAACCCCGTCCCGGAGCCGCGCGGCACCAGGGGAATCCGAAGCTCGTTCGCGAGCAGCACGACCGATTGGATCTGCGCGGTCGTCGTGGCGAAAACGACCACGCCCGGCAGCTGCCGCATGGCCGCGGTTCCGTCGAAGGAATAGCACAACAGGTCCTCAGGGCCCGTCAGCACATTGGCGGACCCGAGGAGGGCCCGGAGTCGCTCGACGCACTTTGAAAGGTCAGCCATGTTCGGTTCGAAGAAGCGTCAGAATGGAGATCGCGGAACCGCCGGTCAAGGAGGCCCGCCCGACAGGATGCGAGAGCGGATCAATTTAAGCGGACAACATTCCCCGGCTCCGATTAGGGTCGCCATCAGGCATGCGCGTTCTGGTCATCGGATGTGGTTACGTCGGCGCCCCGCTGGCGGCGCGGCTGCAAGCTCAGGGCCACGCTGTCTTGGGATTGAGGCGAACCGAAGGCCCGCACGACGACCTCCGCCGCGCGGAGGTCACCCCGCTCGTCGCCGACATCACGAGCGCGGAGAGTCTCCAGGCAAGCCTCGAAGGGCTCCGCTTTGACTGGGTCGTCAACGCGACATCCTCCCGGGGCGGCGGCGCCGAGGGCTATGAGCGGCTGTATCTCCGCGGAACCCAACGCGTGATGGATTGGCTCAAGCGCACGCCTCCGCGATGCTACGTCCACCTGAGCAGCACAAGCGTTTACGGGCAGGTCGGAGGCGAAGCCGTGACGGAGGAAAGCCCGACGCTTCCGGTCAACGACACGAGCCGGGTGCTTGTGGCCGCTGAACAGTGGCTGCTGAATCCCGCGAACACCCACGGCGCTCGAACCGCGATTCTTCGCTGCGCGGGGATCTACGGACCGGAGCGCGGACATCTGTTCCTCAAGTTCATCCGAGGGGAAGCCACCATGACCGGCGAAGGAGACCGGTGGCTGAACATGATCCATCGCGACGACGTGGTGAGCGGCGTCCTCGCGGTACTGAACGACCCGGCCGCGAACGGCGCGATCAACGTCGCCGATGACGAGCCGGTTCAGGAGCGCGATTTCTACGGCTGGCTATCGCGCGAGCTGGGCCGCCCGTTGCCTCCCTCCGCGGATCCGGGCGATCGCGTTCGCAAACGCGGCGACACCAACAAACGTGTGATGAACACCCGGCTCAAGCAACATGGGCTGCCGGAGCTGCAATTTCCCAACTACCGCGCGGGATACTCGGTCGAAATAAAAAGACTGGGCTTGAGCCGATGAGAGGACTTTCGAACGGCCGTTCACGAACGTCGCGAGGGCGGAAGGGCGCGGACAAATCGAGAACCGCGGACTCACCCGGCCGGCGGTTCCCCGTGGTGGGCTGCGTAGGAGGCGTAGCCGGCGGCGTCCGAAAGCATCGCCCGCAAGGTTGAGGCGATGGGAGCGGCGACGGCGATCCCGCTGAACATTGCCCGATCGCCAATCGAGTTCTCGAGGAGGAAGGCTGGACGGACCGTCATCTTGAACGCGTGAAACTCCGCCGTGCTGGCGCGCACAGCCGCTTCCACTTCCGGCGACCGGGCGCGACGCATGAGCTCCGCGGCGTTGAGCGAGCATTCCTTCGCCGCCACATCCACCGCCTCTTGCCAGCGCCCCACCTTCACCCCATCCCGCATCGCGGCGTCGGCGATTGCCAGCCGGGCGCAATCGTCGTGAATTCCCATCTGGCGGGCGGCCTCCGACACCGCGTTGGGCGCCAGGTATTCCTTCAAGCCCGCCTCGAACCATCGGCTGTTCAGCAGGCGAGGCGAGCGCATCAGCGTGCCGCTGCGTCGATAGAACCATAGCTCCTGCGCCTCCGACACCGGAAGCGCGGCGGCGTCCATCAAGGCGACCTTCCAATCAAACTGGACCGATGCGCCAAACTCGCGCTTCAGCTCCGCCCACGCGGGCTCGGCCCAGCAGCACCAGGAGGAAACGACGTCGAGGTAGTACGTGATTCGCATACAGAACGCTCAGCGTTGATCTACTCGCGCTCCACTCCATTGTTCCAGTAACGCCGCATCTCCTCGGCCGAAGGCGCCTGCAGCGGACGAACCACGCGGAAGCCGAGGAACTGCGCGTCGGTCAGATACCAGATGCTCTTGGGGAGCTGCGGATCCTGCATCTTCCAGCTCTTGTCGGAGCCGCGCCGCGCCGCGCTGCGCAGCTTCTTCGGCTCGTCGTCCCAGGATCCGCCCTTCGCGACCTGCGGATACGGCGAGCGCTGCCGGACATAGCCGGACTGCTCCACGAAGGTCGCGAGGGTCTTCAAGGAGGGCTCATATTGGTCCAGGCACCACTCCGCCACATTGCCATGCATGTCGCAAAGGCCCCAGGGGTTCGGCTTTTTCCTGCCGACTTTCTGATACTTGAAGTTGCTGTTCTTCTCATACCACGCGTACTCGCCGATAACGGACGGATCATCCCCGAACGAGTAGGCGGTCGTGGTGCCGGCGCGGCAGGCGTATTCCCACTCAGCCTCGGTCGGCAGTCGATAGAACTCGCCCGTCTTCGCGCTCAGCCACTGGCAGTACTTGTTGGCGGCGTGCTGCGTCATGCTGATGGCCGGGAACCCGTCCTTGCCCATGCCGAAACTCATCTCGACATACGGCTTGGTGGGGCGGGTCACCGTGTCGGAGACCTTGTCGATCGCAGGGTCGGTCGCAATCTCGGTCTTGAATTTCCGTTCCTCGTCCGGGTACATGAACACCTCGAATTCATTCCACGTCACTTCGCACCGCCCCATCCAGAACGGGGAAATCTTGACCTTCACCTGAGGGCCTTCGTCCGCGGCGCGATCCCGCTCGGTTTCCGGGCTGCCCACGACGCATTCGCCCGCGGGAATGGGGAGCATGACGTAGGGAATCCTGGTTCCAGCGATCACGTTCGTGTAGGCGCGCATGTCCGCCGCGCTGGCGATCTGGGGTTTCTTCATGACCGTCTCGCGAATCTGGCTCGCGATCTCGCCCTCGTTCGCGCCCGGCGCGCTCTCCCCCTTCCGCGGCTCCAGCTTCACTCCGTCCGGCCACGGCGCCCCCTGCTCAATCCAGGCCTGCAACATCTCGACCTTCTCCTTTGGCATGGGACCGTCCTTCTTCGCGGGAGGCATGACGGCGTCGTCGTCCTTGGTCAGTGTGGTGGCGACGAACACGCGGCTTTTCTTCGGGTAGAATGGAATGATCCCGGACCCGTTGTCTCCGCCCTTGAACGCCTCCTCCTTCACGTCCAGGCGAAGCCCTCCCTTCGCGTAGCCTTCGCGATGGCAGGCGACGCAGTTCAGCTCGAGGATGGGCTTGATCTCCTTCGTGAACTCGGCGCGGCGGACCTTCTTGAGCGTGGCGTCCGCGGGCCAGATGGCGCCCTGCTCGATCCACGCTTTCAGAACCGCGGTTTGATCGCGGGTCAAAGGGTCGCCCTTGGGCGGCATGATGTCGTCGTCCTTAGGACCCAGAGTGATGGCCTTGTAAAGCGGGCTCGCGTCCGGCTTTCCAGGAACGAGGGCCGCGCCCTTCTTCTCGCCGCCCGCCTTGGCGCCCGCGGAAGTGTCCAGGCGGAGTCCGCCCTTCGTGTGCTCGGAGTCATGACAGCTCAGGCAGGTGGATTCGAGAATGGGCCGGACATGCAGGTTGAAATCGACGGCCTCGGCGCCTCGGGCCAGCGGCGCCATCACAGCGCAGGATCCGAGGATCCAACCCCATCGGGAAAAAGCGATAAGAGACATCGTCATTGGGACGGGAGTCTCAGGGGCCGAATTCAGACGATCAAGGGCAAATTCCAGGACCCGGCGGTCCGCCGGAAAGAAGGGTTGAAAGGCCCCGGAGTTCCGTTAAGGGTGCGCTTGTGGAATCACTCGAATCGGCCCAGGCCCGCATCCTTCGCGACGTTTCTCCGCTGCCCTCCGAGCGAGTGGCTCTCGATCAGGCCTCGGATCGCTTTCTGGCGACGGGCGCGCGGTCGATCGTGGACGTGCCTCCCTTCGACAATTCCGCCATGGACGGCTACGCCGTTCGCGCCGCCGACGTCGCCAGCGCTTCGCCCACCGCCCCCGTCGAGCTCCGGCGCGTCGATCGCATCCCGGCGGGCGAGCCCCCGCGAGCGAGGATCGAGCCTGGAACCTGCGCGCGAATCTTCACCGGATCTCCGCTGCCCCCGGGCGCCGACGCCGTCGTGATGCAGGAGGACACCCGCGTCGACTCGGACGGCTCCGACCGGGTGCGCGTGCTCGATCGCGTCGCGCCGTGGGACAACATCCGCTTCCGGGGCGAGGACGTGAAGATTGGTTCCGAGATCCTCGGCCCGGGACATCGGTGTTCGGCGGAGCGGATCGCGGTGCTCGCCGCCTGCGGGATCGCGGAGGTGGATGTGGGGCGTCGGCCCAGAATCGCCCTGCTCGCGACCGGCAATGAGCTGCGAGAGCCCGGGTCGCCGCTGCCGGCGGGCTGCATCTATGAGAGCAACCGCGTCGGCCTCGCCGCCGCCGTGCGCCGCCTGGGCGGCGACGCCACGCCGCTGCCGATCGTCCCGGACGATCTCAACGCGACGCGGCAGGCGTTCCTCAACGCCAGGGAACGATGCGATGTCCTCATGACGACCGGCGGCGTGTCCGTGGGAGAGATGGACCTGCTGAAACCGGCTTTCGAGTCCGCGGGCGGGGTCATGGAGTTCTGGCGCGTCGCCTTGAAGCCGGGAAAGCCCTTCGTGCATGGCAGGCTCGGCGCGATGCTTTGGTTCGGATTGCCCGGCAATCCCGTCTCCGCCTTCGTCACCTTCCTCCTGCTCGTTCGCCCGGTCATCCTGCGTTTGCAGGGCGCCGCCCAGCTCTCGCTGCCCAGCGTCCCGGGGGTTCTCTCGGAGCCCATCCAGAACCGCGGCGACCGACGACATTTCATGAGAGTCGTTCGCGACGAAGCAGGCGCCGTCCGAAGCGCCGGCCGCCAAGGCTCGCACGCTCTGAGCTCGCTCGCCGCGTCCAACGGGTTCATCGACGTCCCCCCCGACACATCGCTGCCGTCCGGAGCGCCGGTCGCTGTGTTGAGTCTCCACTGACCTCGCCGCGCCCGGGATGCGTCATGGGCCTTTGGTGACAAACGCACGATGGAGATCGAACCCTCCGCGCAGGGCTCTCGAGAGGGTGTCATGCAGCGCCTGCGCCTCGGCGTAGCGCCGGACGTTCCGCTTGTCGGGGCGCGCGGTCTCGGAGCGATTCAGCTTCACGAACGAGTCCGTGATGTCGGCGATGCCCGCCTTCTCGCCCATCGCGCCGCGCCAGCACCAAAGGGCCTGAAGCGCCGCGCCGTAGGCGGCGCCTTCGCCCACCTGCAGGGTCACGACCTCCGCGTTGAACACATCCGCCATGATCTGCCGCCACAACGCGGACCTCGCGCCGCCGCCGGTGACCCGGATCTGACGCGGTTTGACGCCCAGCTCGGCGAGTCGTCGCAAGCCGTAGTTCATTCCCAAGGTGACGCCCTCCATCGTCGCCCGCGCAAAGTGCCCCGCCCGGAAGGTGCGAGGAGTGACGCCGAAATACACCCCGGTGCCATGGGGAACGTTCGGCGTGCGCTCGCCTTCAAGGTAAGGCAGGAGCATCAGCCCGTCGGAGCCCGCCGCGACCTTGGCGGCCTCGCCCGCGTAACGATCGTGCGTCCAATCAAAGTCTCCGCGCACCATCTCCGTGGCGACCGTGACGTTCATGGTGCACAGCAGCGGAAGCCATCGATTGGTGGAATCGCAGAACGCGGCGATCTCGCCGCGGGGATCGACCACGGGCTTGTCGGCGCAGGCGTAGATCGTGCCGCTGGTGCCCAGGCTCGCCGTGATCACTCCGGGACGCGTGTTGCCGGTGCCGATGGCGCCCATCATGTTGTCTCCGCCCCCGGCGCTCACAACGACGCCCGGGTTGAGCCCGAGCGCTTTCGCCGTTGATCGAGTCAGCGTCCCGGCGGGTTGATCGCTGGAGATCAGCCGAGGCAGCAGGCTGCCGAGCCGCGAATCGATCGCGCGCAGGGCGGGCTGGGACCACTTCCGCGCGCGCACATCCAGCAGCGCGGTTCCGCTCGCGTCGCCATACTCCATGACTCGCTCGCCGGTCAGCCAGAAGTTGAGATAATCGTGGGGCAGCAGCACGGTCGCGAGCTTCGCAAAGTTCTTCGGCTCATGCCGCTTCATCCAAAGGATCTTCCCGGCGGTGAAACCGGGAAGAACGGCGTTGCCCAGCGCGGCGATGGTTTTCTTGAGCCCGCCGAGCTTCGCCGTGATCTCCTCGCACTCCGCCGCGGTGCTCGTGTCGCACCACAGCTTCGCCGGACGGATGACTTCCCCTCCCTTGTCCAGGGGAACGAATCCATGCTGCTGGCCGCTCACGCCAATCGCCCGCACCTCGGCGGACGACGCGCCCGCCTCCTTCATCGCCTCCACGATCGCCTTCCGCGTCGCTCGAATCCATGTCGCGGGATGCTGCTCCTTCGACCCCGGGGGCAGGTTGGGAATGAGCCCGTACGCCGCCGAACCGGCGCCCGCGACCTTGCCGCTCTTTGCGTCGACGACCAGGGCCTTCGTGGATTGAGTGCCGCTATCGATTCCGATGACAAGTGTTCGCATACAGTGAGCGTGAATCCGCGCGTTGAATCTTGCGCGGGCTGATGATGAAGAACCGCTGATCCGCTGTCCAGAATCACGTCATCAGGCGTCGAGCAGGGGAACTGGCGCGCGACCCGTCGTCAGAGATCAGTGGACGATCCGTCTTTCCGCGCGCCCTGGGCTGGGGGAGATGCTCTCAGCGCAGGGCCGCGCCTTCCTTGAGGAACGCAATCAGGTCGGCGAGTTCCTCGCGGGACATCGTTTGCTCGAGGCCCTGCGGCATCAAAGAGAGCGGCGACGCCTGCAGCGAGCTGATGTTGGATCGACTGACCGTCTCCTCCGCGCCCAGGCTCTGCCGCAGGGTGACGGACGAATCGGTTTCGGCGGCGAGGAGGCCTGTCAGCGTCCGACCATCCTTCGTCTCCAGCGCGTAGCTCTGATACCCGGGATAGATCTCCGCCTCGGGAACGATGATATGAAAGAGCAAAGCCTCCGCGGGCTGGTTCTGCACGCCGGTGAGATCCGGCCCCACGCGCGCCCCCTCTCCGGAGTGGGTGTGGCACTGAACACAGAGGCGCTGGAACACGGCGCGTCCTCGAGCCGGCCGCGCGGGAAGCTGGAGAACCGGCTTGAGGTCTTCGAACACGCGACGCCGGTCCGCCGGCACGGCCGATTCGAACGCCTTTCTCGCCTTTTCACGAACGGCCGGGTCGCGATGATTCCTCAACTGATTGCGACGCGGGATATCCACCGCCCCCACGGGAATCGTCCCCCGCTCCACCGCTTCGACCAACACCAAGGCTCGTTGCGAGGAGCCCATCAACGCGGAAAGCGCGGCCTCGCGAACATCCGGCGCATAGGCGCTCCAGCGCTTCGAGGCCGTGAGGATTTCGCCCGCGCTCCGGTCGTTGAATCGTCCCAGGGACCTGACCGCCGCCAACTGAACCGCCGCCGGCTCGGAAGGCGACAGCAAGGACTCCAGCATCGCCCGCGAACGAGGCAGGCCAAACTCGGCGAGAAGCAGCAGGGCCCGAGCTCGCGACGCGGGCGCCACGGAGGAGGATCGGGCGCGCGATTCGGCAAACCCAGCGACGCGATCTAGTCGATCCGGAAGGGAGGGATCGCCGGACTGTTGAGCCAGGGCGAGGAGAGGGGCGCCCTGCTCGTCCCCCCACCCGCGAGACCGAAGGCCATGAGCAAGTCCCAACAAAGCCGCGTCGCGATCCTCGCGCGGCTCACCGACTCCCAGCTCCGCGAGTTGGCGGAGCAGCGATGCGGCATCGGCGATGGACGGACGTAATCCGATCATCTGGCTCGTTTCACGAAACAACGCGCTCGCTTCCTCGCGGGCGGGCTGGGCCGCTGCGATCAAGCGTTGCGCAAAGTCCATGGCGTGGTTTCCAACGCCGCTGAGCACCGCGGCCCTCGCCCATCGATCGCCCGCGTCGCGCAGCCCCATCGAGACCATCAGGTCCATGTCGGCGCTCTCGCCCATGTCGCCCAACGCGAGGGCGACTTGGAATCGCACGCCTGGGTCCGGATCCTGCGCAAGGCTCCTCAATGAACTTCGCCAAGAGCTCGCCGGGGCGACCGGGTCGTAAGGCGCGCGAGCGAGCGAGCGAACCGCGACCTCGCGCACGCCCCCCGAGGAGTCGGCAAAGCCAAGCGACGCGATCGTCGCGCGGTTCACGCCGATCAGTTTCAACATTTCCAGGGCCGCGGCGCGGGCGGAGGGAGCGGTGTCGGTCCGCCAAAGCCGCCGCAAACGCGCCTCGACCACGGATGTCCAGGCATCGTTCGGCTTCCCCGTTTCCCGCTGCCTCAATTGTTCCTGAATCAGCAATCGCCTCGCGGTCTCGCTGACCCAGCCGTTCCGATGGTTGAGCAGATCGACCCACTGTTTCGGATCGCCGCGCTTCAAGATTCGCAATGCGGGAGAAGCGTCGAGCCGAGCCCCGGACTGCGCCAGGCGCCACAATCGTCCCAGATCCTTGCCGGAGTTGAAATCGAGCTTCTTGCGCGGCTCCTCGGGAAGATAGTCCGGGTGATCGATGAACTTCCGGTACATGTCCGCGATCCAAAGCGCGCCGTCCGGGCCCGTCGTCGCGTAAACCGGATGAAACCAGGAGTCGCCGCTGTCGATAAAATCGCTGTTCGTCGTGGCGGATCGACTGCGAAAGGTCGCGCCATTCGGCGTCATGACCTGGCGCTGCACGAGGTTCTGCGCGGGCTCGCAAATGAACCAGGATTTCTGCCTTTCCAGGCCCAGCGCGTTGCCCCGGTACCAGTGAATGCCGCAGGCCGAAGTGTAGCTGCCGGCGTGGGGCTTCCCCATAAGGTCGGGCATGAAGCCGGAGGTGGTCAGATCGACGCTCAGGGGAAACACTTTGGCATCGTAGCCGGAGGGCGACACGTCCTCGGTGATCTCGGCGAAGGGCAGCTGAGGGTTGCGGGCCCATTCGCGGGGGTGAACGACGGCCTGCATCAGCGGATTTCGGTTCGACACGATGAAGCGGTGTCCGAACTCGTCGAAGGCGAGACCGAATTGTCCGTTGCCGCCGATGGCCTCGGCGGCCGAGCCATCGGGTCGGAACCGAAAGTCGCCGCGCCCCAGGTCCACGGGCTTCAATCCGGGCCAGCGTGGCGAGGTGACGATGCCGCCACTCCATCCGCGCGACATATAGATCCAACCATCGAGTCCCAGCGTGGGATAGCAGGCGCGCAGCTGCGTGCTTTGATTCGTGGCAAACCCGGTGAACCAAACCTCGCGGAGATCGGCGCGTCCGTCGCCGTCGGTGTCCTTGAAGTAGATGAGATCCGGGGCGCAGCTCACCAGCCATCCTCCGCGCCAGGGCATGAGACCGTTGGGAAATGTCAGCCCTGCGGCGAACTCAACGCGCGTTTCGTAGCGTCCGTCCCCATCCCGATCGCGCAGTTCGAGAATCGCGCCGACCGGCGGCTTCCCCGACCCGGGGCCGACGGGATAGCCGCGATTCTCGGCAACGAAGAGGCGTCCGAACTCATCGAACGCGAGCGCCGACGGGCTCGCCACGGCCGGCTCCGAGGCGGCGCAGCTGACGGTCACGCCCGGTTCGAGACGGAAACTGCGACGGGACTCCTCCGGGGATCGCGGACCGGCATCCTGCCCCCGCGCGGATAGCGTCAAAAGGAGCAGCGTGAGCCAAGGGACCTGGGAAATGGCGAAACGTCGGTGAAAGAGCATAAGTTGCGTTCGCAAATCGGAACGCAACCCATCGACGGAATCAATGCCAAACCCGCCGCGCGTCTCTCTCGTCCCTGAACTATCGGACCAGCGTGTTCCAGGTGTCCTGACCCTCAATGCCTCCGTTGATCCAGGTCACCTTGATGGATTCATAGTTGAAAGAGAGTTCCTCGGCGGGAGGATAGCTGGCCGCGGCGGTGTCGGACTGATTGGGCATCCACGGCCGCAAGGAGACCAGGCTCGCGTTGATCAAGGTATACGTCATGATCTTGCTCTCAGCGCCAGCCCCTGTTGGATTGGGCGCCCAGACATCGATGGTGATCGTCGGAAAGTTTTCGTTGTTCGCCATGGCGGTGAGCAGCTGCGGTGAGCCGCTGTTCAGCAACTTCACAACCCGGAACGGCTGGTGCTGGCGCCTCCCGGTGGGGAGACCCGAGGCCGGATCGCGCGGGGAAACGATCTCGTGCGAATAGGCCAGAATGGAATGGAATTGCTCCAGCCCCTTCTTGATCACTTCGCCCTTAATGACGCCTTGCTTCTGCGCCTGCAGCTTCATGTAAACCGTGCTGGCCGCGCTGCTGCTCAGGGGAGCCTGAGCGTTGGCGACGGACAGCGATCCCAGGGCAAGAACCAATGTGAGGAGGTATCGTATGTGTTTCATAATGGGTGAAAATGCGAAATGAGATCTCAATGGGTCAGATCAGCGACTCTATAGAAGGACGCCTTGCCAGCAGGGATGACAGTCAGCCTCGCCGGGCCGCTCAGGGGGGACGTCCACACCTGCGCCTGGCCAAACGGCCCCAGCGCGGACGAGCTCTGCTCGATGGAGTAAGTGTGTCCAGCCACTGCGGTCCAGGCCAGGGCAAGGCCATCGGGCGCCGGCAGGACGGAGATGATCCCCACGAACGGGAATGGCACTCGATCAGGAGCGCTGAAACGCCTCAGCCCTGGGTCGAGGGCGTAGGCTCTCTGGTCGGTCGCCAGGCGTCCGAGCCAATCGCGCGAGCAGAGCTCGCGGTTAAAACCCGAGTAAGCGCCCGGTCCCTTGATAAAGTGGCCCCAAACCGAAGGCTGGGCCCAAAAGGCGGGAAGAGCGTCGTCGACCCGCAACTCGGGGAATGGTCCGGGGATGAACGACGTCCTTGCTTGGAGGACGATGGACTCGTCGCCCAGGGAAAGACGCTCGGAAGGGTCCAAAAGGCTGGCCACAGAAAAACCCGTCAACGGGTCATCCCAGTTGAGAGCGCCTCCCCCCGCCGACTCCTGATGCCCCGCCAAGGCTAATGGGCTATCGGCGTTCGTGGTGGCAGCGCCCAGCGCGGAGGCGATCACCACAGCGAGCCAGCGAAACCTGGCGATCGACCCAGCGAAACACGGGGCAACGGGAGGTCGGGAGTCAAAGCAAGCACGCTCGCCGGAACTGAGTCGAAAGAATGAAGCCACGTGTTTCAAAGCGAAAAGTCGTCCAGAGTTAGGGTTGTTTCAAGTGGAATGTTCGAGGAGCAGAAGCCAGCGAGGCTGGCCGGGATTGACGGGTGGACGAAAGCGGCCACCAGCCCTCTTGTCACCGCCATATTGTCACTTGACCGGAACCCTCTTTAGGCGCCCTATTGCTGGGATCCTGCCAGCAAAAGGGGGATCCCAAACTCAGAGCTGGCTGCGCGTCATCAGGAATCCGACGACAAAGCCTCGGCAATGACTCAGAACATTCGTGCCAACCCAATCCAATCTTCCCGTTTCATGAAAGCTTCTCAATTCCTCGTGCCCCGAGCGGCGCTGTGCGCCCTGATCGCCTCCGGATCCGCGCTCGCATTATCACTCTCCGCGGCGAACTTCTCGGTCAGCGTCGGGCCGGGATTAGCCTTCAATCCCTCATCACTGACCATCCAGGTAGGAGATACAGTCACGTGGTCAGGACTCGTCAGCTTTCACACCGTTACAAGCGACTCGGCGCCCGAGGTCTTCTGCGGAACGGCAAGAGCCGCCACCTGCACCAAAACCTTCACCACGCCGGGAGTCTTCCCTTACCACTGCATTCCGCACGAGTCCTTTGGGATGAAAGGCACCCTGACCGTGAAGCCGGCGGCCGGCAAACCGCCCACGGCGCAAATCACCAATCCTGTCGACGGTGACGTCTTCCCCGCGCCCGCTTCCGTTCACATCGACGCGACCGCCGGCGACACCGACGGCAAGGTGACGCAGGTCGAGTTTTTCGCCGATGCCAAGTCCCTGGGCGTGGACGGAACCAGCCCTTTCGGGATCGATTCGTCCGCCCTCTCCGACGGACATTACACGCTGACCGCTCGCGCCACGGACAACTCAAGCCTGATCACCACCTCGGCGCCGGTGAAGATCACGGTGGTGATCGCCCAGGCCCCGCTGATGTCGAAAGTCGACCTCAATGGACTGGGAGTATTCTCTTTCGATTACAGCACTCAGATGGGCTTGCGCTACATCGTTCAGCTCAATTCCGCGCTGAGTACCGACAAGTGGACATCGCTGGAAACGAACAAAGCCGTCGCGACAGTGAGCCACTTCAGCCGCCTGCTGACGCCGGGACCATTGGCGATGCCCCCCGAAGGCTACTATCGGGTTCTGGTTCACCCCTAGCAGCCTGTAGGACCTTCTTCATCTCATATCATATCGTTTGTATCGATGAACCCCGCTGGGTCGTCGATCCTCCACGAACGTTCACGACGGGATGATAGGTGGGGACTCGCTCGACGAGGTTGTCGTCAGCCGTGCTTCTTCATCCATTCGGCGGCGCGACGACCCATCTCCTCCTGCGGCACATCCTCAACATGCGTCGCGATGGACCAGATATGGCCGAAGGGATCGGCGAATCGGGCCATGCGGTCGCCGTAGAACTGGTCGGTCGGCGGTTGGAGCGGCTTGGCGCCCAGAGACACCGCCTTGGCGAAGACCGCATCCACGTCGGAAAGATAGAGCAGGAGGCTCGAGGGCGGCGGGCCATTGACCGATTGCGGCGAGAGGAACCCGCAAGCGGGCATTTCATCGGCGAGCATCAGCACCGCATCGCGGATCTTCAACTCCGCGTGCCGGATGGCGGCGCCACTGGGGTCCGGCATCCGTAACAATTCGGTAGCGCCGAAAAGCTCCTTGTAAAACTCCAGGGCCTTCGCCGCGCCGCGCACTATCAGGTAGGGAATCAGGCAATCGTATCCGTCAGGAACAGGTTTTGCGCTCATGGAGGGCGATGGTGCAAAAGGTCCTCGATGGACGCCAGAAGAAAGCCCCATGAAGGCCAAAGCCCTGGGGTGGCGAACCACGTCCCCCAATCCCGGAGGTTCATTTCACTCTTGCCGAAGGGACACCCTGCATCGGGAGAACAGCCTGCACTATCGGACCCAGCGGGGAGCCAGCGTGGACGACATGTTCATGAGTGTGGTGGAGACTTGCCGGGTAAGCGGTGATTTAGCGACCTCCTATGCGTGATCGCCGAGGGGTGATACACACTGGGGGATGAATGAAACCAAATCCATCCCTCGTCGAGGCCCAGAAGCCGCCGCCCGCGCATTCTTGCGGACTTCAACCGCAGCGGGCTTTCAGCT
>JACQFQ010000054.1 GCA_016199985.1 Verrucomicrobiota bacterium | reverse complement strand
TAACGCCCGTTGGGATCGATTCATCATCGCCGTGTCTTTCTTCCCGTTTCGTTTCGTCTTTGCGTAGGTGGCGACCAGATCCGCGTTGTTCTTGGATTTGTTCTTGGCCAGCCGTTTGATCTTCTCAGCGGGTTTCCCCACCTTCGCCTGTTCCAACGCATTCATCAGCGGTCTTAGGCTCCTGTCGGTGACCATCTCCACCAGGAAAAGCCTGGGGTCTCCTTCAATCGGGCCGAATCGCTTTGCCACAATGGCTTCGGGGGCGTTGGCTTCCACCGCGAAGGTTTTGCCCTGACCGATTTGTACGGCTCCAAAATCCAGCGCCAAATCCTCCATCTCTCCGGTGTCTATGATCGTGGCTCGCTGCAACTCGGGGCTGGCATAGAACCCAGTCCATAGCTCAAGGCGGACCTGGGCACTCTCGGAGCTTTCAAATCCGAAATCCTCGATGTGCAGCGGTTCTTCAATGAGTAATTCCTGTTCGATCCCCTCATTTTTGACCGTGTATCGGAGGCTGCAGAGGACACCGGACATCGCGTTCGAGTACAGGACCTGATTGGCGGCGATGACCTCTCCCTGGCTATCCTGGATCTGACCAATGGCCACGCTTTCTCCGGTGAGAGTGTTTCGGAAGGCCAGAATGAGAGGGGTGCTGCGGAACACTTTTCCATCGGGGGTTTCCATTACGATGGCTCCCTCCTGGTTGATGTTGTGAGCAACGGTGAAGCGGTGCTGGACCTCATTAGCGACCGCCGCGCCAGGTACGATTCTGAAGACTGGGTTACTTATTTTCCACTCATTCCCCGTCCAGTAATTCATTCCTGTTTCCAGCACAGTGTGTCTGTGCGCGATGGAGTTGGTTTCGCCCAAGTCATTGACGACTTGCTCGGTCGTTTCGACGACACGGAAGTCGGGACCCAATGAGATGACCTGAGACTCTTGCGCTCCGAGCGAAAGAACGCTGGAAACGATGCCGATAAACAGGAGTGCTTTCATGGGAAGGCGGGGGTTGAGGGGGCAGAACCGAAGAGTGAAAAGGAGAAAAGAGAAGGACAGTCGAAAGTCTGAAGCAGGGCTCGCTTTAGAACGCGAGTGCGGGTTGCGACGCTGGCAGCGGGCAGCGGAAAGGCGGAGGGCTGCGGCCTGGGGGTCGTTCTTCCTTTGATCGACTGAAAAATGGGGGATCATCTCCCGCTTCTTTTTCTTTCGGTGCATACCAGGTAAACGCGTCTTCTCGCCCTTACCTTTCCTTGCTCCGATCGCAGAACTTCTTCTTTTTCTTCTTCGAATCGGCACGGCCAAAGCACTAGGTGCGTCGCGCAAACCTGTCAACGGAAGGTTTTCGGTTTCTCAAAATGTTTTCGCGGAGCCGATCGAGAATCGATGGCTCGGGTTGCTTTCCCATCCGTGGTATCCGCGCCATCCGCGGTTTCACTTCTTGTCTCCGACGTGCCACGTGGCAAGACCTGCGTCCACGTTCTATGTGGTAAACACTCCCGCACTGCGCTGAATTCCCCCTTCGGGGAGCGCGCTCACGGACGTTGGCCGCGCTCTTGCGGCGCTCCTGGTTACCGCGGGCGGATCAGGATTTCTTCGACGATGGCTCGCGAGGGAAGTCGGATGACCATCATCGCGCACTCCGCGACATCCTCGGCACGGAGCATCCGGGCGCGAGCCTCGGCGGGCGGCGGGCTGGGGCGCTTGTCGAGCAACGGAGTGTCGATGTCGCCAGGCAGAATCGCGCAGGCGCGCACGCCCCGTCCCCGCTCCTCCGCGTTGATCGACTGCGTCAGCCCCACCATGCCGAACTTCGACATGGAGTACGCGGGCCCCGCCTTGGGACTCGCCTGCTTGGCCGCGTCGGAAACGATGTTGATGATCGTTCCGCACTGCCTCGACCGCATCTGCGGCAGGAAGGCCTGAACGCAGCAATACGCGCCCGTGAGATTGGTGTTGATCATCCAGTCGTAGTCCGCCTCCGACAGCACCTCGAGGCTGCGATGGGGAACATTGGTCCCCGCAGCGTTCACCACGACGTCCACAGTTCCGAACCGCGCGAGAACTGAGCGGCCCATCTCGGCCACCTGCGCGCGATCACTGATGTCGCAGACCCAGGGCAACAAGCGCGCCTTATGGGCCTCGTCCTTGGAAATAGTGGATTGCAGGGCATCCATTTTCCGCCCGACAAGGGCCACCTGCCATCCGTCCTGCGCCAATGCCAGGGCAATGGCCTGGCCCACTCCGCTCCCCGCGCCGGTGACAACCGCGTTCTTGCTCATGAGATGATGATGATGATTTGTGAGGTTCTGCGAGCGAGGGCGGTCCTCTAAGCCAGGTTGACCCACTGGCTGATTTCTGAGGAGTGAACCGCGGCGTCCATCACAGTCTGCGCGCGCGCGCCGTCGTGGAAGCTGGGAACGCAGGGACGCTGATTCCGAATCGCGTCGATGAACTCAAAGGCCTGGTCGTATCGGAACGTGACGAGCGGATCGCCCGCTCCGGGATCGCGAGGCGAGCCGGGCCACGTGTGGAACTCCTTCGGGATCTCGATTGTTTCCAAACCGGGGCCGCCGGCCTTGCCGGTCTGCAGCTTGTTCCACTCGCCGGTGATGAACACAAACGACGCCTCGCTGCCGTTGACCTCCGCGTAGTCCAGGCTGCGCCAGCTTTCGTTCCGCCCGCTCGCGAGCTTGCTGCTTTCAAGGACGCCCGACGCGCCGTTCTGGAACTCCGCCAGGATGGCGACCCAGTCCTCCAGATCGCTGGGCGCGCCCTGCCGAAGCGCGTGCAGGACCTTCGTCTGGGCGACGAGACGGCGCATGGGACCGACGAGCAAATGCGCGAAATCGATCCGGTGCGAAAGCATGTCGCCCAACTCGCCCGTGCCCGCGAGCTTCTTCACCTGCCGCCAGCCGAGATTGCGCGTTCCCCAGTCCTGAAGCCGGCAGGAACGGTAGTGGTAAGGCTGGCCGGCCGCGCCCTGCTTCATCAGATGAGCGAGATAGCGCATCGCGGGAACGAAGCGGTAGGTGAACGCGGTCATGTGGCGCACGTTCGCGGCGTCCGCGGCGGCGGCCATGGCTTTTGCGTCCGTGGCGGAGAGGGCCAGAGGCTTCTCGCAGAGCACGTGCTTCCCGCCGCGAATGGCGGCGAGAGCGATGGGGGCGTGCGTGAAGTTGGGGGTGGCGATGATGACGGCGTCGACGTCGTCGCGCGACACGATGTCCTCGTAGCGGGTGGACGCCGTCGTCACGCCGGTCTGCTGGCGCGCGCGCTCCAGCGTGGCGGCGTCGGTGTCGCAAAGCGCCGTGACGCGCACATCCGCGCACAGGGCCAGGCCGGGAAGATGGTTCTGCAGGGTGATGCCCCCGCAGCCGATGATTGCGATGCCGATCGATTTCATGAGCTAGATGAACAAGGAGGCGAACAATAGGGGGCGAAGGAGGAAACTCAAGTTTTCCATCGGCCGCCGATATTCCCATTCAGGAAGCCGTTTCGACCCACCATCGACCGGCCGCCCACTCAACACATGAGCACTCTGATTACGAAACCAGAAAAACTCCTCGCCGGGGCCCTGGGACTTTGGATTCTCCTTCCTGGTGCCGCCGCTCAGGCCGCGACGGAAGCCGGCGTCGCTCCCGACACGGCCACGCCGCCGGTGCAACTCATCCGCATCTCCCCGGTCTGGCAGTCGGCGCCCGTGGGCGCCATCGGCCTTCCCTCGCTGACGGGCGGAGTGGTGAGATACGCCACCGAGGACGCTCTCTTCGAAGGTCCGCCCCTGGCGGTGCGCGCCGCGATCCGCACATCGACCTGGATTCCTGAGCGCACCGACGCGTACTCCTTCTTTGAGCGGGACCTGGATCGACTCAACTACGATCTCATGGGAAGCGACCGCGGGATGACCTTCGTCGGACGCAGCCGCAAGGGCGATGTCGGCATCTACTCCATCCAGACCAACAAGCAGGAGCGCGCCTGGGTGCGGGCGCACACCGCCATCCCGGAAGGAACCGGGAACTTTGAACGGTTTCAATTCCCGTTCACGCAGGGCGACGCCGCCGTCTTCATCGGTCACGGCGAGAACGGGCAAAAGGGCGTGTATCGCGCGACCAAGGCGGGAGTGGAACGGGTCGCCGACGCCTCCACCCTGGTCCCCGGGCGCGAGATGAGCTTCCGCGACTTCAGCTACGCGCGGATCCTCAGCAACGGCGCCGTGGTGTTCACCGGGTACTCCGTGGCCGGATCGGGCTTGTACAAGTACCAGGCCGGGGAACTGTCAACGCTCGTCGATCGCCGCACCACCGAACCCACCACGCGGCAGCCGTACGCGGGCGCCCTGCTGGTCGGCGCCGAGGACGGGTGGGTTTACTTCACGAGCTTTGGAGGGACGCTGTCGATCGGACGCGTGCGGGACGATGGATCGAGCGTCGAGACGCTGGTGCGCGACACGACCCAGCTCCCCGACCTGAACGCGAAGGTGGGAGCGATCAACTACGCCTCGATCCAGCAAGGACGCGTCCTTTTCGAAGCCGCCGCGAAAGGAAATGAATTCAACCTCTACCTCTGGGACAAAGGATCCGTGCGTCCGCTCGTGCAGCGCGGCGCCGACTTGGCGGGGGGCAAGATTGTCGCCGTGCGCAGCGGGCTTCAGGCACTTCAAGGCAATCGCTTTGTGTGCCTCGCGGATGTTCAGGGGGAGGACCCGGGCTCCTTTCAACGCGCGGTCTATTTGGGAGAGCTGACGCCCGGCGGCGCGACGATCGTCAACGCCATCGCCACGAAGACCGAGGAGAGGAGCTGGTTCCGGCTGGGGTTCGGCCCGATCCCGGTGTTCGCTCGCGAAGCGGGCTCCTCAACCAACAGCGCGATCACTCCGCTGGGCCCGGCGAAGCCCTAGGAGACCGCCAAGAAGCGGCCCGCTAACGCAGCTCCGTCCCGGCGTTGCCCTCGTCGAAGTACCTCACGCCGTCGTAGTCGGTGTACTTGAGGTACTGCCGCCATCGGAAAATCCCCAGTTCCCTCCGGGCTTCGCGAGTCTCTGTCTTGGGCTCGGTGGCTGTTTGCTCTCCATCGACGAGCGCCTCTTTCAGGACGCGTCCATCCATCGGAAAACCCGACGCCTGCGGCACGCCGAGGATGTGAAGGATCGTGGGCGCGAGGTCCGTGTTCCCCGACGGCATCGAGTTCACCAGGCCTTTCTTGAAGTCGGGCCCCGAGGCGACGAGCGTGTTGTGCATGTCGAATCGGCTCAGCGACGCGTGATGCCCCTTGTTCTTCGTGCCGCCTTCGGAGTAGAGCATGCCGGGGACTCCATATTGATTGCGCTCCTCGGTCCAACGCATGGAGAGCACGAGATCGGGAGCGATGTTGGTGATGGCGATCCGGACATCGCTCAGCGGAAAGGTTCCGGGCAGCGGGATCCGGGAGAAAATGGGCCCGGCGAAGTCAGAGGTCTGGAACGCCTGCGCGATCTTCGCCATGACGCTCTCGTCGTCGTCGATGACGTAAAGCGCCACGCTTCCGCCCAGCGGAACGACCATCACATCGCCCGACTCCGGATCATCGAGCTTCTTCCCCGCCTTGAGATGAACCTTCTTGAGGAAGTCCGAGACATCGGGCCCTTTGGCGACGGTCGAGAAGCCGTGATCCGAAACCACGAAGACATCCGTCTTGTCCCGAATCTTCTTCTCATCGAGCGCCTTCAAGAGATCGCCGAGGTTTTTGTCGTTGTTCTCGATGCCCGCAAGCGCGTTCTCCGATCCCGGGCTGTGCTCGTGCTGCGAATAGTCGGGCTCGCTCATCCAGACGAGCGTGTATTTGGGAACGGATTTGTTCCACAGCGACCTGACGGAACGCGTGGTCCAGAAGTCGGCGTCCTTGTTCGGGTACTTGAATTCAGGAAACGCCTTGTCCTCGTTGGCCTTCACCAACGAAGGCAGCAGACCGCGCGGGATCGTCTGGCCCTTGTAGAGCAGCACGGAGTTGCTCGACGCGGCGGTGCTTCGTTTGTTGGAACGATCGTGGAGAAACACGACCGCCTTGGTGCCCGCGGTGATGGTGGGATGGCCGGCGGCCTGGAGAATCTCGGCGATGGTGGGGACGAGAAGATACTTGCCGCCCGTGATCAGGTCCCATTTGCGGACCGCCTCGACCCCTTCGGTGGCGTTGGGGCCGGACCATCCGAGCATCGGGCGATAATCGGTGTTCGCGCCAATGCCGTTGTGGTCAGGAAAAGCGCCTGTCGCGATGGCTGTGCCGTTGACCTCGGTGGAGCTCACGTAGGCCGGATGGTGATTCTTGAAGAAGACCCCGTTCGTCGCGAGCGTGTAGAGATTGGGGCAATACTGAGGCGTGATGAAGTCCGGCCTCATGCCATCCCAGACCATCACCACCACATGCTCCGCCTTCCCGTGAGAGGCGGCTTGCGACGCCAAGCGAAACGCCAGCAGCGCGACCATGCACAAAGCGAAACGACGGAGGAGCGCCAATTCCAAGGCCACTGCGGAAAACCGGGTCCGGCGACGAGAAATCATGCGCCGGAGGTTAAGGAGAGCCGCTTCCTTGTCCAGCGTGGAACCACTCCCGCGTTGCGTCGAGAACGACTCAGGACTAACAAGGACGCCATGCCCACCAACGACAGGCTGCTTGTGGAACGTTTCCCCCGCGCTTCGCGATACCACCCTGACTGGGTGATGGGCGGTTTCAGCGGCGCGGCGAATCCGCTGTGGCTGACCGAATGGCTCGCGGAAGTCATGGATCTGAAGCCCGGCATGCGGGTGCTGGATCTGGGATGCGGACGCGGCCTCTCTTCCGTCTTCCTTTGTCGCGAGTTTGACGTCCAGGTTTGGGCGGTCGACTTGTGGTTCCCCGCATCGGAGAGGCTGGAACGAGCCCGCGACGCCGGCGTCGCCGATCGGGTGTTTCCGCTCCACGCCGACGCGCGATCCCTCCCCTTCGCCCGGGAGTTCTTCGACGCGATCGTCTCCATCGACTCGTTTTTCTACTACGGAACCGACGACACCTACCTGGCCAACTTGGCGCGGTTCCTCAAGCCCGGCGGCCAGCTCGGCATCGCCGGGGCGGGTCTCATTCAAGAGTTCAACGCGGGGATTCCCGACGCGCTGAGGGCATGGTGGACGCACGATATGGGCTGCCTGCACTCGGCGTTGTGGTGGCGGCAACAGTGGGAAAGGATCGGCATCCTCGAGGTTGAAAGCGCCGACACGATGGCCGAAGGCTGGCGGCTCTGGTTGGATTGGCTGCGGCTGATCGCTCCGGAAAACCAATTGGAAATCTCCACGATCGACGCCGACCGCGGGAGGTCCCTGGGTTACGTGCGCGCCGTGGGACGTCGCCGTGGAAACATCTCGCTCGACGATCCGGTCGCCTCCCTTCCGACGCAATACGTGAAGAGGCCTCTACTCCGGGAATCGGGCGCCGGAAACAAGTAAAGTCCCGGGTTCGCGGAAACCCGCGAACCCGGGGTTGCAGTCAGAGCCGGCAGAGTGGGACGCGGTATATCAAGGCTTCACGAGCCTGAAGAATCCGGCCGCGCCGCCATGGGGAAGCGTCTGGACCCACTCGACCCCCAGCTCCGCGGGAGCGCCGGGAACGGACGCCCAATTGGCGGCGGGAGCGATGGTCGCGGACGATTGCAGAACGTAGCCTTTGAACAGGGACGGCCACGACACACTCACGTGGTCCGGGCCGCGAGACGCGATCTTGAGCTTCAGTCCGACGTCCACCCGAATCGTGTCGGAGCCCTCTCCGCCATCATCATCCTTGAGAGTCACGGTCACAAGATAGCTGCCATCCGAGGGAAACAGGTGGTCGAGAACAAAGGTCTTTCCGGGTCCGAGGGCAAGCGGCTGCGCGGGGGATCCATCGCCATAGTTCACGGTGGCCGTCCAGGTATCCGCCCCAGGATCCGCGAAGGATCCGCTTCCGTGCATCGCCTCGCCCGAGGCGATCGACTCGTCCGGGCCGGCGTTGACGCTGGGCGGCACATTCCCCACCACGACGTTCAGTTGGCCAAACGAGCCTGGACCGCTGTTGTCGTTGAGAGCGTAGCTGATCTCAAAACTGTCGCTCGGAGACGCGCCAGGCTTGTCATCGAGGTACGTATGATCCACGTGGAAGCTGAACGTGCCTGGAGCGAACTGGAACGACTGCTCTGGCGAACCATCGCCCCAGTTTACCAGGAGGGAGAAGCTGTCCCCGGCGTCCGGATCGCTGATCACCCCGTTGACGCTGACCGCGCCGCCTTCGTTGACAAACGGAGTCGCCGTAATGCTCGTCAGCGAGGGCGCCGTGTTGACGCGGGTCAGAACGACATCATTGCCGGTGCCGCCCGCGTAGCTGATCGAGAATTTTTGCCCATTCACCTCGAACTGCTTGCCCTCGGGCAAACCCGCGAATGTTCCCTGAATGGAGTCGGCGCCGTCATTGTTGATCAGCGTGAAGCGATCGCCGCCCGCGGGGGAGAATCCGAGGACGACCACGAGCGCGCAATTCCCCAGGGCAACCTTGCCGTGGACGCTGAGCTGGTCGTGCGTGATTCCGGGAGATGTGCCGTTGAGCTCGACCCGAAAGACGGACTGCGAGTTGAGGGCGAGATCCTCAGTTGTGAGCAAGCCCGGGCCGGCGCCGGGGCTCACGACGCCATTCGTGCCGGCGACGTCGCCCACCGAGCCATTGCCGCCGAGCGTCGCGCCGCCGCTGACCCAGACAGGACCCACGGAGCGCCCATGGACAATCAGCTTCCCATCGTTCACCAGCGTGCGCCCGACAACGGCGTTGGTGCCGGTCAGGATCATGGCGCCCGTGCCCTGCTTGATGAGGGGGGTCTGGCCCAATCCCGAGATGAGGCCGGAGAATGTGGTGGTGAAATCATTGCCCCCCGTGACGAGGGTCGCAAAGCCGGTCTCCACCTCGCCCACGCCTTGGAGCGAGCCAATGGTCTCGGTGTGATTGTTCAACCGCAGAACGCTCTGGGGGAACATTGTAACCGCCGACGCGTCGGCGATCTGGTTTTGATTGGAGAGAACCACGCTTGTTGGAAACGTGGGAGACGAGTTCAGGCCGATGCTCAGCGCGCCCGGGATCGCGGTGACTCCGGGGTCCTTGGCCAGCACGAGCTCCCCGGCGTACACGAGGGTCCCGCCGCCATAGGTGTTGGCGCTGGCGCCAGAGAGAACAAGACTCGCCTCCTGAGTCACCAGACGAAGCTTCCCGGATCCGCTGACGGGACCGCTCAAGATCATCGTGCCCTGTTGCGGGTAAAACGACTGAGTCCCGCCGCCATTCAACGTGATGGGGCCAGCCCACGAAGTGTCCCCATAGCCCCTAAGATCGCCGGTGAGCTGGCCCCCGTTCAGCTCGAGGGGCTCGTTCCCAATATCGACCCCGTAAAGAGTGATTGAGCAGTCAAAGCCCACGACAGTTCCGCCGCTGACGGCGCCAAACGCGAGATCGGAGTAAGCCTGGATTCCGCCCTCGGCGATCGTGGTGATTCCCGGATACGTGTTGGCTCCCGCCAGGCCAAGCGCGCCGGTTCCCGTCTTTGTAATCCCGGCCGCGCCGCTTCCCGAAATCACCGCGTCGATGAACAGCGAGCTTCCGCCCAGGCAATCGAACACGCGCGTCTGTCCGCCCAGGGCAAGATGGCCGCTCAGATTGGCGGAGTGGCCGTCATTGACGCTTCCCCGGCTGGTCAGCTTGCCGAGAAGCGTCAGGACGCCCGATCCCGAGCCCACGGAGCCGCCGTCCATGTCCAGCGCGCCAATCGATTCATTGAAAGCGCCCAGAACCAAGCCTCCCGACGGCAACGTGGAGACGGCTGACAGATCGGAGAGTTGGTTGGAGGCGAGCCATTGGACCCAGGCATCCGTCACCGCCCCGCCCACTGCGCTGTGGCCGACCACGAGAGCGCCGGGAACCGCGTTCACTCCTGCGGTCTTCTTCAGATGAAGCCTTCCTCTCTCGGCCAAGGTCGCGCCGGCGAATGTGTTGGCCACCGCCCCGCCCAGTTCCACGGTCGGGCCGTCGATGCGCAACCCGCCCGCGCCGCTGATCGGACCATTGAAAATCAGGCTCCCATTCACGCCATGGATCGTCGCCTCGCCGGCGTTCAGGACAATCGACGCGCTCGCGTCGAAGACAGTGCCGACGCTGCCGTTGTTCTCGATATCCACCGGAGAGCCTCCGCGGAGGAAGAACGCGTTGCCCGGGGCGGCGCTGAAGACGTAAGAGTCGCCCTGGATGATCATCTGATCAATGCCGAGCTCGGGAATGTTCTGGATCGGCGCCTTGCTGGCGGCCGCGGCGGGGAACACCAGGACGACCGCGGACTCCCGCGCCGCTGGGACTCCGCCCAAAGACCAGTTTTGAGCGGTGGAGAAATGGGCGTTGGCGCCCGCGCCGCTCCAGGTGTGAGTGCCTGCGTGCAGGGACGGAGCGAGGGAACAGAGCGCCGCGGCTGCGATGCGCAACGCGGGGCCCCCGAAGCGGGACAATGCGGATTTCATGGTATTGGTTTTTGAATTGGGTTTCATGTCGCGGTTTCTTGCGATGCGCCATGAACTACCACGCCGGTCTCGCGTCGCGAAATACGTCGACCGCCGTACCGTCCCCTCCGTCTCCCAAAAGCCCGCGAAATGCGCGCAATCCCCACCCTGGGCCGGGCCTCGTGCGTCCATCGGCGTATTGGGACATCGCTGGGTTTGCGCCAGGATTCGAACATGACATCGGGCACGCTCCCACCTCGCCGAAGATCGATTCAGCCTGACTTGAGGCTGTGCAATCGGAAGGGCGCGACTATTCTCACGGTGTGCCCGCCGAATCTCAAAACGGCCCCGCCGCCGCGCCGGAAATGAGCGCTGAACTGCGACAGCAGCGGGAGCGATCGCGCAAAAGCCTGCTTCGAGCGAACACGGCCGTGGCCTTTGTGCTCATTGTGGTGCTGGGGCTGGGTCTCGCCGCGACGTGGCTCGGGCTGCGCGCGACGAGGCTCGGGGCTGAGGCCGAACGAGGGCGACAGCGCGCCGAGGAGGCGGAGTCGCGCGCGCGATCGGAGCTCTGGCACGCCTATCTCGCCGAAGCCAAGGCCACGCGGCTGGGCGACACGCTCGATCGAGGCCGGGCCGCCCTGGATCTCATCCGTCAGGCCGCCGAAATCGCCCCCGCGCCCGAACTGAGGAAAGAGGCCGTCGCCGCCCTGGCGCTGCCGGGTTTTCAGCTCGACTCGTCGCTGCCATTCAACCCGGCGATGACAGCGTATGAATTCGATCCCCGGCTGGAGCGCTGCGCCGTGGGACTCACCAACGGGGACATTGTCCTCTACCGGATGAAGGATCGGAGCGAAGCGCAACGGCTGCGCAAGGTGGATGGAGCGATCCCCGAGGACCAGGGCGCGCCCCTCCTGATGGAGTTTTCCCGGGATGGCAGGAGGCTCAGCGCGCGCTATCGGCAGGGGGCCCTGGCGGTGTGGGAGTTGAGCGCGGGACGAACCTGCTTCCTGCACGACGCCGACAAGCCCCGCGGTCCCACCAGCCGCGGACGGCTGAGCACCGACGCGAAAATCATTGTCGGGCCTGTGCGGAATCCGCGGGACGGGATGGCGGTCTTCGAGATTGAGACCGGACGCGAGATCGCCTTTTTCGCCGAGTTCACCTCCTTTCGCCACGCCTCGGTGCGCCCCGGCTTCCCCATGTTCGCGGCGAACGACGGAACGAACGTGGTGGTTGTCAATTGGGAGACGGGCGCCCGCGTTTCGAAGCTTCCCTTTGAGGCCGGCGTGAGGGCCACGGCGTGGAGCCGAGACGGGAAACTATTGGCGATCGCAGGAGGATTGCTCGATGTCCACCTGTGGGACATCGACAAGGCCCAGAGGACCGTCCTTCCAGGTTACAAGAGCGACGTCGCAACTGTCGCCTTCGATCCGTCGGGCGAGCGGCTCGCCACTTCTTGCACGGACGGTTCGTCGCAGCTCTGGGATCTTCGCGACCGGCGCCTCCTCGGCACAACCACCGAAGGACACATCACGCATTGGGGCGACAACGATCGCATCGGATGGGAACGGCACCAGGCGGGGCTCGAGACGCGTCGCCTGAGCGGCAGCTCCGTGTATCGCCGGATCGTGGGCCCGTTGGATAAATCGGACCCATCCCGCATGGATGTCACCCCGGACGGCAACTGGGCGGTCTCCGCTTTCAAGCGCGAAGGGCTGTTCATCTGGAACCTCCGACAATCGACGTCGCCCGATTGGGTTCCGCTGCCGGGCATCTACTCGCTCTGCTTTCATCCGCGGGAGCCGACAGCGTGGGTCGCGCGACGCGGGGGAGCGGAGCAAAGGAGCTATCAAGTGGTGACGAATGGCAATCATGCATCGCTGGAACTGGGCGATCGCAGACCGCTGCGCGGCGTCCCTGGCCGGCGGCTCGATCTCGTCACGAGCTCCCTGGATGGCAGCGCGCTGGCGTGGGTGGAGCTCGGCGCTGGACGAGCGTGGACCGATCTGTGGAGTCGGGACCTCGCGCCCATTGTCATCCAGCCCATCGCGCACAACTCCACCGCCGACGAGTGGAGCAGCCCTCGCGGCAGCGGATCGATCAGCCTGAGCCCGGACGGACAGTGGATTGCCTGCGGACGCAGCGGGGGCTTTGGGGTGAAGGTCTGCGACGCGAAGACCGGCTCGCTGATCGCGCAGCTGGCCTCGGCGGAGGCGGATGTTCAATTCAGCCCCGACGGCCGGTGGCTTGTGGCGGCCGGAGGGGACGAGTGCGCCCTGTTTCGAACGGGGGATTGGAGCCGCGCCTGGCTCCAGCCTCAGGAGCGATTCTATCAGAAGTTCTGCGCCGCCTTCGCGCCCGACAGCAAAACGGTTGCGGTGGCGAAGGCCCCGCGTTCGACCCTTCTTTTCGACGCCGCGACCGGGGAACCGCTCGGCGAGTTGGAGGCGCCCGACGCCTCGCCGATCACCTCCATTCGGTGGGCCAGCGAGGACCGCCTCGTCCTGGCCACGCGGGAAAACCAGCTGGATGTCTGGGAGCTCGGACGGATGCGGCGGCAGCTCGCCGCGCTCAAGCTCGGCGACAGGACGCCCGGCCTCCAGGGCCCGCTCGTCGCGCGAACGACGACCGCCGCCGGGCAAGCGACCTTGCCCACGGCGTGGATCGCTTTCGCCGTCCTGGCCACGGTGGGATTGGTGGCGGTCATCGCCCTGCTTTCGCTCGCGCGCCATCGCCGGCTCATCGACGACTACTCGCGCACCGAAGCCCTCGCCTCCCAGCGCGAGCGCGAGCTGGAGGGCGAACGGGAGATCAACCGGCTCAAGAGCGGCTTTGTGTCCCTGGTGTCGCACGAATTTCGGACGCCGTTGGGAATCATCCAATCGTCGGCGCAAATCCTGGAGCGTTATCTTGAGAAGCTCCCGCCGGAGCAGCGTCGCGATCAGCTCGCCTCGATCACCAAGAATGTTCGCCGCATGGGCAGCCTCATCGACGAGGTTCTCCTGCTCGGCAAGTCGGAGGCGGGGCAGATGCGCTTCGCGCCGGCGCCGCTCGCTCTCGGCGAGCTTTGCTCGCGTCTGGTGGAGGAGATGTTGTCGGCGACCCATCGCCAGTGCCCCATCGAGCTCGTCGCCGAGCCCATGCCGCCGGCCCTCGTCGACGAAAGCCTGCTCCGGCATATTCTGAGCAACCTGCTCTCGAACGCCACGAAGTACTCGCCGCCCGGAAGCCCGGTGCGCCTGAGGGTCCGACGGGAAGGGTCCCATGCGGTGATCGAGGTGAGGGACGATGGGATGGGCATTCCCGAGGCGGATCGCGCGAAGCTTTTCACCGCGTTTCACCGCGGCGCGAACGTCGGACAAATCGGCGGCACCGGCCTCGGGCTCACCATTGTCCTGCGATGCGTCAAGCTTCACGGAGGCGACATCGCCGTCGACAGCCAGGAGGGCCGTGGAACTCAATTCACCGCGCGGCTTCCTGTTTTTGAATCCACGGGACCGCCGAGCCCCTCCCGCCTCGACGCGCCAGTCAACGGCCCCGCGAGGCAGCCCCAATGAACTGAACTATGAAACGGATCCTTGTAATCGAAGACGAGCCGGAGATGTTGCGGAACATGGTCACCCTCCTCACGATGGAGGGTTTCCAAGCGCATCAGGCGTCCAATGGACGGCTCGGCGTGGAGGTGGCGCGTCGCGAGCTGCCGGACCTCGTTTTGTGCGACGTGATGATGCCGGAGCTCGACGGCCACGGCGTGCTGGCGATGCTCAGGGCCGATGAGGCCACCCGGGGGCTTCCCTTCATCTTTCTGACGGCGAAGGGCGAGCGCGCCGATGTTCGGGCCGGGATGAACCTGGGCGCGGATGACTATCTCACCAAGCCCGTCGACGCGGACGAGCTGCTCGCCGCGATTCGAGGTCGGCTCGAGCGCCATGCCGAGAAGGAGGAAGCGGCCCAGGCCAAGGTGGAATTCGCCCCCGACTTCAGCTCGGCAAAGCCCCTGGAAGCGCTAGGCCTCACGCCGCGGGAATCCGAGGTCCTGCTCTGGCTGGCGCAAGGCAAGAGCAATCCCGACATCGCGATCATCCTGGGCGCCGCGGAGGGCACGGTGAAAAAGCACCTGGAGCACATCTTCCAGAAGCTGTCGGTCGAAAGCCGCAACGCCGCCTCGCTCCGCGCGCTGGAGGTTCTGAGCGTTCCCGGAAAAGGTTGAGGAACGGTTGGCTTCGAGCCGGCGCCGTGCTATGGATCGCGCCCACAATAAGCATGACAGCGCGATTCACACGCCTTCGAACACGGTTCCCCGCCCAATCCCTGCTTCTTCTTCTCTGCGCGATCGCCGGGCCGTCGCCGGAAACGCGCGGCGCCGAAGCCGTTCCTTTTCCAAAACTGTTCAACACGCAGGAGGAAACGATTCCGTTGCTCAAGCCGACGGAGGCTCTCGAGCGGATCCATCTGCCGCCGGGTTTCCAGGCGACGCTTTTCGCGGGGGAGCCGGATGTGCAACAGCCCATCGCCATGACGACCGACTCTCGAGGACGGCTCTGGGTGGCCGAGAACTACACGTACTCCGAGAACGCGGTGAACTTCCATCCGGGCATGCGCGACCGGATCGTGATTCTCGAGGACACCGACCACGACGGGCGATTCGACAAACGAACGGTGTTCTGGGATCAGGCGCAGAAGCTCACAAGCATCGCGGTGGGGTTCGGAGGCGTCTTCGCGCTCTGCCCGCCCCATCTGCTCTTCATCCCCGACCGCAACCACGACGACGCGCCCGACGGCCCGCCCGTGCCGCTGCTCGATGGATGGAACGACAACGCGACGCGACACACCATCGCGAACGGATTGAAATGGGGTCCGGATGGATGGCTCTACGGACGCCAGGGCATCCAGATGACCAGCGAGGTCGGAGCGCCGGGCAGTCCGCCCAACCAGCGAACGCGGCTGAACGCCGCGATTTGGCGCTTCCATCCCTCAACGCGACAATTCGAGGTCGTCGCCCAGGGCACGACGAATCCCTGGGGCCACGATTGGGACGACTACGGCCAGCTGTTTTTCATCAACACCGTCATCGGCCACCTCTGGCACGCGGTGCCCGGCGCGTACTTCCGCCGCATGTATGGAGAGCACTTCAATCCGCATCTGTATGAGCTCATCGAGCAGACCGCCGACCACTTTCACTGGGACACTCGGGAGGTCTGGAGCGAGATCCGAAAGCTCGGCGTCACGCCCGGCACCTCGCAGGCGGGAGGCGGCCACGCGCATTGCGGATTCATGATCTATCTCGGAGACAACTGGCCCGCCTCCTATCGCAACACGGCGTTCGCGGTGAATTACCATGGCAAGCGCGTGAACAATGACCGACTGGAACGTCGGGGCGCCGGGTATGTGGGGCGTCACGCGCCGGATCTCCTCACCGTGGACGACCCTTGGTTCCGCGGCATCGACCTGCTCTGCGGGCCCGACGGCGGTGTTTATATGTCCGATTGGTCCGACATCGGCGAGTGCCACGACCACGACGGCATCCACCGCACCTCCGGCCGCGTCTACAAAATCACCTATGGCAAGACCGCTCCCCCGGCCTTCCCGGATCTCGCCGCGCTCGAGACCGCCCAGCTGGTCTCCCTCCAGACCCACGCCAATGATTGGTATGTGCGGCAGGCTCGCCTGATCCTGCAGGAGCGGGCGACCGAGGGACGCCCGATGGCGGAGGCGAAAGCCCAGCTTCTCAGAATGTTCTCCGAAGAGGCCGACACGCGGCGGAAGCTGCGGGCGATTTGGGCGCTGCACGCGATCGGCGCCGACGATCCGGCCTGGCTTCGGCGTCAGCTCTCCCACTCAGAAGATCACGTGAGGCTCTGGGCGCTGCGTTGCCTGACCGACACGCAGCCGCCGCAGGGCGAGTTGCTCGAAGCGCTGGCCGGCATGGCGCGAACGGAGACGTCCGGCCTGGTCCTCGCATTCCTCGCGTCCACTCTGCAAACGGTTCCTCCCGACCAGCGATGGCCCCTGGCGGAGGCCTTGAGCGATCACGCGGAACTCGCCCAGGACGCCACGTTTCCGCTTCTTGTTTGGTACGGGCTTCAGCCCGCGGTGTATGGAAACACGGCGAAGGCGCTCTCGCTCCTGCGGCGAACAGAGATCCCAAAGCTGCGTCAGTTCATCGCGCGATACCTCAGCGAGGACTGGGACCAGCGGCCGACCGAGATCCGGCTTCTCGCCACCTACGCGGCCGATCGAAAGGATCTCCCGTTTCGTCTCAACATTCTGAAAGGGATGGCGGAAGCGCTGCGCGGACGGCGGAAAGCAGCGGCGCCGGAAGGATGGTCGCGAATCGTTGAGACCCTGGGCTCAAACGGCTCGGACCCGCTCAAGCAACTGATCACCGAGCTCTCGGTGGTATTCGGGGACGGCCGGGCCAGCGACGAGCTGAAGACGATCGTCAAGAACGCGTCGGGGGACCTGAACGCGCGGCGCCGGGCGCTGGAATCGCTGGCGCAAAGCCGGGTGGACGGCCTTGCCGCCCTCGCTCAGCCACTCCTGGGGGAAATCGAGATCGCGCCCGACGCCATCCGAACGCTGGCGGCGCTGGGAGCGCCGGAAACCCCGGGGCTTCTCATCGCCAGCTACCCGAACCTCCGCTCCCCAGCCGCAAAAACCGAGGCGATCAACGCGCTCACCTCGCGCGCCACGTTCGCCCGGGCCCTGCTGGAAGCCATCGACGCCAGGAAAATCGGACGCAAGGAGGTGGGCGCCTGGTCGGTCCGACAGCTCCGGAATTTGGGCGACCCCGATCTCGCGCGGAGAGCGGCGGAGCTCTGGCCGGAATACCGTCCGATCTCCGCCGAAAAACAAGGCGCCCTCGCCCAATACAGGAAACGCCTGACCCCGGAAAAACTCTCGGCGGCCGATCGCGAGCGAGGCAAGGCGCTCTTTCTGCAAAGCTGCGGCGTGTGTCACAAGCTCTTTGGCAACGGCTCGCAGGTTGGGCCGGATCTCACGGGATCAGATCGCCGCAACCTCGATTACCTGCTCGAAAACATCCTGGATCCCAATGCGGTCGTTGCGGAGAGCTATCGCAGTTCGGTGATCACCACCAAGGACGATCGCGTTATTCAGGGAATCATTCTCTCCACGACGGACCGCATGGTGACGGTGCAAACCCCGACCGAGCGGCTGGCGCTGGAGCGGAATCAAATCGAATCGACGCGCGCCTCCGTTCTATCGCTGATGCCCGAAGGATTGTTGGAAGGATTGACGGAGTCGGACCAGGCTCATCTGATCGCTTACCTCATGTCCCCGTGACAAATCCAGGCTGGTCACGGAGGTTTGCTTAAGGCTAGAACCTCCGCCGTGAAAACTCGCGCTGCGATTGTGACGGTTCTGGCTGGATGGTGCGCCACTGCGGCAAGCGTTTGCCTTGGCGCCGATATCGGAGAATGGGCGGACATGAAGAACATCGTGCCCCGGAGCTATCTTTGCTACCGCGCGGACACGGCCCCGGTGATTGATGGCGCCCTGAACGACAAGGCGTGGGCGAAGGCGCCGGCGAGCGAGGCGTTCGTGGACATCGTGGGAAGCGGCGGCTTGAAGCCCGCTTATCGCACCACGGTGAAGCTCCTCTGGGACGACGACAACCTTTACATTGCCGCCGAGCTCGAGGAACCGCATGTCTGGGGCACGATCACTCAGCGCGACTCGGTGATCTTTCAGGATAATGACTTCGAGGTCTTCATCGATCCGGACGGCGACAACCACGATTACTACGAGCTCGAGATCAACGCGCTCAACACGCTGTGGGATTTGTTCCTCAACAAGCCCTACAAGGACGGGGGCAGAGCGATGAACGAATGGGATCTGGCGGGGATTCAGACCGGAGTGCAGATCCAGGGATCCCTGAACAACCCGAAGGACCGCGACCACGGGTGGACCGTCGAAATGGCGCTGCCCTGGAAGTCCCTGGCGCAGCACGCGCATCGAGCCTGTCCTCCGCAGGAGGGAGACCAGTGGCGGATGAACTTTTCGCGCGTGGAGTGGAAAACGCGCGCCAAGGACGGCGAATACGTCAAGCTGCCCGGCCAGAAGGAAGCCAACTGGGTCTGGTCGCCGCAGGGCCTGGTGGATATGCATAGGCCGGAGATGTGGGGCTCCGTTCAGTTCACCTCCCTGCCCCGCGGCAAGGCGCGGCTTTTGCCGGATCCGACCGCCTATGGCCGCTCGTGCCTGTATCAGGCCTACTACTCCCAGCGTTCCTTCCAAGCCCATTACAACCGTTACGCGCGAAACATTGACGAGCTGATGCTCGATCATGAGTTCAGCTCCAAGCATCTCTCCTGGCCTCTGTCCCTGACCTCGAGCGAGGACGGTTACCGCGTTCTCGCGGAGATCCGCATGCCCGACGGCGGCAGCCAGCGATGGTTCATCCGACAGGACGGCAAACTCTGGCACGAGTAGGCGCCAGTGAGACCGAGCACTGAGGGCGCGGGCAGCCTCGTCTTTCGGCCCGCGAGCATCGTTGATCGTTTCCGCTGGGAAGACCTCTTCGCTCAATCCCAGCCGATCGAGGTCGAGCTCGGCAGCGGAGACGGATCGTTCCTTGCGCGTTGGGCGGAGCAAAACCCGGGGATTAATTTTCTAGGCGTCGAGCGATTGCTCGGACGCCTGAAGAAGCTCGACCGCAAGGGGCAGCGGCTCCAGCTCCGGAACCTGCGTCTCCTCCGCTTCGAAGCCTCCTATCTGCTCGAGTATTTGCTCCCGACTAGGTCCGTGCGGGCGATCCATGTTTACTTCCCTGATCCCTGGCCCAAACGCCGGCATCAATGTCGCCGGTTAATCAACGAGGCGTTCACGCGTCAGGCGCAGGCGGCGCTTGAGCCGGGAGGGTGCGTGTGGCTGAGAACGGATGATGAGGATTATTTCCGTCAGATGACGGAAGTCTTCGCCGCCGCGTCCGATCGGTTCGAGCCCGTCGAGCCCCCCGAGTCGATGATTCAGGTCACGACAGACTTCGAACGCGAGTTCAACGCGCGCGGCATTCCCACGAGAAGGGCGGGCTATCGGGTTCGGATCCTCCATTCTTCTTCCGTTCCGGCGGGGTCGTGACTACGTTCCCCGGGCATGAATTCGGCGCCATCTCGGGTTCGACAGTTCGCAAGCGACAACTACGCCGGCATCTGCCCGGAGGCTTGGGAGGCCCTGGCGGAGGCCAACCACGGCCACGCCCAAAGCTACGGCGAGGACACGTGGACGACTCGCGCCGCGGACCAGTTGCGCGACTTGTTCGAGACGCGCTGCGAGGTCTTCTTCACCTTCAACGGCACCGCCGCCAACTCCCTCTCGCTCGCCTCCATGTGCCAGTCGTATCACAGCATCCTGTGCCACGAGACGGCGCATGTCGAAACCGACGAGTGCGGCGCTCCCGAGTTTTTCTCGAACGGCACGAAGGTGCTCCTCCTCCCGGGCTCCAACGGCAAGATCGACCCCGCGGGCATCGAGCGCTCGGTGAAGAAGCGCACGGACATCCACTATCCCAAGCCCCGCGCCGTCAGCCTCACCCAATACACCGAGGTGGGGACGGTGTACTCCGTCGAGGAGATCAAGGCTGTGTGGGCGCTCTGCAAAAAGCACGGGTTGCGGCTCCACATGGACGGCGCGCGATTCGCCAACGCCGTCGCCTCGCTCGGCGTGTCCCCCAAGGAGATAACATGGCAGGCGGGCGTCGACGTCCTGTGCTTCGGCGGCACCAAGAACGGGATGCCCGTCGGCGAAGCGGTGGTGTTCTTCAATCTGGAGCTCGCGCGGGAGTTTGACTATCGGTGCAAACAAGCGGGCCAGCTCGCGTCAAAGATGCGCTTCCTTTCCGCTCCCTGGGTGGGGATGTTGAAGAACAACGCCTGGCTCGAGCGCGCGCAACACGCCAACGCCATGGCGGCGCTGCTGGAGGAGAAGATCCGGGGCATCCCCGGCGCGCGGATGCTATTCCCCAGGCAGGCCAACGCCGTGTTTGTGGAGCTCGCGCCCGAGCGCGCCGCCCAGTTGCGCGAGGCGGGCTGGCGATTCTACAGTTTCATCGGGCAGGGAGGCTGCCGCTTCATGTGCGCCTGGGACACCCAGCCCGAGGATGTCCTCGCCCTCGCCGCCGATCTTCAGCGCCTCTCGTGAGGCTTCAGCCCCTGCTCGGTCCAAGTGCAGCAGCCCTGTCGGCCTCAACGCGCCAGCGCTGAGACCTCCGCCCCGCGTGGATCGCGGCGGCCACGGCCCGATGGCCCGCGGGACGGAAACTGTCTCATTGCGAGACTTGCGCGGAGAAAGCTCCTCGTGGATAGTCTGCCACCGTGTGCCGGCAGGGAATGGGCGCGACCCGGATCTGGATTTGCGAGCCCGCCACAACATCGTTACGTCATGCAGTCATTGAAGAAGTATGCAAGCAACGCCGCGCAAAGGTAGGCAGTCTGTTTTCCCGAAAAGCGCCATGCGCGCCAGTTTTACAGCGCCCGCGATCCTGGCGCTCCTGGGGACTCTCGCAAGTCTCGCCCTGCCGCAATCCTCGAGCGCTCTCGAAACTCCGGGGCTCTTATACGCCTGGGGCGACAACAGCGCCGGCCAGCTCAGCCCGCCGGCGGGCCTGGGGAAGCTGCTCGCCGTTTCTGGAGGGCTCTCCCACAGCCTGGCCTTGCTGCCCGATCACTCCGTCGTGAGCTGGGGAACCGGCGCGCCCGACGCTCCGGCGCTGCCCTACATCACGGACATCGCGGCTGGCTACTATCATAGCGTGGCGCTGGGCTCGAATGGATTGGTCTACACCTGGGGAGGCGACGATCGATTGCAGACGCCCAACGGGGTTGCCAACATCGTGGCGATCGCCACGGGGGAGCAGCACATCATCGCCCTACGCGCCGGCGGCACGGTGATCGGTTGGGGAGACAACAGCTCCCAGCAACTCGCCATCCCGCAGGGTCTCTCCAGCGTCAAGGCGATCGCCGCGGGAGAGAGTCACTGCCTTGCGCTGATCTCGGATGGGCGCGTCGTGGGGTGGGGCAACAATCAATCCTCCCAGGCGCCTCTCAATCCGAATCTCGGAGGACGCGCCGTGGCGATCGCGGCAGGCCGCGCCCATAGCGTCGCGTTGTTGGAAAACGGGCGCGTCGTCGTCTGGGGCGACAACAACTCCGGGCAGCGCAATGTGCCGGCCAACCTCGGCACAGTGACCCGTATCTCGGCGGGAGGAGACTGCGTGGTGGTCGTGCTGGCGGATCGCAGCGTTCGCGCCTGGGGCCAGTTCGATTCTCCGATACTGAAAGTACCGGGCTCGCTCGCGAACGCCTTTAGGATTTCCGCGGGCGGCGCGCACGCCTTGGCCCTTCGCGTCGATCCTCCGGCGATCGCAACCCAACCCCCCGCAAAGTCCGTCCTGATCGGAACTCCCACGACGCTCACCGTCATCGCCACGGGCAGCGAGCCGCTGAATTACCAATGGCGCTACGCGGGCACGAATATTCCGAACGCCAACGCCGCGACCTACCCGATCGCCGCCGCGCAAGCCTCCGACGCCGGGACCTACAGCGTCTTCATCGAGAACGCCGCGGGATCTGTTCTGAGCAGCAACGCGGTCCTCACGGTGCAGATCCCGCCGGTCATCACCCAGGAACCGGCCGATCTCACCGTCGGCGAGCGGAAGGCGGCCACGTTCAAGGTCGTGGCGACGGGCGTGAACCTGAGCTACCGGTGGCGCTTCAACGGCGATCCCCTCCCCTTCAGCGTGCTCCCCGTCTACACAACGCCGCCCACGAAGCTCACGGACGCGGGCGGATACGACGTGGTCATCACCAACATCTTTGGCGCGGTCACCAGCCGGGTTGCCACGCTCACCATCAAGCCCGCCCCCGCCATCACGCGCCAGCCCGCCAGCCTCGAGTCGTTCCCGGGTCTGCCGGCCTCCTTCTCCGTTGAGGGACTCAACGTCACTGGTTACCAGTGGTTCAAGGAAGACCAGGCGATCGATGGCGTGACCTTTCCCACACTGACGATCAATCCTGTGAAGCAGGCGGACCAGGCAAGCTACTTTGTTCGCTTGAGCAACGCATGGGGCGACACGGACAGCGACAAAGTCGCCCTGACCGTCAGCCCCATCGATAGCTTCTCCGAGCTGATCGGCTGGGGAGAAAGCCAGGTGTGGAACGGGATTGAATTCATCGACGTTCTGCCGCCGCCCGGGCTATCGGGCATTCAGGCCTTCGCGGTCGGACATCTCCACGGTCTTGCGCTTCGAAGCAATGGCGGCGTGCTGGGCTGGGGGGACAACTCGCATGGAGAAATCACGATGCCGCCCAATCTCACGGGCGTCGCCGCATTGGCCGCAGGGGATGGGTTCAGCCTTGCGCTGCAATCCGACGGAACCGTCGCGGCCTGGGGACGCAAGGACGCCAACCAATCAAAGGTTCCCGTCGGACTCTCCCAAGTCACGGCCATCGCGGCGGGGTTCACTCATTCGCTCGCGCTTCGCGACGATGGAACGGTGGTGGGCTGGGGCAGCACAGCGGACGGCGAGTCGGCGACGCCTCCCGGCCTGGGCAAGGCCACTGCGATCGCCGCGGGCAGGTCGTTCAACCTTGTCGTTCTGGAGAATGGCACGGTCACGGGCTGGGGACGCAATGAGTTTGGCCAGCGGCGTCCGCCGTCGGGAATGTCGAATGTCGTCGCGGTCGCGGCCGGACGGGCCCACGGACTCGCTTTGCTGCGCGATGGAAGCATCCGCGCCTGGGGCGACGCCTCCCTGCAACAAACCCAGGTTCCGAAGCTTCCCGTCAAGGCCGTGGCCATCGCGGCCGGAGCGGATCACAGCATCGCGCTTTTGGCGAACAACCAGGTGATCGTCTGGGGAAGCGACAACTCCGGACAACTGGAGCTCCCGCCGGAGGCGCAAGTCGTGATCGGAGCGGGCGCTTCGGGGGATCACTGCGTCGTGAACCGCCGTCGCGGATTGCGCGTGTCCTCCACGTTCATCGCGAACAAGAAAGTGAACCTGGTCGTGGTGAGCACGGATGGCAGTCCGATCGACGCCGCTCGAGCCGCGCGCGCGCGCGTCTACGCGACCACCAACCCGGGGCTGCCGCTGGAAAGCTGGACCCCGTTGTTGGCCCCGACTCTCTCAAATGGCTCGCTCAAGTTTTCCGAGAACTTCACTTTCGCGATCAAGGCGCGCTTTTTCCACCTCGTCGAACAGCAATAGCCGCCCTGGCAGGCCGTCGGACTCCCGCGCGCCGGTTGCGACAGGCGCCTGGGTACGTCCTCGAGAGTCGTGTTGCGGACGCGTCACGGCCTGCGAGGACTCAACTCCGACCTGGGCGGAGTTGAGAAGAGCGCTCTGCTCTTTCCTCCCGGAGCCCAGTGCTCTGCGCCCGGATCATGCGTCCACAGAATGAGTGGAAAGCGAAGATCCAGCGGTGTCGAGACGGGATCGCGGATTCGCGCATAGAGAATCCTGGCGTGAAGCGTTTTCAATTGAATCGGAGAGCGGATTCGCCTATTGCCAAGCGCATGAAATCCTCGGCGTCCCTCTTCTCGCGCGGCCTTCTCGCCCTCCTGCTCGCGGCGTCCTCGCTCGCGCTGTCCGCGGCCCCGTTGCGCGTGCTCCTGATCGACGGACAGAACAACCACGACTGGAAATCCAGCTCGCCCTGGATCAAGGAAGTCCTCGAGAGCAGCGGACTCTTTCAGGTGGACGTCGCCACGACGACGCCCAAGGGCGGGGACATGTCCGTGTTCAAGCCCGACCTGAAGCCCTACCGGGCTGTCGTTTCCAATTACAACGGCGAGCCCTGGTCGAAGGAATTCCAGGCCGCGTTCACCGAATACGTGCGCAACGGGGGCGGCTTCGTCTCGGTGCACGCCGCCGACAACGCGTTCCCGGATTGGCAGGAATACAACGAGATGATCGGAGTGGGCGGATGGAACGGGCGAAACGAGAAATCGGGTCCGTGGCTTTACTGGGAGGAGAAGATCGTGCGCGACACGAGCCCCGGCGTCGGCGGCAGCCATGGGAAGCAGCATGCGTTCAAGATGATCACCCGCGAACCCGCGCATCCCATCATGGCCGGGCTCCCCGCGGAATGGATGCACTCGAAGGACGAGCTCTATGATCGGCTGCGAGGGCCGGCGAAGAACATCACCGTACTGGCCACCGCGTTCGCGGACAAGGCGCAGAACGGAACCGGACGCAACGAGCCGCTGTTGATGACGCTGTCCTTCGGCGGCGGCCGGATCTTCCACACGGCCCTCGGCCACAACAACGGACCCGACCTGGCGGCCCAGAAATGCGTGGGCTTCATCGTCACGCTGCAACGCGGAACCGAATGGGCCGCGACGGGCCAGGTGACCCAGAAAGTTCCCGCCGACTTCCCGACATCCGATAAAGTCAGTTCCCGATGATCGTCGACCCCGCTTGACGCATCCCCTTTCCGAGGGCAGAACGTAGCCATGCTACGTCTCCTCCTGCGCTTGATCGCCGCGGCCTCCCTCGCGCTGGTCGCCCGCGCCGACACAGTTTCCCTCGAGGGTCGCGTCTTCACTCTGCCCTCCGGTTACACCGCGCAGAAGGCGACGACCACCAACCTCGTGCTGCGCCCGGTCAACGCCTGCTTCGACGATCAGGGCCGGCTTTACGTCACCGACTCCAGCGGCTCGAGCGAAGCGCCCGCTGATCAGGCGAAAGATCCCAAGTGGCGGGTGGTCCGACTCGAAGACACCGACCATGACGGCGTGTTCGATAAGCAAACCGTGTTCGCCGACCACCTGCCCATGCTCCAGGGGATCCTCTGGCATCAGGGCGTGGTGTATATCGGGGGCACGCCGGCGATCTGGAAGCTGATTGACAAGGACGGCGACGGAAAGGCCGATGAGCGCGTCGAGTGGTGGAACGTGGGACGCCCATCGACGCACTGCGGCAACGAGGTTCACGGACCCTATGCGGGGCCGGACGGATTCATCTACTGGACGAAGGGCGCGTTCGAACCGATCGCATGGACCAACGGCGTCACGGGTCAGGCGCATCTGGACAGGGGCGCTCACATCTTCAGAGCGCGGCCGGATGGCTCGGAGATGGACAGCATCATGACGGGCGGGATGGACAACCCGGTCGAAGTGGCTTTCACGCGCGGCGGCGAATGCCTCTTCACAAGCACGTTCATCGATTTCAGCCAGCCCGACTTCCGCGACGGAGTCGCCCACGCGATCTACGGCGGCGTGTTTGGCAAGCTGAACGGGAACATCGACGAGCGCGCGGTGAAACGCACCTCCCCGGATGTGCTGCATCCCTTTGTTCAATTGGGAGCGGCCGCTCCCAGCGGGCTCTGCCGCGACGCCGGTTCGGACGAGGAGGCGCGCAACAACGATGTCCTATACGCGTCCCTGTTCAACAAGCACAAGATCACCAAGCACAAGCTCAAGCCCAAGGGGGCGACCTTCGCGGCGGAAACCACCGACCTATTCGCCACGGAGGACACCGACTTTCATCCGACCGATGTCCTGCAGGATCCCGACGGCTCGCTCCTCGTCGTGGACACGGGCGGCTGGTATAAGCTGTGTTGCCCGACCAGCCAGCTCTGGAAGCCCGATGTCCTCGGATGCATTTATCGCATCCGCCGCGTCATCCCCGGCCAATCCCCCGGTCGTCGGATGAGCGGTCCCGATTTCCCTGTGGGAATCGCCATTGCGCGAAAGGGCAAGATGGACAACTGGCAGGCCCGCCTCTCGGCGACGCAGGGCGAGCCGTTCGCGGTGCATGCCATCACGGAAGCGCTCGTCCGGGAAGGCAAGCCGGCCGAGCTTCGCGCCGCCTTGAAGACCGGTTCGGCGCCCGCCCAGCGGGCCGCCCTCGTCGCCCTCGCGGAGCGCGACGGCGCCGATCTCAAACCGGAGGAGGTCACGCCGCTCCTGTCCTCAATCGACTCCGAGACCCGGCGCTACGCGCTTTGGATATTGAGGCGCCGGCCCGAGTGGGGCCCGTCGGTCGCGGCCTGGGCGAAGAGCCAGTTCGCGGAGTGGGCAACCGCGGGGAAACTGGACCTTGTGACGCCCGTCCTCTCGCTCTTCAGCCGCGACGCCGCGGGGCAGGATCTCATCGCGGAGTGCGCGGAAGGGCGTGACTTTCCGCTCTCGCTCCGGCAGGCGGCGTTCGAGGCGATGCAGGGCGCAAATCTCAAAGAGCCTCCCTCGCGCTGGAGCGCCGCGACCGCGCGGGCGCTAGGCGAGGAGGATCTGACATCCAAGGCCGCGAGCGATGACGCCCTCAGGTCCATGGTCCTTGCCGCCCTGAAAACCGCGGGACAGCTGAAGGAGAACCCAGGCCAGCCCGGCGTGCAATCCGCGCTGCATCGCATAGCGGCCCACAATCAGGCGCCGGCCGACATCCGGATGCAGGCCCTTGCCAACCGCGCGGGCGGAACGCCTCTCTCCGACTCCGAGTACGAGCTCCTGCGATCGCATCTCTCGCCCCAAACGGCGCCCGGACTTCGATTCTCGAGCGTTCGAGCGCTGACCCGCGGCGGCCTTTCCGCCGATCAGAAGAGCGGCGTGGCCGACTCGCTCCGGGAAGTCGGCCCCCTGGAAATGAATCCTCTTCTCGCGATTTTCGAGAATGGGGAGGACCCGCAATTGGGCGATCGCGTCCTGAAAGCCCTGCGCGAGGCCAAGGCTCGCAGCTCCATCCGTCCCGACACGTTGAAGGCCTGCCTCGCGAAGCTGCCCGCCGACGCTCGCAAGGCGGGCGGAGAGCTTCTCGCGATGATCGCCCCCGACAACGCGGAGCAGGCGCGACGAGTCGACTCGCTGCTCGCGGAAGTGAAGGCTTTGAAGCCGGACATTCGCCAGGGACAGAGCCTCTTCAACAGCACGAAAACCGCCTGCGCCCAATGCCACCGAATCGGCTATGCCGGCGGCGATGTGGGCCCCAGCCTCACCAGCATCGGGGAAGTGCGTAGCGAACGCGATCTTCTGGAGGCGGTCGTGTACCCGAGCGCGAGCTTTGTCCGCAGCTACGAGCCCTCGATGGTCATCACGCGCGATGGCGAATCGCATAACGGAATCGTCCGCGGCGAGACGGAGTCCGAGCTGACGCTCGTGACCGGTCCCGGCGCCGAGCAGAAGATCGCAAGGGCTGAGATCCTGGAGCAGCGCCCCGGCGCGGTCTCGCTCATGCCCTCCGGTTTGGACGCCCAGCTCACGCGTCAGGAGCTCGCCGACCTGGTCGCTTTCTTGAAGAACACGCACTGGGGCGCTCGCTGATCGGCCGCGTTTTTATGGCCTTATTCCGTTCCGTCGTCTCTGTCGCGCTTGTCTGGGCGGGCTGGGGTCTGGTTCTCGGTCCGCCAGCCGCGGCCTCCGCGCCGCGGCTCAGCGAGGTTCTCGCCAACCATCACGCGCCGCTCCTCCCCGGGATCAACGGGAGCGTGGACTGGGCGGAGCTGGTCAACGAGTCGGACGCCGAGCTGAACCTGTCGGGGATGAGCCTCAGCGATCGCCCCGAAACCCCTCAGCGCTGGGTCTTCCCCGAAGGCTCGCTACTCGCTCCGCGCTCCTATCTGGTGGTCGTCTTCGATCCCAACCAGAAGGCCACGACGACCCCCGCGCGATACCCCAACACCGGCTACGCGCTCAACTCGAGCGGCGACAAAGTGTACCTCTTTGACTCCTCCGGGGCTGGAGGCGGCCTGATCGACAACATCGTGTTCGGTTTGCAAATTGAGGACAGGTCGATCGGTCGGACGCCAGGATCGGGAGAGTGGTCGCTGAACGAACCCACGCCGGGGAAGCCGAATCTCCCCGCCGTGTTGGGCGATCCGAAAAAGCTCAAGATCAACGAATGGATGGCGAGGCCCGCCAAGGGCTCCGACTGGTTCGAGATCTTCAACCCGGACCCCCTCCCAGTCGCACTGGGAAACTTGTTCCTGTCGGACCTGACGTCGAAGCTGAACCTTTCCCGTGTGCCCGCCCTCTCGTTCATCGGCGGGGGGTCCCAAGGCTACTCGGTGTTCGTGGCTGACAAGAACCCGGCGAACGGCGCGGATCACGTCGTGTTCAAGCTCAACAAGGATGGCGGGACGATCATCCTGACGGACAAGGACGGCAAGACCAAGATCGACAGGATCATCTACGGACCCCAATCCCTGGGCATATCGGAAGGCAGGCTTCCGGATGGCGGAGGGAAGATCGCGAGCCTCTCAGATGGACCTTCGCCAGCGTCGGCCAATTTCCTCCTGCTGCGAGACATCATATTCAATGAGGTTCTGTCCCACGCGGATGACCCCTACGAGGACGCCCTGGAGTTTTTCAACGTCACCGCCTCCTCGATCGATCTCAGCGGCTATTACATCACGGACAACCCCAACCAGCCGCGTCGCTTTCGAGTCCCGGACGGCACGATCATTGACCCGCGCGGATACTCCGTGTTCTATCGTTTCCAGTTCCAGCCTCACCCGGGCGTCCTGCCGAGCTTTGGCCTCAGTTCGGCGCACGGCGACAGCCTCTACCTCTTTGGCGTCGACGCGCAGGGAAGCCTGAATGGATGGCGAACGGACGTCGTGTTCCCCGCCGCGGCGAACAACATCCCGTTCACGCTCCACAACTCGAGCATTGGCCCTCAGCTGACCCCCGAAGTGAATCTCACGATGGGCACACCGATTCGCGGCACAGATCCGGAAGAGCTGCTGCCGCTGCTGCGATCCGGCAATGGCGCGCCCAACTCGCCGCCCCTGATCGAGCTAATGGTGATCAACGAGGTGCACTATAACCCGCCCGCGGAGAACGCCGTTGGCGAAAGCCCGCTCGACGAATTCATCGAGCTCCGAAGCCTGGCGTCCACGGATCTGCCGCTCTTCGATCCCGCGTTCCCATCGAACGTCTGGTGGCTTGCCGGCTCGGTGGATTACGCCTTTCCTCGCGGCGTCGTCGTCGCGCCTGAGTCATCTGTCCTGGTTGTCGGCTTCGATCCGACAGCGAACCCTTCGCGGCTCGCGGCCTTCAGGGCCCGGTATTCGCTATCGCAAGAAACGCCAATCTTCGGGCCCTATCGCGGGGAGCTCGGCAACACAAACGGCAGCGTGCAGCTGTTTCGTCCCGACATCCCGCAATTCTGTTTCGATCCCGATTACGGGTGGGTCCCTCCGATCCAGGTGGACCACGTGGAGTATGCGAACACGGATCCTTGGCCATCCGCCGCCAACGGCGGGGGCTACTCGCTGCAGAGAAAGGATCTGGGGGAGTTTGGAAACGATCCTTTGAACTGGTTCGCCGCAACGCCGACTCCGGGACACGACAACGCGAGCCCTCCACAAAGCTTGCCGGTTCTCGAACCTTTCCCCTCGGAGCTCTCCATCCTCGCCGGCGAAAGTTCGAGCCTGGTCGCGCGGACGCACGGCGCGGTCACGGGAGTCGAGTGGCGATTCAACGGGGAGCTCATCAAGAACGCGAACGCGACGACCCTGAGCCTCGGCGCCGCGACATCGAAGACCACCGGAAACTATTCCGTTCTGGTCAGCAACCCCTACGGCGCGACCAGCGGGAGTTGTTTCGTTCGCGTCCTGATGAATCCGGAAATCCTCACCCAGCCCGCGAGCCAAGCCGTTCCACCCGGAGGTCTGGCGCTCTTCTCCTCCACGGCGGTCGGCACGCCCCCGTTCCATTACCAATGGCTGAAGGACGGCGCCCCCGTGTTGAGAGCCACCAACGCCTCCCTGCTGATCGTGGGCGTGGCGCCGAAACACCTCGGCGGCTATTCGCTACGCATCGTCACCCCGGCCGGGGAGACGACTTCATCGCCGGCCATCCTCACCCTGCTCGCGCAACAGCCGCCGGTCATCGTGAGCCAGCCGCATGGCGCCTACTTCCGCGACGACACGCCTCTCCCCATCGGATCCCCTTACGCCCTCGACGCGCGCGTGTCGGGCTCTGAGCCGCTCGCCTACCGATGGTGGAAGGATGGCCGGCCGCTCGAAGACGCCATCACTCCCACGCTGCAAATCGACGCCTTCGCCAGCTCGGACAGCGGGGCGTATTCGTTGATCGCTTCCAACTCCTTTGGATCGGTCACCAGCGCGCCGGTGGTTCTCACCCAACTCCTGATTCCCTCGGTGTCGATCGCCGCAACCGCCACGGTTCTGGAGGAGGGCGCGCAGGTGACTCTGACGGCGAAGGCGACGGGCACTCGTCGGTTGTACTATCAATGGCAGCTCGATGAAACGGACATCAACGGCGAGCAGTGCGCCGTGTATCAGATTGCGAGCATCCAGCCCGATCAGGCCGGTCGATACAGAGTCCTCATGCGCAATGCCGCAGGCACCACCGAAAGCGACACGATCATTGTGAAGGTGCGGCCGGTTTTGACGGATTTGGAGCGAACCGACACCGGACTTCGCGCCTCCTTTCACGCCAAGCCCGAATCGACCTATTCGATCCTCGGATCGACGGATCTCGCGAAGTGGGTGGTTTTGGACCAGGTGACCCCCGCCGACGCGCAGGCCTCGGTGCTCCTGCCCTATCCGGCCCAGTCGCGTTATTACTTCTACCGGTTGGAGTGCGAGGAGCCGTAGGCCTCCAGCCACAAACGGTGAAGGATGCGCCCGCAAGGTTGTCATTCGAGCCGGCCCTCTCTACGGTTTTCGCCATGCCACGCCCCATCCGCCTTCCCGGCGCTCTCCTCGCTCTTTCTCTTGTCCGCTTCGCCCTCCTGTCCGCGGCGGCGCTTGAGCCGATCCCCGACGAGCTCGTTGTCCTGACGTTCGACGACTCGGTGGCCTCTCACTTCTCCGTGGTTCGTCCAACGCTGAAGCGCCACGGGTTCGGCGCCACCTTCTTCATCACCGAAGGCTTCACGTTTCGAACCAACAAGCAGGACTACATGACATGGGCCCAAATCCGCGCGTTGAGCGACGACGGATTCGAGATCGGAAACCACACACGGGACCACATGAGCGTCTCAAGACAATCTCTGGGAAGCCTCCGCGAGCAGGTGGAAGCCATCAGCGAGCGTTGCGTTGAGAATGGAATCCCTCGTCCGACGAGCTTCGCCTATCCCGGAAACGCGATCACGCCGGAGGCGATCCCCATCCTCAAGGAACTGGGGTTTCGATTCGCGCGTCGCGGAGGCGCGCCCGAGCATTCCTACGAATGGGGACGAGGGTTCGCCTACGAGCCCGGGCTTGACGATCCTCTATTGATCCCGAGCGCTGGGGACGCGCGGCCGGACTGGACTCTTGACGACTTCAAGCGCGCCGTCAGCCAGGCCTCCGGCGGCCGGATCGCAGTGCTCCAATTCCACGGCGCGCCGGACAATGAGCATCCTTGGGTGAACACGCGTCGGGAGCGATTCGAGGAATACATGGCCTTTCTGAGCCTGAATGGTTTCAAGGCCATCGCGCTTCGCGATTTGGCGCTCTATGTCGATCCGGCGAAGCGGCCCGCCGATCCCCTCGCGATCGTCGAGAAGCGCAAGTCCACGCTGCCGGAGGTCACCGTGGAAGGCGAGGTGGTGGACGCGGCGAACGGATCGCCCTTGCCTTCGCGAATCTACATTCAGGGCGGGGACGGATCATGGCATTTTCCAAAGTCGGCGTCGCTGACGGGTTCGGCGATTCGCTATGAGCGACGGAACGGAAGCAACACGAACTCCGTCGAGATGCACACGACGCTCTCCGCCCACCCCTTCCGCGTCGAGCTCGCGCCGGGCCGCCACACTTTCATGGTGGAGCGCGGGAAGGAATGGTTCCCGCTGCGTCGGGAGGTGGTGGTCGCGCCCGGGATGGGGAAGCTCAGGCTCGAACTGCGACGCTGGATGAATATGGCGGAGAAGGGCTGGCACTCCGGCGACGCCCACAACCATCGCGATCCATCGGATCTGGCAAACGTGATGTTGGCGGAGGACGTGAGCGTGGCGCTCCCCATGGTCGATTGGACCACAACGTCCACCGTCGCGCCCACCGCGAGCGGCCTTGGATTCAAGAGCCAGCCCGGGAGCGGCTGGGTGTCGATCGACGCCGCCCACGCCTGGCAGGCCAGGAACACCGAATACGAGATCTTCCGCACCGGCGCCGCCAGTCACACGCTCGGCGCCCTGCTGATCCTGAATCACAAGACACGCTTCGACATTCCGGCGCTCCCACTTGCCGCAGTGGCCGCCAAAGCCCGTGCGGAAGGAGCGCTGCTCGATCTCGAAAAGCACAATTGGCCCTGGTCCATGGCCCTCGTGGCGATCCTGAACGTCGACCTTTACGAACTGGCCAATAACCATCATTGGGAGGCGCCCTACGCGATCCGGGGGTGGGCGGTCCCGGCGCCAGCCTACATGGGCATCCAGGGCTCGGGTACCGACACGGAGCGAGGCTGGACGCTCTATGGCTTCCAAGCCTACTACGCCCTGTTGAACTCCGGCTTCTGGCCGCGCCCCTCCGCCGGCACCGCAAACGGAGTGCATCCTGTGCCCCTTGGATTCAGCCGCGTTTATGTCCACCTCGACGGCCCCTTCGACCCCGACGCATGGATGCAAGGGCTGGGCGCCGGCAGGAGCTTCGTGACCACAGGCCCGATGCTCTTCGGTCAAATCGATGGCAAGGGGCCGGGCGAGGCGGCGGCGCGGACAGACTCCGGCAAGCCCCATTCCGCGGAATGCGTGGTTCGGAGCGAACAGCCGTTGGAATCGGTGGAGTTGGTGGTGAATGGCAAGGTCGCGCGTCGATTCGATCCTCGGAACGAGAAGACATTGGAGGGGGCCTACGAGAGCCGATGCTCGACTGAGTTCGCAGTGGAGGGAACCTCATGGGCCGCCTGGCGGTGCTTCGAGTCCCGAGCCGAAGGGCGGTTCCGATTTGCGCACACGGCCCCATGGAAAATAGAAATCCCGGGCCGGCCGATGGCGCCGCGCCGCGAGGAGGCCGAGTGGCTCGTCTCCCGCGTGAAAGAGGAGATCGCCCGCAGCGGCGCGGTGGCTCCAGAGGGGCTGATCGAGGATTACCGCGCCGCCCTCAGGGTCTACGAGGAGATACTCCAGCGCGCCCGGTGATCGGACGGCGGAGAGGCGCGCTCAGACCAACTCGCGAATCGGTTCTCCCTGGTCCACGATGCGGATCGGCCTCCCTTGATGATCCTGGTACGTCGTGTCGAGCGGGATTCCGAAATGGCGGTAGATCGTGGCAGCGATATCGCCTGGGGTGATGGGACGTTCAGAGATCTCTCCGCCATCCCGCGAGCTGGCGCCGATGACTTGTCCATGCCGGAACCCGCCGCCGGCCATCACCATGGACATGACGTAAGGCCAGTGATCCCTTCCGTCGGTGCTGCCCTGCGTCCCGAGACGAGGGGTGCGACCGAACTCCCCCATCGCGATCACAAGAGTGTCGTCCAGGAGTCCCCGATCTCCCAGGTCGCTCACGAGCGTGGTCAGAAGCCGGTCGAAGACAGGAAGCAACGGACGCAATCCATTCCAGATTCCCCCGTAAGGCGGGATGTTGTCCCCATGCGTGTCCCAGGTGCCGCTGGCGGTGTGATTGCTGAGATCGATGGTCACAAAACTCACGCCTGCCTCCACCAATCGCCGAGCCAGCAAAGCCTGGCGGCACCACTCGTGATTGCCATATCGCTCTAAAGTGCGCGACGACTCCTTCGTCACATCGAACGCGGATTGGGCGCGCCCTCCACAGACAATATCGAACGCTTGCTGGCCGAATCGATCCATGGCCTGCATTTGACCGGCCGCGTCGACGTCGGACCTGAGGATGTCCATCTGGCGCGCCAATGCCTGTCGCTCCCTCACTCGATCCATGGTGAGGCTGCCCGGCAGTTGAAACAACGTGTCGCCGGCCTTTCCCTGGAAGGGATCAAACTGCTTCCCCAGATACCCGCCCCACGCGACATGCGATCGATCCTTCAAATTGAGGACGACGTGCGGCGGCATCGCCGCATGAGCCGAGGCGTGGAATCTCGCGACGACTGAGCCGAAGCCCGGGTAGAGGTGACCGAGGGGATTTAGACGCGGCTCCGCGGCAAGATTCGCGGTTTGCATCACCATGTTCGGCTCATGGTTGCTTTCACGACAGTCGACGGATCGGATGAGCGTGAAGCGATCCATCATCGCCGCCTGCAGAGGCAGATACTCGCACAAATGAACGCCCGGGAGCCGCGTGCGAATGTCCCGGAAAGGTCCGCGGATCTCGGAGGGCATGTCCGGCTTCACATCCCAAGTATCGATGTGAGAAGGCCCGCCCGTCATCCAAAGCAGGATCACCGCTTTGCCGCGACGCATGGGAGTTCCCGCCGCGACCGACTCGGCCTGAAAACGGAGGAGCCGAGGAAGGCTGATGCCCGCCAGCCCCGCCAGGCTCGCCTTGAGCATGCTGCGCCGGCTGAGCACGGTGAGACCTTCGCGCTCCCGCGCGTTCAGAAAAGTGAAAGCGTGTCCGTGCGAATGTCGGCGCGACAGTTCCGCTGGCATGCGGGAATAGTGCACGGTTTGCCTCCGTATGGAATGAAGAATCGCGGGGAAGCAGGCCCGAGGATTCTGCCGGGGCAAGCCCAACAGATCTGGCTAGTCGCCAGATCGCCTGCGGAGTCGGAAGAACCCTTGGGGGCCGACTGGAGCGACGAGCATCTGCCATTGTCCCTGGCTGAGGGAGGGAGATTGCGCGATCGGCTGCCAAACAACCGGGCTGTTCAGGCTGCTCGCGGTCTCGATTTCGTAGAAACGGGAGGTGTGCGGCCAGGTGAGAGAAATCTTCCCGGCAACAAAGCCAATCGACAGCTGAACGCCCGCGAACGGACAGGTGTTCAGGCGGACTGAGACAGTGTCCCAGTTCTCGTTGGCGACGACCACGTCCGGCTTCGTGTCGCCGTCCACGTCGTCCAGGAGGACAAATCCTGGAAAAGCCCCCACCGGCTCCGCAACGGGCGGCCTAAACGCGCCGGCTCCGTCCCCCAGGAGGATCCAAATATCCTCCGAGCCTAAATCCGCCACGACAAGATCCAGGTGATGATCTCCGTTCAGGTCGCCGACCGCCACGGAGACGGGCAGCGTCCCTGTTTTGTAGCTCGTCGATTTCAGGAACGACCCATCCCCCTGTCCACGGAGCAAGGTCACTGTCCCGGCTGTGTCGTTGGCCACCGCGAGGTCCAGCTTTCCATCCTCGTTGAAGTCCCCCGACGCGACCGAGACAGGATGGAGCATCGTTGTGTAATCCGCGCCCGGCGTGAAAGTGCCATCGCCTCTTCCCAGAAGCACGGAGACCGTCAGAACATTCGCGACGGCAAGATCCTGCGCTCCATCCCCGTTGAAATCGCCGACCACGAGTGAAACCGGGTGCGCCCCCTCAGGATAGTCCACAGCCCTGGCGAAGGTGCCATCGCCCTTCCCCAGCAGAATCGACACGGATCCGTCGATCCGGCATCCCGCGCATCCGTTGTTGGCGACCGCGATGTCGAGGCATCGATCGCCGTTGAAATCGCCGACAGCGATGAAGACAGGGTGGACATCGACATCGAATATGCGCGTGGCCGATCGGATGAATGTCCCGTCCCCCTGCCCCAGCAGAATGGACACGCTATTGAAGTCGATGTTCGCGACGGCGAGGTCGAGCTTGCCATCCTTGTTGAAATCGCCCGCGGCGACGAATCGAGGGTGAGGGAGCGTCGGAGTGTTGACGGCGTCCCGGAAAGTCCCGTCCCCAACGCCTATCAGGATGGACACGTTCGATCGATCGAGGTTGGCCACGGCGAGATCCATCTTGCCGTCGCCATTGAAATCGCCGAGCGCGACGGATCGAGGGTTTCCGCCGACTGGAAAGGAGCGCGCCTCGTCCAGAAGAACGGAGGCACAGGATTCCGCGCCGTGGACCGCCGACGCTTCACCCAAGAGCATCGTCAACAATGATAACGAGAACGATATGCCTGTTGTCAGGACCCGTCGCTGGGTCCTACCCGCCGCGATAGACCGCAACATGCGGCAGGCTTCGTCGAAAACCGTCTTACTAGAAATAGCAGAGACAAACATCGCGTCACATCCTCTTTCCTCTCCAGCAGCAACCACCAGGGCCAGGCCCTGGGGTCTCTGTCACTGAGGAACCACCTCCGTCGCCCTGTTACTTATCGGACATTCCTCGCCTGGAGTTGAATAGGCTGTGGGATGTGGAGTGGAACGAGGGGAAGGGAAAGTCAGGGACGAAAAACGCTGGCGACTGTCTGGGAACGGGACAGCGGGGAGCGCGCCGTTCCCATCCTGGGCACGTGGGACTGCTAACTCAACCGACCCGCCATCAACAGCGCTCCGACGGGAACCGCATCCTCCGACAATCCCGCAAGGACGATTTCGGGTCCCGGATGAAACACGTCCATGAGGAATCGGGGCAGCGCTTGAGCCACCCCCGCGCGGAAGGGTTCCCCCACCAGCGAAAGTCCCCCTCCGAGAACAATGCGCTGGGGGTGGACGAGATGCGCGACATGCGAGAGGGCGAAGGCGAGATCCTCGCAGGTCTGCTCAAGAATGCTGAACGCCAAGGCGTCTCCCTCCTGGATCGCGGCGGCCAGATACCTCGCTTCGCCCGATCGGGTCGCGCCCACCTTCCTCGCGAGGAGGCTTTCCGGGTTCTCCGCGACGAGTTGGCGGATCCATCGATCCACGGCCCATCCCGAACAGCGTTGCTCAACAATCACACCTTCTCTGTTCAACCGGAGATGGCCGATCTCGGACTCCCCGGGCTTGCGGCCATGGTAAACGGAGCCGTTCACCACAAGGCCTCCTCCGACGCCGCTGCCCAGAGTGACATAGAAGACGGGGTTGGCGTTGCGACCCGCGCCAACGATGGCCTCCGCGAGGGTGGCCACGTTCGCGTCGTTGTCGACGGCCACCGGCTTGCCGCACAGCGACCGCATCCACTCGCCCAATGGAAACTCGGACCAACCCTCGATTTGATGCGAGCGGGCAATCCGACCGGTCTGGTAATCCACAGGCCCGCCGAATCCGATGCCCACCGCGGCCACGTCGCGCCCTCTCATGAGTTCGGGAAGACATCGTTCAATCTGCGCGCGAATCCCCGCCCCTCCGGCATTCACGTCGACGTTTGCGCGATGACGATCCACCACCTTCCCGTCCGGGGAGCCGACGACGACTTGAAGCTTCGTCCCTCCGATCTCGATGCCCATCACCTCGCGATCCATAAGATATGCGTGAATCAGAAGGCCGGCGATCAGCGGTAGTCCGGCGCGTTGCCGGGCTTCCACTTGATGCCGCACCCCATGCTCGGCCTTTGTCGCAGAAGCGGCGGCCGGCCGGACAGTCCCGCGTCGAGCGCCGCGCGCAGATCGGCGCAGGTGACAGGAACGCCGTTGCCGGGGCGGCTGTCGTCCAGCTGGCCTCGGTAGACGAGCTTGCGATCGCGATCGAACAGGAAGAAGTCCGGCGTGCACGCGGCGCGATACGCCTTGGCCGTCTCCTGCGATTCATCGAAGAGATACGGGAATGTGTATCCCGCGCTCCGAACCTCCTCGACCATCTTCCCGGGACTGTCGTCGGGATAGCGCGACACATCATTGCAATTGATGGCGACCACGGCCAATCCGCGCGGCTGATACTCCTTCACGCAGGACGACACCGAATCGCGAACGTGCTTCACGTAGGGGCAGTGATTCGAGAGGAACATGACCAGAAGCAGGGGCGAGGAGGCGAAATCAGCAAGCGAAACCGCCTGGCCGGTCAGCGGCTCGGGGAGCCGGAACGCCGGGGCCGATGTTGCCAGCGGCGGCATGGTGGAGGGCGTCAGTGCCATACGGACACTCTTGAGACCCAGCGGAGCGGGTGTCCATCGGAAAAAACGAACCCCGAGCCGCGGAAAGCGGCTCGGGGTCGCGTATGCAAAATGGACGTGAAAACCGGCCGATCAGAGCGAGGAGATCAGCAGTTGGCCGCCCTTCTGGCTGAAATCGATGATCTTCTTGGCCTGAGCGCCCTTCGAACAGCCGGACTTGCCGCTGCAATCGCTCTTGGCGGTCGTCTTGGACTTGGTGTTGGTGTCGCAGCAAGCGGCCTTGGACTTGTCAGAGTCACCAGCCATCGCGCCGAACGCCATGGCCACAATCGAGAGGGAGACAATCAGTTTTTTCATATAATTCAGTTGCCGGCACACCCAGGGTTGAGCGCTGGAGTGCGGGCGCGGAATATCTGACGCTTCGGAGAGGGCATCGTTCAAACAAAAAGAGCCAATAGATTGCTCTATTGGCTCTGGTGACGAGGTCATATACGCCTTCACCGAGGCGCTCAGAAGGGCAGTAGGGCCAACTATTTCGCGCTGCCCGAACCCCACCGCAAGCAAGACCTCTCTGCCAACCCTAAACGAGCAGCGGTACTACACGGCTATAGATGGCGGCCCTGAGGAATAGTTCAATAGGAATTTACAAAAATCTTCTTGCTAACGGCAAATTCTTCCCGTTCAGGGCGCTTCCTGATGGAATTCTTACGACTAGAGGGCGTCAGGACAGATGCTCTGTATACCACGCAAGGGCTTCGTTTAGGCCAGCCTGTAGATCATGGGTGGGAGAGTATCCGAGAACTTTTGCGGCTCGGGAAACATCCGCCAGAGAATGTCGGACGTCCCCCGCCCGGAACTCCCGATACTCCGGGCGACACGGGAGAACGTGCGGATACTGCGGGGCCAGGCCGCCGCGGAGGAGAGCGAAGAGCTGGTTCAAAGTGGTGCGCTCCTGGCAAGCGACGTTGAAGACCTGGCTCGCCTCCCCCTTGGCGATTCTTGTGGCCGCGAGGATGTTCGCTTGAACCACGTTGGCCACATAACAGAAGTCGCGGCTCGTCTCGCCGTCTCCGTTGATCACCACAGGCTGCTTGGCGATCAAGGCCGCGATCCATTTCGGGATCACCGCGGCGTAGGCGCCATCAGGATTCTGCCGAGGCCCAAACACATTAAAGTAGCGAAGACCCACGGAGGACAGCGCGTAGCACCGCTGGTAGACATCAGCGTAGACCTCGTCGATATACTTGCTCGCCGCGTAGGGTGAGAGAGGGGCGCCGATCTGCGATTCCACTTTCGGGAGGGCGGGATGATCCCCGTAGACCGCGCTGCTTGAGGCGTAGACAAAACTCTTCGCCTTGGCCTCCGTCGCGGCCTGAATCATGTGGAGGAATCCCGATACATTCGCCTCGTGACACGAGACAGGATCCACCAGGGACCGCGGCACCGAGCCCAATGCGGCTTGGTGAAGAACATAATCCGCGCCGGCGCAAGCCCGGACGCAGCTGCCGAGGTCCCGTATGCTTCCCTCGATGAAGGCAAAGCGCCGCCAGCGCTCCGGGCCGACCAGGGACTGGACCTGCTCCAGGTTGCGAGCGGACCCCGTCTCAAGATTGTCGAGGCCCACCACCGTCTGGTCCAGTTCGAGCAAGCGGAGCAACAGGTTGGATCCGATGAAACCCGCGACCCCGGTGACCAACCAGCGGGCGGGTCGGATCGAAAGCTCCCGACAAACGCGGGCGTATGGAGTTTCTTCAGTCACAAAACAAGTTGCCGGGAACCCTTGTTCCGCCGCCCATTCAGCAGGGCGGACAGAATCCGGATTCCCGGCGCATAAACTCTAAACTCTAGTGGCAGGACCTGAGGCCGCGGGAAAGCCGCGGCGCGGACCCGGAGGCGCCTCACCTAAGCCTTGAGCACCTGATCGAGCTTTGTCTTGCAGGTGGCCATTGCGTTCCGCGAGTCGATGATGCAGTCCGACCATTCCGCGAGTTCCTGGTAATTCACGCACTTGTGATTGGTGGCGATCACAACCGCGTCGTAACCCGCGATGGCCTGCTTGTTCCACTCGATCGATTTCGTGCCGGTCCAGTTCGCATGCTCGCGCGTCGGGCGAATGACGGGAACATAGGGATCATAGTAGGCCACCTGCGCGCCTCGGTTCTTCAGGAGGTCGAGCAGAGTGAAGGTCGGAGACTCGCGCATGTCGTCGACATCCGGCTTATAGGCCAGACCGACGAGGAGAATCTTGCTTCCATTGATCGGCTTGCGGCGCTTGTTCAGGGCGTCGCCGACGCGATCCACCACATACTGGGGCATGGCGGTGTTCACCTCGCCGGCCAGTTCGATGAAACGGGTGTTCTGCCCATATTCGCGGGCCTTCCAGGTGAGGTAGAAGGGATCAATCGGGATGCAATGACCGCCCAGGCCGGGGCCTGGATAGAAAGCCATGTAGCCGAACGGCTTCGTCTTGGCGGCGTTGATGACCTCCCAGACGTCGATCCCCATCGCGGCGTAAACCACCTTCAGCTCGTTGACGAGCGCGATGTTCACCCCGCGGAAAATGTTTTCGAGAAGCTTGGTCGCCTCCGCCGCACGGCACGACGAGACGGGCACGATTGTCTTGATCGCCGCGCCGTAGAGAGACTTGGCTCGCTCCAGGCAGGCAGGCGTCAGTCCGCCGACGACCTTGGGGATGATCGCGACCTTGCTATCCGGATTGCCCGGATCCTCGCGCTCGGGGGAGAAGGCGAGATGGAAATCGGTCCCAGCCCTCAACCCGGATCCCTTCTCCAGCACGCCGCGCAGGTCTTCATCCGTGGTGCCGGGATAGGTGGTGGACTCGAGGACGACCAAGGTCCCCTTTTGCAGATGGGGCGCGATGGACTCGCCGGTCTTGATGATATAGCTGATATCGGGCTCGCGATTCTTGTTCAGCGGGGTGGGGACGCAGATGATGATGGCGTCCACTTCGCGAACCCGGCTGAAGTCGCCCGTGGCGGCAAAGCGCCCGGCCTTCACCTGCTCGTTGATCATCTCGCCCGAGATGTGCTTGATGTAGCCCCGACCGGCGTTGCAATCCGTGACTTTGGCCGGATCCGTGTCCACCCCCAGCACATTGACGCCCGACTTGGCAAACTGGAGCGAGAGCGGCAAGCCAACATAACCCAGGCCGATGACGGCAATCTTTTGGTCTCTCATGAGCTCTACGATGTCTAGATTTCGAACGAACGATTGCGGCAGGACTGGCAATCCCCACTCAGGGAACGCCAACCACACTAGAGGGCCGGTTCGATGACAGACCTTCCACGAAAGTGAAACGGCGGGCCACTCACCCGGGAACCCTAGTTCAGCCGACTACAAATTCAATCGGTAAAGTTCCCAGACCATTAAGGGAGAAAAAGAACAGCATGCCCTCGCGGTTGTCCGAGCCGCACCGCTCAACAACCTCCGGGGCCCAAACCGGGCGTTTTCGTCCTCTCCGGGCTCCTTGGAAACCGAGCGCGCTTGATTTCGTTCCGAATTTTCATTTGACTCACCCCCCTTGTTTGATAAGTTCCGCGCTCCTTTAACGTCAGGCTGTGATGAAAACCTATTTGCCTAAGATTGACCAGACCCAACGGAAGTGGCACGTGATCGACGCCAACGGCGCCGTGTTGGGCCGCTTGGCGGTCCAGATTGCCGACATTCTCCGTGGTAAGAACAAGCCCATCTTCACCCCTCATATGGATGCCGGCGACTTCGTCGTGGTCATCAACGCTGAGAAGGTGCGCCTCACGGGAAAGAAGGAGTTGGCAAAAGAGTTCATGACCTACTCCGGGTGGAAGGGCGGGGAGAAGCACGAGAATGTCGCGCATCGCCGCGAGCGCCGTCCTGAACTGCTGATCCACCACGCCGTCCATGGCATGGTGCCGAAGAACCGGCTGGGATCGCAGCTCCTCACCAAGCTGAAGGTTTATCGCGGCCCCGAGCACCCGCACGGCCCTCAGCAACCCCAACCCCTGAAGCCGGCGAACTGATTTTTCACCCGCCCCCGAATCCACCAAGACTTAGCATCCACTTCACATGGCTCAGAAACAGGATTTCCTCGGAACCGGACGACGCAAGACGGCCGTGGCCCGGGTTCGGCTCGCGCCGGGCGCCGGCAAGATCACCATCAACGGCCGGAAGCTCGAGAACTACTTCTTCACCGATTCGCAGCGCATCCTCGCGCAGCAGGCCCTCGCGGTCACGGAAACAGCCAGCAAGTTTGACGTGCGCGTCAACGTCGCTGGCGGCGGACCCAATGGCCAGGCCGGAGCGGTCCGACATGGCATCGCTCGAGCCCTGCTCCAGGTCGACGCCGCGTTCCGCCCCGCGCTCAAGTCCCACGGGTTCCTGACCCGCGACCCTCGCATGAAGGAACGCAAGAAGTACGGCCAGCCGGGCGCGCGCAAACGCTTCCAGTTCTCCAAGCGTTAATTCCCCTTTCCAACGCAACACCCCGCTGGTTCACTCCGGCGGGGTTTTTTCTTTCCCCCAACCATGCCTACACGAGTCGCCATCATTGGAGCGTCGGGATACTCGGGCGAGGAGCTGGTCAGGCTCCTCCTTCACCATCCGAGCGTCCAGATCACTGCCATCACATCGCGACAGAGCGCCGGCCAGCCGCTGGCGCAGGTCTTTCCCAAGTTCGCCAGCCACCCGCTTTCCAAGTCGCTGCGCTTCACGGAGCCCAGCGCCTCCGCCATCGCCCAGCAGGCGGATGTCGTCTTCCTGGCGCTGCCCCACGGCGTGGCGTCCGAGTTCGCGGCGCCCCTCGTCCAAGCGGACAAGGTGGTCATCGATCTCAGCGCCGACTTCCGGCTCAAGAGCGCCGCGGTCTACAAGGAGTTCTACGCGCATGAGCATCCCGCCCCCCATCTTCTCGACCGATCGGTTTACGGACTCCCGGAGGTCTACCGCGACCGAATTCGAACCGCCAACCTCATCGCGTCGCCCGGATGCTACCCCACCAGCATCCTGCTGCCGACGCTCCCCCTGCTCCGCGGTCGATTGATCAAGCCCACCGGCATCATCGCGGACTCGCTGAGCGGAGTCAGCGGCGCCGGGCGGAAGGCGGAGGTCGACTACCTCTTCTGCGAGTGCAATGAAAGCGTTCGTCCGTACGGCGTTCCGAAGCATCGCCATCTCTCTGAGATCGAGCAGGAGCTGGGAGCCGTGGCGGGATCGAAGGTCGTCATCCAATTCACGCCCCATCTCATCCCCGTCAACCGGGGGATCCTGACCACGCTCTACCTCGCCCCTGAGACGTCCTTCTCCACCGGGGACGAAGCGAAGGCGCTCGGAGACAAAATCGCGGCTTGCTACCGAACGGCCTACGAAAGCGAGCCCTTCGTCCGATTGCTCGAAGGCCCTGCTCTGCCCGACACGAAAAACGTGGTGGGGACGAACACGATCGAGATCGCCTGGCGGCTGGATCCGCGCACAGGTCGATTGGTGGTGATGAGCGCCGAGGACAACATCGTGAAAGGCGCCAGCGGCCAGGCCGTGCAGAGCATGAACATCCGCTGCGGCTTCCCCGAAACCGCGGGTCTCCGTTGAAGAAAAGTTTCGCGTCGAGCGACACAGCGACCCTTGACGATCCTCCGGCGTGAGGATGCGACGCTGCGTTGAGCGATGGGAAATCCGGCCTAGGGAATCAGCACAATCTTCCCGAAGGCGCCGGCCTCCAGCACAGCCTGGTGCGCCGCAGCCGCCTCCGCCAGCGGCATTTCGCGCCGGACCACCGGGCGAACCACGCCTGTCCGCCACCCCGCGGCGATCGCTTCGTGGATCGCGATCAAGGCATCGTCAGCGACGTTGAACAACGACATGCCCCGGACATCCGCTTCGCGGGTCATGAGGTCTCTGGCGTTGATCTGAACCGGGCCCCGGCTGCCGATGACCACAACGCGCCCTCCGCCGGCCAGCAATGGAAGGTCCTTCCCCAGGTTCACGTTGGACAACATTTCAAGGATCAGATCCACGCCGCGCCCGCCCGTCAGGCCGCGGATGGAGTCGATGTAGCTCGGATCCGAATGATCAAGAACAGCGTGAGCTCCTTGCGCCGCGAGCCACTCTCTCCCGCGCTGCGAACCGGCCGTGGCGATCACGCGCAATCCCGCCGCAAGAGCGAACTGAGTCGCCGCCATGCCCACGCCCCCGCTGGCGCCGTGGACAAGCACGACCTCCCCCGGTCGCGCCTGGCCTCGATGAAACAGAGCGCGATGCGCGGTCGCATAAGGCACGTGCAGCGCCGCGCCTTGAGAGAACGTCGCCCCCTGAGGCAGCCGATGCGCCTGCGCCTCTCGCAGCAGGGCCTGCTCCGCATAAGCGCCCGAGAGCCACCCGCCAAAGTAAACCGAATCGCCCTCACGGACCCGCGACACGCCCGCGCCCAGGGCCTCCACGATCCCGGCGCCGTCCAGTCCGGGGGTAAAGGGGAGCGGCAGAGCGGGGTTTGTGCCCGAACGCCAGTAGGTGTCCACCGGGTTCACTCCCGCGGCCTTGACCCGGACCCGAACTTGGCCGGGCCCCGGCTCCGGCACAGCAACGCTCTCCAACCGCAGTTCCTCAGGGCCGCCGAATTGCCTGACTTGAATCGCTCGCATACCCAAAAAAGGGCGGCGCCTTAAAGCTGCTTCATGGCGCTGTCGAGGGCCCCGTAGACAACGTCCATGGTGGCTTCGGTTTCATCGCCCATGCTGGAGATCCGGAACGTTGTCCCCTTGATCTTCCCGTAACCGCCGTCGATCAGGATGCCCTGATCCTTTACGAGCTTCTGAAGCTTCGCCACATCAACCGCGCGTCCGCGTCCGCCCGGCTTCGCCCCGTTGTTCACACAAGTCAGCGTGACCGACTCGTAGCCGGCGTCGGGAAAGAGGTTGAAGCCGTGATTCGCGGCCCAAGCCCGGGTTTTTCGGGCCAGGGACAGATGCCGGGCATAGCGCGCGGCGAGCCCTTCGGCGAACATGTCCTCCAGCTTGCTCGCCAGCGCGTAGACATGTCCGATGCTCGGCGTGCTGGGAGTCATGCTCTCCGCGGCGTTCTTCTGGAACTCCACGAAGTCGAAATAATAGCCGCGGTCCTTCACCGTGGACGCCTTCTTGAGAGCGGCCTCGGAGCAGGTGAAGACCGTGAGACCAGGCGGCATCGCGAAGGCCTTTTGCGTACCGGCAAGCAACACGTCGATGCCTAGGGCGTCGAAATCCAACGGGACGGCTGTCATCGAGCTCACCGCGTCCACGATGAAGAGGACGTCGGGAAATTTCTTCTTCAGCTCGGCGATCTCCGCCAGCGGGCTCATCGTCCCCGTGGAGGTTTCGTTGTGGATGAGCGTCAGGGCGTCGAAGGCGCCTGTCGCCAGTTTCTTCTCGATCGCCTCGGCTCGGATCGGGGATCCCCACGGCGCTTGAAGCCCTTCGGCCTGCTTGCCGCAACGCGTGGAGACGTCAAGCCACTTGTCGGAGAAGGCCCCGCACATGCAGTTGAGAACTTTCTTCGTCACGAGGTTGCGGATCGCGCCCTCCATCACCCCCCAGGCCGAGGAAGTGGAGAGATACACCAGCTGGCGGGTGGACAGGAGCGATTGGAGCTGGGGCTGGATCTTGGCGTAGAGATCCTTAAAACCCTGCCCGCGATGTCCGATCATCGGAGAGCAAAAAGCGCGGAACGTCTTATCGCTGACTTCTACGGGGCCCGGAATGTGCAACTTCACGTGTTTCATAAAAGGCTGTCTACGCTCCCAAAGCCCTCCGGTGGGGGCAATGAGAAAACTGCGAAACTACTGCCGCTCGTACTCGCCCTTGCTCACCTTCTTGAGCACCGTGAAACCGGCCTTCTTGGCGTCGGACACCGACAAGGGTTTGGCGACTGTGGGCGTATTGAACGAGGAGATGACCTTTCGAACGGGCTTCCTGCAAGCGGGACACCGCGCGAGCTCCGGGGCGGAGAGCGGGCGACGGAGAGTGAATCGCCCCCCGCAGGCCACGCAGTTCCCGTCGCACAGTTCGTATTCGTAAAGCGGCATAGGAAAAAAAGAAAGGTCCGCGGCTTCAGCCTACCGGATTCGCCCGATCGCGCAACTGTCTGGCCGCGGCCTCGAAATCGTCCGGCCAGGGCGCGCGGAAGGACAGCGGTTGGCCATGGATGGGATGATGAAACTCGAGCAGATGGGCGTGCAACATCTGGCGTTCGATGATCACGCCGGTCGCCTGACGGAGCCGTCCGTTCTGCCGCTTGCCATAGAGTGTATCGCCCGCCAGCGGGTGCCCGATGTGCTGAAAGTGGACGCGGATCTGGTGCGTGCGGCCGGTGTGAATCTTCACCTCAGCCAGCGTTGCGAGACCCCATCTCTCCCGCACCTGGAATGTCGTCCACGCCTCGCGTCCGCGGCTCTCGTCCACCACCACGCTCATCCGATGATTGGCGTGACGCCCCAGCCGCGCGCGGATATCGCCGCTGAGGTGGGCGATTTCCCCGCAAGCGATCGCGTGGTAGATCTTGTTCACGGTTCGCTCCTTGAACTGGCTCGAGATGCCCAGGTGCGCCTGGTCGTGCTTCGCCACCACCAGGCAGCCGCTCGTGTCGCGGTCGATGCGGTGAACAATCCCCGGCCTCTCGACGCCTCCGATCCCGCTGAGCTGGCCGCGGCAATGGTGAAGAAGCGCGTGAACGAGGGTCGCGGGCTCCTCGCCCGAAGCCGGATGCACCACCAGGCCGACGGGCTTGTTGACCACCAGCAGGTGCTCGTCCTCGAAAAGAACGTCAAGAGGCAGATCCACGGGCTCCAGCCGCGTGGGCTTGGCGGGAGGAAAATGAACCTCGATCTCCTCCCCAGCCTGTGGCGAGTGAGTGGCCTTGGCGACACGGCCATCGACAAGCACATGCCCCTCGTCGATGAGCCGCTTGAACGTGCCGCGCGACACGACGGGAAAGGAGTCGCGAAGAAACGTGTCCAGCCGAACGCCGGGAAGGGAACAGTCGACGACGAGCTTTTGAGTGCGCGCGTCCATGGAGGAAAGGCTTACGCGCGAAGCGGCTCCGGTTGTGTCTGCGCCGGCCGTAGCGACATGAATAGCAGGAGAGCGACTCCGGCGCAGATGGCGGTGTCCGCGATGTTGAAGGCCGGAAAACCGGCCTCCGCGTCCGCCGATCCAGGCGGGACGCCGCGACGCTCGACGTAAAAAAAGAGGAAATCGATGACATGCCGTACACGAACGCGATCCAACAGGTTTCCGGAGATGCCCCCGAGGATGAAGCCCAGCGCCAGCCAGCCGGGAAGCCGATGAGGCTCGAAGTGCTGGCGCTTCCACACCAGGGCCGCCAGGGACGCGGCGGCGAGCGTGGCGAGAATCGCGTTGTTACCGTGGAAGAGGCTCCATGCGGCGCCGGTGTTCCCCCAATAAACGAGGCGGAAGAAACCAGGGATGACCATCCGATCCCCGTTGAACT
>JACQFQ010000056.1 GCA_016199985.1 Verrucomicrobiota bacterium | reverse complement strand
GGCCACGCCGATGCGGGAGACGAAGAGGGAAAAACGGGCTCACCTTTTGAGTGAGTCGAAATCTGCTCCAATATCGCACTCATCCACCTCTCTATGAACTTCCTCTCTCAACCTGGCAACTCCTCCATTCCGGTTTCTAGGCTTAGCTCACAATTCGCTTTGATTTCCATTCGACGGGACTGATTGTTCGTTTGAATGAAAAGTCGCGCCCGAGATGTGTGATTCGTTATGGACCTCGTGAATCTCTTCTCAGCCCCAAACTTCCTTCGATCATGGACCCAAGGGCAATGAGGCATGAGTGAGATCACACGTATTGGAATGGTGACCGGTGGGCGCCTTCGCTTTTCGACTGGGAAGGCTTCGGAGGCAAACCGCCTGGACATATTTGTCGGAGGTACCGATGGGAGAGTTTACCACAAATACAGGTACTCACATTGGAAGTGATCGTCAGGACGATCGACGCGGCGGTGCAGAGACGTCGCGTGCGCATGGGCCAGAGTTAGGCGGAGTGCGGCAATCTGTCAAAGGCATCCGCGCATGTTTTACTTGAACGCGGGCTCAAAGATCCAATCGATACAGAGCATTGCCCATCGATGAGGCATAGAAAGCATTATGAATGGCATCCCACGCGTAACATCCGAACCAGTTGTGCGTGAAGAGAAAGCCGTTCTCTTTGGTTTTGAGTGCCGCTTTCCGTTTCCAGGTTTCTCCTCCGTCGCTTGTGGTGAAAATGCCTTCAGCACCGATGATCGCCATCTCCTTCTCGCTCCGACCGAAGAAAGGTCCCTGCCAAATGTTGACCGGGGCCCCTTGCGGCAGCCAAGTGACACCGAGGTTGCGACTGATGAGCAGGCCGTTGGTGGCTCCCAGGTAATGAAAACCATTGAAAAGAACAGGGACTCGAGTTTGCGCATTGAAAGACGAAACTTTTGTCCAGGAGAGACCGGAATCGGAGCTACGATGAATTCCATCTCCATTACCATAGAGGAGGGTTTTTGGACCGAGGGCACCCACCATGGATATCTTGTTGCGGCTTTCGAGGAGGTGAACGGAAAGCTTATTCCAGGTTTGTCCGCCGTTTTCAGACGCGTAGACCTCCCCTGGCGGCGTTGTTTCGTGTTTGGCTGCAATGATGGTTTGCGGATTCGACGAGGACCAGTCGATTGAGCCGTAATCCCAATTTCGGCCTATTGTGGTGAAGGCTCGCCATTGCTGGCCATCGATCGTCCATCCGGCGACGCCATCCAGGGAAAAGCTGGCAATCCGGTCCGGTGAGTTTGCGTCGCAAGTCGTGGCCCACCCTGTCTCGTCGCGACCCGAAATAAAATTTCCATCAATGCGCTTCCAGTTTTGGCCTCTGTCGAAGCTGCGCCACAGTCCCAGTCCCACCACTTTCATGGTGACGGCTCCGTTCGTGCGGTTGACGACAACGCCTGAAACGCCCCCTGGCCATGCCTGTTTTGCGCCGTTATTGGTGAGCTGCGAGAGAAGCGCACTGGAAACATCCACCCAGCTTTCCTGAGCGTGAACGCCGCCGAGGATGAGCCATCCCAACACATATGAAGGTGCGAGTAGGCCTGTGAACTTGCGGCGTGGCCAGAAGCAGTGCATGCGTAGGGATTATCGGTTCGCAGCTGAGAATGAAAGATCCCATTCGTTTAGAGCCTCATGGGGAATGAGGTTTTAAACGAGGGTCGGGGGCGCCGGAGAAGGTGACGCTTATCAGTGGTTGAAGAGAAACTCCTTGCTGCTCATGAGCGCCCAGAGAATATCCTCATAGGCTTCCCGTCGCCTGGCCGTCTTTTCCTTGTCGTCCTTCGCGCCGAGCGCCCGTTTTCCGAGATGCTGCGTCGCGGTCGTGATTTCCTCCGCCTTCGGGGCTCTGGAGTAAACCACGTAGTAAAGATCCTCGAGCTTGGCCCCGTCGGGCTTCGCCGCGTCCTGGGCGAGCTTGGAGGCTCTTCCGCCGTCGGCGCTCAGCTTCGCCTGGATGTCCTTGGAGTTCAGCAGATGAAGGCTTTGCGCGAGGCTTGCGTCCTGTGATCGCTCGCATTCGCAGGCGCTTGTGCCCTCCGGACGCCCAAAGACCGTGAGGAAATAGGAGTTCGCGTTGTAGCTGTTGTCCGGGAGCTGAACCGCCCGCGTTCCCTCTTGGGTCCCGTTGAAGGTGGTCTGCGATTCGGTCGCCGTGTTGATCGCGTCGAGCAAGACCTCCGCGCTCAGGCGCTTCGGATAGTATCGGGAGAAGAATTGCCGGTCGTCGCCGTTGTGCTCGTTGGGGACGGCGCTCAGCTGGTAGGTGGAGGAGCGGCAGATGTCGCGGATGAGCTGCTTGAGGTCGAACCCGCTTTCGATGAAATGCTGCGAGAGCGCGTTGAACAGCTCCGGGTTCGACGCGGGGTTTGTGTCCCGGACATCGTCCTCGGGCTCCACGAGCCCGCGATTGAAGAAGTGCTTCCAGTAGCGATTGACGAGCGCCTTCGACAGAAACGGATTGTTCTTCGCGCCCAGCCAGTCCGCCAGCGCCTGTCGCGGATCGTCGTCCGACGCGATGTCGAGCGGCTTGCCGCCCAGCGGCGCCGGCTTCACCTTCTGATTCGTCTTCTTGTTCACCGCGGCCGCGACGCCGCGCTTGTGGTAGATGAACTCATCGCCCGGCTCCTGGCCGCCCTTGCGGCTCACCTGGGCGAAGAACGCGCCGAGGCTGAAATAGTCCTGCTGGCTCCAGCGCTCAAAGGGATGATGGTGGCACTGCGCGCATTTCATCCGCGTGGCCATGAAGAGCTGGGCGCTGTCCTCCAGTTGGCTCGTCGTGTCGCGCACCTGCCGATACCAGGCCACCGGCGGATTCTGGGTGCTGTCGCCGCTCGCCGTGAGGATCTCGGACACGAACTGGTTGTAAGGCTTGTTCTCCATGAAGCTGTCCCGGATCCAGCCATGGAACGCGAAGTTGCCTCGCGCCTGTGTCTCGGCGCCGCGCTTGTTGCGGAGCAAAGCGCTCCACTTGTTCGCGAAGTAGTCGGCGTAGTCGGAGCTCTCGAGGAGGGAGTCGATCGCGTAGTCGCGCTTCAGGGGATGGGTGTCCGCGAGGAATCGGCGGGTCTCCTCCGGGGTGGGCAGACGGCCCGCGATGTCGATGCTCACACGACGCAGAAACGTGGCGTCGTCGCACATCTCCGACGGCGGGATGCCGATCGTCTTCAGCTTCTTGAAAACCAGGTCGTCGACGAATGTTCTGGATGGAGGCAGCTTCGTCACCTCGATCCCCAGGGGAATCGTCGCGCGGAAGACGGAGACCTTCGACTGATAGCGAACCATCACCGCGGCGTCGCCGGCGCGGCTGACCACCTTCACCTGGCCCGCGGCGTCCACCTGCGCGATATCCTTGTCGTTCGAGTCGTATTGAGCTCCCGCGGTGACGTCCTCCACCGTGCCATCCGTGTAGATCGCCTTCACCACGAGTTGCTGCTGCGCGTCGCGCCGCAAGGTTCGCTCGACGGGGTGGACTTCAATGCGGTCCACGGTGGGATCTTCTGGCTTGCCGTATGGCATGCCCTGCGCGATCCAACGGCGTATCAGCTGATAGTCGCGCGAGTCGGTCTCGAGCCGCTTTCCGCCTCCGTGAGGCAGGATGCCCGTGGCCTTGAGGAGAAGAAGGCTTTGATCGGGGGCGGCCGGGAAGAGTCGGCGTCCGCGGGACTCTTTTACGAGATGCTCGTAGTCCTCGGGAGGCTCGAAGCCGAGCAGAGAGAGGCGGAATCCGTTTTGCCCGCCCGATTTTCCATGGCATCCGCCCGCGTTGCAGCCCAGTTTCGTGAAAATGGGAACGACCTGGTTCCCAAAGTTGATCGGCTGCTCGGCCTTCGAATCCTCAACACGAACCTTGAGCGAGGCTGTCGCGCCTTCCGCCGTGCGGGCGGACACCGTGGCCTCGCCGTCGGCGATGGGAGTGATCAATCCGGAGCGGCTGATCTTGACGATGTTGGCGGGCGAGGATTCCCAAGTCACGGAACGTGTGAGGTCGCGAACGAATCCGTCGGATCCCTGCGCCGTCGCGAGGACTTGCTGGCGCGCCGCGGAGGTTTTCAGGCGAAGCATCGCGGGCTTCGCGCCGGCCGCCGACGCGGCGTCAAACTCGAGAGCGAGGTTGTCGGTTCGCGCGGTCTCGGCGGTCGCGACGACTCCCGTGAAGCAAATCGAAGCGACCATCGCGCTCCAGGTCCACGTCCAGGTCGGCCTGTTGCGGGTTGCGGGTTGTTGGTGGGCGCTGGTCATACGAGTTCTTTCATGGGAAGGCATCCGTCGGGGACGAGATACTGAGGGCGTCCCGTGAGGTCCGGGACGGTGACCTTGGAGATGTCCAGGCCGAGGTTTTGGTACAGCGTCGCGAAGACCTCGCCGAATCGCACCGGCCGCTCCGTCGGCTCGCCGCCCCAGCGATCCGTCGCGCCGATCACCTGTCCCGTTTTCATTCCGCCGCCTGCCAGCAGCGCGCAGGAAACCCGCGGCCAGTGGTCGCGTCCGGCGTCCTTGTTGATGACGGGCGTGCGTCCGAATTCGCCCCAGACCACGACGCTCACGTCCTTGTCGAGTCCGCGGGCGTGCAAATCCTCAATGAGCGCGCTGAGCCCCTGATCGAGCAGAGGCAGATCGTTGCGGGCGTTTCCAAAATTATTCCCGTGGTAGTCCCAGAAACCGTAGGCCACGGTGACGGCCCGGGCGCCGGCCTCCACGAGGCGTCGGGCGACGAGGAACTGCTCATTCAGCATCGGCGCGGCGTCGCCGTGAGTGCGCGCGTCGCCTTTGCCGTAACGCTCGATCGTCCGGCGATCCTCCCGCTGAAAATCCAGCGCCTTGAGCAGGCGGCTGGAAGTCATCATGCCGAAGGCCTGCTCGTTGAACGAATCGAGCCCGTTCATGAGTCCGCTGGCGTCCGCGTCGCGGCGCATCGTGTCGAAGCTCTGCAGCAACGCGCGACGATCCGAGAGTCGCTCGAGGGTGAGTCCGTTGAGCGCCATGTCGGATTTACAATCGCCCTCCGGACGGAATGAGCGGTGGGAAACGCCGAGAAAGCCAGGGCCCGCCGCGTTGTAAGGCTTGTGCTGCATCCGAGGCTCGAGGCCCATGAACGGAGGGATGGCGGCGTCGACAGGGCCCTGAACGCGGGCGATGAGCGATCCAAAGGAGGGCCAGCCTCCCGGCGGTTCGTTCGTGCGCGTCCGGCCGGTAAGGCACATGAAATCGCTGTGATCGTCGCGCGCGTCGGACATCGAGCGAATCACGGCCACCTTGTCCATGATCTTCGCCAGACGCGGCAGATGCTCGCAGATGTGGAATCCGGGGATGCTGGTCGGGATCGTCTTGAACTCGCCGCGGATCTCCGACGGCGCGTCCAACTTCAGATCGAACGTGTCCTGGTGCGGCGGGCCGCCAGGCAGATAGATCATGATGATCGACTTGTGCGAAGCCCGGACCCCGGACGCGGCTTCCGCGCGGAGGATTTCGGGCAGCGCCGCGCCACCCATCCCCAAGGCGCCGATCTTCAAGAAGGATCGCCGCGTGATGCCGTCGCAGAATCGTTTGGGCTTCCCGAAGAGATTCAGCATAGGCGGCCTAGCAAAGCTCCTTCATGGGTTGAAGCCCGTTGTCGACCAGGTATTGGGGACGGCCGCTCAGATCATTCAGCGTGACTTTGTTCACGTCGATGCCGAGCCGCTGATAGAGAGTGGCGAAGACTTCCCCAAACTGCACCGGCCGCGCCATCGCTTCTCCGCCCAGGCGATCGGTGGATCCGATGACTTGCCCGTGACGCATCCCGCCGCCAGCCAGCAGGGCGCAGGAAACACGGGGCCAATGGTCCCGTCCCCCGTCCTTGTTGATGTTCGGCGTCCGCCCAAATTCACCCCAGACCACCACGCTCACATCCTTGTCGAGTCCCCGCTGGCGGAGATCCTCAAGGAGCGCGCTCAGGCCTTGGTCGAGGAGCGGAAGATCCTGGCGCAACGCGCCGAAGTTGTCTCCGTGATGATCCCATCGGCTGAACGCCAGAGTGACGCAGCGCGCGCCAGCTTCGACAAGTCGCCGCGCCACGAGAAAATGCTCCATGAGCTTTGGGCCACCGTCGTCCCGATTTCTCGGGTCGCCTTTGCCATAACGCTCGCGGACCCTCGGGTCTTCCTTCCCGGGATCCAGCGCCTCCAGCAGCTTGCTGGAGGTCAGAATGCCGAACGCCTGCTCGTTGAAAACATCCAAGCCTTCCATCATCCCGGACGAATCGAGGCTGCGGCGCATCTGGTCGAAGCCTTGGAGCAAAGACTTTCGGTCCGATAGCCGGTCGAGCGTCACTCCGCTCAGGATCATGTCCTCCTGGCCTCCACCCTTGTTGGGCTCGAACGGGGCGTGGCCGACTCCGAGGAATCCGGGCCGGCCGTTGTCGGACCAGGGAGTGTGTCCCATCTTCGGCGAGAGCCCGATGAATGGGGGCATCGTGGGCGACAGGGAACCTTCGAGCTTGGAGAGCACGGAACCCAGGCACGGCCAGCCCCCGGGCGGACTCGTTCGCGAAAGGCGCCCGCTGAGACATTGGAAAGCGTAATGATTGTCCTCCGCGCCCACCATGCTGCGGATGATGCTGTATTGGTCGGCCATCCGCGCAAGCTTGGGCAGATGCTCACAGATTTGCATCCCAGGCACCGAGGTCCCTATGGGCTTGAACGGGCCGCGAACTTCCGAAGGGGCGTCGGTCTTGAGGTCGAAGATATCCTGGTGCGACGGGCCTCCCGGGAGGAAGACCATGATCACAGCCTTGTGGGAGCGTCCGATGCCTGAGGCCGACTCCGCCCGAAGCAGTTGAGGGAGGGCAACACCGCCCAAACCCAGGGCGCCAATGCGTAGAAAATTCCTGCGCGACAGGCCATCGCAGAAGCGCTGTTTAGGTCCGTAGATCGTCAGCATAGGCGGCCAATGAATAGATCGGCTTTACCTGGGAATCTTTATCCCAGCATTTCGTCCTCAGGAACGAGTTCAGTCAAGCGTGAACCCTTGGAAAGACGCAAAATAATTCGAGGTATTCAAAAGTGAATCAAGCAGTTGCGAGCGGAATTCCAACGAGATCACACGCTCTTGAGGAATCGGACAAGAAGGCGTTGGGCGCGTTGGGCAACGGACCGGCCCTGGGCGAGGACCTCGGCGTGGCTGAGGGGTCTTCCCGAAACGCTGGCGGCGCAGTTCGTGATGCAGGAAATCGCTGCGACGCGGAGTCCGAGGCTTCGAGCGACGATCGCCTCGGGAACCGTGCTCATCCCCACAGCATCCGCCCCCAGGGTTCTGAACGCGCGGATTTCGGCGGGGGTTTCGTAGCTCGGCCCTGAGACCCCCATGTAAACCCCCCGATGGCATCGCACCCGACTCGCCCGTGCGGCGCGATCCAGCAGTCGTCCCAGCCCGGGGTCGTAGGTCTGCGTCAGGTCCTGGAAAGGCGGATCTCCCGACGGCCAGGGACCGCGAAGGGGGTTCGCTCCCATCCCGTTGATGTGGTCGGTGAGACGCATGAAGTCGCCGGGTTGAAAGCCCTTTCGGATTCCGCCGGCGGCGTTGGTCAGCACCAGGGTGGTCGTCCCTGCCGCCGCCAGGACACGGATGGGAAAGGTGACCGCGTCGAGATCGTGACCCTCATAGTAATGGCAGCGGCCGCTCAAAACCCATAGCGGCAAACCCTCGAGTTCTCCGCAGATCCATTCCCCGGCGTGACCGGGGACACGGGAGCGGTGAAGTCCCGGGAGCTCGGAGTACGGGATCGCCCAGCGCCGGTCGATCCTCTCGCTCAGAGACTGGAAGCCGCTGCCGAGGACGATGGCAAGTTTCGGGAGATGCCCGGGGCCTGCGCGTTTGGCGAGGCGACGTCCGAGGCTGAGGCTCAGGGTGTGGAGATTCACGTCGCTCGAGGAGGCCATGGGAAGAGATCTTTGGGAAGCCTCGACCCGTTGAGATCCTCAGCCTCAGAGCGGCGGCGTCATTGCCGTGAGCTATGCGGCGGACCAGTTCATCGTGATCACTGACGGCAGTTTCGGCGGACTGCCGATAGCGAACCCAGCCGTGACGTTTGGAATCGAACCTGCCACCAGGCCCGCGTAGGACAGAGGCGCAAAGCGGCGAGCAGAACCCTCTCAGGACAAATCTGATTGCCTGCGCCGGAGAGGGCGGGAGACACTCCGGCCCGCTTATGAGTAGCGACGCCAACATTCCCGCCCCCGCTCTGCCGCCTCTCGCTCCAGGCACCCTCTATCTGGTGGCGACGCCGATCGGCAACATGGAGGACATCACGCTCCGAGCCATCCGAACGCTGCGCGAATGCGATCTCGTGGCCGCGGAGGACACGCGACGGACAGGGCATCTGCTGCGCCATTTCGACATCAATCGCCGGATGGTGAGCTGTTTCGCCCACAATGAGCGCCGCCGGTCGGAGGAAATCCTGCGGCTGCTGCAGTCTGGCGGGAAGGTGGCGTTGGTGAGCGACGCCGGGACGCCGGGCATCAGCGATCCCGGAGCCCGGCTGGTTCGCGGCGCCATCGACGCCGGCCTTCGAGTGGAGTCCGTCCCGGGGCCATGCGCCCTGGTGGCGGGGCTGGTCGCCAGCGGGCTGCCCACAGACGAGTTTCATTTCGTGGGATTCCTCCCCAACAAGTCCGGGCAGCGCGCGCGCGAGCTCGATCGTCTTCTGGCGCTGCCGGGGACTCTTGTGCTGTACGAGTCGCCCTACCGGGTGGAAAAGCTGCTGGGCGAACTTGTGGTGAAAGCGCCGGCGCGACAGGTTGTGCTCGCGCGAGAAATGAGCAAGCGGCACGAGGAGTATCTTCGCGGGCTGCCCGCCGAACTGGCGCGCGTCTGGAGCGAGCGTCCTCGGAAAGGCGAGTTTGTTGTCATGATCGACGGCGGCGATGGGCTCGCCGCCGAGGTTCCGCCGGCCCCGGCCGAGCAGGAGCCTGCCTGAGAGCGTCCCAGGGGGCCCGTGACGAAAAAAGTGGAGTCACCCGATCTCGGGCTCTTGTCCAACGGCCCGCGCTGCCGATTTCTGGGTGATGATCGGTTTCGACAATTGACGTTTCCATGAGCCAGCGCGCGTCCATCCAGGAGTTACGAGAACAGTTTCAGCGCCGATTGCGCGCTGTGGACCCGCCGCTGGACGAGCTCCATGCGGGACTGCCGCAGTTCGCCCCTTCCCTGGAGGAGGAGGAAACCGTCCGCCGCTTTGTGGCTCTCTTCGAGAATCATCAGGCGCTCTCCTCGCGGTTGCTCCAGGCGGGAGGAGTTCCTGCGTTCAATCCCGCCCGGCGCAAGGTCGATTCCCTCCCGATGTTCATGCGCGTGCTCGGACTGACCAACGCCAAACAGGTGGCGTCCTGCCTCGTCCTGGCGCAGGCCTATCAGGCGATGGTGGGCGCATGGTCCCCGGAGGATCTCCGGCTTTGCATGCTCGGCGGACTGCTCGGACGCGAGATCGTTGGACGTCAGGGCTCCTGCGATCCCGAGCTGGGATGGGTGTGCGGACTGCTCCGCAGCGCGGGTCGCCTGATGATGGGGCGCATTCTGGAGGAGGATGCGGAGAAGGCGCGCCGGCGGGCGTTCGGGATGCAGAACGACGACGTGACCATTGCGACGATGGGGATCGCGCCCTCCGCGTTGACCTATCACCTTTGGCGTGTCAGAGCGTTGCCGTCGTCGCTGGAGCGCGCCCTTGACGCCGCGCCGGCCTATCGCATCACGACCGCCGCCTTCACTCACGAGGATGAGTTGCTCATGTGGACGGATCTGGCGCTGAGGCTCAGCGGGGTTGCCCTGCATTGCGGCGAGATGGACACGTTCTCGACGCGAGTGGCCGAGTTCCTGGAACAGGAATCCGCGACGCACGACCTCGAGGAGTCCGATATTCGCAAGATGATCAATCGCGCGCTGTCCGAGCTCCCTTCGCTCATCGAGGGCGACTCAATGATCCCGGCCGCTCGAGCGACCGGGCCGATGTCCGATTCCGACAGTTCGTCCTCGGCCCACGATCCCAGAGGATCGCTCCCGTCCGCGTCGGCTCGCCCGCAGGATTTCTGAGAGCACGACGGCTGTCAGCGTCGGGCCGCTCAAGCGCCGCGATCGACGCCGGTGTTGAGGGCGAAAACTTTCCCGGGCAGCTGCGTGACCTGTCGCTTCATCTCCAGCGCGAACAGGGTCGCCGACACCACCGACGCCGCCAAGCCTGACGCCCGGATAACCTGGTCGATGGGCTGCTCTCCGTCGGCGAGGGACCGCAGGATTCGTCGCTCCGCGTCCGAAAGCTCGAGCCCTGGCAGCAGGCCGGTCTCCGCTGGCGACGGGGTCTTGTTGCTCTTCGGGAACGTGTATTCAAACTCCGTGAGGATGTCCTCGACGTCCTCGCAGAGCTTCGCGCCGTTTTTGATCAACTCATGGCAGCCTTTGCTGCGCGGGGAGTCCACGCGTCCTGGAACCGCGAAGACCTGGCGTCCGTAGTCCGTCGCGAAGTGCGCGGTGATCAACGCGCCGCTGCTGAGGTTCGCCTCCACGACCACGGTTCCCACGGTCATGCCGGCGACGATACGGTTGCGGATGGGGAAGGTTTGCTTGTCGGCCGTCCGGCCGAACGGGAACTGCGTGATCACCGCGCCTTGCGCCGCGATCCGCTGGAAGAGCCCCGCGTTTTCCTGGGGGAACACCAGGTTGATGCCCGTTCCGAGAACCGCGATGGTTCGGCCTCGCGCGGCGAGCGCGCCCTGGTGCGCCGCGGTGTCGATGCCCCTTGCCCCTCCGCTCACGACCGTGATGCCCGCGTAAGCCAGTTGGTGCGCGAGTCTCCGGGCGGTGTCCAAGCCATACGGAGTGATCTGCCTCGAACCGACGATGGCGACGCCTTGCCGATCCCGGGAGGAGAGCGATCCCAGCGCGTAAAGAACGATCGGCGGATCGTAGATCTCGCGCAGCAGGACGGGATAGTCCTCGTCCTCCGCGGTGAAGATCGCGCAGCCGAAGTCCCGCGCCCTTTTTAGCTCTCCCAGCAGATCCACTGAATCCTCCCAGCTCGCGATAGCGCTGGCGGTTTCCGGGCCCACGCCCTCGACGCGACGCAACTCGCCTTCGTTGGCTTTGAGTATCGAGGGAGCGTCGCCGAAGCGTTGGAGCAGATTTCGGATCCGGATGGGTCCGACGTGGTCGATCATGTTGAGCGCGATCAGCGCTTCCTTGTTGTTCATGCTCTCCTTGCGCGCTCGGCGGAGCAGGAAAGGATGACAACGATCGCGCGGAACCGTTCCGGGGACCCGAGCCTCCCTGCATGCCGCTCAAGGCAGGCAGGCTCTTAGCGAACCCCTGTGAGGTTCGCCAGCAAAAAGATCACTCCTTCGGAGAACCCCAGACGAGATCGTCGATCGCGCCTTTCTTTTGCGACGGGGTGTTGCGTTTGGCGGGAGAAGCGTTCTCAAGATCCTTCTCGCTGAGGGGCCAGGCGCCGCCCGCGTCCTGAAGATCCCATCCGACCGAGTAGACCGCCATGCGTTGCGCCGACTCCCTGCGATAGCGGAGAGGCTTTCCGCTGAACGGATCGATGATGGCTTGCGGTGTCCATTGAGGCGAGAGGGCGTCGAGGTTCGCCGGATACTCCTTGCGAGCCTGGAAGGAGCGTTCGAGGGCGATGCCCGCGGCGACGACCCGTTGGCTGGCTTCCGCCGCCAAGGCCTTCTGCATCAGCTTTTGCATCGCCGGGGCGAACATTTTGGCCAGAGCGTTGCCCGGAGTGGTGGGGCCGAAATCAGGGCCCTCCTCGAGAAACGCCGGGAGGTTTCCGGCGGGTAGGTGATACACTCCTGGGCTCGTTTCCAGAGATCTCATTCCGTCAATGCTTCGGGAGGCGATTGAATGCTGAAGGCGCTGATTCATTCGAAACACACCGCGTGGGACGAGGAAAGCCGCGTTCCAGATCCCGGCGCCCCACCCTTGCGGGGCGCCGGAGTCGTTGGCCCACATGCCGTCCGTCTCCTTCGCCATCTGGCGGGGCGCGTGGATCCATCGCTCGTAGATCGCGTTGCCGAACGCGCGTTCTCCGCGCATGGACTTGATTGCGCCGCGCGCTGGATGAACCTCATCGACTTCACGCTGCAGCGCCTCCAGTTGGTCTGGCGTCCATGCGTGTCTCGCGGCGCCTTCCCAAATCAGCTGGGTGAGCTGATGCCACATGGCGACCTGAACGAGGTAGGAGATGAGGATGGGCTCCTGATCCATCGCGCGGACAAGCCGAAAACCGACTCGGGCGCGCGCGGCCGCCATCGCGGAGTTCCCCTCCGAGAGCGCGGCGATTCCGCTCAGGACGCAATAGGCGTTGAAACGCTTGAGGACGGCGAGATGAGGGAGAAGGATGGCCGCCGGATTCTCAGTGTCGTAGTGGACTTTGAACACAGCGTGAGGCCTGAGCGAGGCCGCCTCCAGCTCAGCGATCTGGTCGTTCGATTCGGCGAGCGCCGCAAGAATGTCGACGCCAGGGCGGCCCGGCTTCGCCGGGTGCGCGAACGTGTCGTCGGCCGAATAGTAGTCCTGCCAGGCGGCAAGATCCGTCAGCTCTCCGATTCGCCAATTACCCATGGCGGGCGCCATGAGCTTCGATCCCCCCTTCGGGCGTCTCTCGGCCGTCGTCCTGAGAATCTTGCCCGAGATCAGCTGGTTTCGTTCGGCCGAGCCGTTGCCAAAGTCGCCCGGGATCTTTGGGTCGAAAGCATAGAGAGGCGCCAGCAGGGGAGTCATCGCGAAATTCTGGTCATCGGGCACCGACGCGGGCACCACGTCCTTGAGCTCCACGGGCTCCCCATGGGCCCGGTGTTGCGCAACCACCGCCTGCCAGAGCCGCTCCTGCCGCCAGTTGAAGATGGCGAGGCCCAGAAAGAGAGCCGTGACGAGCGCGATCGCGCCGAAGAGAAGATACTTGAGAAACCTGCGGCTGGCGACCCAGTTGAGCGTTCGATAAATGAGGTTGGAGGCCATGGTGATGGATGATGTGGGATGAGGTGGAATGGGGCGCCTGAACGAAACGTCAGCAGACCCATCGGATGGCGGGCGCTTCGCTGCGTCGAGCGCCGTCGGGTTTGCGTCGAGGCGAGGCGGGTTGCTGTGAGGAGGGCTCAAGGTCCAGCAACTCGGCGCGGAGGCGCGCTTGCTCCGTGAGAGCCCCGCGGTAACTCTCGCTGGCGCCGGCGCCGACCGCCGCGCTCCAGCGCTGCCCGCCATCGTCGGGTAGACTTTGAAACTGAAAGAGCAGGGTCAATGCCCACGCTGCCCCGAGGCTTCCCCAGGCACAGGGTTGACGCCAGAGGAGAGCGCTCGCGCAGCGTTGGATGAGCTTGAGGAAGGAGGGCTGCTCGTGAGGACAGGGCATCGACGAGACGGCGGAGATCTGGGAGCCGGCCGTGGAGCGCTGTTCCAGGGGCGGGGTGTAGGCGCGGAGCGCGCTCCGCGCGGCCTCGGCGAGCAGCTGATCCCTGAGCGCGGCAGGCGGGGCCTTGAGCGGCTGCTCGCTCAGTTTCTTTTCAAAAGGATTCATGGTTTCGTCACCTGATCTCGTCGTAAACAGGACGCAGCCGCTCGCGAAGTTTGTCTAGGCCGTAACGATACCGACTGGCCGCGGTGTTCATGGGGATGCCGAGCAACGCTCCGATTCCCTCGAACGTCATATCCTCCCAAAGCCGCAAATGCACCACCGCGCGCTGTTCCGCGGGGAGTTCGCCGAGCGCGGCTTCCAATGCCTCGCGAAAGGCCTGCGCGTCCGGGTCCTCGGCGGGCGCGAAGATGGCCGACGCCTCCGGCGCCAACGCCTCATGTCGGCGCCGCCGCGATTCGTGGCGTCTCAACCTGTCGATCGCCAGATTATGGGCCAGGCGGATCAGGAACCCGCGAGGCTCCCGGACCTCTCGCAGGAGCTCCGGCTGCCGGGCGAGCTTGAGGAATGTTTCCTGAAGAACATCCAGCGCCTCCGCCTCCTGGCGGGTGAGGTTCAGCAGGAACGCGAACAACGCCGACGCGTGGGCGTCGTAAAGGGCGGCGAGTTCGGCGGTGTCCATGGTGCGATTCTAGACATAGGACGCGGACACGTCGCGGATTTGTCCATGTTTTCTTCGATGGGTTTGATTTCGCGCCTCGGGCATGTCTAGGCTCCTCGTCGCATGAAACTCCCCTTCCTCTTCGCGGCCTGCCTCATCGGTTCACTCAGCGCGGGGCTTTGCGGTTCAGCCCCCATCCGCGTCCTCGTCTGGGATGAGCAGCAGCCTCAACAGAAGACCGCCTACGGCGATCGCTTTCTCGGCGAGACAATAGCCGATTTCCTGCGACAGCGGCCCGGGCTCGTGGTTCGGGCGACCTCGATGAATTCTCCGGGCCAGGGGCTCGAGCCCGCGAGCCTGGATCAGGCGGATGTGCTGATCTGGTGGGGGCATCTCCGGCACCAGGAGGTATTGGACGCCAACGCCGAGCTCGTGGCGCGCCGGGTGATGGACGGAAAGCTCGCGCTCATCGCGCTTCATTCCGCGCATTGGGCGAAGCCCTTTGTTCGCCTCATGCAAGAGAGATCCAAGAGCGACGCCCTGGCGCAGATCCCCCGGTCGCAAAGGGCGACGGCCCGTTGGGAGTTCACGAACGCCCAACCGATCGGCCGCGGCGTGAAGCCCGACACAGCGCTCACTCCTTCGTTGACCGCGCTCGGCGACGGCGCGTGGAGGGTGGTTCTCCCGCAGTGCGTGTTTCCCAGCTGGAGGGCCGATGGCGAGCCGGGGCGCATGACCACGCTGGCGCCGCGGCATCCGATCGCCGTCGGGCTGCCGAAGCACTGGGATGTGAAACACACCGAGATGTACAACGAGCCGTTTCACGTGCCGCCGCCGGATCTCGTCGTGTTCGAGGAGAAGTGGGACAAGGGCGAGCATTTCCGAAGCGGCTGCGTGTGGAAGGTGGGACGCGGTCGCGTGTTCTATTTCCGACCCGGCCACGAAACATTCCCGGTCTATCAGCAGCGCGAGCCGCTTCAAGTGCTCGAGAACGCCGCCCGGTGGCTGGGAAAAAAATGAGCCTCCGCTGAGGTCCTCTCCATCGCCACCTCCTCCAGGGGAAACTCCTGATCACAACGCGGCGTCGCCTTGAGACCTGATCCGGATAGGGCCCCGCCGCTCCTCGCTGGAAAGCAAACAACCGGGAACCTTGTGGATTCCCGGTTGGCTTCCTCCCGACCCGGGACGCGGTGAGGCGTCCCCGTGGTCGTGAATCGTTTGTGGCGCTATCGGCCTAGGAACAGCCGAGGCTCTCGCCGCAGTTCATGCATTTGTAGCAGGCGCCGTTGCGGACCGCGATATGGCCGCAGTTGGGGCAGGACGGGGCGTCGTGCTGGTTCACAAACGTGCTGCTGTAAGTGTTGGCCTGCCCCGACTGAAGCTTCCTGGGCGTGGCCGGGTGCGAGGTGACGGCGCTGATGGGGATGATGTCGGTGTCCTCCGCGAGCGGCAGGTCCGAGACGGGACGGTTGATGGTCTTGCGCTCCGCCTCCTCGAGGCCCGGGATGTTCAGCTCGGGCTGGCTTTTGGGCGCGGTCTGCTCGCGGTATCCGGGGACGAACTGGCAGGCCATCCAGCGGAAGACATAGTCGATGATGCTCGAAGCGTTCCGGATGTCCGGGTTGCGCGTGAATCCGCTCGGCTCGAAACGCTGGTGGGCGAACTTCTTCACCAGGGACTCCAGCGGCACTCCATACTGCAGCGCCATGCTGGTGAGCGCTCCGATCGTGTCCATCAACCCGCCAATGGTGGATCCTTCCTTCGCCATGGTCACGAAGAGCTCGCCCGGCTGGCCGTCGGGGAAGAGCCCGACCGTGAGGTAACCCTCATGGCCGGCGATCTCGAACTTGTGATTGATCGCGTTGCGGGTCTCGGAGAGCCGGCGTCGGAGGGGTTTCCCAACCTCCTCGCGGAGCTGCTGCACCTCGGTCTCGAGGCTCTTCAGCTGGCGCGTGGCGTCTTCAGAAGCTTCCGCCGCCGATAGCTTGTCGCCGCCTTCCGACGTCTTTTTGGTGTTCAGCGGCTGGGAACGCTTGGATCCGTCGCGATAAATCGCCACGCATTTGAGCCCCATCTTCCAGGCTTCGACATAGGCGGACGCGATGTCCTGAACGGTGGCCTCGTTCGGCAGATTCACGGTCTTTGAGATCGCGCCGCTGATGAACGGCTGGGCGGCGGCCATCATCTTGAGATGCGCCAGATAATGGATGCTCCGCTGTCCGCGATGCGCCTTGAACGCGCAATCGAAAACAGGCAGATGCTCGGGCCGGAGACCGCTCGCGATCACGACGCCTTCCTCGGCCCCGACGTCCTCGATCGTGTCGTGTTTCTCAATGTGCGCGATGATCGCGGCCGATTGCGTCGGGCTGTAGCCCAAGCGTCGGAGGGCCTCCGGCACGGTGCGATTGACGATCTTCAGCATGCCGCCGCCGGCGAGCAGCTTGTATTTCACCAGCGCGATGTCCGGCTCCACGCCCGTGGTGTCGCAATCCATGAGGAAGGCGATGGTGCCCGTGGGCGCAAGGACCGTGACCTGCGCGTTGCGGTAGCCGTGCCGCTCGCCCAGCGCGAGGGCGCTATCCCAGCAGGCGCGGGCCTCCTCCTTCAGGTAATGGAACTCGGAGCTGGGCTGGATGTGCTCCGCCGCGTCGCGGTGAAGCTTGATCACGGCGCGCATCGATTCGACGTTGTCCTTCTTCGCCGGCTTGGAAACGCCGGCGCAACGGGCGTCGCGATATCCCGGGAAAGGTCCCATGGTCGACGCGATGCGGGCCGACTGCTCGTAGGAATGGCCCGTCATGATGGCCGTGATGGCCCCGGCGAGGGCGCGGCCCGGGTCGGAGTCGTAGGACAGGCCGTAGCTCATGATCAAGGAGCCCAGGTTGGCGTATCCCAAGCCGAGCGTTCGGTAGATGTGGGAGTTCTCCGCGATCGCCGGCGTGGGATAGCACGCGTTGTCGACCACGATCTCCTGAGCGGTGATGAAGATGCGAACCGCCGCCTTGAAGCGGTCGACGTCGAACACCCCGTCCTCGCGCTTGAACTTCATCAGGTTCAGCGAAGCGAGGTTGCAGGCGGTGTTGTTGAGGAACACGTATTCGCTGCAGGGGTTGGTGCTGTGAATCGGCTCGGTGCCGGCGCAGGTGTGCCATTTCTGGATGGCGTCGTCGTACTGCATGCCTGGATCGCCGCAGATCCACGTGCCTTCGGCGATCTTGTTCAGCAGCTGGGCCGCGTCCTTCTTCGCGAGCGGCTTCCCGCTCGTCACGGACCGCGTCCACCATTCGCGTCGGTCGACCGCCGCCTGCATGAAGGCGTCGCTCGCGCGCACGGACAGGTTCTCGTTCTGATACATGACGCTGCCGTAGGCCTCGCCGTTGAAGGAGCCGTCATAGCCCTGCTCCATGAGGGCCCAGGCCTTCCGTTCCTCCTTCTGCTTGGCGTCGATGAACTCCTCGATGTCGCCGTGCCAGTCGCGCAGCGTGTTCATCTTGGCCGCCCGGCGCGTCTTGCCTCCGGACTTCACGACGTTCGCCACCTGGTCATAGACCTTGAGGAACGACATCGGGCCGCTGGGACGCCCGCCGCCGCTGAGCTTTTCCTTGCTCGAGCGGATCGGGGTGAGGTCGGTGCCGGTGCCGGAGCCGAACTTGAAGAGCATGGCCTCGCTGTAGGCGAGGTTCATGATCGACTCCATGTTGTCCGTCACCGCCTGAATGAAGCAGGCGCTGCACTGTGGAAACTCATACTGCGTCGGCGAGCGCTCGGACTTGCGGGTCTTGCGGTTGTAGTACCAGTTCCCCTTGCCGGATTTCTTGCCAATGCCGTACTCGTGGTGGAGTCCGACGTTGAACCAGACGGGCGAGTTGAACGCGCCGTGCTGATTGACGCAAAGCCACGCGAGCTCGCTGTAGAAAACCTCGCCGTCCGCCGCGGTGAAATAGCCGTCCGCAACGCCCCAGTCGGCGATGGTCCGGCAGACCCGGTGAATCAGCTGGCGCACGGACACCTCGCGCTCCGGCGTGTTCTGCTCGCCGTAAAAATACTTCGAGACAACAACCTTCGTGGCGAGCTGCGACCAGGACTTGGGCGCCTCCACGCCTTCCTGCTTGAAGATGACTTTTCCGGAGTCGTCGGTGATCTCGGCCGTGCGCCGATCCCATTCGATCTGGTCAAACGGGTTCACACGTTCCGTGCTGAAGACCCGATCCACGCCAAGCGCTTTACGGGACGTTTTTCCTGAGGAGGAGCGGGCAGAACTCACAGGCGGAGTTTTGCGCCGGGAGGGGGCGGAGGCGAGTACATCTTCACGAGCGTCGATCATGGGGGGAGTTATAGATGAGGTGATTCTTTGTCGCTTAACCCGGCCTGGGTCTGAGGCCGGTTAACCGTTACGGGACCAAGTTCCAATACCTCCGGCTCGAGTCCGTTCAGCCGGAGACCAAGGGGCACGCACGAATCCTGAAAATTCAGTGTTCAAAACAGGCAAAAAGTGCCGACCTACACCGTCCTTCAACCGCTCAACAACTCGTGGACACCGCTATTAGTAGGGTCGGGGGGAGAATGTAAGCGCTAGATTTTGTGTCGGGCAAGAGGATTTTGTCAAAAAGTTGCCGGAAGGTTATTCACACGACACAGGCCAAAAAACGGCCCGTAAATTGATGGATTCTGAGCAGTTATTCGCAGGGTGATCGGGTTGGGTTTGTGAATAAGTGATCCGGCACGAGGAGGGATCGGATGGCGTTTCCACTCCGTTTCCTGGCAGCGGTGGCGAAATCTTGATGTGTTTCCGAGGAATGCTTGAACTTCTCCGGGGTAAGGGCACAATACGCGACTTTCGTCTACGGACGGCACAACCTTTTTCTATATGGAGCATATTCGGAACATCGCGATTATCGCGCACGTTGATCATGGCAAGACCACCTTTGTGGACTGCCTTTTGAAGCAGTCCGGGACCTTCCGGTCCAACCAGGCGGAGTCGCAGGTGGAGCGGCTGATGGACTCCATGGATCTGGAGAAGGAGAAGGGCATCACCATCCGGGCGAAGAACGCGGCTTTCAAGTACAAGAACTATCACATCAACATCGTGGACACTCCGGGCCACGCCGACTTTGGCGGCGAGGTCGAGCGGATCATGAACATGATTGACGGTGTGTTGCTGGTGGTCGACGCCGCGGACGGGCCGCAGGCGCAAACGCGGTTCGTGCTCCGCAAGGCGCTGGAGGCCGGGGCGAAGCCGATTGTCGTCATCAACAAGATCGATCGTGAGAACGCCTCGCCCAAGAAGGTGCTGGACCTGGTCTTCGAGTTGTTCATGAGCCTCAACGCGACCGATGAACAGCTCGACTTCCCCTACATCTACGCGAGCGCCAAGGGCGGCTACGCGAAGGAGGATTTGAGCCACGCGAGCGGAACGATGGAGCCGCTCTTCGACTCGATCGTGAAACACATTCCGCCTCCGCGCGCGCATGCCGGCGAGGGATTCCAGCTCCTCGTCGCCAACCTCGACTACAGCGATTATCTCGGCCGGATCGCCTTCGGAAAGATTCACACAGGCAAGCTGAAGGTGGGGGACGCGTCGGTTTGCATCCATGGCAACGGCACCCGGACGAAGAGCAAGATCACCGCGATCTACCACTTCGAGGGCATGAAGCGAATCGAGATCGCCGAGGCCCACGCCGGCGACATCGTCGGCGTGACGGGGTTCGAGGATGTGTTCATCGGCGAAACCCTGACCGACTCCGACACCAAGCCCGCCCTCGCGTGCAAGCCCATCGACCCGCCGACGATCCAAATGGAGTTCGCCGTCAACGACGGACCGCTCGCGGGCATGGACGGCAAGCTGGTCACGGCGCGGCATATATGGGAGCGGTTGGTGAAGGAGATCAGGACGAACGTGGCGATCCGCATCAAGCAGACCGCCGATCCCAAGGTGTTCGAGGTCGCGGGCCGCGGTGAAATGCAGATCGCCATCCTCGTGGAGCAGATGCGTCGCGAGGGCTACGAGGTGCTCGTCAGTCGTCCGGAGGTTCTGTACCGGAGGGCCGAGGATGGAAGCCTCCTCGAGCCGATCGAGCGCCTGTTTCTGGAGGTGCCGCAGTTCGCGATGGGGGCCGTGATGGAGAACCTCGCGGGCCGCAAATCGGAGATCACCGCGATGAGCCACCACGGCGAGGACGTCAGCATCGAAGCCTTTATCCCCACCCGCGGCCTCATCGGATTCGAAACCGATCTTGTCAATCTGAGCCGCGGGCTTGGCGTCATGAGTCATCTCTTCCATGAGTACGGCCCCGACCGCGGCGAGATCGCGGCGCGCAAGAACGGCTCGCTGGTCTCCATGGAAAGCGGCGAGGCCACCGCCTACGCGCTCAACATGGTGCAGGAGCGCGGCCGGCTCATGGTCGTGCCGGGCGACCAGATCTATGAAGGAATGATCGTCGGCGAAAACGCCCGCGAGAACGACATCCCCGTCAATCCCTGCAAGGGCAAAAAGCTGACGAACATGCGGTCCCAGGGCGATGGCAAGGGTATCCAGTTGAACGCCCCGCTGCTGCTCAGCCTCGAGCGCTCGCTCGAGTACATCGGCTCCGACGAGTACGTCGAAGCCACGCCGCACAATCTTCGGCTGCGCAAGAAGCTTCTCGACGAGAATCAGCGCAAACGCGCCCAGCAAAACCGCGCGATCAAGATGGTCGAGACCTGACAGGGCGCCCTCGGGCGTCCGGCGCGGTTGTGAGCGTCAGCGGGCGATGGGCTTCGGCGATGAACCTTGGGAGTCGCTGAGTCCTTCGGCCCGCGCGTCCCACGAAGGAATGCCCTCGCTGGGCCGAGGATCCCCGCAGGCTGCGTTGCGTTGATGGGTTCAGTGTCGGTTCGCTTTGGCGATTGCTAGGCGCGGGGCAAGGGTCCTATAACGTGCCCGCAGAGCGCAGCACGAACCGAGAGGACGCACATCCTTTGAATCGAAATCCGCCAGGCCGCCGCACCGCAAATGAACGCACAGGATGGGTGGAACCCCATCCAATCCCTCGCTCGCTCGTGAGGAGTTTTGCCAATCCTGGTCCAACCCAGTGGATGATTCTTCGCCGCATCCAATGGAAAGCGGTTCTCCTCTCCGCCCTCTTCGCCTGCTGCCGCGCGTCGGGCGACGTCCGCTTCGATCTCTTCGTGGGCTTTGACGGCCATGTGCCGCAAGGCGCTTGGTTTCCGGTGACGATCGAGGTCCAGAACGATGGACCCAGCTTCATGGGGACGATCGAGATCGTGGAGCGCGGGTTCCAAGGGGGGCTTCGTCGGTCCATGACCCTGGAACTTCCGACGGGAACCCTCAAGCGCGTCACTCTTCCCGACTTTCGTTCCGCGCCTTTCGCGGCCGACTGGGAGGCGTTCCTGAAGGACTCGCGCGGACGAACGGTCGCCACCGCCACGCAAAGCCTCAAAGGCCGCGTTCCCTGGGGTGGATTGTTGGTGGGCTCCGTTTCGGGATCCTTGGCGGGCGCAGCGATCCTGCCGCCGCTCATCGAGGGAACGCGCATGCAAAAGCACGCGGCCTCGGCTCGCATACTCCCGCATCTCCTCCCCGACAATCCTCTCGCCCTGGAAGGCCTTCGGGTCCTCTATATCAACACGGGGCAGGCGTTGGAGCTGAAGCCGGCGCAAGCGGAGGCCATCGCTCGATGGGTGGAGCAGGGCGGTCGTCTCTTGGTCTGTGTTCAGCAGGCCGCGGATCTCAGCGGGCTTTCCTGGCTTCGCGCCCTGCTGCCCGCGCTTCCGGAGCGCGGCGATGCCCGCGTTGTCGGCGGCGAGTTGCACCGATATGCGCTGAAGGGATGGCAGGATCCAGGCGACCAGACGCCGTTCGGATTGAAGCCCGGCGCTTTCGAGGCCATCGGCGGCGCCGCGGAGGAGGAGGCCTTTGGGAGCGCCGCGATTCCTGTGTGGGACCTGAAATTGCGCCGCGACGCCAAAGCGCTCCTCGAAGCGCCGGGCGGACCGATGGTGGTCTCGAGGCGACAAGGATGGGGCGATGTGATCCTGCTCGCCTTCAACCCGGAACGGGAACCCTTCCTCAGTTGGACGCATCGCCCGTGGTTGTGGGCCGCCTTGTGCGGCGGGAAGGACTGGCTCCCTGGATTCCGCGGCGGCTACACCTCGCATACGACCGATTCGGTGTTCGGAATTCATGTCGACAGCCAGCAGATCCGCAAGCTGCCCGTGGGCTGGCTGCTGATCCTCTTGATCGCGTATCTCGCGGTCATCGGCCCCATCGATCGTTGGTGGCTCAAGAAGCTCCGACGCGAGATGCTCACGTGGATCACGTTCCCGTGCTATGTCGTGTTCTTTTCCCTGTTGATCTACTGGATTGGGAGCCAGCTTCGATCCGGAGTGACCGAATGGAACGAGCTGCAGATGATAGATCTCGTCAACCCCGCGTCTGGGGCAGCGGCGCGGACCCGCCATTTTGGCGCCGTTTACTCGCCCGCGAACAGCGCGTTTCGATTCGGGGCGGACGAGGGAGTGGCCGCGTTCCGATTTGAGGCGAACGAACGAGGCGGCTTTCGGAACTATCGCACCGTGTCCTCCCAGACCGGGATGGTTTACTCAGCGAGCGCGCAGGTCGCCGTTTGGACCAGCCAGATGTTTGTGAACGATGGCTATCTCACCAATGCGCGCGTCCTGCGCGTGATCGTCGAGGATCAGGGCCGCGGCGATCTGATGGCGCGATTTGACAACCCGTTCGCGGATCGCATCGAGCCTGCCTACCTGGTGTACAAGGAGGGAGTCTACTTGCTGGCCCCCATTCCTCCCGGAGTTTCCGAGAGCCGGATCGATCGGGACCGGCGACTGACCAGCACGGCGCTCAACCCGTGGATGAAGACCCATGCTCCCGGCGTGGAACGCAGCGCGAACGTTCGCAGAAGAACCTTCAGCATGGGCGACGGCGCTCATCCTGGTTTGCAGGCGTCGCTGATCGATTCTCTCTTCTGCGCCTCCTTTCCTTCGCGGATGGGAGCGGTGGATGACCAAGGCTCATTCTCCCGATTTCAAGTGATCGAGGGGATGGATCTCAACCGGTTTGAAGAGCAGCTGGATTGTGTCCTGCTGGGGGCGATTCCTGGCAAGGCCGTGCTGCCTCAGTTTGCGAGATTCGCCCGCAGCAGAGGCCATGTCGACACAGTGATCCGCGCCGTGATCCCCATCGTCCGATCCCAGGAGCCTCCGCGTTAACGCGCAGAAAACCTATGAACAATCCCGTCGCCACCCCTCCAGCGGTTCCCGCCGTCCGAACCGAGGGACTCAGCCGCGCCTATGGCGCGATGAACGCCCTCAGCGCTCTCGATCTCACCGTCAACCGCGGCGATCTGTTCGGTTTCATTGGATCCAACGGGGCGGGGAAGACGACCACGCTGCGCATCCTCGCCACATTCCTGACGCCATCCGCGGGACGCGCGTTCGTCCTGGGACACGATGTGGTGGCGCAGGTGAACGATGTGCGACGGCTGATCGGCTACATGCCCGATTTCTTCGGCGTGTACAAGGAGATGGAGGTGACGGAGTACCTGGACTTTTTCGGCGCCTGTTATCGCATCTCCTCAGCCAAACGCGAGCGGACCGTCTCGGATGTCCTGGAGCTCGTGGGGTTGAGCGAGAAGAAGGGAGCGCTGATCGGCGCGCTCAGCCGCGGCATGCAGCAGCGTCTCGGGCTCGCGCGCGTCCTGATCCATGATCCGCAGCTCCTGCTCCTCGACGAGCCGGCCAGCGGACTGGATCCACGGGCCCGCATTGAGGTCATGGCGATTCTCCAGGAGCTTCAGCGCATGGGAAAAACCATCATCATCTCATCCCACATCCTGAGCGAGCTGCAAAACCTCTGCAATCGCGTCGCGATCATCGAGCGCGGGAAGTTGATCTACACCGGGCCCACCCAGGGTATTCGCGGGCAGTTGGAGAACGGCGTCGGCGTGCGCGTCGCGGTGGCGGACGGGTTGGATCGAGCCATGGAGCTGTGTCGCTCCCTGCCTGAAGCCATCGAGGTGACGCCCCAGCCGGACGTGGAGGGCGTGTTCGTTGTTCGCCTGGGCGGGGAGACGCCGGACATCAGCGCGGTGTCGTCAAAGCTGGTGGGCGCGGGGATTCGTCTCACCGGCCTGCGCGAGATCGAAGTGGGCCTCGAGGAGGTGTTCATGAAAGTGACGAGAGGAGAAACCCAGTAGATGGTGGCCTGGACCGTAGTTGAGCGGGAGATGCGCGTGGCGGCGCGGCTGCCCTGGGCTTGGCGCGGCCGCGTGCTCCCCGCTCTGTTCGCCGTGCTCGCCTTGGCTGGGCTCGTGTTTTTTTTCCCCGAGTTCACCGGCCCCCAGCAACTGGGCGAGTGGCTCTTTCGGATGCTGAGCGCCCTGATGTTTGTCGTTGCTGGATTGGGAGGCTTTGTTGCGACCTCGGACTGCCTGAGCCGCGAGCATCGGGAAGGAACCATGGGGTTGCTCTTCCTGACCGAACTGGGCCCTGTCGATGTCCTCGCCGGCAAGCTGGTCGCCTCCTCCTTTCGCATCTTCCTCGGCTTGCTTGCGATCGTGCCGGTCCTCGCCATAAGCCTCCTCGGCGGAGGCGTCACCTTGTGGGATTTGTGCGCGGTCGCCCTCGCCGCGCTGAATCTTCTCTACTTCTCCCTGGCGGCGGGGATGCTCGCCTCCTCTTGCTATCGTGAGGCGAACAAGGCTTTCTCGACGGGCTTGTTGATCGTGATGATCATGGTTTGTGGGCTGCCGGTGTTTGGGGGCCTGATTCAAGATTTCTGGCGCCTCGATCAACTCTGGGAGGCCTCTCTGTTGGGCTGCCCGGGTTATCCCTGCTTCCTGGCTCTCAAAGGTTCGGGTAGCAACGGATGGTCTGAGGGTTTCCTTGCCAGCTTGGTCGTTGTTCACGGCATGAGTTGGGGGCTCCTGGGGTTGTCGTGCCTTCGCCTTGTCCGGAGTTTGCGTGTTCCAGAGAAACCTCGCGGCTGGCGGTGGGGGTTATTTGACCCGTGGAAGGGCGGAAAAAGCTACCGCGAGAAGGCGCGTCGGGAACTTCTCGGCGAGAACGCCTATCTGTGGCGCTGCGCTCTGCCAGTGCGGAAGCCGTGGACCGTGTGGTTGGTCCTCGGCTTTATTTGGGTAATCTACGGGTTTGGCTGCTGGTACCGACCGGCCTACTTCGCCAATCCGGCCTCGCTCCTCTTTATCATCGTGCTTGCCACCCTCACGATCAAACTGTGGGTTGCCATGGAAGCGCCGCATGCCATCGCGTCGGATCGCCAATCCGGCGCGTTGGAGTTGCTGTCGGTGACCCCGCTTCAGGGCGCTGAACTCGTCGCAGGACAGATTGCCGCGCTGAAGCGGCAGTTCAGGGCGCCGATCGTGGTTTCCTACGTGGCCGGCTTGATTCTTGCGATCTTCTGGTTCCTCCATCGTCATTATTGGCCCGGGACGGAGCCCGTTGTGATTCTCGCGTGGATCGTGGTAGCGATTGCGGACGTCGTCACCATTGCCTATTTCTCGATCGCCCAGGCCACGGTCTCCGCCACGGAGAATGGGATCGTCGCGAAATCCATCCTTTTTATCCTGATCGTTCCGTGGCTGCTCTATGCGTTTTGCTCCTTGGTCGGGAGCGTGATTGTGTTCTCCTTGCTTCGTAATGTGTATGGGAGCTTTTGGTGGTCGGAGGCGATGAGCCTCGGCGGATGGGTGGTAGTATGCCTGGCTTGGGATGCCGTCGTTCTCGCCTGGGCAAGGCAACGCCTCCATCTTCCGATCCGCGATTACGCGCAGATCAGCGCGGGCGCTCCGGCGAAACCCCGTCCGTAGGAAGGATCGAGGTTGCAACCCATCATTCAACGAGAGCTCCGAGTGCGGGCGCGGCAGTCCCGCACCTATGTCTCGCGCTTCATCGTCGCCGCGGTCAGCGCTGTCGCGGCGATTTTCTGCCTCATCGTCGCCTCATGGAACTCCAGCCCGTCCGGCGCGGGCAGCGATTTGTTCTATATTCTCGGATGGACGAGCTTCGGCCTCTGCCTGCTGGAAGGCATTCGTGTGACCTCTGACTCGATCAGCGAGGAGAAGCGCGAGGGCACGCTTGGGCTGCTGTTTCTCACGGATCTCCGATCCGAGGAGATCGTGCTGGGCAAGCAGGCGGGCGTCTCCCTGAACAGCCTGTTCTCGCTCATGGCGGTCGTTCCGGCGCTCGGGGTTCCGCTTCTCCTCGGAGGGGTCACGGCAGGGGAGTTCTGGAGGCTGGTCATCGCGTTGTTTGTCGGCCTCTTCTTCTCGCTGGCGATCGGCACGGCCATATCGGTCGTGTCGGAAACGATGATCGTGGCCTACGCCCGATCGACAGGCATTCTCCTGCTTTCTACGGTTCTCCTGCCGCTGATGGACCTGGGTTTGGCCGCTTCGGGGACTGATCTCGGGCTGCGCTGGTTCGGTCCCACGGGAATGTTGCTCGGGCTGAACGCCGACGTTTACGATGCGACCCCGGCTTTCTATTGGAGGGCCGTCGCGGTTTCGTTCCTCATCGGCATCGGGCTGCTGGCCATCGCCTGCAGGGCTCTGCCGCGTTTCTGGGATCGGAGCGGAGAGCGTGCCCCGGAGCTTCAGAGGACGATCGCGCGCCGGGCGTCGCGCTGGCTTCCGGAGCAGGTGGAGGCCGATCCGATGGGCTGGCTGGCCACCAGCCAATCATGGCGGCTTCGGCTTTTTCCGCGGGTGGCGTGCGGCATCGCCGCGATATGGCTGCTCACCGCCTGTCTCGCCCCGGCCGACTCCACGGTTCTGGTCGCGCTCTGCGTCACGGCCCTCATCACGCACTCCATGATCAACCTCTGGCAGGGACTCAACGCGGTCAGCGTCGGCGCGACGCTGCGCTCCACGGGATTCATCGAGCTTCTGCTCATCGCTCCGATGTCCATGCACGAGGTCGTGCTCGGGATGGGCCGGGGGACCGCCCGCTATTGCGCGGCAACGGCCGCAGTGTTCGCTGTGGCCGAGTTCCTCGCGGTGGGGGTGTTCGCCTTTCGATGGGTTCTCGCGATTCCGGGGGACGCGAGCGAGGCGGTCTTTATCAGTTGCGTCGCGCTTTTCGTCCTGTACGGCCTGCATATAGACCTCTGGGGCGCGAGTTGGATGGGGCTCTATCAGGGTCTCGTCCAGCGCAAGCGGGCCACCGCGACGATGCTCACGGTGGTCTGGGTTCAGCTCCTCCCTTTGGCGCTTTACGGGCTTTGCTTCTATCTCGGCCCCGTGTTCGTGATCATCAAGAGCGTTGTGGTGATGCTGTGGGCGCGCGACCGATTGCTGTTCGAGTTCCCGCGTCTCGTGAGAGCGCATCATCTCCCCGAGGAGAAAGCACAGCGAAAGGTTTTCACCGGGTTAATGGAAGCCCCTCCCTTGCCGCGGGTGCAGCCCCGATCCGGGCCGGGCTGATTTGGGGGCTTGTGACGCGGCAGCGCGCGAGCGAACCCCAGAGACATCGTCAGCATCCCATCCCCGTTCAGGGGCTCAATGGCCGCGCGCCAGCCAAAGGATCACGGCGCCGAGCGCGATGCGATACCAGCCGAACGCCACGAACGTGTGCGTCTGGACGAAGCGCAGCAGCCATCGGACGACCAGGAACGCCGTGACCGCCGCCGCGGCGGAGCCGAGGGCCACCATGCCCCAGTCGGATCCTGGGATACGCTCGCCGCTCTTCAGGCTCGAAACGATCTCCAATCCACTGGCGGCGATCATCGTGGGGATGCCGACCAGGAATGAGAACTCGGTCGCCGCTGGCCGGGCCGTCCCGGCCAACAGCGCAAACAGGATGCAGGCCCCCGAGCGCGAGGTCCCCGGGAACGCCGCGGCAAGCAGCTGCGCGAATCCCACGATCACCGCGGTCCTTATCGTGATCTCCGCGATCCCGGGGCGTCCTTTCACCCAACGCTCGATCGCCAGAATCACAAATCCTCCCGCCAGGGTCGCGATCGCAACCGGAAAAGGCGTGTGCGGCAGCTTCCAATGCAGGACCTTCTTGAGAAGCAGCCCGCCGACGCCCGTGATGCCAAACGCCACCGCAAGGTGAATGAGATACTTCTGCGCGTTCGCCTCCCTCCATCCCAGAGCGAGACTGTTCACGCGGCTCCAGAACACGGCCAGCACCGCCATGAGCGCTCCGCATTGGATCACCGTGTTGAACAGCTCGGTCTTCGAAATGTTGAGCCATTGCTCCGCAAGCAAGAGATGTCCGGTGGAGGAAACGGGCAGGAACTCGGTGAGCCCTTCGATGATTCCCAGAAGTATCACGGCGAGCCAGTCAGGCATGAGGGTGGGTGTTGAGGTTGGGGATGGGTTGAGCGCGGAGAATGTTTCGGGCGCTGCGGGGAGTCATTCGCCCAGAAGGTGGAGCGCAACCTTCCTCGTGTGCGGACGCGCCCTGTGTTCCCACACGTAGATCCCTTGCCAGGTTCCCAGGCAAAGACGCCCTTGATCAAAGGGAATGGACAGATTCACGGCCGTCAGCGCCGTCCGGATGTGCGCCGACATGTCGTCGTCGCCTTCCTCGGTGTGGAGGAACATGGGATCGCCGTCCGGGACCAGCGCCGCGAAGAACCGGTCGAAGTCGCCGCGCACGTTGGGATCCGCGTTCTCCTGGATGAGCAGCGACGCGGATGTGTGTTGCAGATGAAGCGTGGCGAGCCCTTGCGTGAGAAGCGAGGCGGCGAGATGGCGCGACACGCTATCCGTGATGTCGTAGAATCCGCGACCTTGCGTGGGGACGACGACCTGATGGAAGGCCTGCTTCATCGGGCTAGCGCCGCGGGATGATCACTTGGGCAGGGCCGCGGCCGTTGTCGCGGCTTCGAGCCTCTTTTCCAGCTCGGCGTTCCTCGGATGGCCCGCGGCCGTGGCCTTCTGATAGTGCCACTGCGCGAGCTTGTGGGAGGGCGGCTGCTGGAGGATGTACTCCACGGCGAGATTGTAGTGCGCGTCCGGGAAGTCGGGTCGGATCTGCAACGCTTTGCGAAACGCCGTCTCCGCGGACTCCCGCATGCCTTTCTGGCTCAGCGCGACGCCGAGAGAATTCTGCGTGACCGCGTTCTGCGGACTTCCTTTCGCCGATCGGCTCAGCGCGTCCAGCGCGTCGTCGATCTTGTCCTGCCGGAGCCGGATAATGCCCAGCATATACAGGGCGGGGGGATCCTCGGCGTTGACCGCCAAGGCGCGTTGCGTGCTCTTCTCCGCCTCCACGAGCTTCTGTTGTTCAAACTGACTTGCCGCGAGATGGGCGAGGGCGAAAAGATTCCGCTCGTCGCTCTTCACGAGCTTTTCAAACTTCCTCTCGGCTTCGGCGAAATTGCCCGCGTCGAAGTCCTTTCGCGCCTCCATCAGAGCCTCCGGGCTGATAGGGCTGGCGTCCTGCCCGCCGGCCTTGGGAACCGTGTTGGCGGCCGTTTCACCCGGCGGCGTGGCGATGTTGACCTCGAGCCGGCTGAAAAGAGCGAGCTCCTGCTCGGTGTATGGGACAGCTTTGGCTTCCATGGCTTCGAGTCGGCTTCGCAGAAGCGCCAGCTCGCGCTCCGTGACCTTGGAAGTTCCCTTGCCTGAGCCGCGGGATCCCTGGTCGGCGAGGCTGAGCTTCTTCTCCAAACCTCGATTCTCCTCCTGCAATTGGCGGGCGGTTTCGCGCGCGAGCGCGAGATCCTTGCGGAGGCGCTCGGCCTTCGCCGGATCCACGGGTTCGGTCGACGGGTTGGTCGCGAGCGCGCGCAGGTCGGCGATCTGCTTTTCGAGCTCAGCCGATCGTTTGTTTAAATCCCGATTGGTGCCTTCCGATTGCTTGAGCAGCGCTTGAGCGTCCGCGAGTTGCTTGCGCAGCGCGTCGTCCTTGGGGTTTTTCGATGTGGCCTGGCGGGCGTCGGCGAGCTGCCGCCCCATCTCCTGGTTTTCCTGCTCGAGTCGAAGCGCGGCCTGCTTGGTGTCGGACAGCTCCTTGTTCATCTGCTCCAGCCGGCGGAGGCGATCCGCGTCGATCGAGTCGAATGTGCCCTTGGACGAACTCGCCTTCGCGAGCAGCTGCGCCATGTCAGACTGCTTTTGCGAGAGCTCGTTGTTCTTGGCTTGAAGATTCAAGACCTCCCAGGCGGCTTGCTTCAGCTGCCGGTGAATCTCCGTGGAGGCCGCTTCTCCTCCCGCGCCGGGGGTGATTTGCAAGGCGGGTCCGTTTCCGGTCGAGGCTTGCTGGGCCGCCGCCGCGCGCGTCTCGGTGAGGCGCTGCTCCAGATCGGCCTTTTGCCGGGTGAGGAGACGAATCTCGGACTGGCTTTCGATCAGATCGCGTTCGAGGCGGACGAGTCGGCGGGAGGTTTCGCCGTCCACCGTTGGCGCCGCCGGCGGAGCGGGCGGCTTCTGCTCCAGGGCTTTTTTCTGTTCCGTCAAGCGCGTGTTATCGGTCTTGCTTTGCTTCAACTCCTGCTCGATCTCGTCGAATCGCTTCAGCTTCGCCTCTTGAGCGACCACCGCGGACTGGGCGTCGGTGAGCAGTTTCTCCAGTCCGGTTTGCTTCTGGATCAGCTCCTGATTCGCGGCTTGTGTGTTCTTGAGCTCCTGGATCGCGGCCTTGAGCTGCTTCTCGAGCTCGGGATCAACCCTGGGCGGGACGGCGGTCGGCGGCGCGGGCTTGGCCTGGGCGAGCTCTTTCTTCAGGAGATCATTCTCGGCTTTCAGCGCGCTGACCAGCGTGACTTGGTTGGTGAGGCCTTTGCGCAGATCGGCCAGTTCGGCCGGTTCGATCGTCACGCGGTTCGTCACAACGCTCACGATCGTGTTCGTGACAGTGGCGGGGAGAACGGAGTTGGTGACGGTCCGAACCACGGTGTTGGTGATGATCCGCGGCGGGGGAATGGGTTGATGGGTGATGCTCACTTTCAGGAGATCGTTCTCCTTGCTGAGATCGCGCATCTGATTTTGCATCTTCTCGACCTCGCGGATGTCGGGGGCGGCGGGCTGGCTGGACAGCGCTTCACGGAGCTTCGCCTCCAGGCGTTGGGCGCTGGACCTAAGATTCTGGTTCTCCTCGCGGAGCTCGCGGAGCTGGGCCTCGACGCTCGCGTTCGGATCCGGCGGCGGGGTCCCGGGGACGAGTCCCGCGGCGGGCGTCGCGGGCGGGACGAGGCGCACTGTTTTCAGCTGGCCGGCGATGTAATTGATCCGAAAGACGACAAGGCGCTCGTTCCAGGCGGGGTGAGCGATCTGCAGCTGGTGGAGTCCGTCCTTGGCGGATTCGTAGAGCTTGGCGGCTTCCTCTCTCTGGCCGTTCTCCTTCATGGCGTCCGCGTCCATGATGGTCTTGTAGATCCGCACATAGTCTTCATCCGGGCCCGCGGCGGAGACGGCGAGCGCGGTGAGCCAAGAGAGTCCTAATCCAAAGATCCAGCGGCCATGCATATGCCTCAATTACCCTACGCTTCGGTTTTTGGCAATGTTTCGACTCGAAACGACGCTGCTCCCCGCGACAGACGAAGCGATTGCCTCGCGCGGAGCACACCCCTGAATCGGCATCCGGGCAAGCTGCTAAATACTCCATCTGCGATCGCGCGAGCGCGGCGTCCGGCCGAATTTGCCCGAGGGGCGGGCATTGCCCAGATTGTCGTCCGGCGCGGCTGTCGAATTTGCCCAGACCTGAGATCGTCACGCGGGTTTGCTGGGGAATTGCGAACGCGAACCCGTGGCATATGCGCTGCTGAAGCGTCCCGATCGATTCGAGTTATGATTGACGCCTTGTTCCAGCAGCCCGACTACCTTGCCGCGAAGCGGATGATGTCCGGCACCGCGATGGAGAGGGTGGCGATCGCCGCGAACGTGGCGAACGTCGAGACCCCGGACTATCATCGGATCCAGGTGAGCCCCGCGTTCAGCGCCCAGCTCCAGGAGGCCTTGAAATCCAACGATCTTGCCTCGCTCCAGAGCCTCGCTCCGCAGTTCGAAGAGGACACCAGCAATCTGGCGGGCCGCCTGGATGGGAACAATGTCGTTTTGGAAAAGGAGCTGGTCAGCTTGATGAAAAACTCGGTGGATCACTCCCTGGAGACCCAGCTCGTGACTGGAAATCTTTTGCAGCTCCGACTCGCGATCACCGGAAGAGGGTGACGCGATCTTTTGACCTTTGACGTATGATTGATCTGTTGCCCGGAATTCAATCCACCGCGTCCGCGCTCAACGCGGAACGCATCCGCACCGATGTCATCGCCCAGAACATCGCGAACGCGATGACCACCCGCGGGGCGGACGGCCATATCTATCAGCGACAGGAAGTGCTTTTCGAATCCCTCCTGCCCCAGGGGGCAGGGAACGCCGAAGGCCTGGGAGCCGGCGGGGCGGAAGTGGGAGTCAGGGTGGCCGCGGATTCGCGTCCGCCGCGCCTCTCGCCCGATCCGTCCAATCCGGGGAAGATGATCGAGACTCCCGACATCAACGTCCACCGGGAAATGACCGATCTCATCCTGTCTCAGCGCGCCTACGAGGCCAATCTGGCCGTCGCCAAGAGCGCGCGCACCATGGCGATGCAAACGTTGTCCATCGGCAAGCGGGTTTGATTCCAGTGACGTGGCCCCAGACTGAACGCATCGCCGGATGAGCAGCATCTCACCCATTCGCCTCGCCGCGTCGCCGGACATCAGCCAGATGCTATCCGCGGCCGGGTCGACCGCCGGCGCGCGCGCCGCGTCGGGACCAGGCGGCGTGTCCGCGGCGCAGTTCGAAAAACTGGCGGCCGCCCTCGAAGCGCAGCCGAATCGCGTCGATTCCTCATCCGCCGCGGGCGGCCTTGGCGCCGATTTCTCCGCCCCCGGCTCGGAGTTCGCCAACGTCCTCACGCAGATGGTGCGGGAGGTGTCCGCGAAGCAGGCCGCGGCGGGCGACGCCATGAGCGGCGTGCTGTCGGGCCAGGGGATTCCGTTGCACGAGGCCGTGATTGCCGGAGAGGAGGCCTCGCTGTCGTTTCAACTGATGGTGGAGGTGCGCAACAAGCTTCTGGAGTCCTATCAGGAGCTGATGCGCATGCAGGTCTGACGCGGATAACCCCAGGGGATGAAAGATCAACTACAACGGCTCGCGGCCCAGCTCGTCGGGATCTGGAAGCAGATCGGACTGAACCAGAAGATCAGCCTCGTGCTCGGCGCGTGCGTGGTGATCGCCGCGGCGATGTCGCTCGCATGGTGGTCCACTCGGACCGATTACGGGCTTCTCTACGGACGCCTCGACGACACGGAGGCTTCCAAGGTGGTCGCGGTTCTGGACGAGCTCAAAGTGCCTTACAGGGTCGCGGGAGGGCAGATCCAGGTGCCCATCGACCGCATCCACTTTCTTCGGATGAAGCTCATTGAGCGCGGCCTGCCTCGAGGCGAGGGGATGGGCTACGAGCTCTTCGACAAGTCCAACTTCGGCATTTCGGATTTTCTCCAGCGCGCCAATTACGTCCGGGCTGTTCAGACAGAGCTCGCCCGGACGGTGGTGCAAATGGATGGCATCGAGAGCGCGCGGGTGTTTGTCGTCATCCCCGAAAACCGTCTTCTCCTTGAGGCGCAGAAGAAGCCGACGGCGTCGGTTCTTGTTCGCACCCGCGGGAACGGGCCTCTGCCCACCGCCTCCGTCAACTCGATTCGTTACCTTGTGGCCAACGCGGTGGAGGGATTGCAGGCCAGCCAGGTCGCCGTCATGGACAGCCGCGGCAACACGCTGGTCGCCGATAGCGACGCGGATTCCATGGGCGGCATGACCACCACGCAGTTCAATATCCGCAAGCAGTACGAGCAGTATCTGGCGAAGAGCGCCGAGACGATGCTGGAGAAGGTCCTGGGCCCGGGCCAGGCGGTGGTTCGCGTGGCGGCGGAACTGAGCTTTGACAGCGGCAAGAAGGACGACGAGAAGTTCGATCCTGAAGGGCAGGTGACGCTGAAGGAGGAAACCCGCGACAAGAAGAACGACACCGAAAACGCGAAAAACGGCGGCGGAGCCCCGGGCGTGTCGAGCAACGCGATCAACGACACCAATTCGCCCGCCGCCTCCGCGCCCGCGAACACCTCGAAGATGTCCGAGAAGACCACCACGAAAACCTACGGCGTGACGAAGGTCACCACGAGCGTCGTGCAGCCGCCCGGCGCCTTGAAGCGGATCTCCGCCGCGATCACGGTCAATCTCCGCTACGAGGGCGAAGGCGCCAGCCGCAAGCCTGTTCCCCGGACTCCCGAGGAGCTCGAGAAGCTCAAGCGAATCGTGCAGAGCACGCTCGGCATCCAGCTTGACGCGAATGGGCCGCGCAAGGACGAACTCAACCTGGAGGAGATGGCCTTCAACGAGCAGTACGCCGTCGAGCTGAACAAGCAGCTCCAGAAGGAGGAGTTGAAGCAGACGATCTTCACCGTGCTCAGGAACCTGGGCTACCCCGCCATCGCGCTCTTCGCGTTCGTGACCTTCTTCAAGATGCTCAAGAAGACCTCCGTCGACGACATCCCCGTGGGATCGCCGTTCGACGAGACGACGCCTGGCGCCGGCCCTGAAGGCTGGCCCGGACGCCAGCGCAAGCCCGACGTCGTGACCGTGGGGGTGCTCAACCAGCTGATGAAGGAGAATCCAGAGAACATGAACCTCGCCCTGCGGAACTGGATCAATCGCAACAAACCCGCGGAGTAACACCCCATGGCCAACGCCGCTGAAAGCCAGGATTCTTCGAGCAACCCGGTGGAGGGGATGACTTTTCACCAAAAGCTCGCCTGCCTGATGATCCTGCTCGGGCAGGAAGGCGCCGCGAGCGTCCTCAGAGGGATGGGCCCGGTGGAAATGGAGGCGGTTTCCGTCGAGATGGCGAAGATCGGCCTGATGGACCAGCCCACCCAGGAGGCCATTCTGCAAGAGTTCTCCGATGTGGCGTTGGAAGCCAGCACGGCGGTCAGAGTGGGGCTCGATTTCACGACGGCGGCCCTGGAGAAGGCCGTCGGGATCTTCAAGGCGAACAACATCGTCACGCGCGTCGCTCCCACGAGAACGCCGGTCGCGGCGATGCAGGAGATCGTCGACATGGATCCCCGGCAAATCGCCAACCTGATCAAGAATGAGCAGCCGCAGACCGTGGCCCTGATCCTCAGCTATCTGCCGCCGGAAAAGGCCGCCCAGGCTCTCGCCATGATCCGGACCGAGGTTCGCGACCAGGTCATCGAGCGCCTGGCGATCCTCGTTCCGACGCCCATAGAGGCCGTCGAGAAGCTCGTGTCGATCCTCAGCCTCAAGACCGGCGTCAGGCAAACCCGCGCGCTGAACCAAACGGGCGGGCTCAAGGCCGCGGCCGCGATTCTCAACGCTCTCGATAAGAGCAACAGCAAGTCCCTCCTGGTGGCGATCGAGGAGCGGAACCCCGAGCTTGTCTCGATGATCCAGCAGAAGATGTTCACCTTCGAGGATCTCAGCGCGATAGAGCCCGCGGGGCTCCAGCGCATCCTCCGCGAGGTCGATCTTCGCGAGCTCGCCGTGGCGCTCAAGTCGGCCAGCGATGGACTCAAGGGAGCGCTCCTGGGCGCGATCTCCAAGCGCGCCGCCGAGACGGTTTCCGAGGAAATGGGACTGATGGGACCGCTGAAGCTGCGCGATATTGAGGCGGCTCAGATGAAGATCATCGAAGTGGTCCGACGTCTCGAGTCCGAAGGCGAGATCAACATCGGACGAGAAGCAACCGCGTAGAGCCGACCGCGTTCCATCATGCGATTTCACCGACTCAGCATATCCACGCCGGTGCGGGACGCGCGACTGTCCCCGTCCGCATCGCCGGCCGCCGCGGAAGCCGCCGCGCGACAGAGAGAGGCCTTGGCGCGCGAAGAAGGACGCAAGGCGGCGGAGAAGGAGCTTCGGGAGCAGATCATCGAACAACGCGCGCAGCTCGCCGCGTTGCAGCACGGAGTGTTGAAGTCCCTCCAGGGCGCGGTGACCCAGGTGGTCCTGCAGAGCGAAGCGTTGCTGGTCGATCTGGCGATGGAGTTGGCGACCAAGCTGGTGTCCTCGATGCCCATCGCGCCCGAGCTTGTCGCCGCGAACGTGAAGGAGGCCCTCGCGCAGGTCGAGGAGGCCGCCGAGGTGACCGTGCAGATTCACCCCGAGGACGCCGCGCTGATGGAGCAAATCGGCTGGGAGCAGGCGCAGGATGGCCATGGCCTCCGGTCTATTCGCATCGTGAAAGACTCTCGCATTGAGCGGGGCGGGTGCGTGGTGCAGACCGCGTTTGGCGTCGTGGACAACCAAAGATCCACCAAGGTTCGACAACTCCAGGAGGCGATCGCCTCCTGAACACGCCTCCCGAAACGCCCGTGCCCGCGTCGCTCCAGCCCAGCCGTCGGATGGAACAGGTCCTGGCCCGCGCCCGCGAAACAGGATCAGTCGAGCGACGAGGCCGGGTCGTCCAGGTGATCGGGCTGGTGATCGAGAGCGAAGGCCCGGCGGCGGCCATCGGCGATGTTTGCCGGATCAGCTCGGACCGTTGTTCAGAGCCCTCTCTCGCCGAGGTTGTCGGCTTCCGGAACAGCCGTCTGCTGCTGATGCCCCTGGGCGAGACTCACGGGATTCACCCCGGCAGCGAAGTCATCGCCGTCAGCGAGGGGTTGAAGTTTCCCGCGGGAGACGGACTGAAGGGTCGCGTGGTGAGCGGGCTCGGTCAGCCGCTCGACGGGCTCGGCCCCATCGCCGCGGACAGGACGCTCCCCTTGCGCATAACCCCGCCGCACCCCCTCAAGCGGCAGAGGATCCGCGCTCCCTTCGAAACTCGGATCCGCGCCATCGACAGCTTGATTCCCTGCGGACGCGGTCAGCGGCTCGGGATCTTCGCCGGGAGCGGCGTGGGCAAATCCACCCTGCTCGGCATGATGGCCGCGCAGGGCGAAGCCGATGTGAACGTGATCGCGCTCATCGGCGAGCGGGGACGCGAGGTCCGGGAGTTTGTTGAGCGCGATTTGAGCGAGGAGGGACGGCGCAAGTCGGTGGTCGTCGTGGCCACGTCGAACGAGCCCGCCCTGACTCGACTGAAGGGCGCGTTTCTGGCGATGGCGATCGCGGAGCAGTTTCGGGATCAGGGACTGAATGTCCTCATGCTGATGGACTCCGTCACCCGCTTCGCGATGGCTCAACGCGAGATTGGCTTGTCGGTCGGAGAGCCCCCGGCCACCCGCGGGTATCCGCCCTCGGTCTTCTCGCTGCTCCCTCAGCTTCTCGAGCGGGCGGGCACGAACGAAACGGGCTCGATCACGGGATTCTTCACGGTGTTGGTGGAGGCGGACGATCTCAACGATCCGATCGCGGACGCCACGCGCTCGATCCTGGACGGCCACATCGTGCTCAGCCGCGAGCTGGCCACCGCGAACCACTATCCTGCGATCGACGCGCTGGAGAGCGTGAGCCGGCTGACCACCGATTTGCTCACCGCGGAGCAGCGTCAGCTCGTCGCGAGGGCGCGCGATCTCATGGCGTTGTATCGCCGCAACCAGGACCTGATCCAAATTGGGGCCTACACCTCCGGCAGCAATCCGGCGCTCGACGCCGCGATTCGTCTTCGAGAGCCGCTGCAGCAATTCCTTCGACAGAGCGTGGACGAAGCCCCGCTCCGGCAGGAGACCTGGCAACGCTTGAAGGGCATCCTGAGCGAATGAGCGCGCCAGCCTCGACGCCACCTGGAGCCAATCGGCGCCTCGCGCCTCGCGCCTCATGAAAAGGTTTCGATTCTCGTTGGAAGCTCTGGCGACGCTGCGACGAGCGGCGTTCGAGCGCGCCCTGGAGCAGTATGGACGATCGCTGCTCGAGCAGCGGGAAGCCATCGCCCGATGGGAGGCCAGCCGCCTCGAGCTTGCGGGCTTGATGGAGAGCCGCCGGGCGCTGCAATCCACGGTCGCTGGGGACTGGGAGCAACAGCACCGATGGCAGGAGGTGTTGGAGCTGCGGATGGAGTCCCGCCGCCGCGACCTGGTCCGAGTCGAGGAAGCCCTCCGCAAGGACCAGTCGGCGGTGTTTGCCGCGCGTCGCGATGTGGACGCTCTGGAGCGTATCCGCGTTCGCCGGCTTTCGGCCCATCAGCAGGATTCCCTGAAGGCTGAGCAGAAGGAGCTCGATGAGATCGCCTCGCGGCTGAGCATGGCCTGCGGCTTGCTCATGGAGAAGGGGCATGGGAAAAGTTTGCATCGCGATTCTGTCAACAGCGCGCCGGGCCACGCGGAGGGCGCGCCATCTGAATAGTCTATGAAGTTTCTGCAATCAGGTTGGATGATCTGTCTGATCGGGTGCGTGACTTACCTGGGATGCACGCTCGCGTTCCTCAATCCCGCTAAAATCCAGCCCGTGCAGGCCGCGGAGGCCGAGGGCGAGCAGACTCAAGGGCATTCCAATGAGCCGGTGCTCACTGGTCCGTCCTGGGATTTCAACAACCCGGAGGTCGATCAGATCATCTCCGAGCTTCGCGCCGAGAAAGCCTCCTTGCAGGAGAGGGAGAAGTCGCTGCGGGATTTGGAAACAAGGATCAAGGCCGACCAGAAGGAGCTCATGACAGCGACGCAGACCGTCCAGCGCCTGCAGGCCGAGTTTGATCGCAACGTCACGCGCGTGCGAGAGGAGGAAACCGCGAATCTCAAACGTCTCGCGAAGCTTTACGCGACGATGACTCCGGAGGGCGCCGCGAATGTCATGCGCCTCCTGGGCGACGAGCAGTTGATGAAGATCCTGGTGCATATGAAGGAGGTCGACACCGCGCCGATCCTGGAGCTCATCTCCAAGAAGGGGCCTGACGACGCCAAGCGCGTGGCCGATCTCTCGGAGCGCCTGCGGCTGGTGCTCTACCGTCCGAGCCCCGGCGGTTCCACGAAGTAGCCCCGCTCCGCTTTCCTCCTCCTCAGCCGCTGAAGAAAACCTATGGCAAGCACCCCCGCAATTCGAATGACCGCGCCCGCTCTCGAGGCGGCGTCGATCCCGACCAGCGAGTCGATCGGACGCGCCGCTTCCTCGCCAGGGTTCGAAGCCCAGCTCCAAGGACGTCTGGCGCCAGGGCTTCCGGCCCAGGGGCAGCCTGAGCCTGCGATGTCCCCCGAGTTGTGGAGCGGCCAAGCGTGGCCGCAGACCGGCGATCGCGTTGCGGGAGGAGAGAACGCCCCCAGCCCGGAGAGAAGAGCCGGGGAGATCGCGCGTTCAGCCTCCGACACGGAGCTCCAAGGCCGTGGGAAGTGGTCGCGGCCAACGGTTCAGGGATCGCGGAGGTCATCGGGGGCTCCCAGCTCGGCAGAGGGAGGCTCCGAACCGCGGACTTCGCGCGGTGGCTCTCGAGGCCCGGGCCAGGGGATAGCAACGCATGCCCGGCGATCGGGTGAATCTGCAACGGACGCGACGCGCGCGCCGGAGAAAACTCCCAGCAGGGACTCAGAAGAGACGCCCGCCGCGACGGCCGGCGATGCGCTGCTCGCTCTCGCGGCCGACGGGACGAATGCTTCACAGCTCGAGACCGCCGATGCTCCTGCCACGTCTCCCGGGATCACGCTCGATACGATCACCGATTCGGTCGTTGGGCCGATGCAGACTTTGCCGAAGCCTGGATCGGTTTCTTCTGACGCGGCAGAGCCTGCCGTGTCGGACGCCTCCGATCGGCAAGACCCGCCGGCTAACGCTGAAGCGGCCGTCGCGCCTGGCGTCGAGAACAGGTCCGGCTCCACAGACAGCCCCGAGGCGCCACGGAACACTTCGGCCGTTCAAGAGTTAGAGAAGATCGCTGACCTCAGGAACACGCCGCAAGGCCCCCTGGCCGCGAGCGCGTTGTCGCGAGCGGACCTGACCAGGACAGCGGTCGACGCTGCGAAGGGCCGGGGTGACCGCTCTGAGAACACGGAATGGGATGGGCTTGTCGCCGCTTTGCGTCCGGCGTCGCTGTCACGTATTGCGACAGTTCCGGCGACGGCCACCGCGCGAGTCGCTGGTGGCACATCCGCTGCTGAAGCGGAGACAATGGTGAACAACCCCAACCCAGGTCTTGCCCAGGAGGGAAAGCCTTCCGCCTTCGGCTCAGGCGACGCCGGGACAGGGCGCGGCGAGTCGGAGACTCAGCCTGCTCGCTTGGATGGCCAGACATCTGTCGACCCGTCCAACTCGGCGCCCACAGGGTTTGATGTTCACGCTCGAGGCGGAGTCTTCGACGCCGCGCGCGCTCAGGACCCAAGCCTCACCGTGGGCAACATGGATGGCGCAGGACCGGTTTCCTCGGCGCGATCGCTCGTCGGAGTCGAGGCGCTGCGGCAGGAGATTCTCAACCGCGTTGTGGAGGTGCGACATCAGGACGTCGGCTCGATGACCGTGGTTTTGCGTCCGGACGCCGGCACCGAGTTGAATGTGCAGCTGCGCAATCATGACGGCGGAGTCGAGGTCGTCGTTCGCGTTGAGCGCGGGGAAGCCGACGTGTATCAAGCTTCCTGGCGGTCGCTTCAACACGCGTTCTCGCAGCACGGGGTTCGCCTTGCCGATCTGCAGGCCGCGGGATCTGTGTCGCCGCAAGGCACGGCGGGCGTCTCGCGAGGCGCATCGGAAACGACGGCCGTCCCGACGGGCGTCGCTGGCGTTCTGCATTCCTTCATCGGGTTCGGCGGCGCGGGCGCCGGCGGGTCAGACGCTCAAACGTCGTTCAACCGATCCTCGAGAGGCGACAGCGACAGCTCCACGTTTACGGGAAACGCGGGCGACGGTCACTCCGACGCCAGCCCCCGCGATCGTCGAGCCGCGTCGGATCCCGTCGTCCCGTGGGAGCCAGGATTTGGGCCCGGGCCAGGAGTTTGGGAGAAGCGGGCATCCGCGGCGGGCGCCTCGGTCGCGCCTCCTTCCGGGGATTCTCAGCCGGGGAGTCAAAGACTCGAAACGTGGGCCTGAGGAGGCTCGAACCCTCAACACTTTATCGCAATCTATGGCGGACATCAGCCCCATCACGGCCACCAATAGCATCTACGCCCCGGCGGACGCCAATCCGCGCGTGCCGCAAAAGACGCTCGACCAAAATGATTTTTTGAAGCTCTTGGTGACGCAGTTCACCAATCAGGATCCGATGAGCCCCCTCAAGGACACTGAATACATCGCGCAGATGGCTCAGTTCACGACCCTCGAGCAATCGAAGACCATGACATCGTCCATCGACAAGCTTCGCGCGGATCAAGCCACGTTGCAGGCCAACGCTCTTATTGGAAGGGCGGTGGAACTGCAGTCGTCCCAGGATGGCAACACAAAGGTCCTCGGCGTCGTCAGCGCCGTGGAGATGGAAAACGGAGAGCCCAGGATCGTTGTCAATGACCAGCCGTACGCGTTGGGCGATGTGCTCAGCATCCGGCCGGCCCCTCTACAATAACCCCCACTCAGCAGTACATATGGTTCGTTCACTCTACTCGGGCGTCAGCGGCATGCAGCAGTTTCAGGCGCGCATGGACGTCATCGGCAACAATATCGCGAACGTCAACACGACCGGCTACAAGTCGGCGCGCATGGACTTCGCCGACGCGTTCAGCCAGACGTATCGGGGCGCGGGCGTCGGCAGCGGGACGGTCAGCAACGTGGATCCCATCCAAGTGGGCACGGGCGTGATCTCCACGGGGATCAAGACCCAGTTCACCCAGGGCGCGATCACGAGGACGGGTCCCCAAACGGACCTGGCGGTCTCGGGGGACGGCTTCTTCATGGTGAAAGATCCCGCCGCCGCCGCGCAGTTCGCGACTCGCTCCGGGGATTTCCGGCTCGATCAAAGCTTCCGGCTTGTGACGAACGGCGGATTCCGCGTGCAGGGCTTCACCGACGCGGCCCTCACCACCGAGGGCGACATCGTTATTGACGGCACCGGCCGGCCGCCGACCTCGGATCCGTTGGCGACGGTTTCCTCCTACTCGATCAATCGGGACGGAAAGATCCAGGTGCGTTTGTCCGACGGAAGCGAGTTCACGCGCGGCCAGGTTCTGATGCAGAAGTTCTCGGACCCCAACGCGCTCACAAAGCAGGGGAACAATCTGTATTCCAGCCTCACGGCGGCGGGGCCGCTCACCTCGGGCACCGCTCCCAGCGGCGCGAGCGCGCCGGGGACGAACGGGCTGGGCGTCATTGAGTCCGGCGCCCTCGAGCTATCGAACGTCGATCTCGCCAACGAGTTCGCGAGCATGATCGTCACCCAGCGATCGTTTCAGGCGAACGCGCGGATCATCACCACGAGCGATGAAATCATGCAAGAGCTCGTCAATCTGAAACGCTAACCCTTAGCTAACCCGACCTATGTCCGAAGCCAAACCCGCTCCCCCCGCCGCCCCCGCCGCCCCCGCCGCCGCGGGCGGCGGCGGCATCAAGGCCCTGATCCCCTTGATCGCAACGATTGTGCTCATGCCCGCGCTGGCGTTTGTCATGACCAATTACGTGATTGTGCCCAAGCTTCAGAAGGCCGCGGTCCATGCGCGGGCCGGCGGAGAGGGCTCTTCGGCCGAGGAAGGCGGGGGCGACGCGCACGCCGAACCCGCGGCTGAACACGGCAAGAAGGAGGAGGGCCACGGCGCCAAGAAGGAGGAGCCGAAGAAGGAGGAAGGCCACGGCAAGAAGGAAGAGGGCGGGAAAAAGGAGGAGGGTCATGGCAAGGGCGGCGGCTCGGGAAGGCCTTCAATGCAATTTGGGAAGGTCCTTGTGAATGTCGCGGGCTCCCTCGGCGCGCGCTACCTGATGACCAACTTTACGCTCGTCGGCGCCAACGCCGACTTCAAGGAGAAGGTCGACGCCAACAAGGATCAGTTGATGGATCAGTCCATAGGCATCCTCCGGACCAAGACCCTCCAGGACCTTGAGAAGCCTGGATCGGCGAACATGATCCGCACCGAGCTGATTTCCGTTTTCAACTCCGTGCTGGGCAACGGCGTGATCAAGGAAATCTACTTCACCGAGTTTGCGATTCAGTAAGCTCGCGCCACGCTCCATTCGCTTGAAGTGCGCACGGTTCGTGAAACGACTGTCCCGCTAAATCATCGTGGCCGCTGAACCCCAAGTATTGTCCCAGACGGACGTCGAGCGTCTCCTCTCGCAGGTGCAGGAGGATGAGTGCCAGACAACCGTTCTGAGCGCGGACGGCCAGCAGAAGCAGCGTCCGAAGGATTCGATTCAACCCTACGACTTCCGCCAACCCGCGTTCCTCTCCGCGGGCGAACTGCGGAAGCTGCGGCTTTGGCACGAGGACTTCATCCGAGCGCTGGCCGCGCGCTTCTCCACCTATCTTCGCCTGGAGGTCGGCGTGCAGATGTCGAAGCTGCAGACGATCACGTACCAAAAGTTCCTGGAGATCCTGCCCAACCCGACCTACATCACGCTATTCAAGGCGGATCCCATGCGCGGCGTCTGCGTCCTCGAGCTGCCGCCGAAGCTCGGGCTCACCATCGTGGACCGGCTTCTGGGCGGGACCGCCATGAACGTCAGCGGCCAGCGCGACATGACGGAGATCGAGATCGCGCTGCTCGATCAGGCGCTGCAGATCCTGCTCGCCGAGTGGTGCAATCACTGGAATTTCGATCAGGAGATTCGACCGATACTGCTGGGCCATGAAACCAACGGACGCTTCCTCCAGACCGCCGCGAACGACACCGTGATGCTGCACCTCAGCATTGAGGCGCACATTGGGGACTGCGTTGAGCCCATTCAGCTTGGGTTTCCGTACTACACCCTGGAGCCGCTTGTCTTGCGGCTGAACAAGCTGCTGGACCTGAACACCGACGACTCCTCATCGATGCAATCGAAGGAGGTGTGCTGGCGCCCGTCGTTCGAGGACGTCATGGTTCCCGTCACCGCGGAGTGGCTGGGAACGGAGCTGAGTCTGCAATCGCTATCCAACCTCAAGCCGGGCGACGTGATCCCGCTCGCTCCCGCCTGCGCCCAGGACGTGCGAATCCGATTCGCGGATCTTCGCAAGCTGAAGGGCTCCCTCGGGACGGTGGACAAAAAGTGGGCGATTCAGGTGAGCGAGATTCTGCCGACTGAACCTGTAAGTGAAACACCATGACTGACATTCCGCCCAACATTGACGTGATCATGGACGTGCCCGTTGAGATCTCCGTGGAGCTCGGCTCCTGCAGGATGCCGATGCGGGAGGTGCTCCGGTTGCAAGTGGGATCGGTGATCCAGTTGGACAAGATCGCGGACGCGCCGGTGGATATTTTTGTAAATCGCAAGTTGATCGCCAAGGGGGAGGTTGTGGTGGTGGATGATCGGTTTGGAATCAAGGTAACGGAGATCTTTTCGAAATAGTCCATTGTGAACCGCACGAAGCCTACAGGGCGTGTCGTCAGGGTTTGTTTGTTCCTGCTGGCCACGACAGGATCCACTCTCGCCGACGGGGCGGTCGCTTCTCCGTCGGCCGGCCCGTTGCCGGACGCGGGCGCGTCTCTTCTTCGGGTTGCTGGCGCTCTGGTCTTCGTGGTGGCCTTCTTTCTCGCCGGGGCCTGGGCGTTCCGCCGCTCGCAATTCCTCCGGATGGCCGGCGCCAAGGGCCCGCGGCTTCAGGTGCTCGACGCGCGATCCCTCGGCAACCGGCAGTCCTTGTATGTCGTGGGGTTCGAGCGCCAGCGCCTGCTCATCGGCGCGTCTCCAGCGGGCATCCAGATGTTGGCGCAGCTTCCCGACGCGGAGGAGGCGGCCGCTCCGTCGCCCGTCTCCCTGAGTTTCACTGAAGCCCTCCAGCAGGCCGCGGCCAAACGAGCCCCGTGAGCGCCTCCTCCTCCATCGACATTCGCGGGCGAAATCGCCTCAATCCCTGGCGCTTTCGGGGATGGTTGCTCGCCCTCCTTCTCCTGCTCTCGATCGCCCCCTCCGCGTCCCCTCAGGGGGCGTCGGCGTCGATGCCTACGATCAACGTCAACCTCGGAAGCCCTGGACAGGAGCTTCCCAAGCCCGACGTCGCGCTGGAGATTCTCTTCGCCATCACGCTTCTCACCCTCGCTCCGTCGATCATCCTGCTGATGACCTGCTTCACTCGGATTGTGATCGTGCTGTCCTTTGTTCGCACCGCGCTGACATTGCCGACCACGCCGGCGAACCAGATCATCGTGGGGCTGTCGCTCTTTCTCACGTTTTTCATAATGGCCCCGGTCTACGAGAAGATAGACCGCGACGCCATCAAGCCCTACCAGGCGCAGGCCATCACGGGAGAACGAGCGTTGGAGGAGGCGTCGAAGCATCTTCGCACCTTCATGCTCCGGCAGAGCCGTCCGAAGGACATCGAGCTCTTCGTGGCGCTCGCCCGCATCCAGCCCACCGCGGCGGAGGACCTGCCCTTGCGCGTCGTCATCCCCGGGTTCGTGATCAGCGAGCTGCGAACGGCCTTCCAGATGGGCTTCCTGCTCTTTATTCCGTTCGTCCTCATTGATCTCGTCGTGGCGACCGTTCTCATGAGCATGGGCATGATGATGATGCCCCCCAATACCATCTCCCTCCCATTGAAAATCCTCCTCTTTGTCCTGGTGGACGGATGGGGCCTCATCGTGCGGTCCCTCGTTCAGAGCTTCGGCTCCTAGCTCGGCAGCCACCTGGGATGATCGACGCCGAGGCCATCGATGCCGCGGGTCAGCTCCCGTGGCGATCCACCGGATTCATTCATCACCCACAGCGAAGGCCGTCCTCCCGTCGCCGCGCGACAAAACACAATCTGATCGCCCCGTCCAGAGGGGCTGGAGCGGAAGTCCCACACCCCGGGCGCGGGCGGAGTCAGGGCCTCCCAGTCGCCGCCGCGAGGATCGATGCGGCAGATGTGGGTTCCTCCTCGCGCGAGCTCCGGCTTGAAGTCGCGGTTGAAATGATCTGTGTCCGGGCGTTGGGGTTGATACTCCCAGGCGACCTTTGAATCCGGGAGGCGTCGCGGAAAAAGCAGGCGGCCTTCGCGCGTCCACTGGACCACATTGGATCCGCCCCCGCGGTGCTCTGCGTCGCCATAAGTCGCCCCGAACCACATCGCCGCGCCTTGCGTCACGGATCGAAACTCGGAGCCGTCGGGCCGGCACACGCACACATCCGACCAATCGTGGCCTGGATCCTTCGCCGGCTCGCAGTCCTGGAACGCCAGCCAATCCCCGTTCGGAGCCCACGTCGGCGCAAAGTAGATGTGACCTGGACGAGCGGCCACCTGCCGCTTGTTTCCACCTTCGAGATCGCTCACCCAGACCTGATAGCCCCCGCCCGTGGCGAGATGAAACGCGACTCGCTGGCCATCCGGGCTGAGGCTCAGCCCATAGGGAAAGCCCTCGCCCGCCCGCGTGAACTCCCGGGCGTCGCTTCCATCGAGATTCATGCTGTAGATCTGGCCGGATCCCTTCTTCGCCACCTGCATGAGGATGCGGTGGTCGTTGATGAGCAGTTGCGGCGTGTAGAACACCGCCATCCGATCCCGCGTGGCGACCTCCTCCAAGGAGCCTGTGTCGAGATCGTGGATCCAGATGTGGGTGGGTGTTTGCGTGTAGTATTGCTCGAAGGGCCGGCCGGGGCCGTCCCTGCGCGGCTCCATGCTGAGCATCAGGACGCGTCGGCCGTCCTTGAAGAAACCAGTCGGCTGCCAGGTGGCTTGGTTGGGGACGTTGAACTCAAGATACCGGAGGCCGCTCCCATCCGACGCGATCAATCCCGTCTTGCCCTGGGACGTGAAGAACAGTCGCCGCCGGGAGGCCGCAAAGCGGACCGAGTGGCGACACGCTGTTCCTCCGAGCGCGGAGGCGGATAGGACGAGAGCGGCGCTCAGGAAGCCGCGGCGGCTGTGGAGGTTCATGCGAGGGGGCGGGTTGGAAGGCCGGCGGCGACGCGGGCGAAATCGTCCCGGTGCGACTGCGACACGGCGGAGGGTTGATAGTGCTTCTCGTAAAACTCCAGGTCCAGGTGGCCCGCTTGAAAGGCCACGATGGTCTTGAAAGGAGGGATGTGAACGGGGAAGCGTCCATAATGACGCCAGAGATACTCGAAATACGCTTTTGCCGCCGCGATGGCGAGGGGCGATAGAGGAGCGATCGCGTTCGTGACAGCGACTTGATCCTTCCAGGATGGATTCGCGTTGGGGCGCTTGAGCGCTCCTTCCTTCCCGAGCTTGGCCTCCACGACGGCGTCGACCGCGTGCGACATCGTCGCGAAGTAGGGAGGCGAATAGGCTTTCAGCAGCGTTTCGCCTCCCGCCTCCAGGCCGATCGCGAAAGGAATCTCCGGATCGCGGCCGAGCAGTTTCATCCCCATCGAAACGAAGGGGCCGGCGCCGAGGTATCGACTGGCGCGCAGAGGCCTTTGCCGGAAGCCGAGGGCCTGGGTCCAGGCGAAGTCGTGGCTCGCGAAGAACGGGAAGCCGCCGAGTCCCATCGCCTGCGCCATCAGGCCCAGGTTCTGATGGACCATTCCCTGTTCCACCGCGACAAACTCCGCCACCATCGTCTCGACCTGCTGGATCGTGGTCGTGCGTCCGTCCGCCGGATCGTCGTGAAGGTGGCCTCCGCGGCTGCGGGCGAAGTCGCGCAGTCCCGCGGGCCGATAGGACCTGCGTTCGTCGAGGATGAACGCGCCGGTGGTTTCGTTCAGAATCTCGAGCACTCCATTGATGTAGAGAAAGGTGAGATCATTGATGGGAACAAAGCAGGTCGTCCCGGGCGCGTAGGCCGACCAGCCGTTCGCGTTGATGTTGAACACCGGCCGATTGGGCGGCGCGCAACGCGAGTCGCGAAGCTTGACGCGGGATTTCTGATAGAGCGAAGTGAACTCCCCCCGCTGGCTCATCTGCGCGAGCTCGGCGACGTCCCGCGCCGCGAAGTCCTGGGGTCTGCGCAGATGCCATGCGCCGGCGTCGTTGGTGATGATCAATCCGACGGCTTGAATCGCGTCGCCGCTTGCGACGGTGCGTCCGCACAATCCCGCCATGATGTTTCCTCCGCCCCCCGCGGCGTAGGAGAGATCGCCGAGCGCGGGGCCCGTGATCCCGCAGGCCGCGAACGCGAGCAGGGCCTCCTCGTCCTCGGTCAGCGGCCGCGGCTTGAAGCGGCTTTTGTGCGCGAGCGGGCCGGCGGGCATTTCCATGCCGAGGCAGAAACGCCGGGATCGTCGTTCGCGAAGCGCTTGCAGGAGCGAGTACGAAGCGGTCTGGTTCATAGGCTGGAGGGTGTGTAATCCAAACACCCGTTCCCAGGCAATCCCCGCGAGAGCGGAATCGCGATCCCATTCAAGTGGACGAGCTTTCAGCCGAATCATCCAGTAGAAGCCTCTTCAGAACGAGGGCTTCTCCTTCATGAACACGAAAACCAGCTCAGGATCTGGCAACGCCCTTCGCGGCGGGGTTTCCTCTTGGGGGCGACGCGTCGGGAGTTGGATTTGCCTGGGGATTTGGGCCATTCCCTGGCAAGGCGGACTCTCCTCAGCCCGGGGCTCCGCATCCCCGGGCGGAGATCGAAACCCGCCCTTGTCCGCGAACGCGAGGGTTCCATCGGACAGCGACAAGGATGGCTCGGAGTTTTTTCAGCAAGCCCGCTTCGCCGAGAGCACCAAGGATTTCGCGGAGGCGTTCCGGCTGTATCGTCGCGGCGCCTCGCGGGGACACGCTCCCTGCCAGAACAATCTCGGATTCATGTTGCTCCGCGGCCTGGGCGTGAAGCGGGATCCCCAGGAGGCCGTGTTGTACTTTCGAGACGCCGCGAAACAGAGCTATCCGGCGGCGCAGAACAATCTGGGCATCTGCTATCGCGACGGCCTGGGCGTGAAGGAGGATCTGTCCGTGGCCGCGAAGTGGTTCCTGCAAGCGGCGGAGCAGGGGTTCGCCGACGCGCAAAATAACCTGGGCGTCCGCTTCTACCGCGGATCCGGCATGCCACGAAACACCGAGGAAGCCATGAAATGGTTCACCAAGGCCGCCGACCAGGGACTCGGGAGCGCCTGGGTGAATCTGGGCATCTGCTACGCCGAAGGCCGGGGCGCGCCGAAGGACCTTGGCAAGGCTTTCGAATACTTTTCCCAGGCCGCGGGGAAGGGAGACGCCGACGGTCTGTTGTATCTGGGATTCGCCCACATGGAAGGCCGGGGCGTGCCGAAGGACCTCGTTCGAGCGTATGTGTGCTTCAACACCGCGATGAGCTTTGGCGATAGCTACGCGTCGCAGGCAAGGACGAAGCTGAAACGCGAGATGACGGAGAAGCAAATCGCCGAGGCCCAGCGACGCTCTTACGAATACTCGTCCAAGGATCACGGAAGCGGAAAGAGCCGGTCCGCCGACGAGTGAGGGAACCTAGCGCTTCGGCGGGTCAGAGGGGGCGTCGTCGCGGATCCAGCGTCGGGACTTGTGTTCGGCGCGCGGCAGAGTTCCGGCCTCCACCCACTCGATCTCGAAACGAAGGCAGAACGCGTTGCGGAGCTCCGCCTCCAGACGCCCGGCCAGCGCGCTGCGTTCGGTCGCGGTCTCCGACGACTCCAATCGAACGCGCGCCTCGGCCAGGGCGGACGAGGAATGGACATGCACCTGGTACTCGCACTGAGGGGCGACGCGCTGAATCACTTCATCCACGCTGCTGGGGTAAAGGTTCACGCCGCGGACGGTGACCATGTCGTCGATTCTCCCAAGGATTCCTCCCTGCAAGGCCAGATTGAATGTGCCGCACACGCAGCGTCCGAGAGGCGCGGCCTGAGCCAGATCGCCCGTTCGATAGCGGAGGAGCGGAGAGCCCAGCCTGCCCAGGTTCGTGAGGATGAGCTCTCCGGGAGTTCCTGGAGGGACGGGCGCGTTCGAGGCTCGATCGAGGATCTCCGGGATGAAGGCGTCCTCCATGACGTGAAGCACACCGGGCTGACGGGGACATTGGTAGGTCACGGGACCGATCTCGGTCATTCCGTGGTGGTCATGAACGCTCGCGCCTTTCCACAACGACTCGATCCGCCGTCGGGTCGCGGGGAGGCTTCCGCCCGGCTCTCCCGCCACCAGGATCCGCCTCACGCTGAGCCCGCCCGCCTCCAACTTTTCCGCCCGCAACGTTTCGCCCAGATGCAGGGCGTAGGTCGGAGTGCAGCACAGGACGGTCGCAGAGCTTTCGACGATGCCGCGAGCGCGAGCCACCGAGCTTAACCCGCCCGCGGGAAAGCACAGGCAGCCCAGGCGGACAGCCGACTCGAACGCGGTCCAGAATCCCAGGAAGGGTCCGAACGAAAAGGCGAAGTAGATCCGATCCTCCGCGGTGACGCCCGCGGCTTCGTAAACCTGGGCCCAGTTGGACAGCATCCAGTCCCAGCTTTCGGGCGTGTCGAGCCAGCGGAGCGAGAATCCGCCGGTGCCGCTGGTTTGATGGCAGCGGGTGTAGCGCTCGACGGGGTAGGTGAGATGACTTCCGAAAGGCGAATGACGGCGATGGTCCTCGGTGAGGTCCGTCTTGGTGGTGAGAGGCAGACTCCGCAGGATCGCGTCCAGGGAAAGTTCCTTGCCCCACGGGCCGCAGGCGGAGAGCCGGGATTGATAAAACCGGTTGGCGGGCAGGGTCGAGTCCAACATCGCGAGCAGTCGCTGACGCTGGCGCTCGACGAGTTCGTCGCGGCTGTGGAAGGACTTCACGCGCCGGGCTTGATCGGCGAGGCCGTGGCCGTCGCGGCCGCGGGTTTCGGCGCCGGTTTATCGGGGCGGTGATAGGTCACAAGGTACCCGCCCACGGCGGCGAGAACGATCCCGAGGACGAACTGAGGCTTGATCGAGGCCCATCCATCCTTGGGGGGATGGTTGTAGAAGGAGTACGCGACATTCACGATGGGCGCGCCGGCGAAGATGATGGACATGACCACATACGGCTTTCCGCCCGCGCCGAAGGCGAGCAGAACCCCGAATGCGCCGATGGCGCCCGTGATGCCAGCGATGAGCGACCAGAACATCCCTTCCGAGCGATAGCCGGAGAACGCCTTGCCCTGCATCATGAGCAGGGCGAGGGGCGCAAGGACGGCGACAAGAAAGTAGGCGAGGCCAACGAAGAGGAAGGATTTGTATCGCGCCTCGGCGTCGAGGGTGCCGGACGGGAGCATCTGGCTTTGTCCCATGTGAAGGAGAACGCCATAGACACCCCACGTTACGACGGTCAACAGAGCGAAAAGGATCCAGTTCATGCGCGATGGATACTGGTTTGAAAGCCCGCCGCCCGGCAAGCACAACCATGAACGCGTCCGTCTTCAGAAGGATCATTTACAACGCGCGCCGCGTCGGTATGCTCGCGCCGCCTCCGGGGAAACTAATATGCCGGCGGCGAGTCAATCGCAGAGCCATCCTTCATCGTTATGGGTGATAAATCCCCCAAGTCCACTCAGAAGAAATCCTCACAGAAGCAGGCCAAAGCCAGCTCGGACGCGCAGAAGAAACAGGCGGTCGTGTTGAGCAAACAGGGCGTCGCCAAGAACAGGTAGGCTTCCTTTTCCCCATCATCTCTCAAGGATCCGCGTCCTTGAGAGACGTTCCCTCCGATCCACTCCATGGCCTTCCCGCCCGCGGCGTCCCTCCATCCCTTCAAGGCGCTTACTTCTCCGCCGTCCAGGTTCCCTTGTACTGGTCCTCGAAGCCCTTCACGGAGAAGGCGCCGGAGAGTTTGTCGTCCTTCAACTCGCCCGAATACAGGATGGTGGCCTCCACGCCGCCGATCTCGCGAACGAGCTCGATCGACAGCTTTCCGTCAGCGAAGCTCGCGGCCTTGAGCTTGTGCTCGCCGCTGCGGGCGCTTGTGACGGCTCCGCCCAGTTTGCCATCCGTCACGGCGAGCGAGAGGTCGTAGTCGCGCTCGTTATCGTTGAGCTTCACCTTCATTTTCCATTTTCCGACCACCTTGTCCGTCAACGTCGCAGGCTCCTTGGCCGCAAGCGCCCGGGTGTAGATGGTGAGGTTCGGCTTCTGCCCATCGCGCTGTTTGTCGAGGTTGGATACCAGTATCAAGTTCTCGTCCTCCAGCGTGTAGATGGATGAGCGATCATCGTTCACCGCCTCGGTTTGATCCTCGGATCGCCCCGCCTGCAGGTCGGACAACTGGAGAACATTGAACGGCCCGAGGCGCTCGGTCTTCACGGATCCTTTCGCGACAAGACGCAGCTCATGATTCGCGTTCATGAGCTTGAAGGTCATCTTGTCGCCCTTGATCTCGAGAGCGTGGTGGACTTCCTGGCCGCTGCTGCTGACGGCCTTGGCGTTCCAAAGGCCCTGAAGCTTGGACAACTCGGGAGACTCGGCGGCCGTGGAGACGATCGCCGAAACGCACAGGAGGGAGAGGGCCGTCGTGAAGGGGATGCGAGAGGTGAACATAGATTTTGTTTTGTTCAGGTGATTCGAGGGACGAGCCATTCAAGTCCGGTTGGCGGCGGCTGTCCAGCGCTGTCTCCGGCGCATCCTGATCCTGTGGGCGCCGCTGTAGCGCCGCCCAGAACTTCGGGATGCAGGCGGCCTCACCGCGGCGGCTTCATCTTCTGGTACTCGGCGACGAGTTGCTCGTGCTTCTGCTTCCAGGGCGCGACCGCGGCCGTCGACTTTTCCGCCGCTTCTCGCGCCTCCGCGGAGGCCGCCTCCGCCTGTCGAAGCGCGGTTTCCAACGACGCAATGGTCTTGGGCAGTTGTTCGCCCCGCGCTTTTGCGGCGGCGAACGCGTCGCTCGCGGCGGCCAACGCCACGGCGCATGTCTTGATCACTCCGGGCTGCGCCTCCACCGCATGCTCGCAGGCGATCGACGCCTGTTGCGCCGCGTCGGCGTCCTTCTTCGCCCGCTCGTGGGCGGTCGCGAGTTCCAGCTGCTGCGCGGCGAGGGCGGCGGCGGCTTTCTTCGAGGCTTCGACGGCCACGGCGGCCTGCGTCGCGGCCTGCTGCGATTGCGCGGCCGAGTCGGCCAGAAGGGGCACGTCAGGGTTCGCGTCGGCGGCGATCTTCGCCTTCGCGGCCGTCTCCGCGGTCGCCTTCGCGCTCGACACCGCGCTCGCGGCGGCGTCCTGCGCCGCCTTGAGAGCCGACTGAGCCTTCCCCAGAGGAACGCTGGCCGCCTGGAGCGCGGCGCTTCGTAGAGCCGCGTTGGTCCGCGCGGCCGCGAGGTTCGCCTGAAGCTGGGGAAGCGCTGCTGTGGCGGCTTCGAGATCGGCTTGGGCTTTCGCGATGGCGTTCGTCCTCGATTGGAGAACGGATGGCGCGCCTGCCAGCGCCTTCTGCGCCTGGGTCAGGTTGGAGGCGGCGCGATCGGCGGACACCTTCAGCTCTTCAGCGCGCCCGGCGGCGGCGTCCGCGGCCGCCTGCTTTCGAGATCGTTCTTCCGCGGCCGAGACCACCTGAAGATTGAACTGTCCCGCGCGCCACCTCGCCAAGCGCCGCTCAATCCCCGCGACCTCAGAGGCGGATGCTTCCTCCTGTGTCTTGGCCTTCGCGAGCGCTTCGCCCGCGGCTTTGACCTGGCTCCCGGCCGCCGTCGCCGCTTTGTCGGCCTCGGCCGCGGCGAGCTGGGCTCGCTGTTGTTCCTCCGTCCTCTGCTTGACGATCCGTTCAGCGTTGGCGAGGGATTGAGCGGCCTCGTCAAGCGTTCGTCGCGACGCGTCCAGCGCGGCTTGAGACTGCAAGACGGCGGTTTGCGCGATCGCAATCGCGGCTTCTCCGGCTTTCACGCGGGAGGTCACTTCGGCGGCGCCTTTTTGCAGCGACGCTACGGACGCCGCGGCTTGCTCGGCTGCGGCCTTGACCTGCGAGGCCGCGTTGACCAGCGGGGTTACAGCAGGGGAAGCCTCGGCCGCCGACTTCGCCTTGGCGGAAGCGTCGGCGGAAGCCCGCTGCGCCGCCTCGGCGGCGGTGAGCGTTTCCTGCGCCTGCTTGGCGATCGCCTGCGCCTGGCCGAGGCTGTGCTGAGCGGCCGCGACGGCGGCGTTCCGGCTGAGAAGCTCGGCCTGGCGCGTCGCGATGTCCTTCTGCGCTTTCTCTCGCGCAGAGTTCGCGGCGGTCTGAGCCTGCTTGGCGGTGTTCAGTGTGTTGAGCGCCAGCGTCGCGGAATCCGCGCGGTTTGTGGATTGCTGCCGCGCGACGTTCCAAGATCCTTGTGCCTGGGTCTCCGCCGCGGCCGCCGCTTCGCGAGCCCCGGCGATCTTCGCGTGTCGCGCCTTGGCTTCCGCGAGCAGCCGGGAGTCGCTCTCCAGGCGGCTGGCGAGGGTGGGAGGGTTGGCGTCGAGGCGACCCAGCATCTTCCCATCCGTCGCGTTCCACACGCGAATGTCTCCGGAGTAATCGCCCGCGATCACCCGGGTCATGTCGTGGGAAATCGCCGCCGTGAGGCCAATGTCGCCGAACGCCTCGAAGGCGCGCTGCTGCGCCCCGGCGGCGTCCCAGATCTTGGTGACGCGATCTCGTCCGGTGGACACCAGACGACCGTCATGGCTGTATCGAACCGCGCGCGAGCCGCTGGAGTGGGCCGTGATTTTGAGCACCCGAGAGCTGTTTTCCACCTCCCAGACTCCGATGGATCCATCCTCGCCGGTGATGGCGATCATGTTGGAGTCGTCGCGCCAGGCGAGATCCGTGATCGCCTGCGGAGCGCCGGACTTGAGCTCGCTGTACGCGTTCGCCGTTCCCGCCTCCCACAGATAGACGCCGCCGTTGCGATCGGCGGACGCCAGGAGAACGCCGTCTGGGCTGTAGGCGATGCCGGTGACCCACTCGGTGTGCTTCTTGATCGTGTGGAGCAGCTCGCCCGTGGCGGTGGAATAGACGCGGACCATCTTGGAGGGGCCGCCGAGCGCGACCTGGGATTGGTCGGGCGAAACATCCGCGGCGATCACCGTGTCGAGCTCATCGCCGACCTCGGCGACGCGATTCCCCGTCGCGACATTGTAGAGCGCGACCTTTCCCAGTTTCGCGCCGATGCCGCCGCCCGCGAGGAGGAGCTGTCCGCTGCGGCTGAACTTGACGACGTAGGGGAATCCCTCTGGAAACGGCAGGATGCCCTGGATCTCGAAAGTATCGAGATGGTAGAGGATGATCTGCCTTTGGCCCGCGACGGCGACCAACGGCGCCCACGGGCTTGCGGCGACGGCCGGAATCGCTCCGGAGCGCGCGGCGTGAACGACGGGTTCCAGGAGGAGATCTCCGTTGGGCATCGGCGGCGGTCCCGAGGGCTTTCCCGCGGAAACGCCGGCCACCGCGAGATCGACTTTGGGCCTCTTCGTCGCTCGGGCCTTCGATCCGCTGTTCTCGAGCAGGCCGCCGTCAATCCACTTCCGGATCACGGCCAGCTCCGCGTCCGGGAGCTTTGCCGACTTCGGAGGCATGTTCGGCTCTTCCAGATGATTGATCAGCCTCCACAGCAGGCTGCCCGCGGCGTCCTCGGGCGCCAGAACTTTGCCGCTGCCGCCGCCCGCCATGATCCCGTTGTAATTGGAGGCGTCGAGGTCCGCCTTCTTCTTGTCGGCGTTGTGGCAGTTGAGGCAGTGGTTCCGAAGGATGGGAAGGACGTGGTCCTCGTAGGTGGTTTTCTCGCCGGCCGACGCTCCGCGAACGGACGAAGCGGCGCCGACCCCGATCCAAAGCGCCAGAGCCGCGCGCCGGATCCACGGGCGCGCAAGGCTGAACTGCGAGGAAGTCTTCATGGCCGTTCGCGACTCAATGGTTGAAGACGAACTCCTTCGCGTTCAGCAAGGACCAGAACAGATCCTCGAGCGCTTGCTGCGGGCTCTTCTCTTGAGCCACGTCTTTCAAAAGGGTCTCGAGCTCGCTCGACTCCGGCTTACGGCTGAAGCACCGGAGGTAGAGCTCCTCGATCACCTGGGGAGGCGTCTTGCCCTCCTTCAGCATTCTTGGAACGAGGCCTCCTTGCGGGATGCGGTCGTTCACCGTGTCGCCAAGCAGGAGATGGAGGGCTTGCGACAGATTGGGCTCCATGATGACCTCGCAGGAGCAGACGGTGTCCCGCTTCGCGCGACCGAACGTGGTCAGGAAGTAGGTGTTGACGTTCCCGTCGGCGATCTGCACGGCGCGGGCGCCGAGAGGCAATCCCTGGAACTTGTTTCGGGTCTCGGTCACTTGCGAGATGACGTCCAGAAGCACCTCGGAGCGGATGCGGCGGATCTGGGCGCGCGAGTAGTTGCGGGTGTCGAGAGCGTTGGATTCGTTGGGCTGGGTGGAGAGCTGATAAACGCGCGACTTGCAGATGTCGGAGACGAGCTTCTTGAAGTCGTACTTGTAGTCGGTGAACCGACGGGCGAGTTCGGCGAGCAGCTCGGGGTTGGTGGCGGGGTTGCTGATCCGGACATCGTCGACGGGGTCGATGATCCCGCGTCCGAGGAAATGAGCCCAGACAATGTTGACGAGGTTCCTCGCGAAGTAGGGGTTTTCCGGCGAGGCCAGCCACTCGGCGAGCACGCGGCGTCGATCCTTGCCCTGAACATTGGGCGCGGCCGCTCCGAGGAACTTGGGCGGCATCTCGCGTCCGTTGACGGGGTGCTTCACCTCGCCGCCGCCAGAGTTGAAGATGATCCGCTCGCGCGGGTCCTCCGCGGTCTTCCTCCCCACCTGGCTGAAGAACGCCGCGAAGCTGTAGTAGTCGTTCATCGTCCAGCGATCAAAAGGATGATTATGGCATTGCGCGCACTGCAGCCGCATCCCCATGAAAACCTGCGCGACGTTCTCGCTGATCTTCAGCGTTTCCTGCTCGACCTGATAGAAGTTGCTGGCGGGATTGTTGAAAGTGCCCCCGCTCGCGGAGAGGAGCTCCCGGACGATCTCGTTCATCGGGACGTTGTTGGCCAGTTTTTCGTTGAGCCAGTTGAAGTAGAGCAGCGTCGCCTTGTAGCTCATGCGCTGGTTGCCATCGCTGCGAATCCGGAGAAGCTCGGAGAACTTCATGACCCAAAGCTCCACGAACTCCTTCCGGCCGAGGAGATCGTCAATCAGCTTTTCGCGCCTTTTCACGTCGGCGTCGCCGAGGAAGCGATCGCACTCGGCCCGCGTCGGAAGCACACCCGTGATATCCAGGAAAGCGCGTCGGATGAACGCTTCGTCGGAGCACAGCCCCGAAGGCGAGATGCGAAGCTTCTTCTGTTTGTTGAAGACAAGCGTGTCGATGTAGTTGTTCTCGGTCGCCCCGGCCCACTCGTATTTGAGGTCCTTGGGGATCACAATGACCTGCGAACCGACTGTGAAGGTCGCGAACCTCGCCATGACGAAGGCCTCCCCTCGCTGGCCGGCGGTGACGACGCCCTCCGGATCTATCTTCGCGGAGGTATCGTTGTTCGATAGAAAAAGGCAGAGGCGGGTGACGTCGCGCTTGGATCCGTCGGAGTACGTCGCGCTCACGGTCATGCGCTGGACGGCGCCTTCGCCCTCCAGCACGGCCTGCCGGGGGAGGATCTCCATGGAGACCGGGGTGATGACATCCGCCGGATCCCCGGGCACGCCGGCCTCCAGCCATCGGATGAGCGCGTTGTATTCATCGTCGCCGGGCTTGAAGCGTTCTCCGCCGGTGTGGGGCACCTTGCCCGCTCCCTTCAACACGAGGAGCGAGTCGTGGGGCAGCGCCAGATTCACTCGCCGCGTGGCCATCTCGCGCGTGATGCGCTGGTGATCGCCGTCGGGGTCGAATCCGAAGAGCGACAATCGAAATCCATCCTTGCCCCGCGCGGCGCCGTGGCAGGAGCCGGCGTTGCAGCCGGCGCGCATGAACACAGGCATCACGTCGTTCCGAAAGCTCACGGGGCGCTCTTTCGTCGCGTCGCGGATCTCGATCGGGATGGCGGCGGACTGTCCTTCGAAATCGATCTTCAGCTCCGTCTTCCCGTCCGCGATCGGGGCGACGAGGTTTCCCGCCAGCCGGGCCAGGTTTGTGTTTGCGAACTGGTATCGGGCGCCGGTGGTGACATCGCGAGTCACTCCGTCGCTGTAGGTCGCCTGAACGACCACGCTCTGGCGGTCGCGCGCGTGCCAGAGGGTCACGGAGGACGGAAACACATCCACGCGCGTGAGGAGTCTCTCGGCGGACGCCGGAGCAGCCGCTCCGAACGCGAAGGCGAAGGCGAAGGCCGCTGCGAGGGCGGCGACGACTCGATGAGCAGGAGAAATGTTCATGACATCACTGAGCGCCGGAGGCCCCGCGCTCCCTCGCTTCCAGCCGCAGCTTCTCCAATCGGGACAGCGGCTTTGGCGGCGCGGCCGCGACGGGCTTCGCCGCGGCGACGGGCGCGGCGGCGGCTTGAGCGACGACCGGCGCGTTGGGCTTGGGCGGGGATGGGGCGTCGATGCGGAGCACTCCGCCGCCGCCCACGCTGTGCGCCACGGGTTCGCCGTACTTCATAATGACGATCTGGCAGAACAGAGATTTGTGCTGACCCACCGGAGCGTCCGTCGCGAGCGTCGTGTTGAACAGCACCTCCTGGGTGGCCTTGGTGATCGTCAGAGGATTCTTGGCGATCGTGACCTTCGGAGGCAGCCCGTAGAGCTGGACCTGGGCCTCGCCGTCAAAGGGCTGGAGCTGCTGGAGCTTGCCGAGGATGCCAACGCCCTTGCCTTGCTCGCCGGCCGCCATGGGGATTTGCATCGCGACAAAGGGCGTCGCGACGGTGAGCGCGGCCAGCTGCGAAGACGTCCACACCTGGCCCTGGCCCGCGTCGCCGTTGGCGAGCAGCGCGATCTTCCATGCCCGCGTCGCGGCGTCGCCGTTGGCGTTGATCGGATACAAGGCCTCGGTTTGTCCCTCCGCGATGAGGACTTCGTTCTGCGATCCCACGCCCGGCGGATTCCAGAGCATGCTCAGGCGGATCGTTCCCTTGAAGCCGTTCCGACGTTCGGCGAGAACCTTCAGGTTCATGGATCCGTTTTGGACGAGCGGCGCCTTGGGTTCCACGATCGTGATCTTGAACGGCGCTTCATCGGTGACCGCCACCGCCATTCGGTCCACCGGGGCCTTGTAGTAAATGGTGTTGTTGGGCTCGCCGTAGATCAGCTCCAAGACCTGCCGGAATCCACCGACGATGTCCTTGTTGCCGACAAGCTGCCCGATCACCGCGACCAGCCTGCCGCTCAGGGCTGCGTTCGTGGCGGCTTCGAAGACCACCGGGGTTTCGTTCACGCTGCCGGCGATGACGTCCGACGACATGACGACGCCCGGGGGCAGCTCCAGGCAGGACAACGCGATATCGCCGCTGAAGTTCGCCCGCGCGGCGCGGATGAGCGTGGCGAAGCGGTTGCCCCTCGGGACGGACACCGTGTTCCGTTCCTGGCTGTTTCGCGCGAACTCGGGAATGCTCAAGGCGAGCTCGGCGCTCATGGGGGAGAACTCCACGCGATAAACATAATTGCTTCCGCCCTTCCCGAGATGGTCCCGGACCGAGACGAGATACTCTCCGTCCGCGGGGACCGTCCAATTGATGAGGCTATCGGGTCCCCCGGAGTCGTCGTTGTCCGCGATCTGCCCGCCGTCGCTCTTATGCAAGGCGAGCACGGAGTCGAGGGGTGAATGGACGCCGCGCGCGACACATCGCACATCGAAACGCTGCCCCGACTTCGCCTTGAATCGGAAGAAGTCGACGTCGCCGGCCTGCCCGATGACACCATTGAAGGCGACGGGAAGCTCCGGCGCGCTGTTCGTGGCCTGAGCGGGAAGATTGTTGGGCTCGGCTTCGAGGACGTTCGGGAATCCGACCACTCGAAGCTTGTTCGGCGAGGGCGTGGATTGACCGTCCTGGATCAGGGAGTAGGCGAAGTCGCCCACGGCCTTTTCGGGCAGCTTGATTTTCTGGGCGATGGGGCCGCGGGCGTCGCCCAGCAGGATCGTCTGCAGCTCCTCGCCCGCCTTGCCGCCGGCGGGATAGGCGATGAGAGGACGCGGCGCCTCGCCCACGTGCAGGCAGTAGCGGCTTCCGTCGTTGCCCGCGTAACTGCTCTCCCGCACCGCGATCACGTAGACGCCGTCCTCCGGGACGACGACGGAGACCACAGGGTCCTGAAGGGCGAACGCGGAATCATCGCAGGCCCCCAGCTCGAAGCGCCTGCGATCGAGGATGGCGAGGTGGCAATCGACGAGCGCGGATCCCAGGCGCATCGCCTCGATCTCGGCCGTGATGCGCTGGCCCTTCTTCGCCTCCACGGCGTAATAGTCCACGTCCTCGTTGCCCGCGACGCCCTGGACCGTGGTGTTCAGCGCGATTTTCTGGGGATTGTTGAAATCGTTGTTGGGCTCTTTCTCCAAGGCGATCGGATACTGGCCGATCGAAAACGTGCGAGCCTCGGTGATTCCGCCGGCCGTCCGCACGCGGACGACATGCTGTCCCAGTCGCGCAGTGGGCTCCACCTTGAGTCGCACTTTCAACTGAGCGGCGTTGGATGTGTTGAGGGAGATCGCGGAGATGCCGGGCTCGTAGAAGAGAATTTCCCGCGCGTCGCCGAGTCGATCGCCCTGGAAGACCGCGTCGGCCTCGGTCCCGCGCTGCGCGCTTTGAGGCGCGATGAGGCTCAGGACGGGGGAGGTCGCGCGCAGGAGCCCGGCCCCGCCGGCGAGGACCAGCGCGGCGAGAAGAGGGAGGGCGACGCGTCGAGGCGATCGAAAACGCATGGGCAAGCCTAGGCCAACAGCTCTTTGACCACTTTGCCGCCGTCGACGATTTCGATGGGGCGTCCACCGGGCGCCATGAGCTCCTTGTCCGCGACGATGCCCATCTGGTGGTACATCGTCGTCGCGAGATCCTCCACGCCGAGCGGATGCTCATCGGGTTCCGTCGCGGTGGCGTCCGAGGACCCGTAGATGGATCCTTTCTTGATGCCTCCACCCGCCAGCACCACGCTGAACACCTTGGGCCAATGGTCGCGTCCGCCGGTGGCGTTGATCTTGGGAGTCCGCCCGAATTCGCTGCTGACCATCACGAGCGTGGAGTCCAGGAGACCCCGCTGCTCAAGATCAGCGATCAACATGGCGAAGGCCTGATCGAAAGGAGGGAGCTGGCTGTTGATGGCGTTGGCGATCCCGTCGTGGTGGTCCCATCCACCATAGGTGAGCGAGACCATCCGCACTCCGGCTTCGACGAGCCGGCGCGCGAGAAGCATGCGCATGCCCGCCGCGTTTCTTCCGTAGGCGTCCTTCATCTTGTCCGACTCGGCCTTCATGTCGAAGGCCTCGCGCGCCTCCTTGGAGCTGATGAGCGAGTACGCGCGCTGGTAGAAGGTGTCCATGGCGTCGAGGGCGTCCGCTTTCTCCAGCGACTTGAAGTGCGCATCCACTTTCTGGAGCATGGTCTTCCGCTTTTCGAATCGTCCGACCGTCATGCCGCCGGGCAGCACGAGATCCTTGACCTGAAAATTGCCGTCGGCGGGGTCGGATCCCACGGAGAAAGGCCCATATGCCGAGCTGAGGTAGCCGCTGCCGGCGTACTCGTTGGGGACGCTGGGGACGCAGACGTAGGGCGGCATGCTCTTGCGAGGCCCGAACTCATGCGACACCACCGCGCCAAAGGAGGGATAGGAGAGAGCGGGGCTGGGACGGTAGCCCGTGAACATGTTGTGCGTGCCGCGCTCGTGGGCGGCCTCGCCGTGCGTCATCGATCGGCAGACGGTGATCTTGTCCGCGATCTGCGCGGTTTTCGCGAGGTTCTGGCTGAACTCGACGCCATCGAGCTTCGTTCTCACGGTGCCGAGGGGCCCACGATACTCGACCGGAGCATAGGGCTTCGGGTCGAAGGACTCCTGATGCGCGATGCCGCCGGGGAGGAAAATGTGAATCACGCTCTTGGCTTTGCCCTCCTTGGATTCGTAATTCTTGATCTCCCCCTGAGCTCGCATTCTCAAGAAGTCGCCTAGTGTCAATCCGAGACCGGCGACCATGCCCACCTGGAGAAAGCTGCGACGTCCCATTCCTCGAGGCCGGAGGAAGTGCGCGGGGTCATCTGCCCAAGTGCCCTGAATTCGATGATGTTGACTCATGCCAATTCGCTTTGGAACACGGTGTTGATTGGTCTTGTCTCGCGCGAGGCATCGCTCGCTCGAAATGCGGACCAGGGGTCAGACTGTCAGAGCAAAGCATCGTATTCAATCCCTGGGCTGGGAATTCTCCTCGCAGGGCAAGGAGTTCTGGCTCTGCGTTCGGAAGTCGTTTTGTCGTTCGACCGCCGCTTTGCCAGGGCTCAACGCCGATCTGTCGAGGAGGACTCGAAGATCTCCAGGGATTGCAGGCTTCCGTCGGGTGCGGTTGTCACGATGCAGCCTTCCTGGGGCGGTTCGGCTGTCCCTGGGCTGGGGAGTTTCATCCATTCCGCGGGGGATCTCGAAAAGCGGAGCCAGCTTTGACGCCAGGATTCTCCCAGCATCGCCGCGGCGCGAAAGACGCCTTCCACGGGCCGTAACGCGGATCCGGCGAACTGCGCGGATCCCGGACGTCGCACGATCTGGTCCATGCCCACCTCGAGCATCTGGTCTTTGAGAGGATATCGCCCTGGCGGGGCGCCGGCGGCTGACATGGCGTCCGTGACGTAGAACACGCGATCTGAACCGGCCGCGCGATGCATCACGCGGAAGGGCGTGGGCGGGACATGAAACCCGTCCGGGATCAGCCCGATCGTCAGGCCCGGCTGATCCAAGGCTCGCCAGAGAACATTGTCGTGACGATCCAGCAGTTGGGGACATCCGTTGCCGAGGTGCGTGAATCCGGTCGCTCCCGCGGCGACCGCCGCGGCCAAACATTCAGATGAAGCGTCGGTATGACCCAGGCTGACCCGCATGCCGAGCGCCACCGCCGCGCCGATGGACTCCACGGCGCCCTTCCGCTCAGGAGCAAGGGTGAGCAGAACGGGATCCGTCCCGAGCGCGCGCCGGAGCGCGCCGATGAGCTCGGGGGATGGGTCGCGCATGAGGCTTGGATCGTGCGCGCCATGGAACCCTGGTCGATCCGAGAGAAAAGGACCTTCGACGTGCCAGCCCGCCACCATCCGTGTCAGGGCGGGATGCGTCGCTCGGACGGTTCTCAGATGACGCAATCGCTCCAGCAGGCGATCCCAGTCGTCGGTGATGAGCGTGAGAAGAAACCGTAAGCACCCCGCTTCCCGCAGTCCCTCGCACGCGTGGAGCAGGCCCTCTGTTGTGATCGGTTGTTCGGATTGAAAATCGATGCCAGAGAAGCCATTGACTTGAAGATCCACCAGGCCGGGAGCGAAGCACGTGGAGGGTTCCGGGTTGTCGGACGTCCAAGAGGCGCGTGGCGGTCCGTCCGCGGCCCATTCCAGACGGACGGGGCGGCGCGCCAGTATGTGCTGGGCGATGACGACGCGGCTCATGTGGCGGCGGCCTCCTGGCCGGGGGAAGGCGCGGGGCTGGCGGCTTTTGCGCTCGCGCGAAAGAGGACGTCGACGACGTTGCGTAGATACTGCTCGTCGGTCACGCCCTCGGTCGCTTCGGGGGGGAAGGCCGCCAGCGTTCGGAAGTGGCTGGCGATCTCCGCGAATACATGGACTCTCTCCGCGTCGACCAGTTCCTCCCGACGCAGCAGCGCCTGCAGGGCGAGCGTGGCCTCGGCGGGCGAGGCTTGCTGTCGGAGCCGCGAGACAATGTGCGGGAAGGCGCGAAGGGAGTTGAATCGACCCGCGACGAGCTGGTCGATGTCGGGTTGCGGCGTGTGGGGGATGCGGACAACGATGGTGCCACCGGCCAGATCGCCGAGCCGCTGGCCGAGCGGGCTGACGAGCGCGCAGAGTCCCCCCACCGCGTAAGCCAGGGGAAGCAGATCCACGCCTCGCAGCAGGTTGCGCAGCGCGATTTGGCTGAACCGCAGCCGAAGCCCCTCGGCGTCCATGACACGCAGGCGCATGACGCGCTTGCCAAAGGTCTGCCCGCGCCACAGCCACTCCAGGGCCATTCCGTATCCAATGTTCAGCGCGAACATCACCATGACGGCGACAGCCTGCGCGATTTCGGCGCTGATCCATTGCAGCACCGCGAGCAGCGCGTTGAGCGCGTAGACCAGGGCGAGCGTGACCACAAAATCGATGAGCCACGCGAGGAAGCGCGCCATCGGGCCGGCGAGCGTTTGATGAAACGTGACGCCTTCGGGTGTTCGGATTTGCAGAGTGAGGCGGCGCATGGCGGGTCAGGCTGACTCCTTCACGAGACGGCTCGACTCCGATCGTCCGCACAGTCCCAGGTAGGCGACGAGGAGAATGAATTCAGCGGTTCCGAACGCGATCTTGACCGCGTAGGGCAGGGCGGGCTCGTGGAATTGAGAGAAGAAGGCCTCGACGATCCCCGCCCACACCAGGAGCAGGGCGGCGGCGGCGATCAGGGTGGCCAGGTCTGGGGCGATGGACCGCAATCGCTCGCGCAGACGCTCGCGTCGGCCCCATCCGATCAGCGCGTGGGCGAGCACCAGTCCCGCCTGGGCGCTGATCAGGATGGCCGGGATCTCGATCACGCCGTGGGGAAGGATCCAACCCAGGAGGAACACCGTCTCTCCCGCGAGCGCGTAGTCCGTGGCCACGACGCCCAGGATCACGCCGTTGTAAAACAGCAGCACCAAGGTTCCCACGCCGTACGTCATGCCGAGCGCGAGCGACTTGACCGCCACCCCGATGTTGTTTTGCATCAGCATCGCGGAGAACGCCGTCATGCGCGTCGCGGACGCCGTCACGCCTCCGCCCTTGCGCGCCGCGCCGCCTCGCCCTTCCTCCTGCGCGACCCGCTTGCGGGGGTCTCCCATGTGGTTCGCGAACATGGCGGGAAGCACCGCCTCCTTCGCCTCGTCGTCCAAGGCGACGGCAAGCCCGCCGAAAACCGCTCCGAAGACGGTCACGGCCACGGTGAGGTAGAACGCGCCCCGACGACGACGAAAGGCGCGGGGCAACGCGACGGACAACCACCACCAGATCGCCACGCTCCGCTGCGATCTCCGGGATTCGTGAATCTCGCCGTAGGCGCGCGCCACCAACGCTTCGAGATAGTCGCGCAGCTCGGGCTCGCTGGAGAAGGTCACGATCCTCGCCAGGTCTGCCGAGGCTCGCTCGTAAAGGTAGTGAAATCGTTGCGCGTCCGTGAAGCTTAGGAGCTCCGCCTTCTCGCGCTCCAGCCGCTTCAGCAAGGCCTCGAGCTCCGCCCAGTAGGGCCGCTCGGATTCCATGAATCGAGGGATGTCGATGATCATAGCAGCTGCCTGTTCTTCGCCTCGGCGTAGCGACGGATCATGTCCACGGCCAGCGTCCCGGGCGCGACCACATGGAAAGGGATGCCCCATTGCTGCAGCTGTCTCTTCTGTTCCCGGAGGGAATGCCATCGCAGATGGCCGCCCAGATCCTCGTAGATCGAGTCGATGGACTCCGCGGATTCGTCCGCGAACAAGGGGCGGACTCCGTTGGGTTGGATCATGAACACGATCATGAGGTGCTGTCGCGAGAGCAGTTGCGCGTGTCGGAGAAACGACTCGGCGAGGATGGGATCGTCCAGCGAGGTGAGGTAGAGGAGCATTGCGCGGCGTCGGAGCCGCGAACGAACAAACGAGGCGAGCTCCTCGAAATCGGGGCTCGTGTCCGTGCTGGAGAGCCGATAGAGGGCGTCTCGGCAGGCGTGGAAGTGTCCCACTCCCGTCCCCGCGCGGATGAACTTTTCCACTCGCTCGCCGAACACGGTCAGGCCGAAGAGATCGCCTTGGTGCTCCGCGGCCTGTCCGAGCACGAGCGCCGCCGAAAGGCATCGCTCCAGCATGGGCTCCTCCGCCGCGACCTCGTCGGTCTCGTTCTTCTGTTCGGGCGCCGGGATGGACGGGCTTGTCCCCGCGGGAACCATCCGCGCGCTCAGCCGGCTGACGTCGACCATCACGTACACCTCTTGCGTGCGCTCGATCTGGTAGACCTTTGTCACCGGCTGGCCCCGTTTCGCCGTGGCCTTCCAATGGATTTCATCGTAGCCATCGCCGGGCAGATACTCCCGAAGCTTCTCGAACTCGCGGCCTTGTCCGACTTGGCGTTGGGTGTGCATGCCGAGGCCTCCGCGGTTGAGGAAAAGCGCGGCGACCTTGCGGCGGTCCTCCGACAAATTGGGATAGCACCGAATCTCCGCGGAGATCGCGTGTTGAACCCAGTGGGTCCAAAACCCGAGCGGCGACGCGACGCAAAGGCGCGCTTCCCGCGCGGTAAAGTGTCCGCGGCTTCGGGGTGTGAACGCCCATTCCACCTGCAAGGGTTCTCGCGAGGCGGGCAGGGGAACCATGACGGCCTCCTCATGGCTCCTGAGCTCGGCGGGGAGCGCGACGCTGAGGATCACTCGGTCGGCTCGCGCCCGCTCCGCTGTCATCTTCAGCGGCACGAACGAGGCGCGGCCTTGAGCGCAGCGGGTGGTCGTCACGGCTTCCACTCGGGAGCGTTTGAGGGTTCCTAGAACAAGGGTGGCATCCCAGGCCGCCAGGACGGCGAGCGCCATCGGGCCGACCAAGGCCCAGCCCGCCTCCTCGGGGCTCAGCACGGGCAGCAGCGAGGACGGCCCGGCAAGAGCCGCGAACCAGAACAGGAGTCGTGCGCGGGGAGCGAGCATCGTCAGCGAGGAACGGCGACGGTCTGCAGGATCCGATCAATGATCTCGCCCGGGCTCAGCCCTTCGAGCTCGAACTCGGGGCGAAGAATCAGACGATGCTCCAGCACCGCCTTCGCCATCTCCTTCATGTCGTCCGGGGTGACGAAGTCGCGTCCCGCTATGGCCGCGTAAGCGCGGCTCGCCAGCACCAGGCTCTGCGTCGCGCGGGGACCGGCGCCGACCAGCACGCTCTCGTGCTGTCTCGTCGCGCGAACGATGTCCACGAGGTAGTCGATCAATTCCTCGCGGACCGTGACACTGAGCAGGTCCTGACGCAGAGCGATGAGGTCGGCTTCCTGGATCACGGCCCGCACTTCGCCACTGGCGAGCACCGCTTCGGGCGGCCTTCCCGCCAGAAGCTGCCGCGCGAGCAATCGCTCGTCGTCGCGCTCGGGAACCTTCATCTGGATCTTCAGCATGAAGCGGTCCTTCTGAGCCTCAGGAAGGGGATAGGTGCCTTCATACTCCACCGGATTCTGCGTGGCGAACACGGTAAAGCTGTCGGGCAGGACATGGGTGTCGCGGTCGATGGTGACGCGTCTTTCCTGCATCGCCTGCAGGAGCGCCGACTGCGTCTTCGCCGGCGCCCGGTTGATTTCATCGGCGAGCAGGAACGACGTGAACACCGGTCCGCGGATCAGGTTGAACTCGTTCTTCTGAAGGTTGAAAACGTTTGTCCCCGTGATGTCGGAGGGCATCAGGTCGGGCGTGAACTGAATCCGGGAGAAGGGGCAGGCCAGGACCTGTCCGAGGGTTCGAACAAGCAGCGTCTTTGCGACGCCCGGCACGCCTTCGATGAGAGCGTGCTGTCCGGTGAAGATCACGATGAGGGCGCGGTCGATGACCTCGGCCTGGCCGATGATCACTTTGCCAATCTCGGTTCGGGCTTGAGCGAGGACTTCTTTGAGGCGGTCGGCGGACATGGATGGCTAGGGGTTGGAGACTGGGGTTCGGTTCGGGGTGGAGCGGGAAAGTCGGACGACCGAGGCGATGGCGCGGTAGAGGAGAATCGAGTTCCTCTGCGAGGCGGGCCTCGCGTTTTCGCGGTCGATGAGATCCTGAACGGCGCCCAGGCGCTCGGGCGAGAGATGGCGATCGCCGTGCTGGGAGCGATTCCACTCTTCAAGACAGCGCGCCATGAGACGCGAGGGGGCGACGCTTCTGCGCAGCAGGCCGATGAGGCCGGACACCCCGCCGCGGCCTCGGATCACCCGGCCGCGGGTCCCCGCGGAGACCGCCGTCGAGGGCGCCGGCGCGTCGGGGAGAAAGGACACCGTGCCCTGCCAGATAAAGAGCGCGGCCAGCCCGCCGAGCGCCGCGAAGAGGTAGCCAAGACGATATCTGCGTATCAGCGTGGTGACGCCTGGGTTTTCCTGGATGCCATGGTGGGTTTCGTTGAAGAGAATCCTCGTCGAGTCGCCGATGAGCCACGCGAGGAAATCGGCGGCGCGTTGATGCCGGAGGGCTTCGTTGCTCAGGAGATAGGTGTCCGAGGCCAACACGAGCGTTCCTTGCCCGAGGCTCCGCTCCATCACCACGATGTTGGATCCGCGCCGGGCGATCGCCCGCCATTCGGCGGCTGCGGGGGCGAAATAGCCCTGGCTCCGCCAGATCAACGGCGGCGAATCGAGGTTGGATTTTACGCACTGGGCGAAAACGGGCGTTGTGACGCCATTGGACGCCATGAACGGGTCGATCCGGAGGTGGAATCCCCACTGCTTCTGGAAGTCGACGACATCGGCCTCCGACGCGCTCTTGGGGAAGGGCATTCTGGGAGGCAGAGCGTTCGTTCCCGTGGTCGTGTTTGTTCCGCCGACGATGGAGAGCATGCGCCATGATTGAAAGCTGCGCGCATCCAGCGCGACAACGACGCGTCCGCCCTGCCGCGCGAATCGTTCAAGAGTTTCAGACTCCTCGGGCGAGCCGTTCAACTCGGTTGCCGGAAGGCCCAGCACCCAAAGGCCCGCGCCGCGGCCGTTTGGCAGATGTCGCGGATGACGCAGATACCGCCCGGTCGTCAGTCTGGGAAGGTTTTCGAGAGTTTCGTAGACCGCCTTGGCGCCGAGGGGATCGGACCGCAGCGAGGAGTAGGGCGGATAAACATCCCCGGACGTCAGTCGGAGATCGATCAAGCCCGCGAGAGCCCACAGCGAGGCGGCCACTACAAGCACGAGCCCCAGAATCGTCGCCGATCGTTTCATGGGGGAGAGCCGCCTTGGATGCGGCGGACCCTCGACTCGAAGGTCGACAGCGCCTCGGGTTCCACCGGGTGATCGCCGTACCAGGCGCGTTCAAAGGAAACGACATTCTCGCAGAACGCCCCGAAGATCTCGGGAAGCGAATGAGCCCGTCGCCGGAGTTCCAGCTGATAGTCGCGATTGGATTTGAAGGGGGTGAGGAGGATCCATTGCCGGCTCGCGAGATGAGTCAGGCTGGCGAAATAGAGGGCTCGCATCGCGAGGCGCAACTCGCCGGACTGCTGAAGTTCGCGAGCGAGACGCAGCCATTCGTCCTCCGGGAGCTGGATCGCCTGGACCGATTCGTCCGCGAGATCCACCCGGCCTGTCGCGGCGGAGACGGTCGCTGTCGCCATGCTGGGTTCCCGATCGCGCCAGGCGCGGACGAGCAGGACGATCACCGCCACCGTGAGAGCGACGAGAAGCAGCTTGGAGAGGACGGAGATGGGCGACCCCCAATCGAACAGGAAGTTGCCGGATTGGGGGCTCGTGCCGCGGCTGCCGAATAGTTTGCGCATCGCGTCGGCGAGCTTCTGCATGCCCTTCTGGGCCCAATCGACGGCCGTCTTGATTTTCTCGCCGATTCCCTCCCAGAACTGCGCCCAAAGGTCTGTGGCGCCGTCCGGCTTTGCGCGGAGCTCCTGCCTCGGGAGGCGCCAGAGATACTCGCGCTTCTGGAGCGTGGCGTCGGCGGAGCGATTGATCGCGCTCACATCGACGCGGCTTCCCATCGGCGTTTCCGTGTTCTCGGCGGCCGAGCCCAGCAGTCCGCCTCCCACGCAAAGCGCGAGAGCCGCCCAGGCGGACAGACGGGAGCTCTTCAGGCCTCGTAGGGTCACGAGGAGATCCTCGCCGCTCTGCCGCGAGCTCGCCCGGAAGCAGCGCAGAACGTAAACGGCTTTGAACACAGGGTCCAAGGCCAGCAGCGTGACCGCGGTCAGCGCGGCGAGCACGGTCGAGTTCAGGACGCTCCACGGGCTTTGTGAAAAAACCGTTTCAACCCCGAGAAGCATTCTCAGCAGCTGGGGGCCGAGAAACGCGAGCAGAAGCAGGTTCAGGAAAATGAAAAAGCCGAGGAGGGAGAGCAGCGTGAGGAGGGAATGATTTTGCGCGGGCCATAGCTTCGTTTGCTCCCAGGCCTTCCTCGAGACCTCCGAGGCGCGAGCGCCTGGCTCTCCGGCCAGGAGAGTCGCGGTTTGGAAATAAACCACCACCCAGGCCGTGGGGATCACGATCACGAGGGAGAGGACGAGCAGAAAAAGGCCCAGAGGTTGGAGAGCCAGATGGACGCACGCGGTGCGGAACAGCCGGCCGAGAGTCCAGGGAGATCCCGGTTGCCCGCGCGCCAGCGACCATAAAGAATGCGAGAGAATGGACTGGCCCACCTTGGCGAGGACGAAGAGGAGCGTGAGCTCGAGCAGCCAGCCGGGGAGCTGTCGGTCCGCGTCGGGGCGCGTGCTCATCTCCGCCCAGAAGAAGAGCAGCGCCAGGATGAAGGGGAGCGCGCACGCCAGATAGGCCACGGCGGTGGAGAGCGGGAGTTGGCGCAGCCAATAGAACGCTTCCTCGATCAGATCGAGCGCCGGGAGGCCGTCCTTCGCCAGTTGTCGTCGTTTCATCGGTTCCGGAACGCGCCGCGCGGCGGACAGGTCCCTGGGAGTCAGCTGTGACGGCGCGACTCTCTGGTGTGCGTGGGGAAATCTCAAATGCAAAATCCTTGAGGAGTCGGCGGTCGGATCGCCGGTTCCCCAAAGGGGCTTCGCCGGCCCGCTACCGGCCGAAAGAAGCGGCGGATGGGCGGGCGGGGATTTGCTCCGAGAACGACAAGAGCGAGGTCTTCAGAAACGACCTGCGATCTCGGATGAACTGTTTCAGTCCCGTGATCCCGGCGTGGAAATCTCCCGCGGGGCTGGGCCAACGCTCTCGATCGAGCGCGGCGGCGGCCGCGAGCTGCTGTTCCCATCCGTCGATGAGCGGGAAGAGCTTCTCGGTGGTGAACTCGCTTTCCAGGAGCTCCCTCAGCCGGGTAAAAAACCGGTCCCGCAAGGCCTCTTCGCTGAAAAACTGCTCTTCGAGCCGGTTCCAACCCGTCGGCCCTCGATAAGCGTGCGTGCCGAGGAGGATGGGCACGTTGGCGCGTCCGAATGTCTGATTCCAATGATCTCCGAAGGTGCGATCGAGATCCCAGGGGATAACGCTCCACTTCGCGGAATGCCTTTCGTCATACACCAGATAATGGTTCTTGTTGAGGCCATCCCAGTGCTGCGTGAGGACACAGGCCGCGAGATAGTTGATGTAATGGGTCAGGTCGACCCTCTGGGCGAAGAACTCGGCCACGTTGGTTGTGGCCGCCAGATCCGCGCAGAACTCGCTCAGCTGCGCCAGCGAGTTCGTCTTCCCCGCTTCGTCGGTGTAGACGCGGGCTACCAGCTCCTCGCTGCGGACGTCGCGCTCGTCAGCCTGGTTCGACGATCCGCTCTTGAACAGCGAGGCGCCCTGCAGCCCGAAGTGCTTCAGCAGGGTCTTGTCGACCTGTTCCACCTCGACATAAACGCCGCGGAACCTGCCGTTCATGTTCACTTGAACCATGCGGGACCGGGACGCCGTGACACCGCAAGCCGCGAACACATGATAGGCGAGGGCCTCCCGCACGAACGCGGGGTCTCGCCAGCCGGAGTTCAGGTTCACGCTGTGATGTCCATGGAACGGCTTGTTGCGCTCGAAGAAGATCTTGAGCGGCTTCTTCGGCCATGTGCGCGCCCATTGGCCTCGGTATCGGATCTGCACGGATGGGTATTCGTCCCCTTCCGCTCGCAGGGAGGCGGGGTAGGTTTGGTTCGATCCGTAATCATTCTCCAGCGCTCTGAGATGCTCCGGCTTGATCGCGATCTCGTAGATCGGCAGCCCAGATGGAGCGACAATCTTGCGCTTCTCGACGGGTTCCGAAGCTGGCGTCTCCTGAGCCTGGGCGGGTCTGTTCAGGGGAGCCGGGGACGCAACGGACGAGTCTGGCTTGGGTGGAGCGCGGCGCTCATCGCACGCGGCGACGAGGCAACACAAGACGAGGAGGGAGACAGTTCCGATTCGATGTGATGAAAGCCTGACTGTGGGCATGAATGAAAGGGACACGGCGGGTGTCGGGCCGAGTCAACACAGCGCGCGCCGGGAAGTCAACGGCTCGTGGAGTCCACGGTCCTGAGGATCCGCACGGTGTTGGGAACCGCAGTGTACGCGATGGCGTCCCCCGCCGGCGAGAAGACGATGTGCGGCCCGGCGTGGGGAAGGTTGAGCGACATCACCTGACGGAGCGTGGGCAGATGCCAGAGATCCACCGACTGCATCGCTCCGATGGAAGCCAGGAGGCGCCCATCCGGTGAGAATGAAACCGAGCTGGCTTCCTCGTAGTAACGCACCAACTCCCCGACCAGTCGTCCATCGTTGACGGTCCAGAGACGGATGACACGATCCACTCCGGCGCTGGCGAGAGTCCCGCCATCCGGGGAGAACGCCAGGCCCTTCACCTCCTCGGTGTGGTTGGTGAGGGTGATGGAGCGTCCGGACGGCAGGTGGTGGAGCCAGATCGTGTACGGCGATGAGATGGTCAGCGCCAAATCTTCGCCATGAGGGCTCAGCGCCAGCGCCAGGAGAGGATAATCGCCTGGCTTGGGGATGGTCGCGATCTTCCTGCCGTCCGCTAGGCGGCTCACAATCGATTCCCGCTCAAACCCGATGGCAAGCGTCGAGCCATCCTGGGAAATGGCGAAGAGGTTCCCGGCCCGGGGCTGCCGAGAGCCCTCAAGGACGGGGCCGCGAGTCAAGGATCGCGTGGCGGCATTCCAATGTTCCAGCTCGGAGCTCTCCTCGTTCCAGAGCACGACATCCTCTCCATTGGCGCCAAAGCCCGCCACGAGCCGATTCGCGAACCTGGCAATCGCGTTTCCGTCGCTCGCGTCGAGGAGCGTCACTGTGGGGATCCGGCTTGCGTCCTCGCGCAGGGTGAGCAATCGCTTTCCGGTTCGGGAGAATCGAGGAGCCCAATTGTGCATGGCGGAGATGCCGCGCGGCCGCGACTCGGAATCCGGGCGCCAGATCCGCACCGTCATGTCCTTGCTTCCCGTCGCGAGTCGCGATCCATCGCGGCTCCAGGCCACGTCCCACACTTCGTCGTCGTGGCCGTCGAGGATGGTGGAATGGTCCAAGGCGTCAATCTCGCGAATCTGGAGGGTGCGATCGGATCCCGTGGAGATGATTTGGCGGCTGTCCGGGGAGAAGCCCACGTCCCAGACCTTGAAGCGATGTCCGACAAGCGCCACGGGCGCGCTGGAGCCGCCGCTGAGATTCCACATCCGCGCTCCCATGGTGAACCCGGCCGCCGCCAGCCTTCTGCCGTCCGGTGAAAAAGCGATGGACCAGGGGGAGTCGGTCGTCGGGAGCGTCCTGCGTTCTCCCGTGTCGAGATTCCACATCAAAATGTCTTTTCGCTCCCCGCCCGCGGCGAGCCAGCGTCCATCGCTCGAGAGCGCGACGCGACGCGCCACCAGGTTGGTTTCAAAAAGAAGCCTCCGAGCGCGCCAATCCCAGACCTGAAGCCCGGGCTTGGCTTCGAAGTACCGGAACGGCGCGGACATCGAAACGGCCAACCGGCTTCCATCGCCGGAGAGCGCGGCGTTGCGTCCTGGGAGCGAGGGTTCGGCCGGCCGGCCCTCTCTCGTCCAGAAAGCGACCTTCCCATCGGCGCCCGCGCTGACCACCCGCTCGGCGTCCGCTGTGAACGCCACCGACCAGACCACAGTGTCATGCGCGGGAATCGTCGCGACGCTGCGGCGCGTCTCGAGGTCCCAGAGATGAATGGTCGCGTCCATCCCGCCGGAGGCCGCCAGCCGACCATCGCTCGACAGCGCGACGGAGGTGACCGTCGCGGTGTGTCCCGTCAGCGTCATCTGATGCTGGCCCTGGCACATCTGCTGAAGGAAACGCCACTCGACTCCGCGCAAATCACGCTGCCCCGGCTTGGGGACCTGCGCGGCCAGCATGCCGCGGGCGAGGCCCAGGTCGTGGCCTTCCAGCGCCTGCGAAGCCACCTGCATGTCGGCGACGTAACGTTCCACGTCGCGCTGGAAAGCGTGATCCTCGGCCCTTCGCCATTGGAGGGCGATGCCCACGATGCCCGCGAGAACGGCCAGGAAGAGGGCGCCGAGCGCCGTGGCCAGCCCAGGACGACGGCGGAGCCATCGGCCGAGTCGCTCGCCGGCGGACGCAGGACGCGCCAGCACATGCTCCCCGCGCTGCCAGCGCTCGAGTTCCTCGGCCAGCGCCCCGGCGGAGGAGTAGCGCTGGCGCGAGTCCTTGTTCAGGCACTTGAGGCAGACGGTTCGTAAGTCGGGATCGGCCAGAGCCGACGCGTCCGGCTCGTCCTCGACGATCGCGCGAAGCAAAGCCGTGATGTTCTCTCCGGAGAAGGGAGGCTTGCCGGCGAGGAGCTCGAACAGGATCGCTCCCAAGCCATAGATATCGGACGCCGCGCTCAGGTTTTTGCTGTCGCCCGCGACTTGCTCCGGCGACATGTAGGCGGGGCTGCCGATGACGTCGGTGCTGAATGTCAGGCTGCTGTCCCGGTCGGCGAATTTCGCGAGGCCGAAATCCGCCACGTACGGACGGCCTTCGGCGTCGAGGAGGATGTTGTGGGGCTTGAGATCCCGGTGCTGGATGCCGCGCTGATGAGCGTAATGCACCGCGCGCGCAATCTGGGCGACAATCGAAACCTGTTCGGCGACACGCTCCTTTTCGCTGACGCGTTCCGCATCGGGGCTTCGCCCGACGGCGGCTTGCGACGCCAGGCTTCCCTTCTCGGCCAGCCGCATCGTGAAGTAAGGCTGTCCCTGGATCGAGCCCACCTCATAAACGGGAAGAATATGGGGATGATCCAGCGCCGCGATCGCCTCGGCTTCCTGGCGAAATCTTTGCAGCGGGATTGCCGAGGAGAGCCGGGAAGGATGGAGCATCTTCAGGGCGACCGTCCTGTTGAGAGCCAGGTGGCGCGCCTGATAGACCACCCCCATGCCGCCTCGGCCCAGCTCGCCGATCAGCTCGTAGTCACCGAAGCGCCGCAGGGTCCCTTCCCTGAGGGGGTCGGGAGGCGGCGCCTCCGCTTCATCCGACAGGGTGAAGCGCAACACGCATCGCGGACACAGCGGGCGCGTCCATTGCCTCGGAATCGCCGCGCCGCAGTCCGGGCACGTGGTGGTTGCTGGAATCGTCATGATGTCGCCGCTTCGTCGAAGTCCCTTCGCGGACCCCCGTTTCGCGCGACTGAAGAAATGGCCCGCGCGCTTCGGCGTCGATGGCGCGCGCGCGCAGGTCGTGGGGACCCGTTGCTCGAGAGGGGCTTCACCCTACTACTTGTGGAAAGGAGTGGCACGGTTACACGCTCATCGGCCCAGCACGTTCATCAAATGACGCAGCTCGCCGTCGATCTCGAGAGGGTCGGCGACCGTGTTCGCAACCGAGGCGCGGAGCAATTCCCGGTAGCGTTGGCGCAGCCGATGCGCCGCAACCTTCACCGCGCCTTCGCTCATGGCGAGCCGCGCGCCGATCTCGGCGTAAGGGCGGGCCTGCCGGTCGCCTTGAAGGCAGGGCGCGAGGTGGTCGAAGAGGGGCTGTTTGCCCGAGGCCGCGTACTCCGCTTCGAGCAGCGACAGGGACTGCTCCAGCACCGCGACCGCCCAGGCTTGCTCATAGAGCAACTGCGGATTGGCCTCATCCATCGGCTCGATCGCGTAGCGTTGCTCCGCGTCCTGGGCGTCGAAGGAGATCGTCCGGCGATCGTCGCGCTTCTGCGCGCTTTGCCGCCGCCATTCGTTCGCCATGAAGTTTTTCAGCGAGCCCAGGAGAAAGGATCGGAAGCGTCCGCTCTCGGGGGTGGCTTTGGTGAGGAGACGCTTGGAGAGGAGGTAGGCGAAGAAGGCTTGGGTGAAATCCTGGGCGTCGTGCGGGGAATGGCCCAACCGGCGGACGTAGGCGTAGAGCGGATACCAATAGCCGCGGCACAGGGCGTCGAGGGCCTTGACGTGCTCATCGCCTTGCGAATCTCCCGCCCTGAACACAACGCTCCAATGCGTGGTCGCGAACATCGCGGCGGCTCCGCCTCGGGGTCGGCTATCGAGAGGATTGTCGGCCATTCGAGCTTGAGACTCGCACTTTAGCGGCGGTACGGCAAGCCGGGGCGATGGGCGGGCGGATAGCGTGGCCGCCCAACCGACAGGGCGTTGTAGCGCGACGCGCGAAGGGAGTGGACCGGTGGCGTACTGCGAAGGTCGGTCGCCAGCTGGCTGAGGATCTTCCCGTGGTTGTCTATTTCCCCGGCAGAGATCGAGGAATTCAACCGTCCTGGGAGCGCAGCCACGCCATCAGTAGGGGTCTTGGTATTTGGTGGATAGCGATCACCGCGCTTTGCAACTGCCGGGTGATATCCGTGTGATTCTGGAAAAGGCCGACTCGAATGCTTTTGCCGACACGTCGCTCGCCAGGCCTGTAAACATGGGCTGCAATCAACTCCACCAACCTTTTTAAGGCTTGCAGGCATTGTCCCTAAACCCAGACCGGAGACCTACTGTCATGACGCTCAGTGCTTGTGTTCTACGCCCGTCGCGTGCCGCCAGGCATGGAGAATGTGATCGACGATGGCATCGACTCCGACGTCGTGTTTGACTTGAGCGAACACGAACGGGCCGACGCCTCGCATCTTTTTCGCGTCCCTTTCCATCACCGCCAAGTTGGCTCCGACGGCCTCAGCCAAGTCTGTTTTGTTGATCACGAGGAGATCGCTCTGAGTGATGCCTGGCCCTCCCTTGCGAGGAATCTTGTCGCCCCCCGCCACGTCGATCACTTGGATCGTGTAGTCCGCCAGCTCCCGACTGAAGCACGCGGCGAGATTGTCTCCCCCGGACTCGATCAGGAGTATTTGTGGATGGAGGGATTCATGCAGCTCTTCGAGCGCCACGAGGTTGGCTGAGATATCCTCTCGAATGGCGGCATGGGGGCAACCGCCTGTTTCAACGGCTCGGATTCTGGACGCCTCGAGAGCCTCGTTGCGTGTCAGGAATTCAGCGTCCTCTCTGGTGAAAATGTCGTTGGTGACCGCGCCCAGCTCAATGCGGTCTCGAAGATGACGACAGAGCTGAAGCATGAGGGCTGTTTTGCCGCTTCCTACGGGGCCCCCGACGCCAACGGTAAACGCGCGTTGATGATAGTCTCGGTCGAGCGCCTGTTCACGGTTGTGAAAGTGGCCAGGGTGATCGGAGTGTTCGTGAGTGTGCCCGTGGTCTTCTGAGGAGTGGGAGTGTCGATGTGACATATCGCGATGAGTGTTAGCTTTGGAAAAGTCGGGAATACAACTGGTCTTGTGCGCCCTGCCAGAGGTCGATGAGGGGCGTGATCTGGGTCAGGTCGGCAATGGATTTCATGGAGGTCTGACGTGAGAGCGAGTCGGCGCGCTTCGCAAAGGAATGTTGGAGCAGCTGGCCATCCATGGGGCCGATAGCTCCCAGTCGCACCGCGGCAGCGATGAGCCCACGCAGTTGGTGGAACATGAACAGCCGGGCAGCGCTGCGCTGCGGGATGCCCAGTCGATGAAGCCAAAAACCGAACACCGTGCTGAGATGGCAGAAAGGAAGGGGGACAGTGTTCTCTTGGACGGATGGAGGATGGGAGCGAATGAAGATGCGTCCCATGGCCGCCATCAGGGCTTTTCCTTGCGATCGACTGGCACGATTGGACACGTGATTGGTGAGAAAGGCCTCGGCGATGCGATCAAACTCTCCTGCTCGCGCTGGCTCCTCAAGAGTGGCGAGCACCAGACGGAGGGCGCCACAGGACGCCTGTTCCATCGCCGCGTCCATGTAGGAGACAAGCTCCGACCGTTCTGAAATCTCGCCCAATTGCCAGGCAGCCTCCAACCCGCCCGAGTGCGCGAATCCGCCGGAAGGGAATGCGGAGTCAGCCAACTGCCAGACCAACCAGTCGCAAGCTTCGCTCTCGTCCATTTCCGCAACCGGCTTTGAACAGAGCGTTCCCTCACCGCAGGGATCGACAATCGGAATCGGCAGCGACCGCATTGTCAGAAGAGGAAAAACTTTTGAGCAAGAGGAAGCACTCGAGCGGGTTCACAGGTCAACACCACCCCATTGGCTCGCACGACATACGTTTCCGGATCGATTTCGATTCTTGGCGTGAGGGTGTTCCATTTCAGGTCTTTCTTGCGCAGATCTCGACAGTTGCTGACGGGCTCCATCCGTTTTGTGAGCCCGTAACTTTCGCCGACGCCCGAGGACTTGCACAGATCGCTCACGAAGAGGATGGAGCCTAAGCCAGGAGCGGATCCCATCCCTCCGAACATGGGTCGCATGAAGACGGGCTGTGGCGTCGGGATGCTCGCGTTGGGATCTCCCATCTGAGCCCAGGCGATCATGCCCCCCTTGATGACCATCTCGGGTTTGGCGCCAAAAAACTGGGGCTTCCACAGCACGAGATCGGCAAGCTTCCCGACTTCTATCGATCCAATCCAACGGGACATTCCATGGGTGATCGCGGGGTTGATCGTGTATTTGGAGAGGTAGCGCTTGATCCGGACATTGTCATTGCCCGAGGTTTCCTCCGGGAGAACCCCTCGCTGGCGCTTCATTTTGTCGGCGGTCTGCCAGGTGCGAGTGATGACCTCGCCGATGCGTCCCATCGCTTGAGAATCGGAACTCATCATGCTGATCGCGCCGATGTCATGAAGGATGTCCTCTGCGGCGATGGTTTCTCCCCGAATCCGGCTTTCGGCGAACGCGACGTCTTCGGGGAGGTTTGGGTTGAGGTGATGGCACACCATGAGCATATCCAAATGCTCATCCAGCGTGTTCACAGTGTAGGGCTTTGTTGGATTCGTGGAGCTAGGCAGGACATTGGCTTCGCCGCAGACACGAAGGATGTCGGGCGCGTGGCCGCCGCCGGCGCCCTCTGAATGATAGGTATGGACTGTCCGGCCGCGAAATGCGGCGATGGTCCCTTCGACAAATGTGGACTCATTGAGCGTGTCCGTGTGAATCGTGACCTGAACATCGTATTTGTCGGCGATCGTCAGGCAGCAGTCGATGGCTGCCGGAGTGGTTCCCCAATCTTCATGGAGCTTCAGGCCAATCGCCCCCGCCAGGATTTGCTCACGAAGTCCCGCTGGATGCGAAGTGTTTCCCTTCCCAGTGAAACCAAAGTTGAGCGGCAGGCCTTCGACAGCCCGCATCATGCCTCGCAAATAGAACGGGCTCGGTGTGCAGGTTGTGGCGCAGGTTCCCGCGGCCGGGCCAGTGCCCCCGCCCACCATTGTCGTAAGACCCGCGGCAATCGCTTCATGCGCCTGCTGTGGACAGATGAAATGCACATGGGTGTCCAGTCCGCCAGCGGTGACAAGGAGTCCTTCCGCCGCGATGACCTCGGTGTTCACGGAGACGATCAGGGAGCGACCCACGCCCGTCATGACGTCAGGATTGCCCGCCTTTCCAATCCCCACGATCAAGCCTCCCTTGATGCCGATGTCCGCCTTGTAGATCCCCGTGAAATCCATGATGAGCGCATTCGTGATGACGGCATCCAGAGCGTCCTTTTCTGCCACACCCGTTGCTTGCCCCATCCCCTCACGGATCACTTTCCCGCCCCCGAATTTGCATTCGTCACCATAGAAGGCGAGGTCCTTCTCAACCTCCAAGATCAAGGAGGTGTCTCCCAGACGCACCCTGTCCCCGGTGGTTGGGCCAAACATCTGCGCGTAATGCGAGCGCTTTATTTTGTGTGCCATGTCATCATTTCCCGTGAGCGAACGCTTTCGCTTTCGCTTTTTTCACGGCGGCTTTCCTGCCCGCCGCCGATACTTTTCCAGAGGCGAAGTTATTCCCTCCCTGGATCACTCTGCGTCCTCCGATTTCAACAAGCGTCACGGATTTTGTCTCGCCTGGCTCGAATCGCACCGCAGTCCCCGCGGGGATGTCCAAACGCATTCCATACGCGGCGCCTCGGTCGAACTCGAGGGAAGGGTTGGTTTCGATGAAATGGTAATGACTCCCCACCTGGATCGCTCGATCGCCAAGATTTGTCACCCTGATCTCCACAGGGGCCCTGCCTGCGTTCAACTCGATCTCGCCCTCGAGGACTTCAAACGGGCTCTGCGTCGCTTCACAGGGATTGGAGGCGAAAGCGGAGGAGTCCGGCGCCGGTAGAAAGCTGCCTTGGAGCGCAAGCTCAAGGTTCCCCGACTCCTGAGCGATGGGATGATGCACGGTGACCAGCTTGGACCCATCCGGGAAAGTGCCTTCCACCTGCACCTCGAGAATCATCTCCGGGACTCCAATCATCACCTGCTTCCGTCCCAGCATTTGACGGCCGACGCTCATGAGCTGCGCCACGCTGCTCCCGTCGCGGATGAATTCAAGCAGTTGTGTGGCAATCAGGGCGACGGATTCCGGCTGGTTCAATCGCAACCCGCGGGCGAGTCGCTTCTGAGCCAGGAATCCCGCGTTGTGAAGAATCAGCTTCTCAATTTCGCGCGGAGAGAGGTGCATACGTTCGAATGCTATCGTTTTCAGGAAAGCGCTCAAGCTCCTGCGTCCCTTGGCGTGGGAACAGTGCTGTGACGGCAACCACTAGAACCTTCTCATCCATGGATGATCGCCCAGCAAGGGAGCCAGGAAGGAGAGGCGCGTGTGAAGCGCGTTGGCAACGTCCAGGGTGCGCTCGCCCGCAATACGAAGGAGCGCTCCGTGCTCACGAGGGCTGACGCTCATGAAGGTCGGCGAACGTTGGCGGAGCTCCGCGCCGGCGAATGACTTGACGAGCGACTCGGCCGCGGCGAAAACCATCGGTCCGAGCAACAACAGAAAGGCAACGCAGTTGAAGCGTCCGAGTCGGCAAGGTGAGTTGAGCGATTGGGTTCGCGAGTCCAGGAAGAGGGAATCGAGGAAAAGCAGTTTGGATCCGCCCGTCGGCTGAGGAACTTGTCGTGACCCCGGACTGGCGCGGTTCAGGGGCATCTGGCTGGAGTCGGATAAAGTGGGATTGAGTTCCTCGGGCGAGGACTCCCAAACTTCGTTCCGACTTTGAAGACAATGAAACTGCCATCGCTCGCCACGAGCCATCCGTCCCGAAGTGAACCAATCCAGAAGCACCAACGAGGCTCCGGGCGCCAGGAGAAACTTTTGCCGCTGTGCGTAGATGGACTCGGCGAAAGCCTGCACCGGATCAGGCGCCCACACGAGAAGACCACCGGAAGCGACGGCTGCGACGGTCTGATGCTGGCAGGGTAGCCCCTCTGGATTCCGGTAGATTTTGGTGGAGGACTGGGTTCCGAGAAAACATCGGCTGTTCCTCCCAACAGAGCAGGACACATGGGTTTGGTCGCCGGCGACCAATCCACCGCCGAGATTGCTGAGGTATCCCCAAACGCTCAGCCCCCGTGAGCGAGGGGTCAGCAGTCGGAGCGGGCTGCTGGAATAGGCCTCGGTCAAGGTGCTCTGCTCAAAAACTTCCGCGACCTCAAGGCGCACCACTCCGCGCGGCCCCGTCCCAAGGCAGGTTCGATCCTCCGTGGACCGAGCCAGGGGTATGGGCTCAGGACAGTCGGCTTCTCTCATACGGCCAAATGCTCTTTCACTAAATCACCACTCAATTCAGAGAGAGGCCCACCGGCCACGATGGCGCCTCGGTCCATGATATGAAAGCTGTCGCCGACCTCGAGGCAGAAATCGACATATTGCTCGACCAGAAGAATTCCGATCTTTCCTTCAGCGCGAATGGCCTTGATCGCGTTCCCGATCTCCCGAGCGGAGGTATCGGTTTCCAGCCCGTGCGCGCGCAGTCGTTTGATCGTATCACCGATCTGGTCAATGATGTTGGGTTGGATGCCTTCGGTGGGTTCATCCAGCAGCAAAACCTTGGGATGCGTCACCAAGGTTCGTCCGATGGCGAGCTGCTGCTGCTGACCGCCGCTGAGCACGCCGCCCTTGCGTCGGCCCATCTCCTTCAATACCGGGAACAGTTCAAAGACCCGCTCCATTTCGCCTTTCAGTTTTGCGCCCTGGGCAACGGCGCCGAGCTGAAGGTTCTCCTGCACGGTCAGGTTCGGGAAAATCTCGCGGCCTTGGGGCACATACCCCAAACCGGCTCGGGCTCGCTCGTCGGGACGCAGATGCGTGAGGTCCAGTTGATCCAATGTCACCGATCCTGAATCCGGACTCAGAAGCCCCGTGATGCACCGCAGTGTGGTCGACTTGCCCACTCCATTACGGCCCATAAGGCACACGATCTTCCCCCTCTCAACCGTTAGGTTCACGCCCCTGAGGATCCGTGATCCATCATAGCTCGCCGTGAGGTTGGACAATGTCAGCATTCTGAGGAGGGGTTGAAAATCCGGGGTATGGACAGAGGGGATACGAAGGCTGGCGAGGATTCCGATGCGGTTGTGTCCTTGGATTTCACGAGGCTTCGCGCTTTTTTCGGCCCAAGTATACCTCGATCACACGTTGGTTTTCCTGCACTTCGTCAACGGTGCCCTCACACAAGACAGATCCTTGATGGAGAACGGTGACCTTCCGCGCAATCTGTCGCACGAACACCATGTCATGTTCGATCACAACGATGGTGTGCTTCCCAGCGAGGCTCATCAGCAGATCGCCCGTCCTGCGTGTCTCCTCATCCGTCAGCCCCGCCGCAGGCTCATCCACGAGCAGAACCTTTGGATTTTGGGCCAAGAGCATGCCAATCTCCAACCACTGCTTTTGTCCGTGAGAGAGGCGCCCGGCTTTCCAGTCTCCTTTTCCATCGAGCTCAACCGTCCGGAGCACCTCATGGATCCGATCCTCTTGTTGAGGCGTACGACGACAGAAGAGCGAGTGCCACACCCCGCGGCTGCCTTCCAAGGACAGGAAGATGTTCTCGATCACGGTGTGATCGACATACACGGAAGGCGTTTGAAACTTCCTGCCGATGCCCAGCTGATTTATCCCGCACTCTGTCATTCGAGTGAGATCCCATTTCCCATCGAACTCGATTGTTCCGCGATCAGGACGCGTTCGTCCGGTGATCAGGTCCAACATGGTGCTCTTCCCCGCGCCATTCGGCCCAATGATGACCCGGAGCTCGCCCTCGTCCATGTAGAGATTCAAGTCATTGATGACCTTGAAGCCATCGAATGACTTGTTGACGCCTTCCAACGACAGAATGAAGGGTCGTTGGGTCATGATTGTGTCATGGTCCGGCTCCGCATGGGATTTTCATGGGGCAGGAACCTCCCCGGAGGAGGGAGCCGGAGCAGGCGGCTCTATTGACTCCTCTTGCGGAGCTGGAACGACCTGGGGTTGACGCCGCCAAAGGGCACGGACCTGTGCGGGAAGCCCGATCAGTCCCTGAGGCATGAACAGGGTTACCACGATGAACAAGATTCCGAGGACATACGGCCACTGTTCGGCAAACGCATGTGTTGCGTAACTTTTCAGCGCGTTGCATCCCACGGCGCCCAGGATCGGACCCAGCATGTGACCTCGTCCTCCAACCGCGCACCAGACAACGGCCTCGAGCGATTTCTCAGGCGCCATCTCGCTCGGGTTGATGATCCCCACCTGAGGAACAAACAAAGCCCCGCCCAACGCGGAGATCACAGCAGCGGCGACAAAGACGAACAGTTTGAACTGGGCCACGGGGTATCCCGAGAACATGACGCGGTTTTCCAGATCCCGAACGGCACGCTGGATCAACCCGAATTTGGTGGAAGTCAGCCACCGGCAGAACAGGTAGGCGCCCAAGATCAGAAGCACCGAGCAGAGATAGAGAGAACGGCGCGTCGATGGGGCATTGACGACGTATCCCAACGATGGCTTGTGCGCGACATGCCGCGGAAACGCTTCCTCCAGAAGCTGACGATTGAGCTGCATGAGCGCCGCATCCTTGGGGTGTTGGGATTCCAGCGCCTGTGAGGACGCGGAAAGGCGGACACCCGAGAACCGTTGGGCCTCGTATAGAGTTTGCGTGGCCAGGGTTTTATTCAAATCCGTCACTAACAGAGCGACAGTGGACGGGTTCTCCTTCGCTCCCGTTGACTCCATCAATCGCCCTTGGTGGGCGGGAGGGATCCGCTTCCAAAGGAACTCGGAGATCCGGTCCTGGCCTGACGCGAGCTTTTGGATGAACTCAGAAGGGTGATGGATCTCCTCCGCCTCAAGCGACGGCCGACCCAGCATGAACTTGAAGTCCGTGAGTCCGTTGTTGCCTCCGAAAGTGAAGTCGTTGCGGAAGAAGAGAAGGCACGCGGCGTAGGTCAAGGCCTGGCTCAACAGCGAAAAGTAGACGCCACGAATTCTTGAGCGAAACGCGAGAAAACCGAAGAGGTAGGCCACACAGCCTGGCGCCAGAACCGTCATCAGGACCGCGAACCAGAGATGTTGGAAGGGCGCCCAATGGGGGGGGAGTCCTCCTGTCTGCGGGTAACGCGCTGGAAACTCAAGGAACACCATGAAGTCCGGAATCGATTCGTGGTACTGCCCGAGGAAGGAAATGTTCATCATGAGATACATGCCCAGACAGTAACCACCGAGAGAGAAGAAGAGGCATTGTCCCAGGCTGAGAAGTCCCGTGTATCCCCAAAGAAGATTGACCGCGATGGCGAGCACCGCGTAGCACAGATACTTTCCGTAGAGAGAAAGAGAGAACGTGCTGATGTGCAGCCAATGCGTGGGAGGGAGAAACGCATTGAGACAGGGGATAACAACCAGCCCGATCACCGCGGCCGCCACCACAGCCCAGTTCTCCACTCGAGACATGGCGGTGCCAGGGACAACTCCGAGTCGTTTGGCAAGAGAGCTTGGAGTCATGGTCGCGAGCCTTGGCTGAGAGCGAAAAACATGCGGATTCAATCCAGGCTGCGCGATCGAGTGGCAAAGAGCCCGGCTGGCCGCCATTGGAGGAACAGGATAATGGCGGCCAGCACGGTGATCTTACCCATCACGGCCCCCAGCCAAGGCTGGAGAATTTGATCGGTCACCCCGACCCCTAACGAGGCGGAGACGGTTCCAAGCGTATTGCCGATGCCTCCCAGAACAACGACCATGAAACAGTCGACGATGTAACTTTGACCGAGGCTCGGCCCTACATTACCGATCTGGGAAAGGCACGCGCCAGCGGTGCCAGCGAGACCACTTCCCAAAGCAAATGTCATCATGTTGACGTGAGATGTCTTCACCCCCAGGCAGGAAGCCATCGCTCGGTTTTGCATGACGGCGCGAATCAGCAACCCCAACGAGGTTCGAGTGAGCAGCAGGTAGACGCCCAGCACGGTGCTCGCCGCAAACAGAACGACAAACAGCCGATTGTAAGCGAGAGGAACATCGCTCAACACCCAGCTTCCGCTGAGCCAGGACGGGGAGCTCACCTGAACGTTCGCGGCGCCGAAGGTGTGTCGGAAAACCTGCTGAAGCAGGAGGCTGACGCCCCAGGTTGCCAAGAGAGACTCCAACGGGCGACGGTACAGAAACTGAATGATACCCCGCTCCATCAACAGTCCCGCCAGAGCGGCGACAACGAAGGAGGCAACGATCGCGACCGGAAAGTAGGTGTTGAGGCCCAGGGCGGTCCCTCCGAACCACTTGTCAAAGCAACCCTGTGTGACGTAGGTCGTGTAGGCGCCAATCATCATGAACTCCCCGTGAGCCATGTTGATGATCCCCATGAGACCGAAGGTGATGGCCAGCCCGAGAGCGGCGACCAGCAGGACAGCAGAAAGACTGAGGCCACGAAACAGAGTGCCCCACAGATTTCCCCACCACATGTAGTTCTCGATGGTGAGTCGCGTGTGGTGAAGCGCGCGCGTGGTTTCCGGGTCGAACCGGCCGGGATCCTTGCGCGCGGAATCATCCATGGTCCTGAGCAGACTGATGGAGTTCAAGGATCGCAGCGCGCCAAGATCCATGATGGCCGCGACACGTGTTTTCATGTCGCTGTCAATGGTCCGCGTCAGGGCGATTGCCTCCAAGAGAGCGCGCCTTGATTCGGGAGTGGTTTCGATTTGCAGGCGTTTCTGAAAATGGGGGAGATAGTTTGCGTTCTGCTCCTGACCCAACTTCACAATGGCCGCGAGTTTCAATTTCGGGTTCGCATGACCCAGGGAGTAAAGGTCCAACGTGGTTTTTATCGCCTTTCTGAGACTCGAGTCCGCATCAGCGGGCGTGAGCTCTGAAGGCGTGAACCAAGCAGGACTGCCAGCCGTGAGTTCGATGAATCTCCCGTCCTCAATCCGGATCCCTTTGGCGTTCCCATTCGTATCGCTCTGGGTATCGAGGAGGAAAGGGATCCTGCTTTGATTGGTTTCGTAAAGGAAAACGGCGCCTCCGCGCCAAGCGCCGAGCACTTGCTCCACGATCTCGTCCTCATAACCAACAAGCTCTTTGAGCAATCTCTCCTTCTCCACGACACCGTCGGCGAGAACGGCCTGTGTGAGCAGGCTGCGAGCCGACGGACCCGTGGTCACCGCGGCGCCGCTGAACAGCTGGCCCGCCACTAGGGTGATCGGCATCCAAAACAGGCGAATGACCGCGGAGATGAGTTTCATCACAGGCGATTAAACGGGGCATGGAGCTTACAGCGCGGGAGCCTGTGGCTCCATGCCCCGTATTGCGTGCTTCGAATCAATTGCTAGCAGACTTGGTTCCGAGGAATTTTTCGCTGAAGGGCTCGCCGCCCACTCCGTTAAAGGTTTTGATGATTTTGAACTGGCCGGTCGCGAGGGTCTCGCCGATGTACACATTGTTCACCAGGTGGTGATTCGCCTGCATCGTGACTTCACCCGCAGGCCCCTTAAACTTTTGGCCTATGAGGGCATCCCGCACCTTGTCGACATCGAAGCTGCCCGCCTTCTCAACCGCCTGTTTCCAGAGGTGAACGCCCATCCGGGACAGGTTCATGGGGCTGCACGTGACGCGTCCCTTTCCGTCAACGCCTGACACAGTGTAGTCAATTCCCGTCACCTTCGGATCTTTCAGCCAAGTCTGAAAATCCTTCACGAACTTTGAGTTCTCCGAAGTCTTGAGACTCATGAAGTAGGTCCAGCACCCGAGATGACCCACCAGATCTTTTGCTGGAAGACCGCGGAACTCGTCCTCTGAGATCGAGAACGAAACCACGGGGCAGTTTTCTGAGGTCAAGCCCGCGTTGGCGAATTCCTTGAAGAACGGAACATTCGTGTCTCCGTTCAGCGTGCTGATCACACAGGCCTTGCCGCCCGATGTGAACTTCTTGATGGAGGCGACAATCGTCTGATAGTCGGTGTGGCCGAAGGGTGTGTATATCTCCTCGATATCCTCCTCAGGGATCCCCTTGGATTTCAGGTACTGTTTGAGGATCTTGTTGGTTGTGCGGGGATAGACGTAGTCAGACCCCAGCAGGTAGAACTTCTTCTTGCCCTCGGCGAGCATGTAGTCCACCGCGGGGATAGCCTGCTGATTCACGGCTTCGGCAGTGTAGAAGATGTTCTTGGACAGCTCCTCGCCTTCGTACTGCACTGGGTAGAAGAGGAGTCCGTTGAGGCGCTCGAACACCGGAAGAACAGATTTGCGGCTGACCGAGGTCCAGCATCCAAACACCACGGACACTTTGTCCTTCGCCAAGAGCTGCTCCGCCTTTTCAGCAAAGAGCGGCCAGTTCGACGCGGGATCCACGATGACAGGCTCTATCAAGTAATTCTTGTCCCCCGCTTTGATGCCGCCTGACTTGTTAATCTCGTTGAAGGTGAAAAGCAGGACGTCCTTCAACGAAGTCTCGCTGATGGCCATCGTTCCGCTCAGCGAGTGAAGGATGCCTACCTTGACCGTTTCGGCGGCCGTGCCGCTCCACGCGGCCGCGGAGCCGATTGCCGCGGCGAGGAGGAAAGAGAGATGGATCTTAGGTTTCATAAACGTGTGCATTCGTGTTGATAGTGGATAAATGGGGAGGGAGTTGTTGGAGAAAAGATTTCAGAACATGTAGGTCGCGCCCATGCCGACCAGGAAACGCTTGTTCTGACCATCAAAGGCGCCGTGATAAGTGGTCGTGTCGTAGCGCACTTCCGGTTGGAGTTTCACGTTGGGGAGAGGCTTGAAGTTTAGCGTGAGAGCAAGGCTGGAGAGACTGCCATGCGCATCGGTTGATGTCAGAGCGCTGCCGGCGCGTCCCCCGAGCGCGATGCCTTTGAGCCCACCGCCATCGGGATCACTAAGATGCTCCGCCCGAAGCGCCACGCCGAACTTCGTGGTGAAGTCGTATCCAAACCAGCCCCCAACCGACCAGAGCTCGGCATCCGCGACACCGAAGTGATTGTCGAACTTGAAATAGTCAAATTCGAAGCCGGTGGTGATTTTGGAGCCAAAGGATCTTCCAGCGAGGAGTGATGCCCCCATCACATTAAAGGCGGAGGCCTCGTCACCGCCAAATCCAATAAGGCTGATCCAGGTCTTATCATCAGGCTTGATCCCGAGAGCCCCCATCACGGTTTTTCCGTTGTTGTTTTCAAAGGGTCCGGCATAAAGCCCGTTTTGGACCCGCACTTTCGCGTCCAGCCAGTCGGTGAGATTATAGCCAAACTGAACTCCAGTGGACGGTCCGTTTCCCGTGTAGAACCATTGATATCCTTGGGAGAAGTTCGCGTTGGCGGCGCCCCCGTCTCCGGACTCATAATTGAGGAGCGAAATCAGCTGTCCTGCCTTGATGTTCAACCCGGTGCCGACCGGAACATTCACTTCAACGTAGGCCTCGCGCAACGCCTCGAGACCTTGCGCCTTCCCTCCTGTGTTCACGTACTGCGCGTCCTCGCCGAACATCAGGGAGGTGCGGAATCCGGCGTCCCACGTGTCGCCGCTGCGCTCGACCGGTTTGCTCGCGAGAGTGAGCTTCACTTTGTTGATCGAAAACGCGTTGTGGCTTCCGTTCCAGAGATAGCCGTTCGAGACCCGATCTCTTGGAACGCTCGTGTCGTAAAAGTAAGAACTGGTCACGAAGCCGCTGAGGCTGATGCTCGACAGCGCGGAGACGGCTTTTGAGCCCGCCGTTCCGGATGGGAGAATCCCCTCCTTCTTGGCCATGTTCTCCAGCATCTCAAGTCGCTTCTTGAGATCTGAGTTTTCCTTCTCCACTCGCTCGAGTCGTGCTGTGTCCTCAGCCGAGACGAGCACGGACGTCATGCCGGCGCTGAGCATCATCGTGGCGCCAATCAAACGAAGACGATGTCTTCTCTTGAGTCGTTTTTCTGGAGGGGTTCGTTTCATGCAGTGTAGTGAATGAGCGTCGACCGACAGGAGCGCGGTGCGTCGCATGCGGATTTCGGTGGTGAGCCTCTACCGAAGGTGGAGGTCCCGCCGACTTTGTTCGGAAGGCCGCACGCAGAGCCTGTGCCAGAGGGCCCGGATCAGAATTGGTTCGCGGTGATTCTTCTGCATGCTCAGCAATACCTCCGCTCATCTCATCGAGTCTGTTCTTTCTCCAAGGTCGCGTCGTCGGAGCCTGACTGGCCTGGCGCCAGCCCCGTGTTCCGCGCCAAGGTTCGGAAAACCACTCAATCCGTGGTCAGTTTTCGCGCTGTGGCCGAAACTTCCTGACGCGTCTTGAACAGCATGATCACGAGAATGCAGCCCGTTAAAAAAATGCTCTTCGTGTAATGGAGTGGGTAGTTCTTGAGCGAGAAGTGAGTTTCAGCCTGTATTGACGGGCGGTTTCCGACTTTTGGACGGATTACAAACCTGTTTCGATGCGCCGATGGCAGGATTCAGGCGCAAGCGACTTCGAGATACGCATCGATTTCCGGGGCGCGTGACTTGGCTGAGCCTGCTCGCGCTGACCACAATTCCGCTGCGCCGGCCAGTCAGCACAGATGAACCGCGGATAGCGGATGACACGGATGGGGAGCGGGGAATCCTGTCTTTCATTTCCTATCCGCGTTATCCGCGTTATCCGCGGTCAAAGGTTTCTGTTGGAGGCATGTTGGAGGGTGGCGCGAACGAGATGAGTTTGATTCATGGCGAACGTGAGGGATGAACCGCGGATGACGCGGATGGCGCGGATGAGGGAAGGGAGATTCTGAAGTTCATTTGTTATCCGTGCTATCCGTGCTATCCGTGAGGGTATGAGGTTCGTTATGGCGATCCTGAAAAACTCAGGCAGCAACGGTTGCAGAAGGGACGGAAACTGGGTCACCATACGACCTGTCGGACCGCTAAACCAGCAGGT
>JACQFQ010000055.1 GCA_016199985.1 Verrucomicrobiota bacterium | reverse complement strand
CGGGCGCCGCGTCCTTGGGATTCAAGCTGGTCGCGGGATTCCGATCCCGCCCGGCAGCGCGAAGCATCTCGCGCATCGAGCGAATCAGCAGTCCGGCGTCCGCGCCCAATCCCAGCACCTGGAACCCTTGTCCGCGTCGCGCCTCAAGATCCTCAGGGCTCCGGGCCAGAACGCCGCAGCGCTTGCCCGCGGCGAGGAGGATATCCTTCAATTCAAGAATCCGCTCGGCGACTCCCGGTCCCTCCCACTGGCCTCGATGGCCGGCGCTGGCGGAAAAGTCCGCCGGCCCGAAGAAGAAAACCTCCGCCCCATCGACCTGGCACATTGCCGGCGCCGCCGCCACGGCTCGGACGCTCTCGAGGATGGGGACCACGAGCACATGCGCGTTCGCCTCCGCCGCATGATCCGCCAGGCGCTGGCCCCAAACCGTGGCGCGTTCGCCTCCGATCCCGCGTCTGCCCTCCGGCGGATAGCGACAGTCCCGCAACGCCTCCTCCAACTCCTCCGCGGTTTCGACGCCAGGAACGACCACTCCGTCGGCCCCGATGTCCAGGGCGCGCTTGGCCAGAACGGTGTCCCGTTCTCCCAATCGCACCAGGGCGACAACATCGCTGCGAACGGTCGCGCGAACATGTTCAGCGATCTCCTTCCAATCCAAGTGCCCGTGCTCGGCGTCGATCACCACCCAGTCGACGCCCAGGGCGACGGCCATCTCGGTGATGGACGGAGACTCCAGCGTCACCCACAGACCGTAAACCGGCTCATTGTGGGCGAGCTTCCGGCGAAACGCTTTGAGAGCATCGGTTTTCATGGAGCTCGGCGCATCGTGATCGGCGAATCGCAACGGCGCAAGCCTCTTGACCATCATGCCAGCGTCCGAAAAATCGATCTGGCCTGTTCGAACCCGGTGCTGCTACAAGGAAACCACTCCATCTATGACCTCGCATAAGAGTCCTTCTCCCCTGCTCTCTCGTCGCCTGTTCGCGCGCCGCGCCGCGACCGCTCTGGCGCTTCCCCTTTTCGGGATCCGAGCGCGCTCCGCGCCCGCGAAGGTTTCGCATCGCTTCCTGTGCTGCGATTACGAGGGGAACCAGGTGGCGATCATCGGAGCGGACGGGACGGTGGAGTGGCGCCACGCCGTGCAGACGCCCCAGGACTGCTGGATGCTTCGCAACGGAAACGTGCTCTACTGCTATCGCAACGGGGCGCAGGAGATCGCGCGCGACCACCGCGTCGTGTGGGAATACAAGGCCCCGGCCCAGGCCCAATGCCACTCCTGCCAGCCGCTGCGCAACGGAAACGTTTTGGTCGCCGAGTGCGGAATGAGCCGGCTCGTCGAGGTCGGTCGCGACGGGAAGATCGCAAAGGAGATCCTCGTGGCGTCGCAGGCAAAGAACATGGGCCACCAATTCCGGGGAACGCGGCAAACATCGAACGGACATTACTGGGTCTGCCTCATGGATGAGCAGAAGATCGCCGAGCTCTCGCCCTCAGGCGGCCTCCTCCGCGAGATCCCCGTCGCGGGTTTCCCTCATGCGGCGATCCTTCTCCCCAACGGCCATCTCCTGGTGACGCTCGGGCATTCCAAGAAGATCATCGAGCTCGACCGGAAAGCGAATGTGACCTGGCAAATCGATGAAAACGATATCGCCGGCAATCCGCTCCGGCTGCCGGCGGGCTGTCAGAGGCTCTCGAACGGCAACACGATTTTCTGCAACTATCTTCCCGGACCCTTCCTCGGCAAACAGCCGCAGGCCTTCGAAATCACGCGCGACAAACAGGTCGTCTGGGAGTTCGCCGATCACGCGCGGTTCAAAACCGTGAATCAAATCTACCTTCTCGACGGAGCGGGCGGACGAGCCGGCGCCGAACTCCGCTGACCCCACCCGCCCAATCCTTCCACTTCAAAACATGGACATGAAAGCCCGCGGCCCAAAGAAATCACCCTCGCGCAAGAAACCCATTCGCTGCGCGTTCACACTCCGGCTGAAGCCGGGAGCTTTCGATGAGTATAAGCGCTATCACGACACGATCTGGCCGGAATTGGTCCGGGAGATTGAAAAATGCGGCATCGCGCAGATCACCACGTTCGAGAGCGACCTCCAGCTCTTTCTCTATTCGGAGATCTACAACAAGAAGGCGTGGGACCGGCTCTGGAGTTCGCGGATCCACGACAAGTGGGCCGAGTTCATGCGTCCGCTGATGCGATTCAAGGCGGACGGGAAGGTGGACTCCGGGCCGCTCCAGCTGATCTTTCACCTGCAAACCGCCGCGGGAAAAGCGAAGCGGAAGCGAAGGCGATGAACCCCAGGCTCCAGGGCAGAATCGCGGTCGTGACCGGGGCCGGACGCGGGCTCGGACGCCAGACCGCGCTGTGTCTCGCGGCGCACGGCGCGGAGGTGGCGCTCGTCGCGCGGCATGAAACGGAGCTGCGGGAATCGCTCGAACAAATCGAGGCCGCGGGCGGCAACGGATGGATCTGCGCGGCGGACATCAGCGCCGCCGTCGATGTCGAACGACTGAGGCGGCGGCTCGAAGAGCGCGCGCCGGCCGCGTCGATCCTTGTCAACGCGGCGGGCGCGTTCGGTCCGATCCAGCTCATTCGTGAGAGCGATCCGCAGCGATGGATCGACACGCTGGCGGTCAACACGCTCGGCCCCTACCTCACCTGCCGCGCCTTCCTGAACGGGATGATCGAGGCTGGCTGGGGACGCATTATCAACTTCAGCTCCGCCGCCGCGCTTCATCCTCCCGGCCCGCTGAACAGCGCCTACGCGACGAGCAAGGCCGCCCTCAACCAGTTTACACGGCATCTCGCCGCCGAGCTCGAAGGCACCGGGGTGACAGCGAACGTGATTCATCCCGGGGACGTGAAAACCGAGATGTGGTCCGTCATCGCCGAGGAAGCGAACGCGCGCGGTCCCGAGGCCGCGCCCTATCGCGAATGGGCGCGATGGGTCGAACAGACCGGCGGCGACGATCCGCGAAAGGCCGCGGATCTGGTCCTTCGCCTCGTCTCGGACGCCTCCGCCTCGATCAATGGACAGTTCCTCTGGATCGAGGGAGGACTGCAGGCGCCGATCCCGAGCTGGGGCGACGCGGCCGGGAGGCTGCCCTGGAGCCAGGATGAGGCAGGCCCGCCCCAACCGGAGCGGCCTGCGCGATGACGGAACGCGACAGGGCGGGCGAGGAACAACAAACCGGGGACTCCGCTTTCCATGGCGCGTGAACGACCCAGTTTTCTGCGCAGGCTCCGATCGATTGAGGAGATCGGCGCCGTGGCGGGGTTGCTCAGCATTTGCGTTCTGCTCTGGCTGTCCACTGGCGAGAAGTTCGCGAACCCCTCCAACCTCCTCCAGGTGGCCCGCCAAGGCTCGAGCTACGGCATTCTGTCGGTCGGGATGACGCTCCTCCTCGCCATGGGGGAAATCGATTTGTCCGTCGGAGCGATCCTGACCCTGGTGAATGTGGTGACGGCCATTGCGCTCCGAGAAGGAACTCCCATGCCCCTTGCGGTGTTCCTGGGCTTGGCTCTCGGAACCTCATGCGGTTTTCTGAACGGCTTGCTCGGGGTTGCTCTTCGAATCCCCACCATCATCGTCACGCTGGGAACGCTGAGCGTGTTCCGAGGGCTCGCTCTCGTGTTTTCAAACGCCACTGCTGTCGCCAACTTCTCCAAGGAAAGCCTTCTCTTCCAGCTCGGCAGCCGCAGCGTCCTCGGTCTTCCAACGGGCGTTCTCGTCATGCTGCTCGTCGGAGGCGCCGGGCACGTTCTCCTCAAACACACGGCGTTTGGATGGAGACTCCAGGCCATCGGAAGCAACGCGCAAGCGGCGCGCTTCTCAGGGATCTCGCTCCCGCGCTATCGGGTGGCGGCGATGACGCTGATGGGACTGATCTCCGGAATCGCCGGCGTCATGGAGCTCGCGTTTCTTCAATCCGGCAGCCCGACGACAGGCCAGGGCTATGAGCTCTACGTGATCGCTTCGGTGATCATTGGCGGCACGGCGCTCGCCGGAGGCAGAGGAACCATCGTCGGCGCCCTCTTGGGCGCTCTCCTGATCGCCGTCATCCGGAACGGATTGGTCCTCCTTGAGCTCTCCGCTTACTGGGGAACGGCCGTCACTGGCGCCGTGATCATCGCCGCGGTCGCGGTCGGCAATCTTGTCAAAAAGCAATGAAACCGCTCCCATTCATCCCACAACCTTCGCGAAGACGCCATCCTCAATGGATTCCCGCCTTCGCCATGGCCCTCACCCTTGCCGTCGGATGCAAGCCGGGGGCCGACGCGCCCGCCACACCGTCCAAGCCTCCGGCATCGACCCCGAGGATCGGCTTCGTCCTCCATGGCCTGAATCCCTTCACGCACATCATCGAGCAGGGAGCGAAAGACGCCGCGGCGGCGAACGGCCTGGTCGTCGACGTGGTTGGACCCGCGGGCTTTTCCGCGACGGGCGATGCGATCGCGTTGTTCGAAGGCATGGTGGCGAAGCGGGTCGCCGGACTGGTCGTCATCCCCATGCCGGGAGAGGTCTGGGTCACGCCCATTCGGCAGGCGACGGAGGCGGGAATACCAGTCCTCACGGCCAATGTGATGAGCCGTGAATCGGCGGCGCGCGGATGGTTTGGCCAGGATGAGTTCAACAGCGGGGCGCTGCTCGCCACACGGCTGAGAAAGCTCCTCGCGGAACAGAACACCGCCGAAGGGCGCATCGTCGTGGGGATGTGCGCGCCCGGAGTCGGCGTGCTCGTCGACCGCTACGAGGGATTCAAGAAGGGATTCGAAGGTTCGCGATTCCAAATCACCCAGCCTTTCGATGTGAGCACGGAGAACACGGCCAACTACGCGGCATGGGAAAGCCTGACGGGCGCGAATCCGGGCATGATCGCCGCCGTGGGGCTCTGCTCCATGGACCTCGCCAATCTTGCGAAGCTGAAGCAACGCTCGCGCGGCCGCTGGCTGGTGGCCGGATACGACCTCGACCGCGAAACGCTCGATGCCATCCGGGACGGGACCGTGCAGATCGCCCTCGGTCAGCATCCCTACCTTCAAGGCTATCTCCCCGTCCTCGCGTTCGCCCGACAACTTCGGGAGAAGCAGCCCCTGCCACAGGGATGGATCGACGTGGGAACGGAGATCATCACCAAGCAGAACCTCGACTCCATCGAGGGACGGGATGTGGATCCCGCGAAGCAGAAGGAATGGTACGCCGCGGATATCGCGCGACGATTTCAGCAAATGAACACAATGGCGAAACGGATCCCCGACGCGCGGCGCTAGACCATGCCCCCTCTCCCGTGCATTGCGTTCGACAAGGTTTGCAAAAAGTTTGAAGGGATCGCCGCGCTCAGGAATGTGACCTTCGATGTCCTCCCGGGCGAAATCCATGCCGTCGTCGGGGAGAACGGCGCCGGCAAATCGACGCTGATGAAGCTGCTGGCCGGCGTCCACCAGCCCGACTCAGGCGAGCTGCGAATGCGCGGGCAAAGTGTTCGACTGGACTCGCCGAGTCGGGCGCAGGACCACGGAATCAGCGTCGTGTTCCAAGAGCTCAGCTTGTTCCCCCATCGGAGCGTGGCGGCGAATCTGTTCATCCACCGCGAGCTCGCCTCGTCCTGGGGCTGGCTGGACGTCGCCGCGATGCGATCCGAAGCGACACGCGCCCTCACGGATCTCCAGGCCGACATCGACCCCGACGCCCGGGTCGATTCGCTCACCCTGGCGGAACGGCAGCTCGTCGAGATCGCTCGCGCCCTCCAGCAACGGTCCCGGGTCATCATCCTGGATGAGCCCAACTCAGCCTTGAACGAGGCCGAGTCCCAACGCCTGTTCGCCATCCTCCGAACACTGCGCTCCGAAGGAGTGACAGCCCTCTATGTCTCGCACCGCCTCGAAGAGGTGTTTGACTTGGCCGACCGGATCTCCGTTCTGCGTGACGGCGAGTTTCAGGGCACGTTCGAGACATCGCGAACGACGATCCCCGCCATCATCCAAGCCATGGTCGGCGGCCCTCTCGACCAGGCGTTCCCGCCGCGTCTCGGGCGCCTCGCGCCCGAACCGGTTGTCCTGGAGATTCAAGATCTCATCCAGGGGCCCGAGCTGGGCCCGATTTCATTCACGGCGCGGCGCGGGGAGATCCTCGCGTTCGCCGGACTGGAAGGTTCCGGCGTCGATGAGCTCTTCCGCGCGCTCTTCGCGCTGGACGGTCCTGCCCGCGGCGAACTCTCGCTGCAGGGTCGCCGCCTCCGACAGCGCACGCCCGGAGAGGCGATGCGGAATGGATGGGCGCTGGTCCCGGAAAGCCGGCGTGAACAGGGCTTGATGACCGAGAAGTCGCTCTCGGCCAATATCACCCTGACGATCCTCGAGCGGTTGCGGAACGCCTTGGGCCTGATGAGCGGCAGGCGCGTGGATGACTCGGCGTCCGACGCCATTCGCGAGTTCGGCATTGTCGCGGACTCTGTCGAACAGAGCGTGGGAACGCTCAGCGGCGGCAACCAGCAAAAGGCGCTGCTGGCGAAATGGCTCTCCACGAAGCCCGGGGTTCTGCTGCTGAACGACCCGACGCGCGGGGTGGATGTGGGAGCGAAGCGCGAGATTTACGCTCTATGCCGACGGCTCGCGGCGCAGGGGATGACGATCCTCGTCGCCTCGAGCGAGACCGACGAGCTCCTCGGCCTCGCGGATCGCATTCTCGTGCTGGCAAAGGGAAGAATCCGCAACGAGTTTCAAGCGGGCGAAGCGACCAAATCCGTTCTGCTCCGCGCGATGATTCATGGAGGCCTGATGTTGCCGGAGAGCCCGATCGATGGATAATCTCGGACAATCGCTTTATGGGTAAGCAGGGTAAACTCAGTGGGAAGGTCGCCTGGATCAGCGGGGCGACCTCGGGGATTGGCGAAGCGACGGCGCGCCTTTTCGCCAGCGAAGGCGCCGCGGTGGTGGTGGTCGGAAGGAGGATCGGCCTGGGTCGGACGCTCGCGAAGGAGCTGACCGCGTCGGGCGGCCTGGCGACGGCGGTCGCTTGCGACGTGGGCAGCGAACGCGAGGTGCGCGACTCCATCCGCCAAGCCGTCGCTCGCTTCGGAAGACTCGACATTCTTGTCAACAATGCCGGCATGGTGCATGTGCAATTCCTTCACGAGTACACAGTGAAGGAGTGGGACCGCGTGATGGACGTCAACCTCAAGTCGATGTTCCTCGCGACAAAACACGCCCTCCCGCATCTGCGGCGCGCCGGTGGCGGGACGATTGTGAACGTCGGCTCCATCAGCAGCTTTGTCGGGCAGGCGAAAACCCCCGTCTACACCACCACCAAGCACGCCATACTGGGACTCACCAAGTCGATCGCCCTCGATTACGCGGCGGACAACATCCGCTGCAACTGCGTCTGCCCGGGCATCACCGACACCCCGATGCTTCGGGAACATCTGAACACCCAGCCCGACCCTGACGAGGCTCTTCGTCAGCGACTCCGCCGGGTCCCCCTGGCGGTCGCGCTGACGCCATTGGATATCGCCCGCGGGATTCTGTACCTGGCCAGCCCTGATTCGGCAGGCATCACGGGAACCACCCTGGTCATCGACGCGGGCTATATCACCGCCGCTGAATGGGACAGCCAGCCGGTCGCCGACCGCCGGGCGCGTCCCGCCGCGGTAAAAGCCTCGAATTCCCGGAGAGCGCGGCGCTCCCCGTCCAAACGCAAACCCCGTCAATGAAACTCAAGCTCGCCTGCGCCGATTTCACGTTCCCGCTCCTGGCTCACGACCAAACGCTCGACCTGATCCGGATGCTCGAGTTCGAAGGAGTGGACATTGGGCTGTTCGAGGAGCGTTCCCACCTGTGGCCGTCGAAAGAGCTCAGATCCCCTTCCGCAAGCGGAAAGCGGCTCAAGCAAAGGCTCGACGACCGCGGCCTTCGCTGCGCCGATGTTTTCCTCCAACTGGCGCCCAGCTTTGTTCCGTATGCGGTGAACCATCCTGAGGCCGCCCGGCGGAGAGCGGCGCGCGACCGATTCCTGCGAACCCTCGAATACGCCGCCGCCAGCGGGTCGGCCCACGTCACGACGCTGCCAGGCGTTGAGTTCGAAAATGAAAAGCCCGGCCAGTCGTGGGAGCGTTGCCGCGCGGAGCTCGCCTGGCGTGTGGAACAGGCGCGAAAGCACGGACTGATTTTTGGCGTCGAGGCCCATGTCGGCTCGATCGTTCCGCGACCGCGGAAGGCTCTTCGTCTTGTTCGCGAAGTTCCCGGTCTTACCCTCACGCTGGACTACACACACTTCACGCGCAGTGGGCTGCCCGATGAAACCGTTGAGCCTCTCGTCCGCCACGCCTCTCATTTCCACGCCCGCGGGGCCCGAATGTCGTGCAAAATCAATTATGAGAGCAAAAGCCGTTGGAATTGGTTGACACAGGTTTTGGTTTGTTTGACCGAACGGCGATCCAGTTCTGGCAGCGAAGCCAGTCTTCCACGACCCAACGCCACGCGGCGTTGAGGTTGT
>JACQFQ010000058.1 GCA_016199985.1 Verrucomicrobiota bacterium | reverse complement strand
GTCGCGAAGAAAAGGCCAAGACACAGGAATGCTTTCATGGGAAGGCGGGGGTTGAGGGGGCAAAACCGAAGAGTGAAAAGGAGAAGAGAGAAGGACAGCCGAAAGTCTGAAGCAGAGCTCGCTTTAGAACGCGAGTGCGGGTTGCGACGCTGGCACGGAGGCAGCGGGCAGCGGGCAGCGGGCAGCGGGCAGCGGGCAGCGGAAAGGCGGAGGGCTGCGGCCTGGGGGTCGTTCTTCCTTGGATCGACTGAGAATGGGGCGATCATCTCGCTCTTCTCTTTCTTTTCTTCTTCGACGAGGAACGGCCAAGTCACTAGGCGCGCCGCGCAAAGCTGTCAACGGAAGATTTTGAGTCTCTCAAAAACTGTGTTCGCGGAGGAGATCGAGAGTCGATGGCTCGGGTCGCTCGCGCGGAATGCCTCCATCGCCAGTGTGTCTTGGGCTTTGTTTGGGCGCGAGTCACGCCCTGCCTTCGCTTCGCTTCGCTTTCCCATCCGTGCTATCCGCCATCCGCGGTTTCACTCCCCGCCTGCACCGCGCCCTGCGTTGAATTCCTCTTTGCGGAGCGGGCTCACGAACCGTTTGCGAACTCCACGCCGCCTCAGGCAAACACGCGCTTGCCAGAGGCGATCGGTTCCCCAATATACGCCGCGCCGGATACGGCAGAACGCGACGACACTATAGACCATGAACTTGAATTTATTGACCCTGGCGGCAGCCGCCGTTTCCAACACTCAAACCAACCTCCTCCCGGAAACCGCGGTGGTGAAACTGGACCCCGGCCTGCTGGGAAAGTTTGAGGAGGCAACCGGTCTCCCCCGCGAGGTGGCTCTCTGGATCGTCAGCGGTCTCATCGCCCTCGCCATCCTGGTCATCGGATACCTGGGGGCCGGCATCGCGCGCAACATGGTCCGCCGCCTGATGGCGAAGCGGCACATCGACGAAACGATCGGCGACTTCGCCGGGAACCTGGCGCACGCGGCCGTCATGACCTTCGTGGTGATCACCGCGCTGGGGCAGCTGGGCATTGACACAAAAACCTTCGCGGCCGTCATCGCCGCCGCCGGACTCGCCATAGGCCTGGCGCTGCAGGGCGGGCTCTCCAACTTCGCCTCCGGCTTCCTCATCATCGTGTTCCGCCCCTTCCGCAAGGGCGACACGGTGACCGCCGCGGGCATCGAGGGCGTCGTCGAGGAGGTGCAGGTCTTCTCCACCTCCCTCCACACCGCCGACAACAAAAAGATCATCGTTCCCAACTCCTCGATCATGGGAGGCGTCATCATTAACTACACCGCGAATCCGACGCGCCGGATCGACCTGCAGATGTCGGTCGGGGCGGGACAGGATCTCGCGAAGGCGCACGAAGCGCTGCTTCGGCTCACTCGCGCCGATTCGCGGGTGTTGGAGAATCCGGCCATCGAAGTCGTGAACGTGAAGCTGATTGACGGGGGCACGCTGATCGAGCTGCACGCCTGGTGCAAAACGGGCGACTTCGGCGGCATCAGCAGCGCGCTCGTGGCGAAGGCGCCCGCGGCCTTCGCCGAGGCGGGCATCAGGGGTCCCGACAAATCCGTGATCTTCGTTGAGAGGAAGTAGTAGCCAGGGGGACGGGGAACGGAGCGCCACTCTCGTCGCGTCGGGGCTTTTCGCTTGCGCCTTCTCCAAAAGTCGCGGCTAGCTTGCCGCCGATGAAACTCGCGTCCTTCCTTCAGGGATCTCTGGCCGTCGCGCTTTGCGCCCTGACTTCGTGGCGGAGCCCGGCCCAACAAACGCCCGCGCCGGCCGCGTCCAAGCATTCGATCTGGGAGGCGCGATCCGGCGACAAAACCATCCATCTCCTGGGCTCCGTTCATTTTCTCACGGAAGACTCCTATCCGCTCGCGCCCGTGATCGAGAACGCCTTCAAGCGCGCGGAAAGCGTCGCGTTCGAGACCGACATCGCCGCGCTCCAGGACCCAGCCACAGCGATCAAAATGCTGAGCGTCGCCGCCTGCCCGGCCGGAAAGCAGCTCTCCGATCTGGTCGAACCCAAGCTCTACAAGCAGCTGGAGGTCGTGATGGAGGAATATGGCTTGCCCGTGGAAACCGTCGCTGGATTTCGACCTTGGTTCGCGGCCATGACCTTGTCGCTTTTCGAGCTCCAAAAAATGGGATTCAAACCGGAGCACGGGGTCGATCAGCACTATTTCAAGCTGGCGAAGGAGAGCGGCAAACAGCTCATCGCCCTGGAAACAGTCGAAACGCAAACCTCGATGTTCGGTGAAATGTCGGGGGCCGATGAAACACAGCTGCTGCAGCAAACGCTGAACGACGCGCGCCGCATGCGCCAGATGTTCAAGGATCTCGTGACGGCGTGGAACACCGGCGACAGCGGGGCTCTTGACAAGCTTCTCAACGACGCGATGAAGGAAGCGCCCAAGGTGTACGACCGGCTCCTGCTCCAGCGCAACAAGAGCTGGATCCCCGCGATCGAGCGAATGATCCAAACCGGACGTCCCGCCATTGTGATCGTCGGCACGGGGCATCTGGTGGGCAAAGGCAGCGTGGTGGATCTGCTCCGTCAGAAGGGATACACGGTCACACAGCGGTAGCGCTACGCAGGAACCTCCGCGGTGGACGCGGGCGTTTGCGGCGCGAACGGCTCGAGGGGCAGAGGCTCGTCGTGGTCGAGAAAGCCCCGGCAAACGTCGAAGAACTCCGCCTGCCCCTTCACCCGCCGGATCTGATGGAGAAACCGCCCTGTGGGCTCAACGCCCGTCCCGATGAAGTTCATGTATTTCTTCATCTTCTCGACCTGAACATCGGCGCGCAGGGACGGCGGGCTGGTGACCTCGTAGAGAGCGGTCACATATTCCAGCAAATCCCGTCCCGAAGGAGCAAACAGCGTCTCCCCGCGCCTCTGGGCCCGGATCTGATCAAACATCCACGGATTCCGGATCGCTCCTCGCCCGATCATCAATCCCTTCGCGCCCGTCGCAGCCAGCACCTCCGCGGCCTTCCGCGCGGAGGAGATGTCCCCGTTGGCAACCACCGGGCAGCGCACGCGATCGACCGCCCTCGCGATGTAATCGTAGTGGACCTCGCTTCGATAGCCCTCACGGACCGTGCGGCCGTGCACGGTGAGAAGGTCGATCGAGTGCTTGTTGAAAAGCGCGAGGAACGCGTCGAACAATTCCGGCGATTCGAATCCGATTCGCGTTTTGACGGTGAATGGGATGGTAATCGCCTCGCGCAGCGCGCCCAGGATGGCGTCGACCTTTTGAGGCTCACGGAGCAACCCTCCCCCCGCGCACTTTCGGTAAACCACGGGCGCGGGGCAGCCCAGGTTGAGATCGATCGCCGCGACGGGATGGCGCATGAGCTCGCGGGCGGTCCGGCACAAGGCGGGGATGTCATTGCCAATCATCTGCGCGACGGCGGGCCGGCCTGTGGGGTTCTCGGTGATCGAATTCAAGATCCAAGGCTCGATCCGCGAGGTCGCGTGCACGCGGAAGTACTCGGTGTAGTAGACGTCCGGACCGCCGTACCGCGCCATCAACTTCCAAAAGGGAAGATCAGTCACGTCCTGCATGGGCGCCAGCGCGAGAGCCGGCGCGGCGCCTCTCAGCACCGACTCGAGTGTTGGCGGCGAATCCATCAGCCCATAGGAAACCCCTTTTCCCATCCTTTGGCAAAATCGATTTCCCCCAAGTTTCTCCTTGTCGAAACCTCCGTCCCCAATTACGCGTTACCCATGTCCACACCACTCTCGAACGCTCCGCTTCCCCGTCATTCCCGCCGGCAATTCATCCAGGACTCGGCCATCCTGGGCGCCGCGGCAGTCGCCTTCCCCGCCATCGTCAGCGGGCAGAACCTGAACAGCAAAGTCAGCGTCGCCGTCATCGGGGCCGGCGGCAAAGGCTCTTCCGACACGGACGAGGCCGCCAAGGTCGGCGGCCAGATCGTCGCGCTCTGCGATGTCGACACCAAGACCCTCGCGTCGCGCGGGGAGAAGTATCCGGACGCCAAGCGCTACCAGGACTACCGGAAGATGCTCGCGGAGATGGACAAGTCGATCGACGCCGTGATCGTCGCCACTCCCGACCATGTTCACGCCCACGCGAGTCTCACGGCGATGAAGCTGGGCAAGCACTGTTTCTGCCAGAAGCCGCTCACGCACTCGGTTTATGAAGCGCGCATGATGCGCCAGACGGCGGCCCAGATGAAGGTTGCGACGCAAATGGGCAACCAGGGCTCGGCGGGCGGCGGGTTGCGGCGCGCCGTGGAGGTGGTGCAGTCGGGAGCGATCGGCGCGGTTCGCGAACTCCATGTCTGGAGCAACCGTCCCATCTGGCCGCAGGGAATCAGCCGCCCCGGCGGCGAGGACAAGGTCCCCGAGAACCTGGACTGGGATCTCTGGCTGGGACCTTCGCCCCATCGACCCTTCAAGAACGACACCTACGCCCCGTTCAAGTGGCGAGGCTGGGTGGATTTCGGCACCGGCGCGCTGGGCGATATGGCCTGCCACACCGTCAACATGCCCTTCCGAGCTCTCAAGCTCGGCTATCCCACGAGCATCGAAGCGCGCTCGTCCGTGATGAACAAGGAGACCTATCCCTCGGCCTCCGAGATCATCTTCCAGTTTCCTGAGCGCGACGGCATGCCGCCGCTCGAGTTCCATTGGTACGATGGCGGCCTCAAGCCGTTCTCGGCCAAATCGCATCACATCCTCGACCACCTCAACAAAGGCGACGCCAAGGGCGCCGCGAAGCTCCCGGGCAGCGGCTGCCTCCTGATCGGCGACCAAGGACATCTCTACTCGCCCGACGACTACGGCTCGCAGTTCTTCCTGCTCCCCGGCAAATCCTACGAAGGCTACAAAGGCCCGGATGAAACCATCCCCCGAAGCCCCGGACACTACAAGGAATGGATCGACGCAATCCACGGAGGGAAACCCGCGTATTCCAACTTCGACGTCGCCGCGTATCTCACGGAGATCATCCTCCTGGGATGCGTGGCTCTCCGCGTTGGGAAGAAGCTCGAATGGGATGGACCGAATATGCGCGCCCTCAACGCCCCGGAGGCCGACGCGTTCGTGAAGCTCGCGTATCGGCCGGGATGGGAGCTCCCCGTCTGACCCATTCCCACGAAGGACCGGAGCGACCGAACCGGGAGTGATGTCTCGCGCCACAACGATCCACCGCAAACGAGGCTCAGGGACGCGCCCTCTTCCCGCTCCGCGCGATCATGCACCGTGTGATCCTGCATCTCGATATGGACGCGTTCTACGCGTCCATCGAGCAACGCGATAACCCGCTGCTCCAGGGGAAGCCCGTGATTGTCGGCGCTCCACCCACCCAGCGGGGAGTGGTGAGCGCCGCGAGCTATGAGGCCCGCCGCTTCGGGGTACGAAGCGCCATGCCCAGCGTGACGGCGGCGCGATTATGTCCCAAGGGGGTTTTCATCCGGCCTCGCATGGACGCGTACCGCGAAGAATCCCGCGCGATCATGTCGCTCGTCACGGCCATCGCAGGGGAGCGGATTCAACAGGTGTCGGTGGATGAGGCTTATGTGGACGTTTCCGAAACCTGCCAGGCGGACGGCGGCGACGAAAGCCTTGCGCGAGCCGAACCCTTGGCTCGAGACCTCAAGTCCGCGATCCAGGATCAGCGTCGGTTGACCGCGACGGTGGGCATCGCGGCCAACAAGCTTCTCGCGAAGCTGGCCAGCGACTACCACAAACCGGATGGCCTCACGCTCGTTCGGGAGTCGGAGAAGGTGGCGTTCCTCCGCCCATTGTCCGTTCGCGTCATCCATGGAGTGGGACAAGTCACCGAACAGCAGTTGCTCGCCGCGGGACTCAAAACGGTGGGAGATATACAGGGTTACGCCGGAGATCTGAGGGCGATTGTCGGCAACTGGGGACCGGAACTGCGTCGCTTCGCCATGGGCGAGGACGACCGACCCCTGGACCTCAGCGACGAGATCAAGAGCATCAGCAGCGAAACCACCTTTCTGCGCGACACGGACGATCGCCCCGTGCTCCGAGCCAGTCTCAAGGAGCAAGCGGCCGAGATCGCGGCGAAGCTGGAGAAGAACCGTCTGGGCGCCGGAACGGTCCAGGTGAAAGTCCGCTACAGCGACTTCACCACTCTCACCCGACAAATCTCGGTGGAAACGCCGGTATCGCAATCGCGCGAGATCTATCGTGTGGGATGCTGGCTGCTCGCCCATCACAAGCTTGTGAATCGTCCGCTGCGACTTATCGGATTGGGAGTCTCGGGCCTCACCGACCCGGAGCCGCGTCAACTCGTCCTGCCGCTCAAAGTGTAGGCGAAGCCCACTGAGGGCCGTTTGGAAACTCGTGTTCAGCCAGGGAGGCCTCCTTCATCTCGGTGCTGTAGCCCGGGGCGCGCGGCAGTTGGTAGCGACCCTCGCGCACCGCCACTGGGTTCACGAAATGCTCATGGAGGTGATCGACATACTCGATGATCCGCCCCTCCTGGCTGCCGCTCACCGCGATGAAATCAAAGAAGCTCAAGTGTTGAACATGCTCGCAAAGCCCCACGCCTCCGGCATGCGGGCACACGGGGATCCCATAGCGCGCCGCGAGCAGCAGCACCGCGAGCGCCTCGTTCACGCCGCCAACACGACAGGCGTCGAGCTGGCAGAAACGAATCGCGTCCGCCTGCATGAGCTGCTTGAAAATCACGCGGTTCTGGCAATGCTCGCCTGTCGCAACGCCGATCGGCGCGACCGCCTTGGCAATCACGGCATGCCCCAGCACATCGTCCGGGCTGGTGGGCTCCTCAATCCAGAGAGGCTTGAAATGAGCCAGAGCCCGCACCCATTCAATCGCCTGGGAAACATCCCACACCTGGTTGGCGTCGATCATCAAGGACCTCTCCCATCCGATCTCCTCGCGAATAATCCTGCATCTTCGTAGATCATCTCCCAGATCCCGACCGACCTTGATCTTGAAGTGATTCCATCCGCCTTCGATGCCCTCGCGGCAAAGCGACCGTAATCGGTCGTCAGAGTAGCCCAGCCAGCCCGCCGATGTCGTGTAGGCCGGGTACCCCTGAGCGCGAGCCTGTCGCTCCCGCTCCGCCTTGCCGGGCGCCATCCCCCGGAGCCATTGAGTCGCTTGGTCGGGCGTGAGCGCGTCGGTGATGTATCTGAAATCCACGCAGGCCACCAACTGCTCGGGCGTCATATCGACCAGCAGCTTCCACAGCGGCTTGCGCTCCACCTTCGCCCAAAGATCCCAAACCGCGTTGACCACGGCGGCTGTCGCCAGGTGAATCGCGCCCTTCTCAGGGCCGATCCACCTGAGTTGGCTGTCGCCCGTTATGTGACGCCAGAACCCGGCCATGTCGCTGGTGAAGCTCTCGAGCGTTCGTCCCCGGATCAGCGGCATCAGGGCTTGGATCGCGGACACGACGATTTCGTTGCCGCGTCCTATGGTGAACGCGAGACCGTGCCCGGCCAGGCCTGAGGGATCATCGGTTCGCAGGATCACGTAGGCCGCCGAGTAATCCGGATCCGGATTCATCGCGTCGGACCCATCCTGCCGGCGGGAGGTGGGGAAGCGGATGTCGCTCGCCTGAATGTCGGTGATTGAGATCGGCATTCTCGTGCTTGCCCGCCAGACCCGTCCGCGGGACCGGGTCGCTCGCGCGGGCCGCAGAATCAAACCAGCTCGAACGCGAAGCCCTTCAGGTACTCCGTTTCCGCGATCGCGGGGAGGACGGGGTGGTCGGGGGACTGGGTGTAGACGGCGACGCGGCGGAGCTGCTTTCGGGCGTCGTAGGCGGCGGCGAGAATCACGTCCATGAACAGCTCGGCGTTGACGTGGTGCGAGCAGCAGAACGTGGCCAGGACGCCGCCGGGCTTCAGCATCTTCAGGGCGCGCAGATGGATTTCCTTGTAACCCCGCAAGGCGTCGCCCACCGAGGCCCGGTTGCGCGTGAAGCTCGGAGGATCAAGGACGATCAAGTCCCATTCGGGCTTCGCCGCCGCGTCTCCGCGCTGCGCGGCGCGGACCTTGAACCAATCAAAAACATTCGCGGCCTCGAAGACGCATCGATCGCCCAGGCCGTTCGCCTTCGCGTTCGATCGGGCGGCGGCCGTCGCGTCCTCGCTCTGATCCACGCCGAGCGCCTGCGTCGCGCCGGCGCGGGCGGCATGAATGCCGAATCCGCCCAGAAAGCTAAAGCAATCCAGGACGCGTCCGCCCTTCGCGAAACGCGCCACCGCCTGATAGTTCGCCTGCTGATCGAGGTAGAGCCCTGTCTTATGTCCGCTCTTCAGGTTGAGGGTGAAGCGCAGGCCGTTCAGCCGAACCTCGACAGTCTCGAGCTCCTCGCCGAACAGCGTCCCGCCGCACTCCTCCATCCCTTCAAATTTGCGCGACCCCATGTCGTTTCGTTCAAGAATCGCGCGCGGATGAAACAGATGCTTGAGCGTGTCGACAATTTGGCCTTTGCGGCGGTCCATTCCGAGAGAGGAGGTTTGCAGGACCAGGACATCCTCGTACTTGTCAACGATCAGGCCGCTCAGATGATCGCTCTCGGAGTTGACCACGCGATAGGAGGTGGCCTCGGGCATGTGCCGGCGCCTGACCGCCATGGCGGCCTCAATGCGCTGGCGGAAAAAGGACGCGTCGATGCTCTGTCGCTCCCCGCTGATCACGCGAACGCGGATTTTGGACTTCGAGTTGAAAAACCCGGTTCCGAGAAAGCGCTGGCGGTGGTCCTTGACCTGCACGACATCGCCGTCGGCGGGGGGCTTGGTGAGCCGCATGACGGCGCCCTCGTAGATCCAGGGGTGGCCCGCCAGCACGCGGTCCGCTTCGCCCGGCTTGAGAAGAACAGTAGGGAGAGATTCCATGATCAAGTTTGACCGCAAGGGAGACCGTGAGCTTCGGCCACCGCGCGGTGCGTCACCTGGCCGTTCAAAATATTAATGCCGCTTCGAATCGCCGGCTGGCGCTCGCACGCCTCGGCGAGCCCGTGGTCGGCGAGCAGTTCCACAAAGCGGGACGTGACATTCGTCAGCGCCTGGGTGGCGGTCCGGGCGTAGGCGCCCGGCATGTTGGCAACGCAGTAATGAACCACGCCCTCCTCGATGTAGGTGGGATCGTGATGCGTCGTCGGACGCGACGTGACGGCGCATCCGCCCTGGTCGATCGCGATGTCGACAAACACGCTGCCTGGACGCATCCGCCGGAGCATCTCGCGCGACACGAGCTTCGGCGCCTTCGCGCCCGGCACCAGGACGGCGCCGATGAGCAGATCGACGCTCGGCATCAATTCGAGAAGATGCGCTTCGCTCGAGTAGAGCGTGTGGGCGGTGTGAAGGGTGATGTCGAGGAAGCGCATGCGCTCCACGTCGACCTCCAGGATGGTGACGTCGGCGCCCAAACCGGTGGCCATCCGCGCCGCGTTGATGCCCGAGACGCCGCCGCCCAGGACGATCACCTTCCCCGGCATCACCCCCGGCACGCCGCCGAGCAGCACGCCGCTGCCGCGGTTGTGCTTCGCCAGATAGTAGCCGCCCACAAGGACCGACATCCGGCCGGCGATCTCGCTCATCGGCTCCAGCAGCGGAAGGCGACGGTTGACCTCGATCGTCTCGTAGGCGATCGCCGTCGCGCCGCTCTTCATCAACGCTTCTGTCAGCGGTTTGCTCGCGGCGAGATGGAGATAGGTGAAGAGGATCTGGCTCTTTCGCAGCAGGGGGATCTCCGAGGCCTGCGGCTCCTTCACTTTCACGATGAGATCCGCGTCGTGAAAAACTTCCTGCGGCGAGCCGACAACCGTCGCGCCCGCCTGACGATAGTCGGCGTCCGGGTAGCCCGCTCCCATGCCCGCGCCCGCCTCCACGCAGACGCGATGGCCGCGCTGGATCAGCAGGTAGGCCGCGGACGGCAGCAAGGCCACGCGATACTCGTGGTCCTTTATTTCTTTGGGAACGCCGATGATCATCAGCAAGCGCGAGGACGCGTGTTGCTCTATTTGGGAGCGGGTTGGGCGATCTTGACGGGAGGCTTCGATCCGGGTTTGGGGTCCAGGTTGAGCATCAGCTCGTCCTGCGTCACGTCCGAGCGCACGCCATCGGCGGGCGTCTCCAAGCCGCTGACCCACAGCAGCGCGTTGAGAACGGTCTTGCGATAGTTCTCATTGCCCCAGTTGAGATGCCGATGCCCTCCAGTAAAACCAAATCCACGCCCTCCGTCGGGCCGCACGTTCGCCCACATCATGACTTCGTCGCGCCCGGAAGCCGCCTGGATGTGCGGGTAGGGTCCGGGCGGATACACATATGGGCCGCCGCGCACTTTGTCGGAAGGCTTGGCGACGAGGATGGGCGTCACGCCTTCCATGTCTTTCCGCCATCTTATGTTGAAGTACCATTCGTCGGTCACGGCGAACTGCTTCACCCCGCGCGTGATGGGATGGTCGGGAAAACTATTGAATTCAGGCTTCCACATGGGGTTCACGGAGTAGAGATGCTCATAGTATCCGCCGATCCATTCAGCGAACTGCGGTCCGCCGTTGGTGCTGGGCAGTTCCACGCCAAAATGCGCGCACGCGATCCCTGCGCCGCGCTTCGCGAGGCTGGCGAGAACAGCGAGATGATCCTTCTGGATCCCGGGATGCCCTCCGCCTCCATCGGCGTAGATCAACACGGCGTCCGCGCGATCCAGCACAGAGGGGTCGCTCACCCAACCATTCGTGTGCACCTCGACCTGGAGACCCGGCACGCCCGAGAGACATCTCTGCAACAGAAGGGCGCCCGCGCGAAACTCGTGGTCCAGAGGCCCGTGGCTGGGGCGGCCGGCGATGATGACAAGCTGTTTGGGAGCGGACAAAGCCGAGGAGGCGAACGCCGCGATCAGAAGTCCAAGGATGAAACGTAGCATGAGAGCAGAGGAAAAAACGAAGGGTTGATGTCGCAAACCAGGCTACTTCAGGGGGCTCAGCCGGACATCCTTGAACTGAACGGTCATCGGAGGCCCTGCGTGCAATTGGAACGCGAGAATCCCGGATCGCGCCGCGCGGGAGGGTTGCTCGTCGATCACATCGACTGTGACCCGGCCGTTGATGATATGGAGAAGCCGGTTGCCCTTCGCGATGATGACGTAGTGGTTCCAATCCTCCGCCTTGATCGCAGACTGAATGTCGTCGGACCTCGCAATGGTCCCCAGCACTTCGACCTGGGTCTTTTCAGGGCTCTGGGGGTCGGCCTTGATCCGGGTGGCCTGTCCGCGTTGGGCAAGGATCCCACGACCTCGTTCTTCATATAAAATTCCAGAATAGGTTGTGCCCGCTTCAAAGTCGGCCTGGTAGCCGCCGACGATGAACTTGGCGGCGTCGGCGACTTGGCTGCGGTACTGGCAGCCTGAGTTGGCGAAGCCCTGGGAGTTATTGGGGGTGATTTTGTAAGAGAATCGGAGTTCAAAATCATCAACCAGGCCATTGGTCCAGATGAGGAAGGTGTTGTTCTTGATCGGTTCCTCGGCCGTGGTGCGGCCGGTGATGGTTCCGTCCTGAACCGACCAGAGCGAGAGAATCCCGGACCATCCCGTGAGATCGCGGCCGTTGAAGAGCGACTGAGCCCCGGAGTCCGGGGACGCGGCGGACGCGGCGGACGCGATGAAAGCGAGCGCGAGTCCGAGGAGTTGCGGCGATATGAGGCGAATGCGCATGCCAGAGGTTGTAAGACGCGGAAGGCTCGTTGGGAAGCACTTTAGGCGTTCGTTCAAGGCCTGAAAAGATCGGTCCCTCCGGCCGCAATGGAGATTTCGATTGGAAGCGAGCGCGTGTCTCAGGAAAGTGGGGCGTGCCGCAGTGGGTCAAAGTGATGATCGGAATCGCCCTGCTTCCTCCCTGCATGGGCCTCGTGGGGGCGCTGGCGCGCGTGCTCGCGTTCTCCAGTCACGCGACTCCGTTCTGGGTGCCCGCGGCCGCCGGGGCGGCGTGCTGGTTTTCGGTCTATGTCCTTCTTCCAAAACCCATGCTCGTCTATGTGTTCGGACATGAGCTGACGCACGCTCTCTGGACCTGGCTGTTCGGGGGACGCGTGAAGCGGTTCAAGGTCGGCGCCCGCGGCGGGCATGTGCTGATCACAAAAAGCAACTCGCTCATCGCCCTCGCTCCGTATTTCTTCCCCATCTACGTCGCGCTCACAGCCCTCCTGTTCGCGGCGGGGCATCTCCTCTGGAACTGGAAGCCTTATCTGGTTTGGTTCCATCTGCTCCTCGGCGCCTCCTACGCCTTTCACGTCACCCTCACGTTCCACGCGCTCAAAACCGAGCAAACTGACATCACCAGCCAGGGCTATTTCTTTTCGGCGGTCGTGATTGTGTTCGGCAATCTGCTGGCGCTGTTGCTGGGCCTGGCGGTGCTGATGGACGTTGGCCTGCTTCATAGCGTCCGCTGGTGGGCTCAGGAAACCGCGGGAGTCCTTCTGCGGTTGAGCGAACTGCTGGCGGGCCGATCTCGCTGACCAGGATCCGCGGCGGCGGGAGAGTTCAGGAACGAACGATCTCCGAAGGAGCGTCTAGAATCTCAGCCCGACAGAGGAACGGATCTGGATATCATTCTTGGTAATGCCGGGCGCGGGGCTGTTGTCGAACAGGTCCAGCGCCGAAAGATTCAGGTACAGGTTCTGGCGAAGCGAATAGCGCAAGTTCCCCTCGAACCTCAGACGATACTTTTCGAGATCGCTGATGCCCGGAAAAAACTCAAACCGCTGATCAATGCTGAGCTTCGGGGTCACCTTCCACGCGGCGTCCTCCGCGACGCGGTAGAAGAACGATTCGGAGCTGTTCCCGATTGAGAAGTCGTTCACCTGATAGTTCGCCCCGACCTCCGTGTTGAGCTTGAAGGATTCGCCACGGAGCACATGGTAACCGAGGCCCGGACCCACTTCGTAGCGCAGGTCGATGTGCCTCACGTTGTCGTAGCCCGCGCCCCCCAGATTGTAGAGGAACAGCCTGCCCTTGAGGTCGTAGTCTGTCTTCATCGACGCGTCCAAACGGTCGGCCGACTTGATGCCCGCCGATTTTCCAAAAGCGAACATCAGATCCGAGGTGTTCCGAAGCTTCTGATGAGCGTAGACCGCGTGGCCCCGGCTGTTGTAGAGCTGGCGATCGGTCGTCCCAAATCCGAGATCCACGCCGGCCTGCAGGTCGAAGGACCAGTCCTTGGGCTTGGGGGCGGGAACAGGGGCGGCCGCCGGAACGGATGCGGCGGCGGGCTTTGTCGCGGGCGTCGACGCGGCGCTCAGGGCCGGACCGGAGTTGACGGGCGACGCGGCGCTTCGTTGCGCGATTTCGTCCAACGGAATCCGCAAGACTCCGAGCGCGGGATGCTTGAGCGAAAGAACGCCGCCGCCCTCCTGGACAGGCTCGCCTGTAATCCGGTCTCCGTTCTTCAACACCAACGTGACGGTGTCCGAGAGCGCTGAGGAGGCGGGCAGGAATAGCGCGCAGATCAGCAGGGCGCCTCCGAGGGGGAAAAGCGCGCGACGGTTAGGGCTTAGGACGGGCCAATGCATTTGTGGTCGTGGGCGCGGACACCGCCGCGCGCGCCGAATTCGTCGGCGACAGCAAGACCCCTCCAACGACGACGACCTGGCCTTCCTCATTCATTTTGAGTCGGGGGCGCGAGGACCCTAGAATTTCGTACACGCGCTTCTCCTCGAGAGCGCCGCGGGGCGTGATCCGAACATAATCAAAACCCCGCGGGCTGCTTTGAAACAGCACATGGAGCCTGCTGACCGGGTCGATGATTTTCTCGGGCGTGGCGAACGAAACCGTGTTGCCAATCGAGAACACGCGCGCCCAGCCCGCGTCGGCTTCGTCCGCGATCCGGGCGTAAAGCTGAAGAGGGCGCGTGTGGTTGGCGTGGAGAAGGGAATAGCGCACCCAGCGCGGAGCGCCATTGGTCTCCGGCGCCCCGCAGACCTCCTCCCAAAGCTGCGTCCCCCGCACAATCTCAAACAAGACACTGGCGCTCATTCCAACGAACTCGATCTCCCCGAACTTCGCGGCCGCGCTCACTCTATAAGTGCCCGGCTGGCTCAGATCGAAGCCTTCGGTGATGTCGATCGCCTTGCTGACAGAGTCCGCGGGATCGAGTTGGAATTGTCCTCCGGCTTCGATGTCTCGAATCGCGGACACAACCTTGCCTTCCTTCGTCTCAACGGAGAATGAGAGCCAGTCCGGCGTCTGGCCGATCTTCAACGGCCGCCCCGAACGATTGGTGACGCGCACGTTCACGGGCAGCCGCTCATCCCGGAGGAACCGATGCTGGTCCAGTTGGATGTCCACCTGAACCTGGGCGCAACCCAGGATGGGAATCCCCAACGCCAAGATCGCGGCGAACCACGAACGAAGTTTCATGAAGGTTATTAAGGCGGGTGATCCGACTCGCGGCAAGCCGCAAACCGAGGCGAATGGATCGGAGCTCCGGACCAAGGGTCCTAAGTCGAGGGTCGTCCCTGCGGCCTTCCGTCCAAGGCGCCACGATCCGTGAATACGGACGCAACCCCGCCGCCGCCATGCAAATGAGCCCTCACGCGCGCCGCGACTTGACGCGGCGAAAGGCCGCGCAGGCATTCGAGAGGCTCGGAATTGCGGCATCGCGCCTCCATGCACGGCGCGCAAGGGAGTTCCAATCGGACCGCGCGATCCAGCTGACCATAAGGCCCGGTGCGATTGGGGTCCGTGGGCCCGAAGAGCCCCACCACGGGGGCGCCCAGCGCCGCGGCCGCGTGCATAGGACCGGTGTCGTTGGTGACGAGCGCCACCGATACGCGCAACCATTCAATCGTTTCGAGAAGCGATGTCTTGCCCGTAAGATCGAACGTTCGTTCGGGAAAGACGGCGCCCAGCGCCGCGCCCAGCGCCGCGTCTTCGCGGGAGCCCAGAACAACAAAGCCCAATTCCGGATCCTCCGCGCCCAACTGCTGGATCAGAGACTGAAAGTGCTCGACCGGCCATCGCTTGTTCCACCATCGCGCGCCGGGCTGAAGACAGAGCCATCTATGCTTCTGGACGGGCCACTTCCGCGCGACCTGCCCCGCGATGTCGGGGCGGATGGGCAGCCACTCGAAACTTCGATCGACCGGAACGCGCAAAAAGCGGAGCACATCCAGGTACCAATCCACGGCGTGGGTGGCGGCGCTCCGGCGCGGGACGGAAAAATCGTGCAGAGCCGGCGCGCCTTCGCGGCGATCCTCCAGTCCGACGGTCAGCCGTCCGTTGACGAGCCAGCTGACCATGGCGCTTCGGGCGAGGCTTTGAAGATCCAGGACCCAATCGAACCTCCGGCGCCTCATCTCGATCACAGAGCTTGTCAGGCCCCGCACTCCCCTCCACCCAAGGAGCTCCTTGCGATGAAAGGGAAAAACCCAATCGAGATCGGGATCTCCCTGGAGCAGCGGAGCAATCGAGGCTTCGATCCACCACCCGATCTGGGCCTCAGGGAAGCGCATCCGGAGCAGCCTCAACACCGGGATCGCTTGCAGGACATCGCCCAGGGAGCTGGGTTTCAGGATCAGGATTCGGCGAGGCGGGGCATTGTCCTCTCCGTGGGATCGCTCCGCCCCTGCCAAGCGTTCGGCAGCCTCGCACCCCTCTGCGCGCGGGCGCGAGCCCTGGCGTTGGTCGGCGTCATGGATGTACGGGCTAGGCAACTTGGAAGGGAATCTCGCCGCGGAGCCATCCTGCGCCAAGGAGAATCCACGCCGCCCCGGCGGGCGCGGGATGCTTTCGGCAAAGTGGAGCCCTGGTCCTCATTCCTCAGGCCTCGGTCCATGACCGCATCCCTGCGGCAGGCGATGTGGAATCATTCTCAGGCCACAGAAGGCGGAGTCTGGGCGTGGAGCATTGCGCGCTCGGAGAAAGGCGGGCCTGGGCACGGTGGCTCACTTGCCGTGCGAGAGCCGCTCGGCGAGGCGCGGAGGAAGTCCGGCGTCGAGGATCTTCTGCTGGGCTTTGGCGATGTCGTAGTCGAGACGGCGAAGCTCGATGGTCTGCTCGTCCAGATCGTAAACAACGTAGGCCGCTTTGGGATTTTGGTCCCGAGGTTGTCCCACGCTGCCAACGTTCACGAAGTACTTGCGGCCAGGGCCGGGCTCGAGCTTGAACTTCGAATACGTTCCGCCCCGAACAACGCCATCGCGGATGAAGGCGACGGGAACATGGGTGTGGCCGAAAAAGCAAACCGCTGTGTTCTGGTAGGTGAAGCTCGCCGCGGCCGCGAGCTTGTCGAAGACATAACCCCATCTTTGAGGCACGTCCAAGGTCGCGTGAACCATCGTGAAGCTCGCAACGAGGCGGACATACTTGAGATCGCGGAGCCATTGGCGATGCTCTGTCGCCAACTGCTGTCGGGTCCACTGCACAGCCTCCGCCGCGTGGGGATTGAAGCCCTCCAGCGTCTCATCCATGGAGCAGTACTCGTCGTGGTTCCCCTTGACGCAGGGCATCGCCATGCCCCGCACGATCTCCAGGCATTCGCGCGGATTCGCGCCGTAACCCACCACATCGCCGATGCAGCAGTAATGGGTGCAGGCCTGGGCCTTGGCGTCCGCCAAGACCACCTCCAACGCCTCTAGATTCGAATGAATGTCAGCTATGACCGCGTACTTCATCGTGTCATCAATTATCGAACGATCTCAAAACCTTTCAAACGGCCATTCGCCGCCCCGCGGGCTATTTCCTCATGCCGAATACAGGGCCCCAGACCTGAATCCCGGATCGCCTGGAGAAAGGAGGACAGTTCCTCCTCCGAACCCTCGGCAATCAACTCGACGCGGCCATCAGGCAAGTTCCGGACAGTTCCCGTGACTTCGTAACCCCGAGCCACGGTCTTGGCGGCATGCCGAAAGCCAACCCCTTGGACATTTCCAGCATAAAAAACCCTGACGGAATCTCGTCTACTGGAAAACATGCGCTACGAAGACTCTACTGGAGAAGGTCGAAAAAAACCAGCCACAGAGCCAATTTTGCTTCGGGGATGAAGCCATAACCCCAAATGCCTAGGCAACGACTTTATTCTAGAAATCTGCGCGAAGTTCCCTCCGGCCGCGGGCTTTTCGCTATTCATTCGGCGGCGCACCCAGTAAATCAAGCCCGTGCTCGTCATTCGATCGCCCCAACGCATGCAGAGACAAGCCATCGCCCGCCGCCGGCAAGGCCAGCGCGTCGCCTTGGTCCCCACCATGGGCTACCTCCACGCGGGTCATATGAGCCTTTGCCTGCGGGCGCGGCGGGCTGTCGGGCCCAAGGGACTTGTGGTTGTCAGCCTCTTCGTGAACCCAACCCAATTTGGCCCGCAGGAGGATCTTCAAAGTTATCCGCGCGATTTTTCCCGGGACCGGAAGATGTGTGAGTCGGCGGGTGTCGATGTTCTCTTCGCGCCGAGGACCGACGGGGTTTACCGAGGACGCAAGGCGGGGACCTACTCGACTTACATTGTGGAGGAGGCGCTGAGCCAAGGCATGGAAGGCGCCTCGCGTCCAAGCCACTTCCGGGGCGTCGCGACCATCGTCGCCAAGCTCTTCAACCTGGTGCTCCCCGAGGTGGCGGTTTTCGGGGCCAAGGACTATCAGCAGGCGGCGGTCATCCACCGGATGACGGCCAATCTGGATTTTCCGATCCGGATCGTGCTCGCTCCCACCCAGCGCGAAAGCGATGGCCTGGCGATGAGCTCGCGCAACGCTTATCTCAGTCCGACGGAGCGGAAACAGGCGGTTTGCCTCCATCAGGCGATCCAAGGGGCGCGAAAGGAGGTTGCGGCGCGCCCTCCAGGAACTCTCAGCGCTCGCAAGCTGGAGTTGACGCTCAAGCGACAGATTGAAAACCACCCCGACGCGCAGGTGGATTACATCGAGTTCTTCGACACGCGAACGCTTCGGCCCGTCGACAAAGTCGCGCGGGGGACGCGTCTGGCGCTTGCGGTGAAGATTGGAAGAACAAGACTCATCGACAACGCGTCTCTCTGAAATGAAAGCGAACGACGGCCAGACATTTGATTACCTGGTTTTGGGAAGCGGGATCGCGGGACTTTTCTTCGCGCTGAAGGCGGCGGAACACGGTCGGGTGGGGATCGTGACGAAAAAGCACCGCGCGGAGTCGAACACCAACTACGCGCAGGGAGGCATCGCCGCCGTGACCAGTTCGCAGGACTCCTTCGAGATGCACATTCAGGACACCCTCACCGCGGGAGCCGGCCTCTGCAAGGAGCCGGTGGTTCGGACGATCGTGGAGGAAGGCCCGCGGCGCATCTCGGACCTGATCGAGCTGGGCATGCGCTTTTCGGAGCGAGAGATCCCGGGCTTCCCGGGCGAAATCGAGCTCGACCTGGGGAAGGAAGGCGGACACTCCCGACGTCGGATCCTTCACGCGAAGGACATCACCGGACGAGAGATCGAGAGGGCGCTGTTGCAAGCCGTGAGCCAGCAGCCCCGAATCCAGGTGATGGAGAATCATTTCGCCATCGACCTGATCACCACGCGCAAGCTGGGCATCGGAAGCGACAACCGCTGCGTCGGCGCGTACGTCCTCAACGTCGAGAGCGGCCGTGTCGACACCTTCGCCGCCAGGGCGGTGGTGCTCGCCACGGGCGGATGCGGAAAGGTCTACGTTTACACCACCAATCCCGACATCGCCACAGGCGACGGCGTCGCGATGGCTTATCGCGCGGGCGCTCCGGTGGCGAACATGGAGTTCATCCAGTTTCATCCGACCTGCCTCTACCATCCCAAGGCCAAATCGTTTCTCATCACGGAAGCCGTGCGGGGCGAGGGGGGAACGCTGAAGACCATCGAGGGCGTCCCCTTCATGGAGCGTTACCACCCGATGAAGTCACTGGCGCCGCGCGATGTCGTCGCCCGAGCCATCGACAATGAAATGAAGCGCAGCGGGGCGGAGCACGTGCTGCTGGACATCACGGACAAGCCCGCCCCTTTCATCATCGATCGGTTCCCGAACGTCTATCGCACCTGCCTGCAGTTCGGCATCGACATCACGAAGGAGCCCATCCCGGTTGTGCCCGCGGCCCACTATCAGTGCGGCGGGGTGGTGACGAGCGTCGACGGCCAGACCGAGGTCGCGGGCCTCTACGCGATCGGCGAAGTGGCGTGCACCGGCCTGCATGGGGCGAATCGCCTCGCCAGCAACTCCCTGCTGGAAGCCGTCGTCTGCGCGCATCGGGCGGCAATCCAGGTTGCGGGCGAACCCCAGCTCCCTGACGCCAGCGCGCTGCCGACCTGGCGATCGGGGCACGCCACGAACGCGGATGAGATGGTGGTGGTGGCGCACAATTGGGACGAGATCCGGCGCTCGATGTGGGACTACGTGGGCATCGTCCGAACTCAAAAGCGCCTGCAGCGCGCGCGGAAGCGGATCGCGAACCTGCTGGAAGAAATCCAGGCGTATTACTGGGATTTCATTGTCACATCCGACCTGCTGGAGCTCCGCAACATCGCCACGGTGGCGGAGGTCATCGTCGCCAGCGCCATGGCGCGCCCCGAAAGCCGCGGCCTCCACTACACCCTGGATTTCCCCAACCCCGATCCGTCGTGGGCGCAGCGGGACACCGTTCTTCGACGCGCCGCGGCCGAGCCGGAGCTGAGTCGCGAACCTGGGAGCTGAGGGCTTGGCAAGCGCGCAGGATCCAAGCCGGATCATGGGCGTGGTTCGGCTCCTGGCGTCCGGTCCTCGATCTCGCGAATCGCCCACAGCGCGTGCTCGGCGATGATCGCGTCCGAATCCGCTGAGGCTCGGGCGAGCGCGGGAAGGGCGCGGGAATCTCCAACATTCCCCAAAGCGACGCACACATTCCTCAAAAGCCCGCGCCGCTTCGAGCGAGCGAGAGGAGTGCCATGGAAACGCGATTTGAACTGCGCGTCGTCGAGAGCGAGCAACTCCAGCAGATCCACGACGGCAAGGTCGGATCGCTCCCGCTCCTTCATCGCGCCCCCCTCCCGGGCAAATCGATTCCAGGGACAGGCGGCGAGACAATCGTCGCAGCCGAAGACGCGATTGCCGATGGAACGACGAAACTCCAGAGGTATGGCCCCTTTCAACTCGATCGTCAGATACGAGATGCATCTCCGGGCGTCGAGACGGAAAGGCGCGGTGATGGCCTGGGTGGGACAGGCCGACAGGCATCGCTCGCAGGACCCGCATCTATTTTTTTCCGGGACATCCGGCTCGATCGACACCGTGGTGAGAATCTCCCCGATCAAGAACCAGTTCCCCAGCCGCCGGCTCACCACATTGGTGTGTTTCCCGACGAAACCCAGGCCCGCTCTCTCGGCGAACTCGCGCTCCAGGATGGGCCCAGTGTCGGTGTACCACAGGGATCGTCGAACGGGCAGCGCTCGATCGTCCAGCCATCGAGTCAGGGTCTCCAGGCGAGCGCCAAGAATCTCATGGTAGTCGTCGAAGCGGGCGTATCGAGCCACGACGCCGCGCGCTGCGGCCTCATCCCGCTTGGATAAACCGTCAGCCGCCCCTTCGGCGACGCTGTGATAACTGAGGGCGACAGAGACGCAGGACGCGGCGCCGGGAAGAACCAATTCGGGGTCGAGCCGCTTCCCGGCATTGCGCTTCAAGTAGCCCATCTCGCCATGCTGGCCGGACTCCAGCCCGCGCGCGAGAGCGGGCCCGGTCCTGGGCGGGTCCGCGGAAGCGAAACGGCAGGCATCAAAACCCAGTTCAGCGGCGCGCTCTCGGATGGCTTCCTTCAGGGACAAAGCGATTGAAAGTGGTGGATGATCTTGGACGCCACCTCACGATTCGTGCGCTGCTCCGTGTTCACCAGCACATCGGCCTGCTTGTAGACGGCCCCGCGTTGGAGAAGCAACAGGCGAATCTGGCCGAGAGGATCCGGGCCCTGGAGAAGCGGCCTGTGACCTTGGTGTCGAACACGCTCGAAGATGACCTCGGGAGACGCCCAAAGACACACCACCAACGCGTGCCGCTTGAGGCGTTGCATGTTCTCGGCGTTCAGGACAAACCCCCCTCCCGTGGCGATCACAACTCGTCTCCTCGATTCGAGCAACCTTCCCACCTGAACCTCGAGATCTCGAAACGCCGGCTCGCCAAACTCCTGAAAAACCTGCGGGATCGTTTTGCCGACGGTCTCCTCGATCAAAGCGTCGGTATCCACAAACTCGAACCCCAGGCCTGTGGCGACCAGATGGCCCGTCGACGTTTTTCCAACCCCCATAAAACCGATGAGCGCAAGGTTGTGGATTTGACGCTGAGGATCCATGGAAATAAAAAACTCACCAAGCGCTCGGCTTGGTGAGTTTTCTGAATCTAGACTTGGCAGCCCTTAGCGGGGAACCAAGGTATGGGAGTTGTTGCCGACATCCTGTGACAAACTGAGCTGACGGCGGAGGCCAATGTTGTCGACCGCGACAACGCTTCCATCCACCAGAGTCATCTCGCCTTGGCCGACGTGATTGGTCCGGCTCCAGCTGGCGGCGGAATAGCTGTCACCATTCCCATAGGTGCCATTATACTCCTGAACAGCCACTTTGCCAGCGCGCGAGCATGTGGAGGCCGTGCCGCCCTCGACGTCAAAGTCGATCGCCACAAAGGATTGCCCGCCGTACTTGCCCGTCTGGCCATCGTTCATGATCACCCGCGCATCGGTGCCGAGAGCGTAGGAGATGTTCAGATCCTGCATAACCCTCCAGGAGACCGCCGGGGGACGATACTTCGAAACAGTGGGACAATTGAGGATCTTCGGAGATTGAATGAGGTTCGATAGCACCGCGAAATGCTCCCAAGCCAAAGTCTTTCCGTTGGAACCGCCCTCGTTTTGTTGAACAAGCCACATCAGCTTGTCTTCATTATCATGAAGCCACATCTGCACACCGGTGCCGAGCTGCTTCATGTTGTTAATGCATTGAGACCTTGATGCCTTCGCCTTCGCCTTCGCGAGAGCGGGCAAGAGCAGGCCTGCCAAAATCGCGATGATCGCGATGACAACCAGCAGCTCAATCAGCGTGAAGGCACGCTTGAGCATGTTGTTTTTTGAGTGGCTCATAGATTTCTAGTTTTTGTATTAACAGTCCGACAACCCATTGCAAAGTCTACCAGAGGAAAGGGCGCTCACCAATTTTTTCTATTGGTGAGCGCCAAGCATAACCTAGTCCAACGCACTCCGGGTGGCGCGACAAGGACTTACTTACGGGGCTTCAGGCAACACAACGCGCATGCGGCCGGTGGTCCGGTCAGCATTGCCGCTGTTACCGCAAGCAGCTGCCATGAAGTTGGCCAACTGCGGACTGGTCAACTGGTGAGCGCTGCCGTCGGAGAGACCCAGGTTTCCGTTGTTGTTATGATACGAGATGCTCCAGACGGAGTCCTTGCCCTTGCTGAGGACGTCTCCGGTGCGGAGGGCCACTTCGTACTGGAGAACAGTGCCCTTCGTAGCACCGCCGCCGCCAGCCGGTCCGCCTTCGATGTTCGGGTCGCCGGACAGAACGGTCGTGGCGCGAGTTTCATCAGCGTCCCAGCCCGCGAGATAGCTCAAGCTATACTTGCTCTCGCGATTCTTCGCGACAGATCCACCGCCAGAGGCGCTACCGAAGACGAAGGATGAACCCGGCTCGAAGGTCGTGGCCTTCTGCTTTTGGGGCTCGGAGGGGCAGATCAGAACCTTGGGGACCGTCAATTCATTGGAAATGGCGGAGTAAGCGTCGCCGAGTGACCCGAATGACGTTCCAGGGGCGCCTTGAGCCGTCCCGCCGTCCTTCTCAATCACCATCCAGGGGAAACGTTCACTGTGGTCGTTGGACCAGATCCGGAACGCGAGGTTGACCTGTTTGAGGTTGTTCACGCAGTTGATACGGGCGGCGCGGGCCTTCGCTTTTGCAAGCGCAGGGAGCAGCAATCCAGCGAGAATGGCGATGATCGCGATCACCACCAGCAATTCGATGAGGGTAAACGCCCGAAACTTAGAGCTAAGACGATGTTTCATGTGTGTATCTGTGTTGTTTGGATGACGCTTTAGTAAACTCTCGGTCCGACATTGTGTCAACAGCGGACACGAAGATTTTAGCATCAGAGGCGCCATCCGGGAACACCCATAATCGCGAGAGTTTCGGGTGACAGTTGTCCTGCAAGGACGTGAAGTTCACGCAAACGCGTGCGCGGTTCACGCGGAAAGGGACAAGCCGCCCAAAAGCGCGGGTCCAGGCGCCCGAACCGATGTCTTCAACCATCTGGGCCGCCCCCGTCCCAAGGGCCAAGGCGCTGTGGCCGTCTGCCAGACCCTTCTCTCCCGACGCCCCAAAGCGCTTCCGGCAGACGGGCTTGTCAGCATTGCCGAAGGCGCCAAGAAATAGGACCATCCGAATGATCCACGCAGGGAGGGGAGTTTGTTCCTCTGCGAAGCAGTTTCTTCCATGTGTGATCAGCAGAATCCTCCCCTGGCAGACCGCCCGACTCAGCCTCATCGGGTGCAATGGATTCCGATTCCATTCCCCGGACTCGGTTCGCAAGGAGGATTGGGTCTGAGGACGAAATCCAAACCAGGCGCACCCGCGGAGGCCAGGGATTCGGTCACTGGCCGGAACGCAACTCGAGCAGCAAGGAATGGGCGTCCCTGAATCGTGGTGAATCCTCCAAGGACTGGAGAAGATGCCTCCGCGCCGCCACTGCGTCGGTCTTCTGGAGGAGCTTGGCCAACCGGAAGTGCGCGCCCGCAGGGTCAGGGGGATCCAGTCTCAGGAGGATGGAGTAGGCCTTAACCGCGTCCGTCTGATGCCCAGTGGCTTCAGCCGCTTTTCCCCAGTAGGCATAAGGGGTGTGGGAGAGCGGGTTCACTGCCAGGTAACGGTCGACATTCTCCGCCACAGCCTGCCAGTCCCCTGCTTTGGCCCCCAGCTCCATCAACCTGGAATAGGCCTCCGGCGCATTCGAGTCAATCGAGGCCCAACGATCGAGAATTCGCTTTTCCTCCTCCCACTCCTTCAACGCATGGTGAGCCTGGGCCAGGAGCTCGTATGGAGATCCGGATCCGGTCTGGCGAGGGTAGTTCTCCACCAGCGTCTGGAGCGGCGCCTTCGCCTCGGCCCAATTGCGCGCTCGAACCTTCTGACGCGCCGTCTCGAGAAGCACGTAATAATTTTTGGGGTGGTTTTGGAGCCATTCTGTGGGTTTGCCATCACGGGAGAAGAGCGCTCCTGCTTCCGGCTTGTCCCACTCCAGCCGAGGCGCCAGTTCGCTCGCGAGACCCCGCGCGAACGCCGCAAACTCGGTCTCAAGAACATCCAAAGCGGCGGTGTTGCGAGCCAGCGCGTCATTGATGGCCACGCCGACGCGCAGATCGCGGAGAATCTTGCGCAGCGATTCCAGCCCGTGCTTCTCAACAACAAACCGCACGACCAGATAGGATTGATAGTAGGCGAACATCAAATGCTCGCTGCTCGGAGGCGCGAGAAAGGCGCCGCTCAGGTCGCTGATTTTTCTCAGATCGTCTCCCAGGATCATCTCCCGATACCGGGGAGTGAGACCCTGCCCCCAACTGGGGTTCGCTTGGAGCTCCTCGTAAACAGAGATGCCCTCGCTCAGCCAGCGCGGCATCTTGTTGCGGGTCATCTGGAGGGTCACCACATGACAGAACTCGTGCCAAAGGACAGATTCCCAGCTCGCCGCCTTTCCGGATTGTGTGGCCGGGCTGTTGGCCGTGATCAGGCGACCGAAGCAGACACCCAGGTAACCCGCGCCGCCAGGCATCCCGAAGGTTCGCACGGCAAAATCCTTCTGATCTGGAAAAACCTCCACCGATGTCGGCCCCTCCAGCTGAACGCCATACTTCTGGCACAAATTCGTATGCGCTCGGGAAAGCAGTTCCATGACCCGATCTCCATAAATGGGCGCCTCCTGCTTGCCCATCCGGACAATGAAATGCTCATTCGTCAGAGTGATGAACGAGCCCAGGCTATCCTTAAGATTCGCAAGGTTGAAAGCGACCACGTCGTATCCATCCAACTGGTAGACCTCCTCGACTAAAGCCCAGCCTTCCTCCTCGCGACCCAGGCGAAGAAAATCTTGCGCAAGCTGGCTCTTGGCCGGGATGTAATTGGTCGCGAACGAGAGCGCGCGCTGCTGGTATTCCGCCCCTTCGGCAAAGCGGTATTTCTGGGAAAGCTTCCGGCCGATCAGGTGATCGACCAGCGGGTTGCGCGCGTAGAACTGAAGCGCCTTCTTCCGCATTTGCTCCTCCTGGGCTCGCTCGTTCTTCAGGTGGGCGAGGACGGCTCGAAGGGCCCAGGCCTCGGGGTGATGCGGGTTCACCTCCAGCGCCGCTCCCAATTTGGAATCGGCTTCCTCGTACTCCTCCGCGTCAATGAGATGTTCCGCGAGCAGCAGGTAGGAGGGAACGTGATGCTCATTGGCGGCGAGCGCTTTCGCCAGCGCGGACAGCATGGCCTTCCGGTCCCCACTCGAGTAGGCGCGAGCCTGGGCATAGAGGCAGTCAGCGTCCTCGGGGAACCTCTTCAGGGCTTCGGTCAGGATTCTCGACGCCAGCGCGGGATCGTTCTTGTCTAGCGCCAGCTCGGCGGAAGCCAAGGCCGCTTCGCGATCGTCAGGGTTCGCCTTTCGAGCGCGATCAAAAGTGCCTTCCAGAACTTTCTTGGGATCCGTTCCCAGGAGCAGCGCCGCCTTGCCCAGGGCGATCAGGTTGGCGGAGTCCCTATAAGCCCAAGGTCTCCGATTCACCAGTTGCCCCACCTCGTCCACAAGCTCATCGGCACGAGCCGGGTTGCCGTTGTAGAGAGCCGCATCGCGCGCGAGCAATCGAAGCCGCAGGCTGAACGGGAACTGCTCCAAGGCCGCCTTGAGGACATCCGCGGCGTTTGTGTACCTCCCCAGAGTCATTAGCGAGCGACCCGCCAGCAACGGCCATTCCTCCTCGCCCGAGTTGGACTCCGTTCCCTGGCTCGCCCATTTCGCGGCCTTCTCATAGTCGCCAGCAAGAAAAGCCTTTTGCGTCTCGACCAAATCCGCGCCTCTGAGCAGCGTGGAAAGCAAACAGGCGAACGCCACCATCCCACAGCGCCAACCATTCGGTCCATGCTTGCACGAGGCCATGGACAAACCCTGCCCCCGACCCGCGAAGAACACAAGCGCCGGGCGCTCGGCTCGCCACCGAAGGTCAACCTCGTTCGCGGGCGGGGGCCGGAGCGTCGACGCACGCGGCCCTCAACCAACCGTGGACCTCGGTCGACCGGATGACGCCGCTCATGTTCCGCGCGCCTGGAAGCACAAGCACGGGAAAATCCGCCGGATCCCTGGGGCGCGCGCCGTGCGATCCCTTGACCAACCCGGCATCCAGCGGAATCACGTCCATCAGCATGCGAAATCCCAGCTTTTTCCGCAGAAGTCGCCACGCGATCTTCAGGCGGGGAGCGAAGATCTGGGGATCGAGGAACAGCTCCGCCGGATCGTATCCAGGCTTGCGATGAATATCCACGCAACGCGCGAAGTCGGGCGCCTTGGCGTCGTCGAGCCAATAATAGTACGAGAACCACGCGTCCGGGCTGGCGATCGCGATCAGGTCGCCGCTCCGGGGATGGTTCAAGTCGCGCGCCGCTTCATCGCTCCGCGACCACACCGATTCCACGCCGTCGATCCCCTCCAGAACAGCTCTCGCTCTATCGATCAGCGAAGGGTCGCTCACGTAGATGTGGGCCAGCTGATGATCCGCGACCGCGAAGACCCTGCTCTGACCGCAATCCAAAACCTCTCGACCCAACTCCTCCTTGACCACGAGCCAGCCCTCCTTTCGGAAAGCGCGATTCAACGCGACGGGCCGGGAGACGCCCGTGATCCCGTACTCCGAGAGGAGCGCCACCCGCACCGATCGACGCTCGTAGAAATCGAGCAGATCGCCGACAATGTCGTCGATCATCCGCAGGTCGACCTGGATCCGAGGATCATCCGGACCCCATCTCTGCAGGTTGTAGTCGAGATGGGGAAGGTAAACGAGGCTGAGATGCGGCGAGCGTTTCTCCTCGATCCACTTCGCCGACGCCGCGATCCATCGGGTGGCGCAATCAGGCCCCCCGGCCGGCGAGGCGACGCCCGCGGCAGGGCCCCAAAATCCGGCGAACGGAAAATCGCCCAGATCCCGCTTGATGGCCGATCGGATGTCGTAGGGCCAGGCGTAAATATCAAACACCTTCCGGCCGTCCGCCGGATACATCGGCCGGGGCGTGATGGAGTAATCCGCGGTGGAAAACATGTTGTACCACCAAAACAGCTTGGCGCACGTGAATCCTGGCGCGGATTCGCGCAGCGATTCCCAGAGCTTCTTGCCGCGGACCAAGTGATTCGACTGCTTCCAGAACTGAACCTCGCCCAGTTCCCGGTCATACCATCCGTTCGCCACGGCGCCGTGGGCGGCCGGAGTCAGCCCCGTGAGGTACGTGGACTGGGCGGAGCAGGTCACGGCGGGCAGCGCGGGATCGATCCGCGCGAAGGGGTGGCGGCGGGCGTAGTCGGTGATGCGTGGCGTGGCAGCGCCGAGGATCCGCCCTGTCAGCCCGACGACATTCAACACCGCCAGCCTCTGGTTCATTCTTGGCGCGCTCCGTTGGAATTGTTCACAAGCATCCTACGACGGCGCGACGGCGCCTTTTTCGCCGCCCGCGCGCCGCGGCTTGACGCGGCGCGACTGGCGGTCGGCGAGCTCCGCGATCGATTCCATCACGCGCGCCATGTGCATCTCGTGAACCTCGAAGCCCTGCCCGATTCCCTGCAGCAGGGTGATCGTGAGCTGTCCTCCCAAGTGCTCGCGGAATTCCTCCAAGCCCCGGAGCACGGTGAAAGTTCCGTCCGATTCGGCGGAGCGCAGCTCGTGCGTGAAGAGCTCAAACCCCAGCGCCTCCAGCAGCCGGAGAATCCGCTCGCAGCTGGCGCCGTCAATGAACTGCGAGCGTCGGGAGTAGACCGTGTCGAGCGCGATCCCGATGGCAACCGCCTCGCCGTGCCGCAGCCGGTAATGGGAGAGTTGCTCCAGCTTGTGCGCCGCCCAGTGGCCGAAGTCGAGGGGCCGCGCCGATCCGAACTCGAAGGGGTCCCCCGAGGTCGCGATGTGGTTGACATGAAGTTCCGCGCAGCGCTCGATAAGATAGCGCATGGCGGTGGGCGCGAAGCGCCTCAGCTGCGCGCCTGACTTCTCAATCCACTCAAAAAACACCTTATCGCGAATCAGGGCCACCTTCACCGCTTCCACATAGCCCGCGCGCTTGTCCCTCGCCGGGCAGGACCGCAAAAGCTCAAAATCATTGATGACGGCGAAGGGAGGAGCGAAAGATCCGATAAAGTTCTTTTTGCCAAAAGCGTTGATCCCGTTCTTCACGCCCACCCCGGAGTCGTCCTGCGCCAGCGTCGTGGTGGGAACGCGAACATGTCTCACGCCGCGATGCGCGGTGGCCGCCGCCAGGCCCGCCATGTCGAGCAGCGCGCCTCCGCCGATGGCAAGGATGTAGGAATGCCTGTCCACGTGATATCGATCCACGAGGGACTGGATTTCCGACACATGGAAATACGAGTTCTTGGTCCGCTCCCCGCCCTCGATGACCACGGGGGAGCACACCAGATCCAGGTAGCGCCCATGCAGCTTGAAATAGCTCTCAATCGCGGGAATCAACGCCGGCTGAGCCTGCGATAGCGCCTCATCCACGATGACCATGACCTTCCGTCGGACGGAGGGATTGCCATCCAGAAGCACATCCCGCAGCAACCCGTTGCGACGCGCGAAGACATCGCGGGTGAAAAAAACCTGGTGGCGATAGCTAACCTGAATGGTGCGTTGAATCACGGTCGTCACGATGAAGCCCATCCTCCAAAAACGAGCGGTCCCGAAGCAAGCCTGCGCGCGCGGCAAAAAGGCGCAGCCGAAGACGATTGAACCGGCCGTCGCTTTCCGCTAGCACAGGCGCTCATGAACCGATCCCTCCACGGCCCGCCGTTTTCCGCATGCGCCGGCTTCCTCCTTCTCCTCCTCCTCGCGATTCCCCGCGCCGAGGCCGCGGGCTGGCCCCAGTGGCGCGGGGTGAATCGAGATGGGCTGGCGATCGGCGAAGTCGCGCCCCAGGGCTTGCCGTTGGAGATGCGGCCGATCTGGAAGCGACCGTGCGGCGGAGGCTTCTCTTCGCCCGTTGTGGCGGGCGGCCAGCTCATCTACACCGAGGAGGAGGACGGCCAGGAGGTCGCGCGAGCATTGCGCGCCGCGGACGGGGCGGAGCTCTGGCGAAAGCCCTTCGCCGAGTCCTTCGGCGACGAATGGGGCTCCGGGCCGCGGAGCACCCCCGTGATCGACGACGATCGCGTCTACATCCAATCCTGCAAGGGAGAGTTCCAATGCCGGCTCGTCAAGGATGGAAGCCTGGTTTGGCGAACGCACTTCGAGAAGGATTTTGGCGTGGAGTTTGTGGGAACGAAGGTGAACGAGGGCGCGGCCATCCGAAGGGGGCACAACGGATCGGCGCTCATCGACGGCGAGCGCATCCTGGTGCCGGTGGGCAGCACGAACGGGGCGACCATCGCCTGCTTCGACAAGCGCAGCGGAAAGCTCCTCTGGAAGTCGCTCAGCGACGAAACCGCGTACTCCAGCCCGGTTCTGGCGACGCTGGGGGGAGTCCGCCAGGCGGTCGTCTTCACCGCCGACGCGCTCGTGGGCCTTGACCCGGTTTCTGGAAAGAGCCTCTGGCGTGTGCCCATCAAGACCAACGCCAAGCGACACGCCATCTCTCCGGTCATCGTGGGCGACGATCGCGTTGTGGTGGCCTCGCACAGCTACGGGATGATCTGTGTGCGCGTCGAGAAGGACTCAGGGGGACTCAAGGCGACGACAGCTTGGTGGAACCGGGAGATGAAGGTGAATCTCTCCACGCCCACGCGCGTCGGCGGCGCGCTTTACGGCTTTGGCGCCGGCCAGGACTACGTCTGCGTGGACGGCGCGGACGGCCATGTGCGCTGGTCGCAGCCCGGCTTCGGCAAAGGGGTGAAGACGGACTACGCCGCCACGTTGGCCATTGAGGATCGCCTCCTGATCCTCAACGACGCGGGCCAGCTATTCCTGGCCGCCGCGGACCCCTCGCGTTGCCAGATCCTGGGACGCAGCCAGGTTTGTGGGAAGACATGGAGCCATCCCGCGCTGTCCGATGGACGTCTCTTCGTGAGAGACGGGCGCATGCTCCAGTGTTTCGTCCTATCGCCCGAGGCTCTGCCGACTGCGAAATAGCGACCTCCCGGGCAGGACGGTTACGCGACCTCGGCAAGCTTCTTCTCGGCTCGATGCGCGCGGGTTTGCAGGAGCGTGGAGACGCACTTCACCGTGAGCTCGAAGAACATGAACGGTTTGGCGATCAGATCCGTGGCGCCGCTGAGCGTGGAGCGAACGCGGCTCTTGAAGTCGCCCAGGCTGGTCACGAAAATGACGGGCGTCTTCTGATTGACCACCTGGGCGCGAATCTGCGCGCAAAGGTCGAACCCGTTGATCTCCGGCATCTGCACATCGAGGAAGATCAGATCAAACGGCTGTTTCGACGCCAGGCTCAACGCCTCGCGAGAATCCGAAAGCTCCGTCGCTTTCAACCGGGCCTTCTCCAGGGCAAAGGTGACGGCACGACGCGACAGCACTTCGTCATCCACCACCAGAATGCTGGGGACAGGGTCTTCGAGCAGATTCCCCTCAAGCCGCCGAACGAGAAGATCCGTCAGCACATCCACCGTGTTCGCGACGGTGCGCTGCAGCGAAGGATTGTAGTTCTTGGGCTTCTCGGCGAGTTCCTTGAGGAGGATCTCGAAAGCCGAACAGAGATCCGCGGCAGGCTGGAACCCGGCGAAGCCCGCGTTACCGCCGAGCGACCGGATCTGCTTGTGCAACTCCCCAAGCATCCCCGCATGTCCCTGTTCGTTCGAGGCCTTGGAGAGCTCCAAAAGATTGTGGCGAACCTGTGTGAGCGTCGCGTTGACCGTCTGCAGGAACTCCGAGCGCAGATCGGCGGAAGAAGGCCCTCCGGCCGGAGGCGGAGCCGCCACGGAGGCGAGCTCGACAACCTGCGGCCCATCCGTCGGAAACGGCCGAGGTTCGGCCGGCTTTCGATAGAACTCGGTGGCTGGCGAGGCGCCTGGAGGAGGAATGGGAAAGCTCACGCCCGCGCTTTGTTGAAGATCCGTCGCCGCGCCGGATCCTGGCGCGGGGGGCAGAGGGCCGCCCGGCGACGCCCCCAGGGCGATCTTTGTGAACAGGGCGGTGTGAACCACCTGCGGAGCGCCAGGAATAGACTGAGCCAGGGCCTCAAGCAGCTGGCGCGAGGTCAGCGTCGACTTGCTGAAGACGTGGTTGGCGCCGGAGATCTTGGCCATGTCGACCATGTTCGGGACATAGGCGTTGGTGAACACCAGGACGGGCACCGACGCGAACTCCGCCTCGCCGCGAATCTTCTTCAACACTTCCACGCCGTTGAAGCCGGGCAGCATGATGTCCAGCAGCACGGCGTCAGGCTTCCATTGTTTCATCCGCGCCAGCCCGGTCTGGCCGGTCGTCTCGACCACCGCCTCGTATCCGCGGTTGTTCAGAAGATTCCGATAGACCGTCGCCACGATGACGTCGTCTTCAATTATCAACACCTTCTTCATAGAGGGCTCGGCTCAAGCTGCCAACTTCGAACGCTGCTCAGTCAGGAAATTCTTGGTGCGATCGAACTCTTTCTCCAGCGTGGGAAACATCCGCAAGGCCTCCGCCAGCCTCCCTATGCCGGAGAGGCGCTCGATCTCCTTGAACGGCGCGGCCATGGCTTCCATGCCGCACGTGGCGCTGGCGCCCGCGGCGGAGTGCGAGACGCGAACCGATTCGTCCGCCTGCCCCCCGGTCAGCGCCGCTCTGAGCGTCTCCAGGTTCAGGGTCGTCTGAGTCACGTAGATCGAAATCAACTCGTCCAGCTGCTGAGGATCGCCGGCCGCAAAGTCAATCAGGCGCTCCAGGTTGACAGGCGGAGCGACGGGAGCCGCGGGAGCCGCGGAAGCTCTGGGCGTCGCCCCGGACGCAGGCGCGGAGACCGCCACGGGGGCCGCGGGGGTCGGAAAGACATGCCCTCCGAACAGCTCGATCATCGCCTGGATTTTCTGGGGCTGGACTGGCTTCGGAATATAGTCGTCCATCCCGGCGTTCAGGCACTTCTCGCGATCGCCCGGCATCGCGTTCGCGGTCATCGCCAGGATCACGATGTTTCGCGCGAACGCGGCGTCCTTCGGCTCCGAGCATTGCCGGGCTCGGATGCGCCGCGTGGCCTCGAGCCCATCCAACTTCGGCATCTGCAGATCCATGAAAACCAGGTCATACGGCTTCTGAGTCAGGGCGGCGATGGCTTCCTCCCCATTGTTCGCGATCTCGGCCTGATAGCCCATTTGCGCCAGCAGGCGGACCGCGACCTTGAGGTTGATCAGATTGTCGTCCACCACGAGAACCTTGAACGGGTACCGGCTGGCGAGACTGACGTCCATCGAAGGCGCCGAGGGCAACGAGGAAACAGGCACGCGGGGCAACAAGGCGGGCACGGGGGCGCAAACGCGGGAGAGCGCCTCCTCGAGCTGCATGGGCTTCACGGGCTTGGTCAGGCTCCCATGGAACAAGCGGCCCGCGCCAGCGATGAGGTCATCGCGAGGCCCGATGGACGTCAGCAGAATGAGGGGCAACAGCCGGCGCGCGTCAATCCGGCGAACCTCCTCCGCCAGCTTCATGCCGTCCATCTCCGGCATCAGCATGTCGAGGATGGCGACATGGAACGGCTGGGACGAGTGAAGCATGGACAAAGCCTCGCTGGGCCGGGACGCTGTGACCGGTTGCATCCCCCACCGATTGGCGAGAAGGGTCAGAATGCGGCGATTGGTCTCGTTGTCATCCACAATCAGGACCCGTTTCCCCACCAGGACCTCGGGCGCGGGCTTGGGCGGAGCGAGCGCGACCTCCGCCTCGTCCAGGGTCAGCTTGAACTGGAAGACTGAACCTTTTCCGACAGCGCTTTCGACCCAGATCAGTCCGCCCATCAGCTCGACCAATCCCTTGCAGATCGCCAGCCCCAGTCCAGTGCCGCCAAATCTTCGCGAGATCGTGGTGTCGGTCTGGGTGAAATTTTGGAAGAGCAAGCCGAGCTTGTCCTCGGGAATGCCCGGGCCTGTGTCGCGAATGAGAAAGTGGAGCTCCCATTTCTTCTCCGAGGGATCGGGCCGCAGTGCCTTGACCTCCACGCTCACCTCGCCCTTGTCCGTGAACTTGACGGCGTTGCCGACCAGATTGGTGATGACTTGTCGCAGCCGCAGCGAGTCGCCCTTCAGGGCGGGCAGCCGCTGCTCCTCGACGATGCAGTTGAGGTCGAGATGTTTCTTGGCCGCCTGAATTGCCAGAACGTCGACCGCCTCCTCGACGCATTCCTGGACCTGGAAGGGCTGGCGCTCGAGCTCCAGCTTTCCCGACTCGATCTTCGACAGGTTCAGAATGTCGTTGAGGATTGCCAGAAGGGTCTCGCCCGAGCCTCGGATGGTTTCCAGGCAGTCCCGCTGCTCCGGCGTGAGGGAGGTCTGAAGAACGATCTCGGCCATGGCGATGACCCCGTTCATCGGAGTTCGAATCTCATGGCTCATGTTCGCCAGGAAATCCGCTTTGGCGCGGGCGACGGCCTCGGCCTCCTCGCGGGCGCCCTCCAGCCTCCGGTTGAGGTCCATGAGCACATCGAGGCGTTTCTTCGCCTTCAATATCCCATGAACCCTCGCGCGAAGCTCGCCGAGTTCAATGGGCTTGGTGATGTAATCCGCAATGCCGAACTCGAAGCCCCGCAGCTTGTGACTGAGTTCCTTCCAGGCGCTGAGGACGAGAACCGGCGTGTGAGGCGTCGGAAGAACCAGCTTCAGCTTGCGCAAGAGCTCAAAACCGTCGAGGTCCGGCAGGCCGAGGTCCAGGATCACCAAGTCGAAGGCCTCCCGCTCAGCGTGATCCAAGGCCTCTCGGGCGGTTGCCGCGAACTCCAGCGAGACATGCGGGTCCCGAAGACCGGTCTGGAGGATATCCCTCCACATCGGCTCGTCTTCAACGAGAAGAATCTTGTGCGGCCGATTCTCGGCCCTCAGTGACGAATCCATTTCGCAGTGTGATTAGCGTTGCACTTCCATCCGCAAAAACTGTCTCACCCTCTCGAACTCCCGCTCCAGGGGTTCCAGTACAGTCTTAGCGGCAGCTAAATCACCCGCTTTAGAATGTTTTTCGATCAACCCGCTCAAGGACGAGAGATGGCGCGCGCCCAAATTGCTCGCGCTTCCCTTGAGGCTATGGGCCGCCGCGATCACCGGCGCGGCCTGGCCTGTCGAAAGCCCCTCCTCGATCACGGCGAGACGCGGAGCGCTGTCCCGGAGGAACAATTCCACCAGCTGGGCCAGCGGATCCGGTTGACCCGGCTCGCGCAGCTCGCGCAAGCCTTGCAGCACCGACACGTCCATCTCCTCCCGTCCCGCGACAGAAGCGGAAGCCGCGTCGCCCGACTCGGCCGGCGGAGGCCCGTTCGCGGCGCGCCCCGGCAGCGTCCGCTCCAGCGCCTGCGAGAGCGAGATGAGCTTCATGGGCTTGCTCAGATACTCGTGCATCCCCGCCGCAAGGCACTTCTCTCGATCCCCGGACATGGCGTTGGCCGTGACCGCGATCAGCACAGGCTTCGACCGCAGCGGACAGGAGGGATGGGCCTGCAATTCAGCGATTCTTCGCGCGGTTTCGTAGCCGTCCATCTCCGGCATCTGACAATCGAGAAGAACCAGGTCGTAGGGCTCTCTCTGCAGTGCCTCCAGCACTTCGCGCCCATTGCCCGCGACCTCGGCGGTCAGCCCCAGCGATCTGAGCATCCTCAACGCGACCTGCTGGTTCACCGGGTTGTCCTCCGCGAGGAGAATTCGCGTGGTGGACGGGAAAACCGGAGGGACGAAGGCCTGGTCCGCCAGGTCGCCGGCCCGGCCGCCCATCAACCCGGGATCGCTCTTCAGGGCCGCCTCCAGCACTTCGGCAAACCGCCGCGCCTTGATCGGCTTCACCAGGCAGGCCGCGACGCCCTGGGCCCTCATCGCGGCGGGATCGAGCCGGCTGCCCCACGACGACACCGCGACGCTCTTCGCGCCTTCCAGCGGAGGGCTCTTGCGCACCGATTGCAGAAACGCGACGCCGTCCATCTCAGGCATCTCGGTGTTCACCAGCATCCAATCAAACGCGACGCCGTCGGCCGTCGCCTCAAGGAGCCGAGCGCGCGCGCTTTCGGCGCTGGACGCCAGCGTCGCCTCCACGCCCAGGGCCTTGGCGTAGTGCACGAGCGCCTCGGCCGCGCGCGCCTGGCTCTCCACGATGAGCGCCCGGCGTCCGGCCAGGGCCGGATGGGGCGCGATGCCGGGGCCAGCGGGCGAAACGGGCGTGTCGAAATCCGCTTCGAACCAAAACGTCGAACCACTGCCCACGGCGCTCTCGAATCCGATCCGCCCGCCCATCAGCTCCACAATCTCCTTCGAGATCGTGAGGCCGAGACCTGTGCCCCCGAACTTGCGAGTGGTCGATCCATCGGCCTGGGTGAACGAGTGGAAGATGATGGACTTGGCGCTGTCGGCGATCCCGATGCCCGTGTCGCAGACCTCGAACCGCAGTCGCGCGCGCGAGCCGCCGGAGTCGAGTCGATCGACGAGAAGCGCCACCTCGCCGCGCTTCGTAAACTTGATGGCGTTGCTCAGGAGATTCATGAGGACCTGCCGGACGCGAACGGGATCGCCCCGCAGCAGGCCCGGAACACGCGAATCGATCCGACAAACAAGCTCGTCGCCCTGGGACCGCGCGGCCTGAGCGAGCATTTCCGCGGTGCCCTCGACCGCGTCGCGCAGGTCGAAATCGATCTGCTCCAGCACCAGCTTGCCCGCCTCGATCTTTGAAAAATCGAGAATGTCGTTGATCAAGCGGTTGAGGGCCTCCGCGCTGTCGCAGATCGGCTCCAGAAGCTCCCGCTGTTCCGCCCCCAGGCGTCCCGCGAGCAGCACGCTGGCGTTCCCGATGATGGCGTTGAGCGGCGTCCGGAACTCATGGCTCATGTTGGCGAGAAACTGGGCCTTCACGCGAGCCGACTCCAGCGCCTCCTGCGTCGCGGCCTCGCGGGCCTGCTCCGCCAGCTTGCGGGCCGTGATGTCCTCCACGCTGCCCTCGTAATACTGCAACACGCCCCGCGCGTCGCAGACGCTGCGCGCGCTCTCGGAGATCCAGATCACCTCGCCCGTCCGTTTGCGAATCTGCGATTCAAACCCCTTCACCTCCCCGTTCTCGCGCATCAGCCGGCTGAACTCCTCGCGACGGTTCGGATCCACGTAGAGCTGATGCTGGATGTCCGTCATCGCGCCGACCAGGGTCTCCGCGGATGAATACCCGTACATCTCGGCGAGGGCGCGGTTGGCGCTCAGATACTTTCCCTCCGGCGTGGTTTGGAAGATGCCCTCGACGGAGTTCTCAACGATGTTGCGATACTTCTCCTCAGCCTGCCGCAGCGGGCGGTCGGCTTGCTTCAGCTTGGTGATGTCGCGGGACAGGCCGACGATGCCCGTGATCAGCCCGCGATGGTTGTAGATGGGGACCTTTGTCACCGACGACCAAGCCTCGTCGTCCTCCGAGTTGCCATGCCGCTGGACTTTGTTGATCAACGGCTGTCCGGTTTCGATGATGCTCTGCTCCTCGGCGAAGTAGGGCCCGGCAAGCTCGCGAGGATAGTAGTCGAAGTCGGTCTTTCCGATCACCTCGTCGGGATGCTTGAAGCCGAGGCTGCTGAACATCGACGCGCTGCATCGAATGAAACGGGACTGCGAGTCCTTGAAGAAAATGCGGTCCGGAATGTGATCCAGCAGCGCGCGGAGGAGATCGCGCTCATGGGCGAGCGCCTGCTCGGTCTGGCGCTGCTCCGTGACATCCCAGAAGATGCCCTGCACGCCGACCACGTGGCCGCGCGGATCCACCAGGGGCGTCTTGACCACCTGCACGAACCCCTTGCTGCCATCGGGACGTAGGTGCTCCTCGACCGTTTCGAACGGGGCGCGCGCCGCCATGACCCGCTGGTCGTCGTCGTGATACTTCCGGGCGAGCTCCGCGGGAAAGAAGTCATAGTCCGTCCTGCCGCGGATCTCCTCCAGAGGCCGCCGAAGCTCGGCGCAAAAGTTCCGGCTCGCGAAAGTGAACCGGCCCTCGGTGTCCTTGCGGATGATGCGCTGGGGAAGGCTCTCCACCAGCGCCTGAAAGAAGGCCTCGGTGGTGCGCAGCGCGTCCTCCGCGCGGCGTTGATCCTCGAAAATGCGCGACAACTGCACGAGGTGACGCCGGAGCTCAAGATGCGTCATCACCTGGCGGGCCACAATGCGCAGCGTCTCCAACTGCTGCGCCGCGAGCGCGACGGGCTCATGAAACAGGATCGCCAGCGTCCCGATCGTTTGGGCGTCCATCGTGATGATCGGGGCGCCGTAGTAGGCGCGCACATGCGGCTCCCCCAAAACCAGGGGAAGCCCTCGAAATCGAGGATCGCGCGCCGTGTCCGGGACCTCCACGAGATCGCCCCGCTCCACGACGACCTCGCAGAAGGAGAGCGATCGGTCCATGTCCGCGGGGCCGAAATGAAGCCTCGACTTGAACCAGACCCGATCTTCGTCCACGAAGGAGATGATTGCCATGGGGGCGCCGGCGGCCTGCATCGCGAGGCGGCCCAACTCGTCGAACGCCACCTCGGGCAAGGTGTCAAGAATCCCGTACCGACGCAGGGCCGTCAGCCTTTTCTCTTCGCCGCTGGATCTGGAGCCAAGACTCACTTTGTGAACGGCGCGCCGGGGATGCGATCCGGGGCGCGCGGAGCGCAGTCTCTCGCAGACTCCTGTTTTGGCAAGTGTTGAGTCGAATTCGCCAATTCGCGCCTACCCATCCGCCCTGCGGACCGCCATGCTCCGACGCCCGCGGTTGGATTGAAACTCTGGGCCGGCCGCGCGTCTGAAGGGATGACCAACACGCGCCTCGACGAGGGATCGGGCCCGGACTGGGAACAGATGCGAAAGAAAAGACCATCGCGACGCGCGAGCCTGGAGCTGACGACCTGGCTCTGCATGGCGCTTTGCGTCGGCGCGGCCCTCGCCGCGATCGCCGAGGACGAGTTCGAGCTGCCGCCGCTGAACTATTCCCGCGTCGAGCCCGATGACGAAGTCCATCGGCTGCTGCGGCGGATCGACGAAAACCCCGCCCTGCTGCGATCCGGGTCCGACAAGGAGTTCCTCCAGGCGCTCCTCCGTGAGCTCAAGGTGTCGGCGGACTCCCAGGTGCTCGTCTTCTCGAAAACCAGTCTCCAAAGGCAACGCATCGGCCCCGAGACGCCGCGCGCGATCTACTTCTCGGACCGCTGCTACGTGGGCTGGGTTCCCGGAGGCGACGCGGAGGTGATCAGCTTCGATCCCGCCCTCGGCGCCACCTTCTACATCGTGCCGCGCGAGTCGTTTCACGACAAGCCCGCCCTGAGGCGAAACAACGAATGCCTGAGCTGCCACGCGAGCTCACGCACCCGGGGAGTGCCCGCGCCGCTCGTCAGATCCGTGTTTCCGGACGAGCGCGGAGAGGCGATCCTCTCCGCTGGATCCTTCTCCATCACCCAGCAAAACCCGCTGAGCGAGCGCTGGGGCGGATGGTACGTCACCGGGCGCCACGGCTCCGAGCGGCACATGGGCAATGTCATCGCGCGGGAACAGCCGGGAGGCGCGACGCTGGATCGCGAGAAGGGCGCGAACCTCGTCAGGCTCGACCCGTTCTTCCCCACGCATCGCTATCTCCGCCCTGGAAGCGACATCGTCGCCTTGATGGTCCTGGAGCACCAGGTGGGCGTGCAGCAGAAACTGCACGAAGCGAATCAAAACGTTCGATTCGCCGTCCATCGCTACGAAGCGTTGATGCGGGAGTTGAAGGAGCCCGCGCAGGACTCCCTCGGAGGCTCGGCGCGCAGCGTCGTGGAGCACTATGCGAAGAAGTTGATCGAGGAGATGCTCAGCGTCGAGGAGGCGCCTCTCACGGGCGGCGGCGTGGAAGGCGGCCGCGAATTCGTCGAGGCGTTTCAGCGCGTCGCGATCCGGGATCGGAAGGGACGCTCGTTGCGCGACCTGGAACTCCACACCCGGCTTTTCAGGCATCGGATGAGCTACCTCATCTACAGCCCTTCGTTTGACGGATTGCCTCGTCCGCTCCGGGAGGAATTCTGGTCGCAGCTGTGGAAAGTCTTGAAGGACGAGAGGTCGCCGGAGCCCTTTGACCGGCTCCGCCGGGAGGACAAACAGACGGTCGTGGAAATCCTGGCTGAGACCAAACCCGGGCTGCCGGCGTATTGGAGGCCTTGAGATTCAGGAGGCCTTACGCCCTTCGGCCCGCTTTCTGAACCACCGCCGCCACGACGCGCTCGGTATCGTCGCCGCAATCTCGCACCAGCCGCAAAAACTCCGCCGCGGTCATCCCCGCCCCGCGAAGGAAGTCGCGATCTCCTCCGCAACAGTACATGAGCTCCTCCGGCATCTCCCCGCGGAGCTTGGCGCGAGCCTTCTCAATGATGCGGGGCAGCCAGCGAATTCCGGCGAGCCGGGCCGACTTCGGAGGCAGGCGATCCATGTCGATCGGATGGACGGAAGCGACGCCCTTCTGGGTGTTGAGGAAGTAGTCGCGGCGGATGTCGGCGAGCTCGAGGCTGGTGGCGAAATCAGGCTCGCCGAACCGGCATCCATCCTCCACAAGATCGAACAGCTCTCGAGGCGAGCATCCGATCGAAGACAGGAAAGCCTTCGCCTCAGAGTCGAACATCGCGTCGGGGCTGTCCGCCCCTTGTCCATAGGACTTCTTCGCGGCGGCGTACACCGTCCGAAACTCCTCCGTCCATCGCAGCGCGCTCATGCTCTTTGCTCCAAGGTTCGCAACCCGCTCCTGATATCCCTTCATTTCCCAGCCAGCCGACGCACGAAGGCCTCGAGGCGATCCAGGCCTTTTTCAATGTTCGCCATGGATGTGGCGTAGCTGATCCTCAGATAGCCCTCGGCGCCAAAAGCGATGCCCGGCACGGCCGCCACCTTCTCCTCCTCCAGCAGCCGGGCGCAAAAGTCGATCGACTTCAACCCCAACCTGGAGATGTTGGGAAACAAGTAGAACGCGCCGCGCGCGTTGACGCAGGTGAGCCCAGGGATGGCATTGAGGCGTTGATGCGCGTAGCTTCGACGCCTGGCGTACTCCTCGAGCCAACGGGGAAGGTGTTCCTGGGAGCCGGTCAGCGCGGCCACCGCGCCCTTCTGCGCAAAGGAGGTGGGATTGCTGGTGCTATGGCTCTGGATGGCGTCGATCGCCTGGGCGATCGGCTCTGGCGCCGCCAGAAAGCCCAACCTCCAGCCGGTCATGGACCAGGCCTTCGCGAATCCATGAACCACGATCGTGTGGTCGTAATGGGCCTGCGAAAACGCCGCAACGCTGGTGTGCGTCGCCCCGTCGTAGACGAGCTTCTCGTAGATCTCATCGCTCATAATGAGAACCCCGCTCCGCACGCAAACATCCCCAAGCGCCCGGATTTCCTCGCGGGTGTAGACGGCGCCGGTCGGGTTGCTGGGAGAGTTGAGAATGAACAAGCGGGTCCGCGGCGTGATGGCCGCCCGCAGTTGCTCCGGGGTGACCTTGAACTCGGTCTGGTCGGTGGTGGGGAGAATCACCGAGGCGGCCCCCGCGAGCTTCACCATCTCGGGATAGCTGAGCCAGTACGGAGAGGGGATGATCACCTCGTCGCCCTCCTGGCAGAGGGCCATGATGACGTTGTAGCACGAGTGCTTGCCGCCCGAGGACACGATGATCTGGGACGGTTTATACGAAAGCCCGTTCTCCTGCTTGAACTTCGCCGCGATGGCCTCGCGCAGCTCGGGAATGCCGCTGCTCGGCGTGTACTTGGTGAAGCCGCCGGCCAGAGCCTTGGCCGCGGCGTCCTTGATGTGCTGCGGCGTGTCGAAATCGGGCTCGCCGGCGCCAAAGCCGACAACATCCTCCCCCGCCGCCTTCATCTGCTTGGCCTTGGAATCGATGGCCAGAGTCAGCGATGGCGCCAGCGAAGCCGCGCGCTGCGAAATGCGATAGTTCATAACTCGAGCGGCAGAGAATCAGGTCCGAACCGCCGAAGTGCAAGAGGTTCTTGAAGGCCGCGGGCTCGGCCAGGGCCAATTCTTAGGCGGGGATAAAATGTTGGGATAGAGGAGGGTGAACCATTTGTCGGGACATTGGAGGAAGACCGTGGCCAAGAAGGAAGAGGATATCGCGGCTGAAGTGCCAAGAAAATCCAGCTCAAGAACACCGCATTTTCAAACCACCGCTTTCACCCCATTGTCAGTCCGACGCTGAAAGGCGCCACGGCAAACCATGATCTTGGCGCGAATCGACATCTGTTTGTGGAATTCAGACCGACTCCAATAATATCGCGAGGCTCGTTCGCAGTTGCTGCCGCGCACGGTAGATTCGCGTCTCCACGGCTTTGGCTGTGCATTTCAAAATCTCACCGATTTCCGCGTGAGAAAGTTCCTCGAATTCGGAAAGAATGAGCGGCACGCGGAGTTCTTCAGGCAATTGCGCCACGGCATTGCGGATGGTTTCCACCCGCTCCGCACTCAGCAACGATTCGCTAGGTGTTGGATTGTGCTCCGGCAGGCGTTCTCGGAACTCTTCACCCGTCGCCTCGTTCTCCGCGTCGAGTGAAACATGTGGGTGTCGCGACCGATGGCGGTAGCGGTCTTTCACCAGATTGGTCGCAACGGCGTAAAGCCAGGTGGAGAACTTTTGACTCACGTCGAACTTCGCGCAGTTCCGATAGACGCGGACAAAAGCCTCCTGCGCGGCGTCGGCGGCGTCTTCTTCGTTTTGCAGACAGCGGACGAGATAGTTGAACAGCTTCCCGGCGTGGCGCTCCATGAGTTCGTTCAACGCCGCACCGTGGCCTGTCGCGAGGCGAAGCATGTCATCGCGGTCGCGCTCGTTGAGTTGTTCGGTTTCGTCGCTCACTGTTTCACGTTCACGGAAAAGCTGGTGCTGCCGTTGCCATGCGGACCTTCGTAATGGAGCGTCGCCATCCAATCGCCGCCCATGTCGGGTTTCACCTGGGCGCGGTATTGGCCAGGAGTGCCAGTGGGTGTGATGGTTGAACCAGAGTGCATCACCATGCCGGGCATATTCATATCGAGGTCGAACTTCACCGTGCCCACATCCACCAAGTCGCCACTCGCCGCGTCGCGGAACTGCATAAGAATGTCGTTCATGGCGTTCTGAAGCTGACCCTTTGGGTGAATGAAACTCACGGTGAGGTCCTTCACCCTTTGCGTTGCGAAAGGCTGTCCCTCAACAGCCGCGCCCAACCCCCTATCTTGGCCAATTTTTTGCCACGCGAAGAAGCCGCCGACCGCGACGGCGACGACGAGCAACGCAAGCCAGATGAAGTTCGTGCGGCCCGAACGCGGCGGGCGCGGTTGTGCTGCTGCGAGCGCGGCGACCGACGGGCTGGGACTCGGAGTCACCCCGATTGGGACGGCGGACGAACTTCCAACGTCAACGAATGCCGGACGCGCCAGCGCCGTCCCCAAGTGCCGCTTTCGCCAGAGCACAAAAATCACCGGGTAAAGCAACAACTCCAGGATACCCGACGTGATAACGCCGCCAATCATCGGCGCGGCGATGCGCTTCATCACGTCCGCGCCGCTCTGCGTGGTGGGCGACCACATGATGGGCAGCAGGCCGAACAGAATCGCGCAGATCGTCATGATTTTCGGGCGGATGCGCTGCACCGCGCCTTCGATGACGGCGGCGTTCAAATCGGACACGGAGTTCATGCGACCTGCGTCGCGGAACTTGTCCCAGGCATGGTCGAGATAGAGCAGCATCACGACGCCTGTTTCGGCATCGAGTCCGGCGAGCGCTATGAGACCCACCCACACGGCCATGCTCAAGTTGTAACCGAGCAGGTAGAGGAACCAGAACGCGCCCACCAGCGAGAACGGCACAGCCAGCAAAACGATGAACGTCTTCGCCGCGCTCTTGGTGTTCATGTAGATGAGCACGAAAATAATCAGCAGCGTGAACGGAACGACGACCTTGAGTTTCTGCTCGGCGCTCTTGAGATACTCGAATTGGCCGGCCCATTGCATGTAATAGCCGGGCGGGAACTTGACGAATTCATTGATGTGTTGGGAGGCCGCGTCCACGTAACCTTGGATGTCGTCGCTGGTAATGTCCACGAACACAAAGCCGACAAGCTGGCCATTCTCGTTGCGGATGGACGGCGGGCCGGTCTTGTAGCTGATGTCGGCAAGCATCGAAATCGGGATCTGCGCCATCTGCGATCCGGCGCCCATTCCGGTCGGAGCGGATCTGGCGCCAGTCATCGCGCCCGAAGGACTCGCCGCCTCCGCTCCCACCATCGGCACGGGCACCAGCACGCGCTTGAGGGCGTCGAGGTCTTCGCGGAAATCGCGGGCGTAGCGGACACTGATGGGATAACGCTCGCGGCCTTCGACGGTGGTGGCGATGGTCTTCCCGCCAATCGCGCTCTCCACAATGTCATTGACATCGCCAACCGTGAGGCCGTAACGCGCGGCGACCTGCCGGTTGGGAGTGAAATCGAGAAAGTACCCACCCGTGGTGCGCTCGGCGAACACGCTGCGAGTCTTCGGGAAATCGCTCAACGCCTTTTCAATCTGGACCGCCACGTCCTGGATCTTGCCGAGGTCGGGGCCGAAGACTTTGATGCCGAGAACCGAGCGGAAGCCGGTGGTGAGCATTTCCGTGCGGGTTTGAATCGGCATCCAGAAGATGTTCGCCATGCCGGGCGTTTTGATTTTCTCGTTCATCTCCTTGAGAAGGCTTTCCCAGGTCATGGGTTGCGCGTCGGGCCAGATTTTGCGCAAACCCCTCTGCATCCACTCCGGGGTCCAGGTTGAATACCAGCGTTTGCGAAACTCTGGACGCCATTGCTCCGTTGGCTTGAGTTTCACCACCGTTTCAAACATCGAGACGGGCGCGGGGTCGGTCGAAGTCTCCGCTTGTCCAGCCTTGCCGAAGACTGATTCGACTTCGGGAAATTCACGCAGCATCCGGTCCTGGATTTGCAGAACTTTCGTCGCCTCGGCGACGGTCATGCCGGGGACAGCGGTGGGCATGAACAAAATATCCCCCTCGTTGAGCGGCGGCATGAACTCCTTGCCGAGCTTCTTGAACGGATACACCGTCGCGGCCATGATAAGAAGCGCCGTGATGAGCGTGAGCCAGCGAAAGCGCAGGACGAAATGGACAAAAGGCTGATAGGCCCAAATCAGGAAGCGGTTCACCGGGTTGCGTGCCTCCGGCGTAATCTTCCCGCGCACGAAGATAATCATCAGCACGGGCACGAGTGACACACCGAGCAGTGCGGCGAAGAACATCGAAAAGGTCTTCGTGAAGGCGAGCGGCTTGAACAAGCGCCCTTCCTGCGCTTCTAGCGAAAACACCGGGATGAAGCTCACGGTGATGACCAGGAGCGCGAAAAAGAGCGGACGGCCGACGCTTTTGGCGGCGGCAATAATGACTTCTACGCGCTCGGTGTTGGTCGGCTCGCGGCCCCTCTCTTGGCGGAAATGCTCCAAAAACTTGTGCGCGTTCTCGACCATGATGATGGCCGAATCCACCATTGCGCCGATGGCGATGGCGATACCGCCCAGCGACATGATGTTCGAGGTCAGCCCCAGCCAATACATCGGGATGAAGGAGAGAATGATGGCGATGGGCAACGTCAGGATGGCGACCAACGCCGAGCGGATGTGCCAGAGGAACACCAGGCAGACCAGCGCAACCACGATGCTTTCCTCGATAAGCTTCTCGCGCAGGGTGGAGATGGAGCGCTTGATAAGTTGGCTACGATCGTAGGTGGTGACGAGTTCCACGCCTTCGGGCAGCGACGGTTTGATCTCCTCCAGCTTCTTCTTGATGCCGTCGATGACCCGCAGCGCGTTCTCGCCATAACGCATCACGACGATGCCGCCCACCACTTCCCCTTCGCCGTTCAACTCCGCCACACCACGCCGGATGTCCGGGCCGAGATGCACCGCGCCGACGTTCTTCACATAGACCGGCGTGCCCTTGGGCGTCCTGAGCGGGATGTTCTCGATGTCCTCGACGCTCTTGATGTAGCCGCGACCGCGCACGTAATACTCGGTCGAACCGACCTCGAAAATCTTTCCGCCCACGTCGCCGTTGGACATGCGGATTTTGTTCACGACTTCCGAGAGCGGGATGCCGTAGGCAGCCAGTTTGTTCGGGTCGAGGTCAACCTGGTATTGCTTCACGAAGCCGCCCACGGGCGCGACTTCGGAAACGCCCTTCACCGATTCCAGCGCGTAGCGCAGGTGCCAGTCCTGGAACGAACGCAACTCGGCGAGATTGTTCTTCCCGGTCTTGTCCACGAGCGCGTATTCAAAGACCCAGCCCACACCCGTCGCGTCAGGGCCGATTTGTGGGTTGACGCCTTCGGGCAACATGCCGCGCACGGCGCTCAAATACTCGATGACGCGAGAACGCGCCCAATAGATGTCCGTTCCGTCCTCGAAGATGACGTAGATGAACGATTTACCGAACATGGACTCGCCCCGAACGAACTTCACCTTGGGCGCGGCAATGAAGCGCGTGGAAATCGGATAGGTGATTTGGTCTTCCACCAAGTCGGGCGAGCGTCCTTCCCAATCGGTATAGACAATCACCTGCACGTCGCTGAGGTCCGGGATGGCGTCGAGCGGCGTTTTGTTGAGCGCCCAAACGCCTCCGGCGACCCCGAAGATGACAAGGATAAAGACGAGGAAGGGATTGCGACTGCTGGCGTCGATGATGCGTTCCAGCAGGAACTCTTTGCGCGGTGGGGGCGTTTGCGATGAAGGAGTTTCCATGAATGTTGCGCCTCCCTCTTAGAATGACTTCAACGCCCCTTGCACCTTTGCTTCAGCATCGATGAGGAAGTTCGCGCTCGTGACCACGCGCTCCGTTTCGTTGAGGCCAGACTTCACTTCGTAGTAGTCTCCGAACTTGCGGCCAATCTCGATGAAGCGCGGCTCCAGCTTTCCGCCGCCTTTGTCCACGAAGACGATGTTGTGTTTGCCAGTCGGAAGAACGGCGCTGAATGGCGCCGCCACGCCTTCACCCATGTCCATCGCCAAATCGACGTCTACATACATGTCGGGGCGCAGCTTGAGGTCGGCATTTTCCACATCAATCCTCACGCGTGCTGTTCTCGTGGCGTCATTGATGAAAGGGTCGATGAGCGCAATTTTCCCGGCCAGTTTTTCTCCGGGATACGAGGAACTGCTGATGGTGACGGGCAGCCCTTTTTTCAACATGGGCAGTTCGTCCTGATAGAACTGCGCCCACACCCAGACAACGGAGAGGTCTGCAACGTCCACGAGATGATCGCCGTTCATCACCTTGCGCCCCTGGTCCACACCGATGTCCTGCACCACGCCTTTGAAGGGCGAGGTGAGCGTCAAAATCTCCTGCGGCTTGCGTGTATTCTGCAACTCAGCGATTTGCTCGTCGGAGATGTTCCACAGATGAAGGCGTTGTTTCGCGGACTCGTAGAGCCGTTCCGTGCTTTCCAGCACTGGCTGATTCGCCTTCGTCCTCGCCTCATCGCGCATCTTCAAGATTTGCACGAATTCATTTTGGGTTGTGAGCAGATCGGGGCTGTAAATCGTGAGCAATGGCGCGTCCTTTTCCACCAACTCGCCGCGCGAGAACACGAACAACTTTTGCACATAACCCTCGACGCGCGTGACGTAATCCCAATGCCGCTGCTTGTCGTAAGCGACCGAACCGACCGCGCGAACGCTGTGTTGAAACGGACGCTTTTCAATCTTCCCGTAGGTGACGCCAATCTGCTGCTGTCGCTCGACGGCAACGGTGAACTCGGTGGGCTTGTCTTCGGCGGGCGCGTTCGTTCCCACTACGTCGATTGCGGGTTGCCCGCCGTGAGCCGCGTGCGTGGCCTGGGCATCGCCGCCTCCCCTTTTCACCACTGGCGTCAGGTCCATCGAACAAATCGGGCATTTGTCCGTGGGATTTTGCTTCTTCACGGAGGGGTGCATGGTGCAGGTGTAATAATCCACATCGCCCTTCGCGCTTGCGCCGCCCTTCTTTTCGACGGGCGTGAGATCCATCGAACAGATGGGGCATTTGTCGGTGGGGCTTTGCTTCTTCACCGACGGGTGCATGGTGCAAGTGTAGTAATCCACGTTGGCAGGCTTGGCGTCCGCGCCGCCCTGCTTGCACGAGGCGAGAAAGAGCGCGGCCAAGCCGGCCAGGAGAACGAGTGACAACGCGGCCCAAGGCGAGCGGCTCGATCGGGCGGGAATGTTGGAGTTGTTCATGGTGAGCGTTCGGTTGAAAAGGGTCATGGTTTCTTGTCGTGGTCGGGAAGCAGCGACGGCTCGGTTGCGAGCGGCGTCAGGGCTTCGAGGTTTTCCAGGCCGCTCCAGAGCAAAATCTCGGCGAGCATCTGGTGTTGTTCGGCGGTCGCACGGGCGGACATCAATTCGCTTTCGAGCAACATCCGTCGAGCGTCGAGCACGTCGCGAAACGCGCCGCGTCCCGCCTCCCACTCCGACAGGCGGCTCGTCAACGCCTGCAACGCGCGCGTCGTGATTTCGTCGCTGTGAAGCAATGACTCGCGCCGCATCGCTTCGACGCCAACCGCGAGATGATGCAATTCCTCCCGCACCATCAGCACCTGATCTTCACGTTCTTGCTCGGCGGATTTCTGCTTTTCTTTGTCGCGCTCGAAATCCTTGCGATACTTGCCGCCGTTTGCCCACGGCAACGAAAAGCGGAGCGTGAACATGCCGGAACGAAAATGACCGTCGCCGCTGTATTGCCGCCCCTCGACGCCGAGGGCGACATCGGGCAGACGCGTCTTGCGCGTCAGTTCGGCGGACGCGGCAGCCTGTTTGATCTCTTGTTCCAGAACTTTGAGCTTGGGCGCGTTTTGTAGCGAGAGCGCCAGCAGCTTTCCGCTCAGAGGAATGGCTGGTCCGACCGGCGGTAACTGCAGTGAAGGCCAAGTTGAATTCACGTCGCGGTTAAGCAGCCGGTTTAGCGTGAAGCGTTCATGGGCGAGACGCCGGTGGTCCGTTCGGAGCGTGTCGTTGCGCTTGGCGACTTCGTTCTGGATTTGCAGCGTGTCGGCAACCACCGCCTGACCCGCGCGATACTTGTTATCCGTGGCTTGGGCGGTCACTTCCACCCACGAAAGGTCTTGTTCACCGATTTCAACGACTCGTTCCGCCAACGCCGTCATCAGCAGCGCCTTGGTGATCTCGTTCCGCAACTGTGCGGCGCGGTAGTTCGCTTCCGCTCCGCGCATCGAGGTTTCCGCTTCAGCCACGCGCCGGGTCAACTGGGGCCGTCCCCACAGCGGCAGCTTCTGCTCCACGCCATAGGCAAGGTTGCCGTCTTCCGAAGCGCTGAATCCGCGCGAGCTATAGACGCTGCCGCCGAACATCGCCATCGGATCGTCCCACGTCCGAACGGCATCGGCGTTCAGCGTGGCGGAACGTACGCGCGAGTCGGCGGCTTTGAGCGACGGGTTGTTCGTGCGCGCTTCAGCGACGAGGCGATCAATGTAGGCGGTCGTGATGGCAACGACATTCGTCGCCGCGCTGAGCTTCGCATCTTCGGCGGTCCAGCCGTTCAACAGGCTGGCGCTCGCGATCAAAATGGTTCCAAGAAATTTCATATTGCTGGTGAAAACGGGCAACGACAGATGGACACAATGCGCCAAAGGCAATTATCGCCGGGCACAACACGGGCGGGACGGGGGAGATCTCAGAGGAGGTAACTGCAATCCCGCTGGAACAGCGGAATCGAAGTCACAGAAGCGATCGATGAGGCGCAAGCGGGCAAATCGCCAACCTGGCGCGAGGGCAGCGTAATCAACGCGACGACCGACACGGCCAGCGCGTGAAACTCATTCTGTGAAGCGGAGGGGAGAGAAGCGGGCGCAAGCGGGACGGAAGGCGTGTCGCGCTTCACGCAGCAGGCCGGGGTCGCGCAATGCCTGTTGTCGCAGCCCGCGCAACAGCAACTCCTCATTGCACGCCGCGTGGTCGCGCCGACGCGGCTCGTCGATGCGAAGACGCCCTGCCACGCCAGGGTAAATCCCAGCACGAGCACGAGAGGCAGCTTGATCGGGCGCAATGTCATGTTCAGCGATTGGTCGCACTACACGAGCAATCCTTACGGAGAGTGCCAAGGCTCAGGGTCGGAGGAAATCATTTCTTTCGCCGACTCCTGGAGCCAGCAACAGGCGCCTTCCGGCGCAGCCCGTGGCTGCGCCGGAAGGCCGGGAGATCCAAATCAGTTTTTGAGCGTGCCGCACGTCAGCATCGACTTGCCCATGTAAGGATTCGCGATGTCCTTGCTCGTCTGCAACCAGCTGGCCTTGACCATCGGGCAATACGCCTCGTGATACGTGCCTTTGCCCGCCTTGTTGTCGGCGAGGTATTTCACGAGCGACGCGCTCAACGGCTTGAACGCCTCACGCGCGGCCTTCAAGTCTTTCGACTTCGCCAGCGCGTCCGCCTGCTTGGCGACATCCGGCGAGAGCATCTTCATCCCGTCACCTTTGATCGCTTTGGCGATGGCGTTGGCGTGTTCGTCGAGACCCTTCACCGAATCTCTCGCGAGTTCGGTCTGGATCGTCAGGTAGTGGTCGAGGACGGACTTCACCGGCTCCATCAGTGCCGGACTGTCCGCCGCGCGGACGGCGGTGTTGAACAGAAGGCCGGCAGTGGCCAGGAGAGTGAGGGCAAGTGATTTGAGTTTCATGTGTCGTGGTAGTTGTGTGATTGGTAAGAAAACGGACGAACTAATTCTTCGCCTTCTTCTCGTCGGCAGCGAAGCCGGCGAGGGGCAAGGCGAGGATCGTGGTGATGATGAGCAAACGAGCGTTGTGCTTGAACAATCTCATGGCGATTCGAGTAAGTGCTTCTTTGAGCGTCACCGCATAATACGCCGCCCTGGCTGAAATCCCTCGAAAAAAATCCCTTCCACCGATCGCCACTGCGGATGACGGGCTGGTTGGTTCGGCGGAGAGATTCGGGCGACGGTCGCCAAGGAGGTGGGGGTTGGGGAACCCCGCTGAAGAAACGATCCGTCACCCGAATCGAATTGTTATGCGCTCGCGCCCCCACCCGTCATTCCTTTGGCATGTCGTAATTCGGGAGGAACGCCTTCTCCTTCACCCAGGCGAGGTAACGACGGCCTTGCTCCGGCGGCATCGTCTGGCTCACTTGGAAGAAGTGGCGAAGCATCATGGTCTGGCACTCGGATCGCAGGCGCGCACTCTCGGTCAGCGCGGCGGTGATTTCCGGCGTCACGTTCGTCGCGCCGGAGAGCAACGTTTGGAGCTTTACGTTGTGCGCGTCGATTTCCCGGCACATGTCGCGGCATTGCGGAAGGTAAGCGACGTGAAGCTCGGAGACGCGCTTGAACTCGCCGTCACTCAACCTGAACTCCTCTTTCAACCAGGCCAGTTCCGGCTTGTCACTTTGCTGCAAGCTGCGCGCGGGCGACATGCACACGAAGTAAATGCAGCCGTAGGCCGCCGCTGCCGCAAGCAAACCGAGCGCGAGAATGAGCACGCCCTTTTTCATGGGACTAGGGGCGGGGAACCTGGTAGGGGTCGAGCACGCGGACGTAACGCTGGCCGAGTTCGGCTTTCACGCGCCCGGTCTCCTGCCGGGCCTGTGCCCACCCGGCGGTCACGCCGATGGTGAGAAGGACCGCAACATAGGAAGCAGCGAGCGCCGGTCGTGGCAACACCGTGCCGACCCAATGAGCAACGACGGCCCACACTGAGGGGGCGGCTTGCGAACGCGTGCGCTCGATGCGTTGCCAGACTTGCTCCTGAAAGCGCGGCGGGAGCGGGGCGTCGCCGCCCCATTCCTTGAGCACCTTGCGGAGCGGCTCGTCGTGGTTGCCTGGTTCAGTGGTCTTCATGTTACATCAGCGCCAGCGACGGAAGGATCCGCCGCGTAGCGCAGTTTACCGGTTGCGAACGGGGTCGCCACGACTATTTCAACGGTGCGATTTGGAATGCCCGGCCACTCTCGCGGAGTTGTTGAAGTCCCTTCGGAGAAGCCGTGACCATCGGCTGGCCATGCACCAAGTCAGGGGCGTTCTTGGAGGCGCCGGCGATAACCGAATGGTGGCCAGAGGCCTTCGACGCGGCGGCGACACCGAGGTCGTTCTGTCCGCGAACCAAGTCCGGGTCGCTGCCGTTGCCAGAGACGTTGAGCGTTTGATTTGCCTTGGCACGCGGCGACAAGAACGGTTCATCGGCCTTGGCGGTGTTGACTGCGGTGAGGAGCGTTGCGGTGGCAGCCGCGAGGAGAAGTGTATTTTTCATATCGTCAGTCTTTCGTTGTTGCGCGGCTTTCCGCCGCTTTGTTCACACTCCTCACTACGCCGCAGCCGGGCGAATCCCTCAGAGTTTGTGGACTAGCAACGAGTCAGGACAGACAGCCGCGATGAATCGCCGCTCGAATGGAGGGACCTTGTGGAAGAAACGAACCCGCTACTTGGCCGGGCTGTGTCCGAGAAAGAGTCGGCCCGCTTTCGCGTCAATCGTCACGACGCCGAAGTCCGCCAGAAGACCGTTGCCCAGCAGTCCAGATTCACCGGGGAAGATGGCCTTGCGATGCAACCCGGTCGGCACGGTGTCGAGGTAGTGGTTCCCGATGCGAAGGCCGGTCATAGTCTGCGGAATCGAAAGCTCGGCCAAGCCAACCGCCAGTTTGCTCGTGCATTTGTCGGCGCGCTCCTTCGAGGTCACCCATTGAAAGGCCGTCGCGCAGCCAGTGTCCACGCGCACCCACTGACTCTTGCCGCCATTGACGTTCACCGCGACACGCATACCGCAGCGACGAACTTCCAGCGGAATCGCATTGGCGCCGGCGTCACTCGGCAAAGCATCAAGCACGCGGAGCTTTTGCGCCACGTAATCAATTTCCACCACGCGGTCGCGAAAGAAATCCGCGCCAATCAAACCGTCCACTGAACAGCTGCACGCGCTGGCCAACATGCTCAAATCAAGCGCGAGATATTCGCCGGGCAGTTCAAGCCGGCTCGCCTTGGCGGACAATTTCACCGGCCAGTGCCCCGTCAACATCGTGGCCACGGCGGTCACGCTTACCTTGGGGCCGAGTTCCAAACCAAGCCGCCGCGCCGTGCTGAGGTTCACGACACTGGCGCTCGCGCCCGAATCCAGGAGGAAGTGCAAAGGCGATTTGCTTTGAGGCACGCAAACTTCCACCCATAACAACCCTTCACGGAACTGAATGGGCAATTCGCGGAGTGGGGACGCCACCGTCTCCGCCTGCAACAGGCGGTTCACGAGAACCAGAATTGCACAGGGCCACAAACGCACGCGCTAAACTACGCAGAAGTTATGCCATGCCTGTGCGCTGATCGGAAGAAGCCATTTTCAATGAGGCCGGGAGCCACCGTGCGGTTCGCCCGCAAGAATTGTGAACGGTCTCAGCCATGGTGGGCAAATCTGGCCAAACAGTCCCGCATCGGCGCCTCAATGCCCGTGGCGGTGGTGAATGTCCGGGTAGTGGGGGTGTGAATGAATCAATGGCTCGTGCCGATGCGGGTGGCTGTGCGGTTCGCCGGGAGGAGCGGCAGGACCGTGAGTGTGCTGGTGATGGTCGTCATGCCAGTGCAAATGCTCGTGCTCCATCAGCTCGTGCCGGTGCTTGTGTTCGTGCCGTTCGGTCAAGTGCAGCCAGACCCCAAACGCCATGAGGACGGCGGCGAGGGAGAATCCGATGGTGAGCTTGTCGCCCAGGAGGAAAACCGAAATGGCTGCGCCTACGAACGGCGCGATGGAAAAATAAGCGCCCGTCCGCGCCGTGCCGATGTGCCGGAGCGCGAGCACGAACAAGGTCAGGCTGACGCCGTAGCCGAAGAAGCCGACCACGCCGGTCGCCAGCAGCGATGGCGCGGCGGGCAGCTTTGCGCCGAGCGCCAGCGCCAGTCCCGTGTTCACACCGCCCGCGACCAGTCCTTTGAGCATCGCGATTTGCACCGGGTCGCCCGCAGACACTTTGCGCGTGAGATTGTTGTCGATGGCCCACGCGAGGCACGCGCCAACAATGGCGAGAGAACTCCACGGCACGCCTGGTTCCAGTCGGCCCGTCCACGACAGACTCACTCCGCCGGCCGCGATGAGCGCCATGCCGAGCGCGATGCGCCGGTCGAAGTTTTCCTTGAACACGAACCACGCGAGCAACGCCGTCAGCACTCCTTCAAGGTTGAGCAGCAGCGAGGCGCTCGATGCCGGAGTCGCGCCCAGCCCCCACATCAACAGCACCGGGCCGATGACCCCACCGGCGACAATCGCGCCTGCCAGCCAAGGCGCGTCCTTTCGAGTCAGCGCCGCTTCGTTCCGCGACGGGTCGCCGCGGCGGGAGCGCAGGAACGAATACGCGCCCAGCCCAACGCCGGAGCCGAGGTAAAGGAGTCCGGCCAGCATCAGCGGCGTCATCTGCGGGAGCAGCGACTTCGCGAGCGGCGTGCTCGCGCCAAAGAGCAGCGCGGCCAGCAGCGCATAGAAGACGCCTTTCATCGTGCTGTTTTCCTAGCACCGTTCGGGTCTCAGCGCCAGTGCCGGCGCTCTAGCCGTTTAGTGCCCGCAGGTGCAGGCGTATTCGGGCCGTTTGCACTCGCCGCAGGCGCGTGTGTCGTATTTGACGCGGAAGTTTTGCGGCTTGGCGTCGGGCCTGGTCTTGATCTGCACGACAACGTTGTACCCATCGCCTTCAGGCAACGGCGTCTTGGAAACGAGGACGTCGCCCTTCTTCTCGAACTCCAATTCTACTTTGCCGCTCTTCACTTCGGCGACGACGTTCACGGTCTGCTCGCCGGGAGCCACAGCTTTCAGTGCCGCATCGTAGAAAGTGATGGTGACAGTGCGGTCTTTCTCGACGAAGAACTCGGCGCGGGGCGTGGGGTTCTCGAGCAGGCGTCCGCCTTTCGGCCCGCCGATGATTTTGTCGGCGCCGACCGCGCTGAAAGCGGCCAGTGTAAAGACGGTGATGAGAGTATGGATGACCCTTGGTGTTTTCATGGTGTGTTGATGGTGTTGGATGAGGCTGGTCTGCTTTTGTTCTCCGCCCACGCGTAAAGCACGGGCAGAAGCAGCAGTGTCAGGAAAGTGGAACTCAGGATGCCGCCGATGACGACCGTGGCTAGCGGGCGTTGCACTTCCGCGCCGGCGCCGGTCGCCAGCGCCATCGGGACAAAGCCGAGACTCGCAACAAGCGCCGTCATCAGCACCGGACGCAACCGCGTGAGCGCGCCTTCGCGCACGGCGTCGAGCACGGCGCGGCCTTCTTCCCGCAACTGGTTGAAGTAAGTGATGAGCACGACACCATTGAGCACGGCGACGCCGGAGAGCGCAATGAAGCCGACGCCTGCTGAAATGCTGAACGGCAGTTCACGCGTCACGAGCGCGAAGACGCCTCCTGTCATCGCCAGCGGAATCCCTGAGTAGATGACGAACGCCTGCCGCAAACTTCCGAACGCGGCGAAGATGAGGATGAAGATGAGCGCCAGCACGAGCGGCACGACAATCGCCAGCCGCGTCCGCGCCGCTTGCAGATTTTTGAACTGCCCGCCGAAATCGAAATAGTAGCCATCCGGCAGCTTTACTTCGGCTGCGAGTTTGGCCTGCGCTTCGTTCACCCAGCTTTGCACATCGCGCCCGCGCAGGTTCACGAGCAAGGCGGCGCGGCGCTGGCCCGCCTCGCGGTTGATGGTGCTGACTCTTTCGGTCATCGAAATGTTGGCCACTTTGCCGAGTGGGATCAGCCCACCGTCACTCGTGCGCAGCGGGAGGCGGTCGAGAAGCTCCAGTTTCTCGCGGCGTTCTTCGGGCATCCGCACGACAATCTCAAAGCGGCGGTTGCCTTCGATAAGCGTGCCGACGTTGGCCCCACCGAGCGCTGCGACCACGATCTTGTTCACTTCGCTGGCGTGGACGTTGTAACGCGTCATGTTCGTGCGGTTGAGGGTGATTTCAAGCACGGGCGCTTTACCGAAGGCATCGAACTCCACGTCCCCGGTGCCGGGTATTCTTTCCAGCACGGCGCAAGCGTCAGTCTGAGCCTTCTCCAGCACAGCGAGGTCTTGTCCAAAAACCCTTACCGCAATGTCGGCGCGCGCGCCTTCGAGCAGTTCGTTAAAGCGCATTTCAATCGGCTGCGTGATGGCGGGGCTGAGTCCGGGTGTCTTGGCCTGAATCGTCTTGCTCATCGCTTCCGCCAGGTCGTCTTTCGTAATGGTGCGACCATTCACCTTGCGCCACTTCTCCGGGGGCACGAAGAAGATGAACGTGTCCGAGAGGTTCGGCCCCATCGGGTCGGTTTGCACTTCGGCGGTGCCGATGCGCGAGTAGATGTGGGTGATTTCGGGGAACTCCTTCATCAATGCGGCCTCGGCCTTCTTCTGCTGCGCGAGGGACGTGTCAATGCCGACGCTGGCCGGGCCGGTGAGCATGAGCACGGTGGAGCCTTCATCCAGTTGGGGCACGAACTCCGCGCCCAGACGCCTGAACTCGAAGACCGACACTGCGAACAGCGCGACGGCGACCAACATCACCACCCAGCGATGCCCCAGCGCCCATTGCAACATCGCCTCGTAAATCCTTTTGGCCGCACGCACGAGCCAGTTGTCGCCTTCCTTGATGGAACCGCCGAGGCAGAAGTAACAAAGCACCGGCACAACCGTCAAAGAAAGCACCAGCGCACCGATGAGCGCGAAGATGACCGTCAGCGCCATTGGCTTGAACATCTTTCCTTCGATGCCAGTGAGCGCGAGGATCGGCACATAGACAATGGTGATGATGATGACGGCGAAGACCATCGGCCGTCCGACTTGATTACTGGCCGAGCGAATCGTGTGCAGCCGTTCCTCGACGGTGAGGCGGCGACCGAGCTGGTGCTGCTTCAGGCCGAGTTGACGCACGACGTTCTCCACGATGACTACCGCGCCATCAACGATGAGGCCGAAGTCCACCGCGCCGAGACTCATCAGATTGCCGGAGATGCCGAAGCGCACCATGCCGGTGAGGGCGAAAAGCATGGAGAGGGGAATCGCGGCGGCGACGATGAGCGCGGCCCGCCAGTTGCCAATCAGCGCCAGCAAAACCACCGCAACAAGGATCGCGCCCTCGAACAGATTCTTCTCCACCGTGCCGATGGTGTGGTTGACGAGTTCGCTGCGGTCATACACCGTGCGGACGGCGATGCCTTCGGGCAGCTTCCTCTGAATCTCCTTCAGCTTCTCGCCCGCCTGCCGCGCGACCACTCGGCTGTTGGCTCCGCTCAACATCATCACCCAGCACACGACCGCTTCCTCGCCGTTCATCGTCGACGCGCCGACGCGGAACGCGGAACCAACGCCGACTTCCGCCACGTCTTTGACGAGCAGGGGCAGGACGCGCCCGCCAAACTTGATCGGCAGGTTGCCGATTTCCGCCGTGGTCCGCACCCGGCCCGCGGAGCGAATGGTGATTTGCTCGCCGCCGCGCTGCACAATGCCGCCGCCCGCGTTTTCGACGTTCTCACCGACGACACCGGCCAGTTCATCGAACGACAGTCCCGCGCTCATCATCTTGTCCGGGTTGGGCAGCACGACGATTTGCTTTACGTAGCCGCCGGACGTGTTGACTTCGGCGATGCCGGGCGCGGATCGGAGCATCGGCTTGATGATCCATTCCTGAATCTGGCGCAGTTCAAGCAACTGTTCGTAGCGAGTGGGCGGCTTGTTCGTCGCGGTGGGCGCATAGTCCACCGTGTAGAAGAAGACTTCGCCCAGGCCCGTCGTGATGGGCGCGAGCTTCGGTTGCGTGCCGCGCGGAAGTTCACCGATGACGTTTTGCAGCCGCTCCGTCACCAGTTGCCGCGCCCGATAGATGTCGGCGTGGTCGTCGAAGACCAGCGTGACTTGCGACAATCCGAACCGCGAGATGGAGCGCAACTCCACCAAGCCTTGCAACCCCTGCATCTCCGTCTCGATGGGGAAAGTGATTTGCCTTTCGATTTCATCCGCCGCAAGGGCCGCGACGGCGGTGTTGATTTGCACCTGGACATTGGTGATGTCCGGCACGGCGTCGATGGGCAGCCGCGCCGCCGACCAGGCGCCGGCGACGGCGAGGGCCACGACTCCCATCAGCACGAGCGCGCGCTGGCGGAGGGAGAATTCAAAAATGCGAGCGACCATGTAATGCCTATTTGTCGGAGTTTTTCTTCGGCGCGGGGCAGCACGGCGTCCCTCCCTTAAGCGCGCTCAGTTCGACGAGCCAGAGGTTCTCGACGCCTTTGGCGGCGACGGAATCCCCTGCATACAACCCGTCTTCGATGGCGACGAGGCCGTTGGCGGCTGCGCCCGCTTTGACGCGGGCGCGGGTCAAACGCGTTCCGTTGACGGTGTAAACATAGCTGCCGTCAGCGGCGGTGAGCAGAGCCGACTCCGGCACGACCAGCGCGGGCTTGGATTCCCCATCGAATGAAACGGTCAAAAAATCGCCGACGGAACAGCGATGGTTGGGGTCCGTGAATTCGATCAACGCCTCGACCTCGCCGAATAAGGGCAAGGTCTGAATGTCCAGACGCTCGAGCCTGCCCTTGAACTGTGACGCGTCGTTCGGCCCTGCTGAGAGGCGCAGGGACTGGCCGACGCTCAGGCTGGCGAGTTCATTGGTCGTGAGCCGCACAATGCCGCTCGCCGTGCCGCCATCGTCGGCTGCGCGATACACTTGCGCCGTCTTCTCCACGCGCCGCCGCATCGGCTTCTCGCCGACCTCGGCCACTTCCACTCCGAAGAGCTTTTTGGTTTCGTCCGTGAACCAGACGCCTTTCCCTTCCTTGAACAAGGCCACGGTGTTCGTGCCGCCTTCCGACTCGGCGCTGCCGGCTGGTTTTGAATCGCAGCCCACGCCAAGCGCCACGATGAGGGGGAGCGTTGAGAGTAGAGAAAGCAGCTTCACTTCGCGTCCTCCTTCACGGTCACGGCGTTGAAGTCGAGTCCGGTGAGCCGTTGGATTTCCTGACCCGCTTCCAGCGCCTCGCGCTGGGTGTCGAGCAGAGCCTCGACCGCTTCGAGATACTGCTTCTGCAACTCGACGTACGTGGCGATGGGCACCGCGCCAAGGCGGTAGTGACGGTCAGCCAGTTCCGCCGCCTTGCGAAATTCTTCGATGGATTCAGCCCGCCACTTCGCCATCTCGCCGAGCTTGGCCTGATACGTGAGCGCCCGCTCCACGACGCGACGCTCGATGTCGCGCTGCGTGACGTAGAGCGAAGTCTCTGCCTGCTTCTGCCGTGCCGTGGCTGTCTCGACCCCGCCCTTGTTCTTGTTCCAAAGTGGAATGGGCATCGAGATGCCGATGCCAATTTGTTGTTCACGGTCGCCCGCCCGCTCTTGAGAGACATACGGCCCGACCTTAAACGCCGGATACTTGTCCTTCTGCGCCAGTGACACCTTGAAGCCCTGCTGCTCCAACTCCACGCCGCGCATCCGCAACTCGAAGTTGTTCGTCTGCGCCGCGCCAAGCAGCGTGCGCATTTCTGGCGCGGCGCTGAACACCAGCGGTGTCGGCTGGATCCTCACGGGCTGCGTCCACGGCACGCCGCGCAGTTGATTCAGTTCGAGCATCGCCGCCTGTGTGACCAGGGTGGCCTCGCTCGACTTGCGTTTGAGGATGAGTTCGGTCGCCTCGATGATGCGCGTCTCAAGCAACGGCGTGAGTCCCGCCGGGTCGCGTTGCACGAGGACTTCGCGCAACTGCTGGAAACGGTCGGCCACTTCGTGCGCCGCCGCCGCCTTCTCCTGCGCGGCGAATAGATTGTAAGCGAGCGTGCGCGCGCGCGCAGCCAGCGCCGTCTTGAACTGCGCAAGGCCGAGGTCGGCCAGTTGAATCTGCTGGTTGGCGATGGCCTTCCGCAACGGGATGCGCCCCGGCCATTCAATGGTCTGCTGCACGCTGACCGACCACGCGACGCCCTCGGCGGACATTCCGCCGCCGCGCGCGCTTTTCTGCCCGAACGTCGTGGCGACTTCGGGATTGGCCCGCGTCCCGGCGGTGCGACGCTCGCCCTTCGCGGCGGCGACTTCGGCGAGGTAGAAGTTGAGTTCAGGATTGTGCTCCACGACATCCGCGACCAACGCTTCGAGCGCGACCGGGACATCGTTGGTGGAGGGCGAAGGCGGCGAATCCTTCTCCGCCGCGACCACGCTGCGCGTGAGCGCGGCCAGCAGACAAAGACCCAGCTGACAACGATTCCAATTCTTCATAAGCAAATGGGCAAACGGACAGACCGACAAACTGTGTTCAAACCGACGATGGATGACTGCCGCGATGCGCGGCGGGCACACCGGGTCCGTGATGAGGGGTCCCGAACGGGACTACTTACGAGAGAAGGGACGGAGCACGAGGCGGGAGCGCCGCGCGACAGGAGAATTGCCAGACACGGGAAAGCTCCATCGGAGCGTCATCGGGCAGGATGGGAGTTGAAGACCGGAGAGCGGAAAGATCGGCCCACTTTGGAACGAGGGAAGCAGTGGATAGCAGGACAGGCGCGGGAAGTGAAACTTGAGCGGTCTCCGCCTTGTAAAGTTGAGTCTCGAACGCGCAGCCGTCCGTGTCATTGCTCGTGTCATGATGCGAGTCGTTCTGCGCATGATCGCTGCACGCGAAGAACTGCAAGCTGGGAATCGATTCCAGCCTGCAATGGTTGCTTGCCGCCACCCACAAGAGAGTCAGCAGGACAATCAAAACTCTTTTCACGCACTGCACATCCAATGGATGCTGCTAAGCCAAGAAATGTTCAACTATCAATTTCACCCACGGCTGTCGACATTCTTTAAAAAGGGACCCGCTGAAGGAAGGGGGGACGCTGTAATAGCTGACGTAATGTTCTGAGGTGTGGTGAGGGGAGTGGATGTCCAACTGCTATTGCGACTCGCGTGTCCTTGCGATAAGGCAGGGAATCGACTTGATTGCGTCCGCCGGCCTCCGCATAGAATCCGCAGTTGTGGCGCCGCGCGAATTGGCGGTGGCCATCGACGTAACCATCAACATGCCGTATGACCGCTAAAACATTCACAGCCCTTTGCACTCCTCACGATCGATCCCCAGCTCATTCCCGCGTCCAGACCCAGACGCTCCCACGCCTCGGATCGCGCGCCGTCTCCCTCTGTTTGCTCGCCTTGAGCATGACAGCTCCCCTGGCTCTCACGGCGCAGAGCGTCCCGGTGCCGAACGGTTCCTTTGAATCGCCGACGGTTCCGCCCGGCGCCCCAGCCTACCCTCCGGTGGATGTCTGGCAGAAGTCGCCGCAACCCGTCTGGTTCGACCCCGCCGCCACCGGGGGCATCACCTGGGATCAACTCTCTGGCGTTTTCCCCAACCCCGTCGTCGGCGAGGCGAAGCACATCGGCAACATGGACGGCAACCAGGCCGCCTATCTTTTCGGCCTGCCCCAAGTCGGCCTTGGGCAGAGCTCCCTCGGGGCCACATTCATCGTAGGCCAGAGCTACCACCTGACCGTGGGAATCCTCGGAGGCGGGAACATTGAAGAAGGCGACAGCTTCCTCATTGAGCTCACCTATCTCGACAACGGCAACAATCCCCAGGGAGTCGCCTTCACGCCGGTGACTTTCAATAAGAAGGACTTCCCCAACGTGACCCATCTCAACGACTTCACTGTGGACGTGGGCGAGGTCCAAGCCAGCGACCCTTGGGCCGGGAAGGAGATCGGAATCCAACTGCTCTCCACCTCTGGCCGTGGCGCGGGCTACTGGGACGTCGACAATGTGCGTCTCGCGGCCGTGCCGGAGCCGACGATGGCAGCCCTCGCCGCCCTGGGAGCAGGCGGACTCCTCGCCGCGTACCGCGGCTCGCGTCGACGCGGCTGATCCTGTATCGCGCAAAAGCCCCTCAGGATGGGTAAGCAACCTGCACTCGGACGACAAAGCGGCGCCCTCTGGCGCCGCTTTGTCGCCGGCTCAGCGATCGCGTGGTGTGTCTTCGTCGCGGGCCATTCCCCGATCCTGCGCGCCGCGATTCTTCCGGTTCCCAACGGATCCTTCGAATCGCCCTCCACATTGTTTGTGAGTCCGGGGATGAACTCATGGCGGAAGTCGGCGAAGCCGGAAGATTACGATGAAACCGGCGGGTTCCTTTGGGATCAACTCACAGGCCTTTTCAAGAATCCCGCGGTCGGCGCCGTGGATCGCATCGACAATTGCGACGGTGATCAGGCGGCATGGATGTTTGCGGTGCCCGGCGTGGCGCTCTTTCAGGACTTCGACGCGACGGACGCGGGCCATCCCCAGCCAGCCCACGAATTCAGCGCGACCTACTCGCCGGGCAAATCCTATCGCCTAACGATCGGGGTGATCGGCGGAGGCGGCAGGATGGCCGAAGGGGTCACGCTGGAGTTGGCGTTCTACTATCGCGACCCCAACGGTCTGCCCGTGGTGATTCAACAAGAGACGGTCACGAACACTCGCGAGCGGTTTCCCAACAACACACACCTCGTCGACAGCTCGCTGCTCTTGACGAAGGTGCGCCCGGAGGATCCGTGGGCGGGCCGGCACATCGGTGTGCGCATGCTGTCGACGGTCAGCCCGGACGCGCAGGGCGGGTATTGGGACTTGGACAATCTTCGACTTGAGGAAATCTCAAGCCTCTCCCTGACCCTGAGCCCTGGACCTTCGACCTCGGAGCTGCGCCTCTCCTGGGCGTCGGAGCAGGGCCTCCTCTATCAGGTGAGGCGGGGCGCAGAGCTCGGCGACTGGGTTAATGAAGGCGCCCCGATCCCCGGGACCGGAGAGGAGCTCTCCACCCTGATTGACATCCGGGGCCATTCTCACGCTTACTTCTCGCTCGTGGCCACTCCTGCGATTGCGCCTTGAAAACGGAACCTCCGAATGCCCCGCTGATCCGCGGCCTGCCGACGACACGACGCGGCGGCAAGTCGTCGGCGCGGCTTTGCCCGGAAGCGCGCCGGGCGTTTACTCTGATCGAGCTCCTGGTCGTGATCGCGATCCTGTCTCTCCTGGCGGCCCTGGTCCTTCCCTCCCTGGGCTCCGCCCGGGAAAAGGGACGCAGCGCGGTCTGCCTTTCGAACCTGCGGCAGGTGGGGATCGCGATCCAGGGATACGCGAGCGACAACGGAGGACAGATTCCCTACGGCCCCATCGCTCCTGCGTTCACCAGTCCGGCGAGCTTCTACCCAAACACCGGCGTTCCCACGAGCCTGCTCTCGCTGCGCAGCGGGACGCCGGTCGGATTGGGACTGCTCTTGAAAGAGTATCTGTCCAGCACTCCGAAGGTCCTGTTTTGTCCTGGCAGCGACCAACCCGTGGACGCTGACGCCGAATTGAGCAAGGTGGGAACGACTCAGGCGCAGGGGAGCTTTTACTACCGGCATGGAGGGGTCACGAGCCTCTTCTCCACAACCACAAACGCGCCCACCCACATCGAACTCGACAACCTCGGGAAGAACCGGGCGGGCGAGCCGATCCGCGCGCTGGCCATCGACACCTTGTTCCTCTGTCCGCCCGGACTCGAATCCTTCAATATCAAGCCGCGCACGCATCATCGGCTTCGTCAGGCGAACATCCTCTTCGCGGATGGACATGTGGGCTCGCGGGCCAACTCGGATGGGCGGTTCACGGTGGATCTCAGCGACTACGCCGATCTTCACGGCGCCTTCGGCAAGATCATGGACGTCCTGGAGGCGGCGGATCGCGAGCCGTAGCAGGGCCTGCTCGCGCCTGCCCGGGTTGACACTCGCTTCTTCCGTGGCGAGAGTGCTCCTCATGCGCGCGATGCTCCGACCCCTGATCCTGAGCCTGTTGGTGCCCAACCTCCTGATCCTCTCACGCTCCAAAGCCGAGGATTGGCCCCGCTGGCGAGGGCCGAGCGCGAACGGGATCTCCTCTGAGACGGGATGGAAGGCGCAGTGGCCGCCGGAGGGGCCGCGTCGCGTTTGGTCCGCGAAAGTGGGCATTGGGTTTTCCTCCTTCAGCGTCAGCGCGGGACGCGCCTTCACCATGGGCAACCACAACAACCAGGATTCGGTGTTCTGTTTCGACGCGGCCACCGGAAGGCAGTTCTGGAAGCACACCTACGACTGTCTCCTGGATCCCCGTTACTACGACGGCGGAACCAGCGCCACGCCAACGGTCGATGGCGCGCGCGTCTTTTCGCTCAGCCGCAAGGGACATCTGTTTGCCCTGAACGCCTCGGATGGAACGGTGATCTGGCAAAGGAATCTGGCCAAGGAACTCGGCGCGGAAATTCCGGAATGGGGATTCGCGGGATCGCCGCTCGTCGACGGCGATCTCCTCATCGTGAACGTCGGGGACGCCGCCACCGCCCTCGAGAAGGATTCCGGCAGGACACGCTGGACGAACGGAAAAGGCCCGTCGGGCTATTCCTCGGCGACCCCCTTCGATCGCCAGGGAAAACATTGCGTCGCCCTGGCAACGCACGCCCAGATCGTGGGCGTAGAGGTCCTCAGCGGACGCCGTCTCTGGAGCCACCCCTGGAAAACAGAATACGACATCAACGCCGCCGACCCGGTGATTCAAGGCGATCTGGTGTTCGTATCCTCGGGTTACAACCATGCCGGAGCTCTGCTGCGTCTCACCGACGCGACGGCCACAGTTGTGTGGGAGAACAAACTTTTGCGCAGCCAGTTCAGCTCGCCCGTGCTGATCGACGGCAACCTGTACGGCGTGGATGGCAACGCCGGACCGGAGTGCGCCCTCAAGTGCGTCGAGTGGACGACAGGCAGGCTGCGTTGGGAGAAGAAGGGCGTTGGGATGGCCAGCCTGATGGCGGCCGCCGGCAACCTGATCGTTCAGCTCGAGAAGGGCCAGCTATTGATCGTGGCCGCCTCGCCCGCCGCCTATCAGGAAGTGAGTCGCGCCCAGGTGTTAGGCGGCAAATGCTGGACTCAACCGGTGCTCGCCAACCAACGGATCTATTGTCGCAATTCCATCGGCGATGTTGTGTGCCTGGATGTGGCCGGCCGTTGAATCTGCGTTCAGCCCGCGAGCGGACCAAAGCATCGAACGACCCACGAGCCGCGTGAAATACTACCTTCAAATCCCCGGGCAACCGCGGACCGGGCCGTGGACCCTGGAGGAGCTTGTCCGATTCTTCCTGGACGGGAATATTGGGCCCAACACGCGATGCGTTTCGGAAACGGGCGCGGAGAGCCTGCGATTCCAGGAGCTCTACGAGCGCGAGCGCGGAAGTCGGGGACTCGCCGCCTCCAGCGCCGCGTCGACTCGAACCCGGCCTGACTTCGCGGAGCGGACAGGAGAGGAACTCCGGGCGATCGGTCCCCATTTGATGATCCCCTGGCAGGAGTTTCGCTCGGGCCGCTGGCTCCACAATCGCCGCGCGATCCTCATCGCGGGCGTCGGGCTGCTGCCGCTCGTCGTGCTGGCGTTCCTGCGCGAACCGAAGGACCTCACCCACGCCTACTGGACTGTCGGGCTCTACTTCTCCGTCCTCTGGGCATCCTTTTTTTACCACGCGTTCCCGGCGCCAGGGATCAACCTGAGGGATTCGGCGCTCTGCTTCTTCTGCAGCGCGTTCATCTGCACGCTGATCCTTTTTGTCATCTATCATTATACTCCCATCCGTTCCTTTCTTCCCGGGGAAGCGGGGGAGCCCTTCTGGCACAGGTGGCTGACGTTCGTCGTCGGCGTTGGGCTTCCGGAGGAATTCTCGAAGGCTGTGATCCTGGTGCTCATGTTCAAGAGGCAGGATGGGATCAGCCCGCACACCATGCTCTTCTACGGACTGATGAGCGGTCTTGGGTTCGGCATCTACGAAGGCGTGAACTATCAGTTCGGCATCAACCAAAGCATCTCGCGCACCGCGAGCGAGTATTACCTCCTCAACGTGCTTCGGCTGACCTCCCTGCCCTTCCTGCACGCGGTGTGGACCGGCATCGCCGGTCATTTCATCGGATTTGCGTACCGGTATCCGGAGCGCAGCAGATTGCTATGGGCCGCGGCGATCCTGGTTCCCATGACGCTCCACGGCACTTACGACGCCTTCGCCACCACGGGCCTGGGCGTTGTGGTCGCGGTGTTCAGCGTTCTTGCCCTGAACCTCTATCTGGCCCGCAGCATGGAACTCGACCGGGCGCTGCACGGCTTCGACTTCAACGTGAAGCCGGACCCACAGTGTTGAAGCGCGGGCGGGGCAAGCCTCCGACGAGAGGGCGGCCCAGGGCGAAAGACCCTCAGCGCAACCGATAAAACCGCGCCGATTCCTGGTCGAGTCGCATGTTCACGTCGTGACCGTCGCCCGCGATCTCCAGCACCGTCTTCCAGGCGGCGGGCGTCAGCGTCGGCGACGTCTCCAGGTGATAGATTTCGCCGATCATCGTCCCCAGGATCAGTTCCGCGCGACCTCCCAGCAATCCGATCCAGAGCCCGGGCCGATTCGACGCGTAGGGGGTCGGGGACAGGATTTGCAACGGGGCCCCGGCCGACGGACGCGCCCAGGCGATGTCCGATCCGACGGCTCCAAACTTGGCGTTGTCGAGAATCTGGACGTCGCCGTTGCCGTCCACGGAGAGAAGAAACAGCTCATCGCCGCCGGGGTCCAACTCAAACGAAGCATGCCAGATTCCCGGGGTTCTTCCCGCGTCGCAAAACACAACGGCGTAATCGCCCGGCCCCAGGCTCAGGCCTTTGGGAAAGGCGTAGCGATCCGCGCCGTAGGGTTTTTTTGCGAGTTTCACGCCATCCAACTCCACCTTCTCCACTCCAATGTTCCGGATCTCAACCCAGTCTGGATTCCTCCCGGCTTCATCCTTCAGCCCATTTTTGTTTGAGGGAACCACCTCGGAGATCTCGAGTGTTGTCGGCGCCGCTTCAATGCTCAGCGTGAAGAGGGATCGATCCGCCACGGCCAGGCTCTGTTCGGGCTTGAATGGCGCATAAATCGATTTGTCCGTCAGGTCCGACGCCTGGAGATAGAACTGGATGCGAGCCCCGGCGGGCAGGCCGGCCTCGAGCGTGCCCGAGAAACTCCCATCCTGCGACGCGCCGTCACCGTGAAGTCCGTCATCGAAAAGGATCGCGCGGTGATCGACGCTCTCCTGGATGTCCAGCCGATGCCAGTGGACTGAAATGGTGGTGATCCCCAGATCATCGCGACCTTTCGCTCGGAAACGGACGGGGATGCCGGGACGGGCGGTGGGAGCGTCAATGCCTTCGAAGCTCAGCTTGGGCGCGGCCGTGCCATTGTCCAAGTTGGGCTGATTGGGGCTGGGGAAAGGATTCACAACCCAGCCGCGCGCGCCGTCGCGAAAGCGGCAGTAGGAGTGGTCCGCGTCCTGCGCCGGATAATCGACCCGATCCACCACCTGCCCCTGCTTCCCGCGCAGCACCAGCGTGCCGCCCTCCGCCGGGATGGCGAAGCCGGTGTGCAAAGGAGTCCTCTTCTTGTCGGCGGCAACGACCATCAGCCGGCCTTTGGCGTTAAGAACCGCTGTGGCCGGAAAGGCGAACGTGTTCGTCGTCGATTCGCCCGGCGCCGTCTCGCGGATGAGCTGCAGCGACCAGCCTTGAAGGCCCAAGCCCACGGAGCTTCCGTTGAACAGCTCGATCCAGTCGGACGTTCTCCCTCCATCCGCATCGAGCGGTAGTGTGAGGTTGGAGGCGAGAAACTCGTTGATCACGACCTGATCCATCACCGCGTGGCCGGTCTCCTCCCCGGCGCTGGGAACCACACGGCTCCGCCGACTGCTCAGCGCCGTCCACAGGACTTCCCCCGACCCCACGAGGTCCGGCTTCCCATCTCCATCAATGTCTCCACTCGCAAGGAAAGCGGCGGAGGGAACCGCCGTGATCAGCGCCAGCTCCCAGGGCGATGAGTCGTTCTTTCGGACGAACAAGCTCAGCGTGTTCGAGTGGCTGTCGGCGACGGCCAGATCCACCTTCCCATCGCCATCGAAATCGCCCATCACGGAGGCGGTGCCGGAGACGTCCACCTTGAATGATTCCTTCTCAGCCAAACTGAACTCGAGTCCCTTCCCGCCCAAAAAGAGCGCGTTCCCAGACGGCCCGGTCACGAACAGATCCCAATCGCCATCCTTGTTCTCGTCTAGAACCTCAATCGATCGAATGTCCTGAAGTCCCGGTGAATCGAAGGTCTTGAGCTTGAGCCTATGCGTCGTGAGAAGATTCCCCTCGTTCTCAACCACCGTGATCTTGCCATCCATCCCCGCGCCCACCAGATCCAGATCTCCATCGCCGTCCAAATCGGCGGCCGCCATGGAGCGGGCTTCGTATCCGAAGTAGAGGGGATGGTCATAATCCCCTGCCGGGGTGAAGTTGCCATGGCCATCGCCGCGCAGGAAGATGAGCCGGCAGTCGGTGTAGCCCGCCGCCAGATCAATGTTGCCATCGTTGTCGAAGTCCGCCGCCACAACGGCGTAGAGACTGCCTCCAAGGCTGGCGGGCAGGACATAGCGCTGCTCCGGACCGAAGGTTCCGTCCGGCTGGCCCAGCCTCACCGACACGCTGCCTGAAAGATCCACCGCGACAATGTCAGGCTGCTTGTCGTTGTTGACATCTGTCACCGCCTGCGCGCTCGGGCGCACGCCCAGCGGATAGAAAACCGGCGCGGCCAGATGGCCGTCGGCTCCCGACAGCCGGACGCTCAATTCCCCGGAGGCAATGTGCAGTTGGACAACGTCGGCGCGACCGTCGTTATTGTAGTCCCGCACACTGAGGCCTGTCACCGTCCCGTCGACAGGATACACCTGATCGAGCGACGCAAAGGAGGCCTGACCGAGGAATCCAGGCACCACAGTGACATCCAGGGAGTAACGGTTGACCACCGCCAAGTCCATCTGCTGGTCGCCATTGAAGTCGCCAATGTCCATCTCGCGAGGGAGGTGGCCGACAGGGACGCTGGCGCCGGGCTTCAACTGTCCCGCCGTGTTGGTGTAGAGCGTTACGCGATCGAAAAACCGAATCACGACCGCCAGATCGTTCCATCCGTCCCTGTCCCAATCCACCATTCTCAACGAGCGCGGTCCGCCTGAAATGGGGATGCGCTGGGCGGGGATGTCAGCGAACGTCCCCGTGCTCGCGATGAGCGCGCGGACCTCCACATACCCGCCATCCAACGAGGAGGTCACCAGATCCGGAATCCCGGAAGCAACCGGGTTGAGGATCGGGCCAACGGCAATGGCGTTCACGTCCAGGTTGCTCAAGGTGGATAGAATCGCAAGCTGGCCGGAGGGCGGCGACCCAAGGACCCAGAGTCGCGCGCATCCCTGGCCATGAGCGATGACGAGGGAGTCCCGCGTCTGAGTCGGAGCCCGGAAGGACTGGAGAAAGTACGCCGGCTGCGGAAGGTCATCGCCGGTCCCGCAGGCCCCTCCATCCACCTCGGGAAACGACACCACCGACGCGAAGGTCCCGTCTCCCAGCCCTTCATACTGTCGGAGTCCCATGTTCGGGCCCGCGACGGCCAGATCCGGAGTCCCATCCCCGTTGAAGTCCCCGACCGCGAGATCGCGCGCTCCCACCCAGGCCGGAAAAGGATGATCCTCAAACTTGCGTCCGCCTTGGTTGAGAAGCACATGGACTTTGCCGGTGAACGGCGACGCGACGAGCAGGTCGATCTTTCCGTCATGATTCACGTCCACGGCAATGATCGCGCGCAGCTCCGCGTTCTCAACCTGGAGAATGATAGGGGCGGAAAACCCCTGCGACCCATTGCTGTAATAAAGCGTGACGCTGCCGCTCTTGTCGCTGACCGCGAGGTCAGACAGCCCATCGCCGTCCAGGTCGGCGGCGGCGATGCTTTTGGGTCCGCGGGACGAGGCGGGCAGAGCGGGATCGCCGACGGGCAATCGAGGCGACAGCGATTTCAGCGTGTCAAAGAGCTGGGCGTCGAGCCCTGAAGCAACCAGCAGGAGACAACAGGTCGATCCGAGAAGGACCGAGCGGGCGCGACCGGTGAGATGGGTCTTCATAGGCGACAGGAGAGCTGGGAGTTGGAGTGGTTCGGAGAGACCCTCTACTGGGTGACACCGTCTTGCGAGCCCGTTTTTTCACGAAACCTGCGGAAGGTTGCCATTGCGGGCTGAAACCTCAAAACCGCCGGAACCCCTGCGTCCCGACCGACGCGGTGAAAGCCCGATAAACCGCTAGCTGGCGAAGATCTTGTCCATTCTATCCACAAGATCCTTCAACCCCTCGGGCGTGTCGCCGCCGCCTTGTTCGGCGATCCCCCAACTCGAGTACCCCACCGCGTCCAGGGCCTTCATCACCGCGGGCCAGTCGTTCGATCCCTCCAGAAACTTCACGTTGAAACCGGCGTAGGGCCCCTGCTTGTCGCGCTTCTCACGGCTGTACTCCTTGATGTGAAGCCGCGAAATGCGGGCGCCCAGCGTTTTGATCCACTGCTCTGGCCACCCGTAGTTGATCACGTTGCCAATGTCGAAGTGCCATCCGACCCAGGGGCTCTGGCACTCGTCGACAAACCGGGCCGCCTCCAGCGGGCTCATGATGAAATTGTTCCAGACATTCTCGATCGCGATTTTCACCTGGAGCTCCTCGGCCAACGGAACCGCCTTCCGGATCTGCTCAATGGACCGTGTCCAGGCGTCGGCATAGCCGACCTCCTTGTTCACAACGCCGGGCACGAGGAGCACCGACGTGGCGCCGTAGCGCTTCGCGTCGCGCATGGCTTGCTTCAGTCCCTCGAGCCCACGATCCCGGACGTTCTGGCTGTTGTGCGTGAGCGTGTCATGCCAGTGCGTCGAGCAGCAAACGCTCGCGGCCTTCAGCCCCGTGGCCTCCAGGGCTTTCACCACCTCGTCCTGGTCCATGTGGCTGTTGGGCTCCACCCCCTCAAAGCCGGCGTCCTTGACCGCCCGCAGCTTTTCCATCACGGAGCCTTTCACGCCCACGGTGCCGTACATGATGGCTTTCTTGATGGATCGCTTCGGAGCGTCAGCGGCCAGCAGCGAGGTTGCGGGAGCGGCGAGCGCGGCGGTCGCCAAGGCGGCGGCGCTCTGCTTCATGAAATCGCGTCGGGAGTGGGTCATAGGATGTGGCGTTTGGTTTTCTTCGCGATCGTCTCGCGCTGGTTCCTGCTGATATCAAGCAAAGGCGGTCTTCCCCGGGATCGCGGTGGGAGGCGCGTCGAACGAGGCCTTCAAATCAATCGTCTCGGGCACAAGACGCTCCTGCGAGTTGAGCATCATCTCCCACGTCACCTCCTTGCCGGTATACGCGGCCATGCGGCCCATGATCCCCATGAGAGTGCTCCGCGCCATGCGAACGCCGTCGTTCAGGGGCTTGCCGGCGCGAATCGACGCAAAGAGCTCGTCATGCTCGGTCTGATACATGTCGTTCTTCCCGCCGCTGTACTTCCATGGGTTCTCGCCGGTGACGTAAACGCCGCGGCCATTGATATAGCCGAAGCCTTTTGAGCCCATCAGATAATCGTTGTTCTCGGAGTGGCAGTTGTTGGTCTGGCGCTGCGCCATGAACGCGCGCACGCCGCTCTCCCACTCGTAATTCACCTCGATGTGGTCGTAGATGTTTCCGCCGTGCGACGGCGCGGCGCGGCCGCCCACCGCGGTGCACTTCGCGGGCGGCTCGTCCTTCATCGCCCACGCGATCTTGTCGATGCTGTGGATCGCCTGCTCGACCAGCCCGTCGCCGGACAGCCATGCAAAATTGTACCAGTTGCGAATCTGCCACTCCATGTCCGCCATGCCATCGGGCCGGGTCGACGCCATCGGCATCGGCTTCACAGGGCTGGTGAGATAGGTCGCGTAGATCGCGCGCACATCGCCGAGCGCGCCCTGGTGGACTTGATAGTAGAACGCCCGGCGCGCGTAGTCATAGCGCCAGCAGAAGCCCGCCACGACCGCGAGATTCTTCTGCTTGGAGAGCTCGACGGACTTCATGATGGAGCGAACTCCGACCGCGTCCGTCGCCATCGGCTTCTCGCAGAAGATGTGCTTGTTCGCCTTCACCGCGTATTCGAAATGGACGGGGCGAAACCCGGGAGGGGACGCGAGAACAACCAGGTCGACGCCGCTGTCGATCACCTTGCGAAACGCGTCGGGCCCAGTGAACTGGCTCTCCGGGGTCACGTCAAACTTGGTCGCCGGATGCTGGGCTCGCAATGAGGACAGGCTGGTCTTCAGCTGGGATTCGAACATGTCGCCCATCGCCGTCAGCTTCACGTTCTGGTCCGCGCCCAGGGCTTGGTTCGCCGCGCCCGTCCCGCGCCCGCCGCAGCCCACAAGCCCCACCTTGATCGTGTCGCCGGGCGACGCCGCCCGGGTTTTCGAGGTGAGGATGCCCGGCATCACGACGGCGCCCGCCAGGGCGGCGCTCGAAGCCCTCGAGATGAAGCGACGACGGGACAGGTCCGGCGAAGAGTCATTGGTCATATCGATCTATGGATCCTTGGTTGAAGGGATTTATTCAAGGAACAAATGGATGGTCTTTCCCGCGCGAGCTGGAAGGATCGCGTTCGCTGGCGCGCGAATCCGCCCCGGCGAGACGCCTTGTATGATCGTCCGGCTAGCTTACGGGCAGGGACACCTGCCCATCGATTTTCCAGAGAGTCGAACCACCGTGATCGAGCCTCGGGCGCACGCGGGGCTCTCCGACGAGCGCGCGGCCTTTCTTCGCGCGCTCGAAAACCCCATCGCCGCGAGACCGCTGCGAGAATGGATCCGTCCCGGCGACCGGGTCTGCGTTTCCTTCAGCGACATCACCCGCGCCACGCCCAATGAGCGGATCATTCCGTGGCTGCTCGATCACCTGGCTTTTGTGCCCCGCGAGAACATTGTTCTCCTCAACCAGCTCGGCACCCATCGCCCCAACACGGGCCCCGAGCTGGAACGGCTGCTCACGCCCGAGGTCGCGCGGAACTATCGCGTTCTGAACCATGAGCCCGAGAACCTGGACGCCCATCGGCAATTCGGGGTGATGCGCGACGGCGGGCCGGCATGGATCAACCGTCATTGCGCCGACGCCGATGTCCGGATCGTAACCGGATTCATCGAGCCCCATTTCTTCGCGGGATTCAGCGGCGGGGTCAAGGGCGTCATCCCCGGCGTGGCGGCCTTGCGGACCGTGATGAGCAGCCACAACGCGCGCAACATCGGAGATCCCAACGCGTCCTTCGGAGTCACCTTCGGCAATCCGCTGTGGGAGGAGCTGCGGGATGTCGCGCTGCGGGTGGGACCGTCCTTCCTGGTGAACGTGACCCTGAACCAGGCGCGGGAGATCACGGCCGTGTTCGCCGGCGACCTGATCGAGGCCCACCGCCAAGGCTGCGAATTCGTGCGTGAGTCCGTGATGCAGCCGCAGGAGGAGGCCTTCGACGTCGTCGTCGCAACGAACAGCGGTTACCCTCTCGACCTGAACCTCTATCAAGGGGTGAAAGGGATGAGCGCCGGCGCGCGGATCCTGAAGGCCGGAGGCCTGCTGATCCTCGCGTGCGAGTGCCGCGAAGGGGTTCCCGCCGGCAGCCCGATGGATCAACTGCATCGCTCCGCCCGAAGCGCGGAGGAGCTGTTGAAGAGAATCATGTCAGGAAGAGAAACCCAGCCGGAGCAATGGCAGGCGCAGATCCAGGCGCTCGTGCAGAGGCGCGCCCGCGTTCTCGTTTACAGCAGCCTGCCGGAAGAGGTGGTTCGCGCTTGCCACCTTGAGCCCTGCCGCGATATCCGCGAGGCCGTCATGGGGGAGCTGCGTCGTTTGGGCGGCGAGGGCCGGATCGGCGTGCTGCCGCAGGGCCCGCTGACCATCCCCTACCTGCGCCCGATCCGCGGCGCCCCCGCCTCTCAGCCCCCGGGCGATCCGCGGTAGCCCTTCATCGCCTGCAACATCTCCTGGACCGCCGCGGACAATCCCACGGTGATGGACCGGCTGATGATGTGGTGGCCGATGTTGAGCTCCTCAAGACGGGGCACGACGAAGAGGCTGGGGACATTGGGAACCGTGAGCCCATGGCCCGCGTTGACGCGAACGCCCCGTTGATAGGCGAGCTCCGCGGCGTCGATCAATCGTCGCAGCTCCGCCTCGCGGCGATCCGGCTGGTCGAACGCCTCCGCGTAGGCCCCCGTGTGCAGCTCGACAAACTGCGTCCCGACACGAGCGGCCGCCTCGATCTGGTCGAGGTCGGGCGCGATGAAGAGGCTCACTTCAATGCCGCGTTCGTTCAGGCTGCGACGAGTCTTGGCGATCGAGTCCTCGCGCGCAACGACGTCCAAGCCTCCCTCCGTGGTGACCTCCTCGCGCCTCTCCGGCACCAGGCACACGATGTCGGGACGGGTGGCGTGGGCGATGCGAACCATCTCGGGCGTGTTGCCCATTTCAAAATTAAGGCGCGTGCGAATCTTCTCGCGGAGGCGGGCGAGATCCCGATCCTGAAGATGCCGGCGATCCTCGCGAAGATGCGCGGTGATTCCGTGGGCGCCCGCCGCTTCGCACTGCAGGGCGGCAGCCACCGGATCCGGCTCGCCTTTCGCCAATCCCCGGTAGCGGGCTTCCCGCAACGTCGCCACATGGTCGATGTTGACGCCGAGTCGTAGCATGCGGGGCCGGAATTAGTTGTTGGGTTCCGACTTGGCGGGCTTCGCCGCGGGGAGCGCGGGCTTCCGTCCATCGTTGCGCGATGGGGCGGGAGCGTTCGTGACTCCAGGGCGCTTCGGGATCGGACGCAAGGAGGGAGCGGCCGTCCCCGGGGGATGGAGCGCGCGCTGCCGCAGGACCTCGGCCTTCATGTCCGCGGCCGGCGCTCGACCATACGCGAACGGAAAGCCGGGGGAGTCGACCCATCGGAGCAGATGCACGATCTCCATACCGGTGAATCCCACGGGAGATTGCCGCATCAGCGTGAGCTCATTGGGTTTCGTGACGGTGACCTCGGTGACGCTGTTTCCCAGCCGCTTCCCATGGCTCAGGGTTTCGCCAAGACGCTCTGAAACGGTGTTTGTGGAGGGAATTTCGCGAAAGAATCCAATCAGGGCGGCCTGCACGATCCGTCGCCAGGCGAGCACGCGCTCCTCGGTGATTTCCCAATCGTAAAACGCGAGATTTGTCCGGCCCAGGAAGCTGTAGAGCTCCGGAGGCGGGAGCTGTTTCGAGGCGTAAGGCGGCATGAGCCCCGCCATGAGAAACTCCTGCTGATGATCCATCGCGGGCCTCATGATCGGCGTTGCGAAAGGGAGTCCCTGCCACCGGACCTGGGTCGTGTTGCTGACCCACATGAGCTGGCCCACCACTTTGCCGTAGTTGCTGATCACGGTGGGGATGTTGGGAAGCGCCTGCCAAAGCAGATTGCTCACCCCGGTCTGCGGATACGCCACGTAGACAAGATACGGAATCATCCCCATGCCCCAGGCGCAGGCCTGATTGGGATAACGCTCCAGATGGAAAGGCTTCGCGTCGTCGCTCAAACGCAGCAGCGGGGCGATCCCGCGAGCGGCGCTGAAGCTCACCAACGGATCATGGATGGTGTTCGTCGGGAGATTCCACGGCTCGGGCGACCAGCCCAGATTTCCAGGGAAGGTCAGCTTGCCATCCGTGCGGACATTGTCTCCCTTGCCCGCGAGGGAAAGATTCAGCCGCGCGTCCACAAAACCCGGGATCTCCGTGAATGTGGATCGCAACCCGGCCAGATCCGCTTCGAGCTTCAACCAAGTGTCGCCTCCCAGCGTCGGCTCGGGGCGCTGCGTGGATTTGATGTCCTTCAACGTCTGATCCCAGATCGCAGGCAGAGCCGGACCCCATCCCACCACCAGCCACTCTCCCGCGTTCGCCCAGGCCAGGCGACTCGCCGAAAACGAAACTTGGTTCCCCGAAGCGGCTCCCCAGCGCTTCGCCTGAGGGGCCGGGAGCTTCTCGTTCTTGAGGAGGTTCCGCAGTCCGGCGTCCCAGGCTTGTCGACGCGCGTCCGGCGCCTTCAACGCGAGGACCCATTCCCTTTTTCCCGCGGAACCGCGAATATCGAGCACCGACTCGTATTGCGTGAGGTCCTCCAGGAGCGGCGTCAACACGCCGCTGGAGTCCGGGGCGCCCGAGGAAACATGGGAGACGATCTGGCTTTGGATCACCCGCGCGACGTTCGTGGCGACGTGCTTGCGGAAAGCCTCGGTTTCAGGAAGCGACCACACCTGCTGAAAAGTCTTGCCCTGACTCGATTTCAGGAACGTCGACGCGCCCGCCGAGTGGTGGTGATACAGGACAGGATCGCCGGCCGCCGCCGCGACGGAGAGGGCCTGGGCCAACGTCGCCCAGATCAGCGTCTGGGAAAAATACCGCAAACATGTGTTCATCTTTGAGCCGCCTTCCATGCCAGAAAGAAACCTGGAAAGCCAATGCGGAATTTCTCTGTTTTCCCTGCGGTCGCGGTCTGCTCTCATGAATGGGTGTGGTTCAAGCGAAACGCTTATAAGCATTGGCTCATCGTCCTGGTCTGGATCCTGGTGATCTTCGGCGCGTCCAGCGACGCCGGATCCTCGAATCGCACTTCCCGCATCATCGGCCCAATCGTGCGCCTGCTTTACCCCGCAATCTCCGACCAAGCCCTGGATCATGTCGTGGTGGCGGTTCGCAAAACCGCTCATGTCACGGAATACGCCCTCCTGGCGCTGTTCGTATGGAGGGCGATTCACCGTTCCCGGCATCTCGGTCCGCCTCGATGGAGTTGGGAGCCCCGGGAGGCTTTCTGGAGCTGGGCCCTCGCCACGGCCTACGCGGGATCCGACGAGATTCATCAGCTGTTTGTTCCCTCCCGCACAGGCCAGGTCCAGGACGTTCTCATCGACAGCTTCGGCGCATGCCTCGGGCTCTGCTTCGTGTGGGCCTACTGCCGGCAACGGTCGCGGGGCGGCGCATCCGGAGTTTGCGTGTAGTTTGTTTGCCCCGCCCGCTTGAAGGGCGGGACGCATCCGCGCAAATCCCCGTTGACTTCCGAGGAGCGGAGCTTTAGTTCGAGCCCGTTCAAGGAGACGCGTCCCACATCCCGTGCGACAACGAGCTCATTCAACCGGGGAGGTTTTATCATGATTCCAGAAAGCGCGGCGGGGTGGCGACAGTTCCCGCTCGGACGTCCGGCCATCTGCTTTGCGTTGGGTGTCTGGCTGCGGGACGTCTGCGACATCCCGTTCGGCGTCGCTTGGGGATGCGCGATGATGGGTTGCGTCGCGCTCCTCCACCCGCGCTGGGCCGACGTCGGGCTCATGATCGCCCTGATGTTTGCCGGCGCGGCCCGACTGTCGCTGGCGGTCACCCCCTGGGACGCGACCGATCTCCGCCACCTCCTTCCCGCCTCGGAAACCCTCGTCTCCATCGAGGGAACTCTCCTCGAATCGCCGGTCGAGCGAGCGAGCGGGCAGGCCGGTCGGACGAACTACTCCACGACCGCGCGAGTGTTTGTCGAGCGGCTCCGGCTGGATGGAGAAGCGTGGCGTTCAGCCCAGGGCGAGATCGTCGTGGCCGCGCGAGGCAGGCTCGACGGGACATTCCGCGGCGGCAGACGGATCGCGCTCAACGGCCTCATCCATCCTCCTCCGGAAGCCGCGTTTCCGGGAGGCTTCGACTACCGCGCCTACCTCAGCCGCAACGGCGTGTTCTTTCAGTTGCGCAGCGAGGCGCCGCGCGATTGGCGGCTGCTCGTCCCGAGTCCGCTGAGCCCGCTGACCATCACCGATCGATTCCAGGACTGGGGGCGCAGGACGATGATGATCGGCCTGCCCGAGGAGGACGAAACCGTCCGGCTCCTGTGGGCGATGGTGCTCGGGTGGAAGGGCGGGCTCTCATCCGATCAATCGGAGCCATTCATGCGCAGCGGAACCATCCACGTCTTCGCCATCAGCGGACTGCACATTGCGCTCATCGCCGGGATTTTCATCGGCGTTGGATTGATCTCCGGGATGCCCAGATCGGTGGCGGGGCTCATCGCGATGCCGGGGGTCTGGGCCTACACCGGACTGACAGGCTGGCAGGCGTCCGCGATCCGATCGGCGGTGATGATGTCTGTCGTGGCGGCGGGATGGGCGATCCAACGACCCTGGAACCTGATCAACTCGCTCGCCACCGCCGCCCTCATCCTTCTCTTCTGGGATCCGCAACAGTTGTTCCAGGCGGGATTCCAACTGTCCTTCGTCGTGGTCTTCAGCCTGGCCACTCTCGCGCCTGTGTTCCAAGGCTGGCTGCAACGGAAGCTCGCGACTGAATCGCTCGTTCCCCACTCCCGCCCGCCGCGATGGAAGGAATGGCGCGACGGGGCGCTGCGAGCCCTCGTACTCGACATTTCTGTGGCCGCCGCCGCCTGGATTGGCTCGCTGCCATGGGTGGTTCATTACTTCCATGTCTTCAACCCGGTGAGCCTCGTGGCGAATCTGGTCGTGGTGCCGCTGAGCACCATCGCATTGTCCAGTTCCGTCGCGAGCCTCGCCTGCGGGGAGTGGTTTCCCGGTCTCACGGAGCTGTTCAACCACAGCAGCTGGCTTTGGATGAAACTCATGGTCGCCGCCAGCCGGTACGCCGCCGAGTTCCCGGGCGGATGTTGGAACGCGGCCGCTCCCGGATGGATGGGATTTGCGATCTACTATCTGGCGCTCCTGGTTTTCTTCGCTCGAGCCCTCCTCCCGCCCTCCGTGCGCAAGCCCGCCTACGCTCTGCTCGCCGCGCTGGCGGCGACGCAGTGTGGACTTGGGCTTTGGGAGTTCAAGAGCGCCCGCCTCACGCTCCTTCCTCGACGAACGGGCGCAACGTTGTGGGCGCAGGCGCCAGGGTTCCAGGCCAACTGGCTGATCGATCCCGGAGACGAACGCACGGCTCGCGTCCAAACCGACCCCTTCCTCGCCGCAGCGGGCGTCAACCGGATTCAGCGCCTGGCGCTGTCCCAAGGCGTCACAGGCGCCATGGGAGGGGCGGGATTCCTGGAAACAAGATTCTCGGTGCGCCAACGCTTCGCGCCCGATGTCCCCGTTCGATCGATCGCCTGGCGGAAGTGGAAATCCGACTTGGAGCGCCACAACCTCTCCTGCGTGGACCTCTCCCAGGGTGATCACGCGGAGCCCTGGATCGTTCTCTACCCGCCCAGCACCCGCAGCGCGCTCCCTGCCGAGGACGCGCCGCTCGTTCTGAAGGGTTGGTTCTCGGGAGTCTGCGTCCTCTGGCTGCCCGCGCTCAGCGGGTCAGGACAGAACGCGCTGGTGGAATCGGAGCTGGATCTGAGCGCCGACCTGCTCGTTGCGGGGATTCCTTCGCGAGGGATAGCGTTGTCAGAGGCGCTGCTGGAAAGAATCCATCCGTCGGTCGGGGTTCTCGTGGATGAGGGCAGCCCTGCGGCCCGCAGAAATGCCGCAGGTCAATCGAAGAGGATATTCTCCTCGGCGCCGCGATGGTTTGTCCTCAGCGAAACAGGGGCTTTGCGCATCGATCTCGAGGGCGGACGCATCCGTGTCCGCCCTTCGAAACCGAGAGGACTCCCCCTCCAAAGACGACGACTTCAGAGGATCTTCCAGAAGACGAGGTCCAAACACCCTAGCTCCTGCGAACGACCGGTTCCGCACCGGCAACCCAGCGCGATCCACAATCCCTGATCGCGCACGTTCGTGCTCTTTGGGACGTCGGAGGCTCCACTTCAAGGGGGGAGTCAAATCTTTGACATCACGCCCATCTTCACGCCAAAGCGCGATTGTTCCCAGAGCCGGATCGGCACGATTCCCGATCGAAGCTCCCCAATCATTCCCGAGTTGAACTGGCACTCGTGTATCAACCGGTCTTCAAGCTCCTGCTTGAAGACCGTAGCCGGCAATCCCGCCGGCACCTTGAACATCGCCACATCGAGGGCGCGCGTAATCGTCGAGTTAGAAAAAGTTCGGGCCATAGTTGCTCAATTTCCGTTTCTCATGAGTCGGATGGGCCACTTGCGCCTTACGCGGAACAACCGGGGAGAGCAGTTGCAATGCCGAGTTGAAATGAGCTCTACGCCAGGGGACCGGCGGCGTCCGTCGCGGGATTTCGCGCTTCTGAAGGCCCCAAACCCCTTCCGATCGAATTGAGGACATCGCCTGGGCGATAGCGGGGGAAAACGGTGCAAATGCAGTGACCTCACAGGGGTAAGAAACTGAGCTCGCGAACAATCTGCGGACACCCGGGGCTGGCGAGTCAGGGAGGAGCCTGCCAACAAGGTCCTCGAAACGCCAAGGAAGGCTCCGGACCCGCGTGGGGAATCGGAGCAGGGCGCGTGAAACTCACGCAACACGCGTGGAGAATGCGCGGTGAGAACGAGAAGGAAGATGCGATTCGGCGCGTTCTCGATTGCGCCCGGACGAGGTCATCGCTACAAGAGGAACCTACGCGCAGTGAGCGCGGGTGCGAACCCCAACACCTGACCCACCGGACCAACCGTTTTCGGACAAATGGTCCCTTCATTCCCAAGCTTTCTGCCCGCGAGACCGATGACATCAAAAAGCCCGAAGCCTGGTGGCGTCGGGGCGGATTCAGCGATCCGCTCGGACGAAAAACTTCTTCAATACATCAATCTCAAGCTCGCCTTCATGGGTTGTCCCACGGTGGCGGCGGGAACGGACGCCGCGTTTCAGGAGATGGCGGAAGCGCTCCTCGCCCATCAGAGGGAAACCGACCGGCTGCTCGCCAAATACCTGCCTCCCGTCGACCAGCGGATCCAGGATTTCCTGAACGATCACCTCAAGGACGCCGGCGACACCCCGAGGTTGCCGCATCGGACGTTTATTCTCGACCGTCCCGGCATGGCTCGGGCGCTGTCGCTGCCACCCGACAAGAACGAGTTTGTCTCCGACATCGTCAAGTCGTATCGAGTCCAGCAAGGCGTTCTTCACAATCCGCAAAGCGATCGGCGCACCACGCAGGGAGTGTTTCATATCGTCGAGGGAGGCTTGCTCATCCCGGCCGACAAGATCTCGGTTCCCAAGCCAGTCTTTGCCCAGCTGCTCCGACATGCGCTCCATCCGCCGCGGAAGATGCTCCGGCTCCCATTCACCGTGACCCAGAAGGCGCAGGCGGAATGCTTTGTTTCCTTGCTCCTGAGGCCGCTCGTCTCCCCCGGAGTCCCCGGAATCTCGCTGGAGAAGTCGATGGAGGTTCGTTTCCTCGTCCCCGGGACCCTGGTCAGCAACCTGGATTTCGTGGAGAGCATTTTTGGAAACGCCGGCGATCCCTTTCTCCCCGAGAACGACGCCGCGCTCGACGCGAACCACTGGTCTGGACACACCGGCTGCGTCATCCTCGCGCCTCACATCATCCGGCTCACGAAAAAGGAGCTCGGCCTCCCCCAGAAGAACCAGGCGACGCCGCGCCAACTGCAAGATCGCATGTTCTGGGAAACGCCCGACGAACTCTACAACCAGGGCAGCGCGTTCAAGGTCGCCTGTCGCACCCAGGAGGGCGTCATGGTGACGCTCATCGCCGACAACTACTTCGGATACTGCAAGAAGGAGGTCAAGACCCAGATCAGCTTCGCCGCGAACCTCATGGGCAACTGCGAAGAGGAGCACGCGGGAGGGGCGATGGTTTATCCCAGCTACGATCTGGGCGAGGAATTCAGCGGACACCTGCACGTGCGTCGCCTCGACCATTCGTTCACGGATGTCGTCCGGAATTACGGGGCCATCATGGAGGTGAAGCCGGGGGGATACGCGATCGACAGGCGGTTCTCCGACATTGTTTACGTCTCGGAGGATGTTCACTTCGACCTGCATCTGCAGACCGTCACGTGGCCGCACGAGGGCGCGACCCAGTCGATGAAGCTGCTGCCGGGAAAAACCTATGTCCGGCCGTCGGGCTACAAGGTGCACATGGAGCGGATTCCTGGATCCCGCTCATGGCGGCTGGTCGGGACGGTCGCCGAGGGGATATTCTGTCACAAGCCCTGCACCGTCTCGGGCGGAGGGAAGTCGGAGATCTCAAAGCCCATCGGCGACGCCATCCTCCAAGGCCCCGTCTTTGTGGCCCACTTCAAGAAGGATTTCGATCGCGTCGAGGAATTGATGCGGCGGGATTACTCGCAACGGTTCAAGAAAACCGCGAAGACCCTCGACAGCCGCCCCATCCTCAGCCCCGACCGATCCCTGGGATCCGTCATCAAGCTGCTCACGCCTTCGGCGCGGGAATACACATCCGCCTACAACGACTGGCTCGTCACGATCTCGCAATACATCAAGGAGCTCGTGTTCGTGGTGAAGCGCTTTTACAAGGCGGAGTGGGGCGAGCGCTGGCGCGAGCATTTCGGCGTCGACATCATCAACGGCGTTCCCGGAAACGAGCTCAAACTCGACAACCGAAAGCTCGTCACGAGCTATCTGCGGGTGGGCTATGATGACGACGGGGCCTGGCGCGTGTTTGGCCTTCGCAAGGATTTTGTCCCGGCGGCCAAGCTTCAGATGGAGGACGACATCTCCGCGTCGGTGGTCATCCCTAAAGCCGCCGCGCCGCGCCTGAGCTCCGACCAGCCCGCGTCGGGAATCTCGGTCAAGTTCATCCAGAACTGCGAACAGAGGCTTTTCCAGCGCCCGGACGACGCCATCCACCAAGGCTATGATCGTCAGACGGAACTCGAGTTCAGCCAGACCGGTCACTTCTTCTCCAACTACGAGCCTCTCAAACCCTCCCAGGCGAGGGAGCTAACCGAGGACGCCATCGGATTCGCGAGATACACCGAGCCGATGCAGAACCTCATCCAGTCGGCAATGGCCGGCGCCGAGGGAACATTCGTCGTCGTCACCTCGCATCCGAGGATTGTGGACGGCAAGCCTTCGAAGAACCCCCGATATCTCCAGAGGCGCCCCGACCTGGCCAACCCCCGGGCGTCCTACCTTGGAGAAATCGCGACGCGGTTTTTCCGTCGCATCCCCCTGGACCAGCCGGTGCACACGCCGGTGCAGGCGGTTCTCCCCGGACGCAGGAACAATGGTCCGGACTCCGTGGCCGGGATTCGCTCGCTCGCCGTTTACAGCCCCATTCACTACATGGAGCTGCCCGAGCTCTTCATGGAGTTCATCTGCAGCATGACGGGAAAGTCGCCGAGCACCACCGGAGCGGGATCCGAGGGAGCCCTCACCAAAGGGCCGTTCAACGCGCTGGCGCCGATCATCGATTTGAACGCGGCTCTGGTGTCCAGCATTCTATGCGGGACGGACGGCTTTGTGACGGCGGCGGGTTGTGTTGGCCCGCAGGCCCGGATGGATCACGACATCAGCCTGCTGATTCCCGAGGTCTGGTGCCGCATGAGCGCCGCCGAACGCGACCCGGCCTACCTCAAGGAAAACGGCTACCTCGCCGCGTGCTCAGACATGGAGCACAACGGACAGAAGCTGGAGTTCAGCCGGCTCGGTCACCGCATCACCGCCCGCTTCGTCCACAGCTTCTTCGGCCGTGTGTTCAATCATCCCCACGTCGTCTTTGAAGAGCGCATGCTCAAGCCGGAGTTGCAGAGCATGGAGCTCTTCGTGGAAGGGCTCGCGAACGTGATCGAGACGCAGCGACGGGTGGCCGCGCTCTACTTTGAAGACGGAAGCGTGGAGATGGCATGTCCCCCATTGAAGGGCCTGCTCCACATGATGCGGGACGGAGTGTTCGAAGGCATGACGCTGCAAACGCCCGCGTTCCGGCAGCTGTTCATGCTGGAGCGCCTCCTCGGCAGCGACTGGTACGAGGATCGGCTGCGTCGGAAGCAGGTCGTGGACGCGGCGCTGTGGCAGCGCCACATCCGTCGACTGGAGGAATTCCTCGGCCGCGACACGCATCGCGATGAAGCCACCCGGCTCGGACTGGCGGGGCGACTCAAGGAGGCGCGCTGCAGCCTGATGGACGTGGAGTCCCCCGACTATCTCGCCCGGCTGCGCGGCGCCCTCGGCGTCCAACCCGATCTGCGGTAAGCGGGCCGGAGACCCAACATCGCCTCCAACGCGGCGGTGGATCTCCAGCGCCAGAGCGATGACGCCCGCGGGGTCTGGGCCATCCCGGCTCTCCCCGGCTGCCCCCTGAATAATCCATATTGATCCCAAGCGGCCCTCCTCTCCAAGATCAGGGACGCGGGACTCAGGCGGACAGTCTTGACACTTGAAAGTCCGCACCTCCCGCCTCAGATCACATCATCCATGCAATTGATTGTCATCGAAGGCGGCAATGCTCTTTCCGACTTTCGCGCGCGCGCGTTGTTGTCGCGGCTCCAATCCATCCGCCCCGACATTGCCGCGGTCCACGCCCGCCACGTCCACTGCGTCGCGTCCCCCGCCCCGCTGTCGGCCGAGGTGGGCGAAAAGCTCAACGCCCTTCTCCACTACGGCGACCGCTACAACGGCCCTCAACAAGGCGCGCTCCTCCTCGTCGCGCCGCGCATCGGCACCGTTTCCCCCTGGGCGTCCAAGGCCACCGACATCGCGCACAACTGCGGGCTCCCGATCAAGCGCGTGGAACGGGTCACGGAGTTCCGGCTTGTCTTCAACGCCGGCGCCGCGCTTTCACAGGACGAATTCGATCGCTGCGCCGCCTTCCTGCATGACCGGATGACAGAAAGCGTTCTCGCAAGCCGCGAAGAGCTCCGCCGCCTGTTCGAGGATCAGCGGGGCGTTCCGATGGAGCATGTGGACATCCTCGGAAGCGGCCGAAAGGCGCTGGAGGCCGCGAACCGAGGCTTCGGCCTCGCCCTCAGCGACGACGAAATCGATTATCTCGTCGAGGCCTTTCGCGTCATGAGGCGGAATCCCACCGACGTCGAGCTCATGATGTTCGCGCAGGCGAACAGCGAGCATTGCCGTCACAAGATCTTCAACGCGCAATTCGTCATCGACGGCGAGAAGCAAGAGCGCTCCCTGTTCCAGATGATCCGCCACACGCATGAACGGGCGCCTCAGCACACCATCGTGGCGTACAAGGACAATGCCTCCATCATGGAAGGCGCGACCATCGAGCGCTGGGCGCCGTTGGAGCATTCCACCGCCGCGCCGTACGGCGGCGCCCAGGAGCTGTCCCACGTGCTGATGAAGGTGGAGACGCACAATCATCCGACCGCGATCTCGCCCTTCCCTGGCGCCTCCACCGGCGCAGGCGGAGAGATCCGCGACGAGGGGGCGACGGGCCGGGGGTCGCGTCCGAAGGCGGGGTTGACCGGCTTCAGCGTCTCCCACCTGCATCTACCCGATACGCGCGAGCCGTGGGAGGCTCAGCCCTACGGCAAGCCCGATCATATCGCGAGCCCGCTTCAGATCATGATCGAAGGGCCGCTGGGCGGAGCGGCGTTCAACAACGAATTCGGCCGGCCGAACCTCGCGGGCTACTTCCGCGCCTATGAGCAAACGGTCGACAAACAGCGCCGCGGATATCACAAGCCGATCATGATCGCGGGGGGCCTCGGGGCGATCGCCGCGCCGCAATCGCACAAGGTCTCCTTCCCCGCGGGCACGCTGCTTCTCCAGCTCGGCGGGCCGGGAATGCGGATCGGCATGGGCGGCGGCGCGGCCAGTTCGATGGCCGCCGGGGCCAACGCCGCCGAGCTCGATTTCGACTCGGTGCAGCGCGGCAATCCCGAGATCCAGCGCCGCGCGCAGGAGGTCATCAACCACTGCGCCAGTCTCGCCGAGCGGAATCCGATCCTCGCCATCCACGATGTCGGCGCCGGCGGCATCTCCAACGCGTTTCCCGAACTCGTCGACGGCGCGAGCCTCGGCGCGCGATTCGATTTGCGCCGCGTGCCCCTCGAGGAGAGCGGATTGGCGCCCAAGGAGATCTGGTGCAATGAAAGCCAGGAGCGCTACGTCCTCGCGATCGCGCCCGAATCCCTGCCGCTCTTTGAGTCGTTTTGCGCGCGCGAGCGATGCCCGTTCTCCGTGGTGGGCGTCGCGAGCGAAGACAGGCGGCTGATCCTCGAGGACGGCCCCAATGGCGAGCGCGCCATCGACATGCCCATGGAGGTTCTCCTCGGCAAGCCGCCCAAGATGCGCCGCGAGGTGAAACGCGTGTCGCGCCCGCCTTCGCCCTTGGATCTCTCCGCGGTGAATTGGGAGCGCGTCGCGTTGGACGTCCTCCGCCATCCAACCGTCGCGAGCAAACGCTTTCTTATCACCATCGGCGATCGCACCGTGGGCGGCCTCAGCTCCCGCGATCAGATGGTCGGGCCCTGGCAAACGCCGGTCGCCGACTGCGCGGTCACGCTCGCGGACTACAGCGGGTTCCAGGGCGAAGCCATGAGCATGGGCGAAAGAACGCCGCTCGCGGCGACGAATGCCGCGGCGTCCGGCCGGATGGCGGTGGGCGAGGCCATCACCAACCTGCTCGCCGCGCCCATCGACCTCGCGCGGGTGAAACTCAGCTGCAATTGGATGGCCGCCTGCGGCGAGCCGGGCGAGGACGCGGCGCTCTACGACACCGTTCGCGCGGTCGGAATGGAGTTGTGCCCAGCGCTCGGCATCAGCGTGCCCGTCGGAAAGGACAGCCTATCCATGCGGACGCGATGGAGCCACGACGGCGCCCCAAGACAGGTCACCGCGCCCGTGAGCCTGATCGTTTCAGCCTTCGCGACTCTCAGCGACGCGCGCTTCACCCTCACTCCACAGCTCCAGCCCGGCGACACCACCCTCATCCTCGTCGACCTGGGACGGGGCAGGAATCGTTTGGGGGGCTCCATGCTGTCCCAGGTTCTTCAGCAATCGGGCGGCGAGACGCCCGACCTCGACGACGCCGGCGCGATCAAGGCGTTGGTGGCCGCGGTCAACGAGCTGCGGAGCCAGGGCGTTCTGCTCGCTTACCACGACCGCAGCGACGGCGGTCTGTGGGCCGCGGCATGTGAAATGGCCTTCGCCGGGAATCGCGGCGTCAGCCTCCATCTGGACGGGATGCTCGCGGGCTCTTCTCCGGGAGGAAGCTCCCGAGATCTGTCCGTGTTCGAGGCCTTGTTCACGGAGGAGCTCGGCGTGATTGTGCAGGCGCCGACACGGGAGACCGAGAGCGCCCTCGCGACGCTGCGCAGGCACGGACTCGGATCTCTCGCCCATATCATCGGATCGCCGAACGACCGCGGGGTCGTCGAAGTGGCCCGGGCCGGGCGAACGCTGCTCAGCTTCCCTTTGCGCCAGCTGCACCGGGCCTGGGATGAAGTGAGCTGGAGGATCGCGCGGCTGCGCGACAATCCGGACTGCGCCGACTCGGAGCACGACTCGAAAGGCCGGGCCGATGATCCAGGCCTGCATGTTCATCTCACATTCGATCCCGCCCAAGACATCGTCGCGCCTTTCATTCGGTCCGGCGTCCCGCGTCCCAAGCTCGCGATTCTGCGGGAGCAGGGCGTAAACAGCCAGGTCGAGATGAGCTACGCCACGGCGAAGGCGGGCTTCGAGGCCTATGATGTCCACATGACCGACCTGCAGTCGGGCCGGATCGCGCTCAACCAATTCCAGGGCTTCATCGCCTGCGGCGGATTCACCTACGGCGACACGCTCGGCGCGGGCGAGGGATGGGCCCGGTCCATTCTCTTCAACCCCTCGCTGTCGGATCAGTTCAACGCGTTCTTCAGCCGCGGCGAAACCTTCGCTCTGGGAGTCTGCAATGGCTGCCAGATGATGGCGGCTCTCTCGTCCATCATCCCCGGCGCCCAGGACTGGCCGAAGTTCACGCGCAACCGCAGCGAGCAGTTCGAGGCAAGGCTCAGCCTGGTCGAGGTGGTGAAGAGCCCGTCGATCTTCTTCGCGGGCATGGCCGGCAGCCGGATCCCGATCGCGGTGTCCCACGGCGAAGGATTCTCCGACTTCTCGCAGCGGGGCGACCCGGCCAAAGTCCAGCGCGCGGCTCGATTTGTGGACAACACGGGCCGGCCCACGGAGCGCTATCCGCACAATCCGAACGGAAGCCCCGACGGCCTCGCTTCAGTCACGACGCCCGACGGCCGATTTACCGTCATCATGCCGCATCCGGAGCGGGTTTTTAGAAACATCCAGATGAGCTGGACGTCAGGCGATCGCAGCGAGATCAGCCCGTGGATGCGCATTTTTCGCAACGCGCGCCATTGGCTGGGCTAGGCACGATGAAACAGCTCGCAACGATCACCGTGATCGGCAGGGACAGAACCGGCGTCATCGCCCGGATTACAAGTTTCCTTTTCGAGGCCGGGGCCAACATCGAGGCGATGGAGGAGCAGGTGACCCGAGGCCAGTTCAGCATGGTGCTGCAGGCGTCCTGGAAATCGTCGCAATGGCAACCCGGCGTCATGAAGTCGGGCCTGAAGAGGCTGGGCGAGGATCTCGGCATGGAGATTCGTCTTCGCGCCGCGGAGCCCAAGGGGTTGCAACGCGCCGCCCTTTTCGTCACCCGGGAGCCTCATTGCCTCGCGGCGCTTCTGCCGGCTTTCAAGTCAGGCGTCCTCAAGGCAAAGCCCGTCGTTGTCGTGGGCAATCACGCCGACCTGCGGCCGCTCGCGGAAAAAGCCGGAGTCCCCTTCCGCCACATCCCCTGGCTGGACCGCCTCCGAGGCGAAGATGCCGCCCTGAAGGCGCTGGAGGAATACGAGGTCGATTTTATCGTGCTCGCGCGGTTCATGAAGATTCTCTCTCCGAACTTCGTGTGGCGGTACAAAAACAAGATCATCAACATCCACCCCTCCCTGCTCCCCAGCTTCCCGGGTCCGATGCCGTACCGGCAGGCCTATGAGCGCGGCGTCAAAACCGCGGGGGTCACGGCGCATTTCGTCACGATGCACCTCGACGAAGGCCCGATCATCGCCCAGGACTCCTTCACCATCCGTCCCAGCATGACGCTGCCTCAAATCGTTGCGGCGGGACAGAAGCTCGAATCGAAGGTGTTGGTGAAAGGCGTCCGGCTCTTCCTCCAAAAGCGCCTGGATGTCCATTGGGGCGTCGTGAAGGAGGTTTAGTGCCCTCCACTCCGCAACACGTCGTACAACCAGAGACCCCAAAGAACCTGGGAGATGTCGGGAACCAACCGCAACAAGAACATGCCGGTATCCCCTTGTTCCTCTGTGCGCTCTTTCCGTTCTCTGCGGTTAAAAGATGATTGCCGGGTTGAAGAGGTCGAAGTCTTCCACAATCGTTTGCAATCTCTCAGCTCAAGGGGCCGGCTGGGATGCGGCGCTCCGAGGGAGGAGTCCGGATCGCTGTCGTCGTCTCCCGCTTTCCATCCATTTCCCGCTTTCTGAGGCTTGCCGACTTCGTTCGCCGCCTCCATCTTCCCGACGAAAATTCCTTCACTCTTATGAATGCAATGCACGAGATTGACTACAAGGTATACGGCGACGACATGCAGTTCGTGGAAATCGAACTGGATCCAGGGGAGGCGGCGGTCGCGGAAGCGGGCGCGATGATGTACATGGAAGACGGGATCGGGATGCAAACCATCTTTGGCGACGGATCGGCCCAATCGACCGGCTTCCTGGGATCCCTGATGAGCGCCGGCAAGCGTCTCATCACCGGCGAGTCCCTCTTCACAACGGTGTTTCAAAACAATGGCGCCGGAAAGAAGAAGGTCGCTTTCGCCGCGCCCTACCCTGGCAAAATTGTGCCTGTTCACCTCTCGCAATTGGGGGGCGTGTTGCACGCCCAAAAGGATTCCTTTCTCTGCGCAGCGAAGGGCGTGAGCCTCGGGATCGCATTCCAGAAGAAAATGGGCGCGGGCCTTTTTGGCGGTGAGGGATTCATTCTCGAAAAACTCGAGGGCGATGGATGGGTTTTCGTTCATGCCGGTGGCACGTTGATGGAACGAACTTTGGCGCCGGGTGAGCTGCTTCGCATTGATACCGGTTGCGTCGTGGCCTTCCAGCCCACCGTGGACTTCGACATCCAATACGTCGGCGGGATCAAGTCGGCGCTGTTCGGCGGCGAAGGACTTTTCTTCGCCACGCTGCGCGGCCCAGGACGGATCTGGCTGCAGTCCCTGCCGATCAGCCGCATGGCCGACCGCATCGTGGCGGCGTCACCGCGCGCGGGGGGAAGCAGCAAGGAGGAAGGCTCGGTGCTGGGCGGCCTGGGTCGCATCCTCGACGGAGACAATTCATGAGCGAGTTCGCGGACGCCGCGCTGATCCTCGTCGGACATGGATCCACGTTGAACGCGGAGTCGAGCGCCCCCACCTATCAACACGCCGACGCTCTTCGGGCGCGCGGGCTGTTCGCCGAGGTGCATGAATGTTTCTGGAAGCTCGAGCCAAACATTTCGGCCGTGCTCCGCGGCGTGCGCTCGCCGCGGGCTTTCATCGTCCCGCTGTTCATCAGCGACGGCTATTTCACCGAGGAAATCATTCCGCGGGAGCTGGGATTGCGCTCGAAAGGGCAGACGACTTTCGCCCGGGCGCAAAAGCGCGGAGCGCAGGAGCTGCGATACTGCGAGCCGGTGGGCACCCACGACAGCATGACGGAGGTTCTTTTGGCGCGGGCGAAGGACGTGGTCGACCAACATCCGTTCCCTCATCGGCCCAGCGCTCGCGACATCACGCTGTTCATCGCCGGACACGGCACGGGCAACAATGAGAACTCGAGGAAGATCATCGAGCGGCAGGTGGAGCTCATCCGCGCCCGTGGAGAATATGCCGGAGTGTATGCCGTGTTCATGGAGGAGCAACCTCGAATCCAGGACTGCTACCAGATCGCACAAACCCGCAACGTGGTGATGGTCCCGTTCTTCATCAGCGACGGGCTGCACTCTTACGAGGACATCCCGATGATGCTGGGAGAAACCGAGAAGAACGTTCGCGAGCGTTTGGCGGCCGGTCAGCCCACTTGGAGAAATCCGACCGAGAAGCAAGGCAAGCGCGTCTGGTATTCTGCGAGCGTCGGCAACGAACCCCATATCCCCGAAGTCATCCTGGAACGTGTCCGCGAAGCGGCGGCATGGCCGGCGGTGGAATAGGCCCTGTTCCCCGAGCAGGGGTTGTCTGAAAAAGGTTCAGGGAGAGAAGACATCGGTTCTCAGCCTGATCCCATTCGTGGGGGAGACCTCCAAGTCCGCCGGTTCCCGGCGTTCCCGGCCCCGCACGGAGACGGAGACTCCCGGTTCGTCGAGAGGGGCAATGCCCCGACACCATCCCAGCCTGGGGCACCGCTCCAGGTAACAAGACAAACAAAATGCCGGAGCGCTGAAGGCGCGATCCACCGTGGCCAGCTTGATCCAGCGAACGCGTGGAAGATCTCACAATGAACGAGGCAACATCCTGCGACCATCGGCTGCGGTCGCCGCCTCACGCCGCAAGATCCCAACACACCACAAATCACGTCCGAAGGCACGAGTTGCGAACACACATCGTTGAAGGCTCCAGCCGGAAGCCTGGTGCGGTTCGCATCCCAAGGGCATTGAGACACCTCGTCTCAAAGTAAAAGGCAACAACTGCCTCCTTGTGGCATTGAACTGGCGGATCGCGCCGCTTCAGCCACTCCGGATTTCTAAACGGCATTACGTCCAAAGGAGAATCCTTTGTCGCCAGCTTTTCAAGCCGACGTGATTGCCGTGAACTCCGTGGCGTCGAAGGCGGACATGGTTTCGGTCTTCACGTTGCCTGTGGCTGTGAGACCCGCAAGGCACCGCAGAACCTTGTTGCCGTCATTCGCGCTCAGGATGAGGACGCCATCGCAACCGCCGGTCGTCCAGTACTGCGCCTGAACCTTGACCCCCTGTTTTTCGGCAGATTTGCAGAACTCACGGGCCCGCGCCGCCGACTTCTTAATGTTCTTCGCACCGCGTTCTGTAAAGCGGATCAGTGTGATATAGGTAGCCATAGTTGATTTGCCTTTCATTGACGAATTGGAAGCCAACGTGTGCTGATCCCCAATCCTTGGCTCCGCGCAATTTGCCCAAGTATCACCTCATTTGGGACCTCCGTGAGTGAAGAAGATCGATGTCGATGCCCAATCAATGGAGGGAAGGATGAGAACCGCTCCGCTCCCCAACTCCGATGGCTCAAGTAGATCGACCGCGGCTCTTGAGCGGGCAATGCTCCTGCGCGGCTCCGCAGATATCCCGGACGTGATAGTGGCGCGGGCTCGAGAGTCCATGGCGTGGCCCCTCGAAATCCGCTAGCGGCGCGCCTTCTCACGAAAGGCCTGGTAGCGGTTCTCCACGTAGGCGCGATAGCCTTCAGGATCGATGAAAGGATTGGTTTTGGGATCCTTCTGGAGCCGGGCAAACTTTTCTCTCACCCCGTAGTAGTCGCCATGCGCTCCCAGAAAAATATCGCAGGGCAACGCCTTCAGCAGACGGAACGTCTTCGCGTAATCGTCGGCGATCTCCGGATAATCGCGGTTGGTGATCAGCTCGTAGCCCGGATTCACGTTGGGGCTCCCAATGATGACAACCTGCCAGGTCTTGCCGCCATCAACGGCCTGGAGCGTCCACGTCGTGCAACCCCGCGTATGGCCAGGCGTGTGGCGCGCCGTCAGCGTCGCCTCGCCCAGGGTCACCTTGTCGCCGTCCTTCAGCACGCGATCCACGGGACACGGCTTCCATCCCTCCTTGTAGAGGTATTGCCCCTTGCCGCCCTCGGTGATGACCTGGGCATCGCCGGCCATCACTTCGACGCGCGCGCCCGTCATCTCCTTGATCAGCGCATGACCCGCCACATGATCCGAGTGAGCATGGCTCGCCAGGAGGATTTTGATATCGGCGAACTTGAAACCGAGCTTCTCCACATTGCCTCGGATGATGGGAACCGTTCGCTCGAAGCTCGAATTGATCAGAATACTCCCCTTGCTCGTGGTAATGAGATAGGAGGCCAGTCCGCGCGATCCGACATAGTAGAGATTATCGGCGATGCGGTGCGGTGGAAAGGGCTCATCCCAGTCGCTCTGCGCGGCAATACGGCCCGTCGCGCCCGCGGCGACGAACGCGATCAGCAGTAAAGCGAAACGAGAAAGAAATCGGCGGTTGGCCATGGCCGAAACCGTAGCGCGGGCCGGGTTGAATTCAATTCCACTCTGACGTGCCCGTCATTCGTCGATGGGTCGAGCCATCCAACGATTCCCCAAGCTCCTGATCTTCGCCAGCTCAACGAATGAAGCATTGAAGGTTGGCGTCAGTCTGTCGAACATCGCGCGTCTATGAAGCGACTTCGCTCATTCCTGATCGCCGGACTCCAGCTCGTTCCTCTCGCGTCCGCCCTCGCCGCGGAACCCACGTCCACAGCCGCCAACCCGGTTCAGAAGGCTTTGCCCCTCTCGGGCCAAGCGATTGTTGTCGCTGGCCGGGCCGCGTTCATCATCCCCGCCCGCGCCGGCGCTGTCGGGAACGCGAAGCGTTGGGTCTGGTACGCGCCCACATTGCCTGGGCTGCCTGGCAACGAGGAGCGATGGATGTTCGAGCAGTTTCTGGACGCGGGGATCGCCATCGCGGGCATTGATGTCGGGGAGTCTTTCGGCAGCCCGGCCGGGCGCAAACTCTTCAGCGCGTTCCACGCCGAGATGACTCAAGCCCGCGGATACTCCTCGAAACCGGTGTTATTGGGACGGAGTCGGGGCGGCCTGATGACCTTGGCCTGGGCGGTTGAGAACCCTGAGAAGGTCGCCGCGTTCGCCGGCATTTATCCTGTCTGCAACGTGGCGAGCTTCCCCGGTGTCGAGAAGGCGGCGGGCGCGTTTGAGATGAAGCCTGATGAGCTGCAAGCGAGCCTTTCCCACCACAATCCGATTGATCGGCTGAAGTCATTGGCCAAAGCGGGCACGCCGCTCTTCGCCATCCACGGCGACCAGGATGTGGTCGTGCCGCTCGATCAAAACTCAGGACTCCTGAAGCAGCGCTACGCCGCGCTGGGTGGCGCGATGCAATTAATCATCCCGCCAGGCCAGGGTCACAACATGTGGTCCGGCTTCTTCGAATGCCGGGAGCTCGTGGAGTTTGTGAAAGCCCATGCGAGGTCTTCATCGCGTTGACCTTCTTGCTTCTGGCTCAGCAGTTTCCTAAACGAAACAGGGCTTTTTCCAGCAGTTATCCTCATTTGTCTCCAGTCCTCATTTTCAAAACAAGACGCGAGAATACTGATCCCTAATGATCCTGAATCATCCCCAGTTTTGCTTCTGGGTGACAAAGCCGGGTTCCTGAACGATTGCCAGTGGTCGAAACGGGGAGACTTCCGACGCGGAAGTCATCCTGCTATGGGGAGTTTACGGTCGGCCTCGTTCAGGAGCGGGACGTAGCTCATGAGGGAGAACCGAGATGTCGAGTTTGCGACGAGCCCACTTGACAGCCCGCTGAACATTAGCCATTCCCCGTAATTGGGTCCTGGCAGGTGTGGTGGGCGACTCAGGTCGCGTGAGGTTTGAAAGATTGTTTGGTCAGATGTACTTGTGGCTTGTCAGTCAACGTCAAAGAGAAATGTCAGTTTATGATTACTCAGTTGCTCGAGCAGAAAGTCGCCTCTGACAAAGTGGTGGCACACTTCTGCCAGATTGTTTGTTCCGTCGTCGCCGGGTTGGTGCTCATGTTCGGATTCCTCCGGCTTCCAGCGTTGGAGCTTGCCGAGCCTCAGCTCTTTTCAGCCTGCTTTCAGACGCTGTTTCTCGCAGGTCTTTTCATTATCCTTGGATTCCAGTGCCGTGCTTGGAGACGCGCGGCACTAACCAGTGCTCGTGTGCGATAGGGAGCTCGTCTTCATGTCTATCGAGTCTTCATGTGTCGTCAGTAGTCTGGCGTGCACAAGAACCGGGTGGCTGGCCACATGTTGCGCATTGCAGTTTTCTCTCGAGCTCAGCTAGCGAGATTTCGCTCTCTGTCTGGCCTTAGAGTTTTCTGCGACTGGCAACTTTCCCCATTCCCCTGCCCCTCGCCCATGTGCCTGATGAAGGACGTTATCATGCTCAAATGCTGAAGTGATGGGGGATCTGCTTGGGAACTCGGGGCCGGTTACGTCGGAGATGCGGTGCCATGTTTGATTCGGCCCAGGTGATTGTTCCCTGGATATGACGCCAACGTTGAAGCGGATCGTAAGCCCGATCCCGCTTCTTCTCCTCGTCCTGCTTTCCGGAAGGCTCCGGCATGGGAATGTTCTGCGATACTGCCAAGGGCTGAAAGCCCACCCCATCCTTCAATCCCACGCATAAGCTTCGTTGTAATCCACACTCGAGGACTGTGCTAACCCGACTTCCGCTACTGGCGATGCGAAATATTGCAAGTTGTTGATAGAGGTGTTTTGAACCTCAAAGGTCGCCACTACACGGGCGGCGCCAAAGCCACTGTCCTTGCCGCCGTGATCTTCGGT
>JACQFQ010000006.1 GCA_016199985.1 Verrucomicrobiota bacterium | reverse complement strand
CCCACCAAAAAATAGGAAAGTCTCATGGCCGCCCGGCGAAACAATCCGAGTTCGGACGCGCAGCTTGACCTTTTCTCAACCCAAAGGCCGACAAATGACACCCCTGACACAATACGGACGGATGGCCGAGAAACACTGGCGCGAACATCGCCCGAAGATGGTGCGCGAATTGGAGCAAACGGGACACCTTCACCAGATGCTTCTGGAAGCGGAGGAAAAGACGAATGACGAAATGGCCACGCTGCGAACGGATTTGATGCAGCAGGGATCAACGGCGCAACAGGCCCACGACCAGGCTTGGGAAATGGTGAGGGAGAAATACATCCTGCTCCCGCCCGAAGAATAGCCAAGCGTCATCAGGAAGAACCGCCGAAGAATCTCAACAACTACCGCATCACGGAAGCCGACCGGCTTGGCGACGGAGGACCGAAGCAGAAGTTTCAGCAGAACCTCGCCGCCATCCGAACGCTGCGAAAGCTCGAATCGGAATCCCGCCCCGCAACCGATGAAGAAAAAGCGAAGCTCGTCAAATACGTCGGCTGGGGTGCGTTGCCCCAGGTCTTTGATGAGTTCAATGTCCTCTGGCTTGAGCAGCGCGAGGCGCTTCGCAAAGAACTGACGAAGGAGGAATACGAGTTCGCCCGTTCGACGACGCTGAACGCGCATTACACCGCGCCAGTTGTCATCGGCTCGATGTATCAGGCATTAGCGCGTTTTGGGTTTCAGGGCGGGCGCATTCTTGAACCAGCGTGCGGCGTCGGCCACTTCATCGGACTCGTGCCCGAGGACATTCTTCGTCGCTCGACGATCACCGGCATCGAGATTGATCCGCTGACGGCGCGCATCGCCAAAGCGGTTTATCCAGATTCGGACATCCGCGCGCAGCCGTTCGAGCAATCGAAACTCGCGGATGGCTTCTACGACCTCGCAATTTCCAACGTCCCGTTTGGCGACTACACCGTTCACGACCCGCGTTGGAACAACTACAAGTTCCCCATCCACGACTATTTCTTCGCCGCCTCTTTGGACAAGGTGCGTCCGGGCGGGTTGCTCATGTTCATCACGTCGCGCGGCACGATGGACAAGCTCGACTCGACGTTGCGTGAATTGCTTTCGACGCGCACGGAGTTGCTCGGCGCGATTCGTTTGCCGAACGATGCCTTCAAGCGCAACGCCGGCACGGAAGTCACGACGGACATCGTAATGCTCCGCAAGCTCCGCCCCGGTGAAGCGCCAAATGGCGCGGCTTGGAAGGAGGCAGCGGATTACGCCAACAACATCGGCGAATCCTTCAATCTCAACGAATACTTCGCCACCCGCCCGGAAATGATGCTTGGCCGGATGCGATTGTCCGGGCGGATGTATCGGGACAACGAGCCGACGCTTGAATCAGACAAACGCGACTTGGGCGAGGCTCTGGCGCAAGCCGTCGAGCGGTTGCCACAGAACATTTACCAGGCTCACGCTCAACAAGTCACAGAGCCAACTCTCGAACAGACCATCCCCGCACCGGATTTCGTCAAGCCCAATGCCTACTGCCTTCACGACGGGATGGTTTGCATCCGGGAGGACGATGTTCTCCGTCCTCTCACCGATCTACCGAGCGAGACTCGCTCACGCATCCGGCATTTGATTCCGGTGCGGGACGCAGTTCGCTCGTGTCTCCGCTCTCAAATGGACGGTAGCGACGAGGCGCAAGTCGTGGAGGCCCGGCAGCAACTCAATCATGCCTACGGAATGTTTGTTGGTCGCTTCGGCCCGGTCAATCTCCGCGCAAACCAACGCGCGTTTGACGGTGATCCCGACTTGCCGTTGCTCCTCTCGCTGGAGCACTACAACGACGAAACCAAGCGGGCCACTAAAGCCACGATTTTTCACGAGCGGACGATTCATCACCGCAAGCCCATCGAATCCGTCAGCGAGCCAAAGGAAGCCCTCTTGGTTTCCTTGAATGAGCAAGGCCGTGTTGACCTCGACCACATGGCCGGTTTGTTGAACAAACCGACGGAGGAATTCTTACCCGATTTGAAGGGCATCATTTTTCTGAACCCCCAAACGAATCAGTGGGAAACCGACGACCAGTATCTTTCCGGCAATGTGCGGGAGAAGTTGGCCGTCGCGGATGCTGCCGCCGTAACCGACGCGCGCTTCCATGAAAACGTCGAGGCGTTGAAATCCATTCAGCCGGAGGATTTGCCCGCCACGGAAATTGACGTGCGGCTTGGCGCGTCGTGGCTGCCGCCCGACGACGTGAAGCGATTCATTCACAAACTGCTCAACGTCTCATCCGGTATCGAAATTGGGCACGTCCACGCGCTCGGCTCTTGGCACATGAACGCGGATTGGGACGCACGCAACTCGACTTCCAACACGACGGACTGGGGAACAGACCGCTACACCGGCTTGGAGTTGATTGAGGACGCGCTCAATCTCAAAACGCCCACCGTTTATGACATGGTTGACAAGAAGCCCGCCGTCAACCCGCAGGCAACCGAGGCCGCGCGAGAGAAACAGGAGCGGATCAAAGAACAGTTCAAGGAATGGGTTTGGTCGGATGATTCGCGTCGCGAGCGGCTTTGCCGTCTCTACAACGACACGTTCAACCACACGCGGCTGCGCACGTTCAATGGCGATCACCTGACGTTGCCAGGTGCGAGTCAGGCGGTTCAATTACACCGGCATCAAAAGGCCGGCGTCTGGCGGATTCTGCAAACACCAAACACGTTGCTCGCCCACGTCGTCGGCGCGGGCAAGACCTATACGATGGTCGCCGCCGCGATGGAGTTGAAGCGGCTGGGTCTCGCCCGCAAGCCGATGTTTGCCGTGCCAAACCACATGCTCGGCCAGTTCTCGACAGAATTGCTCACACTGTATCCGGGCGCGAACATCCTCGTTGCGGGCAAAGAGGATTTCGAGTCGCAGAACCGGAAGAAGCTTTTCAGCCGCATCGCCACCGGCAATTGGGATGCCGTCATTGTCACGCACTCCGGCTTCGAGCGAATCCCACTCTCCTACGACACGCAGAAACGGTTCTTTGACGAACAGCTTCACGAGTTGGAAATGATTCGTCGCGAACACGCAGACACTTCAAATCGCCGTTTGGTGAAGGAACTGGAAAAGGCGAAGAAACGGCTCGAAGCAAAACTTCAAGCTCTGGCCGCAGAGCACAAAAAGGACAACACGCTGACGTTTGAAGAACTCGGCGTGGACCGCATTTTCGTGGACGAGGCACACTACTTCAAAAATCTCTTTTATGTCACCAAGATGACGCGCATTGCGGGCCTGCCGCAGACGGCCAGCGAACGGGCGTTCGATATGTATCTCAAAGTGCGTCACGTCCAATCCATGAATGGCGGCGGTGGTGTCGTCTTCGCCACGGGCACGCCGATCGCAAACAGCATGGCCGAGATGTTCACCATGCAACGTTATTTGCAACCCGACGATTTGAAGAAGCACAACCTCCATCATTTCGATTCGTGGGCGGCGACGTTTGGCGAGCCAGTGACTGCAATGGAGCTTTCCCCTGATGGTGCAGGCTATCGTCTGAACACGCGCTTCGCCCGCTTTATCAATGTGCCGGAGTTGATGCAGATTTTCCGTCAGTCCGCCGACGTGCAGACCGCCGCGATGCTAAATCTGCCGCGCCCAAAACTCGACGGCGAAAAACCAGCCGTCCGCAACGCGCCCGCCACGCCGGAGCTGAAGGCATTCGTCCAGGAACTCGCCGCGCGTGCGGAACGGCTGAAAACCAATCGCGTTGATCCGAGCGTGGACAACATGCTGAAGATTACGTCGGAAGGGAGGAAGGCCGCTTTGGATCTCCGGCTGATGAAGCCAGCAGCGAAGGACGACCCACAGGGCAAGGTCAATCAGGCGGTCGAAAACATTTTCCGCATCTGGCAGGAGTCGAAGCCGGAGCGTTCCGCGCAACTTGTCTTTTGCGACCTCTCGACGCCGAAGGACAAAGGCTTCTCGGTTTATCGTGACGCGGCTGACAAGCTGGAGCGGCTCGGCGTGCCAAGCGCAGACATCGCTTTTATCCAAGACTACGATTCGGACGCTGCGAAGCTTTCGTTATTCCGGGACGTGCGGGCGGGCAAAGTGCGTGTGCTTTTTGGCAGCACGCAGAAAATGGGTTCAGGCACGAATGTTCAGGAACGGCTCATCGCACTGCATCACTTCGATGCGCCGTGGCGTCCCGCTGACGTGGAACAGCGCGAGGGGCGAATTCTCCGGCAGGGAAACAAAAATGAAGTCGTCTCGATTTACCGATACGTGACTGAAGGCTCATTCGATGCCTATATGTGGCAGACCTTGGAGACGAAGGCGAAGTTCATTGCGCAAGTGATGAGCGGCGACATGACAATCCGCCGCCTCGAAGATTTGGACTCGGCCGCGCTGACCTACGCCGAGGTCAAAGCCATCGCGTCCGGCAATCCGCTCGTGATTGAAAAAGCCCAGGTGGACGCGGAATTGATCCGGCTCACCCGACTGCGTTCCGCACACGCCGAGGAGCAATACCGCATCCGCACAAATCTCCGCCGCTCGCACGAGGATGCCGAGGCGTTCACCGGACGCCTCACAAACTTGCGTCAGGACATCGCCGCGCGACAGGACACTTCGGGTGACAAGTTCAGCATCGAACTCGACGGGCAGGCGATCGACAACCGGGGCATCGCAGGAGAGTTGATTGTTCGTCGCGCCGAGAAGATCAAAAACCGTTTCGGCGACGACGTGCGGGTTGGCCGCTTTGCTGGCTTCGATTTGTTCCTGCGCCCCAGCTTCAACAACAACGTCGAAATGATTGTGCGCGGGAAGAATAGTTACGCCGCGCGGGTGACGGACACGGCGCAAGGCACGATTCGTTCGCTCGAAGCGAACGTGCAAGGTTTTGAGGAACGTGCGACCAAACTTGAATACGACATCACCGACGCCACCAAGCGGGCGAAGGAGTTGGAAACCAAAGTCGGCGCACACTTCGAGCGCGAGGGCCGTTATCAGGAATTGAGCCGTCGCCAGAGCGAGATTGAAGAAAAGCTCGACCTCACCAAGAACCAAGCTCCCAGCCAGGTAGATGCGGATGCGCCTGACACCAGCGAACAGAAGACTTCCGAGAAACAAACCCAAACCCATTCGCCCCGGCCCAAGCGCCGAGCGGCTGTCCGCGTATGAATGCAACCGCGCAGCAATCCGAATTTCTCAGTTGGAAGGTTGTTCCCGCCCGACTGGACGCGACCCAGGCCGCGTGGTTTCTTGGCTTCGACCCACACGAGATTCCCATGCTCGTTGCAGCGGGCCTGTTGAAGCCGTTGGGCCACCCCGCCCGCAACAGCACAAAATTCTTTGCCACGGAAACACTCGAACAATTTCGACGCGACGAAAAGTGGCTCGCCCGCGCCAGCGATGCCATTGCCAGCTACTGGCGGGAACGCAACGCCCGCAAGAAGGCTGGCGGGCGCGCGTGAGGCAAACGATTCAATGCAGCGGTTGGACGCATCATAACAATGTCTTGCCTTTGCTGGGGTGAATCCTGACTTCCTCACGGATGGCAGCGCGGACCTTCGCCTCGATGCGTTCAACGAAGCTCATGCCAACCCGGCTGAATTTATTGGCGGGCCGGATCGCGGAGGCAATTTCCAACGCGGTTTGTTTTACCTTGCTCCGGCACAGATGCGGAGTTGTGTTGATGCTTTTAAGTGTGTCCGTCAGTTCAGTTGTTTCCATATTTTGCTTTCCTGGTTGCGTCGCTGATTCATTCAACGACTCCACCATTTTATCAGGCGCACTTTTGTTGAACTGCGGATTGAGTCGTCGAAGCCTTGCAAACATTGATCAAAACCGATGTTGCTGCCGACACTTGACACAAAAGCACGCTGATTTTACGCGGGGCGACTTGGCTGGTTTTCGGTTTCGACATCGTTTTCATTCAATGTTTGCAACGTGAAAAATAGTTGAATTATTTTTTCCGCTGGCGCAGACGGCTCTGGCGATTTCTGGAAACTGGATGCTTAACCAGCCGCTGAAATCGAGTGACCATTTCTTTCGGGCTTTGGCACTGGCGGGAGCAACGGAATGATGCGGCCTTCCACGTTTTGCTTTTCGTAGCTTTCCAATGAAGGCAGTCTGACTTGCGCCTTGCGCGAATAGGAACGATGCACGGCCTTGCTGTTGTGTCCGAGCGCCTCTTGCGCAAACCGCTCCGGGTAACCGCACGTCTTGGCCCGCTCCGCCCACGCATACCGATACGAGTGAAGGGTGATGCCTTTGATTCCCAGCCCCTCACACCGTTGCTTGAACTCCGTGGCGCGGTCGCCCGAGCGAACGGATTGCAGATACGGAAACAAATATCCCGTCGCGTTCAGGCGACGCAGAACTGCCTCGATGTCCGGGCCAAAATGAATCATTGCGAGACTGCCGGTCTTCCGTCGGGCGTATGCAATTGTTTGGGTGGGCCAGTCAATGTCCTCCGCCTTGAGATTGGCGATGTCAGTTTGAGAACCACCGAGATGCCAGCACAGTTCGTAGAAGCTGCGCCGCTCCGGGTTCTTTTCCCGCTCAATGATGAGTTGATGTTCTTCACTGGTGATGGCGCGCTTGTCTTTGTAGCGCACCGCCGGCCAGAGACGTTTGGGTATGAGCGGCCACGGCAGCCAATTCATCGAAATGCAGAAGTTGTGGAGCTTCCGCAGGTGGACATTCGTGCTGACCGTGCCGGCCTTGAGGCAGGCGAGCAGATGCTCGGCTTGCGTTTCCAGAATCACCCGATGGCGGATGTGATCCAATGCGGACTCTTTCGCCGCCCGCCGCCAGCGATCCTGGGTTGAACCGCTTTTGGTTTCGACAATGGCGTCGAGTGCTTGTTGCCAGGTTCGGGTCGAAACGCCTGAATCTGTTCCAGCCAAGTATGCCTTGGCGATTTGTAGATTCAGTTGCGGCTGGCGGACCGATTCGTTGCGAGCGTTGAGCAGCGACGTGGCCTCGGCGCGGTCCTTCGTGCCAAGACTTTCCTGCTTTCGGGTTTGGGTGTCTTCGATGTAGAATGTGCCCCCGAGCTTGCGGCGGTAGAGGATGAAACGACGTTTCATAAGTTCAGACTTTCTGTCCGAAGCTATGAAACTGAACGTGGCTTTGGGTGTATCAGCTACACCAAACGGGCTGCGAATCCCGTCATCGCGAGTGATTGCCGAGCAATACCGGAGTAGTTGTCGAGTCTTAACCCGGTATTGATTTCACTGGCACTTTCACTGGCACTTGCCCCCTCTGGTTGCTGCAACTTGTTGCAAAAGTGCAACTTGAAGTTGGAGGCGGAGGTCGGAATCGGACAAAGGACACCGATTCAATTGCTGGGAGTTTAGCGGCTTTGCTCAGGAAATCGAGAAGAATTCGCGCTAACTCGACACTATTTTTCCTAATGCGAAAGTATTTTCACTGACAGTTTCACTGACAGTGAAGCGCAGCAGACCCATTGCTACACTGGCAGCGCTTGTGAGTTTGTAACAGGCTGCGGGAAAAGCCTTGAGTGCAAATCCGAAAGAACGGCAAAGGTGATACGTGCGGTATCCACAATTTCAGATTTCTCGACGCGCACTTCAGTCCCTTCCGCCTCACCGGAGCGGACTCGTTCGATGTACTTTTTATCGACTACTCCGAGATTGTGGGTAATCGGATGACGTTTCTGGAAAATGCGGTCTAACCGCACTTCATCAGCAGAGTCGGGAGGAAACAGGTAAGCACAATCGCAATGCTCAGGGATAATCGAGACAGCATGCGAGACGGACTGCAATCGGCTTCCGATCTTCTTCATTGCCGTTTCAATTGCTACTTCAGTATCCCCTTTCCCTTTCCGGTGGCGGCGGATTTCCATTTTCAAGGTGGCCTCGAAGATGGACACCATATCCTCCAAGGCATTTTCCAAATCTCGCGCAGCCACCCGGGCTCCGAGTTCTTTCCTCCGCCGGTCAACGTCACTTACTATTGCTTCGATGACTCGAATCTCGTTGCGAACGTGCGTCGTGAAAATGTCGTTGCCGCAATCGGCACACCAAATGGCAAACCCATACACCGAGTGATCCAGCGTGCAGTTTGGACAGATGAGGTCTCGCCGCAGGACATCTTCATAGGGTCGCGATACGTGGGGCGTTGGGCTGGACTTCATCTCTAAATCAACTGAGATCAGTCCATCGACAAGTCGCCGTTTGCCGCCCGAGCCCAATCCCAGAGCCTGCTGGAGTGCACGTTGCACCCCGATTGTAGCTTCGCGAGTTACCATCTCTTTGGCGTAGCGAATCTGAGCCCTGGTATGAAAATCCGAAGGTTCTCCTGTCGTCCGGCAATAGGGGCAATACGCAACGGCTTGCCCGGTAGTAATGCCCGTACCGTTCATCACTTTGAAATAGCCAGGCGAACAATCCCGGTTTGGGCACTCGCGGGCGACTCGTCCACCTTCATCTTTTGGAAGGGATATGTTCATCGAATACTGGTCGTGACCAGTTTTCTTTGCGTTTAGATTGCCACCTTCCTGGAATATTTCGAATGACATATCGTGCCCACGAATTTCTTCGCCGGTGTCAGAATAGGCATAGCCGCAAGTGGCGACAACGCAAAAGAAGACTCGGAGCCGTTTCCGCATGCGGCCGGTGTGAGGGGGAGGGAGACTGCCTTCCAACCGTAACGGAAAAAGCGGCTGAACCGCGAGGTTCAGCCGCGTGGCAGAATTTCAGGAATAGAAATACCCCAACTCGCGAAGGGACGAGCGGGCGGGATTGCCGATGATGACGTGGTCGAGCACTTCGATTTTGAGAAGCTGACCGGCGCGGATAAGGTCGCGGGTAACGCGGATGTCGGCTTCGCTCGGCTGAGGCTCGCCGCTGGGATGGTTGTGCATGAGAACAAGGGCGCTGGCGGAGGTGGCGATGGCCAGCCGGAAGACTTCGCGGGGATGGACGAGCAAAGTATCCATCGTGCCGATGGTCACCAGATGGTGCCCCTTGACTCGGCGGCGCGTGTTAAGGAGTAACACGGCGAAGCACTCGCAATCCGGATTGAAATACGGGTGCTTCTCCACGTGCAACCGCCAGTAGGCCGCAGCTTTGTCGGGCGTGTCGCACAGGAGGAGGGATTCAGGCGTCGGGCACTCGCGCAGCGCGGTCACCTTGAATTCGTGGGGCGTGGCCGAGAACCTGAACGGCTTTACCACTGCTTCCAGACCAGGAAGAATTGGATTGGTATTCATGGCGGGTAGTCCTTTCAGGCGGGTTTCACGTCGGCGGCGAAGTAGCTGCCGTATTTCTTGCGGGGGTCGAACGGGGTGCGCTCGCTCACCATGCCGCACGGGTGCTGCCAAACTTGGCGGACGTTGTTCCAATGGAAACCAAGTTCGGAAAGCGTGGCGGTGATTTCGCGGGACTGCTTGCCTTCAAACTGAATCCACACCCACTTGCCGACCACTTCGGCAACTTCCCAAAAACGCGGTGCTTCGCTGCGAAGCAGATTCAAAACGCTCTCGGTCGGAAGCATCCGGTTCTTACGGCGGTGCTTCATGCTGATACGCACCGGCGGGATTTGCTTCGGCGTCTTCGTCACCTTCGATGTAGCGTTGCTCTCGGTGCTCAATTGTTCGGGACGGCTCAGGAGCCCTTCATTAGAAATTTTGGATGGAGTTTTCATGGTGTTTTTTTTTGTGCCCTGCTGTTCGGTTTCGGTCTCTCGCCCTTCACCACAAAAGCCCGCGCCGATGGGCGGCTGGCGGGAGTAGTCTTCAGAGGGCACCGCCAATGCCCCCGGAGGAACAAGCGGGCGGGTGAGGGCGAGGGGCTGAAACGGGTGCAGGAAAAACCACCTGAAACCGCAGCGAAGATTTGAGGAGGGCACTTACCGACGAACTATTGTGGCCAGGCGATGCGGCGAGCGCAGCGGTGAGGGATTTGCCCACGGCGTATCGGCTCGACACCGCTGGTGGCGGGGCTTAAGAATCACTGCCTACAGCCAGAAAGCTTCGTGGCTGAAGTTGTGAAACCAAAACGGCAACTGAGATGTTTGGGTTGCGCCGGTGGGCGATTCACGACGCTGCTGTTCCTGTTGCTTGCGCTCCACTGCCGTGGTGAGCAAAGCGGCGCTTCTTCGTACAGCAACCAGAATCCTTGGTTGATGCCAGCGTCAGGCTACCATAATGGGGAAATCAAAACGGCCGATTTGATTCCCGGCTATTCCGAGGCTGCCGGCCGGTGGTATCCGAATCCGATTGCGATTGTTAACGAATTCCACAACGCGCTGGGAGGCACGGTCAATTATAGCGTCGTCCACAGTCCACGATCGTGGATATTCCAGATTGAAGACATTCCCCGATTTCCTTTTCGGTTTGAGTACGTACAGTTTACCATTTGGTTGGATGACAGAGCTCCGACGGGAACGCTCTTTCCAGACGGGAGCTATATCCCGGCCGGGCAGCTAGCGCCGTCTTCATATCCGCAGCAATGCAAACTGCTCGGCGATCCAGGCATGTGTCCAACACCTTTGGTGGCTGAGCCCATCAATGTCTCCCAGGGCAACGTTTTCGAGGAAGTGACAGATTACGAAACGGTGGGAGCTTTGCCGCTTAAGTTCACGCGCTACTACAACAGCATGGCGAGCAGCCGCAGTGTCGCCGGGATGCTGGGAAGTCACTGGCGATCGGGCTACGAACGTTTTCTGCGCGTGACGGGTTTCCAAGAGTCGTTTGCGTCGGCGGTGACCGAGCGCGGCGATGGCAAGGAACTGACCTTCTATGCGACGGGAGGCGGACAGTGGAATACCGACGGTGACGTGCCCCTGCGACTTGCGCGCCTGGATTCAAGTTGGGCGCTCACCAACGCAGACGATAGCGTAGAGATTTACGACGCCGGCACCATCGGCACTGCGCGACTGACTTCGTTGCGGACTCGTGGCGGGTACGCCCAGACGCTGCACTACGATGACGCGAGCCGCCTCGTCTCCGTCAGCGATTCGTTCGGGCGAACGCTTGAACTCGCCTATGAAGGAAACCTGTTGCACACGGTTTCGACGCCGGGCGGGCTGGTGGTGACTTACGGCTACGACTCCAGCGGCGTGACGCCTGGCGTTCTCGATCGGCTCATCTCGGTGCGCTATTCCACCACACCGGAAACCGGCCTAACTTACCTGTATGAGAATGACGGCCTGCCGTTTGCGCTGACTGGAATTGTCGATGAGAACGGTAACCGCTTCACCACCTGGACGTATGATTCCGCAGGGCGAGCAGTTTCAAGCGAGCACGCGGGCGGCCTTGAGCGCACGAGTATCGCCTACAACACGGACGGCACGCGCAGCGTGACCAATGCTTTGGGATTGGTGACGGTCTATACGTTCGCCTCGATGCAGGGCGCAGCGAAGGTAAAGGAGATGACCCGGCTGGCGACGGCAACCACGCCCGAGTCCAAGATGAGTTTCACCTATGACGGCAACGGGTATCTCGCGGGCATCACCAATTGGAACGGAAACGTGACGAGCTTCGTCAGCGACAATCGCGGCCAGCCGCTTTCGATCATTGAGGCGGCGGGGACGGCGCAGGCGCGGGCAACGATCAATACCTATGACCCGGTTTTCCATCTGCCTACTCGTATCGTGAGTCCTGGAAAAACGACCGACTTTGCGTATGACTCGAACGGGAATTTGCTGCAGAGGACGCAGACAGATACTGCAACCGGAAAGACGCGACGCTGGGCATACACCTATGACGGCTTCGGGCGGGTGGTGACCGCCACTTCGGCGCGAACCGATGTAAGCGCCGTCACTGGGCTGGCGTATGAGGGCGGTGCGTATCTCACCGCCGTCACTAATGCGCTGGGTCAAGTGACGCGGATGACCAATGACGCGCGCGGGCTGCCGCTGGCGACCAGCGATGCCAATTCCGTCGTTACCCGATTTTCCTATGACCCACGCGGTAGGCCACTCACGCGGACGGTGCACACAGCCTCCGGCGATGCGAGCACGCGATATTCCTATGACCAAGCCGGCGAGGTGACCTTGCTGACGCTGCCCGATAACACGTTCGTGACTTATGATTATGACGCGGCGCACCGGTTGCTTTCGGTCAGCAATTGTCTTGGAGAGAGCCTGCACTATGACCGTGACGCGGACGGCAACATCACGAATGAAACGGTTAGGGATGCCAACGGCCTGACCGTGAAAACACAGCGCCGCGTGTTCGATCCGCTGGACAGAGTGGTCGAGAACATCGGAGCAGCCGGGCAGACCGTAAGGTTCGGCTATGACGCGAACGGCAACCGGGTTTCGGTGACGGACGGGCTTACGAACACGATGACTCGAATCTTCGACGCGCTGAACCGCCTGGTTGCGTCGGTCGATCCGCTCACCAACAGCATCCGCTATGGCTATGATTCTCAGGACAGCCTCATCACGGTTACCGATCCGCGCTCGCTGGTGACGCGGTACGTGCGCGATGGCTTCGCGCGAGTCACTCAGGAAACCAGCGCGGACACCGGAACGAAACTGTTCACGCTCGATGAGGTCGGCAACCGAATCTCCGAGACGGATGCTCGCGGCGTCACCGTCAACCGCACGTTCGACAAGCTGAACCGGGTGACGAGTGAATCGTATCCTGGGTCGCCGGGAGAGGACATCACCTACAGCTACGATTCCACCGACGGTGGCAATGTCGGAGTCGGGCGGCTCGCCGGCTACGCCGATGAAACCGGAAGCACTGCGATTTCCTATAACGACCGCGGCGACGTCACCGGCATTGCCCGCACGATCAGCGGAAAGGCGTATGCCACAGCATACGAGTATGACATCGCAGACCGCACTACCCGCATGACCTATCCGTCCGGCGATGTGGTTTCTTACATGCGCGACAGCATCGGAAGGATCGCGGCGGTTCTTTGCCGGCGATTGGGCTCGTCCACATCCACGGTGCTCGCGACGAACGTGACCTACCTGCCGTTCGGCGGCGTTGCCGGCCTGGATTACGGCAACGGGCTACGGCGTTCGCATGGGTATGACGAGGACTACCGCGTGACGAATATCGTGACCTCAGGCGGCGACGCACTCATCCAAAACCTGGCGCTTGTCTATGACGAGGCCAACAATATCCGCGGCATCGCGGACATCCTTACACCGGCAAACAGCCAGGTTTTCGCGTATGACCCTGACTACCGACTCACGGGCGCAACGGGCTATTACGGCTCACTTGGCTACCGCTACGATGGCGACGGGAACCGGCTGAGTCGCACGCTGGGCGGCGTCACCGAGAATTACGAGTATTCGCCGACCAACAACTGGCTGCTCGCAACCGAGGAAGCAGGCGTGCGCCGAAGTTTTTCGTACACGGCGGCTGGAAATCTCAACCGGGATGACCGGGGCACTGATCAGATTCGCCTGTTTCGTTACGGCCAGCGTAACCGATACAGCGGGCTTTCGAGCGGTGCGAACGACATCGCCAGCTACAAATACAACGCGCTCGGTCAACGGCTCGTCAAAACCACCGCAGCAGGCACGACGCATTACCACTACGATTTGCAGAGTCACCTGATTGCCGAATCGCGACCGGATGGACAGATAATCCGGGAGTATGTCTGGCTGGAGGACATGCCGCTGGCGCAAATCGAAGGGGATGGGACGATCTACTACATCCATCCCGACCATCTGAGCACACCGAAACAGATGACCGACGAAACACCGGCAATCGTGTGGAACAGCGACACGCTGCCGTTCGGTGATGCGGTTACACCGAAGCTCACAGCGGTGGGATTCACCGCCGATCGACATTTGCGGTTGGAATTTAGAGGAGAAATCGGCGGGCTCTACATTTTGCAAACGTCGGCAGACCTTGCGGCTGGGCATTGGAGGTCGGTTGCGACCAACACGGGGGGATTCAGCGTCACGGACGCGAACGCGGCTGAAGCGAAACGGTTTTACCGGGTGATTGCCTTGGCAGCGCCCGCCGTCGTCGCATCGGTCGTCACCTGCAACTTGCGGTTTCCGGGGCAGTATTTTGATGCGGAGTCCGGGCTGCATTACAACGTTATGCGGGATTACGATCCGGCATTGGGCAGATACAGGGAGAGCGACCCGATTGGGTTGAATGGAGGGATCAACCTTTTTCGATATGGCAGTGCGAATCCGTTAACAAAGATTGACGCGAATGGCGAGATTACTGTGTTCGCTGGAGTCGCAATTGTAGTGGCCACAGCTTTGGTTGCAAACGAACTTTTTAAGGTATACTATTTTGCCCACACTCCCGCGAGTGAACCGGAGCCAGTAAGACCGACAGCACACATCTTGCCTCGTAATTGTATCGCGTATGAGAGTCCCGGCCTTCGTGGGCTTTATTGGGAGCCACCATTGAGTGCTGATAGGGAGTCGAAGCTTCCGGATCCAATTGACCCAGATGAGCGAGTCGAGCCATTTGAGTCCGAAATCGAATATTAGAGAGGAAGGCAGAGAATGTTGAAATGTAATGCGAGACTAGTAGCGTTGTTGGCCTATACAGGCTGCGGCTTAGCCCTGTTTAATTTTACCATCGATCTATGCAAGCTCTTCGTAGGTGGTTCGTATCACTTTAGTCCAGAGGTATACGCAGACACTTCAGCGTTCGCCGCATTAGGCTTTGCTGGACTAGTTGCGCTAGTCATCGCGAAATGCATGAAGACGCTTGAAGAGCGTGTGTCACGGATTGAGGGACTTCAGGGATCGTTGTCTGAGGAGTAAGTTCTGCGAATCTGCTAGGATGGCCGAGTTACGTTAGTCTGGCCTCTCAAGCAAGCTGGCTGTGGTGAATTCGCCGCTCAATGTTGGGTAAATTGTGCTACTTGTCGGTGTCCTCTCTCTTACGGCAACGCCACCGCCTGGTAATACCGCTGCTTCTCTCCCGCCGTCGGCTGGTCGAAGAGGAGATACGGGGATGTGGGCAGAAAGAGATTCGTGAGCGTGTGCCAGTTCGTGTTCCCTGAGGTGACGTCGAGGGATTCGGCGTAGTCGATGCGGTATGGCCGTCCGGCGACGCCGTCGATGAGAATTCCCGGATAGAGAAGCAGTCCGAGTTTGGCTGGAGGCGCGTTTGACGGCACATAGTCGGAGGTAAAGTTGTCATACCCGACCAGCGAATTATGCGGGACGGTGGTGGAGGTGACGGAGACTTCAAGCCTTGCGAAATGCTGGTTCTGGTTAGTAGCCGTGATGCTCGCCACGGTGATGCGCCCGTCTCCGCCGGTTGAATAGCTCCGAGTGATGAGGGCATTCGTGTCCGTTTCGGATGCGTAAGCCTTGAGCTCGACCGTCTCGCGGTTGTCGATGTCGAGGACATCGAAGCTCACGGTTGAGACCGGACGATCGAACAGGCAAACAAACCCCGTGGGGTCGGCATCGGCGCGGGTGGTGAGAAAGAATTGGCCGATGTCGCCCGCCCTTGGGTCGGTGGGATCGATTTCATCATATCCGAATGCCGAACCGTACGCCGCCTGCGGCCAGCCGCGCTTGGCGATGATCGGCGTGTTGGTGGTGGCCGACGTCACCAGCCCGACGAATCTCACGCCGTAATACGGCTGAAACTGATTGGAGATGACCTGGGTTTCGTATGGTGTCGCACCGTTGATGGTTTCAAAATTAATGACGGCGGAGTGGCAAGGCGAAGCGGCGAAAAGCACCGAGAACGCGAACAGCGATGATGCGGCGAATGTGGTTTTCATGTCGGGTGAAGTCTTGGCGAAGCGAGAGAGCGTCTTCTCTGATTGTTTACGTCGTGAGCCGGCGGCCTGGCGTTTCAGTAGAGCAGCACAACAGCAAGCCGCGGATAACCTAATACGGTTTAGACCAAGTTGGGCTACACCAAAAACGTTGTCAAGCTCGCCGGTGAATGAACTATTCACCACGCTATGGGCGATTTCGCGCGCTGCTGCGAAAGGTTCGCGAAGAGGCGGGACTCAGCCAAGTCGTGCTGGCGGAAAAACTGGGCAAGCCGCAGACGTTCGTTTCCAAATCCGAGCTTGGCGAGCGGCGCATTGATTTCCTGGAGACGCTCGACTACTGCGCGGCGTGTGGCTTGCCGATCGGCCGGTTCATCGAACGAGTGGATGCGAAGGCTCCGTCCGAGCAACAGGTCAAGCGCGCGAAACGGAAGAGCCCGCGGAAGATGGACGGGGAGGGGCGGCTCAGCCGATAGAAGTGTCTAACCAGGCATTTCGAATAGGGGGCTTGGGGGTGTAATCTGTGTAGTGACGGGGAATCTTCCTGCTGGTCAGGGGTTTCGGCGGTGCTCCGCACTCTCCAAGGAGTTCGGAGTGGCGTTTACGGGCGTTTTCTGGTCTTCTTAAACCGTTCCGGTCGCGGAACGTTTCTTCAGCAGGGTTCTCCACCCTCACCTCCTTGGCGTCCGCGACCGGGACGTTTTGTGCGTTGCCGGGATGGAGCGATTACGCAGCGCGGCCATCTCGAAAACGAGTTCGCGTGCGACCGCGCGCGCGGAACGTGCGACCTCCGCCGAATGACGCGCTAAGGTGGAATCACCCCCGCAAGAGGCAGCCAACCTGGAGGCAGAACCGTGAGCCCGTCCGGCTTGTCAGACGCAGCGTAGGATTGCGGACGGATGTTTGCGAACTATCGCGGCCTTGGACGGACGACCGCTTTTGGCAACGACTCTCCCTCTCAGCCATCGGAAACCGGCTCTCAGTAAGGGCGTGCGCGGCATTTCCGATTCTGGTACAATGGAAATTGAGGGAACGAGCGCGTCACGGGCTGGTCTGCCGCAATATGGCCATCCGTTGCGGGCAATGTAAGGAGGGAAACAACATGAACTTCGAGAAATGGGGAAAGCCGCGCTTTCTGCTCAAGGTCTGCTTGTGGCTCGGGGCGCTCATGGGAGCGGTCGTGGGTGGGGAGCTTATGGCGGGTTTAGGTGCCGGCGGGTTGCTCCTTGGCTGGCTGGCGGGCGGCATGTTCGGCGCGGCGCTCGGTTTCTCAGCCGCCCGGTCGCAGTATCGTGGCTTGGCACATGATGATTCAGCGGTCTGTCCGAGAGCGATGAGGTGCCAGCGCGAAGAACATACATGCGAGCCGGCCATCCCTGCGGGCAGCCACGTCCAGCGGCTTCAGGAAGAACGAAAGAGGCAAGAGATCGAGTCCCGAGAGTTGTGACGGCTTTGTCGCCGCCGATGGCGTTATGCAGTGCGTTTACGAGGGGATAGGTTTCGGATACCAAGCCCTCACCTCAGCAGCAGGGTAGCCTGGAATAAGGCCGTGCGGTGGCGAGGTCGCATCGACGAATGTAGTCGCCGCAGGCATTCATCAGCCATTCGCACGAATGGGTGACTTACAGCAACGGTCAGAGAGTGTGGAGCCAGATTCTGGCACCTCGCTTCTAGTATCTCACTGAATTGTCGAGCTTTTCGTGAATTCCAGCGAGTATCCATTTGCCCGTAGGGGCATTGAATGGTGAATCGATTGCTCGCCAGGACTAAATCGTAGTATACTGGTTGCCTCCAGCGAAGCGTTACTGGAGACAAACTTCAAGGAGAGCATGGGTGCGGAGTTGGACATCTCAGGAAGAAAAGGAAGCCCTGGCCGCCATCAGCAGCCTCAAGCGCGCCTTGGGCATCTCCAATCACCTGACAAAGCGAGATGAATTCAAGCGAGACGAACTCTCTAATGACGTTTGTCACATCTACTTACCGGACGCAGAATCGGCGGAACTGATGGGAGAAATACTCCATCGCATTGCGATCTCGCCACGCTTGAGAGAGCTTCCTCATTCACGGACGCCTCTTAGTTCATGGCGTGAGACCATAAACGTGGAGCCGCTGAAAGAAGGCGGATACGAAGCCTCCATAATCGTATGGTATCCCAACAAATTCACGGGCAAGGTGAAGAGCATCATTGATAAGCACATCAGCCCGGATAACGGTAGCCGAAACCGTTAACTGTTCTGGCTACTAGCGCATGCTTCAGGCATATCGCGCCAAGATGAGAAGCACTGCTCAGCCGGAATGCTTTTGTATTGGTTTTCATTCCACACGCTTTCAAAGCGTAATAACAAGGATTCGACCGTTCTCTCACGCCAGTGCTCACGAGTCGGCGGGAGATACTCTCGCGGGATTCTTCCGTGAATGTCTGGCCGAAAAGGGTTGGATCCACGTCGAAGGAGCAATTCTGCAAATTCTGGAGGCTGTCGGACCACCGCCACGTGCAGCGGAGAAATCTGGAGCTGCAAGCGACCTTCATTGATGTCAAACGAGCCAGCGTCTTTTGAGGACTGCAATAATTGCTTCACGACGTCCATCTTTCCCTCCCGTACTGCAATGAAAAGTTCGGTTCCTTCGCTTCGACGTGGTGCGACCTCCGGAACAGCTTGTTTCGGTGAAATGGCAGGGACGGAAGACAAACCGAGAGACGCCCTGAGTGCGGGACTTATACCACCCGAAACTATCGACTTCATCTTTGCCATTTCTTCATTCGTTCCATCCCACACGCAGAGAAACTTATAAGTTTCCGAGGAACGAGCAAATGCTGAAGGATGACCGCCAGTCTTTGTTTTCGCTTTGCACGGGACACCTAAACGCATGAACCATTGTATTGTTTCTAAGGCGTCTGGTGTTCCTCCGAATGCAGCTTCATGGATTGCGTTTGCTCCCTGAAGATTTACTGCCGTCGGTTGCGCTCCCTTCGCAAGAAGGAGTTCAATTAAGTTGAGGTCATTGAGTTGTGCTGCTTTAAGGATGGGTGTAGTGCCGTACGCGTTGTCCTTGTTGACTTGAATGTGAGGCAACCCAAGCAAGTAGTCGACTACGCGATCTCTTCGAAAGGTTATCGCGATCAGCAGGGGAAAGTCGCCGCGCTCGGAAATATCATCAGTGCACAGATTCCTGTAACGACTACTCCAGCGTTCAAAGAGCGCGATGCAAGCATCTTCGCTGTCGTCCTTGCGAAGAAGATAGAGGAGTTCTTTTTTTGCGTCAGCCAAGGTGATTTCCTCGGTGGGAAGAATCGTAGGTGGAGCGGGAGCTTCCGCCGGTTGGACCGCTCCCTTCATTTCGTCCGTCTGTTGCAGAATGGTGGGGACAATCGCACCACTCCATGTTTCTTTGTTAAAGTGTTTCCTCTGCCTCTTGGACTTCTTGGACTTCTTAGGCTCCGGTGGCTTCCCGGTCTCCTTGACGACAATCTTCGCCTCTAACAACGTCGCCAATTTTCGCAATTCATCAGTTTCGGTTAGTTCGCGACTCTTTGTGTCATGAACCGGCCTGGTGAAAATCTTTAAATTTTCCAGTGGCAATTTGTGAGGATTGACCTTCGCGTGCGGTGGCTTCTTGCCATCCGAGTGAAAGCTTCCCGGAAATCCTTCCAAGAAGCGGGCTTGCCTGAATGTTTTCTGAAAAACATCTTCCGAAACCGCCTTCTTGTTGTGCTCGTAGCCACCCAAGGTTTTTAGCCAAGTGTTGTGGTGCGTATGTACCTCGAAATGAAGTAGGCCATCAGGTTCAACATGCTCTGCGCCGCGGTCTTTCGCGACCAAGAGCAGAATACAAATAGCTCGGAGGACTTTTTTGCCACCGATTGATGAGGGTTCGATTCTGTACCGAGGCCCGGCACCAAACCTAGCATACGCCTCCAACAAAACAGGGTCCTCACCATTTTCGGCGAGGAAAAGCTCTAAGTGCCATGACCCTGATTCGTTTGGCATCTGCTTGTTTTCCAATAGTTAGCAGAACCGCAGAGCCTTTACCACACCGCAAAATTCTCGGCTAAGGAATCGCTACCAAATCAACTTGTACAGGCTACGAAAGGGTTCCATGGGAAATTAAGCCCATGAAACAGACGCAGGGCAGTCGTGGTGAGGCCGAACAAGCGAACAGAATTTTGACGGCGTGCGCCGATGATTCCCCGGCGGCAAACGAGCCAATGGGCTTGGTTCCATCCGATGAGGAAGCCTTTTGCGATTCTGCACTCGCCAGGTTCGAGTGGGAGGGAGGGCTCACACTCAAGGAAACCGATTACTATAGGGATGGTGTGACTTCGAACCGAGCCCATCAGGTGAGCGACGCTTCCAACGCCGTGCAATTTAGATCGAAGCGCATGGGCGCTCGCCGCCGACCAGAGGTTTCTCCGCCACGACTCAACCAAGGATGAGCTATGCCGCCGTCCCATCAATCAAACCCGCCGCCACCTTCCTGGCAGGAACATGTCAACACCGCGCTGCACTTCGCGGAGTTTCCGGCGCTGACCGTGATGCCGTTTCTGCGCCGCAGGATCGGGCTGCGGACGCTCTCCTGGAAGCTAGCCGTGATGGGCTGTCTGTTGGTGGTTGTAGCCAGCCCTTTCAAGGACGAAGCGTTTAGTTCCACCAATCCGCCCGAGGACGCGGTTTACTTTCCCTACCGCACGGCACTGCCGCCCAACTGCGCTCATGCGCCCGGCTGGCTCGGGCTGTTCGCGCTCGGCTCGCTGGTGCTCGGTGTGCGGCAAAAAGGCCGGAGGTGGCGAGAGATGCGCCGTGGCATCGCATGGCACACGTACCACCGCGGCGTGTCGGTGTTTTCGTTTCTGCCGCTGGAGGCAGGCATCGCCGAGAGATTCGTCGATCCCGCCGTGTGCATTCTGGGTGGGTTTGCCATCTGGCATTGGTTTTCAGCGGCGCTCGGCGGCTGGCTCATCGTTTCAGGTCTGGCCTTGAACTTCATCGAGCAGACCGTCCACCAAATTCACCGCGAGCGGACGCTCGATGCGGTCGATGCCGCCATCGACTGCGATGCGCTCAGCCAGACGGTGCGATATTTTGAGCAGCATCCCACCGCTAGAAAGACCAGCAAGAACGGCGTCGACCTGACTCATGCCGCCCTTTCTCCCGAAGTGGAAGTTCTGATGGCCAAGCGGACGCGGGCGAAAAGACCGCCGCCGCCGCCTCCCGCGATGAAAAGCGCCAACGCGCCGAGACGCCTGGCGCGACTCCTTTGGGGAAGGCGGCTCGCGCAGTGGTGGCAACGCCGGAGGAAAGGACAATGAAGGCAGCACTCAAGCTACGGAAGCCACGGCATAAACACTGTCGCAACCACTGTCATAGAAATGTCATAAACTGTTTCGCTACAGCGTGATACACTTACACACTATGAAAGCCTGGCCATTTTTGATTACCAAGAACCACATCCGCGGTTTTTCGATGGTGACCATTCCCGAGTTCCTCCAGAAGGCCGGCGCGGCTCACGAGGTCGTCCGCGCCTGTTCTAATGAATTCCAGTCCGGCGCGGGGGAAGCGATTTACCTCAAAGGCTATCATGAATCCGTGGGCGTGGTGGACATGGTGTTTCGAGTGGTGCAGGGCACCGAGCGAATGCTCGGCAAGGACAGTGACGCCATCTTGCGCGACGATGTGCGCCGTCCGATTCCCCTCTACGAGGGGCTTGTCCTGACCGAGCGGTTGCCCGATGAACAGTTGCACTTTACGCAAGTCCAACTCGATGCCGCCCACAAAGCCGTTGAAGGGGATTTTAGAACATTCTGGGAGGCCGGGAGCGATTGGAAGGTATCGCGTGATTGGAAACACATTACCTCCGATGCCATCGAGCTTCCCGTCGCCGCGGCGACGGGCGACAAGCTGCGTCTGCACATTAAGGAGTCGCCCAATCTGCACCCACCGGCTCCGCCCAGCCCGCCGCCCTTGCGCGAAGTGCCGCCTGCCGCCCAAGCGCTTCCGAAATTCGCGCCGCCCGAATCACCCCTGCCGGCATTGGAAAAAGACCTGCCGAAATCCGGGATGAACAAGACAGTCGTCTTTGGCGTGGTCGCCGCGGTTGCCATCGGCGCGGCCTATCTGGCCTATCGGCATTCTTCCAAACCCAAAACGAAGCAGCACGGCTTCGTTCAGCGCGTCGGGCAAGAGCGCCAAACGGCGGACATCCACCGCAACCTCTAAGCCCGCCACATTTCCACCAAACTAACCAGGCATGAACGCCATCACGCAAACGGCAAGTTCGAGTGATGGTGTGCATTTCTACTACAAACACAAACCTATGCGAAAATACAATACCGTCATCCTTGGGGCGGCGGGCTCTGGAAAAACCGTCTATTTAAGCGCCCTCTACCGCAAACTTTCTACCCCCAGCGAAGTCGGGTATTTCCTCGACGCGCCGTTGCCGCAGCAAAAGCGCCTGCGCTTCGCCTACAACTCGCTCACCGCTGCTTGGCCACCTCCTACCGCGCTGGCTGACACGGATGTGTTCGAGTTTGACATCACGGTCAAATCGCCATCAGGCAATCAACACGCGGTTACTCTTTGCTACTGCGACATGTCGGGAGAGCGGCTTACCGAGGACACCGGCGACCCAGAGATTGAAGAAGCGACCGCCGGCATTTTCGAGATTGCCGACATCCTGCTCGGCTTCATCGACGGCGAAAAACTATGCAAGCAACTCAGCGGCGGCGCAGCGGACGAAATGTTCTGGATGCACGAGATGCAAGCGCTGTGCGAGCAGATGACCAAGTATGACGGCAAGGACAAATCCATTCACTTCGTCGTCACCAAATGGGACTGTTTTGAAGCTTGCGACGATTCCTTAAGAAAAGTGCGCGACGCCCTGCTCGCGTTTCCGGCGTTTCACAACGTCGTTGCCAACTGCACCGGAACCGTGCGTCTCATTCCGGTAAGCTCGGTCGGGCGTGAATACGCCGCCATTCTCAACGGCACTGCCGCCCGAAGCAACGGCACCCTGCCGACACCGTTGCACGTAGAAGTGCCTTTTGCCTGCGTGCTGCCGGACATGATTCACCGGGAGATGAAAGCAGCGCAGGCGGCGCTTGAACAACGCGCCAGAGAGCTTAACAGACCCGTTCTTGCGAAACTTGAGCCGTGGGAAATTTTTGGAAACTGGGCTGGGAGATTCATCCATCGCTTTTTAGAGGAACGTAACATCGACGGCGGCATTTTTGCCTGGTTTGCAAAGTTCTCCAGCCGCTCGGCACAACTGAAACTCCTCAACGCCGAGCAATTGCAGGAGCAGAATCAGGCGGAGGCGCAGCGGCTAAAAACGCTGGTGAGCGACCAGGAGACCGCCGCCCAATTCGTCATGCAAAGCATGGCCACCACCGAGAGCGCCTTCGCGATGGCCTACCCTTCGTCCAAGCTCAACTGAATCCATTCATGAACCCAAGCCCCGCCCGCTGCGAGACGTTCCGTTCCACGCTGTCCTATTTCGTTGGCACTCTCATTCCACTAGCGATTTGCTTCCGCGTGGTGTCCCTGGCGTTGTGGCTTCCAGTCACAGCCATCTACCTTGCGCTGCCACAGTATAGACGCCGCCTGCATATCGGCTTTGCCATTCTGATTATTCTTTCGCCTCTTGCCCGTTACGACATCGACGTGGCCGGTATCCACTCGCGCCTTCTCGGTCAACATTTTGGCCAGCACGCCCCCGGCGTGCGTCTGGTTCCACACTACCGCACCGTTGCCCCGGAGAACATCCAGCGCCACCTGGCCGAGCACGGGGAATTCATCGCCGGAGCCTGTGCCTGGCGAGGCTTAGAACCAAAATGGATTCTCATTTGGAACTGACAAACCAGAAACGTACTCCGGTTACCAGCCGACTTGCGTATGCACCACGACAATCTGGCGGACTTCCATCCGCAGACCATCCTTCAGGATTGGGGCGACGGCGACGCATTTCGGCTCGCCGATGCCGGCACCGGCGTCTGTATCTTCGGCGCAACCGGCTCGGGCAAGACCTCCGGTCCGGCCAAGCATCTTGCTTACAGCTACCTTGCCGCCGACTTCGGCGGCCTCGTTCTCTGCGCCAAACAGGAAGAACGGTTCCAATGGGAGCAATGGGCGGCGGAGACCGGGCGAACGGATGATCTGGTCATCGTCGATGGGCAAGGCCAGTGGCGATACAACTTCATGGACTGGGAGGCAGCGCGGCCTGGAGAGGGCGGCGGGCTGACGATTAACATCGTCGCCATTCTCTCGCAAATCGCCACCGCCGTTTCAGGACGAACTGCGAAGGTCAGCGCGGGAGGCGACCGGTTCTGGGACGACGCGCTTGCCCACATGCTGACCAACCTGGTCGACCTCCCTCTCTTCGCCGGGCTTCGAATCTCACTACCGCTTTTGCGCTCGATCATGAACTCGGCTCCACTCACCGCGCTCCAGACTGAGGATGAGGACTGGCATGAGAAGAGCGTTTGCGCCATCACCTTGCACGAAGGCGACGAAGCGACCGTCAAAGGCGATGCCGACATCCGCGCCGATTTCGAGGAGTGCCAGACCTACTGGCTGCGGGAATATCCTGCTCTCTCCGAGAAGACGCGCTCAATCGTCGACCTGACGTTTTCGATGTTGCTGCGCCCCTTCGTCACCCGCCCGCTGAGGAAGCTCTTTTGCACGGATACCAATATCAAGCCGGAGGACGCCTTTGCCGGTAAAATCATTATCGTCGACCTGCCCATCCAGGAATACCGCCTGGTCGGCAAAATCGCCAATCTAGCCTGGAAGTTCTGTTTCCAGCTTGCCGTGCTCCGCCGGATGCCGCCGGAGGGCGGCTTCATGCGACCGGTCTTCCTGTGGGCGGATGAAGCACAGAACTTCGTCACCGATTTCGACGCCGAGTATCAGGCGGTAGCCAGGTCGGCCGGTGGGTGCACGGTTTACATCACGCAAAGCCGCGAGAGCTTAAGAAGAGTGCTCGGAAACGATGACGCCGTGGACTCGCTGCTCGGCAACCTGCAAGCCAAGTTTTTCTGTCAAAACAGCGGGGGAACCAACGACTGGGCGGCGAAGCTTCTCGGGGAACACTGGTTGCACGTTACCAGCACCAATGTCGCGCGGGGGAGCAACGATGGTACGCAGCAAGCCGCCGGGCAGGAAAGCCGGAGCGCGGCGGTCTCTCGCAAAGAGGAGCGGCGACGCTTTATAGAGCCCTCGCGCTTCACCACTCTGAAGCGCGGCGGCCAGCAAAACGACTACCTGGTCGAGGCCATTGTCTACAATGGCGGTAACCAATTCCTCGACCCCGCGGGCGGCCACGGCGAGATACTGCCCCACAAGCTTTTGACCTTTAGGCAGCGGTAGGCTTTATGCGCTTTCACCATGAGGCCGGTGGGCGTCGTTTCGCAGAAACGGGATGCGAGGCAGGAAGGCCGGATCGGAGCTCACTGCACCCGTATCCGCATGGTGGAGGTTCCAAGGGGCTCTGCCCTTTGGGCAGGTCGAGGCGGCACGCTTCGGGCCGGGTAGGCAAGGGCGGCCTGAGCGCCTTGCGGCAGGGGTTCAGGGGAGGCACTCCCTTGAGCAGGGATAGACGTCAAGCGTCCAAGGGCGGCACGCCTTTGGGGCACGAAGCAAAGCGTCGTGCCCGGACAAGCCAGGGTCAAGGGCGCGGCTTTGGAGCGACCCTGCGAGGTGACGTTGCGAAGCAATGTATAACCTCGCCATTCCACATTTTTTGTTCGCTGCGGACGTCTGCGGACGACTGTCTTTTATGTGAGGCGAAACAGGCGCAAAGCCGCTCTTAGCCTCGATGTCATGGGACAAACGCAATGCAAGTATGGTACAATACAAACTAAGAGAGGTGGGTAAACGCCTATGGCGATCTACCGACTCGAAGCGAAGATCTTCAGCCGCGAAAAGCGTGGCAGATCCGTCATCGCGGCAGCCGCCTACCGGGCGGGAAGCAAGCTTCGAGATGAGCGCGACGGCAAAATCTATGACTACGCGCGCCGAATGAAAGGGGTCGTAAACACAACGATACTGACGCCGGAGGGAGCGCCCGAGTGGGCGCTTGATTCCGGGCGTTTTTGGAACGCGGTCGAAGCCGGGGAAAAGCGCGTGGACGCACAGCTTGCCCGAGAGTTCATCCTGGCCGTTCCCCCGGAGCTTTCCACCGAAGCCCAATTCGCCACGGCGCTGGCTTGGGCAAGGCAAGAGTTGGTCTCAAAGGGCATGGTCGCCGAGCTGTCTTTGCACCATACGAAGACCGGGAAAAACCCCCACGTCCATATCCTCACCACGATGCGGAAACTGGAGGGGGATAAGTTCAGTACGAAGAAGCCCAGGGAGTGGAACGACGTCGGACTGCTCGTCGAGCAGCGCGAGTCCTGGGCTGAGGCGGTGAATACAGCCCTAGAGAAAGCCGGAAGGCCAGAGAGGGTCGATCACCGGTCGCTTAAAGACCGGGGCATCGACCGCCAGCCCGAGCCGAAAATCGGGGTGGCGGCCACCGCCATGAAGCGCCGGGGCGTCGAGGCCGACCCCGAGCGGTTTAAGCTCGTCCGCTGGGTGAGGGCGCTTAATGAAATGCGCCCGCTGGCCAAGGCCATTCAAAGGGACGGCGCGGTAAGCGAGCGCGGCGTCGGGGCGATGTGGTGGGAAAAATCCATCATCTTCGCCGCGAGGGTACGCGATCAGGCCACCGCTTGGATGAAGAAGTCCTGGCGAAAGATGATCCAGCCGAGCCGGTCGAAAGGGGAAGGCCATGAGCCAGAACTTTCACGATGACGATTTATGGAAACACCCAACGAATCGAAACGCCGGGCGATGGATGCGGTGTCGCACTCCGAAACTGCCGCCCATAGACGAACATTCCAGCGAGGGGCAAGAATTCCCACCGTGGGCAGTCCGGGCGCTGTGCCACGTACTCAGGCTCCTGGCCATTCTCTCACAGGAGAGGTGAAACGTCAGATGATGAACGCGATTACCAATGTCGAAACGGTGGCGCAGATCGGAGTGATTAAAATGACCGGCGGCATCGCTTTATATGCGGCGCGTATCCGTGAAATGGACCGCGACGCCATGCGCCGTAAGGTACGAACGCGGGGCATCGTGCAAAAACAGCAGGCGCATGTTGAGCGCCTCGGGAGGGAATGATTATGAATGACCCCTTAGCACAGTTTCGCAAGAAGCAACCCACACGCGAGCAATCGCCTCCGACCGATCAGGGGCCGGAGGACTATCTCGCCTTCGGCACGAAAGACAGGGTCGAGCGATTGAGAGTGCGGCGAGCGGCTGCACCGACGCGCTCGCCCGGCTATGCCTACCTTCTCGACATCTCCTATGACGGGCCGTTCGGCACCAACTTTGTTCTCGCCTACACGTTCCTCATGGTGCTGGTGAGGGGCAAGAATCTGCAACAGGTGGTGACGGCGCTTGAGCTCGGCACCTGCGATTTTATCCAGGAATACGACCCCGACCGCTGGGCAAAGCCCAGCGATGCGACCGCAGCGTTTATCGAAAGCATCGAAGTGGTCGTAAAGGAAAGCGGTGACGGCGTGGAAGAAGCAGAGAAGGTCAGCATGACGCGCAAACCGCATTAGAAGCGCATCCAATCGGGGAAGCGCATAGAGATGGGAAGGCTTTCAAAGGAGCTTTCGACGTCTCAATGACACAAGGAGGGTATTATGAACACAATTCCCGAAACCGGCTTCGTACGGCTGCCGGAAGTTCTAAATGTCATACCCATTGGCAAGACGTGCTGGTGGGAAGGTGTCAAATCCGGCCGGTTCCCGAAGCCGGTGAAACTGTCGGCAAGGTGCACGGCGTGGCGGGCGGAGGATATTCGGGAGCTGATTTCTGAACTCTCTAAACGCAAGCCCTTTCAGACTCGCAAACGCCTAGGGGAGGCATTGACTAAGCCGAGGGCGAACTAGCCAAGCCGGTGAAGCTCTCACAACGCTGCACTGCATGCCGGGCGGAAGATATTCGTAGGCTGAAACAGGAGCTTGCCGAAAAAGCGCCTCTGAATTGAATCGGGTTGATCATCCACAAAATGCAGGCACTTTGACAAAAGCGATGGAATTGGCTAAGATTTAACGATGGAAGTGCCCCTCACCCCGGAAAAAGAAGCTCAACTTTCCAAGCTCGCCTCTGAAAATGGACGCGATGCAAATGCGCTTGCTCAAGAGGTTCTCGTCGACTATCTGGAACAACAGGCTCGCTTCGTTGAAGCCGTTAAAGCCGGCGAAGCCGCGCTTGAACGAGGAGACTATCTCACTCACGAGCAGGTGGGGATTCAACTGAATATGTTGCTCCGCTCCTGATGGAGGTCCTCTGGTCTGCACGGGCGTCCGAGGACATTGAACGCATTTATTGGCGCATCCGGGCAAGCAACCCCGTGGCAGCGCGTGAAGTGGTGCAGACCTTGTATGATGGGTGTTCAGCACTTCGGGAATTCCCCAATCGTGGACGAGTAGGCCGGATGAAAGGCCGACGCGAACTGGTGTTTCCGTCGTTGCCCTACATCGTCGTTTACCAGTTCAAGGAACATGCCGTCGAAATCTCCCGCATCTATCACGGGGCGCAAGATTGGCCATGAGAAGTTTCGGGGGCAACTTGGCTTTGATTTTGTGCCGGCGCGAGAATTCCAGAACGTAGAGTAGTAGCTGCGGTGAATAGCCGTCTTAATCACCGCATTCTATGCGGAGAAACTCATTGCTCACGAGGCGAATATCGGCTACCATCTCCTTAATCAATGCGGAGATTGCTATGTACATTTACGAGCTTAAAGCGTGGCCTGAACTGACCTGGAAGCAGGGGGACGTGGTCGATCTGCTCGCTGAAGTGCGCCACCTTCAAGGCCGTTTGCTGGGGCGCATGGAGGCGTTGGGTTTCGAGCTGCGCGAGGAGGCAACGCTGCAAACGCTGACTCAGGATGTCATCAAAACCAGCGAGATCGAGGGCGAGAAACTCGACGCCCAGCAGGTGCGATCTTCCATCGCCAGGCGGTTGGGCATGGATATTGGGGCTGCGCTACAGATTGACCGCAACGTGGAAGGCATTGTGGAGATCATGCTGGATGCGACGCGCAAGTATGTCGCGCCTCTGACGCAGGAGAGATTGTTCGCCTGGCACGCCGCGCTATTTCCCACCGGGCGGAGCGGGATGCAACGCATCACAGTAGGGGGATGGCGTACGGAGGTCAGCGGTCCGATGCAGGTCGTGTCCGGAGCTATCGGGCGCGAGTGGGTGCATTATGAAGCGCCATCGCCTGACCGGCTCAAGAAAGAGATGGCTCGCTTCCTAAAATGGTTTAATGCCCCGTCGGAAACCGACCCGGTGATTAAGTCCGCGCTCGCGCATTTCTGGTTTGTGACCATTCACCCGTTCGAGGATGGCAACGGGAGAATTGCGCGAGCGATCGCGGACATGATGTTGGCGCGGTCTGAGAAGAGCGCCCAACGTTTTTACAGCATGTCCGCGCAGATTCAGCGCGAGCGCAAGGAATACTACAATGTTCTGGAAAGCTGCCAAAAAGGCACGCTCGACATCACGATTTGGATTGAATGGTTTTTGAACTGCCTTAAGCACGCGATCACTGCGTCGGAAAAGCTGCTCGAAGCCGTGCTGGTGAAAGCGAACTTCTGGAAAACCCATGCCGGTGAATCGTTCAACGATCGACAACGAACGATCATCAATCGCCTGCTGGACGGGTTTGAAGGGAAACTCACATCCTCAAAGTGGGCAAAGCTGACGAAGTGTTCGCAGGACACGGCGCTGCGGGACATTAGCGATCTGCTCAATCGCCAGATTCTGACCAAAGACGAAGCAGGCGGGCGAAGCACAAGTTATCAACTTCGCTTGCCGAAATCGCTGACTATCGATTGACGGATGTGCTTCGCACAACCAGTATCGGGAGACTCAAAAAACGGCTTTAAGGGGACAACGGGAACGTGACCCGAAGAATGGTGCAAAAGTGGGGGTATTAACGGGGGTATCTTGTTTTTGGAACTGCAAATTGTCGTTATAAAACAAAGTAATAAGTCATTTTCGTGATTGCCGTAGGGGTCACCAATTCTTCAGCCGGCACCGTCCGGCAACATCCGCCAAAGCAGCACTGACAGCCAGTTTAATGACATTCCGCCACCGGCGGTGTCCGGGGCGGATTGTTGACATTCGGGGGTATTTTGGGGTACAATTCTTCATAGATACCCCACCGTTCGGAGAATATACCCCAGATGTCTCTTTCAGATGCGAAGGTTCGCAACGCCAAGCCGAGAGCCAAGCCTTACAAAATAACCGATGGCGAAGGAATGTTTCTGCTGGTTAACCCAGCCGGCAGCAAATACTGGCGGCTTAAATACCACTATGCCGGCAAGGAAAAGCTGTTGGCACTGGGGGTCTATCCTGAAGTCACTCTGAGTGACGCCAGGGAGCGGCGGGCACATGCGCGAAAGGCGCTGGCAGCCGGGAGCGACCCCGGAGAGGTGAAGAAAACGGCAAAGCGCCTTGTGGTGCTCAAAGCTGAGAACGCATTTGAGCCGGTAGCCCGCGAGTGGTTTGAGCAGCGCAAACACGCCTGGGCGGCGAATACTGCCAAGCTGACAAAAGATCGTCTGGAAAGGCATTTATTCCCAAAGCTTGGCAAAAGACCAGTCGCTGAGATTACGGCCGCCGAGATTCTCTCAGTACTGCGCGTCGTTGAAAGCAGAGGAACCCTGCACACAGCCCGGCGCGTCATGCAGTCGTGCGGGCAAGTTTTCATGTATGCCATCGCCACGGGGCGCGCCGAGAGAAACCCCGTGCCTGACCTTCGGGGAGCGCTCAAAACACCAGTCAGCAAGCACCATTCGTACTTGAAGGCTGTCGATCTGCCGGAATTCCTGCAAAAACTGGAAACCTACGATGGGGCATTGCAAACCAAGCTGGCGCTTCGCCTCCTTTTGCTCACCTTCGTTCGCACCACCGAATTGCGCGCGGCCGGATGGATGGAGTTGGATTTCGACAAAGCCGAGTGGCGGATCCCCGCGAGCCGAATGAAAATGAAAGAGGAGCACATGGTGCCGCTGTCACGTCAGGCCGTTGAAGTGTTGCGGCAATTGAAAAAGCTCACCGGGAACCGGCAGCATCTGTTTCCCAATCAGCACAGCCCTAAATCCTTCATGAGCGAGAACACCATGCTTTATGCGCTGTACCGCATGGGCTATCATTCACGCACGACCGGGCATGGATTCCGAAGTACCGCCAGTACCATACTGAATGAGCATGGCTTCATGCCTGACGTCATCGAGCGTCAGCTTGCCCACTGTGAGCGCAACCAAGTGAGAGCGGCCTACAACCACGCGCAATATCTGCCCGAACGCCGGAAGATGATGCAGTGGTGGGCGGATTATCTCGATAGCGTGACGCAGTAAAGCACCGTCTCAAATTGTCAGATTTCCTCAAACGTCCGCCGTTGTCCTGAACGTAACCATGGTTTAGCCGGTAGCGTGCAAGCGTCCAAGGCTACTCACTTCCGCGCTGACGCTTGTGCAGCTTCGCCCCGCCCGGCGGCGCTGGCGCGGCCTTTCCCGTTACAACTGAGCACCGGCTTTTGCCTCGTTCACGTCAGGCCAATGAAGGCCGACGCAAATGAGGAGAAAAACATGACGATTATCGATTTTACTGTCTTGATTACGGCTTTGTCGCGGCTTGTAACCGCGTTAGCAGCGCTGCTCAACGTCATCGCGTGCATTTGGGATCGCGCGCGAAAGTTGCTCGGATCACGAAACCCTCTTCGATAAAGTTCCGAGCGCCCTCCATTCTCAACCCGGAACGCGGATCCACGCGGCAAGCACGTGCATCAGAATGTCTATTTCTTTTGTTCTTGCCGCGTACGAACGCTCTCGAACCAGTTTCGCAGGCGGGTGATTTCGTCGCTCATCCTGTCCGGTGTGGGTGTTGGTCGATTTACTCCTGGCGGGTCAGTGTGGCAGTGGGTGCAGCAAAACCCGTAGCCTTCCTTCAAATCGTCACAATCCGCGTCAGTCAATACTGTCACTTTCCGCAGGCCGCCAGTGTGGACGGCATTGCTGAAGCGCCGCACGACGTGAGACACTGCAAATTCCGAGGCTCGTTCCCACCCGTCGCGCAACAGGCCAGCCATCGCCTTTACCTGGTCTGACCACTCATCCAGGCGGCCTGCTCCGTGCAGCGATCTCGTTGTCGTCAGTCGGTTCTCCACTTTTGAAACAATCTCCGGCACCGGTTGAGCTTTCGAGGGTGCTCCCTGCGTGCAAATGCCCGCTCGATCGTCCGCACGGTTCACGCACTGGTAATTTGGGTTGAGTGATTTACTGCGAGCTTCTTCGTCCAGCATCATTAAAAATGGAATATCGTGTGTGAAAACAATAACCTGCCGCCCGCTCGCAGCCTCCTTCACCAAACGCGCCGCCACCAACTCCCGGTAGTTGTGGTCGAGCGATGAAACCGGGTCGTCGAAGATGACACCGGAGCGGTTGTGCGCTGTGGATAATTCGGCAAGAAACGCGGCCAGCGCGACGCATCGATGCTCCCCCTCGCTCAAGACCCTTTCGACCTTTGCCTTGGGATTGCGAACCAGAGATACTTTGAACTTCGTTGAGCCATACCCGCTTGCTTCCTGCGTCAGTTCCAGCCGCCGGTCCGCGATACTCAAGGCTACGGTTTCCGCAGCGAACGCATCACGAATGGTATTTGTGACGAGCGCCTTGGAGACTTCGGTCGTCTTTCGAGTGATGCGGTTTGTGTCCGCGTCCTGCATCGCCAATCCAAACGCCGCAATCTTCTTCAGCCGCCCAATCTCGGCTTCAACATCCGGCAGAATGCTTGCGAGCCACACTCGGTCTTCCAGTCCGCGCAGTTCATTCTCTTGAAGCTTGCGCTGGGTTGGGTCGGCTGCATTCTGAAACTCGCCGATTCGCACGTCAAGATTCGTAGCGAGCGCGGTGAGTTGGGCGACGACGCTGGCTACCGCCCGTTGCGTTCCGAAAAGCGTTGGGTCGGTCGCCGCGACGAGCTTTCGCCCTCGCACTCGCGCTTTGGTGAGAGTGCGAACGATCTTTCTACAAACCGCGGGTTGGTCTAACTCGTCGCGAAGCAGACGGACTGCTTCCGCCAGTGCTTCATTGGTTGCACAGGAACTCTTGATTGTATCCTTCCAAGGCTGAATCGCGCGCCGGGCGTCTTCAGCGGCCTGCTGAACCTTTTGCTGGACGAATTTCTCAAATGCGTTCAGACGAATTGCTGCATCCGGCGAGAGCGGCTGTTGACAAAGAACACAGGCTTCGCCTTCTCCAGAGTTCGGGAATGGTTTTGCCGGGTATGCCTCTTGCGTCGAGAATGCGCGTGCCGCCTCCCAAAGGGTCTTCCACACTTCCGAGCCAGCTTGTGGCAATGGCTCCGTGTTGAAAGCTTCATTTGCGGCGAGCTTTGCAGCAGTCGCCTTGTCCTTCGCCGTTATCAACAGTTGGCGTAATTCATCAGCGCGAGCGGGAAGTAAAACGAATTCGGAATTTGTGACCAACTTAGCCAACTCTTCGACGCGCTGCTTCTGCGCCTTCAGTTTCTTGACTTCCTTCACCGGGTCAGCGGCCAGGTCGCGTTTGAGTTGTTCGAGCCGCGCTGCCTCATGCTCTGACATCTGCCCCAGCGAGTTTATGGCCGCTGCTTGCGTGGTTGGAGACAGGCTCAGGATGATTTGGTGAACCGCTGTCCCTTCGCGGGACATGGGCTTTTTGTTGAACGACGGGACTTGTCCTTCAAGAGCGGTCTTCTTCGTTTTCAGTCTATTGCCAATGTCGCGGGCAACGTCCGCCAATGTTTGGAGCAACTGAAGAGGAACAGGCGTGTATGCCAACTCGTTTTTTCCGTCCACATGGATTGAGGCGCACTTTGAGTCGAAAACGCTGATGTTGGAAAGGTCAGGATTTGCTGCGACACCATCCTGCCACGCGATTTCTGGCTGCACGGCGCTTGCCAGCGAATACTTGATTCGGGCCGACGGCGCGCCGCCCGGCGTTGCGTAAGCGTTCGTCAGAATGTCTTCCTGGTCGCGGGCACGGCACGCGCGCTTGAGCACGCGCCCGTAGCCGGACTTGCCTGCGCCGTTGTCGCCATAAACAACGGTCAGACCCGCTTCCGCGAAATGCAGCGTTTGGTCGTCAGCAAGCGCGTTGACGTTTTTCGCGTGTCCGATTGATTTGAGCGCGACCGCGCCGCCGGTGTTCCAGAATGCGGGAACATGGCTTGTGGTGAGCGGTTGCGCCGTTAGCGGTGTTTCCCCGGCTTCAAGCAGGTCGTGGGCTTGGCGGCAAAGAACGTAAAGTTCCTCCACTTCGGCTGGCGCGTGTTTCAGTTGTCCGTATAGTCGGCGAAGCGCATCGCGCTGCCATGAGGGTGCGTCCACTGACCACACGATGATGTCATTCAGCGCTGCGCGAATTGGGTCAGCGGTGGATGGTGGTGCTGCACCACTGGCCGCCGGGGCAGATGCGTTCACTCCACTGGGCATGGAAAACTCTGGATAATATCCAACTCTGCACGGTCTCTCTGGCGCGAAATATTCAAAGGAGATTCTCCCTGCCACAGGTGATCGCTCTGCGCGCCGCTACGACCTATGTTTGTAGGCTATTTGCTCATTATGAGCAACGGAAAACCGGGATGCCGATTCGTCTGAGATGTTGGTTCGGATCAGCTGCGTCAGCGGCTGTCCCCTGGTTCTTCAGGTTCTCGGTTTCTGCCGGGACTGGGTGATGGTGGAGTGGGTCGGGCGCGACGCTCCTTCTCCCACTGTTCGCGCACGGCGTCGCGGACGGTCTCAAGGCTTTTCTCCGTCGTGGGATTCTTCTTCGCGAAGCCGTCGCGGACGCGCTGGCCGAGCTTTTGCAGCTTCTTTTCGGTGTCGGTGGGGTTGTCGTCTGGCATAGCTGGGCGGAGTTTACGAAATGAGCGATTGTGCCTCATCCAGGCAGCGTCCGATTCTCATCCGCACGTTGTCGTAGGTGAGGCTCTGTTCCTCGGCAATCTCGCGGTAATCGAGCCCAAGGATATAGTGCTTCCACAGGTAGTCCCGGCACTCGGGCTTGGCTTCAGCGAGGAGCTTGAGAGCGTATTCCAGGTCGAGCCGGTCGGCCGAGGAGAGAGCGGTATCACGGCCTGAGACTTCGACCAGACGCATGAGTTCCTCTGGGGGCATGAGTTGTGCGCGCTCCGCGGCTTGCTTGCGGAGGTGGTCGCTCACCTTGTTGCGTGCGATGCGGTAGCACCATCCCCAGAACTCGCCGGGAGTGCTGCCGGCGAAGCCGGCCAGTCCGGCGGCCACGCCTTTCAGGGCTTCCTGGTGCACATCCTCTGCGGCGGGACGCGCAAGTGCGCCGAATACAAATAGGCGCAGCCTCGGTTCGATGAGCCTGAAAATCTCGTTGGCCAATTGCAGCCGTTCGGCCAGACCGTCCGACAACCGATACGTGCGGACGAGCTTAATGAGCTGATCCATCTTCAGAGGAGACGCTACCGGTTTGCCCACGTTGGAAGCAACGGTTTTTACCCTGTTGTGCAGTGAGTCAACGCGCTCTCCGCGAAGCGGTCGCACGGAACGCTGGAATTGCACCCACGGCCAGATTGTGGCCGTGGGCGTCTGCGGTCTGCTCCTATCGGCTGCGAGGAAACATATCACTCGCTATCTCCTGAATGAGCGTCCAAGTAAAGCCGATTTCACCGTCGTGAGCGCGCTTGCATTCGAGAAGGACTTCGAACGCCTGGTCTTCGCTGAGGTCGGGGCGCATCTCCTGCACGTCTTCTACGCACCAGATGATAGCCACCTGTTTGCGCTGTTCGAGCAAATCGTCGATGTCGATTTTGGAAAGGATGTCTTTGGAAATGGTCATGGGAAAATCTCCGTATGAAATGTTAAGATGCAATTGCGCCGGCGAGCACGCTGCCCGCCGACGCGGGGAGGCTTTACGCCTCCGGTTGTTGCTGGCAGATCCAGCTGTGGGCGTCGTTGAGCACCTTGGCGACGAGCAGCAGATCGTCGCGGCCGAACGAGTCGGTGGATTTCCACTGGTCGTCCTTCTTGTAGATGCGAGTGACGGTGACGTTGTGGCGGACGCCGTGCTCGGTCTGATTCCTCCAGATAGCGGCCTTTATCTGGCCGTAGTGGACTTCGTGAACTGGTTTTTGCTTTTCCATTGTCTTTCTCCGTTTTTGAGGAGGGGTGATTCCCTCTTCTCACCGAAGACCGGAAGAGGAATTCACCCCGTAAACGGAGAAAGGAGCGTGCGATGGGAGTTGATGCGAGCCGGGGTTGCAAAAGCCGGGGCTGTGACAGAGCCTGCGATGGCACCGACCTGGCGCAACCCGCGAGCTTCACCCGGAGCACAGCGTACTGGAAAAGCGCTTCACGGAGTTCAGTCCAGGCAGGGCGCTCTGGACGGAAGCAGCCGGGCGGCCGCGGAAGTCACCGACAGTGGTGAGGAGGACGGGCAGGAATAGGACATCGTCGCGGCGACAGAAGGGCGCTTCCCGACATGGCACGATGCCCGCAGCGGATTTCCGGTTTACTTGCCAGGCGGGCTGTGGTAGCATGTAATTAGCTGTTAATTGAATGTTTCAGGAGAAAGCCTATGATTAGAACCGAAGACATCCATTCACTTTCCGATTTTCAGCGCAACGCCAAGGCGCATGTGGCGAGGCTTAAGAAGACAGGCCATCCCGAGGTGTTGACCGTCAACGGCATGGCCGAACTGGTCGTGCTCTCGGCGGACGCATTCCAGGAATTGGCTGATAAGGCCGAACGGGGGGAGGCGGTGGAAGGAATCCGGCGCGGATTGGCGGAAGCACAGGCAGGTAAAGGTCGTCCGGTGAAACAGGCACTAGACGCCATCCGGGCGAAGCACCGCATACCGAAGATCTCGTGAAATACGAGGTGCTCATCATGCCCTCCGCGGAGGGCGAGCTTGAAGACGCTTACCTGTGGATTGCCGAGCGCGCGCCTGTGGAAGCTGCCGCATGGTACAACCGTGCTCTCGCCGCCTTCCTGACGTTGGAGACATTTCCCGAACGCTGCCCGATCGCTCCTGAGAGCGGCTTGTTCGACCATGAAATCCGCCAGCTGATCCACGGCAAGCGTCAGTATGCGTACCGCATCCTCTTCGATGTCGTGGGAAAGAAGGTGCGAATCCTGCATATCCGCCACGGTGCGCGTGAGCACATGACAGGCGAAGAAATGGCGGAGGAATAATCTCGCCGACCATGAACATCTCCGAGGCCAATCGTGCTTAAGAGGCGTTGCCGCCGCAGCCCAAAGGCCGCAACGGCAGGCAGACTCAGTAGTCCTCGGGCAGCAGGATTGTGGTCACGCTGCGGTCACTTTCCGTGATAATCCAGAACCGGGTGCCCCGGCTGTCGCGGTAAACCGAGAACAGGCGGAATCCTTCTTTGAGGGAGAGTTCATTCTCCGCCCAGTCTTCCTTGCCACACTCGCCCCAGTCTCCGCCGGCGTGGCGGGCAAGCGAGCGGACGATGTCCATTGGGTTCAGGGTTTCTTGCGCGGCGGGAGTGATGCAGGTCTGGCCGAGCGGGAATTTCGAGGTTGTGGATGTCATGTTTAGTTTCTCCTGTTTCGGGCGGGTTCATTCCCGCTCCTCGCCACGTCATGGGAGCGGATGACACCCGCCGGAGGAGAAACGGCGGCCGGAAAGGGATGCAGAGTTGAAGCGAAGCATCAGCAACGAAAGTGACAGGCTGCGCCTGGCACGAAGTTGCGCGAAGCGAAACGTCGCAGCGCTTGGAGGCGGCAATCTGACGGACACAACGCCGAGCTCGGCAAACGCATCACGATGCACCGGGTAAAACAGAAGCAGCCGCCCGCATTCGCCGGGGCGATGGGTGACCTTGCGGCGAAGAATGCCGCGATGCTTTTTAGACGCGAGCCGTTCGGTTTTAGGGGCGGAGCACGACTTCTCTTTTAGTATGCGAGACGATCAACACCGGTTCCTGGCGCTGCTCGGGCAAGTTCCGGCGCGGCTGACGGCTGAGCAAGTGGCCTGGGTGCTAGGCTGCCAATCGCACGACGTTCCAATCTTGGTTGCCACGCGCCTCCTGAAGCCCCTTGGCAACCCGCTCGCAAATTCCATCAAGTTCTTCGCAACATCCGACGTGCTGGAACTGGCCAAAGACCGTAACTGGCTGGTGCGCGCCACCACCGCCATCAATCAGCACTGGCACAAGCAGAATGCACGGCTGAGGAGCCGGTCTTGCGATGCCACTACGAATGGCCACGCCCCATTTCGAGCCGTTTCCGAGGCGGCGGCTGGTTAAGGAATCGTCCGGCGTCGGACTTCACTGTGCGCGTGATAGCGATTTGCCTCGGGCTGCCAGTCAAACCAAATCGACGCGTCTGCGTTCTGTCTGGTTACGCGCATGGGTTCCTCAAATTCCAGAGTGACCGTGTGGAGGTGGAGAGGCTTCTGCCGTCCCGGCAATGTCGCAAAAACCGAAACTTCATATTCCCCCGGCAAGAACTCAAATGCCGGTGAATCGGACACAGGATTGAAATGGTGGTTGGCCGCGACACCCGTTTCTCCAATGAACAGCCCACTGCCGCGAGACAGTTTCTCATCACCGTGCCCCCAAACGTTGAATGTTCGGCGCTCCTTGCCGAAGCGGACGATGAGATACATGTTTTCAACGACATGCCCTCGCTTACCGGTGCTGTACAAAAGCGCGCGAACGAATATCTTCGGCAAAGATTGGTTGTCTTTGTCCACATCGTAACGAAACGCAATAAATGCCGGCCGAGTGATTTTCAATGTGCCGCGCCGGAACAGCGTCAGCCAGGCAACCGTGCCGGAAAGCATCAAAGCCAGGGCGGAGATGGCAAAGCTGAGATAGGCCATGAGGCCACTATTACCCGAAGCAATGCCTCGTTCAAAGCGTTTCCCGTTGGTCAGAAGATGTCGCGGACGGCTGCGTGAAGGGGCGCGTGCAACGGGAGGCTACGCCCGGTGATCGATAGGGAATCTGCATTGCAACCGGTGCGCGGCGGAACTACGCTTCTGTTGACTCAAAGCGTGAACTTTCAAGTGATGCTGTTGTGTCTACGTTTATGGCGCTGCCCGAGTCGAAGCGGTCGGTCTTAAGAATGTCCTGGACTTTCTTGGTTGCGGTTTTGGCGTTTCGCGCCCTGTCGTGTTCGGGCGCGGCGCAGCTTCTCACCGATGTCAGCTTTAGCCGCGAAGTAGTCGCAGGGGACAGAACCACAGGTGCTCGTCGGTCGTCGGGAGTTTTTTCCGGCAGCACGCTACCGGCGTTTGATTCTTTCACCATTGACGGGTTCTACGGAGGCTCGTTGTCGGCGCTCTATACGTTCTCGGGCGACGGCGATTCGGCCAGCTTTTCCATCATTACCGACTACAGCGCCAATACATATGATGGTGTTTTTGAGCAGGGCGTGTACGGAAGAGAACCGATCACGTTTCGAACGACTAGGCCTGTCTCGTACACGATTTCAGCTTCGCTGGCAGGGCAATTGGACAAAGACGGACATATCGTGGGAGTCGCCGACATGGAACTATCAGTCGGTGGGCGGGTTGTTGCTGGCAGGGACATGCTCACGCTTAATAGCCGTACTGATGCCTCTGGAATAATACCGAAGGACACGATTGTTTCGTTAATCGCGGCGTCTGGGGGTTTTGTTTATATCGACCCTCAATTGTCCACAGGCGAGCCGACGAGTGGACACGCGGAAATCGTCCTCGAGCTGACCGCGATCCCCAATACACCTCCCAAACTACCATCGATTGGAGACACAACCGTTGTCGTGGGAAGCATCCTGGCTTTCAACGTAGGAGCAACCGATGATGATGTGCCGGCGAATCAGTTGGCTTACAGCCTCGACGCCGGCGCGCCCTACGGCTCAAGCATCGATCTCGGCGGGACGTTCGTCTGGACACCCAGCGAGGCACAGGCGATGGCGACCTACCAGATCACCGTTCGCGTCACCGACGATGGCGTTCCACCGCTCAGTGCCAGCCAAAGTTTCAGGGTTACGGTGTGCAGGCGTGACGCAAATGGCGATGTCATTTGTCCGGCCGAGCCGCAGCAGACGCACAAAAACGACGGACAAAAGGATGACCCCTCCAATTGTTGCCAGGGCGATCCGATCGACATCGGCAGCGGCAACATGTTCGACAAAGTCACCGACTTTCGAACGGCGGGTGAACACTCGCTTCAGTTTGTCCGGTATTACAACAGTCTGGCTGCAACGAATGTCCAGGCGGTTAGCTTGGGACAGCGTTGGCGTTCGACTTTTGACCGCTTTCTAATCATCACCGTCTCGGCGGAGGGAATGCCGCTGGCGGTTGCCGAGCGCGCCAATGGCCAAATACTCACTTTCCGCGCAATCGCTGGCGGGTGGGGCAGCGATAGCGACGTGGATGTGCGACTTACGACGACAGATTCCGGATGGCAACTGACTGACGGCGACGACACCATCGAGCTTTACCGAACAAACGACTCCGGCCATTTGCGGCTGACTGCGATAAGAAGTCGCGGCGGCTACACGCAGAGCTTGGAATATGACACCCAAAATCGTCTGTCATTCGTAACCGATTCCTTCGGACGCACGCTGCAATTTGATTATCAGGGCAGTTTACTTGCATCCATGACCGTGCCCGGCGGGCTGGTCGCGAGCTACGACTACACTGCGAGCGGGCAAAGCGGCGAGATGCTCGACAGGTTGGCAGCCGCGACCTATTCGACGAGCCCTCAAACCAGCAATTCTTATCTGTACGAAGCTTCGGGTCTGCCTTTCGCGCTCACCGCTGTAATCGACGAAAGCGGCAGCCGGTTTACGAGTTGGACTTATGACTCGCAGGGACGTGCAACCTCCAGCCAGCGCGCCGGAGGGGCGGAGCGAGCCACGATTGGCTACGAGGACGCGGACGGCAGCCGGTGGGTGACCAATGCGCTCGGAGGCGTGGAGTTTTACCGTTTTATCGTTCGCGAAAGCGTGCCGAAGGTTGCTGAGATTCATCGCATTGAAACAGCGAATGTTTCGGCGGCGGTCTCACTGCACAGCTATGACAGTAACGGCTTTCTCGCGAGCGCGACGGATTGGAACGGCAATCTGACCAAGTATATCAATGACGGCCGTGGGCAGCCGACGAACATCACTCAGGCCGCCGGCACGCCGCAGGAACGGGTAACGGTGATCACGTATGACCCAGTTTTTCACCTGCCGCTGAGAATCGTCGCGCCGCGGGCGACGACGGATTTAGCGTATGACGACGCGGGGAACCTTTTGACTCGGACGGAAACGGATGCGAGTACCAATGAAGCGCCGTATTCGACAAGCGGGCTCACTCGTGTCTGGACGTTTACTTACAATGATGTTGGGCAGGTGCTAACGGTCACGCGGCCGAGGCGGGACGTCACGGCAACCACGAGAAACATCTACGATGCCAGCGGAAACCTCGCCACGGTCACCGACCCGCTTGGGCACGTGACGCAGTTCTTGGCCTACGATGCCCGTGGTCTGCTGCGGGCGATGATTGACCCAAACGGAGTCACCAATCGGTTCGGCTACGATTTGCGCGGGCGGCTGCTGACGCAAGAGGTGTTAGCGGCCTTGGGCAATGCGCTCACCGCGTTTTCTTATGACGTGTTAGGGCAGATGACTTCGGTCACGTTGCCGGACGGTTCAAAGCTCGGCTACCATTACGACCCGGCGCACCGGCTGCAATCGGTGAGCAACGCACTGGGCGAAAGTATTACCTTCGTCCGTGATGGAAACGGAAACGTCATTGAGCAGAACGTGAGGGCTGCCGACGGAAGCCTCGCAAGAATACAGAGGCACGTGTTTGACCCGATTGACCGATTGTTGCGAGCAATCGGCGCAGCCTCGCAAACGAACAGCTTCGGGTACGACGCGGACGGCAACCGGTTATCAACCAAGGACGGGCTAGGCAACACGACGAAGCAGGCCTTCGACGGTCTGAATCGCCTGATGGCAACGTTCGACCCGCTCAACATTCCCACGCAGTTTGGTTACGATGAGCAGGACAACCTGTCTTCGGTTGCCGATCCTCGGTCGCTGGTTACGCGTTACATCCAAGACGGTTTCGGCCAAACAATTCAGGAGAGCAGCCCTGACCGGGGCAGGACGGTTTACACGCTGGACGAGGCAGGCAACCGTGTTTCGCAGGTGGATGCGCGCGGCGTAGTGACGCAGCGCAGCTTCGACGCACTCAACCGCCTGACCGCGGAGTCCTTTCCTTCATCGCCACAAGAAGACATCACCTACCGCTACGATGACACGAATGGCGGCAACAGGGGTATCGGCAGACTCACGGGATTTTCTGATGAGACCGGCAGCACGGCGCTCAGCTACAACGAACGGGGAGACCTCGCCTCGACCACGCGCACCATCGGGAACATAACTTACGGAACCGCCTACACGTATGACATTGCCGACCGCGTGACCGGCGTCACCTATCCGTCCGGGCACATCATCACCTACGGGCGAGATAGCCTCGGTCGGGTGAACTCGGTTGCTTTTCGTTCCTCCGCCTCCGCGGCTCCGGTGGTGCTCGCGAGCGACATCTCTTACCGCCCGTTCGGGCCGGTAGCCGGCTTTACCTACGGCAATGGGCTGATTCGGCGCAGCGTGTACGACCTGGATTACCGACTGGTCGGGATCGATACTTCTTCCAGCAATACGAACATTCAGGCGCTTGGTTTGGCCTACGACGCGGCGAATAACATCACCGCGATTAGCGACCTTCTCGACTCCGCGCGCAGTCAGAGCTTTGATTACGACGTCAATTACCGGCTAACCAACGCCGCCGGAGTCTACGGGAGCGTCAGTTACGGCTATGACGGTGTAGGCAACCGCGTCCTGCAAGTCGCTGGGGGCAAAAGCAACCGCTTCATCTATCCGCCGGATGCGAACCGGCTTGAATCCATCCAGGGCAGCGGCGGGATTCGCGCCCTCACTTACTCTGCCACCGGGAACATTGAGAACGATGACCGAGGAGCGGCGGGCGTCTTCGGCTACGGTTACGGCAGCCGAAATCGCCTCAGCGCACTGACCGTTGGCGGGCAGGTAGTGGCAACGTACCGATACAACGCTCTCGGCCAGCGGCTGGTCAAAGCGATAGGGACAAACGTCACCCACTTTCACTACGACCAGCAAAGCCACCTTATCGGCGAATCTGACGGCACGACCGGAGCAATGCTGCGCGAGTACGTCTGGCTGGATGACATGCCGCTGGCGCAAATCGAAAGCGACGGCACGGCGTATTTTATCCATTGCGACCACTTGAACACGCCGCAGAAGCTGACGGACGCAACGCAGGCCGTGGTGTGGCAGCGTGACCAGCTACCGTTTGGGGAGCCGCTCTATACGGTGTTGACGCAGGCAGGATTTGACGGCCAAGGGCAGTTCGAGTTCAGCGTCTCCGGAAATACGGGTATCAGTTACGTCGTGCAGGTTTCGACGAATCTCGGCGGCGGAAACTGGGCATCGCTTAGCACCAACGCGGCTCCGTTCGTCTTTGCCGATTCCGGCGCGGGGAACTCGGAAACCAAATTTTACCGAGTTGTGGAGATGCGTTCTGTTGGCTCGCATAGCGTAACTCACAACCTTCGCTTCCCGGGGCAGTATTACGACGTTGAATCCGGCCTCAACTACAACCTGATGCGCGATTACGACCCGTCGCTCGGGCGTTACATCGAAGCAGACCCGATCGGACTCGAAGGAGGCACTAGTGTTTTTGGATACGTTGATGGCAATCCGTTAACTCGTGCTGACGATACCGGCCTCATTAGTTGGGATTGGAACGATGTTGAAATCAGCGCGTTACAGGCCTGGGCGGGTTTTAGCGACAGCGTAACGTTTGGAGTATCAAGCTGGGCTAGGAAAGAGCTAGGTACCGACTACGCAGACCCGTGTTTGACTTCCTACAGAGTAGGCGAATGGGCACCCTACGCTCTTGGGGGAGCGAAACTGTTGACGGTGGGAATAAAAGCTGCCAGAAGGTTTGTCACGAAGGAGACAACCACGGTTATCGGACGGGTTCCAGACCTTCAAGAGCTAGGAACCGGAGAAAAGTCTTTGCTGGATCGGTTGACGCCCAATTTAGGAAGCCCGAAGGCCAATTGGCAAAGGAACTCAGGCGTGATTCGTCAAGAAATGAACCGCGGTTTGCCAATTCGTGACGCGTCTGTTGGTGATACAAGCGGTCAGTTCTTGAATGCAGAACGAAATCTACTCCGAGACCGTGGATGGAACTTTGATGCTAACACTGGTTATTGGATGCCGCAGGCTAAATGACTATGGCTACTGAACGCATCACCGATAGGTCGCTTTACCGGTTCGCCGAAGAAGTCAAGACGCAGTTTTCCTTCTTGGAAACGTCGGGCTTCCGCTGCGTGCGCTCTGAGGCGACTTTCGTGCGGTTTGAATCACCGACGGCTGGCGTCAACGTCTATCACGGTCGGCAGTCTTTTGAGATCGGGCTTGAGATTGAGTCCGCATCTTCGCCCACGGACAATTACTCTCTCTCCGAAGTCCTTCGCTTGGTTGACCGCAAACGCGGCGAGCGATATAGGAACTACGCGACGCACACAATGCAAGGCGTAGCCGAAGGAGTCCGCAAACTGGCGGAACTCTTTCAACACTGCATCGGCATCTTGAATGACAAAGAACTGTTCCTGCATCTCAGACTTCAACGCAAGGAGCTAGCCAAAGACTACGCGCTCGAAACGCAATTGGAGCAAGCGCGCAGAAAAGCCGAAGCTGCCTGGCGCACGAAGGACTATGCGGCAGTTGTTGAGGCGCTAAAGCCATCGCGTGCCGCTCTGACTGAAACCGAGGTTGCCAAGCTGGAGTTCGCTGAGAAACAATGTGGTAAATGACGAATGCCGCAGGTGTCCCGCACAAGTGGTATGACGGAATTTAGGCTACCTTACGCCGGCGCGAAGTAAGTCGGCCGCTCGTGCCTGCCGCAGAGCCCTGGACGCTGCGTCTTTGCTATGCAATGCGGTATTTTCAGCCTCTAACGCGATCAACCCACTGCCGCCGGTATCGGCAGGACATTGGACTCTGTTGCCGAGGTGAGTTTCCTCTCGTAGTCCTCCAGCGTCGGAATTACCACCTGCGCTTTCCGAGCGTATGCGCGATGGACGGCTTTGCTGTTGTGGCCGAGGGCTTCCTGGGCGAAACGCTCCGGATAGCCGCAGGTCTTGGCGCGTTCCGCCCATGCGTAGCGGTAGCTATGCAGCGTGATGCCGGTGATGCCCAGGCGGCGGCAGCATCGCCGAAACTCGGTCGAGCGGTGGGCTTCGCGCATCGGCTTCAACTTCGGGAAGAGCGCCCCGGTGTGCGGCAGAGAGGAGAACACACGTTCAAGCTCTGCGCCGAAGCGGATGATTGAGGCCATACCGGTCTTGTTGCGGTGGAAGCTCACCACGCGATTTTGCCAGTCGATGTCTTCAGCGCTGAGTTCGGCCACGTCGGACTGTGCGCCGCCGAGGTGCCAGCAACATTCGTAGAATGCGCGGCGTTCGGGGTTTGCTTCGCCGCTGACGATGGCCTGGTGTTCGGCGGCGGTGACGGCACGCTTCTCTCCGAAGCGCACTTTCGGCCACTGCTTTTTCGGCAGCACCGGCCAGGGCAGCCAGTTCATATCGAGCGCGAAGTTATGGACACGGCGCAAAAACACGTTGGTCGAGATGCCTCCGGCCTCCAGCACTTTCAGAAAGTGCATGGATTGGGTTTCCAGGATGGGAAGGTTGCGGATGAGATTGAAGGCTTTGTCTTTCATCGCGCAGAGGTGGCGAGTGCGAGTCGCGCCGGTCTTCGTCTTGCCCATCTCGTCCATCGGCACTTGCCAGGTGCGTGTGGCTGCTTCCGAGTCGGTGGCGGCGAGGTAGGTGCGCGCGATCTGACGATTCAGAACGGGCTGGCGGTGCGATTCGTTTTTGACGTGAAGCAGGGTGAGAGCTTCGCTTTCGATTTTGGTGCGGAGGCTCAGTTGCTGGCCGGTGTTGGTGTCCTCGTAGTAGAAAACTCCCGCGCGGCGGAACAGGATGAAACGCGTCTTCATGATCGTTGTCATGAATCGTGCCCTTGTCCGCCTTCACTGCGTTAAGCAGTAATGGGCGAGTTTCAGCGAATTCTGCGGAATCCTGGCGAGTGGCCGTGCCAACCGCCGGTTTACTGACAGTTTCACTGACAGTGGCCGTTCCGCCCGGCGTATCTCCTTATCGAAGCCGCAGTTGCGGTTGGAGGCGAGGGTCGGAATCGGTCGCCTCAAGCGTCGTTTCAAGGCAAAAGATGCCAGATTTGTTGAGCAACACAAGCTAACACTGTCATTACCCGACCGAGCACTGGTATTACACCTTTGCTGACGTTTTTGCTGACACTTTTCCGAGCACTTTTCCGAGCCATTTTCGTAGCGACCTGACAATCATGCAGTGGAGATCGTGATCATATTTACTGCGGGCCCGGGAGCCGGCCTCGCACCACGCACGAGACACAACGATGTGTTGCTAAGATACGTTGGCGCTGACAGAGTGAAACGTCTCTCCAGATTAAATGCACGACGAATCACGCCCCGGCACTTCTGGCACGGAATCAGGTGATGCCTGGTTCAAAACTACCCAGTGGTCTTCCGTGCTGCACGCTGCCGATTCGAATGACCCAACGGCAGAGGCCTCGCTCTCGAGCCTGTGCCAAACTTATTGGTATCCGCTGTACTACTATATTCGCCGGCTCGGACATACTCCGGAGGATGCCGAGGATTTGACACAGGAATTCCTGGCCCGGCTGGTGCACAAAGGTTACCTCAAAGGAGTCAAACAGGAAAAAGCCAAGTTTCGATCATTTCTGTTGGTGGCGTTGAAAGGCTTTCTCGCAAATGAATGGGACCGAGCCCGCCGGCTCAAGCGTGGTGGCGGTCAGGAACTGGTTTCATTTGACGCGCAGAATACGGAAAATCGCTTTCTTGCTGAGCCGGTGGATGGGATGTCGCCGGAAAAAGCTTTCGAGCGGCGTTGGGCACTGGCTTTGCTGAGCCAGGTCCTGAGCCGCCTGGAGAAGGAGTTCTGCGCTTCCGACAAAGGCCCACTTTTCCAGGCTCTAAAGGGGCTCCTCAGCGGCGAAGAAACAGGCAATTCTTACGCGGAACTGGGCCAGCGCTTCGGGATGAGCGAAAGCAATGTGAAGGTCACAGTTCACCGGTTGCGTCGTCGTTACCGGGAGCTTCTGCGCGAGGAAGTCGCGGCCACGGTGGATAACCCCGAAGACGCCAATGAGGAAATCCGGCATCTGTTCGCGACGTTAAGCTTGTGAAATGATTGTAACCATCTGCTGAGAAAGCTTAGGTACAGCTAGAACAACAGCGTGTTGAACAGTGAACGATTGGTGAAATGGGTGCTGGAAATCACTTTCCATGAATACGCCTCCAAATCCTGAAGAGGCGATTGTTGATGCCGCTTTGGAGATACCGGCTCATGAGCGCGCGGCTTATCTCGACAAACTATGCGGTCACGACCGCGAACTTCGCGACCTCGTGGACGCCCTCCTCCACGCTCATAAAAAAATAATCGCGTCCGAGATGATCCCTGTTCAGGGACTCTCCCGTGCCCTGGCTGGCTCTGCGTCTCCGGAAGAACGCGACGCTCAGAGGCTCGCGCCGGGTGTCCAGACCATGGTCCTGTCCGTGGCGCCCATCGAAAAACCAGGCGATCACATTGGCCGCTACAAGCTGCTCGAACAAGTTGGCGAAGGCGGGTTTGGCGTGGTGTACGTGGCCGAGCAGTGCGAACCGGTCAAGCGCCGAGTGGCGCTCAAGATTGTCAAATTGGGCATGGATACCCGGCAGGTCGTTGCCAGGTTCGAAGCGGAGCGGCAGGCGCTGGCGTTGATGGACCATCCGAACATTGCCAAGGTCTTCGACGGCGGCGCGACTGCGGCCGGCCGGCCTTATTTTGTGATGGAGCTGGTGCGCGGGATCAGAATTACCGACTACTGCGACCAGAATAATTTGCTCACGATCCAACGGTTGGAACTGTTCATCCAAATTTGCCGCGCGATCCAGCACGCGCACCAAAAGGGAATCATCCACCGCGATATCAAGCCTTCGAATATCCTTGTGACATTGCACGACGGGGTACCGGTTCCGAAAGTCATAGATTTCGGGATTGCCAAGGCGACTCAGCAGGAACTGACGGAAAAGACGGTCTATACACAACTGCACCAGTTTATTGGCACGCCGGCTTACATGAGCCCGGAGCAGGCCGAAATGAGCGGCTTGGATATTGATACCCGCAGCGACATTTATTCGCTGGGCGTGCTTTTGTACGAATTACTGACGGGCAAGACTCCCTTCGACGGCAAAATGCTGATCGAGGCAAGTCTGGATGAGGTCCGCCGGATTATTCGCGAACAGGAACCGGCGCGTCCATCCACACGCATCAGCGCGCTAACAGCCGAGGAGCAAACGACGGTAGCCAGGCGGCGGCAAATGGAGCTGCCTAAATTGGTTAGCCAGATTAGGGGTGACCTGGACTGGATCGTGATGAAGTGCCTGGAGAAAGACCGCGCGCGCCGTTGCGACACCGCCAATGACCTCGCCTCCGACATTCAGCGATATCTGAACAATGAGCCTGTGACGGCTCGGCCGCCGAGCCAGCTATATCGATTCCAGAAGCTGCTCAGGCGCAACAAGCTGGCCTTTGCTGCAGCGAGCGCGATAGCGGCGGCGCTGGTGATTGGGTTGGGACTATCGACCTGGTTGTTCCTTAAGGAGCGGAGAACGCGTCAACGCGCCGAAACAGCTGAGCGCGACCAAACACGCCAGCGGCAGCGGGCTGAAGCAGCTAGAGCCAGCGAGCTTCGCATGCGCCAGGACGCTGAGGCTCAGACCCTGGCCGCGCGAAGAAAGGCCTACGCCTCCGACATGAAGCTGCTCCAAGTGGCGCTGGCGGCGGGCGAGCTTGACCGTGCCCAGGAACTGTTGAACAGACATCGGCCTCAGCTAGGGGAAGAAGACCTGCGGGGGTGGGAATGGCGCTACTTCTGGCAGTTCTGCCAGGGCGACGAGGCCTTCACCCTGTGCAAGCGGTCCAATTCGATCCACTCGGTTTCATTCTCGGGCGATGGAAATTTGCTCGCAGTCGGAGGGATTTTCCCAAATGAAGTGACCATCTGGGACGTTGGTAAACGCCAGTTGCTTTCGAGCTTTGAAGATCTTGAAGATCTTCCCGGGAGCCGGATCTCGTTCGCACCCAACAGCGACACGCTGGCCTTCTACAACGCATCCAATCGCCCGGGCAACATTGTGCTTTGGGACGCTCGGAGCGGAAAGGAAATGCATCGCCTCCCCGCTGCCGCTTACGTCAAGAGCCTCGCCTTCTCGGGTGATGGAAGGCTCTTTACCGCGGACATAAGGCGGTCAAACAACGTCACCATTTGGGATCCTGTTCAGGGTAAGTCGATCACAAGTTTTACCGCTAACCTCGGCAACGTAGCAGTTATGAACTGCCCATTCTTAGCCATCAGCCGCGATGGAAATCGATTCGCCGACATCGCGCTTGGTTTTGTCCAGGTGACTGACGCCAATGGCAGATCGCACCGCCCCTTTCGTGTCGCGGACGAGGACACCACCGCGCTGGAGTTCTCTCCGGACGGAGAAACCCTCGTTACGGCCGGCGCTTATGCGGAACGCACGATCAAGTTATGGGATGTACGAACACGTCAACTTCTCGGATCACTGGAAGGCCACCGAGCTTGGGTCAGTTGCTTGAAGTTCTTGCCGGATGGCAAAACTCTCGCTTCTGCCAGCGCGGACCGAACGGTCCGCCTCTGGAATTTTGAATCTCGCCAGCCCATTCGGACTCTGCGCGGCCATGGCGGTGAGTTATGGACAATTGACGTGTCGCCGGACGGTCGTTGGCTGGCTGGCGGCGGCAAGGATGGTTCGGTGATTCTGTGGGACCTCACTGCCTCGACGAACCGGCCGGCTGAGTATCGGATACCACAGGACGGGACTTCACGTTCGTGGGGGTACTCACCGGATGGCCGATTGCTCGCCCTCGAAAAAAGCGGCCGGCTCAGGTTCTATGATCCGACGACCTTCCAACTGATCAGCGAACCAGCCCTGCCATTAACGAACATTTACGCGTTCGCTTTTTCGCCAGACATGCGGTGGCTCCTCGCGACTGGCAACGGAGGGACCAACGGGGGGACCTTGGTCTGCTGGGATGTGCAAGAGCAGCGCATGGTTACAAACTTTGCGGCACGCCTCTCGACGAGATTTGCTTTCAATGGCGGGACAGTCCTGACGCATGACTTTCGGGATCCGGTCACGGAATGGAATGTCTCAACCTGGAAGCAGATACGCCAGTGGCCGGTCTTCACGAACGACTGCTGGACGTTCAGTTCGGCGGCACAGTTGCTAGGCATAGCGTACCGGGATGGACTTTGTGCTCTGATCCCGATTCATGATCCGGACAAGCCGAGGCGCTTCAAAGGCCAGAGCGGCATCCTCTCGGTGACACTCTCGCCGGATGGCAAAACGTTTGCCGCGGCGAGCCAAATTGGGACTGTGGAGCTCTGGGATACGGAGACGCTGACACGCCGGGCGTTGTTGAGCGGCGCTTTGCACGGCTTTTATTCCGTCATGATTTCTCCTGACGGACAGCGCGTGGCGGCGGGCAGCAGCGGGAGGGACGCCATCAAAGTGTGGGACCTGCATGTGCACGAAGAAGTGGCGACTCTGGCCGGAGAGCAAGACGGGTCGCACTTCCTTTCTGGGGCATTTTCTCCCGACGGAAACACCATCGGGGCCTCGAACACGAAAGGCCGGATCCACTTCTGGACCGCACCCACTTGGAAACAGATCGAAGAGGCGGAATCTCGGAAAAAGACGGCGCAATAGAGCGGCCAATCCCGCGTATCCCTTCGGCTCAATCGCTTACATGCGCGGCCGAAAACGTTTCCAGATGGGGCTTGGCGTTCTCACCGCGCTGCTCCAGGCCGACCGCCATTGGGAAGCTTCCCTGCATCGTCCGGCGCGCTGAGACAGCACGCCACACCTTTCCATTAAAAGGGAGATTCCCGAAAGGTTGTAACCTTTTGTTCTCGCCGCTTAGGTACGGAGTGAAAGCTACTGCATGAACCAACTATGAAACCATTCATCATCAATATTCTGCCGGGTCTCTCGTGTTTGAACCGCGCGGCATCAAACCTCATTAACAATCAAATTCTCGTCAGAACCTTCGTCGGGTTAATGGCATTTGGGATTGTCGTGACCTGTTCTGCGGCGGTTCCGCAGAAACCCGATTGTCCAACACCGTTCCAAACCTTCGACATATATGCTTTTACCGAAACTGAGGTGGAAGCCCTGCCGACCGGAGCAGACGCCTATGCGATCCAGGAAGAGGCGGCCTTGGATTATCCCGACCGGAGTTTGGAGGCGTTCTTTTGGAGCAATGTCGTGGATAAGGCAGGAGCTCTGGAGGCGTTAGAATTGGTTGACTTTGACGGCGACGGCCTCCTCTGCATGAAATACGTCGTTCAGGATCACGGACATTACGCCAGAGTGTTCCCTGATTTCGACCCGCTCTATCTCTTCATCTTTGGTGACAAGGGCCGGTGAAGAGTATGAAAACGAGAATCCACTGTACAACTCCGGCACACTGTATCTGGACGGCACCAGCAGCATCGGCATCCTCGACGGCAACTCCGCCACTCTGTTCTAGCAGAGTGAAAGAATGCGGGCCGGAGCAGGCGATGCTCCGCATAAGGAAGCGAAAGCATTGCTTCAATCGGAAACGCAAGCAGCACTTACCCGATAGCCGCAGGCTGGCCGCGGTCCGTGAAGCAGAGAGTGCAGCAATGTGTTATCACGAACCTCCAATGTCCGTTTTCTCCTGCGACGCGCATGTGTAATGTGTAATTGAAACCAAAACCAGGAAAAGCTTGTGAAAAACAAAACAGACAAAAACACCAGTCTCGTTGTGCTGCTGGCGCTGGCTTCCCTGAATGCGCTGGCCGGCGCGGGCACGGTCGTCGGTTGGGGCAACCACGTCATTTCTTACCTCGAACCAGGCACGCGCTTTTCGCAAGTTGCGGCGGGAGGCGCTCACAGCCTGGCGCTCAAATCCGACGGCACAGTCCTGGCGTGGGCAGACAACGCGTGGGCAGACAACGGATCGCACCAAAGCACTGTGCCGGCTGGATTGAATGGCGTGGTTGCGGTAGGGGCAGGAAGCTCTCACAGCATTGCGCTCAAATCCGATGGCACAGTCGTGGCGTGGGGACGGAACTATGAGGGCCAGAGCACCGTGCCCGCTGGATTGACTGGCGTGGTCGCGGTGGCGGCGGGATACGCTCAAAACCTGGCGCTCCAGTCCAACGGCACAATCGTGGCGTGGGGATCAATTTTGAACGGTTTAGGCTACGCTCCTGCCACAGTGCCGGCTGGATTGACTGGCGTGGTCGCGGTGGCGGCAGGAGGCTCTCACGGCCTCGCGCTCAAATCAGACAGCACAGTGGTGGCGTGGGGAAATAACGGTTCGGGCCAAAGCACCCTCCCGGCTGGATTAACTGGCGTGGTCGCCGTGGCGGCGGGAATCTATCACAGCCTGGCGCTCAAATCCGATGGCACAATCCTGGCGTGGGGATCCGAGGCTTCTGGCCAAAGCATCGTGCCCATGCCCGCTGGAATGACAGGCATGGTCGCGGTGGCGGAGGGAGGCTATCACAGTCTGGCGCTTAAATCCGACGGCACAGTCGTGGCGTGGGGACGGAACTATGAGGGCCAGAGCACCGTGCCGGCTGGATTGACTGGCGTGGTCGCGGTGGCGGCGGGAATCTATCACAGCCTGGCGCTCAAATCCGACGGCACAGTCGTGGCGTGGGGAAATAACGACTATGGCCAAAGCACCGAGCCGGTTGGATTGAATGACGTGGTCGCCGTGGCGGGGGGAAGCGGTCACGGCCTGACGCTCAAATCCAACGGCACGGTCGTGGCCTGGGGAAGAATTTGGAACAATGGCATTGGTGGCTACGTTCCTGTCACCGTGCCGGCTGGATTGACTGACGTGGTCGCCGTGGCGGAGGGAAGCTTGCACAGCCTGGCGCTCAAATCCAACGGCACAGTCGTGGCGTGGGGAGACAATTCTTATGGCCAAAGCACCGTGCCGGCTGGATTGACTGGCGTGATGGCGGTTGCGGCGGGAGGCACGCACAACCTGGCGCTCAAATCCGACGGCACAGTCGCGGCATGGGGAAAAATTTATAACGGTTCAGCCAACGTTCCTGCCACCGTGCCGGCTGTATTAACTGGCGTGGTCGCCGTGGCGGCGGGAGCCGATCACAGCCTGGCGCTCAAATCCGATGGCGCAGTCGTGGCGTGGGAAGTCATTTGGAACGGTTCAGCCTACGTTCCTGCCACAGTGCCGGCTGGACTGGCAGGCGTGGTCGCGGTGGCGGCGGGATTCTATCACAGCCTGGCGCTCAAATCCGACGGCACCGTCGTGGCGTGGGGAGGATGGAACAATTTTGACCAAACCACCGTGCCGGCTAATTTGAACGGCGTGGTCGCGGTGGCGGGGGGAGGCTTTCACAGCCTGGCGCTCAAATCAAACGGCACCGTCGTGGCGTGGGGAGACAACCGCGCCGGTCAAAGCACCGTGCCGGCTGGATTGAATGGTGTGGTGGCGGTGACGGGGGGAGACTTTCACAGCCTTGCGCTGGTTCGAGCGGTGCCTGCGCTCAAATTGCAGATGCAGCTTTCGGGCAACTCTATGCTGTTGTCCTGGCCAGCGGAGTCTGCCACCGCCATTTTGGAAAGCGCGTCCACGTTGGATGCCAACGCACTTTGGACTCCGGTTCCCGGTTCAGACGATCCGCGCACTCTTCCCATCGGTAACGGCAGCAGGTTTTTCCGGCTGCGCATCCCGTAGGCGCCAGAATCCACGCCGAGACTTTCGGCCACCGCCCGTGCAGAGAACACAAAGAAATGGAACGAATATGAAAGCGTCTCTCTCCTTGCTGGCGGTGTTGGTGGTGGCTGCTCCGCCCCTGCGCGCACAAGTGGTGAACGACGGGGCAACCAATACGTTGAGCAACATCACGAACATCTTCAGCGGCACGAACGTGACCTTCGCGTTAACCAATTCCTTCGTCGGCGCGTTCAGCGTGGAATTCACGACCAACCTTGTGGACTGGTATTTCCTCGGCCCCGCCACGCCGCGCTATCTCTTCACCGACACTAACGCCCCAGCCCTCCCGCAGCGCTTCTATCGCCTGCGCTGGCCGTGATCGCCGAACGAATACCCACCATGAAAACCCTTCGATTCCTCCTGGCAACGCTGCTGGTTATGGGACCGTCGTTCTCTCCCGCTGCTGACGCAGCGGACAAACCGACACGGGTGAACCGAACCCTTCCCAAGGTCCAGCCTCCGAAAACGGAACTGGAATTCTCCGCCAATCCAACGACCCAAGAGATCTTTCGCGCGAGAGTTTTTGAAGAACCGCTGGTGCCGATTGGTGGCGAGCCAAGTGGGGAGGAGAACGCCGCCCTGGCGGCCGCACTGCTCGGTTATGCCAAACGGAGCAGCCCTGATGATTTCGCCAGCCTAACGGGGTTTTTGGAAAGGCATCCCCAGTCGCCCTGGCGTGCGGGGCTGCTCACCTGTCTTGGTCTCAATTATTACAACACGGCGTATTACTCTCGTGCGTTGGAGGCGTGGCAAGACGCATGGGCGCTGGGGCAAAAGGCCACAGATGCCAAAGGTAAGTTTCTCGCGGATCGGGCTGTGTGCGAATTGGCCGGCCTTTATTCACGGTTGGGGCGGATGACCGAATTGGAGGCGCTGCTAAAATCCGTCGAGAAACGCACGTTCATCGGCGGAACGAGCGAACGGATTAATATCGCCTCGGACTCGCTTTGGATGATGCGGAACCAACCGGGGGTATCGTTTAAGTGCGGGCCGATGGCGTTGCAGAGTATCCTCAGGTCGGATCAACAACTTCTCGTGTCGCGTTCCACAAACGCGTTCATTGAGATTTTCAATTCCGTCTCGACGCAAAAAGGCTTCTCGCTGACGCAAGTGGCCGAACTTTCGAAGAAAGTGGGGCTGTATTATCAGATGGCGTTCAGGGGACAGGTAGGGACGCGTTCCAGCGCGTCCCCAAATAAAAGCGATAATCGGACGCGGTGGAACGCGTCCCTACCATTTGTTGTGCCTTCCGTCGTGCATTGGAAGGCCGGTCATTATGCGGCGCTCGTACGCCAGGACGGCGAACGCTTTCTCGTGAAAGACCCAACGTTTGGGACTGAGTTGTGGGCGACCCGTCAGGCGCTTGAAGCCGAGACCAGCGGTTATTTCCTCATCCCGCCGGGCGACTTGCCGCGCGGTTGGCGGAGCGTTGACACAAAGGAAGGCGAAGCTATCTGGGGCAAGGGCCTAACGGGCGGCAACGACCCGGATCAGTACGCGTGCAACAACCACCAGACCGCCTCCTGCACGGGTTCGGGTTGCGGGATGGGCATGGCCGTTTGCAGCGTGCATCTCATGCTCGCCAATTTGCAGATCAGGGATACACCGGTGGGCTATACGCCGCCCGTTGGTCCGCCTGTGTACTTCACAGTCCGTTACAATCAACGGGACTACCTTCAGCCGGCGGCTCAAACCGATGAACTCCTTGGCCCGAAGTGGACGCACGATTGGAACGAAGCCCTCAACTTTTCTTCGGGGTCTCCCAAGCTCATTGTTGGTGGCGGCGGCGGGCGCGTCTTCTCCGGGTTCAACACGAACACTCAAACTTACGCCCCGAACCAGTACGACCAGACCTTGCTCAAGCGACTCAGCGCGAACACCTACGAGCTGATCTATCCCGATGGCTCGAAGAAACTCTTTGGCCCCCTCAGCGGCAGTCTGGGTTTCCTGCTCTCGCAAGTGATTGACCCCGCCGGCAACGCCGTCACCCTCACGTACGACGGGGACCTGACACTCGTCGCCCTCACCGATGCGATTGGCCAGGTGACGACCATTTCCTACGACCACCCCACCAACAGCTTTCTGATTACCAAAGTCACCGATCCGTTTGGGCGCTTCGCCACTTTTGAGTATGACCATTTGGCCGTTTCCAAAGGCACCCTCTGCCCCGGGGATACCAATACCAATCATGTAGAATATCTCTATCATGATTTCCTCGCAAAAATCACGGACGTCCTCGGGCTGGAGTCGCGCTTTTTGTATCAGCCGGACAGCGCCACGGGCTGCCTCTTCCCACCCCCCGCCCCTCTCCCTCCCACCCTTTATACCGACATTGTCCAGCTCATGCAAACGCCATACGGCACCACCTTCTTCACCCTGTCTGGCGGGCCGCCTGGGGGGACCAACACGCGCATTGCGGAAATCTCCTATCCCGACGGCACCAAGGAACGCGTCGAGTACAATCAGTCCAACACTCTCGGCATCCCGGATACCGCGCCTTCCGCCGAAATTCCCACGGGGATGTCGCCTGGTATCGGCGCGGTTCTCGCCGCGCGCAACACGTATCTTTGGAGCCGGACGGCGATGGCGAGCAGCGGTGGCAATTACACAAAGGCAAAAATCTATCACTGGCTGCACGCCGAAAATACTGGGCTCACCTCGGGGATCCTTGAAAGCACCAAGGAACCCCTGGAACGGCGCGTCTATTTCAACTACGCGGGGCAATACGCAGTCACAGTCGTCGGCTCCAACAACCTGCCCACATTCATTGGCCGCGTGCTCGACGACGGGCAGACGCAGCTTTATACCAACGGCTACAACGCCTTTGGCCACCTGACCAACTCGGCTGATCCCCTTGGGCGGACGTTCAGCTACCTCTATGCGACCAACGGCATTGACCTGCTCGAAGTGCGGCAGACGCGGGCTGGGAACAACGAGTTGCTGTTTCGTGCGACGTACAACACCCAACATCTGCCGCTCACTACGGCTGGGGCCGACGGCCAGACCAATACCTTTACCTACAACGCCCTCGGCCAATTGCTAACCGCCAGCAATCCCAAAGGCGAGACCACGACCTATACCTACTCCACCGACCACTATCTCATTGGCGTGGACGGGCCGCTGCCGGGAATCAGCGACCGCGTATTGGCCTCGTACGATTTTTTTGGCCGGGTACGGGTTCTGACCGGCGTTACCGGTTACACGGTGACCTTCGATTACGACGTGATGGACCGGATTACTAAAATCACGCACCCCGATTCGACTTTCGAGCAGTTGACCTACACCAATCTGGACTTGGTCACGTTCCGGGATCGAGCGGGGCGGCAGACGCTGCTCGAACACGACAACATGCGGCAAGTGAAGAAGCAAACGGACCCGTTGGGCCGGGTGACGCGCTTTGAATGGTGCCGCTGCGGACAGATGAAAAGCCTGACCGACCCGCTGGGCCGCACGACCTCCTGGCTCACGGACGTGCAAGGACGCAACATCGCCAAGAAGTACAGCAATGGCTCGCAGGTTTCCTATGTTTATGAGAGCGCCAGCAGCCGTTTGAAACGGATCATTGACGAAAAGGATCAGGTCACCGAGTTCACCTGGAATCGCGACGATACGGTCAAGTCCATGGCTTACGGCAGCGCAGCCATCGTGACGCCGGGCGTCAGTTTCACCTACGAACTTAATTATAAGCGCCCTGCTTCCATGACCGATGGCACTGGGACCACGCTATATTCGTACAATCCTATCACCGGCGTTGCGGCTTTGGGCGCTGGAGCCTTGGCCAGTGTGGACGGTCCGCTTCCCAATGACACGATCACCTACACTTACGATGAACTGTGCCGGCCAGTTCACCGTGCCATCAATGGGGTGGATTCGGCGATGATGTTCGACGTCGCCGGACGCCTGGTTGGCGTCACCAATGCGCTGGGCGCCTTCGTTTACGGCTACGACGGGAGTACCGCCCAACTCGTGTCCAAATCACTGCCGAACGGCCAATCGGAGGGGCGGAACTACGGCAACAATCTTCAGGACCTGATGCTCCAACGCATCACTCATCAGGTCGGGGCGACGGCACTTTCTGAATTCCTCTACGGCCATGATGTGGCCGCGAATCGCATTGCCACCTGGTCACAACAAGCTGGCGCGCAGTCACCCGATCTTCACACTTTCGGCTATGACGCCGCCAATCAATTGCTTTCGGCCACCGTCACCAACGGGGGACATCTCCTAAGCACGTTCGCCTACAGCTATGACACCGCCGCCAATCGCCTGACCGAGCAGGTCGGCACCTCAAACTACACCGCCACTTACAACGCCCTGAACGAGATCCAGACCACGACTACTCCCGGAACCACGCGCACTAACGAATGGGACGCCGAAGATCGCCTTGCGGTCGTCACTGTTGGGAGCCAGCGCACCGAGTTTACCTACGATGGTCTAAGCCGCAGGGTCGGAATTCGGCAACTGGTGAACGGCTCTGAAGTGTCGTTTCGGCGGTTTGTCTGGTGCGGCGGCGAAATTTGCGAGGAACGGGATGCCGCCGGCGCAGTGACGAAACGATTCTTCCCGCAAGGGGTTCAAATCACGACTCTCAACCCTCAACCATTGACTCTCAACTACTACTACACCCGCGACCATCTCGGTTCCATCCGAGAGTTGACTGACAGTAGCGGCAATGTGCGGGCGCGCTACGCCTACGATCCGTATGGCCGTCGGACGAAGCTGACCGGTGACATGGAGACCGACTTCGGGTTCGCCGGCATGTTCTGGTCCACCGAGGCCAGTCTTTCCCTGGCCCTCTACCGGGCTTACGATCCTGAGGTAGGGCGGTGGCTTTCACGCGACCCACTTCCGGGTGCCGAGATGTTGCAAGGCCCAAATCTGTACCCCTACGTGCTGAACGATCCGGTCAACTACGTTGATCCTTCTGGTCTCGCTGGCTTCCCAAACACACTCATCCCCAACTCATGCACCGCCAATCCCGTAAAGTGCGGTGCCGCTCTAGCCGCTATCGGCGGGGGCGTACAGCTTGCCCGAACATATGGACCGGCCCTTTCAAGAGCTGGGCCGGCTATTACACGATTTGGTGCGCTTTTCCAAAGAGCGGCACCCGCGGTCAGTCAAGCCGCGCAATGCGGGCAAAACGCAGCAACCCGGGTTCCAGGCGCGCTCGAAGGCACCGTCCTGCAACTTCAACGCGTCGAGTTGGTGGTTGAAGCGCCAGCAGTCCGCTCCATAGCACAGCGCATCATAGAGCTCGGACAGCGGTTTCGTACTACAGTCTCACAGATAGATTTCCAAATACTGAGGGAGCAGGGTTTTATGACGGACGACCTTTACGCTGTTGAGACGGGGTTTGCAGAAATAGTCTGGGACCTGCATCTCTTGGAGAAGATATCATATACCCAGGCGTGGCAGAGGCTAGCCTTGCTGCTGGAGTTTAACCCCAGGCTTTGGCCCGGCCAATGACTTTCGGAGACCATTGATTATGAGCAAGGCCCCCGATGCTAGCTGTCTCTCATGAAAATGCCAAGCGTCACAAAATTGCGCGGTAAATATCTTTCTGTCCCCATCTTTCTGCCTAAATCTCCGGATTGGCGTCGATTAGCGTTCATTAGCGGTTCAAACTCCCTTCCCTCAGTTCCCTTAGTTTCCTCCTGTAAAATCTGTGTTTATCCGGGTGCATCCGTGGTTATTGCGCTCCTTCTCCTCCTGTTCACCACCCTCGCCCCCGCCCAGGACTCGCAATTCCTTTTCGACGTCAACGGAAATCTCCAGGTGCAAGCGCCGGCAATCAACGCCGCGCCGCAAATCACCCGCCAGCCCCAAAACTCGGTCGTCGAAACCGGCGAAACGGCCTCCTTCGCTGTCATCGCGACCGGGACCAAACCGCTGAGCTACGAATGGCGGTTCAACAACACGAATATTGGCGCAACGGCGCAAGCGTTGCTCCTGCTCAATGTGGGCACAAACAGCGAGGGCCAGTACTCGGTGGTGGTCTCCAATGCCTTCGGCAGCGTGACCAGCGCTCCGGCGTTGCTGATCATTGATAGCGATGGCGATGGCATGGGCGATTCATGGGAGGTGACCTTCTTCGGCAACCTAAATCAAAACGCCACCGCTGACTTCGACCACGATGGCGTTTCCAACCTCCGGGAATTCCTCGACGGCACTGACCCGGCCGACCCCAACTCCTTCGCTTGCCGTCTTACGGTGATCAGCGACCTCGGCTCGGTGAGCAAAACGCCCAACCAGACCACCTACACCAACGGGCAAGCGGTCACAATCACCGCCATCCCGCCCACTAACGGCCTGTTTTATGCCTGGCTCGGGGACATCGTTACGCGGACCAACCCTGTCACCCTCGTGATGACCAATGACAAAACGGTGTACGCCCGTTTCACTCCCATCGTTCTCAACTGGACGAATCTGTTCAGTGGCGATTGGGACACGGCCACGAATTGGTCGCCCAACCTTGCGCCCGGCTCGAATGACACCGCCGTCATCTTGAACACCGTCAGCGTCACGCTGAATACTCCGGCGGATCTCGGCGACTTCACTTTAGGCAGTGCCGCCAGTGGCCCGACGCTGACGGGCAGCGGCACGCTGACGGTCCGCGGGGCCTTTGTGTGGGTGTCTGGAAACATGGGTGGGAGTGGCAGCACTATTTTGGAACCGGGGGCAACGCTCAGCCTCGACAACCCGGGCCAGGTTGGCCTGAGCCGCACCCTGGAGAACGGCGGGACGGTGTTCTGGACCGCCGTCGGAACCATAGGGATGAGCACCGGCGCGGTCATCACCAATCGGCCGGGGGCGCTGTTCCATGTTCAGAACGCGGGAAGTTTCGTGTTTCAAAGCGGCAGCCCTCGGTTTGACAACGCCGGCACGGTCCGCAAATCCGAGACCACGAACGTCCTGACAGTGCCTAGCGGCATGACCTTCAACAACTACGGCACGGCGGAAATTCAGTCCGGCACGCTGCGGCTCGCCGGGGGCGGTTCGTCGAGTGGCATCCTCGCCACCACGAACACAACCCTTGTCGAATGGACCGGCGGCACGTTCACGTTGAATGCGGGCGCGCAGCTCAACGGCGCTGGGCTTTACAGGATCAGCACCACGGTCACCGCGAACACAAACATCGTCGTGCCGAACCTGGACATGATCAGCGGCACGCTAGGCGGCACCGGCGCGGTAACAATTTCCAACGCGATGAATTGGACGGGTGGCGCGATGAGCGGCAGCGGGCGGACGATCATTGCCCCGGGCGTGACGCTTACCCTCTCCAATGCGGCCGCCGCTTCACTCAGCGGGGGCCGCACGCTGGAGAACGGCGGCACCCTCCTCCTCAAGACGGGCGCTGGCGGCATCGGGTTGGATACTGGGGCGGTCATCACCAACCGTGCCGGAGCCCTTTTTGACTACCAGAGCGCCGCGTCATTTGGCTCCCTCTTCACGGGCAATCGAATTGACAACGCCGGAACGTTTCGCAAATCCGTCAGCACCGGCGCTTTGACCGTTCCCAGCAGCCTGAGCTTCAACAATTCCGGCACGGTGGAAATTCAGGCCGGCACGCTTAGCCTGGCCGGGGGTGGCGCGCACAGCGGCAGCTTCACCGTGCCAGCGGGCACGGAGCTCATTCTCTCAGGCGGCACACACACCGCCGTCGGGAGTTCCAGTATCACGGGCGCGGGCCAACTCACCGTCAGCGGCGCAACCGCGACGCTGGGAGGACTGGTCAATGTGAGCGGGAGCAACATTTTCAGCAGCGGCACCGCCAATCTGACTGGCAATTACATCTGCACGAACAACACGCTGACGATTTCCGGTGGCACTGCTAATTTCGACGGCTCGGGAACCATTTCGCCGGCAGTCGCGCTGTTTAGCAACGGCACGCTCGGCGGCAGCAACCTGGTGACCGTCGGCAGTTTGATGAATTGGACGTCGGGATTGATGAGCGGTAGTGGACGGACGATCATCCTTCCGGCGGCAACACTTAATCTCTCCGGCGCGAGCGGAGTCACTCTGTCCCGCACCCTGGAAAACGGCGGGACCGTGCTTTGGACTGGGGCCGGCGGCATTGGCATGGGGGTCATCACCAACCGCGCGGGGGCGTTGTTCGATGTCCGCAACGCCGCCAGTCTCTCCTTCGCTTCCGGCGCGCGCTTTGACAATGCCGGCACGTTCCGCAAGTCCGCCAACGCTGGAACCACTAGCTTCGGCAGCGCCGTGAGCTTCAATAACTCCGGCACGGTGGAGATTCAGACCGGCACCTTGTTGTGCAATGGCAGCTTCACCAACAACGGCGCGGTGAATCTTTCGGCAGGAACAACGAACCGCCTGGCCAGCGGCGGAGCTGGCCGCGGCGCGTTCACCACTCCCACCACGGCGATGCTGGAATGGACCGGCGGCGCCTTCACGTTGATAGCGGGCGCGCAGCTCAACGGCGCCGGCCTTTACCGGATCAACAACGGCACGGTCACCGCCAACACGACTCTTCCAGTAGCGAATCTGGACTTGTTCAATGGCACGCTGGACGGCTCTGGCACGGTGACGATCAGCAACGCGATGAATTGGACGGGAGGCATCATGGGCGGCAGCGGACGGACGATCATTCCGGCGGGCGTGACGCTCAATGCCGCCATCCCGAGTGTTGCGTTTCTGACGAGCCGCACGTTGGAGAACGGCGGGACAGTTCTTTGGACCGGCGCCGGAGTCATCCAGATCAGCAGCGGTGCTGTCATCACCAACCGCCCTACGGGGTTGTTTCATGCTCAGAATGCCGCGTCCTTCCTGTTCGGCGGCGGTGCCAGCCGTTTCGACAACGCTGGGACTTTCCGCAAATCCGTCAGCGTCGGCTCCACGACCGTCCCCAGTGGTGTGACCTTCGCCAACTATGGCACCGTGGACATTCGCAGCGGCATCCTGGCTGCGAACGGCGGCTACGCATCCTCGCCGAACGGGCTGCTCAACTGCGCCCTGGGCGGCACGACGGCCGGCACCAACTATGGACAACTCCAGGTTGCCGGCACACTAACCTTGAATGGGGGCCTGAGCGTAGATTTGCTTCCCGGTTTTTCGCCCGCCACCAACGACACATTCACTGTGCTTACCGCCGGCACGCGCAGCGGCACATTTGCGAGCTTCTCTTATCCCTCAAACCGCGTAACGCTGTCACTGAGCAACTCGCCCACCTCCGTCATTCTCCGCGCCACCGACGTTCTCCCGATTCCACAGCCGGTTCTCTTGACTCCGCAACTACTCGGTTCAAACGCCCTGCTCACCTGGACCGCCACTTCCAACGTCACATATCGGCTGGAAAACAACGGCGACCTAGGTTCCACGAACTGGACCGCCGTTGCGGGTGACGTCACCACCTTCAGCAACACTGCCAGCAAACTGGATACGCTGACGCCGAGTAACCGCTTTTACCGCGTTCGGGCGTTCCCATAAGCTGGGTTGAGGAGTAAGGGTTTGAGATTTCGAAAACAGATATTCCGCGATTCTGAAAAGCGCTTATCACCCAGAATCCTGTTACTTGCAACTTTGAAAAGGGCGAAGGCGAGGGTCGGTTTTCATCTCTCGCCTACTCTGAAAAGAATGTGAGAACCGTCAACGATAATCTCACGTAAGTTGCTGCGATTAATAAAGTTGGAGGCGAGGGTCGGAATCGGTCGCCTCAAGCTGCGTTTCCGCGACAAAATTACCCATTTTCATGGGCTACACAAGCACGACACCGCCTCTACAAGAACTAGCACCTTTAGTACACCGTTGCTGACGTTTTTGCTTACAGTCGGCGGCGAGTGCCAAAGCGATCAATCCGTCGAACTTCAGGAAAGTGAAGCGCTACTCAAGGGGGCAAAGTCGCCCAGATGATCTCCCCGGGTTCGGAACCCGGACAGAGCCCGAGTCGGGATGCAAGTATCATTTGGTGTTGGTCTGGTTGGTGAGATTAGTTCCTGCGAGTTGCCACTGGTATCGGATCGGCGGGTGAATGTTGGTGACCACAATCTGGAATTTGACTTTGGCACCCAAGCTGACGGATTGATTGGAAGGTTGCTGACTGATGCCAGGTGGTGTCAAAATGTAAAGACGCGCGTTTATACTCGTCACGGAGCCTTCTGAATTCGACACCACCGAGTAAGCCTTCGGGTTCGTATTCCGTCACGGTTCAGGACGACTTCACCTCCGCGCAAGGCGCGGCCGCGACTCGTTGTCGGTCCAACCTCGAAGTTGCCCCGCTCAAAGGAAGAACACTCCGGCGAAGAAGGAAGAAGAGATCGCGGCTGAAGTGCCAAGAAAACCCAGATCAAGAAAACCGCGTTTTCAAACCGCCCCTTTCACCCCATTTTCATTCCGTCGCTGACACCACTACCTGAACCAACACTTTCACTACTCCTTTGCTCACGTTTTTGCTGACAGTGAAAAGTGCCTTTGCAAGAACAATTCTGTGAGCAAAACACAAAGCGGAATAATGGCGTCGGCACCTGAGGTGCGGGATTTTTTTATCGAGTGCGACAGACTTTTTCTGAACCTTGAGTCGGTCCATTTCGTATTGAAGCAATGCGCTGGAGACGCGCCAAGCCACGAAACACTTCAAGAATGAAGGCAGGGCAAACCCGCGCCCCGGCTTACCCCATTCAATGATTGGCTTGCGATTCTCCAAGCGGCGCTTGGTGAACCGATCACCGCCCCTTGGGCTAATAAAAATAACCCTTATGCCGAGATCGGCATAAGAGCTATTGAACTAAGTCGCTTCGCGGCAGAAAGAGGGCAATTTCGAGTCTCAGATTAATTCGACGCGTTTCACAGTGGGGTCGCTATGACTCTACTACGCCAAAAACTAATCGACGAGATTCAGCTCCGCGGATTCTCAGTTCACACTCAGCGCGCCTACGTGCGCATTGTCGCCGCTCTGGCGGCTCACTACAAACGATCGCCGGATCGGATTGAGGATCCGGACATCAAGAGCTACCTCCTCCATCTCCTCCGTGAGAGGAAACTCGCTCCCAAGTCGCTTATCGTCCACGTCAGCGGTTTGCGGTTCTTCTACCGTCATGTTCTGAAGCGATCGACAACCACCATCGATGAAGCCCTCCCGCGGGCGAAGGCGCCGATTCACCGACCTGTCGTGTCATCCAGCGCCGGGCATACGGGCTACGGAACGAGGAATATCTGAGACCCAGGATTCTGAGGTGTATGTTCCCTGAGCTGTGAACGCTCATGGAGGGGTCCACGGATGTCTCATGCAGTTCGACCGCAGGGGCGCGCGAGCTGTGGCTCAAAGCACGCGCCCCTGCTCGTTTAGCTGGCGATCGAACGCCATCGTAATCGTCCGGCGGAGCTTTCGATTACCCACAACTTTTAGGGCCGAAATCAAATCCTAGTTGAATGTCATTCAGTTTAGCCATGCCCCGCCAGATTACCTTATTACCGGGAGGCAGATCGCCGGCGCGATTCAGGTAGCCACCAAGGCGGGCAAGTTTGATGATGTAGCTGGACAGGTCTCTTGCGGCCGGTCTCCTGGCGACCTTTTCCTTGACGAAATGATCCAGCAGGTGAGTTTCCGTTTTCGCAAAGACGACGGAAGCGGGCTGACTGGTTGCGGATCTTTGGAGCATGGTCATCCAGAAGATGCGCCAACTGATGATACACAACACTGCCAATAGGTTCGCCAGGCGCGGCGATGTGCGCAGTTGAGATTCTTCTGCCTTGCAACCGGATTTCAGGATCTTGTGGAATGTTTCGATCTTCCAGCGCAAGGCATACCACGTCAGCTTCTTGATGGCCGCTGCCAAAGATCGCACGGGCAGATTCGTCAACAGCTTCCATGCGATTGGCACCTGGCCCTCGGGGACGTCCCGCTCGGTTGCGTGGATTACCGTCGGCATTAGATCTGGGAAGTGCTTGCGCTTGCCCACCGGTGGTCGCAGCAGTAGACGCTCATACTTGATTTCCATCACGGCCTGACGCATCTCGCCGTCATTACCGCGCACCGAGATTCGGCGAACCCCCTTTACGGTCGATTCGTCCATAGCGGCGGCGACGGCACGGCTGCCATCTTCGATGCGTCGATCCACACAGGTTCGGACTAGAAAACATGTCCCCAACTCAGCCGCCGCCGCGAAAAGCTCGTAGATGTCTGCTTCCCGGTCGCCAATGTGGACACAGTCAGCGAGGCGACTAATCAAGGCCGACGATTGTTGAATGTTTTCAATCCAACGCGCGCTCTCCTTCTCCTCGATGGGGACCCGTGTTGGGTTGATCTTGCGTTTGCGGGCATTACAGCCTTTGAATTTCTTCGGACTCCAAAACTTAATCGCCGCCAGCCCCAGTGGCAGTCCGTCTGTGGTGATCACCAGACTGGAATGCATCAGGACGCCTCGGATGGTGTGACGGATTGGCCGACCGGCCTTGTTTTTGCCGGAGGCCGTATGCCCGATCACGCCGATTTCCGATTCCTTATTGCGATGGTAGGTGAATTCACAGGTGTCATGGAGCACCAGCGGGGTTCCGGAACTGAGTGCACAACGGCCATGTGTGGCTGCGAAGTGCCCTTTCATGATGGCGCCGTCGGTGACCCGGTCGTTGGAAAAGAACCGATAGGCGGCCTTGGTATTCGCCCAATCCTGGCAGGCCGCTGGAATGCTATCGCCAACTCCATGCGAGATCATTTCAAGCAGACTGCCAAATCGCTTTCCGAAGCGCTCGTCGGGAAAATCACAGTTCTCTGTCTCCGTCACAATCCATGGTTTCGGCGTGGACGTACTATTCGAGTTTGCGCCCACGAGGGCTTTCTGTTTTCGCACCCACAGGATTCACCACAACTGTCTCTTTTTGTACATTTCATTCGTGAGAAATCTTTTTCCCCCATCACTTGTGGGTAATCGAAAGCTTCGCCGGACGGTTGCGCTCCATCGGTGGCGCTCAACGCCACCAGGCCATTGCGCATCCCGCTCGCTCCGGGCGTCTTAATTTCTCCGGGCGGCATAACCGTGCCGGCTTTATCGAGCCGGGCAAAATTGACCTGCCCTTTCGTTGGCCACGCCGCCACGTATCCGGTGTCCGCGCGGGTAATCGTGAAATACGTCATCGGGCAACCGTTAGGTTTCCACGGCGTGCCGCTGACGCGGGTGCGCAGCGGTTTGCTCTCGCTGCGTTGTTCCGAGAAATGCGGCGGCTGGCCAACGCGCCCTCGCCCTTGCAGTATAATTGAAAGGTGTGTGTGATGAAAAGAGAAGCGTGAGCAGTTCAACGTAAAACCCGCCCGACAAGGGCAGACAGAACGCACACATGAATAAGGACAACGTAGTTCAGTTGAAAACCAAAGCCTCTGCCGTGTTTGACGGCGGCCGGGTACAATGGCTTGTTTTCAGGAAGACGGCCATTGGTTACTGAGGTCTAGAGTTGAGGAACTCCAAGACCTCCTTGGCAAACTGCCTGGGCATCTCCGCCTGCGGCACGTGTCCGCATCGCTCAAACGTGACCAGTCGCGAGCCGTGGATCAAGGCATTGAATCTCTTGCCCGCCTCGATCGGGATGAGTTGATCTTCTGCGCCCCAGATGACAAGAGTCGGTTGTCGAAGACTGCCAATCAACGATTCGGTCAGGTCAGTTGAGTTCTGTGCTTGCGTCGCCATGGCTGCACTCAATCCGTCTCTTGTCCTAAGTACTCGATAACATGTCGCCACGCGCTCACCGGTCACCTTCGCCTTGTCGAAGTAACACTTGCTTAAACCAGAACGGACCACGGCATCAGAAGAAAGGGCCAGAGCGGTGACGAGCGGGCCGATCACTGGCCATCGCGCATAGCCGGGAGCAGCGCCTCCGCCCTTGCCATTAACAGGTTTCAATCCTGCGCTGTCCACGAGGATTAGCCCCATAACGCGCTCCGGGTGCCGCAATGCGACGCGCATCACAACGTTGCCGCCCATGGATTGGCCGCAGAGCACCGCTTTGTCTATTTTCAAATGATCGAGCAACCGGACAACCAGATCCGCCTGAGCCGCCAGCGTATAATCACCGGAGGGCTTCGCGGAGAAGCCAAATCCTTTCAAGTCAATCGCAACGACGCGAAAGCGATTGGAGACCAAAGTGAGAGCCTCTTTCCAATCGTAGGAGGAGGCCATGAAACCATGCACCAAGATCAATGGCGTGCCAGCGCCGCACTCCTGGTAGTGGATGCGCAAGCCATCCATGTCGGCGAAGTGACTAAACTCTTGGTGCGGCACCTGCGAACGCGATGCCTCGAAGTCCACGTCCAGCGGTCGCAAGAACCAGAAAATCCCCAAACTCAAGACGAGGAAGGCCACGAGCACCAGGAGAAGGCGAAGCAGCTTCATTACGGTAGGTCGGGCGAATGGTCTATTCATCGGGAATGGGCTATCTTAAAACTTCGTCGTCTGGCTGGCAGAGGCTGACATTCGGCGTGCATGCCACCATGACGACACGTTGCTGCGCGGTTCATTCAAGGACGAAGAGATGGCAACCTCTTCGACAATCGCTCCGATCAGAAGGAGAATGCCAACACGAAACGGCCATCGCGCCCAACCGAGCATTACGACAATGGCGCCAATGGTCAGCACCACCGTGGCACTTTTCCCCAACCAGGAATGGTAGCTAGCCACACGGCCAAACTTCCACAGCGCAAAACCGGCACTCCCCGCGTAGCTGACCACAGCGGTTCCGAGGAACCAACGCTCGCTCCGGAGTACCTCCGGCCAGAGCCACCAGAGGGCGAGTGGCCAGGAGAGGAATACTCCTACATCTCCCCATTGATCCAACTTCGCTCCCAGATCCGTGCGCTGGTTAAGCAAGCGGGCAATCAGGCCGTCCAAGAGGTCGGTGGAAAGAGCGATTCCAAAACAAATCAAATATAATCGGGCCTCGCCCTTCCAAGCCAGGAAGACTAGGAGCGGAATCGACGCGATGCGGAGTGCAGAGAGCAGGTTGGGAATTGTCAAGTTGGAAGGAGTAGAGGAGCATGAACCCGGTGGCCGCACTACTGACGAGCTTTGATCACGATTCTGCATTGCAAATCAGTAAAGCACGCGGCCTCGCTGACCGCAATCCGTAGGCGCTTTTCGGCAAAGACGAGCAATGCCCGCTGTTGAATTGATGGGCTATTCACGGCGTTGTTTCAACCCGTTCGCCTCGAACCCAAGATAGCGGCGGGTCAAACCCCTTGTCATCCGCGCCAGCACCTTGCCGACCAGCCCGCGATAATGCGGCGCCAGCTGAAATGTGGCGGTTGATCTTGAGAATCATGGCGCGAGGATGACTTCGGCGCGGCGCGAGCGCGATGTCCGCGATGAAACCGGCGAAGTGCCCCGCTAAACCGGCGGCGTGCGCGGACAACATAACGAGCCAGACCCACCACGTCGGCTCTTTCGGCATGATCGCAAGTTTCATGGCCGGCCTTTCTCCATCATCAGCGTTCGCACGTCGGCAAGCACGAGGCGCGGGTCGAGCGTGCCGGAACTGTAAATGTTACGGATGCAGCCCTTGCGGTCGATGAGGAAGACCCGCAGGGCGTGATTCAGCGGGCCGGTTGGGTCGAGCGAGTTTTGCTTTTTGTCCACAGCCTGCCCATAGGCCGCGAGTATTGGTTGCAACTCCGCTTGCGACCTCGTCGTGACGAAGTGCCACGGTGCGGCGGTCGGGTGTTGCGAGGCGAGGCGCGAGTAGGCCGCCATGAGTTCGGGCGTGTCGTTCGCGGGGTCGAAACTCATGCTCACGAGGCGCAATTCCTTCGCGAGCGCGGCGTCTTCCGCGCTGTCGCGGTGCAATTGCATCAGCACGCCGGTTGCGTAGGGGCAGGCCTTCGCGGCGGCGCAGCGGGTGTAGATGAAGCTCACCACCGTGATGCGTCCGCGCGTGAGTTCGGCAAGGCGGCGGGGTTTTCCTGTCGAGTCCAGCAACGCACCGTCGGCGGCTGGTTTGATGACCGGCAACGTGTAGCTGCCTGGCACGGGCAGGTCGTAGTCGTAATCAGCGGTCCGGGCGTTGTCCGCGGCATGCGCTGCCGCGCTGATGGCGGCGATGGCGAGAATCGTGGCGAGTGTTTTCATGCTTGTGACTTGGTGATTGTTTGCGCGCCTCACTTCCCCAGCTTCGTCGAACCGAAGAGCATGTGGTGCGGGCGACCGAGTTTCAGCGCGGTGAAGTCGAGCGCGAATTTTGGCGTTAACTCTTCGCCGTCCCATCCGTAGGCTTTGACGAACTGCTCATTGTCGTCACCACCCTTGTCCCAGCGCGCGAGGAGGGAGCTGCTGAAGTAGAGCCGCTTTCCGTCCCAGCTTTGCGATACCATGTTGAGCTGCCGGCCGATTTGCTTTTTGTAAATCAGCTTCGGCTGGCGCGGATTCGACACATCAAACACACGGCACGTGCCGTCGCCAAAGGAATCCACGAACAGCGTCTTGTCGTCGGCACTCAGGCTCATATCCACGGGCAGCACTCCGCCCTCGCCGCCAATGGTGGCGATTTCCTTCGCCTGCCATTCGCCGCTCTGGTCTTCGTGGCAAAGCCAGAGCTTCGAGGCCAGCGCGGTGGCGGTGAAGGCGTAGTTGTGCTTCTCGCCCCAGGCCCAGCGGATTTCCAATGGCGCGCCCGGCACGCTGAAGACTTTCTTCGGCTTTCGCGTGTGGAAATCCCAGAGCACCATCGAACCGCCGAACTGCCGCATCGCCCCGGCGTCCTTCACCAATCCCTCAAAATCGCGCATGTAATTGTCCAAGCCGGTGAACGACGAGGTGAGCATGACGTTCTTGCGCGGCAACACGCGCGCATCGTAGCCGTAGCCGTCGGCGAACTCCGCGCCTGCCACACCAGCCGTCTCTTTCGTTGGCAGCCAGTGCGTGGCGATGTAGTCGCCGTCGTTGCTGTATTCCACGAGCGCGGTGCGTCCGCCCTTGTCCTTGGCGTTCGAGAGACACGGAACGAGCACGCGGCCCGGCAGCGCATAGACGCCATGCGGCCCGGCCGCCCCGCCGGTGACTTTGGCGAAGTTCTCGATAGTCTTCACGCAAACTGGCTTCGCGGGCTGCGAATGCACATCGAAGATGAATATCTTGCTGGTCTCCAATCCAGACAGCCAGAGCTGGCGGCGGTCATCGGTGAAGCCGCCGTGATGCGCCTCGTTCCGTCCGCCGACCGAGTAGTGGTAAATGACTTTGCCGTATCTGGACGAACCGGGCTTCACGTCCACGACGACGAGCTTGTCCGAACCATCGCCGAGACCCTCGACACCGAGCGTCCAAACATAAACGAATTCTTCCTGGCCTTCGATGCGGGCCAGGTAGGGCGAGGAACAAGTTTCATCGGCGCGCGTGGACGGACCGGCCAGTTGAACGACGCCGCTCAGAATGACGGCAAGAATGGATGATGATTTCATAAGTTTGCTTCTTTTTGACGTTGGATCGCGCTTCAGCGTTCGCAGAAAGGGTTCGTGGATAACCAGCCTTCCTTCATCCCCGGACCGCGACGACTTCCAGGTATTCGGCGGCGACTTCGGTCGTGCCAAGAGTTGTGGCGGTGTTGTGAGCGGTTTGCAGTTCCACCAAGTCGCGACGCAGCGCGGCTTGTCCGGAGGGATCGAGCGCGGCGAATGCTTTTTGCGTCGGGCCGTAGTATTGACGGAAAAACTCGACTGTTTCGGCGGGCGGGAGCGAGTAACGCATCATCCCGATTCGACGAGTGAGGCGCACGTCTGAAAAGCCATGCCTCAGTCGCGCGCGCGCCGTGGCTTCGTCACCCCATCCCATCGGCGACGGGACGCCAGCGGGTGGTGGCGGCAGGTGCGCTTTGAAGACCTTCAACATTTTCCCGATGAAACCTTCGGGCGTCCAGTTGGCCATCGCGACGCGTCCGCTGGGCCGGGTCACGCGCAGCATTTCTGCGGTCGCGATGCTCGGTCGCGGCGCGAACATCACGCCGAACATGCTCACGACGAGATCGAACTGGCCGTCCGCATAGGGCAGATCCTCGGCATCGCCTTCCTCGTAGGCGATGCGCAAACCTTCCGCGACGGCGCGGGCTCGGGCTTGGTCAATGAGGTTGGCCGCGATGTCAATGCCGCTGACGACACCACCACGACGCGCCGCAATGACCGCGAGATTCCCCGTCCCGCAAGCCACGTCGAGCACTTGCGCTCCGGCCGGGATGGATTGCCGCGCCATGAATTCCTCGGCGAGATCTTCTATGGTGCGGGCGATCTCGCCGAAGTCGCCGGCTTCCCAGGTCGCCTTCTGCCGGGCTTTGACGGCTTCGAGGTTGGGGATGGTTGTGCAATCGAGATGGGATTTCATGATTCTTATGGGTTGGTTGGCGTTGAATTAACTTAACAATGCGTGTGTCGCATGAGTGACAGCCGCTCCGGCGCGCAGAGCGGCCGCGATCATCCCGGCCTCGGTTAACTCGGCGTCAACCGCGCCAGCCCTGCGCGCGTTACCGCTGTGGATGCTGATGCAATAGGGGCATTGCGTCGTAAGCGCCACGGCGACGGCGATCAATTCTTTGTATTTGACCGGGATTGCGCCTTCGGCGACGGCTGCCTTGTCAAAAGCCCAAAAGGCCTTCATCACTTCCGGCGCGAGGCCGTCCATTTTCTTGAGTCTGGTCAGGTTTTCGCTGTTATACATACGTTGGGTTGTTCGCTGTTTCAGCAATGCGTTCAGTCGCACTGTCTGGAATCACGATGCCAAAAGCAGAAAAGCCGCGCTTGGCTGCACGGCTCAACTATTTGACTGGGCGGGTCAGGTCACTCGGCGCATGGGCCGGCCTGACGGTAGGTCATCGGCGGCACATCGAACCGCTCCTTGAACACACGACTGAAATGGGAGACGTCCTCGAAGCCGCTTTCAAAGGCGATCTCCGTGACGTTCATCTTCGAGGTGCGCAGCAACGCGGCGGAATAATCGAGGCGTTTTCGGAGCAGCCATTTGCCGGGCGCTTCCTGAAAGCTCGTTTGGAAATCGCGCTTGAACGAGGACGGGCTGCGAGCCGCGCGCGCCAGCTCGGCGCCCGTCGGCGGTTTGCGCGCCCCTTCCACCATTTTCTTCAAGGCAACCCCGTTATTGCGTTCCAGATTTGTCGAGGCAAACAGCAACGTGATCGACTTCTTGCGCGACATCAGCTCGTAGAGTTGTTGGAGCGCCCGCGTTGCTTCCGGATTTCTCAACTCACGAGCATACTGACGCCGGAAAACTGTCCATGCCGCGCGGTTCTCGTGAAACCACTTTCGCAGATCATTGGAGGGCGCAAGCTCGCGCAGCCACACGTCAACCGCGGCCGCTTCTTTCGTCAAGCCGCGCGGCCATAACCGGTCCACCAGCACGCGAGTTCCATCCTCGCGCGCTGGCTTTTCGTAAACGCGCTTGACGCTGAGACGCATACAACCAAGAGAAAGCCCTACGCCGGAACTTGAAGCGCCAAAGGAAAGTGCGGATTCATCAAACAAGCTCCACCATCCACCGTAAGCGCCTGTCCCGTCATAAAACGCGCCTCATCACTGCACAGCAGCGCACAAATACCCGCAACATCTGCGGGCGTGCCTCGCCGTCCCATAGGAGTCCATCCCGACTCCGCCCATTTCAGCATCGCATCCTGCCACTCTTGCGGGGTCTGCCCAACCACTGTTGACGCATCCGAGAATCCAGGGCTCACGGTATTCACCGTAATCCCATGCCGCCCCAGCGCCACTGCGAAATATCGGCTGATACTGTCCATCGCGGCCTTCGCCGATCCCATGCCCACCCAGGGTTGCCAACCACCGGTCCGTCCGCCCATCGTGTAAGACAACCCAATAATTCGCCCACCACCACTCATGAATTTCGCCGCAGTCCGCGCACAAACAAAAAACGCCCGCGCCTGCGTATCAAACGCGAGCTGCCACTTCTCCAGCGAAAGTTCCGTTGCCATCACATGCTCATAGATCTCTCCCAGCCGGGGCACGACGCTTTGAACATAGATGTCGCAGCCTCCAAGCTTCTTCGCCGCCTCCATCACAATGTTCTCCCCACCTGACGCGTTGGCCACATCGCCCTGCACAAGAGTCCCGGACGCACCCTCCGCCTCGATCAAAGACAAAGTCGTCTCCGCATCGGACTTTCCTGTCCGATAATGAATCGCGATTTTCTTTACGCCCTCCCTCGCCAACTTCACGGCAATCTGACGGCCCAATCCGCGTGAGCTGCCAGTAATCAAAGCTGTCTGAAATTTAATCCGCATTTTAGATCTCCTTCAAAAGTGCATGCGTTGTTGGCCTAACCCGATGCCCAGGGCGGATCGAGCGATCCAGCCCTGGGCTCGGATACCAAACACTCAACTCAACCGCCTAACGCGTGCGTCGCGTGAGTGACCGCTCCTCCGGCTCGCAGTGCCGCGGCGACCATCGCGGCTTCGGCCAATTCGGCGTCCGTCGCGCCGGCTTTGCGCGCGTTGTTGCTGTGGATTTCAATGCAATAGGGGCATTGCGTCGTGAGGGCGACGGCGACAGCGATCAATTCCTTGTATTTGACGGGAATTCCGCCATCAGCGACGGCGGCCTTGTCGAACGCCCAGAAGGCTTTCATCACTTCCGGCGCGAGTTCGTTCAGCTTCTTCAATTTGGTCAGGCTTTCCTTGTTATACATACGATCCTTTCATTTGGTTTGTTCTGTTAATCTGGATGGACGGGGCACTCATTTGTGCGAGTGAATAGCAGCTGGCTGAATCCGCCATCCACGACGAAGTCAGCTCCCAAAACATAGTTTGATTCATCGCTGGCCAGATAGACCGCGCAATTAGCAATGTCTCTGGCCGTCCCGAACTGTCCCAAAGGAATTTTGCTTGCGACCAGATTCGACAATTCGTTCAGCTGGTCGTCTGGCAACCCGAGCCGGCGGTAGAGGGGAGTCGCGATCGCACCGGGACTGACACAGTTGACCCTGATTTTTTTCTCAAGCAGCGCCGCGGAGAAGCTGCGCGCAAAGTTGCGAACCGCCGCTTTCGTGGCTGAAACAACAGGTAGCAGCGGAGCGCCACATTCTGCCAGCCATGCGCCGCTTAAAATAATCGCGCCGCCGGTTTCAGGAAAGTAGGGGATGGCGGATTGAACAGAGAGAAAGACACTTTTCACGTTGGTATCAAGCAGCCGATCCACTTGCTCCTCCGTCGTGCTCCCGAGCGGCGTCAACTCCGCGATGCCGGCATTCAGGAAAAGGACATCAAGCCGGCCTTGCTCCTTCCGAATCCGTTCCAGCACTCGAACGAAACCCGGCGCGTCATTCGCATCACAAGGTATTCCCGCTATTTTCCCACGGCCGAGGGACTCCACCGTGTCCTCAATCGTTTTCGGATTTCTTCCCGTCAAATACACCGTCGCCCCTTCCTCCAGGAAGCGCTGGACGGCTTCCCTGCCGATACCGCTATTGCCCCCGGTCACCAGGGCCACTTTGCCATTTAGTCTATTGCTCATTTTTTGTTTGTATGTTTTTGGTTTGTTTTCGCTTTGGTTTTTTCAAGACGACCGATCGTCTTAAATGGGTCGTTGCTTCCTCTTTTGGGGGCGTGCGACGCCGAAGCACTCAGCGCATATCCGCGCCGGTCACGCGTTTGACCTCGGTGATTGAATCGTAACGAAGGTGAACCGCTTCGTGCGCTTTGCGGATGGACTCCTCGTCCGGTCCGCACATAAAGCAAAACGCTTTTCCCTCCTTGAGGTTGACGTGCGCCGCATGCGCAAACGCGTCAAAGTCCGCGGCGGCCTTTTCCAATTCGTCGAATTGCGCGAGAAACTGCTCTTCGGTCAATTCGCCAGCGGGAAAGCTCCCCTTGGTTTTGTCATGTGTGTCGATGAAGTATTTCATAGGACTCCGTCATTGTTTATTGGTTAACTGCGCTTCTGGCTGGTGATTGATTCACCCAACCAAAATCCTTAGGTGTATATGCACGTTATGGAGTAAAAAAATGTTGAATCAATCTCAGTGATCGTTTCTGAAAATTCATGGTTAGAGCGCATCTGCTGACTTGATAACGTGATCCAGCTCGGCGTGAAGATTCATCCAATGCGGTTTCTTCAGTTCTTCGCGAAGTGTTTGCTGGGTCTTTTCCCAAATGGGCAGGGCTGTTCGGACCAGTTGGTCTCCCTTGGATGTGATGCTCAGCGTTCGGCTCCGATGACGACCTTCAGGACCCAGCGAAACCAAACCTTTTGCCTCGAGCGGCTTCAAGTTCCGGGTCAACGTCGAGCGATCCATTCCCAACAGGCGCGAGAGAGACGCGATGGATACAGCTTCGCCGAACGCCACAGCGACGAGAACAGAAAGTTGCGTGGCGCGCAGCCCCACGGGACGAAAGGCGTCGTCATAAAACCTGGTCAGTGCGCGGGCTGCTGTTCGAACTTTTAAGCATGCGCATTCGTTTATGAGGCCGGTCAAATTCATATAACGTGCATATACATGAGACAGCTCGGACAAGTTGTCAACAAGTTCTTCGCTTGGACAACGAATGTGGCCGCTCTCGCAACAGGCCGAGAGACTCGCAAATACAGCGGAACGTGTGGGTGTGTTTGCGTTTGCATCATCGTCTCTTGTTGTAATAGCCGGAAGCATGATTCGGAAAATCGACAGGCCATGCTTTGCCGCAAGGTTCAAACTTTTGACTGTGAGAGTCAGTCGGCGAGGGAAGAATTCTGTCGGTAAGCAACGGGCGAAATGCTCACGACTGAAATGGGAGACGTCCTCGAAGCCGCTTTCAAAGGCGATCTCCGTGACGTTCATCTTCGAGGTGCGCAGCAACGCGGCGGAATAATCGAGGCGTTTTCGGAGCAGCCATTTGCCCGGCGCTTCCTGAAAGCTCGTTTGGAAATCGCGCTTGAAGGAAGACAGACTGCGATGACACAGCCGGGCGTATTCTTCTAGCGACAGATTGAAGCGAAAGTTTTCCTCCATGATCCCGACCACCGAAGGCAGCGTGCCGTCGCCGAGCAGTCGGAAGTAAACCGCCAGCGCCGGATTCCGGCCGCTCGTCAGAATGCTGACGATCAGCTCCTTCACTTTCAGACGCACCAGTGGCTCGGACGGCTTTTCCTTTCCTGCAAAGTAGGTGCGCATGGACTGGAAGAAGGCGGAAAGAGCCGTGTCGTTCTCCACCCGCACCGCCGACTTGATTGTCGCGATCCCGGCGGGGGCGGCGACCAAACTGCCGGCGATCTCCCGGACGGTGCTGCGGACCAGGTCGTCCGGGATGAAGAACATCAGCAGGCAGAAATCCACTTCAAAGTGCTGTTCCACGATGGCCGCGCCCTTCTTGAAGAACAAAGTTTCGCCCGGATTGGCGCGCCAGACCCCTTCGGCGGTGTGCCAGGTCTTCTTGCCGGTCACAACATTCACCAGATAATCCGTGTGCGTCCAAAGCCCCAGCTTCTCGTCGCCAACTCCGCAGGTGTATTCGGCGAAAAGAAAATCACCAATCTCGAGCTTGTTGTAGCCCGGATTCGTGCGGACTCCCTCGTAAAGGTTCAGCATGTCAGGATGGTCGGCAGCCAAACCCGTTTCGTCGACGTGGATCCCGAGGCTGCCAACGAGTGGAATTTAAGAGAAAGGCTTTCCGAAGTTGAACAAAAATCGCCGAGCATCGCCGTGCCTGATTCGAGGAGAGTGTCGTGGCCGAGGACAAACGGCGTCGCCAAAACCAACGCCACTATGCCAAGGCGGATGCGCGTGAGCACAGGCTGAAATCGAAATGGCAATTGATCCAAGAGCGCGGTCCTGCGAATGCGAACAGGAACAAACCGGATGATTTCAATGACGGTTGTTCTTCGGCAATTTCACTTGCGCTTTGCTTGCGCTTCTTCGCAAGTAATGGATAAGCAATTGAGTGTGTGAATGGAATCGAACCCTCCGATCGAGACTCTCGTTGGAAAGAGGAAAGGATCGGTTTTCATCCCTTGAAGATCGGATGGGTTGACGATCGAGGTTGCAATCGGGTTGTGCATCCCCAACTCCACCAAGACGCCTACTTCCACCTTGGCGAAGGCTGCCCGGTGACGCCAGCTTTTGGCCTTCTTCATCTCCTTCTTCACCTGGGGAGTGTTGGGGACTAAAAACTAGCTGCCATCCACGCCGGATACCGCCGGAACTGATAGTAGATCCCTTTTTGGACGCCGTGCGGTTCAGGAAGGGATAGGGTGCGCTCAGACGACGCTGGCGGGGAAGCCGTCCCGGCCAATCGTCGCCAGTGGGAAGTTTGCGATCGGCCAGAGCGCCGCCACCCTACGAATGGCCTCGTCGGGCTTCAACGCCATGTCCGAGAGCGAAACCAGCCCTTCCATGGATAGCTCCGCGCTCGCCGCCAAACTGATCGCAGCGACGTTGCGCACCAGTTCAGGGTCACCCTCGAGCACTCCACCGAACCCCTTTTTCAAGAGCAGTGACTCCGCTTTCTTGTCAGAGTCGACCGCGTAATCCAGATATGTGAGTGTGAGCAGCCCGCGCATTTCCTTCGACCAGAACTTCGACATGAGCGCCGAATAATCCGTGTGGCTCATGACGTTGCGCATGAGTCGCTGGAAGACGTCCATCCAGCGAACGATCCTGGCCCGGTCGAGCCTGGCGGCGAACACATCCTTGCGCACGCGCTCGGCAACCGTGTCGGGCAGTGCCATGCCGAAAACCCCGCGCTCGTTGCCGATCGTCGTCACTTGAAAGCCGCGGTAGAGATCGATGTAGAGATCGAGTCGCAACGCGTCGAGCCCCTCGTCTGAGGATTCGGTCAGCTTGTAGCCTTCGTAAAGCACGGCATCGTGCGCCATCACGTGGCCCACGTTCTTGCCGGTGGATTTCCATCGGGCCGGCAGGTCGCCTAGCCACATCAGGTATCGCTCGCGGACAATGTCGAAGAAGATGTCTGGCGGCACGTTCGCCAAGTCGCCCTGTAACGGGAAGGGTTCGACCTCGGCGACTTCGCGAAATCTCTCCCGGTACAACTTGAGCCCCCGCTTGACCGCGCGTTTTGTATCGAGCGCTGCGAACGGCACGGGGTCCGCGATCTGCAGCCCCGCGCCTTCGTCGCGCGACGGGCTGGCCAAAACCTGTTCGAACTCGCTCCATGGAGTCTCCTCGGCGAACGGCATCAGCCGGATCCAGTTGAGGCGATCGTGCAGGAGACGGGCGAAGTTAAGACCGCGCGCCCGTGGCGGTTGCTTGCGATCGAGCAAGGCCTCGACGAGCGAGTAGTCGGCGAAGATCAGTTTGCGGATGAGAATCAGGAACACGTCCGCGGAGCGGAGCTCGTCATAGAACCTGATCGCGTTCTTCCACAACTGTTTGACGGTCAGATACCCGAGCAGATACGCGCTGCGGTCCGCTTCGAGCGGCTGCAGCAGCAGCTCGCATTTTCGATCGATCGATCGTTGCGACACGCGCCATCGCGTCAGGTCATCTTGGAACGCGTACGACTTCTCACGCCAGTGATCGGCGTCGCGATCGCCGAGCCGGGCGCGCATGTTGAACAGATGCCCGAGCGTGGCGAGCAACGGCGGCGACGCCAGATCAGCGGTCTCTGACGGCCGGACGTCGTATTCAGCGAACTGCGCGAGGCCCTCGTTCAGCGGCCGGAGGAACCTGACGGCGATGTCAAAGGCGCACAGATCATCGAGCGCCTGGTTGAGCAGCGAGTCGTTCCGCTTCGCGAGGGCCCGGAGCGTCCGCTTGGCGGCGGACAGGAAAAGAAAGCTGAGCGCCGTCCCGACCGGCGAAATGAAGCACCAATGGTGCGTGGCTTCGTGGATGAAGCTCGAAAACGTGTCGACCGGCAGATCCCGCTGGCGGAGGAGCGCATGATAGTGGTCGGGATCGCGGAAGACGGTGTGGTTCGTCACCAGGTCGATCCGGGCGAACTCGTCGCCGGATCCGCCCGTAAGGTCGGCTTCGTCGCTCACTTGAAGAGCGAGGCGACGTCGACATGCATCATCTTGCCGAGCTGCTTGACAACGTCCGCCTCCGAGGTGCTCTCGCTGAGCTCGATGACGATCTTCTCGGTGCGGCGCGCGCCCTTCTTGTCGACGATCTCCACCGTCTTCTCGATCCTGTTCTTCTTGCGGTTCTTCATCAGCCATGCCGCGAGCGCCTGCACGCCAACGACCGTCAGCGCGACCAGCGCGATCGCCGCCAACTCACCGTGCGCGGCGTCGCTGCCGGTGGTGGGTTCGAAGGCGATCTCGGCCTTCGGAAACCGCTTCTTGAGATCCAGACTGTCCAGCCGGCTGAGGCCGGGAATGCGAACGTTATCCATGAGGTGAGTCCTTTCGAGAATGGGCGATCATATGCCTCGTCGGTACGTGATCACTTGATTCAGCTTTGGATGCAAGACCATGTACTCGCCGAGTTTCTTCCGCTTGAACATCGCGAGCAGATTCTCGCGCGCGATCTCGGTGATCGGCGCAATTTGTGCGGCGTTGAGGCCGCCTTTCTTGAGCAACCCCTCGGCGGCGACATGACTGGACGCGACCTGAGCTTCGATGACCTCGGGATCCAATGTGAGCCTGTGTCCACCGCCTGGCAGCGGTTCGTTCATGTCCGGATTCATGCTCAGGATGAAGACCCACAGCGCGCCGGGCGTCAGCCAAAAGAGCATGTCCGGCCACCGATTGAGGATCACGCCGATCCATCGTCTGACCTCCGGGACATCGTACAGCGCCCGTATGTCGTCGTTGTAGCCGGTGACTGAGATCTCCAGATGACACAGTGTCCGGAACTCGATGGTGAGCGCGATCAGGTCGTCGCGCACACCGGCCACATCGCTCGTGTCCTTGTGGACGACCACAGCCTTTTCGAATTCCGCAATGAAGCCTGAAAGTTGATCCATACCGGTAGGGAACCGCTTTTTTGACGCCGCGCGGTTCACAGAGAATTGCTCTTGCGTCGGCTTCATTTCCTATTGTCCTATCGTCTCTGCGTCAACGAACAAAGGTTAAGTGATTTTTCCCAGCAATTCTCAGCGGCGCGATGGATGAATTCTGCCTGTTCAGCCGGGCGCTGAACGGCGAGGAAATCCGCGCGCTGCATTCCGCCGGAAAGCCGCAACCCGATCCTGTGACGGCGCTGAACAAGAACTAGAGAACCAACCACGCATCACTCAACACCCAACCCACATGAAAACAGAACTCTCGCTCCTTGCGCTCGCCTCGATTCTCGGGGCGCAACTCTGCATCGCGCAAACCAACCCGCCCGTGGATGACTGGAAGCCCTGCCCCTCGAATCAGGCGGGCAAACAGTATCCTCAATACAACTCGGAAGGCCGCGTGAAGTTCCGGATCGTCGCGCCGGAAGCCAAGAGCGTGGGCTGCACTTTTAGAGAGAGCAGCGAGTTCTCCAAGGGAGACGATGGCGCTTGGTATGGCCACACCCGCCCCTTGGACGAAGGTTTTCATTATTACGCCATCAAGATCGACGGCGCCGAGGTGCCCGATCCGAACAGTCATTACTTCTATGGCTCCGGTCGCTGGGGCAGCGCCGTCGAAGTCCCCGCGAAGGACGCGGCCTTCTACGCGCTGAAGAACGTGCCGCACGGACAGCTTCGCGAGATCAATTACCTCTCGAAGTCCACCGACAAGACGCGGCACATCTACGTTTACACTCCGCCGGACTACGACAAGAGCGCGAGGAAACGCTATCCGGTGCTCTACCTCCAACATGGCGGCGGCGAGGATGAAACCGGCTGGGCCAGCCAGGGCTGCACCGGCCGCATCATGGACAATCTGATCGCCGAAGGGAAAGCGAAGCCCTTCATCATCGTGATGGAAAACGGCGGTGTCGGCGGTCCCCGGCCGACCAACTCGGCCCCGGTGGCGGGAGGTCCGGGCGGACGAGGCGCGTTCAACTTCAGCGTGTTCGAGAAAGTGGTCACCGAGGACCTGATCCCCTACATCGACGCGAACTTCCGCACCATCGCGAAGCAACCGCAACGCGCGATGGCTGGCCTTTCGATGGGCGGCATGCAGACGCGGAGCATCGCGCCGGCGCACCTCGACAAGTTCTCGCACATCGGCGTGTTCAGCGGCGGGAGCATCGCGGTGTCGGATGTCAAAGACATGGCGGCGTTCAAGAAGAAGGTGAAGCTGGTGTTCATCAGCTATGGCAGCAAGGAACTCGGCACGAACCGGGTGGCCGGCGCGCGCGGCGCCTTCGGCGGGGATCCCAAGGAGAACACCGCCGCGCTCAGAGCGGCCGGCGTCAACGCTGTGTTCTATGAGTCGCCGAACAGCGCGCATGAGTGGCTGTCCTGGCGGCGCAGCCTGCGCGAGATCGCGCCACTGCTGTTCAAGGATTGAGAGGCCATTTATAAAACCAACGACACCATGAAAACTCCCATCATACTCCTGACCTCGCGGCCGCTTCACTCTCGGCACTTGCGGCGGATGTCACCGGCACTTGGAAGGCCGAGTTCGAGACGCAGCGCGGTTTGCAGAAATACACCATCACGCTCAAGCAGGACGGCGCGACCGTCACCGGCAAGGCCAGCGTGGAAATGACCGACCGGAAGCGCGAAGCGGAATTCAAGGACGGCAAGGTCGATGGCGACACCGTGATTTTTGTCGAGCCGCTGAAAATCCAGGATAACGAGATCAATATCACCTACACCGGCAAGATTTCGGGCAACGAAATCAAATTCACGCGCAAGGTTGGCGACTTCGGCTCCTCCGAGGCCACGGCCAAGCGCGAGGACGGCGCGCCTCAAGCCGCTTCCGGCCAGCGCGGACAGGGCGCGCCAGGCGGACGCGGAGGATTTGGCGGACCCATCGAGTTGAGGCCGGATGACAAGCCCGCGTTCCCGGATCCGCCGGAAGGATTCGACAAAGCGCGGGAAGGCATCGCGCACGGCAAGCTCGAAATGGTCGAATACGACTCGAAATCTGTCGGCAACAAACGCAAGGCGCTCATCTATACGCCGCCCGGCTATTCCGGCGACACGAGGTATCCGGCGCTTTACCTGCTCCACGGTATTGGCGGCGACGAGGAGGAATGGCGTCGCGGCGGCCATCCCGAAGTGATTCTCGACAACCTCATCGCGGACAAGAAAGTCGTGCCCATGATCATCGTCATGCCCAACGGCCGCGCACAGACAGACGACCGGCCAGGCCCGAACGCGATGGCCACCGCGCCGGCCTTCGGCAAGTTCGATCAAGATTTGCTGGGAAGCCTTATCCCATTCATCGAGGCGAAGTACTCCGTGATCAAGGATCGCGAGAGCCGGGCGCTGGCGGGACTTTCGATGGGCGGCGGTCAATCGCTCAACTTTGGGTTGAGCAACCTCGACACCTTCGCGTGGATCGGCGGCTTCTCCTCCGCGCCGAACACGAAGCCCGCGGCGGAACTCGTGCCCGATGCGGAAAAGGCGACGAAGCAGCTGAAGCTCCTCTACGTCTCTTGCGGCAACAAAGACGGCCTGATCCGCATCAGCCAAAACGTCCACGGCTACCTGAAAGAAAAAAGCATCCCGCACATCTGGCACGTGGATGACCACGCGCACGACTTCCAGCATTGGAAGAGAGGGCTCTACAATTTCGCGCAACTGATTTTCCGGTGAGCACGCCGATGTCGCGAGGGCCTTCGACAGTCCGTCTGACGTGGGTATCCACCGCGTCTAACGCGCGTCGCGGTTTTGATTGGCGCGCCCTAAATGGCTCCGCGCTTCTTTCTCGCGGTCCAACTACAAATACGCGACGTTCTCTCGATTCGCTTCGTCTGCACGCAAGATGATCTCGCATGAACAGCTTAATTCAAATTCCGATTCTTTTGACTGGAGGACTTCTGGCCCTCAACACCTTCGCAGCCGACGCGCCGGATCGTCCGCTCCATGTTCTTTATCTTGGCCCGGTCAGCGCCGGTGGCGGCGCCCGAGGCGGCGGATTCGGCGGCGCGCGCACGAACTACGTTTACCTGCCCGGCCAGACGCTGGCGCCTGAGGCGATCTATTTCGATCACCCCGCCCATGCCACCGACCTCACCGAGGCGTATCTGAAGCACTTCGACGCGGTGGTGGTGATGCCTGACGCCGAGGTGGGCGCGGCCCAGCGGAAGATGCTCGATAGTTTCAAGGGCGCGGGAAGCGGGCTGATCCAATACACCGATGGCAAGCGCCCGGAAGATTCGGTTCTGCGGGAGGCTGTCCTCGGCTCGGTTAGCAAGAAGGCCAAGTCGGACTGGGAAGCGTCGCTCGCATCGCGTCCTGCGTTGAAGCGGCTCGATGGCGAAGTGCCGAACTACGAGCGCCGCCCGGCGCCGGTGAAATATCAGGCCCCGCTCTCGCCCAAGGACTCCATGCGCTACACGCAGGTCCCGGCGGATTTTGATCTGCAACTCTTCGCCGCCGAGCCGGACGTCGTGAAGCCCATCTACATGGCTTGGGACGAGCGCGGTCGCGCTTGGATCGTCGAAGCGAGCGATTATCCGCACGGTCTTGTGGACGAAGGCGAGCCGGGCAAGGCGGACATCAAGATTTGCGAAGACACCGACGGCGACGGCAAGGCGGACAAGTTCACCCTCTTCGCCGACAAACTGAACCTCCCGACCGCGCTGATGTTCGTCAACGGCGGCATCATTGTGTCAGAAGCGCGCCACATGCTCTTCCTCAAAGACGTCGACGGTGACGACAAGGCCGATGTGCGCCAAGCCATTCTTCCCGGCTGGGGCACGGGCGACACGCACGCCATGCAGAGCAATCTCGGCCGCGGCTTTGACAACTGGCTCTACGGCACGGTCGGCTACTCGAACTTCCGCGGCAACGTCGGCGGCAAGGAGCTTCAGTTCGGGCAAGGCGTGTTTCGTTTCAAGGCCGATGGCTCGGCGTTGGAGTTCCTCTATCAGTTCAACAACAACACGTGGGGCTTCGGACAAAATGCGTTCGGCGATGTCTTCGGCTCGACGGCGAATGGCAACCCAACTTTCTACGGCTATCTGCCTGCGACCATTTTGAACCCGACGCAGGCCGGGTTCGGACGGCGTGGTGGTGGAGGAGGCGGAAGCGGCGGTGGTGGTGGATTCCGCCCCGGCTATCGACTCGGCGACACCAATACACCCGAGGCCCCCGCAGCCACGGCCAATGTTCGCCGCATTTCGTCCGCCAAGTCGATGGCTCCGGGAATGCGAATGCATCCCAACACGCCAAACGTTCGCATGGTCGATAACTTCGGCGGCTACACCGCCGCGGCCGGTCACGCCTTCATGGTCAGCGACGCGCTGCCACCGCGTCTGCAAGGCAAGGCGCTCGTCACAGAGCCGACCGCGAAGCTCATCGGCATTATGGACATTCAGCGCGATGGCGGCGGCTACAAGGCGCTCGACGGCGGCAACCTCCTCGCCAGCACCGACGAATGGATGTCGCCCATCTTCGCCGATATCGGGCCGGACGGCGCGGTGTGGGTGATCGACTTCTACAGCTTCATCATCCAGCACAACCCGACGCCGAGCACGCAGTCGGCGGGCGTTCAGGCGACAACCGGGCGCGGCGGCGCTTACATGACCGAGAACAATTTGCGCGACGAAACCCATGGCCGCATTTACCGCGCGGTGTGGAAGGATGCGCCGAAGAGTTCCATCAAGTCGCTGGACAAGGCGAAGTCGCCCGAACTTGTCGCCGCGCTCGACAGCGGCAACATGTTCTGGAGGCTCACCGCGCAGCGCCTGATCGTGGACAACAAGATGACCGACGCCGCGCCCGCCTTGAAGAAGCGCGTGCGCTCGGGCACGGGCGGCGCCGGAGCGATTCACGCCCTGTGGTCGCTCGAAGGGATCGCCGCGCTGGACAAGGACACGCATCAGGCGGCTTTGCTCGACAAGGATCCCGCGCTTCGCCGCAACGCGATCCGCGCCCTACCGGCGAACGAGGCCGGACGCCGGTTGTTCTTCGGCAGTCCGGTGATTCAGGATCCGGATCTGATCACGCGCGAGGCCGCCTTCGTGAAGCTTGCCGAGTTTCCGGCCATTCCTGAAATCAAGACCGTCGTCGCCCAGCTCCCGCGCGTCGCGGCCAACACCGATGACGCCTTTCTGAACGACGCCCTCACCCTGCTTGGACGCATCCACAAGGTCTCCGGCGTGGGCGCGAACGAGGTAAAGGTCGCGGCGGGCGACGCGAAGCGCGGCCAGGATTTGTTCTACAACAGCCCCGTGGCGCAATGCGCCGCTTGTCACACCGTCAATGGCAAGGGCGGCGACGTCGGCCCCATTCTCGACGGCATCGCGGTGCGCAGCGACAAGGCCTACATCACCGAAAGCCTTATGGACCCGAACGCGAAGCTCGCCAAAGGATTTGAAAGCCTCACGATTTCCCCAATGCCGCCGCTCGGAGTGATTTTGAAGGAACAGGAACTCGCCGACATCCTCGCGTTCCTCGACACGTTGAAGACGCCGCCGAAAGACGGCGTCACGGCGCCGGTGAAGAAACCCAACCCGTTCGAGTGATCATGAAGAAGCTTTTCTCCGCCATCGGTTCGGCCGCCTTGTGCGCGCTGTCGCTCTTGAAGGCCGGCGCGGCTGACGCCTTGAGCCTCGACCCGCAGGGATACATTCGCGACTGGGTCATGCTCGCGCCTATCGCGCTGCCCGACCGGGAAACTTGCGCCGAGGCGCTGCTCAAGGAGCAAATCAAAAACGAGTCTGCGGTTCGTCCCAAAACCGGAGACAAGGTCAAGATCGGCGGCAAGGAATTGAGCTGGCGAAACGTCACCGCCTCCACCAATTACTTCGACTTCAACGAAACGCTGAAGTCCGTCAATGACCACGTCGCCGGATACATCGTCAGCTACATCGAGTGTGACCAGGATGTTCCCGACGTGACCGTGGCGGTGGGCAGCAATGACCAGGGACGCATCTACTTCAATGGCGTGGACATCTACGCCTTCACTGAGGCGCGCCCCCTCATGCTCGATGCGGACAAGGGAAGGATCACTTTGAAGAAAGGCGTCAATGTCATCGTGTTCAAAATCACCAACGAGCAGAACAGTTGGCAGGGAGCCATGCGCCTGATGGACAAGGCCGGGACGCCCCTCAAGAACGTTAAGATCAGGTTGTCGCCTGGATGACCAACGAAGCCCGACAATCCACGCCCCCAAATGACGTGCTGCCAATGAAAACTTACGATTCAAATCATCACTCGCATTCGAGCCGGCTCACCGTCGGCCTCCTGGCCGCCCTCCTTGCGTTCTTGCTGCCTGCGACGGCGGCCGAAACAAACTCCGGCTCTAACATCGGCCTGAAGTTGATCGCCGAGGGACTGGGCGCGCCGATGGCGCTGGTTTCCATTCCCGACGGCACGGGTCGGCTGCTCATCGCGGAGCAAGGGGGGACCATTCAAACGCTTGACCGCGATGGGAAAAAGTCCGAACAGCCGTTCCTGGATCTGCGGCAGAAAATCGTCACGCTTGGCCAAGGCATGGAGGAGCGCGGTCTGCTTGGACTGGCCCTGCACCCGCGGTTCAAGTCCAACCGCAAGTTCTACGCAGTCTATAGCGCGCCGCGTCGAATCAGCGCGCCAGAAAAGTGGGACCATACGGAACGCCTGAGCGAGTTCAAAGCCGCCGCTGATTTCTCCGCGGCCGATCCAACTTCCGAACGCGTCGTTCTGGAAATCGACGAGCCGGATTGGAATCACAACAGCGGGCGCCTCGCGTTCGGGCCGGATGGTTTTCTGTATTGGACCGTGGGCGACGGCGGCGCTTTTCACGATGTCGGCGATGTGGCGCGCGGACGCGGCCATCCGCCTGAGGGCAACGGACAGAAGCTCGACACCTTGCTGGGCAAAGTTTTGCGTCTCGACGTGAATCATGGAACTCCCTACGGGATTCCGAAAGACAATCCTTATGCCGACGGCAAAAAGGGTTCTCCGGAGATTTTCGCCTACGGCCTGCGCAATCCGTGGGGCATTTCGTTCGACCGCGGCGGCAAGCACGACCTGATCGTCGCGGATGTCGGCCAGGATCGTTGGGAGGAAATCAACGTCGTGGTCAACGGCGGCAATTACGGCTGGCGCTTGCGCGAAGGCTTTGACGGATTCGATCCCAACAGCCCGCTCAACGCCCCAACCAACGCCGTGACTGTCGGGGCGGACGGCAAGCCGTTCGTCGATCCCGTGCTCGTTTACAAAACATTGCGAGGGCGCGGCGCCGATCCCGAATCTTACGGCGTCACAGTGACCGGCGGTTATGTCTATCGGGGCAAGGCGTTCCCGTCGCTCGCCGGCAAATACATTTTCGCCGATTGGTCGCGCAGCATGGCCATTCCGGACGGCACGATGCTGGTGGCGACCATTCCGTCGGTCGGGGCCGGCGTCCGCTGGTCTGTTCAACCGCTCGCGTTGAAGGATTTTCCCAACGGTCGAATCAAGTCCTTCATCTGGGCGCTGGGCGAAGACGCGGACGGAGAACTCTACGTGCTGGCCAACGGAATCAACTCCGCGGTCGACACGCGAGGGAAAGTTTTCAAGCTTGTGCCGGAGTAGGAACATCATGAAAGCCATCACACACAGTTTGCTCCCAGCCGCATGGCTCGCCGCCGCGGTGACCGCGGCCGCTGACCCACCCGCCTCGTTGAAGGACACTTTCAAGGAGCATTTCCTCGTCGGGACCGCGGTCAACCGCAACATGGTCACGGGTGGCGCAGGATTCCGCCGAACTGCGGAGCAGAGCGCGAAGGACGTCGCTCTCATTAAGGAACAGTTCAACCAGATCTCGCCCGAAAACGATCTCAAGTGGCAGCTCATTCATCCGCGTGCAGGCGGGGACGGCTACGATTTTAGCGCGGCTGACGCTTTCGTGGATTTTGGTTTGAGCAACAAGATGGCGGTCGTCGGGCACACGCTCGTATGGCACAGCCAGACGCCAAACTGGGTTTTCGCCGGAACAAATCCGCCGCCCGCGTCGGCGACCAATACTCCGCCCTCCGCGGCGAACACGAACGCGCCGGGTCCGGGCCCTTTCGGGCGCGGTGGATTTGGCGGCTTCGGAGCATACAACGGCCCGCGCGCGTCGCGAGATGAGTTGCTCGAACGAATGAGCAATCACATTCACGCGGTCGTCGGCCGTTACAAGGGCAAGATCAGGAGTTGGGATGTGGTGAACGAAGCGCTGGCCGACGGCAGCGACACGAATGTGCTGCGCAATTCCCTCTGGCTGCAGATTATTGGGCCGGATTTCATCGCCAAGGCGTTCCAGTTCGCGCATGAGGCGGACCCCGATGCGATTCTTCGCTACAACGACTATGGCCTGGAGAACCCAGCCAAGCGCAAAAAGCTCATCACGCTGATCCAGTCATTGCAGGCGCAGAAGGCGCCCGTCCACGCCATCGGCTCGCAAGCGCATGTCAATGTTTCCACGACCTTCGACACGATGGATCAATCACTAACCGAAATCGCCGCGCTCGGATTGCCCATTCACATCACGGAATTGGACGTGAACAGCGCGGCGGGAGGCCAGCGCGGTTTCGGAGCGGACGTCGCCAACAACGCCGCGACAACTCAAGGCGGACTCGTCGGCGACGCCGACACAAAACTGGCCGACGCCTACGCCGGAATTTTCCGCGCGTTCCTCAAGCACCGCGACTCCGTGAAAATGGTGACGTTTTGGGGAGCGAACGACGCGAACTCCTGGCGCTTCCAAGGCAAGCCGCTTCTGTTCGATGGAAACAGTCAACCGAAGCCGGCGTTCGATGCGGTGGTCGCTGAGGCGAAAAAGGCTTCTGTGGCGAAGTAGTCGACATCGTCCCATGAAACCGATGCCGCGGCAACTCGCGCAGAAGGACGGGGTCATCAAAGGCCTCCTTCCGGGCGTTCGCGGGGCTGCCAATCGCCATGCTTGAACGAAAACTGATCCTCAAGGAAAAGCTCGGCTACGGGCTGGGCGACATGGCCAGCAACATCGTCTATCAGGCCGTCATCAACGTCCTGATGTATTTCTACACGGACGTTTATGGCATCGAGGCCGCGGCCGCTGGCACCCTGATGATTGTCGTGCGGTTCTTCGATGCGATCATCGATCCCATCATGGGCGCTGTTGCGGACCGCACGCGCACAAAGTGGGGCCGCTATCGCCCGTGGTTGCTCTGGTTTGCCATTCCCTACGGCGTGCTCGCCGTCGCCGCGTTCATCACTCCGAATGTCCCGACGGGAGCCAAGCTGGTTTACGCCTACGTTTCCTACGCGCTATTGATGACCGCTTACACGGCGGTGAACATCCCTTACTCCGCGCTGGCGGGCGTGATGACTTCCGACAAGGACGAACGTTCCGGCCTGCAATCGTGGCGCTTCGGCATGGCCATGGTCGGCGGATTCCTGGTGACGGTTTCCATCTGGCCGCTCTCAAGGCTTCTTGGCGGCGGTGGCAAGCCGGACAATTTGCAACTCGGCTTTCCGTTCGCGGTCGCTCTTCTTGCGATCGTCGGCGTGGTCGCGCTCTTCGGCTGCTTCGCCTGGACGCGTGAGCGCACCTATCCTGACGAAGGAACACGAAGCAAAGCGAACATCTTTCAGGATTTGGGAGCGATGTTTCGCAACAGTCAGTGGCTGATCGCCGCGCTGGCGATGTTCGTGATCCAGATTCGCGGCGGCATGCAAGGCAACGTGAAGCCCTACTTCATCCGTTATTACGTTGCGCACGACCTCACGGGCTTTTTCGCCATCAAAGAGAATTTCATGGCGCTCTACATGGGCCTCACGATGCTCGCCGGCGTGGCGGGCGTGTTCGTCGCGAACCGTCTGTTCCTGAAGCTCGGCTGGTGCAAGGTCACCGTGATGAAAACCGCGCTGCTCGGATCGCTCGCGCCGAACACTTTGTTGCTGTTCCTGCCGCGACAATGGTGGGAAGCGTCGCTGGCGCTCATCATGCTCGGCAATTTTTTTCACATGATGTTTCTCCCGCTGCTGTTCGCCGCTATTCCCGACACGGTCGACTACGGCTTGAAGACAATCGGGCGCGGCGCGATGGCGATGTTCTTTGCCGGCCAGTTGTTCGCTTTGAAGATGGGGATTTCCGTGGGCGGTGGAGCAGGCGGATGGATTTTGGGAATGTTTGGCTATCAAGCCAATGTCGAACAAACCCCGCGGTCGTTGTTCGGCATCAAGCTCGCCTTCGCCGGTGGTCCGCTGGTGGCGGCGATTCTCGTGCTGATTGTTTTGCAATTCTACAAATTGAAGAAGGGCTGGGAGCACAACGAGAGTGTAATGAGTCCCGGGCTTGAACCGCGGTAGTTGCGACTTTCGATGACGATCAAGAACCCTATTCTCCGCGGCTTCAATCCCGACCCTTCCATCTTGCGCGTCGGCGATGACTACTACATCGCGACTTCGACCTTCGAATGGTTCCCCGGCGTGCAGATTCATCACTCGCGCGATCTTGTTCACTGGCGAGTGCTGACACGCCCACTGAATCGCGCGAACCAGCTCAATATGCTGGGCGATCCGGATTCCTGCGGCATCTGGGCGCCGTGCCTCAGCCACGCCGATGGATTGTTCTGGCTCATGCACACCGACGTGAAGCGCTTTGGCCGCGCGAGTGTCGCGGGCGCAAGCGGCGCGTCGATGCGCGATTTCCACAACTATCTCGCCTGCAGCCCGCGCATCGATGGCGATTGGTCCGACCCCATTTATCTCAACAGCAGCGGCTTTGATCCGTCGCTGTTCCACGATGACGATGGCCGCAAGTATCTCCTGAACATGCTTTGGGACCATCGCCCGGGACACAATCGCTTCGCCGGAATTGTTTTGCAGGAATTCTCAATGACGGAGCGCAAACTCATCGGCAAACGGGTGAACATTTTCAAAGGCACGGCGCTGGGCTTCACCGAAGCGCCGCATCTGTACAAGCGCAACGGCTGGTACTACCTGCTCACGGCGGAAGGCGGCACCCACTGGAATCATGCGGTCACGATGGCGCGCTCGCGCAAACTCAACGGCCCGTACGAAACGCATCCCGACACTTACATCATGAGCGCGCGGTTCCGGCCAGACGCCCCACTGCAACGCGCGGGCCACGCCAGTTTGGTCGAGACGCAGAGCGGCGAAACCTACATGGCTTATCTCGTCGGCCGGCCGCTCCGCGAACGCGGTCGTTGCACGCTCGGGCGCGAGACCGCTATTCAGAAGATGGTTTGGGGCGAGGATGATTGGCTGCGCACGCTTGATGGAGAAGGCATCCCCACCCTCGAGACGCCGGAGCCAGGATTGCCTGCCGATGAGTTCCCGGCCGCGGCGGCGCGTGAGGATTTCGATGGACCTGAACTCCCGATGGATTTCCAGTGGTTGCGAACACCGTATCCTGAAGAGATTTTCAGCCTCACCGCGCGTCCGGGCCATCTTCGGCTCTTCGGACGGGAAACTATCGGCAGTTTGTTTCGCCAATCACTCGTTGCCCGCCGCCAGCAATCGCACTGTTTCAGCGCGTCAACCGTCATCGAATTTGAGCCGGAACATTTCCAGCGCCTCGCCGGCCTCGTCTGCTACTACAACAGCGTGAAGTTTCATTACCTCTACCTTTCGCACGACGAAACCGTTGGCAAGCATCTGCGCGTAATGTCCAGCGTCCCGGACCTGCCGCAAGCGGACGCCTTTACCCCGCTCATTTCGATTCCCACTGGGAAGCCCGTTCACTTGCGCGTTGAAGTGGACTGCGAACGAATGCGTTTCGCCTATCGCGTCGAAGGGGTCGACACCGACTGGCGCTGGCTGCCGCAACAATTCGACGCGAGCATTCTTTCGGACGAGTGCGTTGCTCCCGGCCAGGCCCATTTCACCGGCGCCTTTGTCGGCATGGCGTGCCAGGATTTAGCTGGGACAGGCAAGGCTGCGGACTTTGATTTTTTCGAATGCGAGGAGCAACAATCTTCCGTGAACCTGTCATCCATTTTAGCGAAGTAGACGGCGATTAACCTGCGCTTTTTCGTAAGCGCCCTGGAATCAGTGGAGCGGTTGAAGGGAATCGAACCCTCGTGTCAATGTGGTGTAAAGTGGTATAAAATGTTTTTGCAGCTAATTTCTATTCAACTAGTTAAACGAACCGTCCGTTGACTTGGACAGCGCCTCGTGAGCGCGTGCCTCCCGCAACCGCTCCTCGATCCCCGGCGTAATCACGTCAAGGGCATCACCTCCGGCGATGAACACTTTCGGAGGATTCTGCATCACGGCAATTTTGACGAGTGCGTCACCGAGCTTCGCCGGGTCGCCGGGCTGCTTGCCGTCATAGGGCGACCACATGTCCTTGGCCGTGCCCTCCGGCGCGTAGTCCTCGATGACCTTGCTGACCCATCGGACATTTTGCGCGTCGAGCAGGCTCGTCCGAAAGAAGCCTGGTTCGACCACGGTGATCTTGATGCCGAACTGCTCCACTTCGGTCGCGACCGACAGCGAAAGACCTTCGACCGCAAACTTCGTCGCAGCGTAGGCCGCGCAGTGCTTTAGTCCGACAACGCCCGCGACGGAACTGATGTTGATGATGTGACCCGAATGCTGTCGCCGCATGACTGGCAAAACGGCATACATCAGATGCACAACGCCGTAAAAGTTCGTTGCGAACTGCTGTTGAATTTCGCCAGTGGTCATTTGCTCGAAATTACCCAGCAGGCTGTAACCCGCGTTGTTGACCAGAACGTCAATGCGCCCGAAGCGCTTCACCGCCTCGTCAACAGCCGCTTTGGCCTGCGCTTCGTTTGCGACATCTAATTGCACAAATGCGATGTTCTCCGGCGCAACGTCGGGATAGGCGCTACGCACTTTTTCGAGATTTCTGCCGGTCGCGACGACGCGGTCGCCCGCACGCAACGCTGCCTCGGTAATTCCTTTTCCGAGGCCGCTGCCAGCACCAGTAATAAACCAGATTTTGTTCATGATTCCTTTCCTTTCATTCGGCCCTTAATCCCGAGCCTGGTATTGTTCGTCGCTGACTTTTTCCATCCAGTCAACGGCCTTGCCGTCGAGAACCTCCCCGATGGCGATGTGCGTCATGGCCGTGGTGGGGGCAGCGCCGTGCCAATGCTTTTCCCCCGGCGGAAACCAGATCACGTCGCCAGGACGAATTTCCTCAATCGGGCCGCCTTCGTGTTGCGCCCATCCGCACCCGGCTGTAACGATGAGCGTCTGGCCCAGCGGATGCGTGTGCCACGCCGTGCGAGCGCCGGGTTCAAAGGTGACAATCACGCCGCTGACCCGCGCGGGTTCGCTTCCCTTGAACGGTGAGTCAATGCGCACCGTTCCAGTGAACCAATCGACCGGTCCTTCGGCAGATGGCTGTGAGCCAATTCTTTTGATTTCCATATACAGTTTGAGTTTCGGCTTAAAAAGCCCGGATCAATACGACTCCACCAAGCACCAGCGCTACACCCGCCACTCTCAGAAAGCTGATCGGATGAGGTTGTGCGACCAGGATGTTGAAGTGTTCCAGGAGGACAGAAACAATCAGTTGCCCCGCAACCAATAACCCGAATGACAGTCCCGGTCCTAATTTCGGAAAGGTTAGAATAATCGCGGTTAAACTAAACGCGCCGCAAAAACCTCCGAGCCACACATACCAAGGCGCACCAGCTACGCCGGGCCAGGAAACAGTTTGCCTCGTGGCCAAAACATAAGCCGCAATTGCGAGCGTTCCGATGACGAAGGAAATCAAGGATGCGTGCATTGGGCTGGCGGTAGATGCGCCAAGCCTGGCGTTGAAAGCACCTTGAAGTGGCAAAAGTGACCCTGCCAAGAATGCAAGTCCGATCCAAAATAGTTTGTCCATAATCCTTATCTCCTTAAGGCCGTGCCGGTGAACCAATCTGAGGGTCCTTTGTTGGATGGCTGTGCTCCAATTCTTTTGATTTCCATATTCATTCCTTTGAGTTTGATGGTTTGGTTGTCGAGGAATTACATCGTGTATCCCGGTTTTTTGTAGAGCTTTTCTGGCTGGCCAACGATGTCCGGCTGATAGACCTTCGCCGCCCAGTCCTGCGGCGTGATTTCTTCCATCGCCACCGAGACGGATTCTTCTCCGCAATGGAAAATATCCATCACATTCCTGGCGATGGCTTCGGCGAGCCGGGTTTTTTGCTGCTCGGATTTTCCGGGCCAGAGTTTGACGATGACATGAGGCATGGCTTTCTCCCTTCAGGAATTTATGGACGGAGCAATGCTTTGATCGCGCGGCGTTCGTCCATCGCACGGTAGCCTTCCGCCACCTGTTCGAGTGGTAGGGTCAGGTCAAAGACTTTGCCGGGGTTGATCTGCCCGTCCAATACAAGGTCAATCAACTTGGGGAGGTATTGACGAACTGGCGCAGGGCCGCCGTGAAGATGGACATGCGTGTAGAACAATTTTTCGCCACTGAGCTCGACTCCGTGAGGAACGCCGACGTAACCAATCGCGCCGCCCGGTCGAGTGCAACGAATCGCTTGCGTCATTGATTCTTGAGTGCCGACACATTCCAGCACGGAGTCAACGCCGATGCCTTTGGTCATATCTTTGATGCGGGCCACGCCCTCATCGCCGCGCTCGGTCACGATGTCGGTTGCGCCAAACTCACGGGCTATTTTTTGCCGCGTTGCGTGACGGCTCATGACAATGATTCGCTCCGCGCCCATCTGCTTCGCGGAGAGCACTCCCAGGAGGCCGACTGCGCCGTCACCGACGACTGCGACGACCTTGCCCGGCTTGACGTTGGCGGCGACGGCAGCAAACCAGCCCGTGCCGAGAACATCGGATGTCGCGAGCAGGCTTGGGATCAAATCATCCGAAGGGATATCTGGAGTCGGCACGAGCGTTCCGTCCGCATTGGGCACGCGCAACACAGGGGCTTGCGCTCGCAGCATCCACTCGCGATTCACACACGACGATTGGTAGCCGGCCTTGCAATGGGGGCAGGTGTTGTCGGAAGTGGCGAACGAGCCGATGACGAATTGCCCCGGCTTGACCAATCGCACAGCGCTGCCGACTTCCTCAACGATGCCGCAGTATTCGTGACCCATCGGCGTGGGTTCGTTGACCGGCTGCAACCCGCGATAGGGCCACAGGTCAGACCCGCACACGCAGGTTGCTGAAATTCTGATGATGGCATCTGTCGGCTTGGTGATCGTCGGCGTTTCAATTTCCTCGAAGCGCACATCCCGCGGGCCGTAGAGAACTGTTCCTTTCATATTTTTCCTTTCACTTTGATTTTTTGATTCTTAATTCTTTTCTGTGGATTTCAGATGCTCGGTAAAAAAGGACTTGAGCTTGTCCCACGGGATCAGGTTCACGCGGTCGTAGAGATCCACATGCCCCGCATTCGGCACAACAAACAGTTCTTTCGGCTCTGACGCTTTCTTGAAAGCTCGCTCGCTGAAGATGCGCGAATGCGCATGGTCTCCGGTGATGAACAGCACCGGTCGCGACGACATCCAATCAAGGTGCTCGAAAGACGAGAACAGCATCATCTGGGCGCCGCCAGTTCTCCAAAATGCCGTCGAAGAACGCGGGTGTTGGCCGCGCGGCGTGCGGTAATAGTCGTAGAACTCTTTGTCGATAGCCGATGATTTCTCGGTGAGTGTTTGCGGCGTTCCGATGCCCATGGTCCGCGCTGCACCATCCACTTCAGCCCACCGTTGCTTTGAGATGTCGGCGAGACTCTTTTTGAGCGCGGCGGCATCGACATCCTCCGCGAGACCTTGGCGATGTGCCTGGCCGATGTCATACATGCTCACCGTCGCCACGGCCTTGATGCGCGGGTCGGTTTCCGCCGCAGCCAAACCAAAGCTGCCACTGCCGCAGACGCCGATGACGCCGATGCGTTCACGATCCACGAATGACTTCGTGCCGAGAAAATCAACAGCCGCGCTGAAGTCCTCAATCAACGCCTCGAACGAGGCAGTGAAATGCGGCTGGCCACCGCTCTCGCCGTTGTAGGAGGGATCGTGCGCGATGGTCACAAAGCCGCGCTCTGCCATTGTCTGGGCATACAGCCCCGCGCTTTGTTCTTTCACTGCGCCGTAAGGCCCGCCGACCACGAGCGCAGGATGCTTCTTCGACCGGTCGATGCTTTTCGGGAGATAAAGATCCGCGACCAGATTGATGCCCAGCCGATCATTGAAGGAGACCTTCTGGTGGATCACCTTGTCGCTTTGAGGAAACGTTTTGTCCCAAGCGAGCTGGTCAGCCGCGTGGGTCAGGTCGGGTGTGGACATAACCACCGCCAGGGCCACGCCGGCGATGGCTTTTTGAGTGCGAGTGCGAATAGAGTTCGTTTTCATGCAGGCACACTGCCTCACCCTCACAAGTCCTGCTCTCGTGATCCTGCGGTCCCTGTCGCAATCCTGCGGGAAATCTAAAGCGAGCTGCGGAACTCCGTTGGCGTGACGCCGACCATACGTCGGAAGACTTGTGCGAAATGGCTCGGGCTGTTGTAGCCCACTTCGAGGCCCACATCGATAAGGCTGCGCGATGTCTCGCGGATCAACTGTTGGGCAAGCGTGATGCGTTGGCGGGTGACAAACTGAAGCGGCGTCATGCCAGTCGTCTCTTTGAAAACATGCGCAAAGTGTGAGGCGCTCAGTTCAACCAATTCAGCGAGCTGCTCGATTGAAATTTCCTCGGCAAGGTGTGCGGCGATGTAATCCTCGATCTTGCGGAGTTGACGGATAGGAAGGCCCCCGAGATGGGCAGGCGTCTTTCCGGCAGTCGTGTATTTTTCAACGATGTGCGCGGCCATGAGCTGAGTGAGCGCTGCCACACGCGGCGATTTGCCAGGCACGCGCGCGTTCAGAAGCTCTGCGCAGGTCAGGCAGATCGGCCATAGGATTTCATCGCGTCCGAAAAAATCGACGACCTCAACGCGGTCTGCCTTTCCGGGGTATCGCGCCTCCAGCGCAGCCAAGAACGGCTCGACGGCGATGTGGATGGAAAGATTATCGAGTTCCTGACCGGGCGGTGATTGGAACTTCACTTCGTAGGGCGTGCGCGAGCGCGTGACGAACAGGTCGCCTGCGCCGATCCGCCGGGTGATCCATTTTCCACCCACGTCCCGTTCCTGAAATTCCGCCATACCCCGCAAGTTGCAGGAAATATGCGCCTCGGGAGTGGCGGGCACGAGAAAACGATCCACCACGCGCGGCAGCCGCCAACGACGCGCATAAAGCACCGGCCACTGGAGCGCAACGCTATCGGCCACCACTTCACCGGCGAGATACCGGGGAAAGGCGGCGGCGGTGCTGCGGTCGGGCGTTTTCGCGTTCACATTTTTCCCATGTTCGCTTTCATCCCCGTATTTATTTGGAGGCGCGGCGGGGCGATGGTCCACGCGTTGAGGTCACGACAAACTTCGCCGCGACAGGCCATCGGACATTTTCCGCACACATAACGGTAGAAGGGTTCGGCGGAGGTTATTTCACGAACCGTCATGGGGAGAGAATCAACGATATTTCAAAACAATGCGAGGCGATCTACAGGCTCTGAGATTGAACAACCTCTCGAAATAGCGCGACCAACGGTCAACTCATCCAGTTTCGGGAGATAGAAAGCCGAACAAAGTCAAAGATAGTTCGCGCGCTTTTTTAAGGCTCAATTTACTGCACTTTTACTGCACTGCTGAGAAAACCCTTGATAATCAGTGGAGCGGGTGAAGGGAATCGAACCCTCGTATCGAGACTCTCGTTGGAAGGAGACAGGAATCGGTTTTCATCCATTGCAGATCGGGTGGGTTGCCGATCGCGGCTGCATTGGGGTTGTGCATCCCCAACTCCACCAAGACGCCTATTCCCACATTGCCGAAGGCTGCCCGGTGACACCGAGTTTTGGCCTTCTTCATCTCCTTCCTCGCTTGGGGAGTGTTGGCGACTGAAAACTGACCGCCATCCACGCCGCAGAGCCGTAGCCCGGCGTAGCGCGAGTTTGAAGGCCCGACGCTTGCCAGGGCAGGGCCAAGGGCGCGGAAGATTTCTGAGACGAAGGACACGCTCGGCGTTTTGACGCCTTGCACGCATTGGGGCTAGCTCTGCTCGCGGCCGCTCAGCTCGGCGTCGATCGCGTCGAAGAGGCTGCTGATGTCGCCGGGAGGGCTGTTGCGGGATTGGGGATTCAGGATTTGCTTGAGATACTCGATCGCCTGCTGGATGCCCTTGACCGAGCGCGGCAACACGGCCCCCGCCGCGTTCGGATGCCCGCCGCCCCGGAGCCGCTCGGCGACCTTCAGCGCTTCGCCGTTGCGGCTGCGCATGCTCGCGACCATCACGGTCGTGCCGCGACGGAAAATCGTCAGCAACACGGGAAACGGCGAGGTCTTTTCCTCCAGGAGCCGGTTCACCAGCAGGTTGGTGTTGCCGATGACCGTGTCGACATAGCCGACCTCGGCGCTGATGGGCATGATGTTCTTCTTGCACCATTCGTAGCCGATCGGATCCTCGACGCGCCGCTTCGTCGCCATCACCTCCAGCAGCGGATGATTGAGCAGCCGCTCGATCTCGCCGTCCAGCAGCCGATGCAGGTTCCAGAACTGATACACCTTCACCAAGCTGGCGTAGTCGCTCGCCAGGGCGAAATCGGGATCCTGGTCGAGGAAGAGGTCGGAAAGATTGTTGAGGTGGACGAGGCGATCCAGCTCGGGGGATTGGATTCCATGCTGCCTGCAATGGTCGTAGCAGATGAGGCCCGCGGACTTGGTTTGGTCGTGAAACAGCTGGGCGGACTTGGGGGCGCAGTCGGTGATGTGATGGTCGAAGACGACCCAGCCGGATCGATCCATGCGATGCTCGAAGCTGAGGTCCGCGACCCAGGCGTGCTGCTCGCGGCAATCGTGCTGTTTCCAGGCATGATAGTGGAACGCTTCCAGCGGAACATCGGCTTGAAAGAGCTTCCGCGCCAGGCGCTGCAACAGAACCCCCGCCACCAAGCCATCGAGATCGCTTTCGTGCGTAAAAATGACTTGGGGCCTGGGCAAGCTATGCATGTGGCGGCAGATTACCGAATCCTGAACAGACTTGGCCACCACATTCCCCACGCGCTCTTTCACAGCTGGGATACGCCCCGACGTCTCGAAGTTTGTCGTGCGCCAGGGTCGGGTTTCGCATTAGGTTCCGCGCCGATGAATCATTTGGCGCGCGCCCGGAAAGTGATCGATATTGAGATCGCCGCGCTCAAGGCCGTCCGGGCCGGCCTCGACGGGCGATTCTCGGCCGCTGTGGAGCGCATCGTCCAGATACTCGCGGCGCGGGGGAAGATCGTGGTGGCGGGCATCGGAAAGTCGGGGAACATCGGACAGAAAATCGCCGCGACCCTCACCAGCACCGGCTCCACCGCCGTCACTCTCAACCCGGTGGACGCGCTGCACGGGGATCTTGGGATCCTCAGCGACGGCGACGTCCTGCTCATGCTGAGCTACTCGGGAGAATCCGAGGAGCTGCTGAACCTCATCCCCGCGGTGAAGCGCTTCTCCGCCACCCTCATCACTCTCACGGGATCCCCGCGCTCCACGCTCGCCCGTCATAGCGACATCGTGTTGAACGCGCGCGTTCCCCGCGAGGCCTGCCCTTTCAACCTCGCGCCGACGTCCAGCACGACGGCGATGCTCGCCCTCGGCGACGCGCTCGCGATGTCGGTCCTGCAGGCGCGGGGGTTCCGCGCCGCCGACTTCGCGAAGCACCATCCTTCGGGCGCGATCGGCCGCGCTTTGCTGCTCCGCGTGCGGGAAATCATGCGGGGCGAGGCGCGCAACCCGGTCGCCGCCGCAACCACGCGGGTCCGCGACGCCCTGCTCATCATGACTCGCGCGAAAGCCGGATGTGTCAGCGTCGTCAACGCCCGAGGCCAGCTCGCGGGGGTTTTCACCGACGGCGATCTCCGCCGTTGCATGGCGTCCGATGAAACCGTTCTCGAGCGCGCGCTGAGCGATGTGATGACACGGCGTCCGATCTGCATCTCCGAGGACGCTCTTGCGGTCGAGGCGCTGAAGCTTTTCAACGAGCGCAACATCGACGATCTCATCGTGGTGAACAAGGCGCGCAAGCCCGTCGGTCTGGTCGATTCGCAGGATCTGCCGCGCTTGAAAGTGATGTGACGGCGGCGAGCCCGCCTAGAACATGTGCGGAACGAAGCGGCTGAGGTTGCCGGTGATCCTCTTTCGATCTTCGCGAATCCCCAATCCGCAGGCCGTGTGGTTCACGACCCACACGCCCATCACGGGAAAATGCCCGCTGAAGTCCGGCAGATCGGCCATCTGCTGAAACACATACCCTTCCTCGCCGTAATCGCCGCCGGTTTTCTCGATCTCGCGCCCGTCCACGACAAGCGTCACGTTCTGCCCTTCGCGGCTGAGCTTCGGCTTGCGGGCGTAGCGGCCTCCGAGCCGCTCGGGAACGTCGAATGTCGGCAGCAGGTTCGGATGATTCGGAAACAGCTCCCACAAAACGGAGAGCAGCCCCTTGTTGCTGAGAAGCATCTTCCACGCGGGCTCAACGAATCGCGCGGAGTCCTCGGGCAGGAATTGCGCAAACTCCTCGTGGGCCATCCATTCCCAAGGGTAGAGCTTGAAGAGGGACTCGATGCGGGAATCCTTCGCGTCGACGAAGCATCGAGCCTTCGGATCCCACCCGATGTCCTCGATGTGCGTCTGCTGAGTGGCAAGACCCGCCTGGTGCGCCGTGTCCTGGATGTATAGCGCCGTCTGCTCGTCCTCGGCGTGATCCTTCACCGACGCGAAATGCGCGGATCGAAAGCCGCTTCCCTTCCACGCTTGGATGAGACGCTCATGGATGCTGTTGAACTGGTCCGACGAGGGAAAACAGTCCTGGAGCCAGAACCACTGGATCACCGAGGCCTCGAGCAGGGCGGTGGGCGTGTCGGCGTTGTACTCGAGAAGCTTCGGCGGGCGGGCGCCGTCGTAGGCCAGGTCGAATCGTCCGTAGAGGCTGAAGTCATCGCGCTCCCAGGACCGAAGGACGCACGGAACCATCGACTCGGGGATCGCGAGGCGGCTCCACCATCCACGATCGACCACCGCGCCGGCCGCCTCGACGCACATGGCGTGGAGGCTGTTCGCCGCGAGTTCCAGGGCGTCGACCTGGGCGGCGCTGAGTTGATAATACGCGGACTCGTCCCAGTAGGGGGACGACTCGTGCGTGTGGTATGTGAGCCCCTGCTTCTCGACGCGAGCCTGCCAGCCCGCGCGACAAGAGATTGTGTGGCGTCGCATCACCCTCCTCCGCTGTGCGACGACCCGCCGAATCCGCCCCGCGAGATCGCCGAGGAGTGGCCGGACGACGAGGTGGCGGACCGCGCCGTCTGCGCCTGACGCGCCGCGGACGAAGTGGGTTGGGAGCTGGTCAGTCCGCTCGAATGGGGCTGATCGCTCCAGTTGCCCCCGTGGTAATACCCCCGTCCCGGCAGGTAGTAGTTATAGGGATGGGGCCACCACGAGTGGTAGGGGGCGTGATAATAGCCGACCCCCTGCACGTGATGATTGTTGGTATAGCTCTCCGAGGTGGTGATCGCATCGACGTCCTGCGACACCGCCTGCGTGGACGCGGTCGTTGTCGTCTCCTCGGGACCGCAGCCCGTCAAGGCCGATCCCGCAAGAGCGCCTGAAAGAACCAAACGAATGGTCGTGCTGCGTTTCATCTCCTTGGCTTGGCCCCTTTTCGAGGCGGCCTGCCCGTCAGCTCATGGCCGCGGCCACGATGATGCACACGCCGATGATCACCGCGGCGCCGACCATCCCGGCGGCCACATTGCGGTTCTCCACGATTTCCTTGTGCATGTTGCCGGGCGTGGCGGCGTCGAACAGCTTGTAGCCTATGACCGCCAAGACCACGCCCACCAACCCGAACGCGGCCATATTGCCGAGCGCGGCGAGGAGCGATTTGGCATGCCAGGATTCCGGCGGCGAGGTCGAGAGCGACACGTCCGCCGCGGAAGCCATCCAGGCCGCGGCCAGCCAGGCGGTCAGCGTCAGCAGCGTGCAGTGAGCGGGTCCATGGGCCCGATGTGAGCTTATGTGGTTTCGAAAGCGCGTCATGCGTCGGGACAATAGGGCTGGCGAAAGGGGAAACAAGGGGGATTTGGTCGGTTTTTCGCAATTCATCCGCCTCGGTCCGCCCTTTGCTCCGAGTGGAGGGGCCTTCTCTTTGAGGACGCCCGGGCCGCCCACAAAGAGAGTAAAAGTTTGCATCTCAGCTCCAAATCTGAACAATGCACGGTGCTCCACCGAGGACGCGGAATCCACGAGTGCCGGAGTGAATTTGTTGATTGAGCTTTTATCATGATGTCGTGCTTTTGTTCAGGGGGCGTTCGTCCGGCAAACCGCTGGTCGACGTTAGGAACCAGCCCAGAATGCCGCGCTCCCGCCGCCATTCCATCGACTTGGGCTTCCCGTCACAGAACGTTCCTCCTCCACGCCGCGCTCCTGCTGCTTCTGGCAAGTCGCACTAGCCTGCCAGCCGCCACCCGGTTCACAATCTCCCAAGAATCCCTCGCCACCGGCCTGGAAGTGGCGATGGATGAATTGTACGATCCTCAAACGCGAGGATGCGAAAAAATAGCGACAGCCCCCAGCTTGAGACATCTGTGCGAGGCTGCCGACGGTCGGGAGGCAACCTATGGAAAGGCGAGGCGACCCACGCTGTACCCTGCTGGCATGAGCGAGCGCACAGAGGCGGATCGTAGAATTGCTACCGAGCACCTGATCGCGCGGCTCAAACCTGGAGCGGATCCGCTCGCAATCGCGTCAGCAACGGGGCTCCGATGGGCCCGACAGGTGGATGCACCGGAAGGGATGGCCGTGTTCCAAGCGGCAAGCCCCGCGCAAAGCTTGGTCAAGGTCGCCGATCTGCAGCAGGCGCCTGGGGTTGAATCGGCCGAACCCCTGTTGGCGCGATCCATGAAGCCTCGGGCCCTGCCGAACGACCCTCTGTTCCCGCTACAGTGGCATCTCTTGAACAATTTCTCGGCCAACCTGGACGCGGACATTGACGTGGGCGTCACCAACGCGTGGGATCGTTACCGAGGCAGCGGCGTGACGCTGGCCATCGTCGATGATGGCGTGGAGACCACGCACCCCGACTTGATCGCGGGGTACGACAACAAGATTGACTGGGATTTCAACGGCCGGGACAACGACCCGTCGCCTGGTCCGGGCGACTTTCATGGAACCGCGGTCGCCGGATGCATCGGCGCGCGAGGGAACAATCACATCGGCGTTGTAGGAGTCGCCTACGAGTCGACCATCACCGGGCTCCGGCTGCTTGGAGGCCCGTTCGGAGACACGGACTCCGCGGCTGCCTTGGTTCACAGCAACTCGATAATCGACATCAAGAACAATAGCTGGGGACCCGCGGATGGCGCGGGCTCTCTCGGCACTCTTGGACCTTTGACGCGACGGGCCATGGAACTCGCCGCCAACGAAGGCCGCGGCGGCAAAGGAACCATCCTGATGTGGGCGGCAGGCAATGGGGGCGGCGCACGCGACAACTCGAATTACGATGAGTACGCGAACTGCACGAGCGTGATTGCCATTGGGGCTGTTCGGGACACGGGCGAACTCTGCAGTTATAGCGAACCGGGCGCCAACGTGACCGTCTGCGCCCCTTCCGGGGATTTCGGCTACAGGAATATCGTCACAACGGACCTAAGCGGCCAGGATGGTTACAACACCGGCAACCAGACTGACGAGGACCCGGATTTGAGCTACACGAGGAATTTCAACGGAACGTCGGCCGCCACTCCGATCGCCTCCGGCGTCGTGGCCCTCATCCTCCAAGCCAACCCCCAGCTGCGATTTCGAGACGTCAAGGAGATCCTCCTACGCACCGCCAGCGTGATTCAACCCGCCGACCCCGATTGGGTCACCAACTCGGCGGGCATTCATCACAATCACAAGTTCGGAGGGGGACTCATCCACGCCCAGCGCGCCATCGACGCGGGCTTGAACTGGGCCTATCTGGGTTCGGTCACGAACATCGAGCTTAAGGCGAAATCTGGGCTTCCGAAGCAAATCCCCGACAACGATCCATCAGGTGTTGTGTTCGAGTTTCAGGTCACGAACTCCTTCTTCCGCGTCGAGGACGTCGCGGTGACCCTCTCAACAACTCACACGAATTGGGGCGACCTCCAGGTTTCCGTCATCTCGCCGAAGCGCATCAAGAGCCGCCTGGCAGAGGTGCACGACGCCAATCCCGCCTACGATTACCGCGACTGGATCTTCAGCAGCACGCGTCACTGGGGCGAACCCGCCCAGGGCGTGTGGCGGGTCCAAGTGGTGGACGCGGTGGCTAAGAATGGGGGCCGCGTGGACGCGGTCAGCATCAAAATCTACGGCTCTAGCCCGAAGATCGTTTCATTCGGAGCCGCTCGCCAGCAAAACTCCGTCCGGCTCTCCCTCCGCGTTCCCGCGGCGGGCTGGCAATGCGCCATCGACCAGACCACTGATCTCAAGACCTGGACTCAGCTGAACACCGTGACCATCGACGACACAGGCCTTGCATCGTATGTCGATCGAAGCGGAGCGCCCGGTTCCCATAGGTTCTACCGCGCCCGGGTGGTCACCCCCTAAAAACGAATCCCGTCTCGGGGTTTGTTTTGCGCATTGCGCTTCGGACCCGATCGCTTATCGTACAGCCCATGCGCTCCACCCGCGGCTTGTCTCGCCGCTTCCCCCTCGCCTGCGCGGTTCTGCTCGCCGTGACGTGCAGCGTTTCCGCGGCGGCGCCCGTCCAGCTGCAGTTCGATCCCTTCTGCGGATTCCCTCGACTGGGCATCAGCGGGGATCCGGGGGACTCCTTCACCGTGCAGGGCGCGAACACGCTTGGCGACCCGCTCGCCTGGCAGCCGCTTCTGGACTTCACGCTGGAGACCGGGGACACCTCCTGGTGTGACAGCGAGTCGCAGGCTATGACCCGGCGGTTTTATCGCGCGATCCGCCTGGACGCTCCCCCGCCCCAGGTCCGTCCCCGCAACTTCCGGCTCATTGACCACACCGGCCGGGGTCAGGAGCTCTACTACAAGTTCAACGACGCCACCGTCACCGCCTACGTCCTGCTCTTCGTCGGCGACAGCGTGTCGAACGCGCTCTCCGTCCTGCCCGAACTGAAAACCCTTTCCGCGTCGACTGCCTCGCAGGGCGTCCAATTCTGGATCGTCAGCTCCCTCTGGGGAAACAACCGCTCGAACCTCATCGCCGAAGCCAAGCAATACGACGTCGCGTTCCCCGTGCTTCATGACCGCGCGGGGCTGGTGACACGGGAGTTTGGAATCACGAAGGCGCCGGAGGTGGTGGCCTTGAAGAATCGGACATTCGAAATTTTCTACCGCGGCGCGGTGAGCGAGGTTCAAGGAGCGGGCGCCGCCCACTATCTCTCGGACGCGTTGGATCGTTTTCTACAGGACCAGCCCGTCCCGGTGGCGCACGTGAGGCCCCTGGGCCGGCCTGTGGCCCTGCACGGCGACAAAACCCCGGACTACGTCACGGAGATCGCTCCGATTCTCCAGGCTCGCTGCGTGCGCTGTCATAGCCCGGGCGGCATCGCGCCCTGGGCCATGACCAACCACACTATCGTCCAGGACTACGGAGACCGGCTGAAGGACGAAGTCCTGGCCATGCGGATGCCGCCCTGGCATGCGGACCCGCATATCGGCGCGTTCGCGAACGACTCCTCACTGCGTCCTGATGAAGCCGACAACATCATCCAATGGTTGAACGCGGGAGCGCCCCGCGGCGCGGGCGACGATCCCTTGGCGAAGCATATCGCCGACGCGCCCGACTGGCCGCTCGGAACGCCGGACATCATCCTCAAGATCGACAACCAAACCCTTCCCGCAAACGGCGTTGTCGACTACCGATATCTCACCATAGATCCGAAACTCGCTTCGGACATCTGGCTCCGCGCCGCTGTCGTGCGCCCGGGAAACCGCAAAGTGGTCCATCACAGCCTGGTTTTCCTTGGAAGCGCCAACTCGTCGCTGGGCGGTCTGTCGGGCTACTTCGCGGGCTATGTGCCGGGCCTGGATCCGGTGCTGTTCCCCATCGGCACCGGCAAGCTGCTTCCGAAAGGCACCAAGCTCACCTTCCAGATGCACTACATCGCGATCGGCTCGCCTCAGACCGATCAAACCGAGTTGGGGCTCTATCTCCTGCCGAGCGCGCCGGCTCGCAAGCTGCAGACGCTCGCCGCCTATGACGTTTTCTTCCAGATTCCCCCCGGCGAGTCCGAGCACACGACCTCCGCGTCGGCCGTCTTCACAAAAAGCTCCCTCCTCTATGAGGTTTCGCCGCATCAGCATTTGCGCGGCAAGTGGTTCAAGTATGAGCTGCAGCTAGCGAACGGAACGAAGAAGCCGCTCATCAACATCCCGCGCTACGTCTTCAACTGGCAGAGGCTCTACCGATTCGCCGATCCCATCTCCGTCCCCGCCGGCTCCCGGATCCTCTGCACGGGCGCCTGGGACAACTCGCCGCAGAACCTCGACAACCCCGATCCCAACGCGTACGTGGGCTTCGGCGAGCAGACCTTCAACGAGATGTTCATCGGCTACTACAATTTCAGCGAGCAGTAAGGCAAAGCGGGATCGATGTTCCCTGTCCTCGTAGCGTCCAATTACTACGTTCCGAGCCTTAGCGTCCGTCGCGGCTCATTCTCCGTATCCGCACCGTCTGTGGAGTCCGGAAAGTTGAACCGCAACCGACACGCGTTGGATTCGGCCGCGCTTTCACTTCTCGTTCATCCACCTCGCGAAGTGAGGAAGAAACGCAGGGGCGCAAGGGCGCGGGGACGCTAGGTCGGGGAGGAAACGAAATTCCTGTGGTAGCTTCGATAGACGGCCTCTCCCGCTCCCTCCTCAGACCCGTCAGCACCCTCTGCGTTGTCCCCGGTCCCAGTCTTCCCCGCGCCCTTGCGCCCCTGTGTTAATTCCCCTGCCCCCACCCACTGAACTTGTAACGCCTCGACGCCTCAAAGTGGGAAGATTCCTCTTGCTTCGAGGCCGTCGGCTTGGTTTCCTCTGCGCTCCTAAACGGGCGCATATGGCGGAATTGGCAGACGCGCTACTTTGAGGTGGTAGTGGGGTAACCCGTGCAGGTTCAAGTCCTGCTATGCGCACCATCTGAATCCTCAGGAGAATGGACGGTTCTCCGAACCACGCAGAGCTCCCGCACAGAATTCTACGTTAATCAGCAAAGGTAGGGTGAGGTTTCTTCAAGCCAGGAATCGGCGTCGCGCGAAGAAAAAATACGCTGTTCTTAAGTCGGCGAAACCCTTAATCAGTTGCTCCCATTATGAGGCTGTTGTGCGTGCTGCTGGCATTTTGTCTGACGCTTGAGAGGGCTACTTGCGACCAATCCCCAGTTCTTGTCCCTTTCCAAGGCAGACTGTTGGACGCAGCCGGGAAGCCGATCCCGGATGGACCTAAACTGATTCTATTTCAGATCTTCGCTCTCCCCGAAGAGGGATCTCCTATTTGGGCTGGAGAGCTCCACCGCGTCACCGTCAATGGCGGTTTGGTGAATGTCCAATTGGGATCCAAGAACCCTCTTCCATCTGAGCGTGCGGATAGTCCTACGCGCTCGTTCTTTGATGGGCCGCTTTATCTTCAGATCACAGTGGATGCGGACGGCAACAACTCGATCACTGCCGCAGATCCGCCGCTCTTACCCCGGCAATTGATCCAGCCACCGCCGTACGCTCAGAGATCTGCCCGCGCCGATTTCGCTGTTTCTGCGACGCGAGCCCAGGACGCGACCACCTTGCAGGGCTTTGACTGGTCGTGGTTGCTGTCGGATGGCGCCAAATCCCCTGAAAACGCGTTCATCTCACCTGACCGACTCAAGCCGGGCTCGTTGGGACCCGCCCAGCTGGGAACGGGCGCGGTGGGTCCCGATAAGCTTTTCATTCGGCAGTATGCTTATCCGGGAACAAACTGCCCAGCAGGCGGCGTGCAATTCTGGTCGTTCGAGCCCCCCGCGTGGCCCACTTTCCGAGGCGGAATTTTCAATCCGGGACCTTACTTCACGGTGACAAGCACGGCTGTTGACGTTTGGCGAACGAATGCGGCGACATTCACTTCGACTGGTCGACCACTGTGTGTTCAGATCGTAGGTTGGTATTATCACTCGCTGGTCCAATACGCGTCCTCGGCTTCACAATCCGAAATCCAAGTGGATGTTTATGCGATGGGATCAGATCAACAACGGCTGCGCAACATTGCTTCGTACAGGAGCGCGAAAACTCTGGGAGGTATTCCAGTCGATGGAACTAGCACCACTCAAGGCTCTGTCTCCTATCTACAGATCGTGGCGCCTCTACCTCCGGGAACCTACCAGTTGTCGGCGTTCGGAAGAGTTTGGGCTGTGAATGGCGTAGCCGCGCTCAGTTCACTGAATGGATATAACAACCCTCTCGAGATCACTCTATTTGAAATGCATTAGCCCTGATGGCTAGGTTCGCCGGTCTGAGTGGCGCCGAGAGTGAACATAGCCTGACCGTCGGCGAGGCATCCTTGGGCCTCAGATCTCGTCTTGCTTCAAGTCGCCGTTTTCTGGAAGGTCGCTCGCGTCACCATGCGCATCCGAATCGAGACTCTCCCGACCTTTGGTTTCACCCTTCTTGCCAGCGCCTGTCTGTGCTTCTCCGCTCTGGCTCAAACGCCGACCGCGCCCGCAAGAGGCCGGGGACCCGAGGGACCTCCGTTGATATCGCCCGAGGTGTCCCTCGATGGCCAGATCACCTTTCGCCTCCTTGCGCCCAAGGCCGCGATGGCGCGCCTGAACGCCGGCGATATCCCCGGCAACGGCGCCGGCGTCGAGATGAAGCGAGGGACCAACGGCGTGTGGGAAGCCGCTGTCGGCCCCATCCGTCCCGGCGCGTATCGCTACACCTTCAACGTCGACGGCGTCACTGTGATCGACCCGCTCAACCCCGCCACGAGCGAATCGGTCAGCAGCGTGTGGAGTCTCGTGAACGTGCCGGGCAGCGAGTTCATGGACACGAAGGATGTGCCGCATGGCGCGGTCTCCACGGTGACCTACTACTCAACAACGCTCAAAAAGTTTCGGCGTCTCCATGTGTATACGCCGCCGGGCTACGAGTCGGGCAAGGGCAGGTTCCCCACCTTCTACCTGTTGCACGGGGCGGGCGATTCCGACAACTCATGGACCTCGGTCGGACGGGCGGGGTTCATTCTGGACAACTTGATCGCGGGGAAGAAAGCGAAGCCGATGGTCGTGGTGATGCCCGCGGGGCACGCCGGTCCTTTCCGCATGGGCGGTCCGCGTCCCGCGGTCGATGATTTTTCCAAGGATTTCCTGGGCGACATCATGCCGCTTGTCGAGAGGAGCTATCGCGTTTACGCGGATCGGAAGAGCCGGGGGATCGCGGGCTTGAGCATGGGCGGAGGGCAAACGTTGAACATCGGGATTCCGCGACTGAGCCAGTTCGCCTATCTCGGCGTTTACAGCTCGGGTGTTTTTGGCATCGCCGGCGGGAATCGCGGGGGCGCCAACACCAACGCGCCGACAGGCCCCACTTTCGAGGAGAAACATCACACGACGCTCGACGACGGGAAGTTGAAGAAGGGTCTCAAGCTTTTCTGGTTCGCGACGGGCAAGGACGACTTCCTCATTGAGACCTCTCGCGCCACGGTGGCGATGTTCAGGAAGCACGGATTCGACGTCGTGTACCAGGAAACCGAAGGCGGGCACACCTGGATCAATTGGCGCGACTATCTCAACGAGTTCGCCCCGCTGCTGTTCCAGTAACCCGCCACGGCCTCGGTCGTTGGCGTCGTCCCCCCCACATCGGGAATCGTCTCAGCCGCGGAAAGATTCGAAAGATTCTCGCAATACGCGAGTGACGAGGCTTCGCGGCAACCTTAGGTTGGATCGACAACCTCATGAAAACACAACCGCCGCGACCCGCCTCAAAGCGCCGAACGAGCCCTTCATCCGCCGGCTTCCAAACGCGCGTGACCGCCACGCTGTCGGTGAAGAACTGGGATCGCGCGATGGACTTTTACCTGAAGGCGTTCGAGGCGACCGAACTGTTCCGCGTCCCCGGGGGTGGCGTCGGCCAGCTTTCGATCTCCGGCGCGGAGTTCTGGGTCGCGGAAGAATCCAAGCCGCATCTTAATTTCAGCCCCAAAACATTGGGTGGATGCTCCGTTCGCATGCTGCTGATCGTCGAAGACCCCGCTAAGGTTTGCGCTCGGGCGATTCGAGCCGGGGCATCCGAGGTGTCGCGGGTGGATGACGTCCACGGCTGGCGGATCGGAAGGATTGTGGATCCCTTCGGACACCATTGGGAAATCGCCAAGCCGCTGGGCTGAACATGTCAGGCCGATTTCACGCTTTGTTCGAGGCGATTCTCGACGATGACCGCGGCAGCGCGAAGAAATTGATCCAGAAGGATCCCGCCCTGGCGACGCGCGCCGTCGCGTCGGACGCCAGTTACGAATCGGGCATCGCGCACTGGGTCTACGCGGGAGACACGGCGCTGCACATCGCGGCCGCCGGCTACCGTTTGGAAATCGCGAAGATGCTGCTCGCCGCCGGCGCGCCTGTCGGCGCCGCGAAAAACCATCGTCGAAGTCAACCCCTGCACTACGCTTCCGATGGCCACCAGGACAGCCCCTGCTGGAACGGGAATCGCCAGGTGGCGATGATTCGCCTTTTGGTTCAAGCCGGCGCCGATCTGCGGGCGCAAGACAAGAACGGAGCGACACCCTTGCATCGGGCGGTTCGCACCCGATGCGCGCAGGCCGTCTCCTTCCTTCTGTCCTCGGGGAGCGACGCCACGCTCAAGAACCGGCCCGGCTCAACGCCTTTTCATCTAGCCGTTCAAAACACGGGCCGTGGCGGAAGTGGCGCTGAAAAAGCGAAAGCCGCGCAGCGTCAGATCATCCACGCGTTTCTTGAGCACGGCGTCAGCCCAACCCTCCGAGACGCAAAGGGCAAATCCGTCCTGGAATGGGCCAGAAGCGCCTGGATTCAAGAGATCCTCGCCCCCTATTGAGCAACAGCAGGGATTCCAGAGGAAGGAGAGCGAACGAAAACACCAATCTGCGCCTCGCCAAACCGCTTCGCTCTTCCTAATCTTGCCCGCGCTCAGCAGCGCTCGGGCGCACGATGGATCCCATCAGAATCATCGAGTGGATTCTCTTCAGCGCGCCTCTCCTCGGCGCCGCGTTCTGGCTGCGCTCTCGATCCCCCCAACGAGCCGCGCCGCGCTGGGGCCTCTTGCTGGGGGTCGGCGCGGCCTTCGGCGCCGCGCTGATGCTCTATCATCGTCAGACCGCGGGAGAGGCGCGCGCCAAAGAATTCAAGGCGAAGATCCAGAGCGTCGGACGCCCCGGCGGCTTCGTCACTTCCGATAGCTGTCAATCCTGTCATCCCAGTCAGTACAAGAGCTGGCATGATTCCTATCATCGCACGATGACCCAATATGCCTCCCCGGAATCCATCCAGGCCGACTTTGATCAGGTGCGCCTCCGGCTGGGATCCGAGGAAATGCGCGTGTGGCGCGAAGGATCCGAGTTCTGGGCAGAACTGCCGGACCCCGAATGGAAGGCGCTGAAGCAAGGACAACCGGCCCCCGGTCCCACTCCGATCGTGAAAAGGCGGATCGGGCTGCTCACCGGCTCCCATCACATGCAGGTCTTTTGGATCCCGAGCGCGGCAGGCAATCAGCAGATCATATTCCCATTCTCCTGGCTGATCGAGGATCGCAGGTGGGCGCCGGTTCACTCCACATTCCTGCGCGACCCGACGATGCCGCTCGCGCAGCATGTCTGGAACGGCAACTGTCTGAAATGTCATGTCACGGCCGGCCAACCCCGCGCCGATCCCGCCCTTCGCAAACTCGATACCCGGATGGGCGATCTCGGCATCTCCTGCGAAGCCTGCCATGGCCCCGCCGAAGAACATGTGCGCTGGGAACAGAACCCTCTCCACCGATTGGGAGCCGGCGCCGCGGACCGCTCGGATGCCAGAATCGTCAATCCGTCCAAGCTGCCCAAGGAGCGCTCCGCGCATGTCTGCGGTCAATGTCATGGCATCAAATGGATTCCCGCGAAGGAGCGCTTCAATGAGGAAGGGTTTAGTTTTCGTCCAGGTCAGGACTTGAACATTTCGACGCCCATCGTTCGCCCCACCCACTGGCGCGAACAGGCATTCCTGGTGGAAGGCATGCGCCAGAATCCACGCCTCATCGATGAGCATTATTGGCCTGACGGGATGGCGCTGGTTTCAGGACGCGATTTCAGCGGGACCGTCGAGTCCCCCTGTTTTCAGGGAGGAAACATGACCTGCCTCTCGTGCCACTCGATGCACTCTCCCGTCAGTTCCGTCAACCAAATGGCGCAGGATCGGGAATCAAACAACGCGTGCCTTCAATGCCACGCCGCCCTGCGAGGCCAGGAGGAGCGGCACAGTCATCATCGCGGTGGTTCCGCGGGCAACGAGTGTTACAACTGCCACATGCCGCACACCACCTACGGACTCCTGAAAGCCATCCGGAGCCATCAGATCAGCAGCCCAACCGTCGCCGCCAGCCTGGACGCCGGCAGGCCAAACGCCTGCAATCTCTGCCATCTCGATCGATCCCTGGAATGGACAGCGGATCAATTGAAGACCTGGTATGGCCAACCGAAGCCCGAGATCCCCGCCGAGCATCGCGGCACAGCGGCGTCCATCGTCTGGGCGGTGGAAGGCGACGCCGGACAGCGGGCGCTTATGGCGTGGCATTTCGGATGGGAGCCTGCGCAGGCGATCTCTCGATCCGACTGGATGCCGCCCTACCTCGGATTGTTGATGACGGATCCGTATTCCGCCGTTCGTTACATTTCGCAACGGTCCCTGAAGAGGCTGCCCGCGTTTCAAGCCATCGCCTACGATTACCTCGCGGCGCCCGCCGACTGGACCCGCGCTCGGGACGAGGTCCACCAGCGCTGGAAGGGAGCCGCGAGCAAGCCGAATCCAAACCCGCTCCTGATGATTCCTCTCGAAGGAGGCTTGGATGCGGCGCGGCTCGAGGCCATGTTGGCGCGGCGAAACCACCGGTCCATGGACCTCCAAGAATAGCCCGCTCCTTTGCGCCCTGAGAGCCACACCGAACTCCATCGATGAAAGATCACAAAGAGAAACATGCCGAAAAAACGGAGTCGCCCCAACGAGCGGGACGACCGGCCTTGGGCGAGCGTTCAAACTCCGAGACCGGAGATCCCCTCGCGCTTCGGCACCTTGCCCTGGGATGGTGGTCGCTATTGGTTTTCCTCGTGCTCGGGATCGCGCTCGAGGTCCTGCATGGGTTCAAGGCGGGGCTCTATCTCAACGTGAGCGCCGCCCCGCGTCGGCTGATGTGGACGCTCGCCCACGCGCATGGAACCCTGCTGGCGCTGGTCCACATCGCCTTCGCCGTGAGCCTTGCCCACCTGCCGCGGTGGCCGACGTCCTCCCGACGCACTGCCTCCGCCTGCCTGACCGCCGCAGGGCTTCTGTTGCCTCTCGGCTTTTTTCTGGGCGGCCTGTTCATCCACGGCGGCGATCCAGGCTTGGGCATTCTGCTGGTCCCGGTCGCGGCAACGCTCTTGTTGATCGCGGTGTTCTCCGTCGCGGTCCGGTGCCGTCGCGACTGAAGAAAGGGCTCTCGCAAAAGCCAAGGAATGGGTCAGAGTTCGAACCGATCTATGAACACGAACCACCGAAGACGTCTTCAGGCGGCTGCGGCTCTAGGTTGGATGATGCTCCTCCCCTTCGCCGCGAGGGCGGAGGACTGGCCGCAGTGGCGGGGTCCGAACCGCGATGGCGTCTGGAAGGAGACGGGCATCCTCCAGACATTTCCGACGAACGGATTGCGGATCAAGTGGCGAGCGGCCGTCGGATACGGATTCTCGAGTCCCGTGGTGGCGCAAGGGCGCGTCTTCGTCACGGACTCGCAGCTCGACCGTCCCCATTTGCGCGAGCGCGTCCTCTGCTTCGACGAAGCGACAGGCAAGCCGCTCTGGACATTCTCCCAGGAAGCGACCTTCCCGGATTGGGCGTTCACTCCAGGCCAAGAGCAGGGTCCGAATGGGACAGCCATTGTCCAGGGTGGCAGGGTGTATGCCCCGGGGCCGCTGGGTCACCGTCTGTTCTGCCTCAGCGCGAGCAAGGGCGAACTCATCTGGCAGAAGGATCTCGTGAAGGAGTATCAGGTGGAGGAAACGTCCTCCCTCGCCTCCTCTCCTCTCCTCGACGGCGACCGCCTGATTCTTCTCCCCGGCGGCAAGCCGGACGCGTGCGTCGTCGCGCTCGACAGGAGCACCGGCAAGGAGGTCTGGAGAGCGCTCAACGAGCCCGCAGCGCCCAGCTCGCCCGTCCTCATCCGCGTCGGCGGCGCGCGACAGCTGATCGTCTGGACCACGCAATCCGTGACCAGCCTGAACCCGCGGACCGGCCAGCCCTATTGGCGGGAAGGATTCCGCAGCAGCAGCATGGATGCGGTGGCCACTCCCGTCTTCTCAAACCACAGGCTTCTCATCGGCGGCCTGATGTTGCGGCTCGACGCCGACAAACCCGGGGCGTCTGTTGTCTGGCCCGAAGCGATCTCACGACGGGTTCTCAGCAGCACTTCAACCCCGCTCTTGTTGGGCGATCACGTATTCTCGGCCACGTCCTCGGGATTGCTGACCTGTTGGGAGGCGGTGGCCGGCAAGCAGGTCTGGGAAACCGACAAGGCAACCGATCGCGCCTACAAGTCGAGCACGAGCATTCATCTGACAGTGAACGGCGATTCCGTGCTGCTCTTCAATGACCGCGGCGAATTGATTCGCGCGCGGCTCACCGCGCAAGGCTACAGCGAGATGAGCCGCGCCGCGGTGGTGACGCCCACGTATCCCTTCTCCGGCCGAAAGGTCGCATGGGCCGCGCCCGCGTACGCCAACCGTCATATTTTCGCCCGCAGCGATAAGGAACTCGTCTGCGCCTCCCTCGCGGAGAAGCCCTGAGGCCCACGCCCCGCCGCGGGCTAGGGCAAGCGACTCGCTGAGCCCGAGGGAAGATGTTTTTGAAGGGCTGAGACCTGCTCCCGACTTTGCGCGAGGGCGGATGGACCGCTGGCGCGCTCACCAATCCGTCAGAATCGCCGCGGCGGCGCGGACGGCCGTGTAGACCACGATCTCTGCCAGATCGGCCGTCGGACAGCCGCCACACATAGGCGTGTAGCTGGGCGGGGAATCGCCAAGGGCCTGGGAGGCTCGGCGACGTTCGTGCTCCAGATTCTCCAGTTCGAGCGCGCGGCTCTTCTCCAGCCCGCCGCGCTGCACGAACTGAATGATCCGATGGAGCTCCTGACGGTCAAACCAGGTCCCATGCGTTCGACAGACATCCACCACCACTCCCGAACACCGCGCGAAATTCACGCGATTCATCCGCTCGGGACACTGCGGACATTTGCGATAGCGAATCTCGACCTCGGGCGCCGCAGACTCCGCGCCCATCAGCTGAGGCAGTCCCAGAACAGCCGATTGCTGGTCCGCGTCGCGACAGACGCGGGCGAAAGTTTCCTTGTCCAGCCAGATCCCATAGCACTTCGCGCAGTGATGCAAGAGGCAGGACGCCACCTCGCCTTTCAGCATCGACTGCTCGCACTCAGGACAGGACAGGTTGCCGGGCTCCCCCCGCCACGCCACCGCCAGCGCCCCGCAGGACGAGCAAAACTTGGAGTCGCGGAACATCAAGTGAAAGCACTTGGGGCAGGCCACCGTGGCCAGCACTCCGCCGCAGTGAGAGCAGGTCGAGGCGTCGGAGCGCGCAGGCGCTCCGCAGGACGGGCAATGAAGAGACTCGGCATCCATGGTCGGCGAGACGATACCGTATTGGCGCCGGCTCGCAAGAGAGGGGATCGGGAATCGGTCTGACGGGCGCCGGCTGGCGGATCAGCATTGCGCTCCAGGGGTCATTCGAGCAGGGTCCGCACGACTTTCCATGGTTCGGCCCAGGCGCCTGTCGCTCCACTGCCCCGGCGACGGGACCCTCTCGGACCGAGGATATCAACCGTCATCCCAGCTCATGACACAACCGCCCGAGAAACGGAACGCGAAGTACGAACGGTGGCGTTGGCAAATCTTCGGCATCACGTGGCTCGCCTATGCCAGCTACTACCTCACCCGAAAAGCGTTCTCGGTGGCGAAGAACGAGCTGAAACGACCCGAGGTCCTCGGGCTGACGAAGGGCCAGATGTCCTGGATGGACGGCTCTTACTCGGCCGCCTACGCGTTCGGACAGTTCTTCTGGGGAACCCTCGGCGATCGATTGGGAACCCGGAAGGTCGTCCTCTTTGGAATGATGTCGTCCCTCGTGACCTGCTTCGCGATGGGAATGTCCGGGAGCGTCCTCCTGATGGGGGTGCTCTTCACGCTCCAAGGACTCTGGCAATCGAGCGGCTGGGCGCCGCTCGCCAAGAATATGGGCGAATTTTTTTCCCAGCGAGAGCGCGGAAGCATCATGGGTTTTTGGTGCACGAATTACGCGCTGGGAGGATTCATCGCGACGATCGTCGCCAGCAAAGCGGCGCACTACTGGGGATGGCGAGGCGCCTTCGTCGTTCCCGCGGCCTGCCTCCTCGGCGCTTGGATCCTCTTCTTCCTTTTCCAACGCAACCGACCCGAGGATGTCGGCCTCCCGCCCATCGAAGAATACCATTCCGAGGAAGCCCCCGCCGCGCCGGCTCCGGACGCGAAGGCCAAGCCGGCCCCGCCCGAGGCGGCCTCGTGGGCGACCGTCCGGATGGTCCTCGCCACCCCGATGGTATGGGTGCTCGCGATCAGTTATTTCCTCATCAAGCCGACGCGCTACCTGTTCCTGTTTTGGTCGCCTGTTTACATCAGCGAAAGGCTCGGCACGGACACCGACGTGTCCGGAAGGCTGAGCAGCCTGTTTGATCTGGGCGGCCCGCTCGGTTCGCTGACGGGCGGCTTGGTCTCCGATCGACTCTTCAGCTCCAAGCGCATCCCCATCTCAGTGCTCGCTCTCTTCTCGCTGGCGGCGCTCGTCGTTGTGCTGCCCTTTCTACCCTTCACGCACATGGGAATGGGCGCGGCGATGTTCGCCGTGGGCTTCCTGATCTTCATTCCCGACTCGCTGATCTCGGGCACGGCGGCGATCGATTTCGGGACCAAGCGCGGCGCCTCGACCGCCAACGGACTGATCAACGGCACGGGCTCGGTCGGACAAATGGTCGGCGTCGGCCTGCCGGGGATGGTTCAATACTACGTCGGCGAGGGCCACGACATCTGGCGCGCGATCTTCGTTGGCCTGGGCGTCTCCCTCGCCGTCGCGGGTTGCATTCTTCTCCCCGTCTGGAACCGCGTGCCGTCTCCCCCGGCCCGCAATTGATCATTGCCTTCGCGACGCCTCTTGTTGAGATTTCAGAGCGATGAATCGAGGCCTGAACGCTTCTCTTCCTTCGATGACGCGACAGTGGGTCGCATCGCAACCGGCTGGGCATAGCCTGAGCCAGCCCTTCTATCGCGAGCCCGAAGTCTACCAGGCCGATCTCGATCTTGTTTGGCGACAGGGCTGGCTCTTCGCCGCGCACGCCTGCGAGGTTTCGAAGGCGGGCGACTACGTGACGCTCGCCGTGGGCGCAGACTCGATCATCGTCGCGCGCGACGCCGCCGGCGCCCTGCACGCCTTCCACAATGTTTGCCGCCATCGGGGCTCCCTGATCTGCGACCAGGACTGCGGGCACTCGAGGAAGCTGGTCTGTCCCTACCACTCCTGGACCTACGGGCTCGACGGCTCGCTCCAGCATGCGCCCGCGATGCCGGAGTCCCTCGACAAGTCCCAATACAGCCTGCGCCCCGTCGCCTTGAGGGAGGCGTCTGGGCTGGTCTTCATATGCCTTTCCGAGCGGCCGCCCGACTTCGAAGCCGCCGGCGAGACGTTCGACGCCGTGGCGAAGCCCCAGGGATTGGCCCGGGCCAGGGTCGCCAAGCGGGTGGATTACCTGGTGAAGGCGAATTGGAAGCTGGTTTGGGAGAACAACCGCGAATGTTTTCACTGCAACGCGAATCACCCGCAATACATCAAGGCCAACTTCGATCACTACAACGCCGACGACACCTCGCCCCGCGTTCGGGAGTTGATGGACGCCGCGGTGCGACGCAGCGAGGCCAAGTGGAAGGCCAGCGGATTCACCGTCAGCCATAAGCAAACCGGCATGACGACCTTCCCCGACGCGGAGCGCAACATCTGGTACGCCGCGAATCGCACCGCCCTGGTGGATGGCTATGTGAGCGAGACGATGGACGGCGCCCAGGTCGCTCCTTTGATGGGCGACTATCCCGACCCCGACGTCGGAACGCTGCGCATGCGAACGCTGCCCAACTTCTGGAATCACTCCAGCTGCGATCACAGTGTGAGCACCCGCCTGCTCCCCGCGGGCCCCGAGCTCACCGCGATCCGCGTGTGGTGGCTTGTGGCCGCGCACGCGGTCGAAGGACGCGATTACCAACTCGAGAAGCTGATGCCTTTCTGGCAGCTGACCTCCGAGCAGGATTGGGAGATTTGCGAACGGCAGCAGCGCGGGGTGAATTCAAGCGCCTACAGGCCTGGCCCCTACTCTCCATTCAAGGAATACAACGTCGACGCCTTTGTCCGCTGGTATCTCAACCAACTGAAAGCCTCTCAGCCATGATTCCTCTTTCAGACGCGGAGTTCATCATCATCGGCGGCGGCGCGGTGGGATGCGGCGTCGCCTACAGCCTTGCCCGCGCCGGCAAAACGGACGTCCTCCTCATCGAGAAGGCCGCTGACGTCGCCCAGGCCACATCGGCGCAGGGAGCGGGACTCTGCGGACAGCCCCGTCCGACGGCCGAACGCACCCGGCTCGCGATGCATTCGGTTCACACCTTCCGCGAACTGCAGAAGGATCCGAAGGTGCAGCCCGAATGGCACGAGGTCGGATCCCTGCGGCTCGCGCTCACCGAGAAACGGGCGCAGGAATTCCGGCAGCTCAAGTCGGTGGCCGATGAGGTCGGCCTGGAGACCGAATTGATCCATCCTGGCTCGGCCGCGAGGCTTTGTCCTTCCCTCGACTTCAAGGGCGCCACAGCGATTCTATGGTGCCCCTCGGACGGCTACATGCGTCCCTATGCGGTAGCCAGCTCCTACGCCTACCAATGCCGAAAGCTGGGAGTTCGCATCGCGACCGATACAACCGTTGAAAACATACTGACGGAGAACGGGCGTGTGGCCGGGGTTGCCACCAATCGTGGGAAGGCGGCGTGCCGTTACGTCATCAATGCGGCGGGAGCGCACGCCTATCATCTCGCCCGACTCGCCGGCATTGAGCTGCCGATCGTTCCCGTGCGACACGAATACTATGTGACCACGCCGCTCGCGGGCTGGACGCCTGAGCTTCCGTGCTTTCGCGTCCCGGATCTCACGTTGTATGGACGTCCCTGCGAAGGCGGCCTTCTCCTCGGAGGTTGGGAGCCGAAGGCGCTGAACACCGATCCGCGCAGCTTCGACCTCGCGGGCGAGCCGCCGCCGGTCGTTCCCGATTGGGAAGTTCTCAACCACTTCGAGAAGCAGTTCGCCCCGATCCTCGGACAGACGCGCATTTCGGAGAAAGCGCGCGTGGGACGCGGGTGGCCCACATTCACCCCGGACGGGAGGTTCATCATCGGCGAGAGCCGGAGGATGAAGGGATACATCATGGCGGGAGGCTGCAATGCGCATGGCATCAGCGGCTCCGCGGGCATTGGCCGTCTCGTGGTCGAATCCATCCTGGAGAAAAACCCCTCGCCTTACCTTCACAGCCTGAGCCCCGACCGGTTCACCGAAACCTCCTGGACCTGGGAGCAGGCGCGGGTTCAGGCGGCTCACGTCTACGAGACCTACTATGGCGTATAACGATTCCCTCCCGCGCGAGACGCGCGTGGTCATCGTCGGCGGCGGCGTGATCGGCACAAGCGTCGCCTATCACCTGACGCAACTCGGCTGGCGAGACGTGGTGCTTCTCGAGCAGAACCAGCTCTCCGCCGGCACATCGTGGCACGCGGCGGGGCTGGTCGGACGACTCCGCACCAGCAACAGCATGACGCGGATCAACAAGTACACCGCGGAGCTGTATTCAGGCCTCGAGAAGGAGACCGGGCATTCCATTGGTTGGAAGCAGGTGGGCAGCCTGATCGTGGCGAAATCCGAGGATCGGATGATCCAGCTGCGGCGCACGATGGCGATGGCGGAGCTGTTCGGCGTGGAAGCGCACATGATCAGCGCGGAGGCGGCGCTTGAAAAATGGCCCCTCCTGAGAATCGACGACCTCCTGGGCGCGGCCTGGCTGCCCTTGGACGGAAAAGTGATTCCGAGGGAGGTGCCTGTCGCCTTGGCCAAAGGCGCGCGCTCCCGCGGCGCGAAGATCCTCGAGAACGTTCGCGTGCTGGAGGTCGAGCATCGCGACGGCCGGGTGACGGGAGTGCGCACGGATCAGGGCGCCATTCGCGCCGACTACGTGGTCCTTTGCGGCGGCATGTGGACGCGCGAGCTCGGGCTGCGCTGCGGCGTGACGATCCCCCTCTTTCCCGTCGAGCATCACTACGTCGTCACGGAGCCCATCCCCGGCGCCTTCGACGAGCTCCCCGTCGGACGCGACCCCGACCTCTGTGTCTATTTCCGCGGCGAAGGCCAGTGCGTAATGCTCGGCGCGTTCCAGGAATCCTCAAAACCTTGGAATGTTCCCCGGATTCCCGACCAGTTCGCATTCCAACTCCTCGAGCCCGATTGGGACAAATTCTCCGTTCCTCTCGCCAACGGCCGGCATCGGATCCCCGCCCTGCGGAGCTGCCGGTTCGAGAAATTCGTGAACGGCCCGGAAAGCTTCACGCCGGACAACAATTTCATCATGGGCGAGTCCCCCGAGCTGAAAAACCTGTTCGTGGCGGCGGGCTTCAACTCCGTCGGCATCGCCAGCGCCGGGGGAGCCGGCAAGTACCTCGCGGAATGGATGCTCGCGGGCGAGGCGACGCTCGATCTGTGGTCGGTCGATATCCGGCGCTTCTCCCCCTGGGCGAACAATCGCGCCTTCCTCAGCGAACGCGTCACCGAGGTGCTTGGCCTCCACTATCAGATGGCCTGGCCGAATCGTGAGTTCGAGTCGGCGCGCGGGCTTCGCAAGACGCCGCTGCACGATCGCCTGGCCGCGCAAGGGGCCTGCTTTGGCTCCCGCGGCGGATGGGAGCGTCCGCTCTGGTTCGGCGAGCCCGGATCCTCGCCCGCGATGCGATACTCGTTTGGACGCCAGAACTGGTTCGACGCCCACGCCCGGGAGCACCGCGCCTGCCGCGAGAACGTGGCCGTCTTCGATCAGACGACTTTCTCAAAATACGTCCTCGAAGGCCCTGACTCGACGACGCTCCTTCAGCGTCTGTGCGGCGGGGACGTGGATGTCCCGGTTGGCAAGACGGTCTACACAGGAATGTTCAACGCGCGCGGATCCTTCGAAAGCGATCTCACCCTGGTCCGCGCCGGCGCTCAGTCTTACTACATCATCGGCAGCACGACGCAGGGAGCGCGCGACCAGGATTGGATCCGCCGCAACATGAGGCCCGAGGAGCGGGCAACGATCTCGGACGTCACCGAGTCCTTCTCGGTCATCGGAGTGATGGGGCCGAGCTCGCGCGCGTTGCTCTCTCGCGTCTCCGACGCCGCCTTTTCCAACGCGGCCTTCCCTTTCGGAACGGCGCAGACCATCGGCATCGGCCCGGCCACGGTTCGCGCGCTGCGGATCACCTATGTCGGAGAGCTCGGATGGGAGCTCCACGTCCCGGCAAGCCAATCGCTCGCGGTCTACGACGCGCTGATGACGGCGGGCCGCGACTTGGGCGTCGCGAACGCGGGCCACTACGCGATCAATTCCCTCCGATTGGAAAAGGGATTTCGCGCCTGGGGCGCCGATATCTCGCCCGACGACACAGCGCTGGAGGCGTGCCTCGGATTCGCGATCGCCTGGAACAAGCCGGGAGGATTCCTCGGCAAGGAGGCGCTGCTGGCCCAGAAGGCGGCGGGGTTGCGGAGGCAGCTCGTCATGTTCGTCCTGAACGATCCGGGCCCCGTCCTCTGGGGCAGCGAGCCCATCTACCGCAACGGCGAAGCGGTGGGCTACACGACATCGGGCTCGTACGGACACGCGGTGGGCGGCGCGGTGGGCATGGGCTACGTGAAGAACGCCGCTGGGGTGAACGCGGATTTCATTCTGTCGGGCCGCTATGAGATCCATATCAACGGAACCCCCTGCCCGGCGACCCCGCATCTCAAGGCCCCCTACGATCCCCAGCGCGCCCGCGTGCTGGCGGACGGCTAACCTGCGGAGCCTCAGTTCTGGCGGGACCTCCGCGTATTCGGTAGGTTCCGCCCATGCCACGCCTTCACCGCCGACGGTTACTGCTGCAAAGCGCAGCGCTCGCCTCCACGGCATGGATCCTTGGGCCTCGCTCCCTCTCGACGCGGGCAGCCCACGAGCGGGCCGCAACCCAATCCGGGATGCGCGCGGATGTTGTCATCGTGGGGGGAGGACTCGGCGGATGCGCCGCGGCGCTGGCGGCTCTGCGGGCCGGCCTGCGCGTCATCCTGACGGAGGAAACAGACTGGATCGGAGGACAGCTCACCTCGCAGGCGGTTCCCCCAGATGAGCATCGTTGGATTGAAAGCCACGGTTGCACGCGAACCTATCGCGGTCTGCGCAACGGGATCCGCGACTACTACCGCCGCCACTATCCCTTGATCCCCAGCGTGGCCTCGCGCCCTGATTTGAATCCGGGCGACGGCTTCGTCTCGCGCCTCTGCCACGAGCCGCGCGTCGCCCTCGCGGTGCTGGAATCCATGCTCGCGCCGCACCTGGCTTCGGGACGACTCACGCTCCTGCTGGAGCATTCGCCCGTCGCCGCGGAGACGAACAGCGATGACGTCAGGTCGGTGACGTGCCTCAGCCGTCGCGCGGGACATTCGATCACTCTCGAAGCGCCCCATTTCCTCGACGCCACGGAGCTGGGCGATCTGCTGCCGCTGGCCCGTGTCGAGCACCAGGTCGGCGCCGAAAGTCGCGACGAACACAATGAGCTCCACGCCCCGGAGAAGGCGAATCCCGCGAACCAGCAGGCCTTCACTGTCTGCTTCGCGGTGGACCACATCGCCGGCGAGGATCACCGCATTCCCCAGCCCGAGGAATATGGATTTTGGCGCGCGTTTGTTCCGCGGCTGCGGCCGGCGTGGCCCGGTCCCCTCCTGAGCCTGACCTACTCCCATCCACAGACCCTTCAGCCGCGCTCCATCGCGTTCGATCCGACACACGAGGACACGGGCGAACGCGTCAACATGTGGCGCTATCGGAGACTCGCCCGGCAATCTCAGTTCGCGCCCAACGCTTACCCCGGGGATATCTCGCTCATCAACTGGCCGCAAAACGACTACCTTCTCGGCAATCTTGTCGGCGTGCATAAGAACGAGGCGGCGCGGCACATCCGACGCGCGAAGCAGCTCAGTCTTTCCTTTCTGTATTGGCTGCAGACGGAGGCGCCCCGTCCCGATGGCAAGACGGGCTGGCCCGGACTTCGGCTGCGCGGCGACCTGCTCGGAACCGACGACGGCCTGGCAAAAGCGCCCTACATCCGCGAATCGCGACGCATTCGCGCGGCGTTCACGGTCACCGAAGAACACTGCGGGCGACAAGCCCGAGCTCAACTCCTCGGGCTTAAAGAGTCCGAGGTCAAGGCGCGGAGCTACGAGGACTCGATCGGCGTCGGTCATTACAACATCGACCTGCATCCCAGCACGACAGGCGACAACTATATCGATGTGCCCTCGCTCCCCTTCGAGATTCCATTGGGCGCGCTGCTGACCAGGCGGGTCGGGAACCTGATCGCCGCGTGCAAGAACATCGGAGTCACTCATATCACCAACGGGTGCTACAGACTGCACCCGGTGGAGTGGAATATCGGAGAAGCCGCTGGCGCGCTGGTGGCATTCGCGCAACAACGCCGGGTGGCCGTTCATGCGGTGCGAGAAAACCGAACGCTGCTGCGGGAGTTTCAGGATCGCCTGGTGTCGGAAGGCGTCGAGCTCCGCTGGCCGACGAACCCGTGAGCCGGCTGGGGTCGCCCGATCTTCCTCGCAGCCTGTCGCCATCCGTGGCCAAGCCTTGTCAACAGAGCTGGGTCTCCACTTGCCCTGAGGAAACCGTTTGTGGTCTGTTTGCCGCGTGATGTCCACGCCGCGGTCCATTCGCTCTTTCATCCCTCTGCTCGCCTTCGCCCTGGCGCTGACCGCGTCCAGCGCGGATCAGCCCCAGTGGGGACAGGCTTGGACGCGCAACCAGGTCTCGCAGGAGCGCCATCTCCCGGAGTCGTTCGACATCGAGACGGGACGGAATGTCCGGTGGAAAGCGCGGCTCGGGACCGAATCCCACTCCACGCCGATCGTCGCCGGCGGACGGGTCTATATCGGCGCCAACAACGGCGAGCCTCGCGACCCCAAACATCAGGGTGATCGCGGTGTGCTCATGTGCTTCGACGAGAAAAGCGGGGCGTTCCTCTGGCAGCTCGTTTCCCCCAAGATGGAGGACGACCCCTTCCTCGACTGGCCCAAGACTGGCATCGCCTCCAGCGTCACGGTCGAAGGCGATCGCGTCTATGTTGTCAGCAACCGCGGCGAGGTGATCTGCCTGGACGCTCGCGGGCTGGCCAACGGAAACGACGGCCCCTACATCTCCGAGGCGCGGCACATGACGCTTCGAGGCCAGCCGCCGCTGGCGCTCGGCCCTTCCGACGCGGACATCCTCTGGCTCTTCAACATGCCCGCCGAGGTCGGAATCTGGAATCACGACGCGGCGCACAGCTCGATCCTCATCCAGGGCGACTTCCTCTACGTCAACACCGGCACGGGCGTGGACAACACCCACAAGAAGATCCGAAAGCCCGACGCGCCCAGCCTCATCGTCCTGGACAAGCGCACCGGAAAGCTCATCGCGAAGGACGACGAACACATCTCTCCCCGAATCTTTCACTGCACCTGGTCGTCGCCTTCCTTCGGCAAGGTCGGAGGCCGATCGGTGGTTTTCTTCGCGGGGGGAGACGGCGTGGTCTACGGATTTGAGCCCGTCAAGCCCGGCGCCGGTCGCGAAGGACCCGTCGCGCTGAAGCGAGTGTTTCGTTTCGATCCCGATCCCACGGGCCCAAAAGAGAATGTTCATTTCTACAACAGCAACCGCCGCGAAGGACCCAGCAACATCTACTCCTTCCCCGTCATCGACCACGACCGTCTTCTTTTCACGTCGGGGGGCGATCTGTGGTGGGGAAAGAACGAGGCCTCGCTCTTTTGCGTCCGCGCGACCGGATCTGGCGATGTGACCGGCTCCGCGAAAATCTGGTCGTATCCGCTGGTCAAGCACAGCCTCTCGAGCCCGGCGATCCATGACGGCTTGGTGTTCATCGCCGACTGCGGGCGCATGGTGCACTGCGTCGACTCCCGCACGGGAGCCGCGTGCTGGTCGCACGAAGCCAAGGGCGACATCTGGGGTTCGCCTCTGGTGGCTGATGGGAAGGTTTACATAGGCAGCCGTCGCGGAGACTTTCTGATTTTCGCCGCCGCCAGGGAGAAAAAGCTGCTCTTCTCCACTGAGCTCGACGGACCGATCAGCGCCACCGCAACCGCCGCGAATGGCGCGCTCTACATCTCCACCATGTTCCATCTCTATGCCCTTCGCGTCGATCATCCCTGAGGGTTCCTTCGAAAAAGGGTCTCACGCCTCGCGCCGGCGAACTCTGGTCGGAACGACCGCGAACGACGCTCTCGCCGACCTCGCCGCGCCGGCTTTCGCCTCCCCACATCCGCGCAGGCGGGGCAGCTGCGTCCGTGCTCACACGGCTTGGCGAGGCGCGACCCGATGGCTGTCATGCGCGCTGGCTTCCGCGGCCCTCTGGTTTCATCCGCGCGCCACGGCGACGGACAGCCCGGGGACGAACGCGACCGTCTCCGGCTCCGCGCTTCCCGTTCCGCGAAGCGAGTGGCGCATGGAGCTTATCGCGCAAGCCCCGGCGATCCGGCATCCGAGCGTCGTGTGCACAGCGCCCGACGGACGCGTCTTCGTTGCTGAAGACCCCATGGACATCAGCACCGACCGTGCGGACGAGAAGCGGGGACGGATTGTGTGCATCCATCCTGATGGATCGCACACCGCCTTCGCGGAGGGCCTCCACGCCGTGTTCGGAATGAAGTATCTCGAAGGCAGGTTGTACGTCCTGCACAATCCGAAGTTCAGCGTGTTTATCGACGGAGGAAGGGCCGCGGGGGAACGCGTGGACCTCATCGAGTCCACAAACCCGGAGCCCTGGGCCAAGGAGTGGAACGATCACATCCCCGCCAACTTCGTCCTGGGGATGGACGGATACTTCTACATCGCGGTTGGCGACAAGGGCCTCTACGGCGCGGCCGGCCGCGACGGAAAACGCGTGGATTTGCACGGCGGCGGCGTGGTGAGGATCCGTCCGGATGGGACCGAGCTCGAGGTTTACGCCCGCGGCCTGCGGAACATCCTGGACGTGGCGCTGAGCGACGAGGATGACGCGTTCACCTACGACAACACGGACGAGAATCAATGGATGTCCCGCCTCTCGCACATCGTGGAATCGGGATACTACGGCTACCCCTACGACTTTCACCCGCGTCAGCCCTTCATCCTATGGTGCATGGCCGACTATGGCGCCGGCGCGGCGACGGCCGCCTTCATCGACAGCGCGGGCGCGCTTCCGGGTCCCAATGAGAAGGCCATCTTCCTCGCGGACTTTGGCAAGCGCCAGGTGTTCCACGCCCGACTGGAGCGCAGCGGCGCCACCTTCCGGGCGCTCGACCCTGAGGACCTCTTTCCGGATCCTCCAGGCGATTTCAGGCCGGTGGGCATCTGCCCCTCCGAGGACGGCGCGTCCATCTACATCTGCGACTGGCAGCACCGGGACAACAAGGAGAAGGTGACTGTGGGCCGAGTGTTTCGACTGACGCATCGCGCTCCGCAAGCGACCGCACCGCGCCCCGACTGGCACATCGCCGCGGCATCTGGGAAAGCGTTCACGGCCTCCTCCGAGGAACTGTTGGCGGCACTGTCGCACCCCAATCGGGCGGTTCGCCTCACGGCGCAGCGACGCCTCTCCGATCGCGGACAGGACGCCGCGCCCTGGCTGGTCTCCCTGCTTCAGAACCCGACTTCTCCGGCGCTTGCGCGGTGCCACGCGCTGTGGGCCCTCGACGCCATCGATGGGGGAGAGTCCGCGCGCCCCGCGATTACGGCGGCGCTGTACAGCCTTGAGCCGTCCCTGCGACGACAGGCCGCCAGACAATTGGGGACCCGGCGGGTCCGCGGCGCGACCGAGGAACTCTCAGGCCGGTTGGCGGACGAGGAGCCTTCGGTGCGCCTCCAGGCGGTCATCGCGCTGGGCCGGATCGCGGACATTGCATCCTATCGCGCGATTCGCGAGTTCCTCGAGACTGAGCCCAGCGACGAGTTCCTGAGATTTGCGACGATCACAACCTTGAACAAGCTGGCCCAAGCCCATCCCGCGTTCTGGCCCCGATTGGTGTCGGGGCTGGGGGCCAATTCGCCGCGGGTGCGCGAGGCCATGCCGTGGGTTTTTCGCGACACGCACGACACCGCGCTTGTCAACGCGCTCTCAGACTACGCGTTGAGATCCACCACGGCGCCGGAATCCCGCGTCGCCGCCGCTCGAGTCCTCGCCGATCTGCACCGCAAGATCCCGGAGTGGAAGGGTGAGTGGTGGGCGTATCATCCGGTTCATCTCCCACGGCCCGTGAAGAGCGTGGATTGGGAGTCGACGCCTGTGATAGCCGACACCCTCCGACTCCTCCTCCAAGACTCGACGGCCCAGGTCCGCAAGGAGGCCATCGATCTCATCGCGGGCAGCGGTGTGGCGCTGGCGGGGGCCGACCTGCGCGCCGCGTTCGAGCGGGAACGCGATCCGCAACTCCGAGGCGCCATCATTCACGCCTTGGGCCTGCTCAAGGACACAGCCGCCTCTCCCCTGATCCTCGCGTCATTCCGCGGCGCCCCCTTGCCTGAAGCAGAGATCCTGACAGCGCTGGAAGCGGCGGAGCGCGTCGGGACCCCAAGCAACTCCGTCACTCGGGAGGTCGCGCTCTCTCTCGCGCGTTACCTGGACGCGGAGTCGCCGGCGACGGCGGTCGCGGCGCGGTGCCTTCGGGCGCTGGGACAACTGTCCGAGAATCAGGCCGTGCCCGCCGTCGAGCGCCGCCTTGGGGACGCGAGAACGCCCGTCGCCATTGCCGCGCTCGAAGCCTGGACCCGCCTGGACACCAACCCGTCGCCCGCTCTGCTCGCGGCCCTCCGGGATCCGCGTCCCGAGCTCCGTCGAAGCGCTGTCCAGATCGCGGGGGCGTCCAAGGTTCGTGACGCGATCCCTTTGCTGCTTCCTCTGCTCCAGGAGGAGGCGCACCGCGACGAAACGTTCCGAGCGCTGGCAGCGATGCCAGACATGAGGTCGTTCGACGTCTTCGTCGGCGCGCTCACCAACCGCAATTTCGGGTGGCGCGAGCTGGCTTCGCGTTCGCTTCACTCTCTGCGCGACGCGGCGTTGCCAGCGCTGGAAAAACGAAGTTCCGAGCTCTCCGGCGAACAGCTGACGGCGCTCCAGAAGATTTATGACAAGCATTCCACGGCGACCCAAGGCCCGCTGTTCGCCCGACGTCAAAAAGGGGGAGATCCAGAGGACTATCTGGCTTTCGCGCTGGCGCACGATGGCGATCCCGGCAAGGGACAGACGCTGTTCGCGAATCCCGACGCCCTGGGCTGCGTGAAATGCCATCGGGTCGCGGGCGCCGGGGGCGACGTCGGACCGGATCTTAGCCAGATCGGCGCCCAGTTCGACCGAAAGTCGCTCGCCGAGTCGGTGCTGTGGCCGAGCCGGGTGGTGCGGGAGGGCTATCAGCAGACTGTGATCGAGTTGAAGGACGGAGACTCAATCGCGGGCCTCAACAAAGGGGAGACCGCCGATTCGATCGCCTTGCGGGAAGCGGACGGGAAGACGAGGACGATCGCCAAGGCGGACATCGCCTTGCGTTCAGAAAGCCCGCTCTCGCTCATGCCCGAAGGCCTTCAAACCGCGCTCAGCCTGCAGGAATTCACCGACCTGATCGCCTATCTCGCGCAGCTCAAGCCGGCGTCGCGCGCGGATCGTTGACGCTTTCCTGTCGCTTCCAGCGTCCGCGTTGAGGCAGGCTTCCCCCTTCATTGATGGAATCCAACACCGCAATTCTGAGCGCGCAGGACCTGGAACTGCGCCACAACGACCGGGTGATCCTGAATCGCGCGAGCCTGGCGATCACGGAGAACGAGCGTCTCGGTCTTCTCGGACGAAACGGCTCCGGCAAGACCACATTCCTGCGGATCATCGCGGAGGAGGTCCACGTTGACGCGGGAACGGTGACGCGGCAGCGGGGCTTGGTTGTGGGATACCTGCCCCAGGAATTCACGCTCGATCCCTCGCGAAATGTGCGGGACAACATCCAGGCGGGCGCCGCGCATGTCCTCGAGCTGATCCGCGAATTTGAGGCGCTGCCCGGGGACTCCCCCCGGCACGCGCAGCTGGAGGAGCGGATCGAGCACTTCGATGGATGGAACCTCGACCACCGGATCTCGCTGGCGATGGATCAGCTGGGCTGCCCCGCCTCGGACCGGGACATCGCCACGCTCTCGGGCGGCGAGAAACGCCGTGTCGCTCTCGCGCGGGCGATCGTCGCCCGTCCCGACCTTCTCATCCTCGACGAGCCCACCAACCATCTCGACACCGAGAGCATTGAATGGATTGTCGAGTATCTCGCGGACTACCCCGGCGCCCTGCTCGTCGTGACCCACGATCGCCACTTCCTGGACCGCGTGGCCACGGGCATCGTCGAGCTGCGGAACGGCGTGTTTGAGCGATACGAGGGGAACTACACCGACTACCTGGTGACGCGCGCCGAGAAGCTCGCGACCGAGGAGCTCGTGGAGCACAAGCGCCAGATGTTTCTCCGCCGGGAAGTGCAGTGGGTGCGGACGCAGCCCAAGGCGCGCACGACGAAATCCAAGAGCCGGTTGGAACGATTTGATGCCGTCGCGGACCAGGGGCCGCCGCCGGACGAATCGGACATGGACCTGGTCATTCCTCCCGCGCCGCAGCTTGGAAACCGGGTGGTGGATCTCGAGGATCTGGGCGTCCGCCTCGGGGATCGCTGGCTCTTCAGCCATCTGAACTATCATTTCGAAGCCGGCGGCCGGATCGGCATCACAGGCCGCAACGGCCTCGGAAAGACGACCCTGCTCCGGGCTCTGATCGGGCAGCTGCCGCCCACAGCAGGCGAGGTTCGAGTGGGATCGCTGACGCAATTCAACTACGTGGACCAGGGCCGTCTCCAGCTTCGCGACGAGAAGACGGTTCTCGAGGAAGTCAGCGACGGCAGCGAATGGGTGCGCTGGGGCGACTCGCGGCTGTCGCTGCGCGGCTATCTCAAACGATTTCTTTTCACCGACGATCGCATCGTGACGCAGGTGAAACACCTGAGCGGAGGCGAGCGCAGCCGGCTTCTCCTGGCGCGCATCCTGAAACAGGGCGGCAACTTCCTCATCCTGGACGAGCCCACCAACGACCTCGACCTCGCCACCATGCGCGTTCTCGAGGAAGCCCTTCTGGCCTTCACCGGATCCGTCGTCGTGGTGAGCCACGACCGTTACTTCCTCAACCGCATCTGCACCGGCGTCCTCGCCTTCGAAGGCGACGGAGCGGTTCGCGCCACGGTGGGCAACTATGACCGTTACCTCGAGCAGCGGAAACGCCAGGCCGCGGCCTCCGCGGAGCGCTCGCAAGCGGAGAGGACGTCGGCGCGCGCGACCGCAACTCCCGCCGCGTCCGGCGCCTCGCCGTCCGGCCGCAGGCGAAAGCTGTCCTTCAAGGAGCAGCAGGAGCTCGATGGGATTGAAGCGCGCATTCACGAGGCGGAAGCCGAGGTGCGGAGAATCGAAGCGTTGTTCGCTTCGCCCAACTTCCATCGCGATCATGGCCCTCGCACGCTGGAATTGACCGAGCAACTGGCCGCGTTGCGAGCGCGGGTACCCGTTCTTTTCGCCCGCTGGGAGGAGCTGGAGGCGATCAAGGCGCAAGTCGGCTGATCCCTGGGCGGAGGGTCCGACGCCAGCCCGACTTTCGCGCCCCAAAAGCCAGCGGCTGACAGAGGGACAGGTCCACTGCCAGGCCGCGGTGACGCGGGGACAACGGATTGCGGCAGGTCGATCAACCCTCTGGACGTTAAACCGCGCTGCCTCCATAGCTTTGCGTCGTTCAGCGGCGACGGCGGGCTGAGCCGAGGACGCTGGAGCGCCAGGCAACCTCTGCCGCCTCCGGCCCGAAATCCGCCCAAGAAAACCATGTTCGGAGACCTGAGATGAAGAAATGGGAATACAGGACGCTCGTCCTCCCGGCCACGGGGCTGATACTCGGCGGCAAGGTCGACGCCCAGAAACTCACAGACCGCCTCAACGAGCTGGGGGGTGAGGGGTGGGAACTCGTATCGACCTTCGACACCGCCATGTTTGAGGGAGAAACCCGTGAAGTGTTCGCCGTGCTGAAACGCCCGATGGACTAGACCGCATGCCTCCTCCCCTACCCTCAACGCACCGAACTGGAAGAAAGCGGGCGCGTAATGCTCTCCTCTGCCTCGCGGTCCTTGTTGCGCTCTTTCTAGTCGCGCTGCGCCCACTCGGACTCATTCGCCCGTTCCGCATACCGACCGGCGCCATGACCCCCGCGGTTTCTCCCGGGGACCACCTCATGATGGAGGGCTTCTCTTTCGTGGCCCGCAGGCCACGCCGAGGAGATATCATTGTCTTTGAGACCGGCAACATCCCAGGGCTTGAAAAGGGAGCGATTTACACCAAGCGCGTCGCGGGAGAGCCTGGCGAAAAGTTGCGCATCTCGGAGGGCAGGCTGCAGGTCAACGGCGCGTCGATCTCGATCTCGAATGTCGCGGGAGAGATTCGTTATTCTTCTGTGCCCTACGCGCACTATCTGACCTCGGACACGAATACCGTGATGGTGCCCGAGGGACACTACTTTGTTCTCGGCGACAATTCCACGAACAGCTACGACAGCCGCTCCTGGGGTTTTCTGCCCGCAGGGGCGATCCTGGGCCGCGCCTGGCTCTGTTACTGGCCGCCTGAAAGGGCGGGGAGAATCCAGTAACATCCCTTACGACTCACAAGCGGCTTGCTCTTCATGATCGACGGGGCTATGTCTCCGCGCACCGATGAGTCCCGAGACAAGCTTCAGGATGGCGCGTCAGCTCAGCCCGCGGCGCGGCACCACCAACGCCCAGACCATCTCCGGGTTGGTGGAGGAGCAACTGCGACACTTCTCCGTCGACCCCCACTCCGAGATCGGGCGCGTTCTTGGCGACCTCTGCCATCACATCTACGCCGCCAACGTCGATCTCCACCGGCTGTGGCAGATCACCATCCAGGAACTCGGCAAGCTCGACCGGCGCGATCGGGTCGCCCTGTTCAACGCGAAGAAGTTCCTCTGCTTCCAACTCGCGAAGCTCCTCGACACGCTCCAAAACCCTTTCCGCCAAACCTACCAATCCCTCAACCAGCAGCAGTCCAGCCGCATCGCGCGCGGTCCCTATCCGATCTTCGACAATGTCACGGCCCTGTTCTCCGCGACTCCGGTCATCGTCCGCACCGCCACCTACCTCTACGCCTGCACGGAGTGGATCGACGACGCCTTCCAGGGACGCGAGCCCCTGCTCGAGGTGTACTCGCGCCTCCTCAATCCCACGTCCATCTCCCTGGCCAACCATATCGTCGATCTCGAATGCGGCCCCTACGCCAACGAGCACATGGCCTGGAATTTCAATTCCGGCATGGCGGCGATCGATGGCGTGCTCAGCCATCTCGTCGGCTACCAGGACATGATCCTCAGCTCGCGCAACATCTATGGCGGCGCGTTTCAGCTTCTCCATGATTGGTTCCGGAAGCCCTCCAATTTGGATGTCGCCGTCCGTTTCTTCGATGGCTACACGACGCAGGAGTTCATGGCGGCTTTCGTGGAGCTTCGCGCGGATTACCTTTCGCGAATCAAGGCGGGCAAACAGGTCTACGTCTATATTGAGTCGCCCTGTAACCCGCACGGCTACGTGCTGGATGTGCCGCGCATCTGCAAGGTCGCCCACGCCGAGGGGCTCACCGTGATCCTCGACTCGACCGTCGCCACTCCGTTTCTCGCCCAACCCCTGCAGCGCAAGGATCCCGCGGAGCGCCCCGATTTCGTCATCCATAGCTACACAAAGGACATCACCGGCAGCGGCACGACCACGGCGGGCGTTGTCATCGGGCGCAACGAGCGGATGTTCATCCCCAAGGGCGAATCTGTGGCGGCGACCGATCTCTCCGGTCGCGCGGTCACCTACCGCTGGAATGAGACGCTTTTCTGGAACGTGTTTTACGTGAAGGGCGCCTTCCTGGACTCGGACAAGGCCTTCGAGGTCATCAACGGCTCCCGGACCCTGGATCTGCGCATGACCCAGAAGGCGATCAACACGACTGTGCTCGCGCGCTTCCTGGACAGCCATCCTCTTATCGAGGTGAGATGCAACGCGCTGGAAGGCGATGAAAACGCGCCGCTGCGAAACGAGATCCTGCGTCTGGGCATGCCCGCCCCGCTCTTCACGATCCACTTCGAGCAGGCCTGGCTTCAGCGGGACGTCTTCACCCGTTTCTTCGACTGCCTCGAGCCCGCGTTCGGACACCAGGTGTCGCTGGGACAATCCAACACCGTGATCCTCTGTCCCGCCCTCACCAGCCATTCGGAGATGAGCGTCGAAGAACTCACCGAGGCCGGCATCACGCCCACGACCATCCGGATCGCCGTGGGGGACGAGGATCCTCGCCAGCTCCTCGCGCACTTCGTCCGCGTCTGCCAGCTCGTTTTCGATCCCGTCGTGCCAGGCTTCTCCGCAAAGTTCATGGAGCCCGACGTCCTGGACGCGCTGTACCGCGAGGTCTATCACTCCGTCCACGATCGCCTCCTCGCTTCGCAGCCCAGGATGAAAGAGTGGCTCCAGTGAGGCGCGGACAGCGTCCCCCCACCCGGATCGCTCACTCAGCGGCGAATTCGTACCGCCCGCCCCCGATCTCGAGAAGCGCGCGATCGCCTTCCATCCTCAGGAATTGAACGCCGCTCGCCGGAGACAGCGCGTGTCCGCCTTCGGTGACGCGAGCCGGGTCCGACGCCGGCATATGCACGACGGCGCGGGTGTTGGGAGGAACCTCTACTCGCAGATGAAAGCGGCCGCCCTCGACCTTCCAACGACTCGAGATCAGGCCGCGCGCCGAGGTGTAATCGCAGTTCACCCAGTCGATCGGCCGCGTCTGCCCGGCGCCCCCTGCGCTCCCGGCGGAAGGAGGTCCCGGGCGGATCGTGATCCGCTTGTAGCCGGGCCCCGACGTGTCGATCCCCGCGAGATTTCGGAACGCCCACTCGCACACCGCGCCAAAGGAATAGTGGCTGAAGGAGTTCATCGCCGCGTTGTGGCGGCCGAAGCCATCCTGCTGCGTGTAGCTATCCCAACGCTCCCACACCGTCGTGGCGCCATTCACCACCTCGTAGCCCCAGGAGGGGAACTCGCGGCTCTGAAACAGCCTCACGGCGAGGTCATGCTCGCCGGCCTCGCTCAACGCGGGCAGCAGATGCTTCGTTCCCAGAAAGCCCGTGGCCATATGGAATCCGTTGCGCTCAATCTTCGCCGCGAGGCGACGGCCGCAGGCGCGTCGCTGCGACTCCGGGACCAAACCGAACGCCAGCGCCAGCACATGGGCGGTCTGGGTGTCCACCGTCGGAGCGCCGTCCGCATTGAGATACTTCTTCACGAAGGCCGCCTTGATGTCCCCCTCCAACCGCCGGAAGTTTGAAGCCTCGGTCTTGCGTCCGAGCGCCTCGGCCATCTCGCGCATCAGGCGAGTGGAATGCGCAAAATAGCACGAATCGATGTAATCGATGGGCGTGTCCTCGCCGACGTTCAGCCAATCCCCCCACGGGTTGCCGATGGACACCCCAAGGTTCCCCGAGCTCGTGGCGACGCGAAACTGCATGAACCGCGTGAGCGAGTCCCACTGACGCTCCAGGACGCCCGTATCGCCGTACACCTGCCAGATCGTCCACGGACAGATGACGCCCGCGTCGGTCCAGGCCGTGCCGAACGATTTGCGCGGTTCGCCGTGCGACATGGGATAGGGGCAGTAATCGGGATACGCGCCGAAGCCCAGCTGGGCCTCGCGCACATCATCGAGCCACTTGCCGAAGAACGCGGCGACGTCGGCGTTGAAGGACGCGGTTCGAACGTAAATCTGGGCGTCTCCCATCCAGCCCAATCGTTCGTCGCGTTGAGGGCAGTCGGTGGGGAGCTCGACAAAGTTCGCGCGCTGCGTCCAAGTCGCGTTCTTCCAGAACCGCGTCATGACTTCGTCGCTGCACTCAAATCTCCCAACCGCCGGCGTGTCGTTATGCAGCACCAGACCGGTCACGTCCTCGAGCGCCGGCTTTTCGGCGAGGCCGGTGAGCTCAACGAATTGAAACCCATGATACGTGAAACGCGGCGACCAGGTCTCGCCCCGCGGATCGCCGCGGAGAGTGAAGTCGTCGGTGGCGCGCGCGCGGCGCAGATTCTCGGTCATCAACCGTCCATCGGGATGAACCATCTCCCCATATCGGATCCGCACACGCCGCCCGGCGGGCCCCTTCGCCCGCAGCCGGATCGCGCCCGCGAAATTCTGTCCGAAATCGAAGATATAAACTCCGGGAAGAATCTCGGTGAGCTTGCGCGCGGGCAGTTCCTCCGTGACGCGGATAGGCGGAGCGCCATAGCTTTGCATGACCGGCGGGGCCTGAAATCCGAGCTCAACGTCGCGATCGCCCTGGGTGTCCGAAAACACCGCGCGCGCGCTGCCGTTCTCACGCGCCGGAATCGCGGCCTCCCAGCCCGCCTCGTTGAATCCGGCGCGCGACCAGCCAGGCATCTCACGACGCGCGTCGTAGCTCTCGCCCATGATGAGGTCCGCCTCCCGAAAGGGTCCCTGATCGGTCGTCTTCCAGGTCCGATCCGTGGTCACCAACTCGCGCGACCCATCGCTGAATTCCATCTCCAGCTGGATTCGCAGCGCGGGAGTCTTGCCGTAGAAACTACGGCCAGTCCGGTGCGGACCATATCCGACGAGGAGTCCGTATCCCACATAGCCGGCATACCAGCCATCGGCGACCACGGCCCCGATGGCGTTGGGCCCCGGCTGAATCATCCCGGTGACATCGTGAACGCGATAATAGGCGCGCTGCAGATAGTCCGACCACCCGGGCTCGAAGTAAGCGTCTCCCACCTTGCGACCGTTGATCTCCACATCGCAGATCCCCAGGGCGGACACATAGGCCGTGGCGCGGCGCAGGGAACGCTGAACGCCAAACTCCTTCCGGAAGTGCCGAGCCGGGGGCAGCAGCAGCTCATTGCGGTTCGTGTGAACAGCCCGTGGTTCGCGCCGCGAGATCCACTCCGCTTTCCAATCCTCCGCCCGCAACAGCCCCATTGACCAACGACCGGCCTCGCTCCAGCCGGAGGCCTCTCCTGATCGGTCCCAGCACTGAACCCTCCAGAAGCACTCCTGCCCCGACTCGAGAGCCTTCCCCGCGTACAAGATCCCGAGCGTTTCATCGCTTGCGACCTTGCCAGAATCCCACAGGTCGCCCTCCCCCCCTCGCGCAGCCTCCGCGCTGGTCGAGACAATGACGCGGTAGGCCGTCTGCGCCGCGCCGCGAACATCCGACTCCAACCGCCAGCTCAAGCGCGGATGGGCCTTCTCCACTCCGAACGCCCGTCCGAGCCATTCGACTCGAAGCTCCACAGGACGCACCCCAGCCGACGCGCCCGCGGCGACGGGCGGCGCTTTGAGTGAAAAGACCAACGCGAGCGCGGCGATGGGCCACCGGTCGTAAAGGAAGCGCAGCGAGCGTCTCATATCATGCCGAGTTGAGAGCGGGCGATCCGCCGACGCGAAATCCCAGGAGCCGCCCGCTCGAATTTAAAAGTCAAACTGATCGATGTTCGTCGCGTTGAAGACGAACGGCTTTCCCAGCAGAACATTGTCGCCCTGGATCTCCAGCGCGCCGAGCCGGCCCGCGGCGTAAGAGGTGGCGCCAGGCTTTAGAGTGCCGTCCACGAGAGATTTCGCGGCGTGCACAGTGAGATAACCCAGGTCGGTGGTCTTCCACAGAATCACGCTCTGGGTGATGCCATCCTTCACATAGCGTCGATTCTCGCTGGGGAGTCCCAGACCGATCACCTTCACCTTCCCGCCCTTGCCCGCCTGCTTGACAGCCTCCGCCGCGCCCGGGACGGCGGGCGAGCAGATGGCCATGAGCAGCTGCACCTGGGGATACGCGCTCAGAATCGCCGTCGCCTCGCTCTGGGCCTTGTCCTTGAGATCGTCGCAGGGACGAATCGCGGCCAGCTTCATTTTGGGATACTTGGAAGCGAGCCGCGCCTCGATGTGCTTGCGCCACTCGTTCATGTTCCCCGCGGTGAGGGAGGCCGTGATAATCGCGAACTCGCCCTCCTCGTTGAGCAACCGCGCCGCCTCGTCCATCAGGCCGAAGCCGATCCCCTCGGGAGTGGCCTGGTTGACGAAGAAGCTCCGCGCGTCCGGCAAGGAGTCGGAGTCGTAGGTGAGAACCCGGATCCCCTTGGCCTTGGCCTTGCGCAGCGCGGTGGAGATGCCTTCCCTGTTCTCGCAGGCGGCGGCGATGACGTCCACGCCCAGCGTGATCCAGTTCTCGATGATCTCGTTTTGCTTCGCGGGATCGGGATCCGTGGGCCCATCGAACAGAAGCTCAACGCCCAACTCCTTCGCCGCGGCGTCCGCGCCCTGCTTGCATGAAACGAAATACGCGTTGCCCTTGCTTTTGGGCATCAGCGCCACCGTGATCTTCTTTCCCGCCCCGCCAGTAGCGCCGGAGTCCTGAGGCTGGCCGCATCCCGCCGCGAGAAGGATCCCCAGGAGAAGCAACAGACCCACGGGCTTGGCCAGGGGACGGAGGGCCTGGATCTCGGAACGCATCGTTCGAGTCCATCGAGCGGATGATGGCTTCAGTCGTAGGGAGCGCAATGTCTTCCCGGTTGTCAGCGGAGTCATGAAGGAACTCTCGGGAACGCGCAAAAAAAAGACAAGCCCTCTTGAGGCGGGGCTTGCGACGGGCGACGGGCGCGACGAACTCCCTCCCTACGCCTCCGTCCTCTCACGGCCTGGCGGGTGAGGCAACCTGCGATGCGACAGGCTCGGCGGCCTAGGCCACATGCGCGATGACCACTTCACCGGATGTGGACCGACGTGAGCATCTCGGCCATCGCGTCGATGACCTCAACGCGAACGACGCGTCCAATGAGCTTGCGATGCTGGAGCGAGTCCACCACGGGCACATTGCGCAGTTCGCTCGACACCAGCACGGGGAGCGCCTCGGACAGCCGCTGGTCCGGCGTGACGCACGCGGGAGGCGGCCTCATGACGTCCCCGGCAATGACGCCCAGATACTCAGCGCCCCCTTGCAAATGAGCCTTCAGATCCTGGAGGGCGACGAGGCCGACCAGGATTCCCTCGGCGTCGACCACGGGCAAAAAGTTGTTGGAGCCTCGCAGAAACTGCTCAGCCATCTCCTTGAACGAAGTGTTCTCCCGGACGGGTGGAACGGGATCGCGCATGAAGTCGCCGATCCTCTGAACGCTCGCGCCGCCCGCGGACCGGCCGGTTTCCGTCGGCATGTCGATGCCTCGCCGGCGCAACGGCTCGGTGTAGATCGACTCCCGCCAAAACCTTCGTCCCACCAGGGCGGAGATGACGCAAGCGGCCATCAGCGGGGGCATGAGCGAATAGTTCAACGAAAGCTCGAAGGCCATGATCATCGCGAGCAGGGGCGAATGCGTCGTTGCGGCAAGGACGCTGCCCATGCCTACGACGGCGAACACGCCGACAGGAACCTGTAGAGCCAAATGCGCGATGTGCAGGGACGCTCCGAGCAGGCTGCCCAGGGCGGCGCCCATGAAAAGGGTCGGGGTGAACACGCCGCCGACCGCGCCTGACCCCACGGTCACGGCGGTGGCCAGCCACTTCGCCATGAAGATCCCCAGAACCAAGCCGAACACCTTGGGCGCCTCTGTGAATCCGAGGATCTCGTTTGTGGCGGCGTACCCATTGCCCAGCACCTCGGGCCACGCGATCGCGAGCAGGCCCACTATGGCGCCCCCCAATCCGAGTCGCGCGTAAATGGGGAGCGGCATGCGGCCAAACAAAGTTTCCGACCACCGCAACGACCCCAGGAACGCGGCGCCGAGCCCTCCTGAGGCGATCCCCAGCAGAACGAACCAGGGGAGATCCAGGAGGCTGCCCGACTGAAAGGGAGGCGCGACATACCACTGGCCGGTGTTCAGGAACATGCGCGACACCGTGGTCGCGACAACGGACGACACGACGACCGGCGCGAACTGGTTCATGGCGAAGTTTCCCAGAACGATCTGAGCCGCGAAAACCGCCCCGGCAATCGGAGCATGGCATCCCGCGGACAGCCCGGACGCCGCGCCGCAGGCGACGAGCAGGCGAAGCCGATACGGCGGCCACCCGGCCCACTGACCCAGCCGCGAGGCCAGCGTGGACGAAAGCTGGATGATCAATCCCTCGCGCCCGATCGACGCGCCGCTGCTCAGGCTGACGAGCGAGGACAGTCCGTTGACCAGCGCCGGACGCAGCTGAAGCCGACCATCGCCCGCCACGACCACCTCCAATAGATTGTTGAGGCCCCGTTGACGGACGAACGTCGCCCCCACTCGCAACACCCAGCCCGCCCCAAGTCCTCCCATCGCGGGCACGAGCACTCGCAGCCAGGCGGGCATGGTTCGCGCCAACACCAGGATGTCGCCGCCGCTGCCGAGAAACAAAACCTGAAGCCCTTGGTTGAGGAGGGTGTAAATGATCTGCGTCGATCCGCCAATGACGCCCACCAAGCCGGCGAGCAGCAGATGAAAAGTCTCCTCGGACATCCGGAGCCGATCGCGAACCTTGAGCGCGGTCGTCCAATGACGGGCAATGAAACGAGTCGCCCACGCCGTCCAGCGTGGTGGGCTCCCGCGGTCGCTGTCTGTGTCTGAACCCGGCATTGCCTTTCAACCCTCTATCGGCGTCCCAGGGATCGGCTCATGCGCCCGCGACTGGCGATCCGCGCGGTTCCGCTCAACAGCATCGATTGATCTTCGAGTACTTCTCCTCGAGAACGATGAGGTAGGCGCGTCGTCGGCAATCGATCGCGTGTTCTTTCTCCCCGGAAAGCCCTGCCGGTCGACATTCCAGAACGGGAACGTTCGCCGCCTCGGCACGATCGACCGCGGCTTCGCCCGACAGTTCCCTGGCCAGCCCGCACCCGATGGCGACCAATCCCGCGATGGCGGCGGGGCGTCCATCGAGCGGTGGAGCGTTCGGCAGCCAGAGCACCTCGGTCTCGCGCATCGCCGGAGGCCTTCGCCCCCGCAGCAATCGGCTCCATTCCAGAACGGCGAGGAACATCACAATGACCACCAGAATAAGAAAGGCGCCCGTGATCACAATATCCACGCGGCTGTTGAAGAGCAGGGTGCGGGCGTTTTTCAACGCAAGGGTTGCCGCCTGAATCGTCGACGCGTCGCCTCCGGATCTCGCCGACTCCAGAGCCTTCTCCAACCCGGGCAGCTTCGCCTCCAGCCCTCGCGCCGCCGCCACAAAGCCAATTCTCGGATCGTCGTGGAAAATCTTTTCCCATCCCGCTGTGACCGTGACGGCCAGGAGCCAGACCAGCGGGACCAATGTGATCAAGGCGAAAGCCGGCCGCAATCTGGCGGGACCTGTGTCCTGTTGTCCGCCGCCCAAATGCGTTTTGAGCAGGACCGTCGTCGCAAGGCACAGCGCGATGCTGGCGAGGAGTTGGTTTGCGATGCCAAAGATGGGCCACAGGGCTTTCACGCCCCCGTCCGGATCGCGAACCCCGGCGATGAGGAAGAATCCCCATCCCCCCACCACGAGCAGGCTCGCCAGCAGGTTGGGCCCGAGGCGACGCGTGCTGCCCAGAGGCTTCCAAAGATGGCCCAGCGAGTCCTGAAGAAGATAGCGTCCGACGCGCGTGCCGGCGTCCAAAGTCGTCAGGATGAAGAGCGCCTCAAACATGACGGCGAAGTGATACCAAAGATCCAGCCAGCGGCCCTGGGTGATGCGCGCGAAGATCTGCGCCATGCCCACGGCGAGGGTCGCCGCGCCGCCTGTGCGTCCGAACAGGGTCGTCTCGCCCATCTCCCGCGCCAGGGCGTCCATCTGCTCCACGGAGACTCTGACGGGCGTCTCCCTGAATCGGCCCGGCCGCTCCGGATCCTTGTCGAACCAGGTCAGCCCGGAGGCCTCGACCTTTCGGACCACGTCCGCCTTGGGCCCGGCGACGTTCATGCTGAGATAGACGCCGGGATCCAGCGTGCAGGCCGCGATCATCGCCATGATGGCCACCAGCGACTCGAGCAGCATCGCTCCGTATCCAATCGAACGGCAGTGGCGCTCGCGCGTGATGATCTTCGGGGTGATGCCGCTGGAGATGAGCGTGTGGAATCCGCTGATCGCGCCGCACGCGATGGTGATGAAGCAAAACGGGAACACGGTCCCCGGCGCCACCAGTCCACTGCCGTCAACGAAACGGCTGATCGGAGGCATCTTGAGATTCGGCAGAACGATGAGCACGCCGATGGCCAGCGACAGGATCGTTCCCAGCTTCATGAATGTGCTCAGATAGTCGCGCGGCGCGAGCAGGAGCCAGACGGGAAGAACGCTCGCGGCGAAGCCGTAGACGATAATGGTCTCGGCGATGGCAAGCTTGCTGAACGTCAGGCGCGCGCTCCACTCCGCGTGCCCCTGGACAAACTGCCCGCCCCAAACGGCGAGCAGGAGCAGGACCACGCCTACCACCGACACCTCCAGCACCTTCCCCACCCTCCAGAACCGGAGCGATGTCCCCATCAGCAAAGCGATGGGCAGCGTCGCGCTCACCGTGAAAACGCCCCAGGGCGATTCGCCGAGAAGGTTCACGACCACCAGCGCCAGAACGGCGAGAAGAATGATCATGATCGACAGGATCGCGATGAGCGCCAGGGCGCCGACGGAGCTGTTGAGCTCGTCGCGAACCATTTGGGCGAGTGAACGTCCGTCGCGCCGCATGGAGGCCACCAGAATCACGAAATCCTGGATCGCCCCGCCCAGCACCACCCCAATCAGGATCCACAGCGTCCCCGGCAGATAGCCAAACTGCGCGGCCAACACCGGACCCACGAGAGGCCCGGGGCCGGAGATCGCGGCGAAGTGATGTCCGAAGACAATCCATCGATTCGTGCGAACAAAGTCCTTGCCGTCCTCGTGGGCCTCGCACGGCGTGGCGCGACGGTCGTCCAGGGCGAGCACCTTCGCGGCGATCCACTTCGAGTAGAAACGATAGCCGATCGCGTAGGTGCAGAGGGCGGCGATGAGGATGTAGGCGGAGTTGACCTGCTCTCCACGCGTGAAAGCGATCACCCAATATCCGTATGCGCCCAAGGCCGCGATCAGCAACCAAACGAATGTGAAGAGAGATTTCACGGCAATAGGCTCGTGGAGCCGCGCGGCGCGTTGAGGGACAAGCCGGCGCCACTTGCGCTACGTCGGCGAGCCCGCGGGCTGGAGCTTGAAGCGCGGCTTAGAGCTTCCATCCCTTGCGGTAGTGGTGGTGGATGAACGCGTCGGCTTCAGGGCAGCCCTCGGCCTTGAGGCGGGCCGGATTCCAGACGAGTTTCTTTCCCGCGCGGAAAGCCACATTGCCCAGAAGGACGGCTTCGGTGAGCGCGCCCGAGTAATCGAAGTTGCAGGTCGTTGCCGATCCCGTCTTGCACGCCAGGATCCACTCTTTGTGATGGCCGATGGAGTCGGGGATCGTGGGAGCGGGCCGCTGAAAGCCCTTGAACTCAGCCTCCGGGAGCAACACGTGACGATCGTATCCGGCGAGCAGCATTCGCCCCTTCTCGCCGACGAACAATGTTCCATCCCCCCACTTCGGAAGATTCAAGTCCTGGAAGTGAGGCGGCCGCTTTCCGCCGTGATACCACGTGAGCGCGACCGGCGGCTGGCCGTCGCGGGCCGCGTATTGGTAGCGCGCGACAAGGAAGTGCGGGGCGCTCTCCGGATGAGGTTTGGGACCGTCCAGGATCTCCACGCTCTGCGGCGTCCTGAGACCGAGAGCCCAGTGCGAGAGATCGACATGATGGCATCCGAGATCGGCGAGGGTGCCGCCGCCGAAGGCCCACCACTCGCGCCAGAAAAAGGGAACGTACTCCGGGCAATAGGGTCGATACTCCACCGGTCCCAGCCATTCCTCGTAGTGCAGCGTCGAGGGGATGGGAGTCCCTTCCTTGGGCCGCTCCTTGTTGCCGAACCCGCCGCCGACCCACACGTGCGCCTCGCTCACCTTGCCGATCGCCCCGCCCTGCACCAGTTCGACGACGCGCCTGTAGTTGGCGCCGGCATGGATCTGCGTGCCCATCTGGGTGGCGAGCTTCTGTCGCTTCGCCAACTCACGGATCGCGCGGCATTCGGAGATCGTCCGCGTGAGCGGTTTTTCGCAGTACACATGGCGTCCGCTGTGAAGCGCGGCCGCCGTCGCGACGGCGTGCGTGTGATCGGGCGTGGCGACGACCACGGCGTCGATGTCCTTTTGCTCCAGCGCGCGACGGAAATCGTTGTGGGTTTTCGCCCGCGGGAACTTCTGCGCGGCGGCGCGGAGGAAGTTCTCATCCACATCGCAGAGCGCCACCACATTCTCGTGCGCGACATTGCCCAGGTTCCAACCCGCCTGGTTCGCCGTCCCGATCATTGCGATATTCAGCTTCTCATTGGGCGAAACGCGGCGCGCGGCGCGGAGCGACGGGATCGAGGCGAGGCCGAATCCAGCAGCGATGGTGGACGTCGAGGCAAGAAAGCGGCGGCGCGATATTGGGTGATTCATAGGATCTGCCCAGTGATTAGCGCTTTACTCGAATCCCGGGCAAGTCTCGAATTCCCGCGTTGAAGTCCTCATCACGGGACGGGCTCGAAAAACAGGCGCGCCTGCGAGCCTCCACGCGGCTCCCCTCACTCCGGCAGCTTCGCGCCGCATTGCGCGCAGTAGATCGCGTGAACCGGGCTGCGAAGGCCGCACGCGCAGGAGCGCGCGGCGCGCCGGCTCCGATGATGGATCACCAGGTTTCGCATATAGGGGATCCAGCTGAAGGCGTTCGCGAAGATGAAAATGGCGTTCCGCGTCTCGAAGCACGCGTAGGAAAGAAGGCAGAGGCATCCCGTGAGGCTCAGCCACCAGAAAGCCGAGGGCACGACCACCTGTTGACGTCGCTCGGTCGCGTACCATTGGACCGCGAATCGCGTGAAGAAGCAGATGTTTCCCAGCCACCCGACGACCTTCCAGGTGGTCCAATCCACGCCAAGGAAAGCGCCTGAAAGCGCCGCAAACGTGAGCCCGTCGATCATGGAGGCCACCCTCGCAAGCCCCCGATCCCGACTTCAACCGCTTTCTTCGGCGTCGTCCGCGCCCGGCGCCGCGGGAAGCCGGCTCAGGCACCAGAGAATCCGGCGGGGATTGAGAGGGTCGTTGAAGTCGGCTTGCCGGCCTCGCGCCTCAGGGCGATCTCGGACAGCCTCCAGCGCGGCGCGGAGGGTGGACAGTTCCTCCCCTCCCACCCCCACATGGAGCAAAGTCTCGCGATCGAACTTCGTCGCGCGGCGACTCAGCTCCAGCAGAATCGCGCACGGCTCAAGGCACGGGATGAGGCTTTTGGATTCGGCGACGTCGCTCGGGAGTTCCCCCGCGCGCCAGAGACGCCGCTTCAGGCAGACCGTCGGATCGCAGCAAGCGCGGGTCACGCGCTCCACGAGTCCGGCGGACAGCGCTCCCACGGATCGATAAATCCCGCTCTGGCGCGACGCGAAATCCGCAAACGAGGTGACGGGCGGTTCGGTCTGTTGCCCCGCGAACCAGTCCGCCAGGGAGCCGGGGTAGAGCAACTGAAGAGCGTCATACAGCGCGGCGGGATTCGCGGCGCGATGGACCCATCCCGATTGCAGATCCGGCGAAGAACGGAGCGGACGGAACTGGCCCGCGGCGTTGTATTGCGCCAGGAGGCGCAGGCTCTGGGCGGGGACATCGCGCAACTCGGCGATGGCGCGCGCGCGATCCTGCTCCTGGCGCAACAGGAACCCGTCGACAGCGGACTGGATCCAAACTTGTCCAAAGACAATCCCATCGCCGATCCGGCGAAGAAATGCGTCGAGCTCAGGCGGACGTCCATTCATCGTTTCAGCAGGCATAGCCCGCTGAGCGCGTCGCAGTCGAGCCAGTAGCGGCAGATACTCTCCATGACCTGGACAAAGCGATCGAACTGGACCGGCTTCACAACGTAGCCATTGACCCCGGACGTGTACGCTTCCGCCACGTCCTCCGCGTTGGCCGAAGATGTGAGGATCACCACGGGGATGAGCGCGGTCTCGGGCTGCTCGCGCAGCTTCCGGAGCAGCTCGAGCCCGTTCAGTTTGGGCATCTTCAGATCCAGAATGACGAGCGCCGGGCGCAGGGGGAGGCGGGCCTGATCCCGCCCCGCCTGCGGAAGCAGGAGATCCAAAGCCTGCGCGCTGTCCGCCATGGCCACCACCGCCTGGCCCGGCCGACTCCGCCTCAACGCCTGAAGCATCAGCTCCCGGTCATCCGGGCTATCTTCCACCAAAAGAATGGCGCGCTCGTTCATCGGGGATCGCAAGGTGCGGAACACCGGACACGACAGGCCTGGATACACTTCTTGCGCGTCCCACCAAAGGCAATCCGGGCAAGGGGCCTTTCTGTTACTGTTGAACAACCTGGACCACATCGCGCCAGGGCGCAAATGGCAAGATGAGGGGATGAAGTCCTGTCGGGGCTCGCCCCCTGAGGATCACAGACTCAGCGCGGGGCGGGCTCGGGAGCCCCGGGTTCGGGGCCAGGACGCCATTTGATCGCGCCCAGGACATTGGAAAAATCATCCGTCCAGGGGCGTTGCCCCGGCATCTCCTCCAGCGGCCGCCATCGCTCATCCTTGCGGAATTTCTCCAGCGCGTCCCTCTGTCGACTCATCACCGCCCAATGCGATGGCTCCTTTCCGACGTCGCGCTCCTCGAACGGGTCCTCCCAGTGATATCCAGGCAGCCCGGCATCGGAAGCCAAGGCGGCCACGACAGGCCCCAGATCGAGGTAGCGATTGCTGATGTTGATCGCGAGGAGTCCCGGCGGCGCAAGCTTTCGAATGTAGAGCGCAAGGGCCTCGCGAGTGAGCAAGTGAAGCGGGATGGAGTCGGAGCTGAACGCGTCCATGATGAGAAGATCGTATCCGCCGTCCGCCGCCTCCTGCAGACGCAAGCGGGCGTCCCCTTCGATGAGGCGAATGGGCGCCGGAGCGCATCCGTGGAGGAAGGTGAACAGGCGCGCGTCGCTCGCGATGCGGATGACCGCCGGGTCGATCTCGTAGTAATCCCACTCCTGGCCCGGCCTGGCGTACCCGGCGATCGCGCCGCAGCCCAGGCCCGTCACGCCGATCCGCCTGGAGGCGGGCGAGGTCTCGAAGGCCTTGAAGATGCGCCCCAAGGGCCCGGAACGATGAAAATAGGTGAGCGGCTCGCAGGACGGACTGGGCAGGACGCGCTGGCGGCCGTGAATGGTGTTGCCATGAACCATGCGATGAGAACGGCCGTCCGGATCGAGAGTCACGCGCGAGACGCCGAAGAAGTTCCGCTCGGCGTCCAGCACGCGCCCATGGAGGCTGTCCATCGAGAGAATACTGAGGAACAACGCGCCCAGGGAGAGGGCAAACCGGAGCGCCCGATGCAGGGACACGAACGACAACACCGCTCCGAGGGCGAATACAATGATTCGCCTGGGATAGGGCTGTAACCCGGAGGCGGAGCCCAGAACGACGAACCCAACAATCACAACCCCGCAGACGATCGCGGGCATGATCGCATCCCATCGATTCCAAGAGGCAGGAGCCGCGGACGTGGAGGCGGACGTCGTTCTCAGCGCGCACGCGAGAACGATCGCGATCGGGTACTCCGCCACCCCAACGAAGAGAGCGGGCGCCGCGAGCGTGTTGAACAATCCCCCCACAACCCCGCCCACGGACATCCAGAGGTAGAACTCTGTGAGGAACTCCGGAGAAGGCCGATCCTCCGCGAGACGCGTGTGGCAGAGGAGCGCGGCCACAAAAAAGAACACCAAGTGCAAGAGCACGATCAGGAGGATGGGATGGGTGGACTCCGTGAAAATCTGAAACGCGAGAGCGAGAGCGGCGAACGGAAGTAGGCGACTCAGCCATCGGAGCGGCAACCAGCGTCGCTGGGCAAAAGCCAGGATGAACGTCGCAAGGTAGAGCCCCAGCGGTAGAATCCCCAGCAACGGGATGCTCGCCACTTCGGTCGTCACAAATGAGGTCAGGCCCAGCATCAGGCTCGAGGGAATCGCGGCCATGGCGATCCAAAGCAGCTTCCGCTTCCAGGGAAGACTCGCGCCGCGCTTTGGCGCGGGGTCGGAGGCAACGCCCGGACGCCTCGGCGCCACGGCGCCCTGCGAGTTGATCGCGCACGCGATAATAAGCGGAAGCAGCAGGGCATAGCCCACAGCCCATCCCCGACTGGCTTCGCCGAGCGCAATGCTAGGTTCGATGAGGACAGGAAATGAAAACAACGCAACCAGGCTGCCCGCGTTGCTCGCGACGCTCAGATAATACGGGTCCCGGGCCGAAACGTGCTGCGTTGTGGAGAACCATCGCTGCAGGAGCGGGCTGGTGCTGGAAAGAATGAAGAAGGGAAGGCCCACGACCTGGAAGAGCAGCGTCATGAGATGCCATGATTGATGGCTCGAGGTGAGCCCGGCATGGATGTCGACCCGCCCCAGACCCAGCGGGAGGAAGAGCGCCGCCGCCATCAGGAGAGCGGCGTGGAGGATCAGCTGGAATCGGGGTCGCAGGAGCTTCGAGGACCAGTGCGCGTATCCGTATCCGGCGAGGAGGGTGGCCTGAAAGAAAAGCAGCGTTGTCTGCCAGACGGCCGGAGCGCCGCCGAACACGGGCAGCAGCATCTTGCCCATCATGGGCTGCACGGAAAACAGAAGCAGCGCGCTGAGGAAGAGCGTGAGGATATAGAGGCCGGTCATAGTCTGTCCACCGCGCGACTCTACGAATCGGCCTTCCTCGAGCTCAAACCCCAAATTCCAACCCAGGGTTGACGAACTCAGGACGAAATGTCCCGGGAGTTCTCAGTTTACGAATCGCGCCCCAACGCGCTCGGGCCCCTGCCGCTATGGGCCGGTCCATCGGCCGTCCGAGCACGGAGCTGCCCGCAGGCCGCGTCGATGTCGGGGCCGCGCGAGCGGCGCAGATGCGTCACGACGCCGCGCGATCGCAGCACGGCGGCGAACGCCTCGGCCGCGGGCTCGGAGGCGGCGGAGTACTCGATGCCGCGAAGGCTCAACCCCGTCGGATTATAGCGCAGCAAATTGACATGCATCCGGCGCGCGCCCAGCAGCTCCGTCAGCGTCCTTGCGTGATCCTCTGAATCATTCACCCCCCTGAGCAGGCAATACTGAATGGTGACCGGACGACCTCGTCGTGCCTGAAATCGATCCGCGGCGGCGAGGATATCCGAGATCGGAAAGCGCTTTCCCACGGGAAGCAAGCGAGCGCGCGTCGCATCGTCGGGAGCGTGCAGCGACACCGCCAGATGGACATTGAGGCCCTCTTGGGTCAGCGCGTCGATTCCAGGGACAATGCCCACGGTGGAGAGGGTGATCTGTCGCCAACCGAGAGCGCCCATCGAGTTGTCCGCCAATCGCTCCACGGCCTCGAGAACAGCGTCCAGGTTCAGCATGGGCTCCCCCATGCCCATGAACACGATGGTCTGAAGCTTTCTGCCCATCGTTTGCGCCTCCCGGCGAAGAGCGAGGAATTGCTCGACGATCTCGCCGGCGGTGAGATTCCGTTCAAAGCCGGTCTGGGTCGTCGCGCAAAAATCGCAGCCCATCGCGCAACCGACCTGCGAGGAGAGGCAGCCCGCGGCGCGATCCGGGCGAAAGTCGGGCATGAGCACGGACTCGACTGTGCGGCCGTCGTGAAGTCGGAGAAGCAGTTTTCTGGCGCCATCCTCCGCAACCTGCTTTGCGGCCAGGGTCGTCGACGAGCCGGGCGCCTCGGCGCGTATTCGATCCATGAGCCCCCGAGGGAAGCCGCGAAGGCTCGCGGTGGGAAGATCGACGCCGGAATAAAAGGCGCGCAGCAACCGCGCCGCGTGGCTGGGCTTGTATCCCCAGTCGGAGAAGCGTTGCGCGAGGCCGGCGATATCCATGTCGGACAGCGCGGCAGGCGTGTGGAGGCTTTTCTTGGGATGACTCGCGACCATTCTCACGCCATCGGGCCCAGTGTCTCTGAGTCGCTGAACGCGATCCCCGTCAACCCTGTCTCGCGGACGTTGGCGTGGAGACTGGGGCCATCGCCCGACCGGCTCAAGCACGGATCGCGGCAGCGCGGAGCTCGGGACAGAGGAGACGCCCCAGCCGACCGGTCGCGGCCGCAAGCCACCGATAGAAAAGAGCAACGCGCCGGATGCGGAGGCCAGAGCGCCCTACTAGCCTCGCGCTCGCATGACTCGCTTTCCTTTGACATTGTTAGCCGCGACGACGCTCTGCGCCGTCGGCGAGCTTCAAGCCGACGAGAACCTCTTCGGCTACATCTACACCACCGACGTGTTGCCCCGAGGCAAATGGGAGACCGAGCAGTGGGTCACCAGCCGGACAGGCAAGGAGAGCGGCGCCTATCTCGGCATGGACTTCCGGACTGAGATTGAGAGGGGACTGACCGATCGTCTCCAAGGCTCGCTCTATTTGAACTACAACTATCACCGGTTGAAAAGCGTCCAGGGCAGCGCGGATACGTTCGAGAATCGAAACCGCTTCGGGGTCAGCGGGACATCGATGGAGTTCAAATACCAACTGATGTCCCCCTACAAGGATGCCTTCGGGCTCGCCCTCTATCTGGAACCGGGCTACGGAAGCATCCACAAGACGGGCGGCGAGCGGTTCGACGAGTTTGAGCTCGAGTTCAAGGTCATCCTCGAAAAGCACTGGCTGGAGGATCGGCTCGTTGGAAGCTTCAACTACACGGTCGAACCGGAATGGGAAAAGGCGGGAGGCGCGAGCGGTTATGAGACGAATCTGCAAATGGAGTGGAGCGCGGGCCTTTCCTACCGCTTCGCGCCCCACTGGAACATCGGCCTGGAAACACGCGCGCACACCGAATTTGCGGACGCGGACCTGAGCCAGTCGAGCTTCGTGTCTGTGTTCGTCGGACCCAACCTCCACTACGGTCGGGGAAGATGGTGGGCCACGCTCACCGTGCTCCCGCAGGTCTATGGATGGCCGGACACGCGCGGCAAAGGAGGACTCCAGCTCGACGAGCATGAACAGCTCGAAGTGCGCCTCAAACTGGGATTCAACTTCTAAGCTGAACTCTGCCCACCATGAAATCTTCTCTTTCGTTCATTCGCAAGACGGCGAGCCGCGGGGTTCCGCTTCCAGGCGGCCATCGACCGGCGGGCGACGCTCATCGTCCCGAACCTGGCTGCGTGAGGACTTGGCGGGCTGTCGCCCCTCCTTCCGTCGCGGCGTGGATCCTCGCGCTCGCCGCGCTGGTCGGCGCGACGACCCGTTCGGCCCTGGCGGACGAACAGCTGTTCGGCTTCGTGCGCGGCGCGGAAACGCTGCCGAAGGGACGGAGCGAAATCTATCAGTACGCCACGCTGCGAACCGGCAAGGCGGAAGGCCGGTATTATGGATTCGATTTTGAGACCGAGGTGGAGCACGGGTTCACGGACCGGTTCCAGGCAAGCGCTTCCCTGATCCATCACTACTTCAACAACCGCGGGGTGGACGGGGATCGGGACGCCCTGGACGACGCCAACGCCAGCCGTCTCGGCGGTGTCGCCTTTTCCGGCAAGTACCGAATCTGGAGTCCGTTCAAGGAGCCCCTCGGAATTGCCTTCCGCCTCGAAAGCGGGTACCTGTGGCACGACGAGGTGGACGGGCTGCTGCAACATGAGTTCTACCTTTCGCCCGAGATCGACCTGCAAAAGAACTTTCGAGACGACACCGTGATCTGCAATCTGAACGTGGGCGCGGAGTGGGCTTGGGGCAAGCAGCCGGCGGAGCAATATCCCCGTGAGGTCTCTCTGCAAGCCGCCGCGGGCGTCGCCTATCGATTTGCGCCCAACTGGTTCGTCGGCGCCGAGGGAAATGTTCGCGCCGAGTACCCCTTGTTTGATTTGAAACACTTTGAGCACGCCACGCTGTACGCCGGACCCAGTGTTCACTACAGCGCCAAGAGATGGTGGGTGACGCTCACCTGGACGCCCCAGGTCTGGGGAAGCGGGGTGGATGAGCCCAACGATGGCAGAACTTTCGCCGAGGAGGTCCGCCATAAGATCCGACTCAAGATCGGCTTTAACTTTTAGATTCCGGCTCGAGCGCCCGCAGCGGCGCCACTTTTCAGAATTGAAGATGAAACGCATCCAATACTGCGCCGTCTCCGCCATCCTCCTCTCGGCGGCAACGGTCCATGGCGCAAGCTATCACACGGTCGAGAGCGCCCAAAAAGCCTGCTTCCCGGAAGGCGCGGAGTTCATCCCTGTCCCTCTAACGCTGACGAAGGAGCAAATGAAAGCGATCGAGAAGGACAGCGGCGTGCGCGTGCGTTTGAGCGAACAGAAAGTGTGGCGGGCGACGCGGAACGGCAAACCCGCCGGCTGGTTCATCGTCGATGAAGTCCTGGGCAAGCATGAGTTCATCACCTACGCCCTGGCCTTGGACGCCGCCGGCGGCGTGAAAAGCGTTGAAGTGATGAACTATCGGGAGACCTACGGTTACGAGATTCGCAACACCGATTGGCGGGCTCAGTTCCTCGGCAAGAAGCACGGCGCGAGACTGAAGCTCGATGAGGACATCCAGAACGTGTCCGGGGCGACGCTCTCGTGCCGTCACATCACCGACGGGGTGAAGCGGCTGCTCTCCCTCCATGAGCTCGTGCTCAAGAAATGAACCAGTGAAACTGACCCGCGTCTGGAAAATGGGGCCTTGCCCTGGATCCTGGGGTTGTCTACATTGCGCGCCCGTTTGGGAGGGGTTGGTAGCTCAGTCGGTAGAGCAGCGGCCTTTTAAGCCGTTGGTCCCGGGTTCGAGTCCCGGCCAACCCACCATTCAAAAGCTCTTCAAATAAGGGTTTTGCTGATGTTTATCCTATTTTCACAGGAGACATGCAATTGGCAACAATCGGTTCCTATGGGATCAAATCCAGCCCGCTTTGGCAACCTCTGGCAACCGTCATACAGCAGGGTCTTGAACCACCAGCACCCCCCCCGTCATAAACCGAACCGCCACCGGGTAAACGGCGGCGGCCATTAGTTGAGTGGACCACCAATCCACAGGCTCCAGACCAACGACCTGAACGGTGCCGTCTTTGCGATAACTCACCCAGGTGATGCTGGGAGGTGGCAGGGAAGCTGATAAGAGAATGCCTCCGGGTGGCCATTGAGAAGCGTCTGACCGCATGACCGGTACTAAGCTGGGTCGATTCGGTTGGGAGTGGTTTTTGGTTCCATTGTGATGACTCTGGCGATGTCTTCATGCCGCGAGTGATCCAACTGCATTGCAATCGGGTGGAGCTGTCAGTTTTGCCATTATTTCCAGCCACCACGTCCTCTGGTCGGCACCTTGGATTGCCAGCTTCAGGGTTGGTTTGCCCTGCGCTCGACTCCACACTGCGGCCTTCGTGAATAGGCGCCAACGCAACGGTGAATGCGGCCGGGCATGGCGGCAACCCGCCTGTCAGGCCGAACAGGATCAGCTGGCCGGTCGTCACCTGCCGGTTGGCAAGGCGTTTCTCGATTTCCTCGGCGTGCTCCCGCTCGTGGTCGCCTTCGTATTCCGGCGTGGAATCGTGCTCATGGCCCTCATGTTCGTCAAGATGCTGGTGACCGTGGCCGTGATGATAGCGTTCAGCGGCTTTAACTTCCCGGCGAGTGCGGGCGAACATCCAAAGCGCCATACCGATCACGATGACTCCCATCGCAATTTGAAAATAGGGTTCGGTTCGTTCGGCGTCGAATTGGCCTGAATAGTAAAGGCCGATGAGGGCCAGAATCCAGATGACAGCGGTATGCGAAAGGGTGGCGGACACTCCCAGCAACACCGCCTGCCGGACCGTGCCGCGAATGGCGACGATGAACGCGGCCATCAGCGTCTTGCTATGGCCCGGCTCCAATCCGCGCAACGCCCCCAGCGCCATCGCGGCGGGAATGAACAGCCAGGCGGCGTTGCCCTGCGCCAGGTATTTGTTGCACGAAGTCACAAATGGACTATACCCCCACCCCTATATAAAAACGCGATTGAGCGGATGCTGCGGGAAAACCGGGACTGTTCGGAGATCCTGATGCAGCTGGTCTCCGCGCGAAAGGCCATCAAGTCGCTGTCGGAAACCCTGATTCATTCCCACATGCGGCACTGCATTGAACATGCCCACTCGCCGGCGGAGGGACGAAAGGAATTGCAGGAGCTTTTGGTGGTGCTGGAGCGTTATGTAGAATAGTACGCTTCGAGTTTCGTTCGCGCTCTACTCGTCACCGGCACCTAAAATCACGAAATTGCTGATTAATCGCCGGATTAGCAGTGTCGCGCCGGTTTGGACCATGGACGGTTCGGGCCACTTCCCGTCGTGCGTGCATTTTGTTTGAAGCAGTCTTTCCTCTCCGGCGGAAGGGACGACGCCGTAGCAGGTCAACCCGGCGCGGCCTCAATCCACCAGGAGACGGTAGCCGACACCTGATTCGGTGATGAGCATCTCGGGACGGGCCGGATTGTTTTCGATCTTGTCCCGCAAATGTGCGATATGAACCCGGAGGAAATGGGTTTCGTTTGTCGCGTTTGGTCCCCAAACTTCTTTTAAAAGCTGGCGATGGGTCAACACCTTGCCTGCGTGGGTGACGAACAGACGCAGCAAGGAATATTCGGTTGGCGTGAGTTTTATTTCCTTTCCAGATTTCCGGACGACACGCGCAGCCAGATCCACCTCCAGATCACCCCCACGAAACACAGCATCGGCGCCCTGCGGCTGGATGCGCCGCATCGCAGCACGCAAGCGGGCCAGCAGTTCACCAGTGTTGAACGGCTTCGTCACGTAATCGTCAGCCCCGTTGTCGAGCGCTACAATCTTGTCCTGCTCACGGTCACGGACGGAGAGAACAAGCACGGGGACACGGCTCCATTCGCGGATGCGCTTGAGGACATCCAGGCCATCGAGATCAGGCAGACCGAGATCAAGCAGGATCACGTCAGGCCGGGATTGTGCCGCCTGTAAAACACCATCATTACCCGTGGCGACATCAACGACACGATAGCCGTTTCCCTCCAGAGTCACCCGGAGCAGGCGGCGCATTTGCAGTTCGTCGTCAATCACCAGCGCAACAGGAACGGGCTTTGTCTGTGCAACACTCATCGACCCACCTCAATTTGGGGTGGTGTTTCCAGTTGTGGCAGATGCAATGTGAAGATTGCTCCGCCGCCCGGACGGTTGGCCGCCGTGATGGCGCCACCATGGGCTTCGACAAATCCCTTGGCGATGGTCAACCCGAGACCGCTGCCCCCGGTGACCGCGCCGGGTGCTCGAAAAAATTTGTCAAAGATGCGCGGCATTATGTCAGGAGGGATGCCGGGTCCACGGTCGGCCACGCTCAAAAGGAGACGCTTCTCAGAAAACAGTGCGGCGACTTCGATGGGCGTTCCGACCGGGGTGTGCATGACCGCATTCAACAACAAGTTCGCCAGCGCGTGCTGCACCAGGGAAACATCGAGTTTGACCCAGATTGGTTCCGCGGGAGCATTTACTTGCACCGGGTGGTTCGCCAGTTCCCGCTGCAACTCGCGGACGGTGGTCTGCACCAGATCACGCGCGTCGTGCCAGTCAAGCCTGGGTTGAATCTTGCCTGATTCCAGGCGGGCGACATCGAGCAGATTGCCCACGATGCGATTGAGCCGGGCATTTGCCTCCTGGATTTCTCCAAGCAATGCGTGGCGATATTCCAGCGGCGCCGAGTCGGCCTCCGCCAGCGCACTAACGGCGCTGCTGCTGGCCGCCAAAGGTGTTCGCAATTCGTGTGAAATGGAATTCAAGAGCGTTTGACTTAGCCGGTCCGACTCCGCGAGCAAACGAGCCTGTTCGGACGCATTCCTGAGTTCGACCCGGTCAAGCACCAAGGCTGCCTGTCGTGCAAATGTTTCGAGCAATTCACGTTGCGCGGTGGTCAGGTTCTTGTCTTTCACACCTACCGCCAGAACGCCAAGGACTTTGCGCTCCGTGGCCAGTGGCAGATGCAGCGCATCAGCACCGGGAAGATTGTCCGTGAACCGGCCGGCTGCCTTGCGCTGGCGATAGGCCCAGTCGGCAACACTCAATTCTTTTTCCGTCAGGATCAGACTGCTGTCCGGATGGGGAGCGAGGTTGTCTGCCTTGGCCAGGCATACAGCCACCGGCGCGACGAATATCCGCGTGATCTGGGCGATGAGCTGCCACACCACCTCATCGCGCGAACCGGCCTCAGCCAGGTCGCGGGTCAATTCGTAGAGTGCGGAGGTCCGTTCCTCGCGACGGCGTTCCGCTTCTTCCTGCGTCCGGATCCGGGCGACCAACTGTCCAAGGATCAGTGCGACCACAAAGTAGGTGCCAAACAACACCCCGTCTTCGAGATTGGTGATGTAGAATGTAAATCGTGGCGGAAGAAAAAAGAAGTTCCAGACCAGCGCGCTCAATGCGCCTGCGACCAGCACCGGCCCTCGCCCGACCTTCAGAGCCAGAAGCATCACGGCCAGCAGGAAAACGAAACCGGGAACGCGGGGTCCGACCAGCGCCATGAGGCCCAGATTCAACACGCCAGTAACTGCGATCGTGCCGATCGCAAACAAGTATTGGCGAAAGGTAGATGCCAGCACGGGCCGCCAGGCGGAGTAGGATCTGCCGCCGTAGGCCTTGTCGGCCCGCACCACGTGCAGGTCGATGTCACCACTTTCCCGCGCCAATTGCCGCAATAAACGGCCGCCATGCAGCCACTCCCACCAACCGGCTCCGCCGGGTTTGCCAACGATGATTTGAGTGACGTTTTGCTCGCGGGCGACCCGCAGCAAGCCGCGCACGAGATCCTCGTCCGTCGTTGTAATCACTTCCCCGCCAAGTTCGCGCGCTGTGGCAAGGTTTTTTTCGAGCTGCGCCTGGGCCGCCCCCGTCAGGGATTGCGGGCCTTCCACGTGGGCTGCCAGCCAGCGGCATCTCAACCCGTCTGCCATGTGGCGTGTCCACCGGATGAGCGGTTCGGAGAAAGGGCCGGGTCCAACCCCGACCAGCAAACGATGGCTGGTTTTCCAAGGACTGATCCTCGTTTGCTCCCGGTAGAATTCGCCGGTATCCGCGCCGACATGATCGGCCACCAGTCGCAGGGCGATTTCTCGCAGCGCGGTAAGATTTTGTTCGCGAAAGAAATTCTGGGCCGCAGCGGCGGCTCGATCAGGCAGATAAACCTTGCCCTCTTTCAATCGTTGAACGAGCTCGGCCGGCGGAAGGTCCACCAGTTCAAGCACGGCATCGTCCAGAACACTGTCAGGAACTGTTTCTCTTATCTCAGTGCCGGTGATCTGCCGGACGGTATCGGCGCGGGTTTCAATGTGTTGAACATTGAGGGTGGTGAAGACATCGATCCCCGCATCGCGCAATTCCTGGACATCCTGCCAGCGTTTTGGGTGACGGGAACCCGGTGTGTTCGTGTGCGCGAGTTCGTCGACGAGAGCAAGTTGCGGACGGCGGACGAGCACGGCATCCAAATCCATTTCGGTAAGCGCGATGCCTCGATGCTCGACGGTTTTTCGGGGAATGGCGGCAAGGCCGGCCGTGAGGGCATCTGTTTCCTTGCGACCGTGGGTTTCGACGTAGGCGATCACAACATCGCGTCTGGCGGTCAATTCGCGGTGCGCCGCCTCCAGCATGGCGTAGGTTTTCCCCACACCGGGGCTCATGCCGAGAAACACTTTGAGTTGACCGCGCTTCCGCCTGGCCGCCTCGCTTTGAATTGCGGCCAGCAGTGCGTCGGGATTTGGTCGGTTGTCTCCGTTCACTCGTCTATAATAGCTGATTTCCAGGTGGGCTGGAAACAGAACATTCGCGATGGAATGGAGCGCTCATCCCTGGCAGAGCTGGCGTGCCGAATGGGTGCGGGTCACAAGGAGATCCGTGGCCAGATCCTTCGCGGTTTGCTCAACCACAGCCCGAGGATCTCCCACACCGACGACAATTTGCGTGGGAATTTGTGATTCCGCCATGTGAACAAGCTGGTTCAACTCCTTTTCTGCGTCCCGCCGCACCAAGCCCAGCATGCGGTCCCGCGGCATTCCGAGCTCTTCGTCGGGGATGTCCACCAAATCTATGATATGCAGCACCACCAGTTCTGCCTCACGCTCCTTGGCAAGCTTCAACGCGAGGGCCAGCGTTTCCCGCAAGCCTTGCGTCAGGGAGATCAGCGCGAGGATTCTCTTGAATCCGGAGGCAGGCTGCGATGCAGGCGAATCCAGAGAGTGCGACGTCCTCACGTTAGTGCTGGCATTGGCTGGAGGCCACCGTGGTGTTCATTGTGGTTTTCGTCATGCCCGCTCGAAGCACCATGACCGGACAAGGCGAGTTCTTGATCACTCGCTTGACGGTATCGCGCCGCAGCACCCCGGACAGCCAGCTGCGATTGCGCGTCCCCATGATTGTCAGCGCGGCATTTGTCGAACGGGCCGCGTGGAGAATGACCTCATGCGCGCGGCCTTCCCGAACTGAGACGGTGGCCTCGACTCCGCTTTCCCACAGAATTTCGACCAGCTTTTTCAACTCCTGCTGAACGCCCTCGCTCATGGTGCGAATCAGACCTCGACGCGGCGTGGCCGCCTCGTTTCGATCAACGCTGAGATGAATGACATGCAGCACGTCAACAACCGCCTCAGATTTATCGGCAAGCGTTTTCGCATAACGCAACGTTTCGAGCGTGCCGGCCGAGAAGTCAACCGGCGCCAGCACATGTGGGAAATGCACGTCATCAAGCCGGAGGCTAATCCCGTTTCCGTTCTTTCTTGGATGAGGTGCGTTCATGAGGCAGTTCAATTTGTTGCATTGGCATCTTCGTCTGGCACGCCTTCGCCTTCCTGGCTGACAACCAGTCGGCCCGGTCGAAAAGCCAGAGCAAGCTTCCAAAAATCCATCCCATTGCGGGCGTGAGCAGTGCCAGGACGAGGACACAAAGGATGGCGAACATTTCTGTCACTCGATCTCAGTAACCGAATCTCGCGTTGGATCATCACGCCTTCCGTTCCGGTGCCGTTTACAAAGCCGCACAAACGGTGTGCCGAAAAGCCACCACCAAACCGGCAGCGCCAACACATTACCCACAATCAGCAGCACGAAGAGAATGTCATCCAGAACACGCACAGGCACCGGTCGTTGCCGCTTTAAATCATCGGTTGTCAAACCAGACGCGGTTGATGGCCGCGGCGCTTTTCATTTGTCCAACGCGAGGTTTAGTTGGAGGACATTTACACCCGCGTCGCCCAGAATGCCCAGGTCGGCCGAATCCGTGTTTGCGCGAACAAGCGTGAGAACCTTTTCGACCGTGATATTTCTGGCCTTCGCAATACGCGGTGCCTGCAGTCCGGCATTGTGCAGGCTGATGTGCGGGTCCAGTCCGCTGCCCGAAGCGGTGACCGCATCGGCGGGCACGGAATCCGTATCCTTCAAATTGTTTTCCTTTCGGTAAGCCTCGACCCGGTCCTTGATGGCATCGTTTAGCTTTTGCGATGTCGGCCCGAGGTTGCTGCCGCTCGAATTGGCCGCGTCGTAGCCGTTGCCCGCAGCGGATGGGCGCGGGTGAAAGTATTTCTCGCCGGCGAATTGCTGCCCCAGAAGCCTTGATCCGCGGACGGTTCCTCCGGCGTCCACAATCAGGCTCCCGTTGGCCTTGTCGTGAAAGGCGACCTGCGCAATTCCAAACACGACTAGAGGATAGAGCCCGCAACAGACGACGGCGAGAATGAGGGTGGACATGATTGCGCCGCGCATTTCAGAGAATAGTTCTTTCATAGATCAAACCAGGTTGAGGGCCGTGATGATGACATCAATAACCTTGATGCCGATGAACGGGATGATGACACCGCCCAGGCCATAGACGAGGAGGTTGCGTTGCAGGGTCGCCAGCGCACCGATGGGAGTGTATTTCACGCCCCGCAACGCCAGTGGAATCAACGCGATGATGATGAGCGCATTGAAGATAACCGCGCTCAGAATGGCGCTCATCGGGCTGTGCAAGCTCATGATGTTCAGCGGTGCGATGGCCGGAAACGTCGCCATCAGCATCGCGGGGATGATCGCGAAATACTTCGCCACATCGTTGGCGATGCTGAACGTGGTCAGCGAACCGCGCGTGATGAGCATCTGCTTTCCGATCTCCACGATGTCGATGAGCTTCGTCGGGTTGCTGTCCAGATCCACCATGTTTCCAGCCTCGCGGGCGGCTTGTGTTCCGGTGTTCATGGCCACGCCCACGTCGGCCTGGGCAAGCGCCGGGGCATCGTTCGTGCCGTCTCCGGTCATCGCCACGAGATGCCCCGCCGCCTGTTCCTCCCGAATCCGTTGCAGCTTTTGTTCCGGTGTCGCTTGCGCCATGAAATCATCCACGCCCGCTTCCGCCGCGATGGCGGCGGCGGTGAGCGGATTGTCGCCCGTGATCATCACGGTGCGGATTCCCATCTTGCGGAGGTGCGCGAAGCGTTCCTTGATTCCGCCTTTCACAACGTCTTTCAAGTGAACCACACCCAGCACTTCACGGCCTTCCGCCACGACCAGGGGCGTGCCACCCGAACGGGAAATCTCGTCAACACCCTGGGTCATGGCTTGCGGAAACTGTCCGCCCAATTGATCCACATAGAGGCGAATCGCTTCCGCCGCCCCTTTGCGGATGGCGCGTGCGGGCTGGCCGTCGCGCGCCGGGAAATCCACTCCACTCATCCGTGTTTGGGCGGTGAACGGAACAAACTTTGCATTGGGCTGCGCCACTTCACGGGCGCGCAACTGAAACTTTTCCTTCGCCAACACAACGATGCTGCGGCCTTCCGGCGTTTCGTCCGCGAGCGACGCGAGTTGCGCGGCGTCGGCGAGGCGTTCGGGTTTAACGTTTGGTGCCGGCAGAAATGCCGTAGCCATGCGGTTGCCGAGGGTGATCGTCCCCGTCTTGTCGAGCAGCAGCACATCCACGTCACCGGCCGCTTCAACCGCGCGTCCGCTCATCGCCAGCACGTTTCGTTGAAGGACTCGATCCATCCCGGCAATGCCAATGGCGCTTAACAGCCCTCCAATGGTCGTGGGAATCAGGCACACCAGGAGCGCGATGAGAGCGGGCACGGAAAACACCGCCGCGGAATAGATGCCGAATGGCTTCAATGTTATGCAAACAAGCAGGAAAATGAGCGTCAGCGCCGCAAGCAGGATCGTCAGCGCAATTTCATTCGGCGTCTTCTGACGGGTCGCGCCTTCCACCAGCGAAATCATCCGGTCTAGAAACCCGTGGCCTTTGTCCATGGTGACACGGATCACAATGCGGTCGCTCAGCACGCGTGTGCCGCCGGTGACGGCGCTGCGGTCGCCACCACTCTCGCGGATGACCGGCGCAGACTCGCCCGTGATGGCCGCTTCATCAACGCTGGCGATGCCTTCAATCACGTCCCCGTCGGCGGGAATGACATCATTTGCCTCGCAAACCACGGTGTCCCCCTTCTGCAATTCGTTGGCGGGGACTTTTTCTTCTCGCCCGTTTTTGAGCCGCCGGGCCATGGTGTCCTTGCGGGCCTTGCGCAAGGCATTGGCCTGCGCTTTGCCACGGCCTTCAGCGACGGCTTCGGCGAAGTTGGCGAATAGGACGGTGAACCACAGCCAGATCGCGAGCTGAAGAATGAAGCCCCGCTCACTGGCCGCGCCGGTGAAAATGCCGACCGTGGTCAACGCCGCGCCCACCATGGTCACGAACATGACCGGGTTCTTGATCATCAAACGCGGGTTGAGCTTGGTGAATGAGTCGCCAATCGCCGGGCCGACAATGTTCCAGTCAAAAAGAGATGGAGATTTTTGCGTCATAAAAGTCTGGAGCAATGGTTAAAACAATTTCCCCGGAACCTGCAAGTTGAGGAAGTGCTCGACAATCGGCCCAAGCGCCAGCACCGGGAGAAAATTCAGCGCGCCAACCAGCAGCACCGTGCCGATCAACAACACGACGAAGGTGCCTCCGGAAACCGGGAAGGTTCCGATGCTGGGCGGCGAAATCTTTTTCTGCACGAGCGAGCCCGCCAGAGCCATGATGGGGACGATCATGAGAAAGCGGCCAATGAGCATGGCGAATCCCAACGTCGTGTTATACCAAGGCGTGTTCGCCGTGAGGCCCGCGAAGGCACTCCCGTTGTTGCCCGTGGCGGAAGTGAAGGCGTAGAGCATCTCGCCCAGACCGTGCGGCCCCTGATTGTTCAGCCCCGCCGTGCCCCAATCGCTCACCGCCGCCCAGGCCGAAAAACCCAGGATGGACAGACAGAGCACGAGCAGCGACAGCATGGCCATCTTGACTTCATAAGCCTGGATCTTCTTGCCGAGATATTCCGGCGTGCGACCCACCATCAGTCCGGCGATGAACACCGCCAGCACGACGAAAACGAGCATGCCGTAAAGCCCCGCGCCAACGCCGCCGATGACGATTTCGCCGAGCTGGATGTTGAACAGCGGAACCAGGCCACCAATGGGGGTGAACGAGTCGTGCATGGAATTGACCGCGCCACAGGAGGCGTCCGTCGTCACAGTCGCGAAGAGGGCGGAATTGAAAATGCCGAAGCGGACCTCCTTGCCTTCCATATTGCCGTCAGCAACAGCGACGCCTAGCTGCTGGTGAATGGGATTGCCTTTGGCTTCGGCCCACCAACACACCAGCGTTCCGGCGAGGAATAGGACCATCATGGCACTCCATACGGCCCAACCATGATTTTGGTTCTTCACCATCCGGCCCAGGTAATAGGTCAGCCCGCTGCCGATGGCGAAGATGGACAGCATTTGCAGAAAGTTGGAGAGCGGCGTGGGGTTCTCGAACGGATGCGCGGCATTCGCGTTCGCATAACCGCCACCGTTCGTGCCAAGCATCTTAATGGCAACCTGCGAGGCCATCGGCCCTTGCACAATGGTCTGGGTGTCCACCGTTTGATCGACCATCACGGCAATGTTGGTCATCACCGGTTGGCCCTTGGCGTCAAGTTGCGGCGCTTCCATCATCACGGCCACACCATTGGTCATCACCGGCTGGCCTTTGCCGTCCAATTTGGGCGACTGGACCATCACAACGACGTTGGTTGTGACCGGCTGGCCTTTGTCGTCGGTTTTTTGGACCTGAATGCTGTAGGTCTCCGTCAATTTGGCCGTCGTGTAGGCTTTGAAATTCTGAATCATGCCTTGCGACACGAGGACAACGGCGAAAACCACACAGATCGGTAGCAGCAGATAGTAAGTGGTGCGGACAAGGTCCACCCAGAAGTTGCCGAGCGTCTTGCCCGACTGCCGCGAAATGCCGCGCACCAGCGCCGCGGCGATGGCGATTCCCGCCGCGGCCGAAGCGAAGTTGTGAAACGCCAGCGCGACCATCTGGGAGAGATACGACATGGTGGTCTCCCCCACGTAACTCTGCCAGTTGGTATTGGTTGCGAAGCTGACGGCCGTGTTGAAGGCCAGGTGCTCGCTCAATGGCCCGAGGCCCTGCGGATTCAACGGGAGCAAATGTTGCAGCCGCAGGATCGCGTAGGTGAAGACGCATCCCACCAGGCTGAAAAGCAGCATCGCGAGCGTGTATTGCTTCCCATCGTGCTCCTTGTCCATCTTGACGCCCATCAGCCGGTACGTGAAACGTTCGAGCGGACGGAGAATCGGGTCAAACCATGTTTTGCCATTCGCGTCGAGCACCTGCATGAGATAAAGCCCCATCGGCTTCGTGATGGCCGCGAGCGCGACGACGAACAGAGTCAGTTGTAGCCAGCCGGATGTTTGCATAGCAAATGGGTTAGAATCTTTCGGGACGCAGCATCGCGACCAGCAGGTACGCGAACAAAAGAAGGGCGATCACGCCCACGATGATGTTTTCCATAAGTTTCCTACAACTTTTCGCAAAAACGGACGTAAAATCCGCTGACGACGAAAAACGCCACAATTCCTCCGATGAACATTAAATCGTACATAGTGGTTCTGTTCTGAAATGAGTCGAAATCCTCAATTGCTGAACGGTCGGTTTACCGGGCGCAATATTCCGGCGCTTCCTATCTCTCCGCTCGCCGGACCATGATTGAGCACTTCGCCAATTACATTTCACACCACCAGAATGGTGCTGCTCAGGCGATTGGGTAGTTAAGAAGTGGGCTCAAAGTGTAAAGAAGTTGTTAAGATCAATCCCATCCTTCGAGCCGAAAGCGGGCAATCCTGCCTTTTGGCGCGTCATACGCATGGGAAGAAAGCGCCACGGCCCGGAATAGAACAGACGAAATCGGCACTGCCGGCCATCATGACCAGTCACGGTCCTTCATAAAACCTGCGGAACCGGCTGGATTCACGAACCTCGATTCTTTCGCCGGGTTTGCGGACCACGCGGGCGGCCGCATGGGGTGTGTCCTCGATGAATTTCAAACCCTTCTCCGGACCCAGCACACTGACAACCTTGGTCAGAGTGTCGGCGGTTGCCCCATGCTCTTGCGGGCTCGCACATCGTTGATCTGAGTTCGCTGAATCGTCCGGCCAAACACGTACGCTCCTGCGCACATAGGATGCTTGATGACTTGCACGATCGTTGGTCCCGGGTTCGAGTCCCGGCCAACCCACCATTCAAAACGCCTTAAAAACAGTGGTTGTTCTGAAGCTTCCCCGATTTTCAGAAGCGGCAAGCCATTGGAAGCAATGGCGCATCCGCGCATGGGGCCCGAGTTCCACAACGAGGGGTTCAGGATTACGCGGTCGGCCGATCTCCACATCGGTGAACTCGACTGGGGTGCTTTGAGCCCGACGCGGTCGCCAGCTGCAGAAAGTGGTGTAGGCGATGTGATGCTGTTCCGCTGGGATTGATTGGGTATTACTCCAGTTTCAGAACTACCCGGTAGAAGCCCCGTTCTGCACCGGGTTGGGTATCCTTGAGGCTCATGACGCCTCCCTGGGATTCGAGGGCGATGCCGACAGGTGTCCACGTGGTGGCTGGAAGGTTGAGGCTGCGGACCAACTGGACACTGCGTCCTGCGGGAGCGACGATCTCCACCTGCACTGCCTTGCCGATCGACTCGATGCGCAGGACGCGAAGCACGCTGGCAGGATCTCTTGGATCCGTCCCGGACTGATACTCCTCAAGATTGCTGACCCCGTCACCGTCCGAGTCCAATAAGGCGTCCGCTGGATTGTTCGGATTCAGACCGTGCAGGATCTCCCAACCATCGGGAAGACCATCACCATCCTCATCACCGACTACCGCGGCCGACGGCGCCCCGACATTCCATGTGGCGCCCAGCCTTGCAGGAACCCCGGTCGACGCGGGCGAAAAGGCCAGCAGTGCGCCGACCTCAGTCTGGTCCATTTGCAACGTCGCAGCGTCATACTCTCCAATCAGCGCGACCAAATGAGCCGGTTCTCCAGCAGTGGGCCGGGTCCACAGTTCGGCACGCCAGAGAGTGCTCCCAACATCCGCCAAGCCGCGTAGCGCGGCCTGAGGAGCGATGACACGCGAGAGTTGCTTCACCGACACTCCCGTCGCAGGCGTCATATAGATCGTCTGGTTCACAATCTGAACCTTATCGAAAACGACGACCCGGGTGGGATCAGGGTTGATCACCTCTCTGAATCGAGCCTGGAACTCGTTGCATCCACCGAAGGCACAGATGGACCACCAATCCGTAGGCGTCACGCCACAATCGCGGAACTCCTGGCACAGGGAAGTATTGGTCCCCGGGACGAGAGGGCAAGGATCCTGGTCATCCGGGATCCCATCTCCGTCGTCGTCGAGGTCCTGGCAGTCGAGAATGCCGTCGTGGTCGTGGTCGCCGTTCTCAGGTGCATAGGTCACACCCTGGCGTGGGTTGCAAGTCGCCGAAATCCAAATTCCGGAGCGCGCCACGAAGGAAGTCGGATGCTGGTCGACGTTGTTCTTGCAGCCGTCGCCGTCCATGTCGTCGTCGCAGACGTCCCCGATACCGTCGCCATCCATGTCCTCCTGTCCCGGATTGAATGTCCCGGGGCAGTTGTCACAGGCATCACCCTTGCCATCGCCGTCTCGGTCCTCCTGACCGGGGTTGAACTTGGTGGGGCAGTTGTCGAGATGGTTAGGGATGAGGTCGCCGTCGATGTCCTGCCGTGCGTCTTCCACGCCATCGCAGTCGGAATCGCCCATGCCCACGCCCACGGCAGCCCATCCGTTGCGAACTGTGCAGAGGTCCTCGATGACCATGCCACCCTGCTTTGCTTTAACAAAGTATTCTGCGGAAGCGATCTCCCGTGCCCGCGCATCGCCAAAGGAAGCGTTGGAGGGAAGGTTCCGCATGGCTGTGAATGTGATGAGCCGCACCTTATCGGCGCCGATGCCCCGGATCTGATAGCCCTGGAAGCTCCCGCCTTCAATCATCAGATAGCTCGCTTTGTTCGGAATGCCGCTATTGCGGTGAACACCGCCGAAATCGTTCCCCTGGGAGGGGGAGCCCACACCTGTGCAGCACAGATTGGCCATCCGATCGACTGACGAACCGATGGATGGAGGATTGCTGAAACTGCGCACCGGTCCAGCGACGCTGGCCATCCGCAGATTTTCTCCGATGGTCCAATTGATGGGCTGACCCCGTCCGGGTGCTTCGGGATCGATTTCCCCACGCTCCCGATCGGCGATCACGCCCATCGTGTCGGCATAGTGTTCGTCGAGCGCGCCCGATTGGAACCTGTAAGCCAAGCCGCTGGTGCTGGCGATGATTCCGTGGGTAAACTCATGAACCATGACATCAAAGTCCACTGCACCATCGGCAAATTGGATCAGGTCGCAATCCTTGGACCATTGAGCCACGACCGCTGGATTGATGGTGGTATGGATGAAGATCTCCAATTGGGAGTCATCGTTGTCATAGGAGCCCCAGCCGAAGTAGTGATCAAAGTAGTGCCAACAATCGATGGCGTAGCGATTGGCGAGCACGGCATCGGTGTCGCCATTGTAGTCGGAGTTGAAGTCGTCTTCGTCGGCGACATCCGTGTCCGAGCTCAGGTTGAAGCACCAATCATCATTCGCGTTGGCCTCGTGCTCAGCGTCCTGGATATCGAGATCGAAGTCGTGGGCCCGCGCCTTGGAGAGACGCGCCACGATCGCTCCGGTCTGTGCATCCACCACGACCGAGTTCTCTGAGAAGCGCATGTCGACCTTCCAGGCCAGATGCGGATCCAGCGGAGCCTCAGTGAAGAGACGTTCATCATAGACCACGAGCTCAGCGATGACCTGGATCTCGGCCGCAGGGCGTTGGACCTCTTGGTCGGCACGGGCAATTTCGATCGCCTGTTCGCGGGTCAGCGTCGGGTTCATGTTGAAACCGACCTGATCCAGCACCGCAAGAGGCAAAACATTGCCGGTCAAGGCCACCACTTCATCCCCAGACAAAGTGACCACGATTTCTCCGCCGTAGACCTGCAGACCGTGGTACCGCTGTGCCAGTTTTACATCATCCAACCCCTCCTGCGTGACCTTCGTCACCGCAAGTTCGGTGTCAGGATTCTGAAGCTTCATCAGATCCTTGTAGTTCCGAACAAACTCACGCGCTCTTTCCTCGGGCGTCGCGCCGCCCACGCGCACCTTCGCCCGCAGCCCACCCGGAAAACCATTGCGCCATGCGATGTCCACAGGAGCGGTCGACGCTGCTTGAAGTGCCCGCAGGCTGATGGCCTGGGGGTCTGTCTCAAACGGGTTGGGAAGATACGTGACCCCACCGGCCAGGGTGTCTGCTCCGCGGACGTCCTCGACCATCACGTCCCGGGAGCCAAGAAGCTCCCCCCTCGGAAGCGGCGGCATCTCACCGATGATCACGGTTCCGTCACCCGAGACAGACACATTGCGCAGGAGGCTGTCGGCAGGATTCAGCGCAGGAAAGGCGATCCGCACCTGCGTCGATGCCAGGAAATTGGTGCCGCGCACGGTCACAAGATTTCCACCTCGCGCAAAAGCCTGGCCAGGGTCGAAGGCAACGATATGAGGAAGCACTCCGGTGGTGCATCCGCTCGCAACACGCTCCACGATCTCGCCGCATCGACGGACTTGAAGCTCATGGCTGCCGACCGGGAGCGGAGGGGTCTGAGCTTGAAACTCGACGTCGCTGATCAACACAGGATTCCGCAGCGCAATTCCATCCAGGAAGAATTCATCCTGCGCGGTAAACCCGCTACCGCGGATCGTCAGCGGAGTTCCACCTTCAAGGGCGATCGAGGACGGTGTGATGGCGAGAATGACCGGCGGAAAAAACTCCGTGCCCGAATTGACCGTGATTGTGAAACTGCACTCGGACGAGTTGCCCGAGGCATCCGTCGCCACGCAATGGACGACGGTGTCGCCGCGAGGAAAGAGGCTTCCCGACGGAGGTGTGCAAACAATGGAGGGAGCCGGATCGCAATCGTCTGTCGCAACAGCGCTGAACTCAACCACGGCACCGCAGGGCCTGTCAGCCTCCAGGGTGGAGCTTATGGGGCAAGTGATCACGGGCGCGGTGGTGTCGGGAAGGATCTGGCGTTGGAGCGACGCTATTCCGCCCTGGCTATCAATCGCCGAGACGCGAACATTGTTGATCCCAAGCTTCAGAATCAATGGCACGCTGAATGATGGGTTGAGCCCGCAAGCCTGGCAAACGGTCACCGGCGCTTCCCCATTCAGCTCATAGCGGATCTCAGTCACCGAGTTTTGGCAAAGCGTCGACACCGCTCCTGTGAGCGTGACTTCATTCGGTCGATGACATGTGGGAATCTCCAGCGTCATCTGAAGACAGGTATCGAGAGTGACGGTCTCGCCGCACCCTACGGTGATGTCCAAGGGTGATCCGCTCACCGTGGCAGATGTGGAGTCGGCGGGTGTGATGTACGGAATCAGATGATAGGCGCCCTGCGGAAGATACATCCGAAGCTCACCCAGGGTGGAGGCGGTGGCTGGGCTCGATGGACTTCCAAACACAGGATCCACGTAGACCGAATAGCTGGCGGCATTGCCCTGGAAATCCACATTGGTGAACCCGCCGTAGCTGAAGCGGATGCTCGGATTGTAGAAAGGCTCCGCGGAGTGGAAGACGATCCGCACCTCGCTCAGGCAGTATGCGGCGTCATTGGGGGTCACCTCACCTGGGTTGATCTGTATCAGCGGAGCAGCTGTGTCCGTAATCGAGAAAGCCCAATAGCGCTGCGTCTCGGCCTCCGGCGGACTGAATGCGCTGACGTTCACATACTGTCTCTTCCAGATTCCAGCCTCTCCCAAAAGGCCGCCAAGAGGGATCTCGTATTGGCCCTCGTAAGCGCTGGTTGCCGGGTTGAACATTCCTTTGAACCCTGTGTAACCATATCCATCGCTCGTGGAAAAATGAGCCCCAAGGGCGATTTCAGGGGTGCCGACTGCCATGATACTGGAGTAATAGATCCCGTAGACGCCGAGTGAGTCCGGCAGACCGTCACCATCCAGGTCGTAGTCGGAAGCAAAACGCACATCTCGCAGCAACGAGTCGCTGCCGGGACTTTCAGCCGGCCCCTGCAACAGCACGTGTCCACGGAGATATCCGGGATCGATGACAAAAAGATTGCTGAGGCTAAGGCTCTCGCCAGCCTGCACCGAGAGACCTGGATTCGGTCCCGCACCGAGCGCCGGGGTTCGCAAAAAGGCGATCGCCTCGTTCGTACGGAAATACATTTCCGCAGCCACCAAATAACCCGGCGACGCGGCATCCAGCGTGGTCGGCAGAAGATTGGACAAGGTGAACTGGCCGCTGGCGGGTTCGGTGAAATGAACCCCGGACACTCGGGCATAGCGCACATTGTTGAAAGGGCCATACCGTGCGATCACCGAGGTGTTGTCGGGGTAATCTCCAGCTTCATACCCTTTCACCGTCAGTTCGAACTCGCGGAGCACATCGACCTCACCGGTCACCTGCGCGAGATCCCCCTGCCCTGGGATGACGATATCGACCGTCTGCATTTCATCGCAGGCCACGGTGACATTTGTGATCGTGGAATACTGAATGCGGTCCACGAAAGTGCTGGTTCCCCGAGTCACGGAGACCGTCAGCTGAACCGCCGAATCACCCCGCAGATAGATTCTGCGTTCGCTGCTTCCCGCTGAGATCGTATCGACTCGTGCCATTTCGCCGGCGGGCTCAACCTCGTTGGCGATGAGGCTTCCTCCATCAACAATGACTGCGGCGCCGCCTGCATCGACGAATCGGACCGTCAGCACTCCGAGGCATTCGGAAAAATTGAGTATCGGTCCGGGCATGAAAGATTCAACAGGAGGTGAGAGCACGCTCCTGAAGTAATAGGTCTCGTGCTCCTCCAGGAGGGACACCCGGGGCGTCACCAGATAAGCGATGCCGGAGCCGTCAGAATCCACTGCCAAATCGTAAGCGGCCTCGGTCCGTGTCAGTGCAGGCAGATAGTCGCTTGCGGCCGATCGATCTGCTGGAGGCGGACTATAGGCCGAGATGAACAGATTGCTCATTCCCTCGTTTGCGGGCGGGTTAAGCAAATCCAGAATGGTCGGGTTGACATTCCCGAAACGGACGAGGCCTTGGATGTTGTTGGGAACGAATTGCACCTGTGCGTTGGCGGGGCCTATGAGGAGGCCTGCCGACCAGGCAAAAGTGATTAGTATCCAGCGGAGATGACGGAGGTGATCTGAAGGCCAAACATGCATTCTACCCCTTGCTTGTAGAATGAGGCCGGAAAGTTACACGCCGTTTCCAGATATCTTCCCGCAAATCGGAGGTATCGCCCACAAAGCGCGCCAAGAAAGGGCGCCAAAATATGTTCCGATGGTGAATCCGTTTCCGTCACCTTTGGCAAACAAGCACTCAAAACGTAGGCGAAGGCCCCCGTGGTGTCGGCGTGCCAGTCAGTAAGAGCAAGGCTTCGGCATGGTCTCGACGGTGGTCATAAGACCATCGGGTTGCGATTTCACCGCGCACCCTACTTCTCCTTCAGCAGCTGCTCGACAATCTTTCGTTCTCCATCGGTAACCTGATAGTGGAGGGCCTCCTTTAGAGCGACACGAGCCTCGTTCGTGCGACCATGGAGCAACAGCATCTGCCCGTGTTGAAGTCGAAAGAAAGCGGAGTCAGGCTCGATTGAAATAGCCTTGGCAGCATGCGCAAGAGCGTCGGGCAAGCGGCCTTCGTGGTCTGCAAAGGTCGAGGCGGCCCACTCAGATAGGGCTCCTCCCGGCTCGATCTTGTCCAGCCGCTTCGAGTATTCGGCGGCAGCCTCCCAGTCCCCGACCTGCCAATACCGAAAGAAGACATTGAACAGAATCGCTGGGCTCTCGGGATAGAGCTTGGAGGCCAACAACTCGCCGTCCAACCCTCGCGAGCCAGAGAGCAAGAGCGCAGCAGCTTGCGCATCACATAGCACTCTGAACTCAAGATGTGGGACACCAAACCACCGGGAAGGCGCATCCAGGAGAATCCCTTGGGTCACGCTTGTTGTCAGGAATGCACAGGCATGCGTGGCCCGACTGCCGTCAAACGCTCGAACAACCTGAGCAACGTGCGAAGTCAGACCTATAGAACGGGTCATTGCAACTAATAGAAACGATGCGGTTTGGCTATTCAAGGAGCGGTGACCCGCGAGCGCGCTCCGAAGGCTGTCCTGGGCGTCGAACTTCTTGTCTGGTAAGGACAGATCAGGTGGAGCTACGTGTGCGCAGGTCCAATCAAAAAGGGCCTCGGCCCGATCCATCAGATTTGTCTTGGTGAGTGTCAGCCTCAGGGCTGTCTCAGTGATCTCAGGAGTTACCTTCACCGGATCCACCACACTGCTGCGCTCGGATGCGGAGAGCCTTGTGTTGAGCAGCGCCTCATTCGTGGCCTGAAGCGTCTCGTAGGTGATTGCATTACTGCTCAGGTGCGGAACAAGACGAGGTTTCCACAACTTCAGAAACTCCTTAACCACCACTGACCGGCCATCCGTTCCAGATGGATCCTGCGACTCCAAGATGTCAAGTAACCGCTCACTGTGTAGGACAGCGGCACGAGTCTGGCCTAGCCTTCCATAGCCGCGCGCCAGATACTCTTCCACCCCGCCGTCGAACGGGGGACTCGATGGCACTTTGTTTAGAGCCTCCAAAGCACTGTCTACAGGACCAGCGTAAGCGTATGAGAACCCAATCGCAGCCCGCGCAGGAGCCTCGCACAACGCAAACGGCTCGAGAGCAAGACCTCGCTCCAAGAGGGAAATGCCCTCTTCGTAACGTCCTTGGTTAGCGCAAAAGAAACCGTTTTGGAACGCGAGTTCGCCATCCACAGGGCTAAGAGCGCGAGCCTGGGTGAAAGCAGCTTCCAGCTCACGCATGTTACCAGTCGGCTCGATCGAGAGGGCAAGTGCCTTGTAGGCAAAAATGTCGTCAGGCACCTGGGTCAGGGCTTCGCGTGCAGCCGTGATCGCCTCATCAACGACTCCGCTGTCTGCAAGGATCCAGGCGAGAAGCCCTTTCGCACGCCTGAACTTCGGATCGATCTTGAGCGCCTCACGACATGCGACCGCAGCCTCTTGAAGATTTGGAGTGTTCCGCATCGCAAGCCGAGCTCGACCATACTGTGCACTTGCGGCGTTCGATCGGCTCCAAGCCTCGATACCCGCCCTACCAAGGTTTGGGAAGTCGCGAAGTCCGAGTTGTCCTGCGAGAAACTGAGAGGCTTCACCACCCAGTTCCTCCACCGTGGCGCATCGGAATCGCTTCTCAGTCGATTCCGTGAACCGCCTGGACGGTCGGAAGGTCACGGTGCAGAGGATTTGGTCGGAGTTGGTGCTTACGTTGAGAAAGACGAAGTCTGCCCCCTCGAAGAAGTTCGTCAGGGCAGCGGACTGTTCCATCTGACGCAAACTGGACACAGGAGAAGAACTAGCACGATAAGCGTCAAGGGTACTCTCGGCGTGGATGAACACGTTCGAGTTACCTCTGAGCCGTTCGCGGATCACATCCTCAGTGGCGGCTTCCAACCATACCTCCGCCCCTATGCCCTTTGAGTCTTCGGAACCTCTCATGATCACCAGCTGATTGCGCGCTGGATCGACCTCAACCTGGCGCCCGAGCACGACGGACGGCCCAAGTCCCACGAACAGAGCCATGGCAGCCAGGGCGAGTTGGCCAGGGATCATAGTCAACATATCAATCACCAACAATCGGTTCATGGCGCTACTCTCCGGGGTGTAAGGACAAGGGCCTAACGGCCTCTGAAGAGAGTGGGATTTCAGCGATGCCTATCACCTGTCTTGGCTGAGTAAAATGCCCATGATCGAACCCTGCCGGAGATTGGATCCCCTCTGTCCAGAAAAGGACGACATAGACTCGACCTTCAAGAACAGCTGTATCCCAGATTCCACAGCTCTCCTCAAATCGTCCACAACCCGACAGGAATAGGGCAATGAAGCCAATCGAAAACGAACGAACCGTCAGTTGCCAATCGAGAGAATTCATCGGCGGCAGCATCCCTTCTTCATTCGCTGGAAGAACTCATCCATTTCCCATGGGTCAGGCGAGCCGACTGGCATTCTTGGGCTATCAGCTGGATCGAAGTTCTCAGGGTGATAGCCATCTTGAGGATACTTGGCCCTTTCCTGGGCAATGTACCGCATGGCGCGATTCTCTTCCTGTTCACCCTCCAGGCCAGGGAGCCTTTGTCTTACAAGATCCATCACGTCTGCGATGTCCTTTTGCTGCTTCGAGTTCAGCGCGCCCCCGTTCAGAGATGTGGTGAGATCAAGCAGATACTCCTCATGCTTGTCGATGTCGTTCTTGATCATGTCTGGTTGGGAACCTTCCGCCCCATGCCCAAGCGGGGCCTCGTACAAGACTTCTTGGCCATAAGTTGGGTTCGCAGAGAAGTTATACGCATACTCCCTGCCCCCGGAGTGAATGTACTGGTTTGGATCCGTATGGGAGTGAGAATACGAATCTCCGAAAGCGTGTGTGAGAAGCCCTCGCTGCATGGGACTGAGTGTTGGGTCCAACAGCAGGTTTCGCAAGCAATTGCGTCTGGGGCCTGCCAATCCGCCGTCAAGCGAATGCAGATAACGTTGGGAGTCGTCGAATTCGCGGAAGACCGGGAACGGAGGGATGGCATTCACGGCCGGTTTAAGGAATCCCCTCCAGTCGAGCCATTCGGCGTAGAAAGCGGTGTACCGCTTGCTCTCATCCGGAAACTGTGAGTAAGCCGCCAACACTATCGCTTTTTGAGCCGTCTTTCCCGCAATGATGGCCGCAATATAGGTTGTGTAATAGTGGCCCCCTTCCTAGTAAAGACCGAGAGGATCAACCCCTTGAACGGGATCCTCATCGATAAAACCATAAAGGTTCCGGCCACGCCTCTCTCCAGCGGGGTCTCGCACGATCCATTCCGCGAAACTGGTGTCGGCGGAGGCTCGAGGCTTGCTGAAGATCCCATCACGGATTACACAAAGGCAGCCTCGCAACGAAGATGCGACTTTCAAAGACTAGAAACCTCAGGGTGAGCGACCCAAAAACGGAACACAGATCTTGGGATTGCCCCTTGAGTCTTGGGCCCGCGGGCGCGAACAAAGTCTCCTGGCGCCGGAGTTTGTGCGCGATGGCCTTGTTTTCCGTGTGGTTGCTGGCCTTCGCTCCGCTCTTGCGAGCAGAAGATGATCTGGCCGAGGGCCTGGAAACCCTCAACGGCCTGATTGTCGCCCATCCCGACGATGGCGCTCTGCTTCTGCGACGGAGTCGTCTGCTGGTTCGATCCGGGCGCTTTGATCAGGCCCTGGCGGATTTGGATCATGCCCACCGCCTCAGACCCATTCCCGAAATCGATCGCAAGAAAGCGGAGGTATTCCTGAACGCGGGTTGGTATCAGGCCGGGATCGAGCAGGTCTCGCGTCATCTGCTCAGGTTTCCGGAAGACGGGGAGGCCTATCTCGTGCGGGCGCGAACGAAACTGCGGCTCGGTGAAATCGCGCAGGCGGGCGAGGATTTTGGCCTGGGCTTGCGATATACGAAGGATCCGCCTCTCGAACTCTACATGGAATGCGCGAGCGCGCTCGCAAGCGAGGGCTCCACGCGCCTGGAACAGGCTCTGGACGTCGTGCAGCAGGGGATCCGGAAGCTCGGCCTCATCGTCACTTTGGAGTCGGCCGCGTTGGAGATCGAAGCGCAACAAAAGAGATACGACGACGCGCTCAAGCGCGTGGACGCGATGCTTGAGCAAAGCGCGCGCAAAGACGGCTGGCTCGCCAAACGGGGAGATATTCTCGTGCGCGCTGGAAGAATCGAGGAGGCGCGCGCGGCGTATCAGGGTTCCCTGGACGCCATTGGCAAACTTCCCCCAGCGCAGCGAAACCAACCCGCCACGAAGGACCTGGAGGTCCAGATGAGAAGAGCGCTCACGAATTCAGCGGATCGCGTGTCGAACGCCTCGACCCATCGGAACAGCCTGCTTCGCGCGGCCCTCCAGTCCCAGCCCGCCTCGATTCCGGCGGCGACGTCCGCTTCCACGAACATGCCGAGCTTGCCGGGCGAGGGTCGCCTGCGATCCTACTTTATCGCGGCTGAGGAAATAGACTGGCACTATGCGCCGAACGGGAACGTCCTGCAGGAACCGTTCTGCGGCGATCTCGAAGCGTTTGCGTCAAAGGCCTCCGGTCGAATCGGGCATCAGTATCGGAAGGCCGTTTATCGAGGGTATACCGACGGCACGTTCCAACGACTCGAAATCCAACCCGCCCATTGGCAGCACTTGGGCCTCCTCGGCCCGATCTTGCGCGCAGAAGTCGGAGATCGAATTCGAATCACGTTCAAGAATAGGACCCGCTTTCCAGTCAGCATCCACCCCCATGGGGTGTTTTACCTGAAGACGAGTGAAGGCTCCGGGTACAATGACGGGACCGCCGCTGGGGACAAGAAAGACGACATGGTGCAGCCGGGCGCCTCGGTGGATTATGAATGGCTCGTGCCTGAACGCGCCGGCCCGGGACCGAACGACGGCAGTTCTGTGGCATGGTTGTATCACTCCCATGTTCGAGCGGTTCAAGACAGCAACGCCGGATTGGTGGGAGCCATCATCGTTACGGCGAAAGGCCTCGCCCGGCCCGACGGCTCGCCCGCGGACGTGGATCGCGAGTTTGTCACCCTGTTCAACATCTTCGACGAGAATCTCAGTCCCTATCTGGACGCCAATGTGAAGGCCCGCCTGGGCGCTTCTGCCGCGGTCGACTTGAAAGACCCCGCCTTCGTCGAGAGCAACAAGATGCATGGCATCAATGGATTCATCTTCGGCAATTTACCGCTGATGCGAATGAAGCAGGGCGAACGGGTGCGCTGGTATCTGTTGGGGATGGGAGGCGAAACGGACCTCCACACGCCGCACTGGCACGGGAACACGGTGCTGCACCATGGGTATCGAACAGATGTCCTGGAACTCCTGCCCGCCTCGATGAAGGTGGCGGACATGGTGGCCGACAACCCTGGCATTTGGATGTTTCACTGTCATGTGGATGATCACATGCGCGAGGGGATGAGCGCTCGTTACGAAGTTTCCGAGCAGCCCAAGGAAAAGGGGACAGTGTCCCCCGCAAAGCCCTGAGAGCCTGTCGAAGAATCGTGTGTAGCCCAGGGAGCGCGCGATCCACCACCCTGGCCTGCGCCGTTTGCCACTAGCCCGCGGTTTCCGGGCGTTCCATCTGGCCTCGGGTCACGCCGAGCTGATGCTTTAATTTCAATTCGCGCCACAGCTGCTCGCCGCTGATCTCTCCACGCAGCAGCGACTGATACATGCCCACGGTCCTCGCCACCACCTCCGGACCTTCGTTCAGAAACTCGATCCGAAACCGGCGCAGACCCCAGCCCAGCATCCGCTCCACGTATGGCGCGCCGGTTTGCGCCACCGCGTTAAAAACCGTGTTCCGACATCCCGCGTCCGCCTTCAAGGGATGCTCCGCCCCCACCCGGTCCTTCAGCCGCACGTCATGATGATCGCACGGACGTCCACAATCCCGATAATCCTTCCCGCTCGACAGAAAGGCGCAGAACACGCAGTGCTCCATGTGGAACATCGGCATGTGCTGATGAATCGTCGCCTCAAACCACCGCGCGGGCGCCGACTGGATCAGCGCGGCGAGCTGCTCGAAGTTGAGGTCGTAGCTCGCCGTGACGCGCTCCAGGCCAAATCGGCGGATGAAGTAATCCGCCGTCCACCGATTCGCGACGTTCAACGAGAAGTCTCCGATCTTTCGATCCTGCGCGAAGGCGGTCAGGTGATCATAGTTGCGGACCAGATAGCCGTCCGCCCCGCTCGCTCGAACGATCTTGAGAATCCAGTCCTCGCCCGGCTTGAAAATGCGGGGCGGCGCAACGAAAAGCTCCGGACGCCCAGGCCCCGCCCCCATAGCGGTCGATCGAAACTGTCCCACCGCGGCCTGGTACTTCCTCGGATCCTCAAACTCGCAATAGATGGCTCGCGGAAGCTCGGGCATTGCGGCCAGCGCGGCCAGCTGCGTCGCGTTGCGCACGAGCACGGCCAGCTCCGGATCTCCGGGAATGGCCGAGGCTTCTGAACCGACCGACGCATGCGCCAGCCGATCGGCGTCGGGTGAAACGGTCCATCGCTTCGGCTCGCATCGCATCGCGTCCAGTCGGCTCACGAGCTCCCGACGCATTCGATTCAGCTCGCTCAGAGGAAGCATCACGCCCTCCGGCAAGAGAACATCGAGGCTCTCGATGTGAAACGGGGTTCCCCCCAGACGTCCGAGCTGCTCCCGCAGAACCTCGGATGTCAACGGCCGGTTCTGCGCCGGGTTGAGGGGCGCGACCGACTCCGCCCTGGCGACATGGCCTTCGCCGTCGCGCGCGATCACCGTCAGCGGCCCGCCCAGCGAGCCATGCGCCTCCATGCGCAACGGGCGGCGGAACTGGGGCGTCTCTGACTCAAAGGTCTGTCGCACTTTTCGCTCCAGCTCCGGATCGCTTGTCTTCCAAACCGTGTCGCCCGGATGAACGGATCGGAAATCAATCGCGCCCTGCCCAAACCGGAGCCCCACCTCGCCCTCCGGCCGCTCTCCCCGGACGGATCGCGTCACGGGTCGAATCTCGTAAACACGCCCCCCCTGCTCCGGCTTGTCCGGAGCGCCCGCGTCGAAAACAACGCCATCCCCGGGCTTCAAGGGCGCCGCGAGTCGCATCCGCACTTCCTGAGGAACCACCTCGGTCACCGTTCCCAAAAGCACGCCCCTCTTCTTCCCAAATCGCGCGTGCACCAACTCCTGGTTCTGAATGCCGCGGAACCACCCGGTGTAAAGTCCGCGCGAGAAAGCCATCTCGACCTCGTATTGCGCCGCGGCGTCGGGAAGGACCATCGCGGGCGCCTCCGAAGCGGCCAATCGATCCAAGGCCTGGCGATAGACGCGCGTGATGCTCGCCACATACTCGGGCGACTTCAGCCGTCCCTCGATTTTGAGGGAAGCCACGCCCGATCTCGCGAGCTCCGGCAGCACCTCCAAGCCGGACAGATCCTGAGGGCTGAGCAGGTACCGACGATCCACGAGAGGAACCGTCTTGCCGTCCGATATCAGCTCGTAGGGCAGCCGGCAGGCCTGGGCGCATTCTCCACGATTCGCGGACCGCCCGCCCAGGGACTCGCTCGTCAGGCATTGCCCCGAGTACGCGACGCACAGAGCGCCGTGGACGAACACCTCCAAAGGCAGCGAAGCGTTCCCCTGTCCGGCGGCCGTTGCGTCGACTTCGCGGATCTTCTCTATTTCAGGGATCGAGCATTCTCGCGCCAACACGACCAACTGGCACCCCAGGTCGCGGGCGAAGCGCACCCCCGCGGCGGAAGTCACCGTCATCTGGGTGCTCGCATGGATAGGAAAGTCGGGGGAGAGGCTGCGGATCAGCCGGCAGATCCCCACGTCCTGAACGATGGCGGCGTCCACGCCCGCCGCGATGATCGATCGAATGTAGTCCTCGGCCTCCGTCCATTCGTTCGCGAACACGAGGGTGTTGAACGTGACATAGCCGCGAACGCCCCTTTTATGAAGGAACCTCATGAGCTCCGGGAGGTCGGCTTCGGTGAAATTCTTTGCCCGCATCCGGGCGTTGAACCGCGACAACCCAAAGTATATCGCGTCGGCGCCGTTCTCGACCGCGGCCCTCACGCAATCCCAATCGCCGGCCGGGGCCAGAAGTTCGGGGATGAATCGTTCCCCGCGAACCGCGGACTGAGCCGGGGCATGCGGGTTTGCGGCGGTTGGAGGGGTGATGGCCATGTCGCGCTAGTGCTCCCGGACCCTACCGGGAGGCCTCGCCGGATGCGAGAGACATGATTGCAGGTTCCATGCGTCCGATCTCATCAACCAGGCGTTAATAGGAGGTAAACGCATGAAACCCATCAAACTGCCCGACCTTGTCCGCCCTCGCCGCCTTGGCCGATCCGCGAGCCTCGTTGCGCTCCTCGGTCTCCTTTTCGCCAACTGCCTGCTTGCGGGACCGAACGCATGGATCGGAAGCAGCGAAGGCTTTTGGGACATCCCCGCCAACTGGAGCCAGGGCCTCCCTGGAACCTCGGATGACGTCACGATCCCCGTCGTTGAGAACGTGCTGTCCCTGGTGATCTGTTCCGATAGTCATCCCACGCTGCGAATGCGCGCCCAGCCGCTTCAGAGGGTGGAAATCCAGGCGTCGGAGGGAGTGCCGGCGGCGGAGTGGAAGACCCTCTCCACGGTGACAGCCGACATCCAAGGCTTGATTGAGTTCTCCGACCCGCAGGCGGTTTCCGATCAAGTGCGGTTCTACCGAACGATCGTCAAGCCTTAGGGCGGAAGACACCCACGCGAGTGTCGGAACGGAATACCTCGTGGGCGCGCAGGAAAGCGTCCCGTCACAGGCGACGGCGTCTGGAGTGGGGACGTTTCACCGTATCGCTCCTTGTAATCCTTTGTGGTTCAACTTCCCGGCGCCGTCCAGAGAGCGACCACGCCACGCCTGTAACCTTCTGGATCGTTTCCACAAGTAGTGAGTGAGACCTATGAAAACGACCCCTACCGTCCTTCGGCTGCTGGCATTGGCCACCGCTTTCTCGAGCTGGTTTACCGCGGCAGCGGCAGACCTGCCCCCTTCCGGCACGAACACCATCAGCGGACGGGTCCGCTTCACCAACGTGGACCCGGGAATCCTGGATCGGCTTGGACTGCCGGGCGACGAGGGCATCACAGCCTTTTCGATCTTCGCGAACAGCGCCGAGCCCGACTCGTTGAGCGCGAGCAAGTACATCCGCACCGACGACCGGCTTGGCGCCTCCTTTGCGATGACGGTCACCGCCAACGATACGCCGCTCACCTATGGTCTTTACGCCGATATCTCCCTCGACGGCATCGCGGATGAGTACTGGACGGCGGTCCAGCAGGCGACGCCCGTGACGAGCAACTCGCCGCCCGCCGAGGTCAATTTCGATGAGTGCGTCGCCATGCTGGACATCCGATTCCAACGCGCCGATGGCACGCCTGTGGCGGCGACCAGCAGTCGCGCTCTTGTGACGGAAACCGCGACGGGGATGTGGCGCGCGCGCTACTTGAGCTCGCCCGCCGGCGCCTCCGGCAGCTTCCTCGCGGTGCCCAGCGCCATCGAGCTCCTGGTCTCCATTGAGGTGGACACCGGCGCGGACCTCTACCTCGACCGCCTCACCTATCTCGACACACGCGTCGTCACCCTGGCCTGCGATGAAACCTCGCCTCTCGTCATCACCATTCCCGACGCGAGCGACCTGGGACGCATCGTCGGCATGGCCAACCTCGTTGGCGAAATCGAGTTCCCCGCCGATGGGTATCTGGAACTGCTGAGTCGGCCCGTGGTCAAGGCGAGCGGACCCGCGAACAATAAGCGCTACTTCGCCCTGCCCGGAGAGTTCCCCGACCCCGATTCCGATCGCCCGTTTGCGCTTGAAGGCCTCGTTCCCTCCGAACCCACACAGCCCTGGAACGTCTGGGTCGAGATGCAATTCGGCCCCGGATATCGATTTGAGTACTTCCGCTCGCCCGGGTTGGGAGAGGGGGTCTTCAATCCAGGCGCCTCCGTTTCCGCCGGCGCGGCCACGGATTTGGCCAACACCTTCGTGATGAATCCGGCGCGCCTGAGCGGGAAGATCACGCTCACGGGCCCTCCGGAATTGCCGGGAAGCCCATCCGCTCTGCGCGGTGTGACACGATCCGGCGACAACGACAAGAACGGGGATGGGATCCCAGACGACAGCATCGGGGTGTATGGGAACTACGGCAGCTACGTGAATGTGATGGGTGTTGACGAGCTCGTTCCAGGGGCGAAGCTGAGCGCGGCAGGGGGCCAGGCCAGCGTCTCGTTCGCGGGGGGATTCAACCCCGCGACCGCCGCGGTCGAAGGCGACTACACCGCGGTCGTAGGCAACCTCGATGACCAGCCCGGGGTCTGGAAGCTGGAGGGCATCAACTTGAACCTCTACTCCCCAGGCGCGCCAGGCGAACCCTATGTCGACCAATCCATCTATATCCAGGAGGCTCAACCTTGGCAGGGCCCTTTGGCCGCGGGAGCGAGCGCCAGCTCCGATCTTCGCTACGGCTTTGCGGAGGTCTGCCTGCGCATCAGATCCCCTCTGCAGTTTTACTACCCGCGGGTGGTCAGTAGCGTCGGTGGAATCACCAACATCGATTCGCAGGGCAACTTCCGATCCTACTCCGCCTATCTGTACAACGCTTCCGCCCCGCCCTACAACGCCGATACAGCGACCAACGAGGCGGTCATCACCATGTATCTGCCCGAAGGAACCTACACGCTGCTTCCCTCGGTCAGCGCGATCGATCCGGATTCAGGCGTCTCCGAGATCCGACTGCCCTCCCTCCAGATCACCGTCGTGGCGGGGGAACGCCTTTGCATCGAGGACTGCATTCGCCTCACCATTGAGCCGCCGATGTGCACGCCCCACTTCGGGTTCCTTGCGCGAGCGAACGCCGAGTCCTGCGACGGCACGCTCACCAATCTCAGCCTCCGGGCCTCGCCGCTGTCCGACCCCAGCATCCGCCTCGGATACTCGGACATTCGCATCCTCATTGGATCGCGGGCGAACCTGACCACAGCGCATGGATTGTTCCCTGAGTTCGATGGGTTTCCCCGCGCCCTGTATCAGGACATTCTGTACACGGCGACCGCGCTCGATAACCAGGGACGCGTGGCGACACGGCAGTTTGTCGCCCACTACGACCTCGACGCGCCCGTCATCGAGTGCCCCGCGGATATCACCGTCACCTCTCCGGATGGCGCGGGAGTTCCCGTCGAGTTCAACGTCACCGCCACCGACAACCGCCCCGAGCCCATACTCCTGACGATTGACCCGCCGAGCGGCACGATATTCCCCGTCGGCGCCACCCTTGTGACATGCACCGCGAGCGACCTCTGCTACAACACCAACACCTGCTCTTTCCAGGTGATCGTGCGAGGTCCCAACGAAAGCTGCGCGCTCGCAATCGCCCTCACTCAAGTCTCCCCTCCCATGGTCTCGCTCACGTGGGATTGCTCCGGCGCGCTCCAGTCCGCGCCAGCGTTGGAAGGTCCGTGGGCGAACGTCGCGGACGCCGTCAGCCCCCACACGACCGCCGCGGAGGGAACGCAACAATTCTTCCGCGTCTGCGCGACGGGCCAATGCGGCGAAGCGGGCGCAACAAAGGCAGGCCTCCATTCGGCCATCACGGATCGGCCCGTGATTCACTCGGGATCGGGACGCGCCTTTGGCCTGGATGAAATCAAGGCCGATTAGAACGCCAGCGCGTCACAGCAGAAAGCCCATCGGCGGCGCGGCGCCGGCCGTCGAGATGAAGTTGCCGATGTTGGGAAGCACCGAAGCCAGATCGCTGCGACGGACACCCAACCAGAGCGCTAGCTCCGCGAAGAAGACGTCGCAGCTGGTCGTCGGGATGAAACGGCCTCGTCCCGTGTCCAACGGATTCGTCTCAGGACCGCTGTCTGGATTCAAAACCAGGGATGGAAACTGCCCGTAAAGGCGTTGCCCCTTCACGGCCCCTCCGACCACGATCTGGTTTCCTCCCCAGGCATGGTCCGACCCGCGGCTGTTGCTCGTGAGCGTGCGACCAAAATCAGACGCGGTGAAGAGCGTGACTTGGTCCTGAACTCCAATCGCTTTGAGGGCGTCGTGGAAGGCCCCGATCGCGGCGCTGATCTGAGGCAGCATCACCGCCTGGTTTCCGAGCACATCGCTATGATGGTCCCACCCGGCCCATTCGATGAAGAACGTCTGTCTCACGGCCCCGAGTCCGACGCGACCCTGTATCGTTTGCGCCACCTGCCGCAGTCGCTGACCGACGTATGTGCTGGGAAATGTCACGGTCGCCGGGAGGGGAGACGACGTCGCGTCGGCGAAGACCTGATAGGCGTCGAGCGCCTGCTTCTTGCGGAGATTGAAGGCGCGGGAAAGCAGATTGCTGTATTGCAGGGTGAGCTGGCTGTCGACCGCGGCGCTGAGGGCGTTCTGCAGGTCCTGATACTGCCGCCACGCTCCGCTGTAGCCATCGAGGGGCGTCGCGCCGTCGGGGGTGATGGTGTATTCAGCCACTGTGTTGCCCGTTTGCCAAACGTTGCCTCCATCGAGGGAAATCTGCATCGGGACGATGGGGATGCGGTTCAACTCCTTCAGCAAATCCGCCATCCGCCCTCCCCATCCGATCCCGCTGCGCGATTGGGGCAGGCTCGTCTGCCACTGCTCCAGCTGATCCGAGTGGGAGTACAGGCCCAAGGGAAGACGCCTGAGGTTTTGTTCCACCTGCTTGCGATTCGACACCGGCTCGATGAGCGTGCCGACGTTCGTCACGAGCGCGGCATGGCCGGCCTGAAACAGCCCGGCGATCTCAGGCATCGACCCGTGAAGCGCGAAATCAGGCTGCCCCACCGGATGAATGTCGATCAGTTGGTCCGGTTTCAGGGCCAGGTTGGCGCGGGAGGATTGATAGGTCGCATAGGCCGCGGGCTCGCGTGGGACGAGCATGTTGAACGAGTCATTGCCGCCCCCCAGCAGCAGACACACGAGCGCGCGGTATTCCCCTCCCCCCGGCGCCGCGGCGGCCGCAAGGCGCTCGGCGATCTGCAGATTCCACAACGTGCTGAGCATCGGCAAAGCGCTCATCCCGCCGCACCCGGCAGTACGAAAAAACTCACGCCGCGAAAAGGTCTCTTTGGATTTCATAGTCGGGAGGAAGCGTTCAAGGCTCAGCGAAGCACATTGTAATCAGGCGACGTCACGATCAGGTAGATGGCCAGTCGCAGCCGCTCACGATGCCATTCCCAGGTGGGAGGCTTCACCCGCAGCATCGCCTCGCGGATGACCTGAAACTGCCCGGGCGACAAGACCCCGCCTGTGAGACGGCGATCGAGACGCCGGATCAAGGGATCCGGATCCATCGGAGGCCCCGCGGGCGCGTTTTGCTGGATCTGCGACAGCGGCACAATCATCGCAAGCTCATTCGTGAGATTCAGTTTCACCGAATAGTCCGGGTTCCCCGATCCATAGTGGTGGAGGTCCCCGGTGATCGCTTTCCAGAAATAGTTGGGCCCGGTGATCGCGGAGCTCGCGTTGATGATTTGAAACTCCGGCGCAACCAGGCCGCGCTGCGCCAATTCCCCCGACGGGCTGTAGGAAGGGAGGAAGAAGTTGAAAACGCTCGGCGCGTTCATCGGATCCTGGAGATGATCAAAGTTGAACTGATCCAGCAAATACCAGCCGGCTTTTGAGGAGGCTCCGAAAGCGTGCGCCAGGTTCACAACCCGCAGCACAGGCTCCCGAAGCTTGCCCCATTCCGGCCTGATCCGCATGGCGGGGTCCCGCGCCTCAGGATCCAGGAGGATCGCCTTCACAACCGCCCTCAGATCCCCGCGAACACCCGAGCCGTTGTCCGCGAAAGCTTCGGCGACGCGCGCGACATACCCGGCGCTGGGATTGGAAACCACAAGGCGCTGGATCAGTTGTCGTCCGATGAAGGGCCCCACGTTGGCATGGTTGAAAAGGACGTCCAGCGCGGCGTCCACATCGGCAAGACCGGCGGCGCCTGTGTTCCCGGGAGTCGCGACGCGGGCGGGGACAGGCTGGCCGCCGAGCAACCGCTTCGCGTTGCAGTCGTGCTCCGCGTCCCACATTTTCATCGCCCGCGTGAAGTCACGCGGATAGTCGCTGAAGGTCGCGTTGTTGCCGAACGACAGCCCCGTGAAAACCCGCGCCATCTCCGTGATGTCGCGATTGTCGTAGGTGGGAATCCCCTGACCCTGGGAGTCCAGCTTGCGCGAGCCATCGGGTTGAAGCTCCCACAGCCCAATCGTGAAAAGCTGCATCACCTCGCGGGCGAAGTTCTCATCCGGATAGATCTTCTTGACCGGATCGGCCTTTCGGTTTCCCAGATGGCTCAGATAGATGCCCATCGCGGGGTGCAGGGCGACATCGCGGAGCAGGTCGCGGTAGTTCCCAAACGCGTGGCGCACCATCAGATCATAGTAGTTCGCCATGCCGCGCTGCTCCACGGCGAGCTGTTCGGGTCGGTCGGAGATCACCAGGATCTCGCTGAGAGCGAAGGCCACGCGCTGTCGCAGAGGATCCGGCAACGTGTTCGTGGAGGCGTCGGGCCGGAGCAAGGGGGATCCCATCACACGGCCCCACCAGGAGTTCTCCTTCCAGTTCCCGTAGATGCCCAGCGCGTTGCCATGCGCGAACGCCCAGTCCACCCAGGGCTGAATATACCCCGGCGCTCTCGCGAATTGCTGATCGATCCAGCCTTCGTATCCGAGCGCCATGACCTCCTGCGCGTTCTCGGGGATGTCGTCAGGATCATCAGGGGAGTCCGTGTCCGGCCCAAAGGAGGCTTGCAGGAGGAATCGGGCGGCCGCTCTTTCGTTCGGCGGACTGGACGCGTTCTCGTTGATGAGAGAAATCGTCGCCGAGTTGGAGGACCCCACCGAATAGCCTGAGCCGGACACCACGGTGAGCGTCAGCGTCTCGACGGGCTCTTCCACTTCGTCGGCGATCGGCCAGGATTCCACCCAAACTTCGTTCACCCCCAGAGGCATCTGAATCGACTGCGCCGCGGTGGCGTTGTAGTCCACGCCGAAGGATGCCGTCCCCCCCCAGGCCAGCTTGACGACGAGCGGAAGAAGCCCGCCGGTTCTACGGATCGCAAACACGCCCGGGTCCGGCCATCGCTCATAGATCTCAGTCCCCAAGGCGGCGACCGTGACGACGCTCGGGCCTCGCAACGCGTTGGTCGCCCATTGTAGATCCGAGCCGTCGCGGCGACCGGAATGATCGGAGCCGGGGTTGAGCCCGAGCGCGCGCTCGTTGGCATCTGTAAGACCATCCGCGTCCGAGTCGACATCGTCCACGTCGATGCGGAGAAAGCGGGACGCCCCGTCAGGGACGAGCGGGATGCTCAGTTCGCCGCCATCGCCGATGACCTGCGCCTCGGGCGACCAGCTCGGCGCGTTGGTCCCCAGGCTGAGGGTCGATCGCAGCGCGTATCGCTTCCCCGCCACCGCGTCCCAGGACACAATGGCGCCGCCCGCGGGGCCTGGGGCGATGCGCAATGTCGGACGCGAGTTTGCGTTGAAGGGATCGGTCCCGGCGAGGCTCTCTTCCCTGTTGGTGAATCCGTCGCCATCGGAGTCCGCGGACGCTGAGATCCCCTGGGCCCCGAACAGAATCTGCCACAAATCGTCGAGCCCATCGTGGTCGAGATCGAGAACGGCGGCGGTGGCGGCGCGGGATGGAAGAAGGAAGGACGCCAGGAGGACGACCAAAACAAATCGAATGCACAGCTTCATGATACGGGTCCTCCGGGCGAGCATGACTCTCTCCGAGACCTGGGACTCCTGTCAACTCAGGCCTTGGGGACCGAACGGTGGCGAGACGCATCCCGAGGTTGTGGGCGCCGTCGCGATGCGAAAGCTCATCCCCTTCCCTCTCCCATTCACCTCCCCCGGGAGCTATCATTGCGCTACGGGGGCGCGCTACAACGGTGAACTCGCAACGTGTGGGTGTGCCCGCTCACGACTTCAACCGCTCCCTCAACGTTTCAGCGGACAACTCCCCTTCCCATCGGCTGATCACCAGGGTCGCCACGCCGTTGCCGATCAGATTCGTGATCGCGCGGCATTCGCTCATGAAACGGTCGATGCCCACGAGCAACGCCAGGGACGCGATGGGAATCTTGGGCACGACGATCAGCGTCGCCGCGAGAGTGACGAATCCGGCGCCGGTGACGCCGCTCGCGCCCTTGGATGAAATCATCGCCACCAGCAACAGGCTGATCTGATCCCCGATTCCCAGCGGCGTGTTCGTCGCCTGCGCGAGGAACACAGCCGCCATCGACATATAGATGTTCGTTCCGTCCAGGTTGAAGCTATACCCTGTCGGCAGAACGAGTCCCACCGTGGGGCCGGCGCATCCGAGCCGCTTCAACTTTAGAATCATTCCGGGCAACGCCGTCTCGGAGGAGCTCGTGCCGAGCACAAGGAGCAGCTCCTCGCGCAAATAGGACAGCAAGCGAAAGATCGAGAAGCCGCAAACGGCGGCGATGGTTCCGAGAACCACGAGAACGAACACCGCTGACGTGAGATAGAACCCCGCCATCAAGGCCCCGAGGTGGTGCAGCGCTTTCAACCCAAACTTCCCGATCGCAAAAGCCATCGCGCCCATCGCCCCGAGGGGGGCGAACCGCACGACGATGCGCATGATCCCGAAGGACAACTCGCCAACGCAGTCGACCGCCCTCATCACAGCGTCCTTCCGCTCGCCCAGCCCCATGATCGCAAAGGCGGTCAGCACCGACACCAAAAGCACGGGAAGCAGGTCGCCACGCACAAACGCGTCGAGGAGCGTGTTGGGAATGATGTTCAGCAGGAAAGAGGCGACCGTCAGGGACTTCGCCTGATCGGCGCTGGATTGGCCGATCGTGGGATCCTGGCTGCCGAGATCCGCATCGAAGCCCTCTCCCGGCTTCATCACGTTGACGACCGCCAGTCCGATGATAAGGGCGAGAGTCGACACGACCTCGAAGTAAAGCAGCGTTTTGAAACCGATCCTTCCCAGCTTCCGCATATCCGTCATCGACGCCACCCCATGCACGACGGTGCAGAAGATGATGGGAGCGATCATCATTTTGACGAGCTTGATGAAGCCATCGCCGAGAGGCTGAAGCTGTCTCCCGAGCTCCGGTCGCAAGGCCCCGATCGCGACCCCGACGGCCACCGCGATGAGCACCTGGACGTAGAGAATGGCGTACCAGGGCTTGGTCCTGGCGGGCGCGGCGGATGCGGACGAGCTCATGGGTTGATGGGGTTGCGAGTGTTCGGGTGGACAGAAGACTGGAAGGCGCGAGGGATGGCAACCCATTTGCGCCGGCCCGCGCTCCTCTCCGCGATTCTTGCGCCGCATGGGGGACGACGCTAGCGTCGTCGCCCATGCCACGCTTGATCAGGCTTCCCGTGACGCTGCTTTTGTTCGCGCTCGGCTGGGCGAGCCGGGCGCAGGCGGCGGACCCTTCCGGCGGCTTCAGCTATCACTGGGCGCAAACGGTCTCGGGACCGGGGGATCAGCAAGCCAACAGCGTGGCGGTCGATCCCTCCGGACAGATCCATGTCACGGGATACTTTGTCGGACCCACGGACTTCCATGGCGCCAGCATCACAAACGTCGGACTCTTCGACCTGTTCGTCGCGCGGTATCGGCGCTCCGGCGAGCTGATCTGGGCGAAGTCCCTGGGGGGCCCGAACCAGGACGTGGGGCTCGGGGTCGCCGGCGACGCCGAGGGGAACACGCTCGTCGCGGGGTATTTTCAAGTCGGCGCGCTCCTCGGGGGAACGAAGGTCACGAATGCCGGCAGCAGCGACGGCATCGTGATGAAGCTCAATCCCGCGGGCGCTGTCACATGGACCCGCGCCATCGGCGGCACAGGCGACGACCGGGCCTACGGGGTCGCAACGGATGCCCTGGGCAACGTCTACGCCGCCGGCCACTTCCAGGACGGCGCGAAGTTCGGCGACCAATCGCTTACCAATCGCGGCGCGGTGGATTTGTTCGTCGTGAAGTACGATCCGGATGGGAATCTTCTGTGGGTCCGGGGCGCGGGCGGCGGGAACGTGGATGTCGCCTATGCGATAGCGGTCGATCCGCAGGGCAATGCTTACGTGGCCGGCTATTTTGGAGACCAGGCCGTCTTCCAGGACACCACGCTCACAGCGACGGGCAACGCGGATCTGTTTGTCGCAAAATATAGTCCCCTGGGAGAACTGCTATGGGTTCGATCCGGCGGCGGGACGGACCCTGACTACGCCAACGCGGTGACGGCGACGCCTGATGGAGGGGCGGTGATCGCGGGAACCATTCGGGGCCAGGCGACCTTCGGTTCGAAGGTCGTGACGGGAGCGGGGCTTCGAACCTTCGTGGCGCGGTACGATTCGGCGGGAGAGCTCTTGTGGATTCAGACCAGCGCGGGCTCCGACGCCCGGGGCGTCGCGTGGGCCGACAACGGCGTGTTCCTGATCGGCCATTTCATCGGGACGATGTCGATCGGAGCCGACGCCCTCGTCAGCCGCGGAAACTTCGACGCGTTCGTCGTTCGCTACGGGGCCAACGGCGCGCCCGAATGGTCCCGATCGCTCGGGGGACCGAGTCTGGACTATGGATACGCGATCGCCAGCGACGGACAACAAGGCTGCCTGCTCGCCGGACGGTTCACCGACGCCGTGTCGCTCGATCGGCTGAATCTGTCGAGCGCCGGCAGCGGCGACGCGTTCCTCGCCAAGCTTTCCCCGGCGCCCTTCATCAGCGCCCATCCCGTCGGCCAAACCGTTCTTCCAGGCGCGGACACCACTCTGACCGCCGCGGCGGTGGGCGCGAGCCCGCTGTCGTATCAATGGTTCTACAACCAAACGAATGACATCCCGGGCGCGACCAGCAGCTCCCTGTCCCTGACGAATCTGGATCCCATTCAAACAGGGCTGTACAGCCTGACGGCTTCCAACGCGTACGGTTCCGTCACGAGCGCTCCCGCGTTCCTGAACGTCTTCGGGCTCCCGAGACCGATCGCGCTGGTGCAAGGCGTCGCCGGGACGCTGTTCGGTCTCACGAACCAAACCTCCGCGCGCGTCGCGCTGACGAACCCGGTTCCCGACACGCTCATCTATTATTCGCTGGACGGAACGCGGCCCACGTTCGAATCGCTGGCCTACACTGTCCCGCTCGTCGTCTCGCAGTCGGTCACGCTCCGAGCGACCGCGTACAACGCGGCGTTCGCGGCCAGCGAGACGCCGCCGATTCCCATCACCTTTTACCTCAGCGCGCCGCGGATCGTCGTGCAAGGGCGCGAGGGCGCCTCGCTCTCGTTCACAAACACCCCGTCCCTGAGCGTGCAGATGACCCCTCCGCTGGAGAAGGTCAGGCTGTACTACACCTTGAACGGGAGCGATCCGGCGACGAACTCCATGGTGGCCTCGAGCGCGCTGGTGTACACCTCTCCGTTCGTGATCACCCAGACCACCACCATCAAGGCGGTGGCGCTGCGGCCCGGGATGACCTCCGCGGTCTCCGATCCCACCGTCGCGCGCTTCTTTCAGGAGTATGCCCTGGACCTCGAACCGACGCTCGATGGCGCGATCACGCGCCGTCCTCCAGGCCCGACGTATCTGGCGGGCACAACGGTTCAGCTCACCGCCGACGCGGAGCTGGGATGGAGCTTCATGAACTGGACTCTCGACGCGCAAGGCGGCCAACCGCAGGTTTCCGTGGTCATGGATGGACCGCGGCGGGTCGGGGCTGTGTTCGGAACAACGCTCACCACAACCAATCTGGGCGGGGGCGGCATCATCATCGATCCGCCGGCCGCGATGTATCCGCGCGGCGCGGTGGTGCAGGCGACCGCGACGCCGGAGGCCGGCCAATACTTCGCGCTCTGGGGAGGCATTGGGTCGGGCAGTTCCAATCCGATCACGCTGAAGATCGCCGGGCCCGTGCCGACGCTGTCAGCGCTCTTCTCGCCGCTCGGCACGAATCGTTACGCGCTCACGATCTTGAGAACCGGCTCGGGTCGCGTGGAGGTCAACCCGTACCAGGTCTTCTACGAGCCGGGGGCGGAGGTGACCGCGAAAGCGGTTGAAAACGACGGATGGCGCTTCACCGGTTGGCAGGGCGACTTGACCGTGTCGACGAATCCGCTCCGGCTCCTGATGAACAAAAGCTACTCCATCACGGCGCTCTTCACGGCCCAGGAACAGCTCGAGTTGCAATCGCCCTTCTATTCGAACGGAGTCGTCTCCTTCCAGCTCAGCGCTCCCGTGGGAAGGATCTACGAAGTCCAGCGGAGCCTCGACTACTCCAACTGGACGACGATCCAGACCCTCACCAACCAGGCCTCGCCGCTGCTCATCACCAACGGCGTTCCCGACCCTTCTCCCCCCCTGCTGCTCTATCGCGCGTTCCTCCCGCTGCCGTGAGCGAACGCGCTACTTCGCCAGCTCGCACAGCGCTTTTATCGAGGCGTGGATCAAGGGCGCGGTGTCGGGTCCGACGGAGTTCACCTCGCCGTAAGGCGCGCCCTTCGCCCCGTAGATGTAAGGAGGTTTCTGGTCCCATTCGCTCCGAGGAATAATGTAGCCGATTTCGTCGTTCGCCAGGCCGAATACGAATTTCACCTTGCCCGGCATCAACTCCCGGATCGGCGGCACTTCGACCGGCGCGATATCGAAGTCGCCGCCAGGGGCTCGCTCCACGCCCCCGTTGACGATCTCCGGATAGATCTCCCCGGGAACGCACGCGATCGACGCGTCTCCCACCGTCACCAGCGCCACCTCGCTCTTCATTCGCATCCAACTCGAATGACCGCGGTTCAGAATGCCCACCACGGAGCCTAGCAGGAAACCTTGGTTGGCAACGGGCACTTCGATGGTTCGCGCGTAAATACCAATGGGCGCCGATGGGGAGGCCGGCAATTGCAGGTTGGAAACCCTGTCCAGGATCCGTCGCGCGAGCTGATGTCCCAGCGCGCGCGTTTTGTCATGCGAAGGCGTCCTGAATTCCTGGCCGGAAAACGGATCGCGCACCGTGATGGTGGGGTGGGTGGTCATTAAGCCGCCCACCGCGCCGTTCACAAACATATGAGTGCCCCCCAGGCCCGGGAGCGCGACCTGGGCGCCCTGCCGGATGCCGTTCTCCAAGGCGTCGCGCAACACTCCCGGGAAATCCGCGGTGAGCTCGGTGTTCTTCGCCCAGGGCGTCTCGGGGTGATTGCCCCAGCCGACGATCGATCCGATCACGTCCGCGCCGCTCGCGCTCCGAAACAGCATCACACGGAGGTCGGAGTCGAAGACCTGCGGCTTGCGCGTGTCGGCCACCAATCCGTCGGGGGGCGTTGGGATCTCATGGAAGGAAACCCTTGCGCCTTGCAAACCGCCCGCGGCCGACCGCAGCGCCTGGGCGGCGGACTGAATCACGCGGTCCCGATAGGCGGGGTCGATCCCGCTCTGGAGCGGACTCGGACCCCAAAGGCCCATCAGATCGGGCGTGGAATGGTTGTGCGTGGAACAGACGATTGTGTAGTTCAGCTTCAGCTCCGATTCGCAAGCCCGGCGGACGGCGATGACATCGTCGTAGAAGAATCCGATCGCGTCGAGCGCCGCGATGCCGAGTCGCGTGCGTCCGTCGTCGATCACGATCGCCGTGACGGACAATGGATCGTGGACGCCCGTGGCGGCGCGTCCCTGGCTGAACCCCGCCATCCACACCGGCGGCGCCCCCTGCCCCACCTTCGGCGTGATGTCGACGCGTCCAAATCCAACGCGCAACGAACCGGCTGAGGCCGCTTCCTTCGTTGGCGCGACGCTCAGGTTGACCGCGTAGCCCCGCGTGCGATCCCGAAACGAGTACAACACCCGCCCCATCACCAGCAGGCCCAAACAGAGCAGCCCCGCGCCGACGCGCCGGGCCCAGCGGCGCAAGCGGGACGGAGGCTTCGGGAGGGGCTGCAATGGGGAGTTCATCCCGCGCCTATAGCGATTCGGACGGCGGATGGCCACGAGAAACCTGATCTCTAGATTCGGCGTCGGGCGCCGATCCATGGGAAGAATGAACGTCGGACACAGGCTCGCTGACGCAGGGCGCCCGGCCTATAAAGCGGTCGCGCGACGCAATTCAGGAATTGCTCTTTCAGGTTCCATTCGTCACATTGCCGTCACATCAGCCTTAGCTCCCAAGCACCGCATATGAAATGTCGTAGCCTCTCCCGTCGTCACCTGCCCTCGTTGTGCCTCTTCGCGATAGCCCTGCTCCTCGGTTTGCCGGGAATCCTGCCCGTCCAGGCGGGCAAGTACGGCACGCAGGGGTTCAACTATCCCAACAACGCCTATCCAGGGACCAACAACTGGAACGACGGCACGTCGCTGTCGAGCACGACGCCGGGGTATAGCGGTCCGCCGATCGCCTCCGTGCAAGCCGCCGCGCTTCGGTTGACGGCCGACGGCCAGTTCGGAACCGTGACCGCGTTCAAGCTGCCCGACCTGGATCCGCTCCAGGACCTGGCTCTGTTCTCGCTCAGCTGCACGCTAAAGATGAGCGCGGCGGGATCGCCGGGACGCGGGTGGGCCCTGAACTTCGGCGACCTTCCGCCGTCGGACGGCGACGGCGAGCTCGGATACCCGTTGACGGGCGGGCTCACGGTTTCGTTCCGCACTTACGTGGACACCGACGCGGGAGAAACCAAGGGCGAAGTCGCCGTGTTTGTGAACCGAGCCAAGATATTCTCCTCTCCGCAAGCGTTCCTCTTCGACGGCACGGCCCACAACCTCTCCATCAAGCTGGACGGCGCCGGTCTTCAAGTCGCCTATAACAACGCGACTCTTTTCAGCGGCGTCGCTGTTCCTGGTTTCGTGCCGAGGATTGGAGACCGATTCGCCATCACCGCGCGAACCGGCGCGACCAACGCGCAGGACCTCTTCATCGACACCCTTCAGGTGACCACAACGCCCGCCGTCAGCATCCCGACCGGCGGCCCGATTATCTCCGAGTTCGTGGCGAACAACAGCCAGTCCATGGAAGACGATGACACCGACTCCTCGGACTGGCTGGAGATCTACAACGGCGGCGGCGCCGCCGTTTCGCTCGCGGGCTATTTTCTCACCGACGAGAAGACCAATCTGACGAAATGGGCTTTCCCGAACGTGTCCATGCCCACGAACCAATACCGCATTGTATTCGCGTCGGGCAAGGACAGGGCCCCGCTCACGGGACAGCTCCACACGAATTTCAAGCTGAAGAAAGAGGGTGGATATCTCGCTCTGGTGAAGCCGGATCAATCGATCGCGTCGGAGTATGAATACGGGCCGCAAAAGCTGGATATAGCCTATGGCGAAGTCGGATTGGCCCGCGTCAGGGGATATCTCGAAACGCCCACGCCGCTCCGAAAGAACGTGAGCGTCGTCGCGGACGGCCCGCCGTTGGAGCCCGTGGTGTTCTCCTCGCCGGGCGGAATGACCACTGGAAACGGAACGCCGCCGCTGAGCATTGATCCCCCATCGACCGTTGGGGCGGTGATCCGCTACTCGCTCAACAACACAATCCCCGATAGCAGCTCGCCGATCTACGGCGCGCCATTCGCCATCACCAACAGCCGCACCGTTCGCGCGCGTGTCTTTGGCGCCGGCCGGCTTCCTGGCCCCGTGGGCAGCTGCACCTTCATCAAGGCGGACGCCTCGCTCACCAACTACAACGGACTGGGCAAGATTTTCTCGTCCTCGCTCCCGATTCTCGTGTTCGACACATTCGGCGTGGATGTCGAAGGCACCACGGATCCGGGATCCACGCGTCCGTATCGCCTGAATTACTCCGTCGCCATCGACCGCGATCCCGTCACAGGACGCGCCGACCTCCTCGCCCCCCCCAATCTCCAAACCCGCGCCGGACTGCATGTTCACGGTGAAAGCTCGTCCGGCTTCGATCAGAAGTCCTTCAGCTGGGAGCTCTGGGACGAATCGAACAATGACAAACACGCGCCGCTCCTCGGTCTGCCCGCGGAGTCGGACTGGGTGCTTCACGGTCCCTGGTCGGAGAAGACCCTGATGCGAAACCACATCCTGTACGCGATGATGCAGGAACTCCGGGGCGACTACACCTCCGGCAGGTCCCGCTTCGTGGAGGTGTTTCTCAACCAGGATCCCAACAAGCCCCTGGGCTTTTCGCATTACCGGGGCGTGTTCCTGCTCGTGGAAAAGATCAAGCGCTCGAACAACCGCGTCAACATAGCCAAGCTCAATTCGCTGGTCACCGACACAAACCTCCTGACAGGAGGCTATGTGTTCAGGAAGGACAAGAGCGGGATCGGACGAACGGTATGGAGCACGGCGCAGTTTGGCATCCAGCTCCAGAGCCAGGATCCGCAGGTCCTGACCAGCGGGATGCAGAAATTCCTGCAGGGCTACGTCGATCAGTATGAGAAGGTGTTGAACAGCGCCGGCTTCGCCGACCCCGTGACAGGCTACGCCGCCTACATCAACGTGCCGTCGTTCATCGACGCCCAGCTGTGGGTTGAGTTCTCGAAGCAGGTGGACGGCTACGTCTTCAGCACCTATTTCTACAAGGACCGCGGCAAGCCCATCCACGCGGGACCGATCTGGGACTTTAACATCGCGCTCGGCAACGCAAACTACGGCTCTGGAGACTCGGCGACGGGGTGGCTTTATAACAGCACCGACACCGATCCGCTCTCGGGCGGGATCTGGTATCCGCGCCTGCTTCAGGACCCCGATTATCGCACGAAGACATTCGACCGTTACTGGGAGCTGAGGAGAACCATGTGGTCCAGCAACTCCCTGATGCAGCGGATCGATACGATCGCCAGCGCGTTGGTGGACCTAAACCCCGCCGCGGTTTCGAACAACGTGGTGAAAACGGTCGAGAGCCCGGTGGCCCGGCACTATCGCAAGTGGCCGATCCTGGGCATCTACTATTGGCCCAATGCCGATGGATTCGCGTCGCGCACAACCTACCAATCCGAGGTCGCGACGATGAAGCAGTGGATCAACGCCCGCCTCAATTGGATGGACGACCAGGTCATCGCGGGCAGCAAGATCTTTCGCCCCCCCGTCATGAGCCAGATGGGCGGCACAGTGCCGCGAGGCTACTCGCTGACGCTGGGACTGTTCACCGGCGCGCCCCCGGCGGGAAAAACCTACGCGGAGGGAACGGTCTACTACACGACGGACGGCAGCGATCCCCGACCCGCGGGCTACGCCCAGCCCGCCACTCAGGACGTCATCGTGGTTCCCGAATACACGCAGGCGTCCTATTTCGTTCCCACGGCCGCCAACGGCGGACCAGGCATCGCCTTCTCCGATTGGACCGACACGGACCTGGGCGCGACAGCGGCGGGCCTTGGCTGGCTGACCGGAAAATGCGGCCTCGGCTTTGATTACACGAACAATGTCGTGGACACGGGTTCCCCGATCTACAGGCAGTTCGGCGGAGGCACAACGCCGGCCGCCGGCGACATCAGCGGCCCGATGCGAGGAAAAGCCTCGGCGATCTTCATGCGCGTGCCCTTCCAAATCACCGGCTCGCAGCTGCCGCAGATCACGGGCCTGCTTCTGAAGATGCGCGCGGACGACGGATGCGTGGCCTACCTCAACGGGGCAGAGGTCGCGCGTTACAACGTCAAGGGCTCCTCAACTCCGGCCTGGAACTCCACCGCGGACAACATTCCGGCGGGGTGGCGTGATTCCCTGTCCTCGTTGCAAAGGGAGTTTCCGCTGACGCCGTTCATCAGCCGGCTGAGGGCGGGCAACAACATGCTGGCGATCCTCGGCGTGAACTCGAACGCCCTCGACGACGACGCGCTGTTCAGCCCGAAGCTCAGCATCACCCTGACCATCCCGCCCGCGACGCCCATCCTGGCCAGCGCCTACACCGCGCCCCTGGTCATCAACAGCACGACGACGGTGAAAGCGCGAACGTTCGCGAACGGAGTGTGGTCGCCCATCACCACCGCGACTTTCGTCCCCGAGTCCGTTCCCGCGGCGCCAGCCAATCTCGTCGTGTCGGAAATGATGTACAGCCCGCAGTCGCCCAACGCCGGGGAGAGCTTGATCTCCAAGAGCGCGAGCGATTACGAGTTCATCGAGTTCCTCAACATCAGCGCCGAGGCGCTGGATCTGAGCGGCGTGCGGATCACCAACGGCGTGCGTTTCAACTTCAGCGACGCCGACTCCTCCCTGCTCCGGCTGCCGGCCGGCGAACGCGTCGTGGTGCCCGCCAACAAAGCCGCGTTCCAAAAGCGCTATGGAACCAATCCCGCCGTGCGCCTGACCGGCGCATACCTCGACAGCCTCAAAAACTCGGGGGAGCGCGTGACCGTGGTCGCCAAGGACTCCTCGCCGATCGCTGATTTCACCTACAGCAACCAGGACCCCTGGCCCTCGGACGCCGACGGAACCGGCTACAGCATCCTGTTGAACAATCCGTTCAGCCACCCGGATCCCGCGCAAGGCCAGAACTGGCGCTCCAGCGCGATCAAGAATGGCAACCCGGGCTTCGACGACTCGGCGCCCTTCGACCTCGATCCCCTCGGGGACGCCGATGGCGACGGCCTGCCCAACTTCCTCGAGTACGCCATCGGCACGGATCCCCTGAGCCCCTCCACGCAAAAAGTCCTCACAGGCTTCGTTCAGGACTTCACCGTGGGCGGCACGGCGGGGCGCTATCTCACCTTCGAGTTCAGGCGGAACTTGTCGGCGGGCAACGTGACGTTTGAACTTCAAACCAGCGAGGACCTCTTCCAATGGAGCCCCATCGACAACCGGATCGTCTATGTCGGCAGCCGTAACAACGGCGACGGCAGCGCCATTGTGACTTATCGAAGCCAGCTCCCTGTGGAGAAGCTGGCGGGCAAAGCGCTCTTTGTTCGACTCCTCGTGCGCTAGCTAGGCCCCTTCCCGATCAAGACAAGGCCCGATGCCGCTCACCGGCGTCGGGCCTCGTTTGTGTACGACGCTCGGCCTCGCATTCTCTAGCTGTCGCGGCTCCTTCCCTGTGCATGACGCGTCAGCCCCCTGACTGGGCGCGCTCTAACGTTCCGCTCCCTCATCCGCGAGTCTCGGGACAATGGGTGGAGGGTCCACTTCGTCCACCGCCTCCTTCGCGGTTTTCCCCTCATCCCGCGCCCCGCGCCTCCGCAGTATGGTATTGCCCCGCGGGCCCCTCCTCACCACAGTCTCGGGCCGCAGACTTTCGCATGAAGAAGATCGCTCCAACATCCCGCAGCGGCCGATTTGACCGCGGCCCCGCTGAGGAGGTCGCACGGTTCTCCGAGTCCATTTCATTCGATTGGCGATTGTGGCGACACGACATCGCGGGCTCGCAGGCGCACGCCCGGATGCTCCGAAAAATCGGCGTTCTGAGCGCCTCCGAGTTGAAGGCCATCCTGCGCGGCTTGGACGCCATCGCGGCCGACATCGCCGCGGGCCGCCTCCGCTGGGATCCCGCGCTGGAGGATGTTCACATGAACATCGAGTCCGCGCTCAGCAAGCGGGTTCCCGCCGGCGCCAAGCTTCACACCGCGCGCTCGCGCAATGATCAGGTCGCCCTCGACATCCGCCTCTGGCTCCGCGACGAGCTCAACGCGCTCCGCGAGGATGTCCGCAACCTTCAACGCGCCCTCGTGGGCCTGGCCTCGCGAAACGCCGATGTTCCCATCCCCGGCTACACCCATCTGCAGCGGGCGCAGCCCGTGTTCTTCGCGCACCACTTGCTGGCCTACGTGGAGATGTTGGAGCGGGACTCCTCCCGGCTGGTGGATTGTCGCGAGCGGATGAACGAGTGTCCGCTGGGCAGCGGCGCGCTCGCGGGATCCACTCTTCCGCTCGACCGCGAGTTCGTCGCCGTCGAGCTCGGTTTCGTCGACGCGGCCGGACGTCCGCGCGTGACGCAGAACTCGATGGACGCCGTCTGCGACCGCGACTTCATGATCGAGTTCTGCGCGGCGGCGGCGCTCATCGCGGTGCACCTGTCCCGCCTTTCCGAGGATGTCATTCTCTGGTTCAGCTCGGAGTTTGGATTCATCCGGATCGACGACGCCTACACCACGGGCTCGTCGCTCATGCCCCAGAAGAAAAACCCGGACGTCGCCGAACTCACGCGCGGGAAGACCGGCCGCGTGGTCGGAAACCTCGTGTCGCTGCTGACGCTGCTGAAAGGCCTCCCGATGACCTACAATCGCGACCTGCAGGAGGACAAGGAGCGGCTCTTCGACACGACCGACACCATTCGGGCCTGCGTGCGGCTGATGGGAGGCATGATGGAAAAGGTGACGGTGCGCGAAGATCGTTGTCGGGCGGCGGCGGCGGATTCGACGCTGCTCGCGACCGATCTGGCGGACTATCTGGTGAAGAAGGGAATGCCGTTCCGCAAGGCGCATCATGTCGTCGGCCTGGTCGTGGGGCGCTGCGAAAAGACGGGCAAGGGTCTTCACGAGCTGAGCGCGTCGGAATTCCGATCATTGGACCCGGCCTTCGGGGCCGACGTCTGCTCGACCTTCGACTTGGCTCGGGCCCTGTCGCGCCGCAACGTCATCGGCGCGCCCGGCGCGCGGCAGGTGAGAAAGCAACTGGCGCGATGGAGCAAACTCCTGCGCGGTTGAGGCGCGAATGAGGCGCATATCCCCCCGCTGATCGACTCGGAGCGGACAAACGCCAATGCGCATCGAGAAGCAGGCGACGTCTCGGACAGGCAAGGGAACGACACGATCGGAGTCATCAAGTTGCGGGACCTCAATCTGGACCCTGCCCACCTCCGCGAGCGGGCCTCTCGCTTGGGGGTCACCGACCTGCTGGGGCAGGTCCTTGGCGGCGTTGGCCTCGGGGGCAAGCCATAGCGATAGCGATTTCAGTTTCATGAGCGAGTGTGCGATGGAAGAGCGGGGTGGTCATCGGGTCGTTTTCCGGAGAAGCAGAATAGGCTTGAATTAAATCGGTCCAAATGCGATTGGAAGCGCCCGTTTCGGCAGTTGGGAAGCCAATGTAGCTCAGTGGTAGAGCAACGGTTTCGTAAACCGTAGGTCGAGGGTTCAATCCCCCCCATTGGCTCCATTTTTCTCGCTCTTTCCCAAAAACTTACTCTCCTTGTGTTCGCGTGCGGTCGTCCCCGGTCTTAATCATTGCCAACACTTTTCCAAGAGTGGACGCCATGAAAACCAGGCTTGAGCCGATCGTTGTGAAACGCGGGAGGAGCTTGGTGCGGATCTACCCGCGGAAGAAAGGGGGCAGGGTTTACTTCCAGGTAGCTGACTATTCCTCCGGGAAGCGAAAGTTCGTTGGGTTCGTTGACCCGAGGCAAGCGAAGCTCCACGCCGAGCTCATCGCAACGAAGCCGGTCACCTCTGATCGTGACGTCCAGCAGCGGAGGTTTACAGCCAGGCGCAGACCTGTTATCAGATTTGAATGATTCAGCTGGAAGAACTGGTGGGCGGCGAGTGGGCAGAATGGTATCGGCTCACGCCCGTTCAACGCTGGCTGGAAAGCGAGAAGCTCTGGCAAACCTATCTCGCGCTCGGAGGCACCCTTGATCCCGAACCCGATACGCAAAGTCCTTTCTTCGATGCGCACGCACCGCGTCCACGCCCTGCTCATGGGCGGACAGGCGTGCGTGTTCTACGGCGGGGCCGAGTTTAGCCGCGACACCGACCTCGCAATCCTCGCTGACGCCGCGAACCTCGCGCGACTGCGGAAGGCTCTGGCCGAACTGCAAGCCACTCCGATCGCCGTCCCTCCCTTCGCGTTGAAATACCTTCGGCGCGGGCACGCCGTTCACTTCCGCTGCCAACATCCCGAGGCTATGCGAATGCGCGTTGATGTAATGGCGAAAATGCGCGGCGTGGACGCCTTCCCCAAACTTTGGAAACGCCGCACCATTGTCGAACTATTGGATGGAACAAAGTGCGATCTGCTGTCGCTCCCTGACCTGGTCCAGGCCAAGAAGACCCAGCGCGACAAGGACTGGCCGATGCTCCGCCGTCTTGTTGAGGCGCACTATTTTCAGAACAGCGCCAAAGCTAATCCTGCCCGAGTTCGATTCTGGCTCCGGGAACTCCGCACGCCGGAGCTGATTTTGGAGGTTGCCCGGCACTACGCGGCGATTGGCCGACGATTGGCTCCAGCACGGCCACTGCTCACCCATGCCTTTTCTGGTGATCGGGTGGAGTTGGAGCGGGGGTTGGGAGCAGAGGAGTCCGTCGAACGTGAACTGGACCGACGCTACTGGCTGCCCCTGCGCGCAGAATTGGAAAAGCTTCGACACGCCAGGTGACACGCTCGACGTACAGGTTTACCAGAACTCCATCGTTCCGCGGAAGCACCAGCCCCTCACGGTCGAGCAATGCGCCGCACTCTCATTGGAACGTAGTCGTTCCCAGTCGAAGCCCGCGCCAGAGATGACGTCGTTCTTGAAGAGAAGTTATTCGAGAAGTGCGTGCGCCGCGGCGAGGATTGGCGTTCTGCTCGCGCTCAGGGAAGCGGCAGGGATTCCGATCATCGCGGTCTCCGACTTTCTGCTGTTGATCGGTGTGCCGGAGAATCCGACTTGAGCCGCCGCGAGCGAGCCACCCCTCCTTGGGTGTCCCGATCAGGCAGGTGAGCGGACATGTAAACCGGTTGAGAGTTGCCAACAATTGCCAACAGTAAATTGACGGATAGTAGCGGATTGTTTCGCATGGCCTAAATTCGGAATGCGACACAACGCTCACTGGCGCGCAGGTTTGTGAAACGTTGCGCAAGTGTCCGCAATCGCATTCAGGATTCGTAAACCGTAGGTCGAGGGTTCAATCCCCCCCATTGGCTCCATTTTATGCGTCCGCTGCAAAAAAATGATGCGCCGACCTGTCTGCCAGAGCTCAAAGAGCGGCGGCCGAAGCCCCGGCGAAGGCGGGCCGTAACTCCCTCAGCACCCTTCCCCACTCTTCGTCAATGGCCTCTGCCGTAATGAACCGCGTTCAGCGTTTTGCCAACAGTGAGCGCCATGAAAAAGGGGCTGGAGCCGATCGTTGTGAAACGCGGAAACAGCAGCGGAGGTAGCCAGTATTCCAATTGCCTATTCGCGGTAACCCCTGTAATGGTCGCCGCGATGGAGATCGCGGCGGACTAACAATTGTCGTGACCGCCACAGGAAGCCCCATTGCGGTCGACTCCCAGCAACAACCCCTCCGCTACCAATGGCTCCACGGAGGGATTCCCCTTGAAGGTGAGGTTTACTCGACCCTCCCGCTCCTTTCGGTGACGACGCATGATGCGGGGGCTTATCAGGTGGTGGTCACGGACTTTGAAGGCTCCAGGACGAGCGCCGTCGCGCGTGTGGTGGTGAGCCTCACGGAATCACCTCCTCTCTTGAGCAGCAGCACCACTCCAAACCGAAGAGGTTCGCAGGGCACTGTTTCAACCTGGTTGCTGCACGGGGACTCCGGTCGCTATTATGTGCTGGAGTCGTCCTCCGACTTGGTTCACTGGCGGCGGCAGCCCGTCGATGCCGTGAGTCCGACGGAATGGGAGCCGCTAACGGATACGACGGCCGTCGAGCCTGGAGAGAAGCCTTCACATGTTCGCATTCGGCAGGAGCCGTTCGAGTTTCAAGTGTCGACGGAGGCAGAGGCGATGTTCCTGAGGGCTCGTCACGTGGAGCCTGTGGATGCGGTTCGATCTCTGGCGCTGTGGATTCTCCAGTATGCCAAAGAAGATTGGGGAAGGGACCCTCGTTGGCGCTGGAGGCTCACGGATTCTCCGAGCGAAAGGGACGTGGCCTCTAGAATTCACCCAGATCTCAGGCCGATCTTGTTTGCGGGAGCAAATGAATGCCAGGGTCAGGTGGTCATTGGAACTTTGGGCGCCCCACCGGTATGGCCTTGCGTTCCGATCGACCCCTTGCTTTGGGACCTCGAAGCCTACAGCATGGTGAATCCGCGATTGGTGTGGAATCCCCCCCGATGAACCAGGCCGGTGAAGCCGACTCACTTACGCTGATTTCAGCGCATCTGTTTTTGGTCTTATATTGCATGACCGGCGGGTGACGTTGGGGTCAAGAAAGCTGCGGCACTGGAAGCGATATTGGGATTGCAGCAACTCTTCGCTCTTGGTTGGGGGGGTGGATAATCCTTGCTTGGAAACTGGCCGAGATCCCCTATCGAGAATCTATCAGCGGCCCATTGCCTTAGCCGCAATGCCGTTAAGGCAATTCTGCCTTGATCGGAAGAGTTTGGTATTCCGGATTGCCCTTTTTGTGAGTGTTTTTTGCGACCCTCGGCGAACTGCTCACGGGTTGGCACAGCCCTCGCGGGCATGGTCTCTTGCGCCGCTTGACTGGGCTTTATTCTATCGGGGGACAACGGGGCATCGGGCAACGACTGTCCTAAGCCATCGGCCTGTGAACCCTCCACAAAGCGAGCGAACTTGGATCCCACTCAAGCATTACTTCACCCATAAACACTTACACTACTTGCGTCGCTTCAACATCCATACAACGAGGGTCACCAAACACACGACATAACCGAAAATGAGAAATGATGGCTGATCCCCCACCTTCTCATGGAGAGAACGTTCACCGCTTAGGTAGGGAATGGCTGCAGCGAAGAGCAATTCTTGCTCAAAAGCAACGTGGATCAAAGTAAGGCCGTGCATTAATATCCCCCCCACCGGACTCCTTGGAAAAGTGGCGCCGTCGGACCTGAACTTGACCACTCTTGCTCGAAATCAGGTCCCGGCGGACACCATCCGCTAGGTCTTCCAGGCGCAGACGCATAGCGATAATCCCAATCCATTTGAGCCAGTGTAGGGCTTCTGAGGGGGTTAGCAATATTGCACGAATCGCGATGGACAAAATCATCAAACTGCCAAAGACGCGCCGGATCACACCGGCTCTTGACCAGCGGCAACGGCTGGCCGAGGAAATCTTTCGGGCAATTGAACCGCAATTGCGGTTCTGCGCGTTTCACACCTTCGCCCAATTCAAGGGTGATTCGACGCGAGAGCTTTGGGCGTGGCGCTATCGCATCGCCCGCAATTCGGTGAACGACCGTTTGCGCAAGGGCTGATCTCAGCGGCGCGGGCTTGGAATCGCTTGCGCCCACGCTTGCATTCCGTCTCCAGGTTTGGGATGTGTTCCGGGTCTGCCTAACTCAACACAGTTTCATCGCCATGCACCTCACACCTTCGCCGTCCTGTGACCCCACGTCGTCCCCTGCGCTGAAGCCGTTCCGCGCGCTCACGGGACCCTTCCTCCTCGCCACGGCGCTCGCCCTTGCGGCGTTCTCGCCCCGGCTGAGGGCCGCCGACCTCGCGCTCTCGGTCACTCCCCAGTTTCACATCGTCATCCCCAAGAAGGCCCTGGGCCGGGAGTACCTGATGTCGGCGTCTTTGATTCCCCAGGCGGCGGCGGCGACCAGCACCGGGCTGGCGGGAAAGATCGTCCGATTCGAGCTCTTCCACGACGGCGTGGATCTCTATGAGTCGACCAAGGGGCTCGTGGTCACAGACGACCTCCCCGCCCGCCGCCTCCTCACCACGCTGCCCATCGTGGAGCAGGATGAGGACAAGGTGGTGGTGGACTTCAACAAAGGCATGCGCCGCGTCTTCACCGAGATCTGGTATGGGAGCGACCGCGGATTCAACGCCAGCTCGCTGGACCGCACGCTGGAGGTCCCCCAGGGCCGCGTCTTCGCCGCGGAGGCCCGCGACGCCCATCTGGTGATCCGCCAAAGCGTGCAGACCCGTGATCGCGAGGGCGACGCCAACGTGGAGCAACGGCTGGAAGTGCGTTACTTTTTTTCCGAATACTCCCCCGCCGCCAATCCCGGGAAGGAGCAGCCCGCCTCGGAGACCCGCTACGCCCGCTTCTTCGAGACTTCGCCCCAGCTGGAAACCAGCTCCGGACGGGAAAGCGCGAAAATGGCCCGGTTCGATCTGAGCAAGCCGGTGGTCTTCCACTACAGCGCCAACACGCCCAAGGACTTTGTTGACGCCGTGCGCGATGGCATCGTTTATTGGAACAGGGCCTTCGGCAAAGAGGTGGTGAAAGCCGAGAAGGCGCCCGACGGCGTCACCGCTCCCGACTCTCGCTACAATCTTGTGCAGTGGGTTCCCTGGGACAATGCCGGCTTTGCCTACGCCGACATTCTCGTCGATCCCCGAACCGGCGACTCGCGGCACGGCCAGGCCTACATGACCAGCGTGTTCGGGCTGAGCGGGAAGGCCCGCGCCCGCGCCGCCCTGCGCGCCATGCGCGAAATGTCCGAAAAGAAGGGCGAGACCAAACAGCGCACCGACATCCGAGTCTGGGCCCTTGCCCGGCTGCAGACGGCAAGCGCGTGCCAGTTCGATCCCACCGAGTTTGCCGCCCAGTATGCTCAGGGCCTGGAGGAGCTTCTGGCGAGCGACAGCCTCACCGATGCCGCCGTTTTGCGCGCGGCCCAGGATTATGTGCGGGAGGTCGTGGCCCACGAGGTGGGACATGTGCTCGGTCTGAGGCATAACTTCGCCGGCAGCCTCGCGGCCAACATGAGCCAGCGCGAGCTTGATGACTGGTTCAAGGACTACCTGCTCGGCAAGAACATCAATGCCTACACCAATCGCATCACCACAACCTCCATGATGGAATACAGCGCGTTCAAGGCCGCCGTTTTCGTGGGATGGAAGATGCGCAACTCGGCCGATCCCCTGCCCCATGACAAGGCGGCGATCCAGTGGGGCTATTTCGACTCCAAGGAGCCGGTGGAGAAGAAGCTCTTCTTCGGCACCGACCAGGACGCCGGGCGCTATGGCGACGTGCAGCGTTTCGACTACGGCGACGAGCCGATCGTCGCGGCCTACGGCGAGCTGGCGTCGAGCCTGAAGACCCTCCCCAACTCCCTGATCGAGCAGTTCATCGCCGCGCGGGCGCCGCGCGACGCGCGCGACCGCGTCCCCCTGGAGCAGGTCAACCTGAACGTGAAGGCGAATGCCGCGATGGCCGCCTCCCGCTTCGCGCAGATCCTGACCTGGTTCAGCTCGAAGGCGCGGTCGCTTCGCGTGGAGAATCAGTTTGATTTCATCGGAGACCTCAACCGCGAACCGCGCATGGGCGCCCACTGGAAGAGCCTCACCAACCAACTCGATCGGCTGGGCGGAGTGGATCGCGTGCTCTTCTCCTACGTGCCCCTCGACCTGAAGCTTGAGCTCAAGGACCAGGGGACCAACGCCCTCACTGTCGACCGGATCAGCGCCACCAACCTGCTGGCGCATCTCAACCGCTTGCTGGCCACCTCGACCTACACCAACTTCGTGGGCCTGGACGACAAGCGGACGCAGTTTTCCAGCGAGGAAATCGCCCTCATCCGCAAGCGCGGGGAGACCTTCTTCCAGGAGTTCGAGACCGAAGTGCTGAAGTCAATCTTCCAGAAACTGGAAAGCGCCGCCCGCGACCTCAGCCAGGAGGCCGGCGGAAGCCTGGGTGAAGGCGATCCGGTGGCGAAGCTGGAGCAGCGGATTCAGGAGGCGGCCAGGCTGATCATCCTCGCCAAGGATGAAACCAAGCACCTCAAGGGCAAGGTCGACAAGAGCTTGGTGGAGGTGGTGGACTTCAAGTTCGACCACGATACCCGAATGGCGGCGGCGCGGGCGCTGAACGACAGGATCGGCTCTTTCCGCGGATGGGCGGTCGAATCCAAATCAGACATCAACAAAGCGTTGAAGGACGATGTCGATGGCGCCCTGAATGTGGCGAATTTCAAGGATTTCAAGGACGCCAACCTCTCCCGAACCCTTCGCGAGTGGTACCTGCGCCAGCAAGACATCCTCGCGCTCCTCCCGGCCAAGGCTCCCGGCCCTCAAGCGGCGAAGTAGAAGTAGGCGCCGTCCAAGACACTGAATACACAAGTCAGGGGATCTGCCCCGCCGGCCCGCTGGCTGCGGTCCATCAAGACCTTATTGGGCGCGGAAGGTAGCCCGCGAAACACGCGAAACACGCGAAACCCTAAGGTCATTGCACGGCGGGGCGGAAAGGGCCGGCGAAGATAACGAGAACCAAAACGAACTCTGAGGGGCAACACCCCGGCCATATTCCAGCGAAGAGCGGAGTCCTGTTAACGGCTCCTCCTCCGACGACAGGGCTGAAGGCCCGATCCACACTGCTGTCGAGAACAGCAGAATCTCCTACTCTTGCTTCAGTGTAGCGCAGGAAAGCGGTTCGAGTTTTGTTGAACAAGACGCCATCCACGCTGCTTAAACTGGATTCATGGCATCCAGTTCAATCCTCTCAAGGCTCTCGCAATCCTCAAATGAATCTCTAAACGCGGTTTCCAATGAATAGTGAGCGATCTGTGAGCGCAGGTCCGGACGGTTTTAGTCCCACAAGCGAACTACTTTTTCGGGTCATACACAGTCGTGGCCGGATACTCGGCCGCCCAAGCGCGCCAGGGGCATTGGACGCTGTTCACCCATTCAAGCTCCCTGCCGCGCAGCAGGCCGTCCACGCCTCGGCCGGCGAGTGTCCAGCGCGTGCCTGTCTCGCGGTCCTTGAAGGGCGCCGTCTCAGGCGATCCGGAATCCGCTTCGAACGTCAGCAGGCGTCCGTCGATCCTGCGCTTGAACGCGACGGCCGAACGGGTCGGCCCATACCAGAAGACGGCCACCGGCTCGCCGCCCGGCGCGTCGAGAACACATGCGCGCGCGACGTTGACATCGAGTGGATAGGCGCGCGCGTGTTCACCGACCTCCACGCCCAGGACCACCGCGTCCCGATTCAGCCGCGAGTCGGGCTCGCCCATGCTTTCCAGCGCTTCCGCGCGGATCTCGCCGGGCAGGTCAGCCGAGGGATAACGCTTGCCGTCGAAAAGATCGTACGCGGTGGACTCGGGATGAAGCATCAGCCAGTGGCCCCAGTCGGTGACCAGGCTTGGCAGGCGTTCGAGCCGCTGTCCCTTTTTCGGACCTTCGAAGGCCGCGCCGCTGAGCCCCGACCATAGCGTGCCGTCCGGGCCTTTGACCATCATGACGCCGTGTCGCCAGCCGTGGAACTCGTATCCTTTGTCCTTCTTGAACGCGCTGACGTAGCCGCCGTCCGGGTCGTAGAAGAACAGGCCATAGGTGTCATTGATGACGCGCGGCGCGGCGAGAAAGTGACGAATGGAAATGGCGCCCCCATTATGCGCGCCGCGAATCCACGCGACCACGCGATCATCTTGTCGAATGAAGCCTTTGCGATGCTCGGTGGAGCAGTAGGAACACGGCGGCTCCGTGAGCTGTTTGAAGAGCCCCGGACGCAAGACCTGCGTCGGCTCCGCGCCGGGCGATGTTCCGACCAGCGCCGGAAACAGGAAGAGGCTCAAAAGCATTCCCGCAGTTTGGATTCCCTGCGTCTTCCTCGGTAAAAAAAACACAGAGCGCCCGGCGAGGGACGCGGCCAGACCGGTGAAAGAGCCGAGCGATGTTCTGCGACAAAGACTCTGCGCGGTCGCCCTGGGCTTCATAAGATCACCCTAGTCGCAATGCCTGTAAGGCATCAAAAAGTGGGAGTTGATAGCAGGCAATGTTTACGGGGCTGAGATCGATGTTTGAGATAAGCTTAAGAAAGTAGACCTGGTACTTTTTGCCGGGTTGTTCAATAAGCTGGGGATGCGAAAAGCTTCTATCCCTGAGGCCCGTCTCTTTAGT
>JACQFQ010000005.1 GCA_016199985.1 Verrucomicrobiota bacterium | reverse complement strand
TGCCTTCAAGCAGCGTCACTCCTTGTTTCATCCACAGCACCATCTGCTGCCGGGCGATATACACCCCGTGGCGTTCCTGAAAAATACTCTGTTGCCGATAAAACGGCAGGTGATCGGAGAACTTGCTCACCAGGAGATACGCCAATAGCCCGGGAGCCGCCATTGCGCTGGCGCGTTCTGGCGCCGGGGCCACCACGGGAGCTAGCTCACGCTTTTCCAGCTGCACATACTTCGGCCGAACGATCTCGAGCCAGAAGAACTTGCCAGGCTGATAGTCGAGCTGTCGGCTCACTTCCTGAGTGATCTGCTTCCACTTCTCAGGCTCCTGCTGTACTTCCTGAGGTTCGATCACCTTTTGCACCACTTCCAGGTTGTCGGGGGTGCGCACCTTTGTGGTTGCGTTGCGCTTAGGCTTGGAACTCGCGGGGGTCGTCGCCGCAGTTGTCTCAGTGTGTGTGAGAGCTTGAGTGGGCTCCATCCCACTCAGGAGAAACTCCAATTGAGCTGTGCTGAGAACCTCGCTCTTCTTGCCAAAGAAACGGCGGATGAAGGCATCCAGTTTTTGGCGAAGCAATTTGTTCTCGACCCGTGAGGCTTCCAGTTCGGTGCGAAGACTCGAAATGGTCTGCGCCGAGGACTCCTGCAACAACGCCAGCTGCCCTCGCAGCTCGAGGATTTGTTGTTGCGGGGAAGTGTCGTTCATCGGAGTCGAATGTCAGACGACATCGACTCCGACTCGTTCAATATTTGTGAAGTTTTTCGCGAAAGAAACGCGGATCTATTTCGGAGCTTCGTACCAGGCGCGGCGACCCGCGTCTTTGAGTTCAACGCCGTCGAGTAAGAGCTGCAATGCAGCCGGAGCCAGCGAGAGTTTGGGCTTGGGTTCATCGGCGCTCTGCGGCCAACGGTACGTCCCCTTCTCGAGTTTTTTCATGAGAATGATGACGCCAGTTCCGTCGAAGAACAAAATCTTTATCCGGTTATGACGCCTGTTGGTGAAGAGGAACAGAGCTCCGTGTTTGGGATCTTCGCCGAGCTTGTTCTGGGCGGCAGCCCAGAGACCGTTGAAGCTGGCTCGCAGATCGCACGGGTCGGTCGCCAGAAAGACCTTGAGATGAGAGTGAAAGCTGAGCATCAAGCCTGGAAGCGTTTGAGCAACTCGACGGCCAGGGCGATCTGAGAGGGAGAACTCAAAGGGAGCCGCGTCTGGGGCCCGAGTTCGAGGACGAGAGGTTCGGAGGTTGGGGCAGGTAGCTTTACTTCGGTGAATGCGATCCGCTTGGGCTTGGGCTTCTTGAGCCAGTGAATGAGGGTGGTGTAGGGCAGCGAGAGTTCACGGGCGAAGGCGTAAGCTGAAAGCCCGCTGCGGTTGAAGTCCGCAAGAATGCGCGCGCGGCGCGCGGCGGCTTCTGGGCCTCGACGAGGGATGGATTTGGTTTCATTCATCCCCCAGTGTGTATCACCCCTCGGCGATCACGCATAGGAGGTCGGCTAAATCACCGCTTACCTCACAGGCGCGGGCTCTTTTCTCGCTCGCACGGGGAGGGGAACGTTGCTGAGGTCGATGCGACCCGCCGCGCGCTGGAACCACGGCTCTCGTCGGTTTCGGCGGGATTCGACGAGCGCCGCGAACAGGGGAGTGTCTGTGCGCAGCACTTCCAGGTTTGTCCGGTCCGCAGGAGGGACGTCCGCGGCGACCCGGAGGGATCGGATGGGCACATGCTGCTGAGGCTTCTCGTAGAATCCCATCGGGGCCGTTCCTCGAGGCAGTGTTGTGAGCAGCTCCATTCCTTGAACCACACGGCCAAACAGGGTCACGTTGCGATCGAGTTGTCGCGGCGCCTGGCCGATCACGGCATACAACTCCGCGCCGCCGCCGCTGTCCGGACTGTTATCTCGTCCCGCGCCCACCATCCCGTAGGTGTGCGTCAGCCACATCCGCCGGCTTCGAGGATCCCGCGCCGCCGGGAAGCCCTCGATGAAACCCACCTCCGGAGCGTACACGTCGCCGTCGGGCAGCCGCGTGAAGGGGATTCGTTTGTCCCAAGCCCGGTCGAACTCCGCGGGAAGCGTCCGGGCGGCTCGCTGGATCTTCCGCGCCTTCCCGGGCATTTCCGCGTTGGGGTCTCCCCATTGCGCGACATAATTCTCCTGAGCCCGGATGATGGCCAGGCCGTCAAAGTAGCGCTCCCGCGCCAGAGCCTTGACGTTCGCGACATGTCCCGTCGCGAACCACGGCGTGAGCTCGATCACGACGCGTCCGGAAGGGAGGTCCATGTAGAGCGTTCGCTCCGGGTCCAACGCCCGCCAGTCGGCCGGCCGCGATTGGGCGAGGAGATCGGCCATGGTGGGGAGGGCTGGCGCCGAGGCGGGCGTGGACGCCGCGGTCAGCGAAGTCTGGACGCCGATGAAAAGACAAAGCAGGGCGGAGGCCGGATGCGATAGCATGGACCTCACCCTGCCAAAAGCGTCGAGAGGTTCCAGCCGCAATAAGTCCCCGATCTTTCCCCGCTTTGACACAGGAAACGGGTTTCCGCTACGGGGCCTGGATGCGGAAGTAGGTTTCCCGATTTGTGGTGGAGATCCCGCCAATGCTTCGGAATGAGTTGGTCAGCTTGAAGCTCAGGATGTCATGCCACTGCATCGGTGCGGAAATGTTGCCAGCCGCCTGAACGGAGTAATTCGTTCCCGTGATTCCAAACACCAGAAGATCCACCTGATTGGATGTCCGACGAGCGATCTGGAGCTCGGATGGCGAGGTGTTGGCTTCAAACGCCCGGTAGAAGAGTTGTGCCTCAGGGCCCCGGGGCAGACTGAGTGTCCGACTCAGATTCGTCAGCGCCACTTTCAGCACCGTGGTCCATGGCCCTTTGATCGTGGGTGAAGAATCAATTCCGTACGCAAACCACGGTTTTCCATACAACACGACGCTCCTCGAATCCGAAGTCCCCGGCAGCGCTTCCAACAAGGGCTCCTCCACAACCACCACCACACGACCCGGACGGAAGAGAGCCACGTTCGCAACGGTGGCGTCCGATTTCTTTGCATGGGCTGACTCAATCCCGAGGGGCACGAAAGCCGAAGGGACGCCTCGGATCGCGGAGAAACGGAGACGGGCTAACTCTGCTGCCGCAAGAAGAGACTGTCCGGAACGTGGAAGAATCGTGGCGAGCCATCGGCCGTTCGCCAGGGCCTGGAGAGTCAACTTGGCGGGATCCACCTCCGGCGCCACGGCTTCGAGAACGAGGTTGCTGAGATGGCCAGGTGGAATCTGGAACGTGAAGTCCAAGGCGCCGAGAGGAACGCTGGAGTCCATGGAGACAGGCACACTGCTGGTCTGACCCGCTTGCAGCACAGTCTGCCCCAAGGTCAGAGCCACGAGCTCGGTGCTCACCAAAGCCTGCACAGAGCGGGCTACGGAGAAAGCGCCCGCAAAATCGACGGTGACGGGAAGGACGCGCCCACCATCCGGTCCGCTGCCCAAGACCTGGGCCACGAGCCGCAGACTGCCGCTGGGGGTAAAGTTATTGCCTCCATCGAGACTCATGAGCTCCGAAAGATTGAACCACACCTCGTTCGTTCCAGCTCCATCACCAACGACCGCCGCAATGGAAGAGAGTGTATTGGAGTGGGAGAGAGTGACGATCCGTCCTGCGACGTCGAGTCCCTGAACCTCCATCAGCACCTGAACCGAATCGGCCACGAAAGAGTTTCGAAGAGCGGTGGTGACCGATGGGAGTGGGGCGGTTCTCGGATTCACATTCGTTCCCGCCGGGGAAGACGAAACGACTTGGAAGTAGTAAGTGGTTCCGGGCGCGCAACCCCTCACCCGTGCCGATTGAAGTCCGTGGCCTGTGGTTTTGCTCCGCAGAAAGGATTTGCTCGCCCGACGCTCAAAGGCATTGGTCGCTCCGGGATAACCGGTGTGCAATGGAAAAGGTTCGACCCCCACCTGCCCCGACAAACTTTGGGTTCCTGCCTCATCGGCAAACACTCGCACATCCGGAAGAGATCCGGCCGGGGCCTTCCAGATCAATGTGAACTCGCTCGGTGTCACATTCGCCACCGTGATGTTGGTCTGCGTAGTTTGGGCGGTCAGCCTCTGGTGGGTCAGAAGCCCACACAATGCGATCGCCATCCATACACCACGAAGCGTAGCGGTGAAACAGCGGCGCATCGGCGCCCACCGGTCTCTCTTCAAAATCTTGGTCGCAAGAAAAGTCATATAAACAAATGGCGATGAATGGGCGGGTTACTTCTTCTGAGGCGGGGGTGGCGGAGTCACCGCAGACGGAGCCTCGACGGTTTGGCCGAGTCGCTGCAGGCCCGCCTGTCCTTGACGCGCGAGCGCCTGCTCTCCTCCAACGAGGATAACAAATCGTGCGATGCCGTTCGCTTTCAGCGCGCGCGCGGTTTGCTCTGCGGCGCCATCCCCGTTATCCACCAATACCAACAAAGGGCCTCCCCCCGCGCCCGGCGTGGTCGACTTCCGCGTGGAAGGCACGGCGAAGGCCGACTTGGTCACCGCAGCGCCCGGAAATTCAGATCGCAAATCCGTCAACGGAGTCGCGGGTTCGGTCGACTTCAAAGCGGGTCCCGTCGACGCCGATCCAGCGGGCGTTCTCAAGTCCACCAACACCAGATCATCGGTTGAAACACTCTTCAGCTTCTGGTAGGTGATCATCGGAATCTCCTCCTTCGTCATTCCAGCCGCCGTGGTCGTGGAGCCTTTGGATCCAATCCAGGCGGCGTACCCTCCGTCCAACACTTCAGCCTGAATTCCTGGCTTCTGATTCAACACGGGCCGGGCGGCCTCCGCCTGATCTCCGCCAAGACCGTCGTCATACACCACGACCTTGCCGAGCTTTGGCAGGCGCTTGTCGGCCAGAATCGCGAAGGGCACATTGATGGCCCCGGGCAAATGTCCTTTCTGAAAGAAGTCGGTGCTCCGAAGGTCCACAAACACGAGCTTCTCACCGGCATTGAGCCTGCGTTGAAGCTCGGTCACCTGGACGGCATTCAGTTCGAAGGCGCCCAGGAGGATCATCCACATCGGAAGATCCCGGAGGCCTTTCAACCGTGAGACGGGGATAGCAATGAGTTTCATGGAAAGAGGATCAGGGCCTGAAATTATTCACCGGGCTCGCCATATCGAGGAGCAAGACGGCCACCTTCGGGATCAGAAAATCATTCCCGATGAGTTGCCCATTGTCGTAGCTCGCCACCAACCATCGGCCCGAGCCCGAATCGAGCATGCGAACGCCACGCGCGTTGCCGGCGCCCAGCTGACTCAGCAGCTGATACGCGCTGTACTGGCTTGGGAATCGGGTGTAACTGAACGCGTTCACGCCCGATGTGAGATTGAGGCTTAACGCCCCCGCCGCGCCCAGATCCAGCACGCGACCGCGATCAAACTCGATCCAGAGCGAACCGCCCGCGGTCAGACTGAAGTTCACACCCGAAGGACTGGATCCATTCCATGTTGCGGTTTCCGTCACGGGATTCGGAACGAGCGCCGTGTAGCGGGTGATGGACGTCACGCCGGCTTGTTGATGCCACAGGCTGAGCAACGTGAAGGCATTCTTCTGCGAGGCCACCATGGCGGGAGTGATCGCAACGGCATTGACATTTTGGAACACCCCTTGAAGCGCCGGAAGCTCCGCGACCTGAATCCGCGCAAGGTTCGTCACCGCTTCCTGCCAGATCGCTTTGCCGCCCGAGATGGCAACACGCTCCTTTTGAGTGCGCGACCGCGTGATCGGAACCGCGCGCAATGACGGCAGATGGATCAGGCGCAGGTTCGGTTGCTCCACGCCCAGCGAGTCTTCGAGACAAGCCACCCAGTCGCCATCGAGATAGGGACGAAACTCATCCTCGGGCGTGTCCGTGATCTGCACCTCGACATTGCGAAGCAGGTCATAACCGTAGAGATCGACCTCTGAATTTCGGTTGTCGGCCCAGACGATCCAACGATCGTAGATCACCGGGCTATACTGACCGAAGGTGTTCGTCGTGATGCGTCGGGCTTCTCCGGTTTCGAGATTCTTGAAGTAGATCTCACCAAAGCCCGTGTTTCGGAAATCCTGCCAAACGACCCGTGCCTCCTGGATATCGGGATCCAGCTCGTCTTGCGCCGATGGCGATACCAGTGTCGTCTCGCCTGTGATGACATGATGAGCCCGGAGCTGCCAGGGCGCGGTTGTGTTCCCGGCAACGCGGCTTTGATAAACAATCCACGGCCACTCGATACACGCATTGATCTCATCGCGACCAGGAGTGTCGGTCAACTTGCGCGCGGGCGCGGCGCTCTTCAGATCTTTGATGTAGATATCCCACGTGGCATTGGTCTGACGGCCCTGCCAGACGACATGACGTCCGTCGGTTTTGGGGGACTCCTGACTCAGAATGCCCGAGGTGAGCTTTACAGGCTGCGCGGCTGGATCGCTTAAATCCTGGGCGTAGATCTGCGAGTAACCATCACTCTGATCCTGCCAGACCGACCAGCGTCCCCGTGCATGCGGATTTCGCGGACCTCGGATCACGTCGGCCAGCGTTGCAGGCGCATCGGTCAGGTTTCCAATCTCGACCACCCTGGTGGTAAAGTTGGTTCGGCCCAACGCATCGCTCAGCGTGATGCGGACCGTGTAGAACCCGGGAGGAAGAATCGCGCCCGCCTTGTCCTTGCCGTTCCAGGCGTAGGTGAGCGGCGCGTTTGCGACGTTGCTGTAGGTGATGCTGAAAACCCGGGCGAGGGTTGAGAAGTCAGAGCCGTACGTGGGGTCTGTCAGCCATGTCACCGTGGTGGGATTCTTGGTCGACTGAAACACACCGCCTGACTTCCCCACCACCAACACCACCTGCTGGGTGGGTGAGAGTGTTGGAAGGATGAGGGGCGTCGAGACCGGGACCTCGGCGCGGAAGAAGGAACCGTTGATCGTCCAACGGTAATCGGTGACCCCAGGTCCCGCCACCTTCAGCGTCGCATTGCGAACACGGCTGGGCGTTGCGGGCGCCGCAGACACGAGGATGGGGGGAGCCGCCGGATCGATTGTCCATGTAACGACCACCGCATTGCTGTCCGCCAGATAACCACCGCGTGAAGAACGTCCGATCACCGCGACTGTGTGAGATCCACTGGAAAGTCCGGTGAGCGTTATGGGAGAGGACACAGGCCTCTCAGCTGTCCATGCGGATCCGTCCAGCTTGTAGCGGTAGAAGTCCACGGCGTCTCCACCCACCACCAACGAGGCCGAAGCGCTGGTGGTGGGAGAACTGGGCGTGTTGGAGACTGTCGCCCAGCCGATCACGCCCTGAAACACATCCAACTGCGCGAGGGTTTCGGCTGGATTCGGCTGAATCTGAAATCGAATGGGAGCCTCTGACACCCGTATCGACAGGGCATCGCCCGGAACATAAATAGGATCGGACGGGCTGGTCACGCTTGCAAAATCAAGAGAAGCCTCGCCCGACACCACGAGGGTGTTGGTCTTGGCCACTTCCTTGTTCCCGGAACTGTCGGTCGCATAGTAGACCAGGGAGTAGGCGCCTGGTTGGTTCAGACTGAAGGGCAGCGCAGGAACGAAAGGGGAATTGGTGAGACTGTAGACAATGCTCACGGGGCTGACGTCCTCCGAGATGAAGTACATCTGAGTGTCCCGGGTGATATAGGTGCTCCCCCCGTTCTCGGTTGCCGGTCCGGCGAAGTGAAGAGTGGTCACAGGAGCAACCGTATCCGGCCCTCCAGCGGCATAGGCGATGTGGTAGGTGTAGTTTCCAAGGTCCACACGATCGAAGATGTTGAGCCAGTTTTGCCGGATATTCCCGAGACGGGTGTAACGGATGTTGGTCCACACGTTGTTCGTGTTGACCACCTTTCCATCGGAGCGCAGCACGCTCCCGATCTTGAGCTTGGCCTGACCGGGATCCACGACACGCACATAGCCCCATCCATCCTTGTCAGCGACCACCTGCACATCGAACGTTCCGCCAGCGCCCGCACTCCCGACCACGACCGCGTTGGATAGCACATTGACCGGCAGCACTTCTCCCTGACTTTCGAACAAGGTGTCGGGATACATGTCGGGATCACGGTCCACATCGGCGAGGAAATCCTTGATTCCATCGCGACCCGGTTGATCGTTCATGACCTCCTTCGCAATGAGGTGCGCGTTCAAGGCGACGATCACGGAAGTCTCCTCGCCGCCGAGGTCGCTCGAGTGCTTATAACTCGCCTTGAAGTCAACGAACTCGCCTGACAATGAAGTAATCATGTCCCAGGAACCCTTGCGCGCTTCACCGGGCTGTATGTCTCCAAGATCCACGAGCAGGCTGGAAGTGCGCAGCGGCACATCCATCACGCGAGCGCCCAGGAGCTGGGCCACGAGAAGGAGGCCGTTGATGTTCTCAACAATCTTTGGCTGTTTGGAATCGATCTTCAGCTTGCGCGCCGTCCCGTAGCCGACGTTTTTGACCAATACGCCGAGGGTAAAGGGAATGGGGCTCTCCACCTCGGGTGTGAACGGATCATCGCCCTGAACATCCCGAGGCTGGAAATAGGTGATCTCAAGCTGGGGCTCAGGCCGGACCGTGATCGTGTCAGGGATGGCAAACAGAACGTCGGAAGGAATGGTGGACCCGCGGATCTTCCCGGCGAGTTTACAACCCACGCGATAGCGCTGCCCGGTTGGAGTTTTTCCGCCCGCAGAGATCTTGGGGATGATGAACCACTTCACGACGGCCTTGGTCGTGGGGGAGATCACCCCCGATCCATCGATGGTACTGATGTTCTCGAAGGTCGGAGCACGAACAAAGAACAACGATGAAGCATCCACGGGCAATCCATTCGTCCCGACTGGATTCTCGAACGTGAGCTCGGCGAAGAAGTCTGTGATCGGATCTGAACCGTCGTTGTCGGTGACTTCAAGCGTTGCTTCAAAGCCAATGCGCTCGAGGGTGAGCTCCTGCTCGATCTGGATCTTGACCCGCGAGCAAACGCCCTGGAACTGTTGCTGGCCGTGCAGCAATGGAAGGGCGCCGAGGAGAGCGACGATGGCCAGGATCTTCAGCGACGCACGGCCCAGACGGTTCAGATACGAAGTATTCACTGCGGATTCGGTCTCGTGTTGAGTTTGAGAGTTCATCGGACCACCTCCTTTGTCCGCGTTCCCTCGCTAGGCATGGTCGGCAGCAGAGGGCGGGCATAGGGCGAAAGAATTGCCGGAGTCCCACAGCTGTCATGCACCAGGATTCCATTGGCATAGAAGGTGTGATCGCCGGAGTTCACGAAGGTGTAAACGGTGGTCTCCCGATGCAGGGATCGGATGTCAGCAATGCGGACGCGCTTGCCGTCCAGATCAGAGAGCCAGTCGCCCGCTTTCAAATGACTCGCTGTGGTCCAGCCTTTGCCATCCACCCAGAGCTGGTGTTCAGGGCTGGTCTCGAGGGATCGTTGACCGCAGTCCAGGACGAGCAGATCGGGGATCTGTCGGGACTGAACTTCGCGAACCAGGGCGAACTCCTGGGCGCTGATACCCGTCTTCACATGGTCGCCAGGCTTCACATCCTCGATGGTCTTCGTGGACCCATCGAACATATGAACCAGGGTGCCTTTCACAAAGCAACCTGGACCACTCGGACTGAACTGCGCGAATCCCTGGGGTGAGTTGTTGCCACTCCCGCCATTACTATTGCCACCGCCGTTGCCTCCAGAACCAAAGCATCCGAGCGCCTGGCAGATACAGCTCGCGAGGTTGATGAAGAATGAAACCACCCAGTTCCCAGACGGACAGGGCAATGGGGAGACCGGGAAGGGACTGAATGTCGGTGAGCAGAGCAATGCGTAAGTCACGGCGACAGTCGCCGCCACTTGCAATGCTGTTCGAAGATCAGCGCAGGTCGCGCATCCATTTGCGATCGCCATCAAACCACCGAAGAAATCGGCCAGGCCACCCAACCCGCCCGTCGCACAATCCGCGAACCCTTGGGCAGGCGTCGCGTTGTCTCCGAACGAGGGTGGGAACTGAACTCCGCCCGTGATGTTGCCATCCGCATCGATGTCGCGAGTCAGATTCTTTCTCCGGTCCGTGTAGTTTCTCGCCACTTTGCCTCCGCTGCCGGATCCGGATTTAGCCGTCGGAGCGAGGAATGTGAACCGCATCGGAATCTCCACCGATTCCTGGGCCCGCAGGATCGGAATATAACTGATCAGCGGTGACAGCACGCCCCCATGCCCATCACTCATGCCGCGGATGGTCACATCCGTCAGTTGGATGAGTCCATAATTCTTGGCGGTCACAATATAGGTCACCTCGTACCCATATCCGACGTTCTTGAAGTCCATGTGCGGCGGTGTCAGCACGAGGACCGGCGCGGGCACATGGGTTTCGAATGTTTGCTCGATGACGATTTCGTATCGGTCGGTGTAGGGGACCGGCACCACGGAGAAATTCACCGTGACCAATGCCCGGGACAATCGTGTTTCCACCAGCACGGTTTGATCCGGAATCACATCGATGACACCGACCTGGGCCGAGTGTCCGGACGCGGTGACCTGCCAGGCCCAAGGACCTTCCTGCAAGTCATTCACCGTCACGAACCCGTTGGCATCGGTCTTCACCGTGAAATCCTGACCCAGCAAAGTATTGCGGATCCGAACGGTCGCGTTCGGCACCGCCTCGACGAGAATGTCATCCACGTAGAACTTCACACTGCCCTTGGCTTCGGAGGTGACGAGCGCATAGAGTCCCACTTCAAAGACCGCGGGCGAGTTGGTTCCACGGATGATCAACTTGTCCTGGAATGAATCCAGAGCGGTGGATGCAGGCGGCGCGAAGACGATCGTGAAGCTGTTGCTCGAGCCGATGGGAAGGTCGGGCAATGAGATCACGCCGCGGGCATCGGCAGGGAGGTTCACGGACATCCACGCAACATTGGTCGGCATCTGCATGGCGACTCCCTCCAACGGACGCAGACCGCGGTTCAGGATCGTGATCGACTTGCTCCGAAGCTCGCCGCGATTGACGCTCGCCTCCACATACCCCACGGAGGGCTCAATCACCACGAGCAGCGGATCGGCCTCGAGAAGCGTCAGATTCGCATGGAATTTCGCCGACGCTCCCTCGCTGGATCGCAGTGAGAAATCAATCCCGGCGAGATCTGGCGCATCCAACTCCGCTTCGAGCTCAAAGTTGATCTTCTCGGTCGAGCGGGGCTGTAGGATGAAGTTGGTTTCCATCAAGGACCGGGCCTTGATCTTCGTGGTCAGTGTCTTGCCCGGACCATCAAAGGCAAATGTCTGGGCCGTGAGACTGAACCCGGTGAGCAGCTCGTCACCGGTGTTGATGAGCGTGAGGAAAAAGCGTTGCGTGCCGTTCTTGGACATGCGGATGTCGACATTCGCCGGGCTCAGGTAACAGCGATAGAGCTTCACCTCAACCTGATTGAGCGTGTCGACCACGTCCGGATGCGCTGCCCAAATATGGAGCGTTCCACTCATGCCTTGCGGCGGGGAGTAGAGGTAGGTAAAGCCACCCGAAATATCGCTCGTGACGTTCTGCCAGAACTTGGCGCCGCTGATTGCGAAACCGATGCGAAGGAGTGCGTTGGGCTTCGGATTGCCGCTGAGCCGGTCGATCGCCTGGCCGCTGATCAAAATGGGGCGGTCATCGGCGTACAGGAGCCGATCGGTCTTCGCGATGCCGTAATACGGAGTAACGGAAAGATCGGACACCATCGAACCCGAGATGGGCCCGGACACATCCTCCTCGGGACGAGCCAGGTGATAGTAAATCTTGTCGCAGGTCGCAACGAAGGTGGCGGTATTCGTCGACAAAGCCTCGGGCACGAGGATCCCATCGACGATGATGTTCCGGGATCCGCCTGCAGGGATTCGCAGATACCCGCGTCCATCCGCCGTGAAGCTGGCGCCGGGAGGTGTGCCTTTGTAGACCAGATGAGTGACTTCGGCGCCGAGAGGATTGCGGACCGAAACATTCAGGTCGCCGGGATCCACCCCGTTGTTGCGATTGACCAAGAGGTCGATGTCGGCAAAGCCAGGATTGAACACGATGACGCTCAGGGTGGAGAGCCCTCCAGCCAAGGGCGGCTGGGTTGCGCTGAGAGTGATGCGGCTTTGGGGACGCACGACGGTACCCCCGCCGAAGCTGTTCTCGTAGATCGCGGTGCTGCCCCCGGCATCGACCTCCTGATAGAGGCGGACGAGGAAGGTCTGAGGATCGGTCACCGAAGAGGCAGGCAGGATGACGGAGCTCTCAAGCACATCGGCTTGCGGCACGACCGTGTGAACCGAGTTGCTGCGGGTGATGGACGGAAGGCCGATAATCGAACGTCGCACCTGAACCACTCCGGCTGGCAACGGAGCGGAGGTGGTTCGATTCGATGCCACAACGAACAGGTTGTCGAAGTAGTCCGTGACCAGCGGTTGCTCCGCCGTGTTCGCAAGGTTCTGGAAGAGATCCAATGTCACGTCATTCACATCCACCGTTCGCGGCGCGCTTTCAGCATTCGTGGAGTTCACCGAACGAACCACGTACTGGACGCGGCTTCCGGACGGAATCCCCAGACTGTCTGTAAATTGAAGCGCCGTTACGGGAGCGCCGTTCTGCTTCACTCCATTTCGATAGACATTGTAACCCACGGCCGTGTTGTCGGAGGAATTCCAGCTGAGCACCGGCGCCTGTCCGGCACGAATCATCGCGGTAAAGTTTTGAACCGCCCCCACGAAGAGCTCAATCACCGCAGGAGCGCTCAAAGCCTCATTACCGAGGTTGTCCACCGCAGCCACTGTGTAACTCATCACACCTCGAGGAGGTGAATCATTGACGGCGTTTGGCTCTGCCCCGCCCAAGTTGCGGATCAGCTGACCGTTCCGGTACACCTTGTAGGAATATGGCGCTTCGCCCGTCCCGGGTTTCCAGGCGACCTGCACGCCGCTGCTGAGCAACTGAACGGCCACCTGGATCGGGGCTGAAGGCGGGGTGCGATCGGACAACACAGCGCGTGTGATGGAGTTCGTTCCTTCCGCGCCACGGCGAACCGCCGAAACGACGTAGAGGAAATAGCCGTCAGCCGGCGGCAGATCGACCCAGGAGTTGGAGAGGATGTTGTCGGCCACAAGCGTGGTCGGCACGAGAAGGATGTTCGTCCCGGGCTGTGAATAGAGGCGATAGAGCTCGGCATTCGAAACAGAGTTCCAGCTCAACCGAACACGTCCTTCGCTCAGGCTCGCGACCTGGAAATTGACCGGCTGACCCGGCGGTTTGGGCAGCGGCGTGTTGTAGAGCTCCAGCGATTGGCCGGAGGAGATTACCTGACCGAGGTTATCGAGGGCATCCCGCGCAGTGAGCGTGAAATTTCCAAATCCTGAACCCATCGACGGCGTAGCGGTAAATGTTCCCACCCAATTGGATCCACTGCCCGCAAGAACAACGGGGGTCAGAGGTCCGACAGGCGGAGCGAAATTCATCGTGGGAGTTGTGCCGGGTTTCGCAGGCTCACTGAGTGTGAGACTGACAGTCACGACCGGAGAGTTCGTGGTCTGAACAGGGCCTGGAGGAACGGTGACCACACGACCGGACGGAGCCTGGACATCGATCTGCATCGGTTGACCCGACGGCGGCCCATTGAAGGTGTTCCCGGAGAGGTCACGACCCGTGATGATCATCCCGAGCGCTCCCGACGGGAACGCGGGAGTCACGTTCAACACCGCCTCGAAGGTGTTGAGCGCCGCGTTGCTCACCGTGAGTGAAACGGGAGTGCTGTTATAGGGCAGCAGGGTCAGGGTCGGTGGACTCACCAGGGGCTCAGAGGCAACGATCGTGATCTTCAACGGTCCGACCCCGACAGGCGCGACCTTGTCGAAGGAAACGATGAACGACGGAGGGATCGGATCGTAGAGGAACGGCATCACATTGGAGAGCGCGCTCTCGTTCCCCGCCGCATCATAGCCCGCCACGGCGAAGAAATACTTTCCGGGCTGGAGCCCAGACGGACGGAAGGTCATTGCGGTTTGGAAGCTGCTGTGCTGACCCGCCTGCCCGGTCGTAGTGAAGGAGTTCGAATGCCAGTAGACGCGGAAGAAGGTCGGACGCTCGCCCGTAGGAGCGAACACCCAGGTCAGGCTGAGTCCCTCGATCAGATTGTAGTAGAGGGTATCGAGGATCGGCGCGGTGGGAGGTCCGGTGTCGCTCACAACGTTTCGAACCTCAGACGCGGCGGATCCCAAAGCATCGAACGCCGACGCCACGAAAGCATTGTTCCCTTCGACCAGAGGAACGTTGTCGAAACTCCAGTTGCCATTTGCATCCGCCGCTCCTGTCACGGCGGGGGTGCTGTTCACGATCAAACGAATCGGAATGAGCGGTTCCGCGGTGCCTTTCACCGTGATCGAACGGTCATTCCCATTCAAATCCACGGCGGGAGTTGTGATCACAGGGGCTGGAGGCGGGGCCAGGTTCAGGGTGATGTTGAGCTCGCGGGTGGCGAGATTGCCACTGGTGTCCCGGGCGGCAACTTTCACGCGATGCACCCCGCTCGACTGGGTGCGAACATCGTAACGGTAGGAGAATGAACCTCCCGCCTGGGTCGTCACCAACTCATCATCCACCAGCAGATCAATCCCCGACATCCCAAGCGGCGCAGAGGCACTGGCTGTGATGGTCAGAGGTCGGGTCACATTCTGTCCCTCAGTCAAACTCACCGTGGCGAGGGTCGGACCCGCGGTGATGTAGGTCAGGTTGAGCGCAACGGGCGCGCTGGTCTGTCCGGTGACACTGCGGAATTGCGCATAGATTGTCTTCGCGCCGCCTCCTTCGCTGAGTTGGAAAGGAACCGGAGAGGAGAAGGCCTGATAGAACACGGCCAAGAACGCGGAGTTCTCGCTGACGCGCATGGCGTCCGCGGTGCGACAGGCCAGGCGAATGGAGATATCACGGCTCCCCACCTGTGTGACATTGTTCAACAAGCCGATGGCGGGAGTCAGAAGCGGTTCGCCCAATAGAAAGGCATTGCGATCCACAGAACCCCGGAGTGTGGCGGCGATATCGGCGGCCACCGGTGTTCCCCACCAGTTCTCTGTCGCGACGATCAATGATCCCGCCCCTGCCAGGGCGTTCGTCCCGTTGTTCTTAACCACCGACTGTGTCACACTGAGCGACCCGCTCGAAAGATTCTGCAATCCGATGTCGTTGAATGCGATCAATGCGGCGGTCGTGGTCAATGAGGCATTCCCCAGCAGTCGCAAACCCGCGGGGGTGTTGCGTGTGGCGGTCACCGCCTCGACGGTCGGCGAGCTGTTACTGAGCGTCAGACCGGCGCCGTAGCGGATGAACATGTGGCGCAGTGTCGAGTTGCCGGAACCGGTTCCGAGGACAATGCCACTCCAATCCCCGGGGTTGGCTTCGAACCCTGGAGCATCGTTGGACGAGGTGAGGATGATCGGATCGAGCGCGGCGCCATTGGCGATGACTGTTCCCTGATCCACCACGATCCCCGCGCCTGGCGCGAAACGAACCGTGGTTCCTGCTCGAATTGTGAGCGTCGAGTTACTCGTCACCAGCATCGGTTGCAGGATGTCGATCACCGATGCCTGCGCAGAACCCAGGGTGAGACTGGAAGTGATCTTCCCGGCAAAAGGATCACTCCATTTCTGCGACGTCACGGACACGTTGAGTCCGCCGGCCGAATTGAATCCGACGACAGCAAAATAATAGGTGAGATGCCGGTCCAATCCTGGAACGTTCAAGTTGCGCTCACCTGCGGCGAGGCTCTGTTTGGCGGTCAGGCCCTGGACCGATGAGAAAGGACTGGTTTGGTAGAAGACCTTGAATCCGTCAAACCCGAGCAGGCTTGCTGTCGAATATCCCGGCCATGAAAGCGATGCCGTGGTCAGGTCCGATGCCGTGACGGTCAAGGCCACGGGAGGAGGAATCGAACGTGGGAGTGTCAGGAGGGTTGAGGTCGTCGAGAGAGGCGCATTGCCCGCATCATCCACGGCGACGATCGCGACATAATAGGGGGTATCCAATGCCAGGCCTCCGAAGAAGAACGATCGTGCGTTCTTGCCTAGCGTGGTCAGCGGAGGCAGGCCAGCCAGCGAGGTAAATGGAGCGAGTGAGCGATAGACCCGGAAACTTCCCAGGTCCGCAGGCGGTGAATAGGCATCCCAGCTGAAGGTGGCCGACGATGAATTTGAGGACACCAAGGTGATCTGAGGCTGTGCGGGCGGTGTGACGTCGATGCGCATGGCCATCACATCCGCAGGATCCATCTTGAGCGCTCCCACATCGGTCGCCTTGGAAACTTTCACAATCGCCAATCCATCCATCCCATTGCTGAAGGTGATGGGAGGGGTGCGATAGGTATCATTGGACGCGATCGTTGCGAGCCAGTAACCGGCGCCTGTGACCACAGGTTGGACCGAAGCACCCGCGTTGGTGATGAGCACCAGGGGTGTGACACCCGGGTTCATGGAGCGATCGAACTGAAGTGTGATGAAATACTGTGTCGTGGCGGGAACCGGGTTGGTCACGGTTGAAAATCCGCCCACCGCGATGTTGGTAAACCCGCCCACCGCTTTCACGACCACGGGCAACAGGCTGTTGGAATCGTAGTAAGCGACATACTGGATGTTGCTCGGATCCAAGGTTGAGAAGGTTTTGCTGAAGCTCGGACTCAATCCGTTCGGAGCTCCGTTGAGACGGAATTCCCGGAAGCTGAAGAGCGTGGGAGAATTGGTAATGAGCGAGGGAGCGGCGACCGTTGTGGACTGCCCGTTGCTGAAGGTCCCGGATCCTGAGACCGTCGCCAGATTTTCGGGCGATGTCGCCGTGGTGACGACGTGCTTGGGATTCGCCTCGGCATAGTTCGCCACGATGAAATGATTCGTGGTCACAGAATTGGTCAACTTGAGAAACAGGCCCACGACCTGCCCCTGCTCGGTCCAGTTGATGAATCGATATCCGGGGTTCGGATTGGCCGTCAGCACTGCGGTAGCCCCGTGGAAATAGGTTCCCTGCCCGTCCACGCTTCCGGCGACGACCGGATTGTTGGATGCAAGAACCGAGTAGGCAGGAAGACTGAAGTTCGCAACCAACGAGCGTGGACGGGACACCGAGAAGGTGTAGTCGGTTGCCGCGCTCTGGAACACTCCGGCCTCCGTCCAATTGACGAAGAAATACGGCCGATCGTTTGTGTTGGGCTTGGCCGTCACAGTCGCTGGGTTTCCACTCACGAAGGATCCACCACCGGTGACTGAACCTCCCTCGGCGGGCAAAGCAACGACAGCAATGTCGAAGTATTGCGCGATGATGAACTGGGTGGTGGCCGTATTGTTTTCGGCGCTGGAGTGGCTGGTCGCGTCGAACTCGAAGACCTCATCGAGTGCGTCTGTGGCGACTTGAACCAGATAAGTTCCGGCGTTGGTCGTGGTGACCACCGTCTCGCGTTGGAGAAGCGCTCCTGCCGCAAATCCGGGGGAAACGGGAATATCGGAAGTCGCGAGCACCTGTCCAGTGTTCAGGTTGCGGACAATCAGCCGATCACGGAAACCTTTCTTTGCCGACCCATCCCCGCGATTGGCCGTACGCCACCGCAAGGTGTAATCACCCTTCCCTGTCGGACCACTCCACTGCAGGTCCTCCACCTTCAAGTCAGGATAGGGAGCTCGTGTGACATGGAAAGTTCCCGCAGAAACCGTCACGTTGTCAGTTTCGAAAATGAACTCGTTGACCACATTTCCAGCGTCTGTTTGTGCGATCAGATAAAAATCCCCGCTCACTCCTTCAGGCAGGGTTGCGGAGCCATTCACGGCGTAACCCTGGGCGGCATTCAGCGCTCCGAGGTGGTTGAAGAATCCAAGGGGAATGTCATCGGCATCGCCGAGAACGGAATTCTGCGACAACACCGCGCGATCGACCCAGGAGCCGACCGGTGTCGCCAGCTGGCCTACGTTCGCGACGGTGAACCCGAAGGAAATATCCTGCCCGCTCAATGGCGCGCCCCCCGGGAAGGTTGTTCCCGTGACCTGCAAGTTGGGGAAGCTCACAGTGCCTGTGGGAACGACCTGCACATCCAGCTGGTATTGGGCATTGAGAGTCGAAGGACTTCCGGCCCCGCCTCGAACAAGGGCGAAATACTTCCCGGTCGTCAGGATTCTCACCTCAGCGATTCCATCCCCCGACCGACCTCCTTGCACTTCCTCCTGGTATTGTCCTCCCGCGTTGTAGAGGGCCACAACAGGAACGAAGGAGGAGGACTGAGGCAATCGAACGTTGAGGAATACGGAAGACCCATTGGTCAGGATCCCAAGGTCGAAGTAGTCAAGATCGACTATCAGGCCCTGGGTTCCAAGGACACTGGCGAACCGCGCGTTGGCGTCCTGTTGGAAAGCAAGCGGAGTGGCGGTCGTGATGGTCTCATTGGGTTCCACCTCCACAAGCAAGGGTGGACTGGCCAGTGACACACGGAAGCGGTATTCACCGAGGTAGCCATCGTAGGCCGACACGAGCAAGCGATAGGTCCCTGTTGCTGCCAGAGGGATCGGCCCCCAATAGCCGGGGCCGTAGTAGTCGCTGACCTGATTGAAGGCGACACTGCCGTCGGGGTTCAACACCTGATAGCGTAAACGGCTTGCTCCAGGGTTGCCGGGTATGTCGACAGAGAGCGTGAGAAGATCTCCCGCCTTCGCATTCAAGCTCCAATAATCAAGGTCCGCGTTGGATGAAAGCTTGCCTCGACCAGCCGCGGTCGAGAAATTCGCCGGCCCTTCCTGAAGGGCCAAAGCGACAGCCGTGGCCGGAAGGTCGTCGGATTGGGTTTCGGTTTGGAAAGGAGTCACGCCTCCCAAACGGAAGATCTGGTCATAAGTCGAGGCCGCCAGATTCCCAAAAACATCACGGATCGATGGAGTCACGCGGAATCGCACACGTCCTTCCTGAAGAGGTCCATTCAGGACGAAGAACGACATGGATGTGCCCGAAGCGTAATCCGACGCCTGCAACTGATAGATCACATCGTCTGGGGTATCGAAAAGATCATCGGCGCCGGCGGCGCGCAGATCGAACACGTTGAGCGGATCCGATGGGTAGGCATCCGCCGTATCCGGCATCCCATCGCCGTCGCTGTCCACACCGGAGAACTCGATGATCCCAAAGTGCGAGGCAGCCAGACTCTCGTCATTCCATTGTCCGCCGTTCATGAGCACTGCGTAGTCTTCTTGACCGGAGTTGTTGGGTTCACCCGGGTTCCAGTTGACGTAACTCAGCGGTGCGCCGTCCTGCCACGCGAAGGCGCCTTCCTGGGCCTCATCCGTGAGTCCGATCCACAGACCGCCGCCAAACTGGTCGAGCAGCCATTGATTCTCGGAGGCATCATTGATGGTGACGAGATTGCCCCCCATCGCCTTCGCCTCCGCAGCGGCAACACGCCATGACGATGCGACCGAGGTTCTGAGATAGGCATGTCCGCCATACAAAGAGGGCCGACGGGCCAAACGGGTGACTTCAGGATTCAGGTCTTCTGAAAAACTGACCGAGAAGCGATCCAACAAATCAAAGGTCGTCGTACCCGGGGCGGGAAGCGATGTCGACACGACCTGGGGTCCCTCTCCGTCAAAGAGCTGCAGCGTCAGGAGGTATGTCGCCATCAGTCCATCAGTGCCGGCCACAGCCTGAACACGGACAGCATAATCATCCGCGGCGCCGACGGGCACCGAGTAGGCAAAGGAAGTCGCAGCAGGAGCGCTGTTGGTGACCAGCGCTCCTCCTTTGAAGAGGGCCCACTGATGGGTGAGCGTGCTGTGGGGTGGATCGTTTGCGGTCAGCTGAATCAGAACGCCGGCAGCCAGGTTGCCAAGCTTGTAGAAGTCCCCGGCCGGGTCGTCCCGGTGCAAGGCTCCAAAAACCGTGGCGGATCGCTGACCCGCAGCCGCGCTCCACACAAGACCCTGAGCGCTCTGATAGGCGCTATTGTATTCGGAATCGACCTGCACCGGCGCAGACACAACGGAGACCCGAAGGCGATACTCCACGATGGAGTTGTAGTTGTTCCGGACACGGAGGTAGTAGATTCCGGAATTCGGCAAAGAACGGGAGAAACCTCCGCGACCGTAGTAATCCGTGCACCAGTTCTCGAGCACGCTGCCGTTCGGTGCGTAAAGGTCGATGCATCGACCTGTGGCTCCAGGATCTCCCACATTTTCCAACGCCACCTGCACGGAGTCTCCGGCCTTCGCGGGGAAGCTCCAAAAGTCCTGATCGGAGTTGTTGAAGAGCAAACCTCGAGCGGTGGCGATGACCTGGGTCGGTCCATCGGGAGGCAACGACTCTGTTTCACGTCCCAGGAGAAAAGTGAGTTGGCTGTCGGTATAGCTCGCGATGACCAGATCCGGTCGTCCGTCACCATTGATGTCTCCGACGGCAACGCCGATAGGAGAATTGCCAACAGGGAAGGATTGAGACGGTTCAAAGACCATCGTGGAGGACTGAAGCAGGATCGCAACCCGATCCTGATTGTATCCCGTCACGGCGATGTCCAAGCGTCCGTTCTTGTCGAAATCGCCCACAGCAATGTCGTATTGGGGACTCAAACCAGTCGCCAGTTTCAAAGGAGGCTGGAAGGTGCCGTTCCCATTCCCGCGAAGAATATAAAGCGTCCCATCAGAGCTCCCGGAAACCAGGTCCAGGTTGCCATCCCCGTCCAAGTCAGCGGCCCGGGCGGAGTAAGGTGCATCGCCTGCGGGGATGGTGGTCGGCGCGAAGAAAGTGCCATCGGCCTTTCCGATGAAGAGCGCAAGGTTGTCGGTATCGGAGTTGGGACATACCAAATCAAGACGCCCATCGTTGTTGAAATCTCCAGCCACCAACTGATAAGGCCGTCCTCCGACAGGGTAGGTCACCGCGGGTTGGAAGGTGCCATCTCCCTTGCCTAGGAGAACGCTCAGGGTGCTGCTTCCGTAATTCGCCAAAGCGAGATCCATCCTCCCATCTTTGTTGAAGTCGCCCGCGACAACCCCGACCGGGTTCACTCCTGTGTCATAGTTCGTCTTAGTGTTGAATCCGCCGGTCCCATTCCCCAGGTAGATGGAAACGCTCGCAGAGCCATAGTTCCCCACAGCAAGATCCAGGAAGGTGTCACCGTTGAAATCGGCCAAGACCGGTTGAAGCCCTCCTTTGCCAGATCCCTGCCAATTGGTTTTGAGAACGAAGGTCCCATCCCCATTGCCCAGGTAAACCGCGTTGGAGTTCGCGCCGTAGTTGATGACGAGCAAGTCGAGTTTGGAATCGTTGTTCAAATCCTGGAGGAGCGCATACTCCGGATTGCCGCCCACTCCAAGCCCTGCGCCTGGACGGAAAGGCCCGAGGATCCCACCTGCAGGTTGTCCCAGTCGCACCGCGGTCGCAATGGTGTCGTTGCTCCGTGTTTCCTGAGCGAACCCAGCGAGAGTTGTCAGAGTGAAGATCTGAACAAAACTGGAGGATAGGGCATTGCCACTCGTGTCGGCCAAAGTGGTGCGAGCCGTGAACCGGTATCGACCGGGCTGCAGCGGGCCATCGGGAATGAGGTACGAGGCCACCAATCCAGTCGTATAAGCCGGAACGTTCAGAACGGTATAGGTGGAGTCATCGGCGGTGTCGAAAACCAGATCAGGACCTGCGTTGCGAAGTTCATAGCTGCCCGCGGCAGTCACGGTTGCCGGAGCCATATCCTCGGAGAAACTCACATCAAATCGATCGATGAGCGTGTTCGTGGAAGAACCCGCGGCGGGAAGGGTTGTCCCGGTGATGGAAGGAGGAACAACATCGCGCAATGAAATACCGAGACGATACTCCGCGAGAATGCCGGCGCCACTCCGGCTTCCTGCGGCCAAGGCTGCCCAAGTGACGCCATTCACAAGAGTGCCGGTGCGATGAAGTGAGCCCAGATCTTTCACGGTCAAACCGGTTCCTTCATCAAGTGGCCAGTATCCGACAAGACCTGCTTCATTCCCCGTTGGATTCGTTCCAGCGAAAGCGGTGACCTCCTGCGAAGTCAGGGGTCGATTCCAGATGGAGACCCCACTGATGAGCCCGTTGTAGTAGTTGCCACAGCAAATCTCCGCGCCAATGAGAACGCCTCCTCCATAAGGCGCCCAGTCAGGGGCCGCGGGAGCTGAAGCCGCCAAAACACCGTTCACATAGAGGAACACATTCGTGCCGTCGGAGACACCCGCAATGTGCATCCATTTGCCAGGCTCAGCGAGGCCCGGCGCCGTGATCGTACTGCTGCAACCGCCTCCAAGCGGCCGGTAGGAAACTCCAGGACGTCCATCCAACAAAACCACTCCCCAATCCTGACAGCCCCCCATGGCGCCTGCGATAGTGCGTCGACCGGGGTTGGGACCTGTGGGCATCGTCCACGCTTGCACAGCGAATTTGTTCCCCGGACTCCAAGCCCCGACATTCACGCTCGCCGTTGCGCCATCAAACCAAAGCGCAGTGGTGGCGCCAGAAGGTAGCGTCGCAAAGGCAGGAGTGAGTCGGGCGGAATAGGCGCCCCCCTGACCTGCCGGGATGACATAGGTAAAATCGGTCTGCCCGGGAGATCCGGACGCAACGAGGGCGCCCGCAGGGTTGAAGACCGCTGGGATGGCGAGGACTGTTCCCGTCGCTGGGCGGGCCGGCTTCAGAGCAATCTCGGTTCCTCCTGAAAGATTCCCCAATCGGAAAAAGTCCGCAGAATCTCCACTTCCGAAATAACCAAACACATCGGCGGTCTGACGCCCTCCGGTGAAGGTGAACGACAGTGCATCCGCAGTGGCAGCCGTGTTGTTGTTCTCGGTTTCGTACTGGTAGGAATTCGGCGCAAGGGTGACACGCAGACGATACTCGCCGACATAAGCGTCATAAGGTTCGACCCGGATGGTGTAGTTTCCGGACGCGGTCAGGACTGCGCTGTAGTCTCCGCGTCCGTAAGCCTCTGGATAGAAGTCATCGAAAGCCCGACCATCGGGCTTGATGAGAGAGTAGTGAAGCCGACTCAGGTAGTGTGCGTCCGCAGACTCCACAGCAATGGTCATCTTGTCGTTGGCATTCGCTGAGAAGCTCCAATAATCCACGTCCGAAGCATCCACCAAGATTCCCCGCACGGCGCCGCCTTGCAGGAGTGTCGTGGCATCCAAGGAGAACGGTTGGCTCGGCAACGAGCTCAGGATGGCTATGTCGTCCGAATTATAGTTCGCCGTTGCGACATCTATGCGCCCGTCACGATTGAAATCTCCCAATGCGACGGCGATGGGGTTCGCACTCACGGGAAAAATGAGACCGCCGCCAAATTGCCCTTTGCCCAGATTCATCACGGTGACCACGGCATTGCCGGTGTACGAAGCGATGACAACATCCATCGTGCCGTTGGAGTCCATGTCTGCAAGAGCGAGCTGATAGGGGTCGGAGGTGCCCACTTCGAAGGTCTTCCTCGCCGCGAAAGTTCCGTCTCCATTGCCTGCGAAGTAGCAAAGCGTGCTCCCTGAAATCACCACCACATCAGGTCGGCCGTCAGCGTCAAAGTCATAGAGAGCCAAAGCCCCCGCAGTCGTCGTCGCAGCATAGGACACAGGGGCTTTGTAGGTCCCATCGCCGTTGGCAATGAGCGCCATGAAGTTTTGAGCGTTGCGGTTCAGCACGACAAGATCGTCCGCTTTGCCATCCCCCACCAGATCCGCCACAGCGATGTCAATTGTGCCACTATCTGCTGTCAGATCCACGCGCGGCTGAAAAGTCCCATCACCCAGGCCATAAAACACGCTCACTTTTCCCGACGAAGAATTCGCCACAAGAATGTCGAGCTTTCCGTCACCGTTGAGATCCGTCACGGTTTGGTAGTAGGGATTGCTGAGCGTGGGATAGTTGGTGAAGGCGGTGAATCGGCCAGTTCCATCGCCGAGGAAAATCGCAAGCCGACCCGCATTGTACAGGTTCACGCTCAGGTCGAGTTTCCCATCCTTGTTGAGGTCGGACAGGGAGAAACCGACGGGGCCGTTGCCGACCGGAAGATTGGTCGACAGGAGGAAGGATCCATCCGCCTGACCAAGTTGGATGGTGATGGAGTCATCCGAGAAATTGTTGGCAATCAGGTCGAGGTAGGCGTCACCGTTGAGATTCGTCGCGACCAAGTGGTGGGTGGCATGGCCTTTTGAGACACGCAATGTTTCCCGGAGCGTCCCGTTCATCGGTCCATTCGCCAGCCCCCCGTTCATCGCCGTCGCCTGGGCAATGGAGTTATTCGTGCGTCCCTCAAGAACATACCCGCCGAGAGGAACAATGAAAAACTTCCGGACAAAGTTTGCGGCAAGCCCATTCCCGAAACGATCACGCACGCTCGTCGTTGCCGTAAACCGATAGCTCCCATTCTGCAACGGCCCATCCACCACGGTGAAGCTGAGATTCGTTCCCCGGCTGTATGGGGAAAACGTCAATCGGTACACAACGTCGTCAGCCGTGTCGAACTGTCCGTCAGTCCCTGAACTCCGGAGGTCGAACGCATTCAGCTTGTCGGTAGGATAAGGGTCCAAGGCGTTCGCGAAGCCGTCGCCATCGCCATCGGGCAGCGCGGGCGCCTCCACAAGACCGCGTCGGAGGGCGCCTCCCAGATCGTCGTACCAGCCTCCATCCGAGACCCCCAACACGGCGTAGTCCGCTCCGCTGGAGTTGTCCGGCTGACCGTTCCGCCAATTGGTGAAGGCGGGACCACCCCCGCTCACCCATGAAAATGTCCCTTCATTCAGTTGATCGGTCAGCCCAATCCACAGATCGCCACTCGCGATGGAACTGAAGGTTCGCTGCAGATACACATTGAGATCCGCGCTGGACACTTTCGCGAGATGCCCACCCAGGGAAATCGCGAAGGCCTCGGCGTCCTTCCACTTCATGGGAGCATCCGTCATCAAGTAGTGGCTTCCCCCGCGGGTAAAAATCGAACGGCCCAGCAGGTTGATCCGCGGATCGAGCTCCGTGTTGAATCCGACCGTGAAGGTTTGCCAGATGTTGCTGACACCGCTTCCTTCGCCAGGGAGGCTGATGGAGGTCAGCTGAAGCGGTTGGGCCTTCTGCAACTGGAGGGTGAGAAGGTATTGAGCGGAGATGGGATCGGGAGCCGGGGATGCGACGCCGGAGGGGGACCAAACCGGAAAACCAAACAATGTTCCAGTGTTCCCGTTGGCGGTGGCATCGGAGGCCGTCGAGCCGGCGCCTTCATCGAAACGCCAACAGCCCGCGAGACCTGCCTCGTTGCCGACCAATCGCGACGATCGTGTTGCGGCGATTTCGCTTGCCGCCCGGGCCACGCTCCATACGCGAACTTCATCCAATTTTCCAGCGAAGAAATAATTCGCGGTCAGGTAGGCGGAATCCGCGCCGATGTGAAGCGGCCCGGCATCGTAGCTGATGGAGACATTCACAGCCCCGGTGGCCGCCTGCTGTCCATCCACGAAGAGCGTCTGCGTGTTGGCGGCATCATCAAACACATAGGCGAGATGGTACCATCGACCGAGCTCCGGCGCCCATGGGAACCCGAGAGAAGGGCCATTCCCAATAACACCACGGAGTTGTCCGGATTCATACCACAGCGCGTAGGAATCGTTGTCCTGACTTCCCAGCCCCTTCCCCACAACAACCCGGGATCCGTCCAAAGCAGTGAAATTCGCCCACGCTTCCAGAGTCAGGTTCACCGGACGCAACGAAGGGGAGTCGGCAACCTTTACGAACTGATCGGCCCCATTGAACAGGAGCGCGCTTCCGGGTTGCCCTCCAAAAACCTGGGCAGGAGGGAGTGGGTCGGCCGTAACCCGGGCATAATAGTTTCCGGCGCCTCCATTGGGCACCGTGAACTGGAGGTTTGTCGCCCCGGACACCGATGAAGCCTGCGCCAGTCCTGTGCTGTTGTGCACGGTCAGAATCCCGCGACTTCCCGAGGAGGAAGGACGCAACAAACCCAGGTTAACCGATGTCCCAGGCTCGAGTAGCCCGAGGTCAAAATAGTCTCCGGCGGCATCGCCATAGCTGAGATATCCTGCGACCGACGCATTGAGCTGGTTGTTTGCGGAAACAAAGGAGGGATAGTTTGCCGTGGAGATTGCGTTGTTGTCCTCGGTTTCAAATCCAATCCCTGCAGACGCCCGCGTCAGCCGAAGGCGGTATTCACCCCGATAGGCGTAGCTTTCCGTGACCCTGACAAAGTAGTTGCCAGAAGTGGGGAGAGTGATGGGAGCCGATTGACCCCATCCGTTCGCGTTGCTGTAAAAGCCCTGAATCAGGACGCTGTCACTGCGATACAGATCCACACGAAGCCCTGAGCTGCCGGGAGCTCCCGGTGTTTCGATGGCCAGAACCACCTGCTCGCCGGCGATTCCTGAGAATTGGTAGAAGTCCGAATCGGCGCCGGAGGCCAAAGCGCCCCGAACGAACGCGCTTCTGATCCCGGAGCCGGGGGGATCCTGCGGAGGATTCACAGACGGGACACCGACATAAAGCGAAATGAGGGAGCTGTTGTAACGGCTGATCATCACATCCAATCGTCCATCCAGATTGAAGTCTGCGACGGCCGCGCCGATCGGACCCGCGGAAAGCGGGTACACACTCGGTTCACCCAGCGCCCCTCCGCCATTGTTGAGCAGTACGGAGAAGCTTTCGCTGCCGTTCCCCGGAACGACGACATCCAAAAGCCCATCACCATTAAAGTCCCCAAGCCGGAGGTCATAGGCTCCTCGCACACCTGAGACATAGTCAACGAGAGGCTTGAACGTCCCATCCCCATTGCCAATGAGCACATTGACGGCAAAGGCATTTTCCGAGTAAGTCACCACATCCAGGATGGAATCACCGCTGAGATCGCCGACCGCAACGCTCCGGGTATTCCCACCCGATGGGTAATAAACAGGCGCCTGGAACGTTCCGTCCCCCTTGCCCAGGAGCACAGCAATCTGCCCCGAGGTGCTGGTCGCCACCAAATCGACGTTTGCATCGTTGTTCAGCTTCCCTGCGACAACCTGATAAACATTCCCGGTCACCGCATAGGTCACCGGCGCTTTGAAGGTGCCATCGCCATTTGCAAGCAGGACCACAAGATTCCCCCCTCCGAAGTTCGGGACGGCGAGGTCTGAATAGCCATCGTTGTTGAAATCAGCGGCAACGAGTTGATAGGGCCCAGGCACTCCTGAAATTGTCGGCCCCACGGCCCAGCCCCCGGGTATACCCAGGAGAAGAGTGATTGCGCCGGACCCATAGCGGGACACCGCGATATCCGGAAGGTTGTCATTGTTAAACCGGCCCACGGCGACTGTGGGGGTGTCGCTCAGATTTGCAAAGTTGGTCATGAGCAACATCTGGCCGCTGCCATCATTCGTGAACACGGAGACACTTCCGGAACGGTAGGGCACGATCAGATCAGGTTTTCCATCGCTATTCATGTCGGCAGTGATGAGTTCCTGTGGATTGGATGGACCGCCGATATCGTACGCCCAACCCAGGACTCCACTCGGGCTTCCCGATCCGACACCGATGAACGGGGTCGCCGTCCCCATCGTTTGGTTCCCGCGGGTTTCCATCAGATAACCTGGAGGATTTGTCACAGTGAACGAAAGCTCGTAAGGGGCGGCCAGGCCGTTGCCAATGCGATCTGCCAACGCGGTGGTGATCCGCAAGCGGAGCAGCCCGGGTTGGGCGGGTCCATCGACGATGCTGTAGCCCTCACTCAGGCCCGTCGTGTAAGGATCAGGCAGCAATGGGTAGAGAGAATCGTCCGCGGTATTGAAGGTCCCATCCGGACCGGCTCCGCGGAGTTCATACAATGCCGGATTGGTCACGGTGGAGGCGCTCATGTCCTCGGAGAAGTTCAGGGTAAACCGGTTCAGAATCGCGCCTGTGAGTCCGCCCTGTGACGGCAGGGTGCCACCGGTGATCTGCGGAGGAACGCTGTCACTCACCACAATATCCAGCACATACTGTCCTCGAAGATCCGTGTTTGTTGAGGAGACTTTGAGAAAGTAATTGGTGTTCGCCGAGAGCGTGAAATTCAGGGTGTTGCCGCTTTGGGAGAAAACCGGGGCGCTCCCCGCAAGAAGCGTCATGACCAATCCCTGCGGAGGCAGGGTGGAACCATCGGGGTAACGGGCGCTGACGCTGACCGAATTCCCAACGCTGAAATTCAACAATGAGAAATAGTCATCGTCCCCGAGCATCGAACCCGCAACGCGGGCTTGCGCCAGTCCGCTGTTGAAAATGAAATTCAAGGACACAGCCTGGGCGATTGAGTCATTGGGTTCGCTCTCGAGCTGCAATCCACGGGCGAGATCGACACGCAGCCGGTAGGGCGCCGGACGCTGATCACTCCACACCCGGACGAAATAGGTTCCAGGACCCGTGAACCGGTACCTCTCAATTCCGACGACCCCATCGGCGCCGCCACTCGCACCGATCAGGGTGTTTCCGGAAACATTCTGGAGCTGCATCTGCGGATTGGAACCAACACCCTGAGTCTCCAAACGAAGCGTGACCACGTCCCCGGATTCTGCGTCGAAGCGCCAATAATCAACATCCCCGGCGGCTGCGAACGCACCGATGCCGAGGGACGTTCTGAAGCCGGAACCCGAAGGCGTTTCGGTCAGGCCCAGATCCGACGCAGTTGCCGTGCTGTCGCTGCCCGGAGCCTCAAGCCTCCCGGCAGTTGGATGCGCCAACACAAAATCCTGCGAATAGGCAGCGACGGCAGCCCCGTTGGTATCCAGCAATCCCACGCCGCTGGAGAATCGATATCGCCCCGGCTGCAGGGGAGCATTGTTCAAAATGGTGAAGGAGAAGCTTCTGCCGGTGAAAAATGCGGGAGGGAGCGCAACGCCCAGGGTGATGGCCACATCATCCGCGTCGCCCAGAAGCCCATTGGGACCCGCCGACCGTAGCGACCAGTTCGCGGCATTGGTGGCGGAGCTGGGCTGAAGGGGCTTGGAGGACGAGGCGGTGAAATGGGAGAGGGAAACAGATTGTGGAGAGCCGGAGGATGGGAGGGAACTGGAGGTGATGATGGTCGTGGTGGCTGATGCGGTCGTTCGGACCCGAACATTGTCAAGGCCCCATGACTCGTCATCGACCGCCTGCAGGTTGGCCCCTTGGAATCGGATGACAGAGATGGCGTTTGAAGCGGTGAAGTTGATTTCAATGCTGCGATAAATCGCATCCACCAAACTCGCATTGAACCCGAAGTTGGCGCGCCCCTCATCCGGACTTCGGGGAAAGGATTGAGCGCCTCCGGGTGGGTTCCCATTGTAATTGGAGAATGATTCACGAAACACGGACGCGCTGTCCGCCCAGACGGCAAAATCATCACCCGTCAGCGCGCTGCCGCCATCCCAGGAGTCGATCACATACAGGTCAAACCCCAAGGTATACGAAACACCCACGGTAAGTCCGGTCACTGTGAGCATCGGGCCTCCCGATCCAAATCTGCCCAAAAACTGGGTGAACCGTTCGGGTTCGCTTGTCTCGATCGTGCCCATCGACCAAGCCGACTCCACTCCGGTTTCGAAATTGTTGAAATAGGGCGCCGACACTCCTGCGACAGCAGGCGCACACTTACCAGCAGCCCCCGCCGCATAGACGCCTTGGACCTCGGCGCCGGTGAGAGAGCGATTGTAAAAGCTGATCTCATCCATCACGGCGCTGCTGAAGTAATTGCATCCTCCGTGCTGACCAATGACGGGGGAAGAGGTTGTATTTGGGATGGAGATCGAGGCGGATCCGGATCCAACCACCTTTCCATCGATGTAGAGACGAACATTGTCCACGGTCTGCGAACCATCACATACCGCCGCCAGGTGGTGAAATTTGCCATCCGCCGGAATTCGGTTTGTGGACTCCAAACCGAAGGCTCCGACTCCAAAATAGAGCAACCCGATCTTGGCCGCCCCCTGATGTCCCTTAAAGACGCCAAAGTGATAGGAAAGGGTGCTGCATCCATCCCGCTTGGAGAAAATGGTGTCCAGTTTGTCGCCCGTCACCGTGAAGTCGGGGAGAATCCAACACTCAATTGAAAACTGATTCCCCGCTGGCATCCAGGATGTCGATGCAGGAAGCCGAAGATAGCTGGAAGGATCGTCCTGAAAGACGAAACCCTGTCCCACAACCGCATTGCTGAAAGTAACAGCGCCCCCGGAGAATCCATGGTTGCCGCCGATGGGATCCACCATCGTTCCATTGCCGCCGTACAGCGCAACGAGCCCATTGGGCGGGTTGATACACTGTGCTGCGGAAACGGCAGTGGCGAGGGTGACGATGAGGTAGGCCGGGAGGACCCTGAGGACGAGGGGGGCCAGTGAAAGCAACCAGCAATGCGGTCTAGATGACATAATACTTCTAATAAAAACTATGAAGCGTGCCTCACTGCACCAACTGATCGAGCCGATGGCGCGAGGCCCCTGAAGAGTTGATCTCGTTCAAATGGCACATGCCCTGGCCGTGGAAGCCAGGTCAAGAATCGGTGACGCCCTATCATTCATCGTTAAACTCCGAGAGACCTGAAGCTCGCTTTCTCACTAAACTGCCCGGAAACGAGGCAACTCAGGCACTCAACTTTGAATGATCCCATGGTGAAAGCCGGGAGGCAGCCGACACTCAACCCATTGGGTGGTTTGTTTAGCACACCCAAATTGAGCCAACAAGCGCCAAGTCCAAAAAAGGCCAAAAAAGTGAGGGTGCATCCCTTGTCAAAGTGTGGAACGAAAACGATGATGTAGCCGCATCAAAATACTGACAACGTCGCATCTCCTTCGCTTCCTTCCCTGGCTGATGGCTTGTCTCGAGGCCATCGCATCCCAAGGGCAGAGCGTAAGCGCATCCCCAGGCGCCAACAGGTTCCACCTCCATCGCTCAGGTCAGATCCAGGAGTGGTTGCTCCACCCAACCCAGAGGGAATCAATAATTCAAATCCCCGCCCCTGCAACACCCAGAACCTCGCCGCTCACGAATGAACATCCTCACCGGCGATTTCTGTATCCCGCCGGAGCCCTCGAAACTCCTTCCACTCGCGCCCAGTTTGATGGAGACCTGATTGTGCAACTGATTCACCCAGACCAGGCGGCTCCATTCTTCACCCAGCAGGCCATCAAGGACTGGAAACCATTAAAGCACAACAGCGCCTGGTTCGAAGTGGCCATCAAGGATCCGGAGGCCGCACTCCTGATATGTCAGCGATGGGAGACGAACTCGCTGGTGCGACGTTGCGAACCGCTGCTGGCGCGACAACGCGAAAGGAAAAGCCTGCCGAATGACCCTCTCTTTCCACGCCAGTGGCATTTGAGAAACACAGGACAAAGCGGTGGAACCGCGGGTGTGGATTTGCAGTGTGAAGCCGCGTGGATTCTGACCCATGGAGAAGGCGTGGTCGTGGGTGTTCTGGATGATGGACTGCAGATGACTCATCCGGATCTCGCGCCCAACATCAGCACGGAGATACCCGGACATGATTGGAACCAGGACGACAACGATCCCAGCCCGGGCAACCTGGATGTCGACATCCACGGAACACAGGTCGCAGGCCTGATCGGTGCGCGAGACAACAATGGAATCGGAATTGTGGGCGTTGCCTCACGGTCCCTTCTCGTAGGACTGAGGCTCATCGGAGGACCCACCACCGATGTAATGGAAGCGGAGGCCATCGCGTATCGAAACGACCTTATTGCGATCAAGAATGCCAGCTGGGGTGCTCCCGATGGAACAGGACTGCTGGAAGGAATCGGAACCCTGGCGGCATCGGCCTTGAAAGATGCGGTCGAACACGGACGCGGGGGGCTCGGCACTTTGCTGGTGTTCGCGGGGGGCAATGGACGCCGCGTGGGTGACAACGCGAACTACGACGGCTACGCAAACTCGCCCTACACTCTCGCTGTGGGTGCGGTGGACCACAATGGCGGGCAGGCCTCGTATGGTGAGCCTGGAGCGTGCCTGTTGGTATCCGCCCCTTCTGGCAGCGCCGGTCTCCCCCGTCTGACCACCACGGACCTTGTGGGTGTGGACGGAGCCGACTCTGGTGATTACAGCACCAACTTCAATGGGACATCGGCCTCCACACCCTTGGCGTCCGGGGTGCTGGCGATGATGCTCGCCGCGAACCCCGGACTCAGCTGGCGGGATGCGGAAGAGATTGTGATCCGAACAGCAACGCAGAATGCCGCCGATGATGCGGACTGGTCGACCAACAGCGCGGGACTCCGATTCAACCACAAGTTTGGCGCAGGCCTCATCAATGCCGGCGCGGCAGTGCAAACAGCCCTAAACTGGAGGTCACTGGGACCCATGACGAACGTGCAGGCGGAATGGTCTCAGCCGGAACCCGGGGTCAGCATCCCCGACAACAAGTCTGAAGGCATCACGCTTTCGTTACCGGTGCATTCGAAGCGGTTTCGGGTGGAGCACGTCACATTGCAAGCACGCATGCAGCATGATTATTGGGGAGATCTTTCGATCGTGTTGAAATCGCCCGGTGGAATGAAGAGCGTCCTCGCCGAGCCGCACACCCCTGCCGTCGACACCCTCATCAATTGGACCTTCTCTTCAGTCCGGCATTGGGGAGAGCTGGCCGATGGAGAATGGACGGTTCAGATCTCAGACCAACGCTTTCTGAACAAGGGCCATGTTTCCTATCTCAAACTGGAGCTCCTCGGGTCCCAGATCCCGCCCCTGCGTCCGACACTTGCGGTTCGTCCCACAGCGACGGGGCATTTGATCACACTATTTGGAGAAGCGGGACAACGGTATGAACTTCAGCGATCGATGGATCTGAACACCTGGGAGCGGGTGACTGAACTCACCGCAACGGAACAGGAAACCTCCTATCTCGACACGGACACGTCATCCCCACGCCGATTCTATCGCGCGGAGGTGCTGCAATAGGTGGATCGCCTCCGGAACGTACACGTCGCCGTCGGGCAGCCGTGTGAAGGGGATTTGTTTGTCCCAAGCCCGGTCGAACTCAGCGGGAAGCGTCCGGGCGGCTCGCTGGATCTTCCGCGCCTTCGCGGGCATTTCCGCGTTGGGGTCTCCCCATTCCGCGACATAGTTCTCCTGAGCCCGGATGATGGCCAGGCCGTCAAGATAGCATGGACGTCACCCTGCCAAAAGCGTCGAGAGGGTCCAGCCGCAATAAGTCCCGGATCTTTCCCCGCTTTGACACAGGAAACGGGTTTCCGCTACGGTCGGCGGCTCATGAACATTGTCCGTCACACGGATGCCGACTTTCGCGAACAGCTGGACGATCTCACCCGGAGCTCCAGCCTGTTCGATCCGGGCATCACCGAGCGCACCCAGGCGATTCTTCAGCGCGTGGCGGATCATGGAGACGCCGCGCTGCTCGAACTCACGCGTCGCTTCGACGGCGCCACACTGACCGCCGACCAGCTCCCGATCACCGCCGCCGAGCGGATGAACGCCGCGCTTCTGGCCGACGCGTCCTTTCGCGACGCCATCGCCTGCGCCTCCAAGAATATTGAGGCGTTCAGCCGTCGATCCAAGCGCCGACCCTGGTCCGGCGTGAACGCGCAAGGCGGACGGGTCGGCGAGAAGTTTGATCCCTTTCATCGCGTCGGCGTTTACATCCCCGGCGGCGCGGCGCCCCTGGCTTCGACGGCGCTGATGACCATCCTCCTGGCGCGTGTCGCGGGCTGTCCCGAGATTGTGGTTTGCTCTCCGTGCGGCAAGAACGGACAGCTCAATCCCGCCTTGCTCCACGCCGTCGGCGCGGCGGGCGCCACCGAAATCTACCGCGTGGGCGGCGCTCAGGCGATCGCCGCGATGGCTTGCGGCACCGACACGATCCGGCCCGTGAGCAAGATCTTCGGCCCCGGGAACGCGTACGTCGTGGCGGCGAAGCGCCTCCTGTTCGGACGCGTGGCGATCGATCTTTTGCCCGGTCCCAGCGAGGTGCTCGTCATAGCCGACGACTCCGCCGTCCCCGCCTGGATCGCCGCCGACCTGATCGCCCAGGCGGAGCATGGCTCGGGTCATGAGCGCGTGTGGCTCCTCACCCCCTCGGCGAAGATTTTGTCCGCCGTCCAGAAGGAGATTCGGGCCCAGGTCCGGAAGGCGGGCAGGCGCGAATTCATCGAGCGCGCGTTGCTGGCGAATGGCTGGCTGATTCAGGTGAAGGACATCGACAGCGCGGTCGCATTGGCGAATCGACTCGCGCCGGAGCACTGCGAGATCATGACGCGCCACCCGCGGAAGCTCGCCGATCGGATCGTCACCGCCGGCGCGTTGTTTCTGGGCGGATACTCCCCAACCGTGCTGGGCGATTACGTGGCGGGCCCGAGCCACACATTGCCCACCGGCGGCGCGGGACTCTGCTTCGCGGGATTGACGGTCGACCAGTTCCAGCGTCGCACAAGCGTTGTGGAATACTCGCGGACATCGCTGCGTCGATCGTTGTCGGCGGTGGGGACCTTCGCGCGTCTCGAGGGCCTGGATTCCCATGGCAACTCCGCGGCGATCCGGCTCAGGAAGCCGAAAGGCAAGGACGCGCGATGAAATCCCCGACCTCGCTCATCCGGCCTCTCGTCCGCAAGCTCCATCCCTACGTTCCGGGAGAACAGCCGCGCATCCGGGGCCTGATCAAGCTGAACACCAATGAGAATCCGTATCCGCCCGCCCCCGCGGTGCTGCGCGCGGTTCAGGGAGCGGTGGATGGCCGGCTGAGGCTCTATCCGAATCCGACGTCGCAGGCCCTGCGCGAGCGTCTCGCGAGATTGCACGGATGTCTCCCTGAGAACGTCATCGTGGGCAACGGGTCCGACGAACTTCTTGCGCTCGCGGTCCGGACATTTGTCGAGCCGGCTTCGCTCGGAGCGAATCGGTCGCGCAGCGCCCTTCAGTATTTCGATCCCAGCTACTCGCTTTACCCTGTCCTTGCGGACACGCATGGCGCGCGGACTTTGTCTGAGCCCCTGGGCGAGAGCTTTGCCCTCCCCACGCCCGCCGAGCTGCGGCGAAGGGGACGCTGGGATTTTCGAGCCGCCCTCACACTCGTCACCACTCCGAACGCTCCCACCGGCCGCGCTTTTTCACGGCGCGAACTGGCGGCTCTTTGCAAGGCTCAGAAGGGCGTGGTGGTTTTGGACGAAGCCTACGTGGACTTCGCGCGCGAGAACGCCGCGTCGCTCGCTTTCCGGTTTCCGCATGTGTTGGTCGCGAGGACCTTCTCCAAGGCGTACTCGCTCTGTTTTCAGCGCGTGGGGTACATGCTGGGACATCGCGTTCTGATCGACGCGATGGACCGGATGCGGGACAGCTACAACGTGAATGGCCTGGGGCAGGTCGCGGCTTTGGCGACGCTTGATCATCTGAGCTACTACAGGAGGGGATTTGGCAAGATCCGCGCGACCCGCGATCGGCTGACTCGCGAACTGACGGCGCTGGGGTTCGAGGTTCTTCCGAGCCAGGCCAACTTCATCCTCGCCCGTCCGCCGGGGATGCCTGCCGAACGCTGGCTCGAAGAGCTGCGCGCGCGGCGCATCCTGGTGCGATGGTTCCGATATCCGCGGGTGAAGGCTTATCTGAGGATCACGATTGGGACGAACCCGCAGGCGAACGCGTTGCTCAGAGCGGTACGAGAGATTGTTTAGAAAAGCGCTTTACATCGTGGAACGCCGTTCTATCGTCGCCTCAATCCAGAAGCCCTAAGCCACAGTTAGCGACTTATATGTTGTTAGAATTCACGGTTGTTGCCAGTTCTTCAATCTTGCCGGCTCAGGCCTCCCTGTTCCTCTCCCCCATTCCCATGGAACCCTCCTCTGGATCGTTTTTGTTCCCGGCGTTTGCCAAGTCGGTTTTCCTAAGCGAGATTGCGGCCTCCCCTGGGGAGACCGGGTCTTGAGCTAGCTTGGGTCCAGATTTCTTCAGAGGATGAAGAAAGGCGGGTTTTGGTGGAATTAATGTTCTGTGTGTCAGCCAAAACCCGCCTCTTTCTTTTCGCCCGATTAGGTTTTGACAACCAGGGGGAGGGCTCTTAATTTCGCCGCCGCCTCGGGATGGGGTCGTAGCTCAGTTGGTAGAGCACCACAATGGCATTGTGGGGGTCGCAGGTTCGATCCCTGTCGGCTCCACCATCTTACTGATGGATAACCCGAGAGAAAAAGCGGTGCACATCGAAGGATTTGCGCCGCTTTTTGTTGTGCGCCAATTCTCCAAGGTGATTCTCACGAGGCTTCATCTCCAACCTTTGGCGTTCGTCGGGTTGGCGCGGCGCTTGACCTTGGTTTCCCACAAGAAGGAGACTGGGGCAACGCCTCATGAGACTTCACTCTTCCAGCGTGGCTCTCGCCGTTCTCGTCCTCCCTTTCGTGATTTCTGCGAGTTCGAGTCTCGGACAGCAGGATCTCGCGCCCATTCTTCCCAAGGGGGCGAAGGCCGTCTGGGACATCGCCCAGGCCTATCGCGAAGCCACTCCGACGCGCGAAAGGATCTGCCTCAATGGGCTGTGGCGCTGGCAGCCGGGGCGATCGACCGATCAGGCCCCGCCCTCGGCGAACTGGGGAGCGTTCAAGGTCCCTGGCTGCTGGCCAGGCGTCACCGACTACATGCAAAAGGACTTTCAGACGGTTCACGCGCATCCGAGTTGGAAGGACGAGGCTCTTGGCGGCATCGCGGCGGCCTGGCACGAGCGGACTTTTGAAGCGCCTCAGGCTTGGTCGGGCCGACGGATCTCTCTCTCCGCCGACTACATCAATTCCTACGCGATCGTTTTCCTGGACGGAGTCCAGCGGGGCGAGCTCCGATTTCCTTCCGGCGAATTGGACCTGACGGGCTGTGTCCGTCCTGGCGCCACCCATCTCCTCAGCCTTCTCGTGGTGGCGATGCCTTTGAAGGGGGTGTTGCTGTCGTACACGGATTCCAATTCGGCGCGCGAGATGAAGGGCAGGGTGGAGCGACGTGGATTGTGCGGGGATGTGTTCCTGGTCGGCGTTCCCGCGGGTTCGCGCCTCGGAGACGTGAAGGCCGTGACATCGGTTCGGAAGGGCGAGATCGCTTTCGACGCCGCTCTCCATGGGCTTGCCGCGGAGCAGCGCTACGTGATGCGCGCCCGGATCGCGAGCGAAGGACGCGCCGTGAGGACGTGGACAAGCCCTCCTTTCAAGGGAGGCGAGCTGGAGGCCGGACGATTTAGGTTTTCGGAACGCTGGAGACCGGACGCGCTCTGGGATCTCCACACGCCGTCGAACAGATGGGATGTCTCGCTCTCGCTGGCCGAGGCGCGTGGCTGCGTCCTCGATACGCAGTTTCGCGCCCAGGTGGGATTCCGGGAGTTCTGGATCGACGGACGCGATTTCTATCTGAACGGCTCGCGGATTTTTCTTTCCTCGGTGCCCCTGGATAACGCTCAGGTGGGGGCGGCCCTGGCGACTTACGAGGGAGCGCGCGAAACCTTGCAGCGTCTCAAGAGCATTGGAATCAACTTTGTCTACACCCATAACTATGGCTGCGAGCCCGGATCCCATTTGAGCTTCGAGGAAATTCTCCGCGCGGCCGACGATGTGGGCATGCTCGTCTCCCTATCGCAGCCTCATTTTTCGCACTACGAGTGGCGCGCGCCCGACGCCGATCAAACCAATGGCTACGCGCGGCACTCCGAGTTCTACGCGCGCGTCGCGGGGCAGCATCCTTCCGTGGTCGCCTACGCCATGAGCCACAATGCGACGGGCTACGAGGAGGACATGAACCCGGACATGATCGACGGCCTCCAGGCGCCGCGCGACACATGGTCCCTGAACAACGCAAAGCTCGCGTTGCGCGCGGAAACGATCGTCAGGCGCTTCGATTCCAGCCGGGTGGTCTACCACCATGCGTCCGGGAATCTGGGCTCGATGCATGTGATGAACTTCTACCCGAACTTCGCGCCATCGCAGGAGCTCTCGGATTGGTTCGGGCACTGGGCCGCTCAAGGCGTGAAGCCCGTCTTCACCTGCGAGTACGGCGCGCCTTTCACCTGGGACTGGACCATGTATCGCGGATGGCACAAGGGCCAGCGCGAGTGGGGCAGCGCGAAGGTTCCGTGGGAGTTCTGCCTCGCGGAATGGAACGCGCAGTTTCTCGGAGATCGCGCCTTTCAAATCAGCGCGGCGGAGTCCGCGAACCTGCGATGGGAGGCCAGGCAGTTTCGCGCGGGCAATGTCTGGCATCGATGGGACTATCCCCATCCTGTCGGGTCGCCGGTCTTTGACGAGCAGTATCCTGTGTTCGCGAGCTATCTTGAGGACAACTGGCGCGCGTTTCGCTCCTGGGGGGTGTCGGGCGTTTCTCCGTGGGAGCATGAGCACTTCTGGAAGCTCCGCGGTGGCGTCGGCGGCAAACGGCGTGAACTTGCGTCGGACTGGGACCATCTCCAGCGTCCGGGGTTCAGCCCGGATTACGTCGATAAGACTTACGAGCGATGGGATCTCGCCTTTGAACGAGCCGATTGGATCCCCACCGCCGCCGCGACGGCGCTGATCCGAAACAACGGCCCGGTCCTCGCCTACCTGGCGGGCAAGACCGCTCATTTCACGGGCAAGGACCACGCTTTCTTTCCTGGCGAGACGGTTGAGAAGCAACTGATCGTCATTAATAACTCGCGACAATCCGTCGTTGCGGAGACCGAATGGTCCTTCGGCTTGTCGAAGCCCATCGCCGACCGCCGGCGTTTCAGCATCGCGACGGGCCGGCAGGAGCGAACGCCTCTCCGGTTGGACCTGCCCATGACAACGGCGCCCGGTCGCTACGAGTTGAAGGCTGAGGCGAGGTTCAGCAATGGCGAGACGCAGTCCGACGCCCTGGTCATTGAAGTCCTCCCGCGTCCGGGCTTCACCCGCGCTCCGGCGAAGCTGGCCCTCTTCGATCCCAAAGGGGAGACTCACGGCTTGCTGAGGCGCCTGGGCGTAACGGCGGAACGGGTCGATGCCTCCGTTGATCTTTCGTCGTTCGACGCGTTGATCGTGGGGAAGGGGGCGTTGACGGCGGCGGGAGCGGCGCCGGACATCGCGCGTGTCCGTGAGGGACTCAAGGTCCTCGTGTTCGAACAGACCGCCGCGGTTATGGAAAGGCGATTCGGGTTCCGAGTCGCGGAGTACGGCTTGCGGCAGGTTTTCGCCCGGGTTCCGGATCACCCGGCTCTCGCGGGGATCGACGCCCAACACTGGCACGATTGGCGTGGCGAGGCCACGATCGCCGCGCCGCGTTTGGATTACACTCTGCGGCCTCGCTACGGCCCCACCGTCGATTGGTGCGACATCCCCGTCCCCCGACTCTGGCGCTGTGGCAACTATGGGAATGTCGCGTCCGTGTTGATCGAAAAACCCGCTCGCGGAGATTTTCTTCCGATCCTCGACGGTGGATACAGCCTTCAATACAGCCCGCTCATGGAATACCGCGAAGGGCGCGGGATGATTCTCTTCTGCCAGGTCGATGTGACAGGGCGAAGCGAGGACGACCCCGTTGCCGACACGCTGACGGCGAATCTCCTTCGCTATCTCGAGAGCTGGAGTTCGGCTCCGGCGCGGACCGCGTTCTACGCCGGCGATCCCGTCGGCAGGCGTCATCTCGAGTCCGCGGGCTTCGCGCTTCGCCCCTACGACGGCGAAGAGTTGTCCGCGGGCCATGTCCTCGTCCTGGGCCCGGGAGGCGGACGCGAGGCCGCGCGGAACAAGGCGGCGATCGCCGCCGGACTTCGAGCCGGATGTCGCGTGTTGGCGATCGGTCTCGATCAGCCGAACGCGGATGCCGCGCTTTCGACGCCGGTTGTTTTCAGGAAGGCGGAGCATATATCCGCATTCTTCCAACCCCCGTCCCGCCTCTCGCCCCTCAGCGGCGCGGGGCCGGCCGATCTTCACAATCGCGACCCGCGCGAGCTTTCCTTGGTCGCGTCGGGAGCAACGCCGACTGGCGATGGCTCGCTGGGCGTCGCGATGGACGCGAGTGTCGTTTTCTGCCAGATCGTTCCGTGGGAGTTCGAGCCGATCCAGCAAGCGAATCTGAAGCGCGTCTACCGCAGGACGTCCAGCCTGCTCACGCGGTTGCTCGCCAACCTCGGTGTGGCCAGCGACGCGCCGATCCTGCGGCGATTTGTCGAGCCAGTGGACCCATCGCGAGCCGAGAAGCGCTGGCAGCAGGGCCTCTACCTCGATCCGCCTGAGGAATGGGACGACCCTTACCGATTCTTTCGCTGGTAAGCGCCGGGTCGTCGCGCTTCGGGTGACGCACACAGGCGCCGGACATGAATCCTTGGGTTCCAGCGCTTCAAAAGGAGTTGAATCCTTGAATCAGCTTGCCAGCGCGGACGCGCCCTCGTTGACTGCGCCTTATGCCGACCCTATTGCCGTCATTTATGCGGCGCCTCGCCCGCATGATCCTTCTGCTCGCATGCGGCTCTCTTGCTCAGGAAGGAGCGGTCCGCGGCGCCGAGGATTTGGTGTTCGCCGACTTCGAGGGGGCTGACTACTCGCCTTGGACGGTCGAAGGCGACGCTTTCGGCGCGGGCCCCGCGCGCGGGGCGCTGCCCGGTCAGATGGCGGTCTCAGGTTTTCACGGGCACGGCCTTGTGAACTCTTTCCATCGAGGCGATGGAACGACCGGATCCCTCGCATCGCCGGAGTTCGAGGTGCAGCGCCGCTATATCCGTTTCTTGATCGGCGGCGGCGGGTTTGCCGGACAGACCTGCATGAACCTCCTGGTCGAGGACCACATCGTCCGGAGCGCGACGGGGCCGAACACTCTCGCCGGGGGGAGCGAGGAGCTTGCGATGAGCTTCTGGGACGTGGACGATTTGCGCGGACGCAAGGGGCGGATCCAGATTGTTGATCGCGCGACGGGAGGATGGGGCCACATCAATGTGGATCAGATCGTGTTCACAGATCAGAAGCCACCGGGCGTTCTGACGAACGCGATGCGGGAATTGCTCCTGACCGCTCGGTATCTGCACCTGCCCGTGAAGACGGGGGGCAAGTTGCGGAAGCTGAGCGTGTGGGTCGATAACCGCGTGGTCCGCGAAGCGGACGTGGAACTGGAGGACGCGTCGCCCGATTGGTGGGCGCCCATGGACATGGAACCCTGGACGGGGAAGCGCGCGAAGATCGTCGTGGATCGCCTGCCCGAGGATTCCCTGGCGCTCTCGCGCATTGAGTGCGGCGCTCAGATGAAAGGCGAGGAAACGCTCCATCGCGAGCCGCTTCGGCCTCAGTTTCACTACTCCCCTCCGCGCGGGTGGAACAATGATCCCAATGGGTTGGTGTATTCGCGGGGCGAGTATCATCTGTACTACCAGAAGAACCCATACGGCTGGAATTGGGGGAACATGCATTGGGGACACGCGGTGAGCGACGATCTTCTGCATTGGCGAGAGCTCCCGATCGCGCTGTATCCGCGGAGCTACGGCGACTGGGCGTTCTCCGGCAGCGCGGTCGTCGACGCCCGCAATACGAGCGGGTGGGGCAGGGGAGGGAGTCCGGCGCTGGTCGCCGCCTACACGAGCACGGGCCGCGGCGAGTGCGTGGTGTACAGTCTGGACCAAGGGCGAACCTGGACTGAGTTCGAGGGCAATCCGGTCGTGAAGCATTCCGGCCGGGATCCAAAGTTGCTCTGGCACGCGCCGTCGGGCCAATGGACGATGGCTGTCTACGACGAAGCTTCGAAGGGACAATCCATCGCGTTTTATACATCGCCCAACTTGAAGGAATGGACGTATCGCAGCCGCATCGACGGGTTTTTTGAATGTCCGGATCTTTTCGAGCTGCCCATCGATGGACATCGCAAGGAAACGAAGTGGGTGCTGACCGCCGCCAGCAGCGAATACCGCGTCGGCGCCTTTGACGGCGTTGAGTTCAAGCCCGACACGCCGAAGCTGCCGGGGCATCGCGGCGAGGCGTTTTACGCGGCCCAGACGTTCAGCGACACTCCCGATAAACGAAGGATCCAGATTGGATGGGGCCAGATCGCGACGCCGGGGATGGCGTTCAACCAGATGATGTGCTTTCCCAACGAGCTCTCGCTTCGAACCACGGAGCAAGGGCCGCGGTTGGCGTGGACTCCCATCCGGGAGCTCGACCGCCTGCGCGCGAAATCGTTTCGCCTGTCTCCGGCGCCCCTCGGCAACGGACACAAGGATCCGCTGGCGTCGATCCAACCTGAGTTGCTCGACTTGGAGATCCAGCTCGATCCAGGGAGTTCCGCGATCTGCGGTCTTCGGCTGCGAGGCGTCGAAGTGAGCTACGATCGACAGAAGGCGGAACTGCGAACAGGACCCGGTCGCGCCTCCGTTCCATTGAAGGACGGTAAGCTCGCGCTGCGAATCCTGTGCGACAGAACTTCGCTGGAGGTTTATGCGGATGGAGGCCTGGTGTTCATGCCTGCGCGCGCCGCCAAGCCGGGCGTCGTCACGGGCTACTCCCTGTTTTCCGTGGGAGGCGAGGCGCGCTTGATTGGCGGCGAGGCGCGTCAGTTGCGATCGATTTGGACGCGTTGACGGGACGCCGACCAAGGCATGGGGTTCCGTCGCGGCGCCGCGGCGGCGCGGCGGCTCTGGATTCCACGGAGGAGCCGCCTTCGCTCCGCGGGGTTCTTCTTCTTCCCCGACCTGGCGGCTGCCGGGTTGACTCGCGCGCGGGAAGGCCGATGGGATCCTTGTGCGCGCGCTCGATCTTCGCGGCTGGCTCGGCTGGCGACTCACGAGGTCTTCGCGGAATTAGCGCGCGTCCGTCGGCGGAAAACCTTTCGTTTTGTCACGGAAATGTTACGAACTATGGGAATCATGAAGCCCAATCCTGGTTTGTGGCGCCGTGCCCTCGTGTGGGTCTTCCTTCTGGTCTGCGGCGGCGCATCGGCTGCCGACACCCAGGCGCCGTCCATCCAGTCCCTCGCCCCCGCCGCGGGCAGCGCCCTGAACTCGCTGTCGCAGGTGCAGATCCTCTTCGACGAGCCTGTTGCCGGGGTCGACTCCGCCGCGCTGCTCGTCAATGGCGTGACCGCGTCATCGGTCTCGGGCGGCAGCAATCGATGGACTTTCAGCTTCGCGCAGCCTTTCCCTGGCGCTGTGTCGGTCGGGTTCGCCCTTGATCACACCATCACCGACCTCGCTGGAAATCGTTTTAACAACCTGGCGCCTTCCGCATCCTGGACCTACGTCCTCGCCGACACGGTTGCGCCCTTCATCCAGTCGATGCTGCCGACGCCGGGCGCGCGTGTCGGGGAACTGGCGACGGTGACCGTGTACTTCTCTGAGCCGGTTCGCGGCGTCGATGCGGGCGATTTGCTTGTCAACAATCAGCCGGCCCTCTCTGTGACCGGCGAGGACCTCGGCCCTTTTGTCTTCACCCTGCCCGAGCAGCCCGCGGGCCCCGTCGAGCTGCGATGGCGGCCGGCGCACGGGATTGCGGATCTCGCGGCGGCTTCCAACGCGTTTGGCGGCGGCTCTTGGGTCTATGCGCGCGTGGCGCCTCCAGCGAACGGGGACGTGGTGATCAACGAGATCTCCGCGGGGAATCAGAGCGGGCTGAAGGACGAGGATGGCGAGGCGGTGGATTGGATCGAGCTGTGGAATCGGACCGATCACGACGTGGGGCTGCTCGGCTGGAGCCTGACCGCTACGCTGAAGGATCTCGATGCCTGGGTGTTCCCGGACGTCGCGATTCCCGCCGGCGGTTTTCGTGTGATCTTCGCCTCGGGGAAGGACCGAAGGCCATCGGCGCCGGGCGCGGCGTTGCACACCAACTTTCGCTTGAGCGGCGGCGGCGGAACGCTGGCGCTCTACGACGCGTCATCCCCGCGTCGACAGGTGGACGCGTTGCTTCCCGCCTACCCGGAGCAAAGGTCTGACATCTCCTGGGGCCGATCGACCAACGGAGCCTTCTCCTATTTCGCGTCCCCGACGCCCGGGCTTCCCAACGGGGCGGGCACGGTTTATCAGGGCGTCGTGGTTCCGCCCTCGGCGTCGGTGCGCAGCGGATTCTTCAAGGACCCCATCACGGTCTACTTGAGCAGCGAGACGCCGGGCGCGCGAATCTACTACACGTTGGATGGAAGCCTTCCGACGGAGGCGAGCCTTCGTTACGTCAAGCCCCTCGCCCTCGCGGGAACGACCAACCGCGCTGTGGTGACCCTGCGCGCCGCGGCGTTCCGGGGCGGGATGCTGCCTTCATTGTCCACGACGCATTCCTATATCTATCCGGAGCTGGTGCTGTCGCAGCCCGCCGCGCCGAAGGGCTTCCCCGTCACCTGGGTGACGCTCAACAATCTCGAGGCGAGCGCGAGCACGCCCGCCGACTATGAGATGGATCAGCGTGTGGTGACGAACAAGAACAACCGCGCGCTCATCCTGCAGGGGCTCGCGTCGATGCCCACCGTTTCCATCATCACGGCCATCCCTACTCTTTTTGGCGACAATGGCGTTTACTCCCGACGGGATAGCACGAATCAACAGCCGATTCACGTCGAGATGCTGCTCTCCGACGGGACGGTGGCTTTCCGCCAGGACTGCGGACTTGAGATCCAGGGCGGCAGCAGCACCACCGACGCGAACGGCGATTGGAAGTCCAAGAACCTCTCGCTGCGGCTTCTCTTCCGTGGAGACTTCGGGCCGGGCAAGCTGAAGTATCCGGTCTACGAAGGCGCCGATGTGTCGGAGTTCGACACCCTGGTTCTTGACGCCGGGTTGAACATGCAGTGGAACCACATGACCAGCGACGATCAACGCTATCGGGCTCAGGGAGGAGCGCGCGAGGAGTTCATCAATGAGATGATGTTCGGCACGGGCATTCTGGGGGAGCGCGGCCGGTTCGTTCACCTCTACCTCAACGGCCTGTATTGGGGAGTAAAGAATCTGCATGAGCGTCCTGATCCCTCCTGGGCTTCGATGCACATGGGCGGGGCGCCTGAGGAGTATGACATCCTGAAGCACTTCGGAAGCACAGCGGGGCTGAAGGCAGGGAATATCACTTGCTATAACAAGCTACTGGCGGCCGCCGCGAAGGGCCTGCTGTCCAAGAACGCGAACTACGAGGCCCTGCAACAGCACCTGGACCTGGACTGGTTCATCGACTACATGCTGGTGAATTTTTGGGCGGGCAACGACGACTGGGATCTGCACAACTGGTTCGCCGTCCGTCGCCGCACACCGGGCGCGCCGGGATGGCGGTTTGTCAGCTGGGACGCGGAGCATGTGCTCAAGGACGTGACCGAGGATGTGACTGGCGTTTTCAACAGCGGCGCCCCCAGCGATATCTTTCAATCGTTGCGGGACAACGCCGAGTTTCGACTGCGCTTCGCCGATCATGTGCATCGACACTTCTTCAACGGAGGCGTCTTCTACACCGACCCCACGAATCGAAACTACAACCCGCTTCACCCAGAGTGGAATCATCCGGCGGCGACGTACATGAGCATCATCCAGAGGCTCGACCCGGCCGTCGTCGCCGAGTCCGCGCGCTGGGGCGATGTGGCGCGGCCGAGCCAGCCTTACACCCGCGATGTGGAATGGTTGCACGAACTGCAATCGCTGCTCTTCCTCACCAACTCGCCGGGCAACACGGTGAACTATTTTCCGAACCGGACCGCGAATGTTTTGGGGGTCTTCCGCGCGGGAAAGCAGCCGCTCTACCCCACGGTCCAGCCTCCCTCGTTCAGCCAGCATGGCGGCCGCGTCTCCTTCGGCTTCCCTCTCAGCATGGCCAGCACCTCGACGCCCGCGGTCATCTACTACACCACCAATGACGCGGATCCTCGCGTGTACGGCTCCGGCTCGGTGTCGCCCCAGGCGTCCGCGTACGCTCCCGGAACCCCCGTCATTCTCTCCCGCACCGTCCAGGTGAAGGCGAGAACGCTGGCGTTCGGGACGAATTGGAGCGCGCTGAACGAAGCGTCCTTCGCCGTCGGGGAACTGGGGTCTCCGCTCCGCTTTTCGGAGATCATGTACCATCCTCCGGGCGGCGACGCTTTTGAGTTCGTTGAGCTTCTCAACACAGGCGACGCGGACGTGGATCTGTCCCTCGCTTCTGTTCAGGGCATCGGGTTCACGTTTCAGCCCGGGGCGACCATCGTCTCGGGAGGCGCGCTCGTGCTCGCGTCCGCGGTGAACACCAACGCCTGGAAGATCCGCTATCCCGGCGTTCCCATCGCCGGAGTTTATCCCGGCGCGCTGGCCAACAGCGGCGAGCAGCTTGTCCTGCGCGATCGGGATGGCCGCGCGATTGCGTCGGTGACGTACACGAACGCCGGGGGTTGGCCGAAGGCGGCCGATGGAGGAGGCTTCTCGTTGGAGCTGATCCACCCTGGCGGCGATGCCGACGATCCTGCGAGTTGGCGGAGCAGCCCAACTCTCAACGGCTCGCCTGGCTTGCCCACCGTTCTGGACGTCCCGAGCCAGGTCGTCATCAACGAGGTTTTCGCCTCCGGGGCTCTCAACGATCCGTTGAACGCGTCGTTTCTGGAGCTCTACAACACGGGCGACAATCCCGTGGATCTGACGGGCTGGAGCCTCACGAACGACGGCAACGAGCGGAAGTTCGTTTTCGAAGCGGGCGCGCAGCTCCTCGGCCATGGTTACGTCGCGGTCTACTGCAACGACGAAAGCTCCGCCGGGCTCCACAGCGGATTCAGCCTGAATCCGCAGGGCGATCGCTTGCTTCTGTACGACAAGAGCGTTCGGCGCGTGGACGCTGTGAGTTTCGGAAATCAGCTTCCAGGTTACAGCGTGGGGCTCGTTGATGGCCGATGGGTCCTGACGATCCCCACCGTCGCAAAACCCAACGCCACGGCGGACGTCGCGACGCCGGCGTCTGTGACGATCAATGAATGGCTCGCGAATTCACCGCCCGGCGGGGAGGATTGGATCGAGCTCTTCAACAAGTCTTTGACGTTGCCCGTGGCGCTCGAAGGCCTCTATTTGGGAAATGGCGTGAACACGGTTCGAATCCGCTACCCGAGCTTCATCGCTCCGGGCGGATTCCTGCGGCTCTTCGCCGATGAACGTCCAGGACCTGGGCATGTGGGGTTCAAGCTCCCCTCGGCGGGCGGCGTGATTCTGCTTTACGATCCTGCGGCCGCCCTGATTGAACGCGCGGATTACGGCGCCTCGTTGTCCGGCGTTTCTGTGGGACGGATGCCCGATGGCGCTCCCGCGCCTTTCGTTCCGTTCCCTGGCAGCGTGAGTCCGGGCGCCGCCAATTATCAGGCCGTTGGCGGCGCGGCCGTGGTGTCCGAGATCATGGCCTGGAATCGGGGCGCGATCGCCGGCCCGGGAGGGAACTATCCCGATTGGGTCGAGCTCTTCAATCCATACTCCACGAACATCAACCTCGCCGGGTATCAGTTGGCGCGATTGGATTCGTCCGACCGATTCACGTTCCCGGCCGGCGAGGCGCTCGGTCCTGGAGCGCGCCGCGTCGTGTGGTGCGATGGGAGCAGGCCCGCGTCGACGGCGTCGGAGGCGGGGCTGAACGCCGGTTTCGACCTGCCGTCCAGCGGCGCCACGCTCGCGCTGATCGATTCGCTCGCTCGATCCGTTTGGTCCGCGGAGTTCGGCTTCCAGATTCCGGATCGCTCGATCGGGATCGCGGGGGGCAAGATGACGCTCCTGGATCATCCCACGCCCGGCGAAGCGAATTCGGACGCCGCCGCGCTGGGCGACATCTCCAATCTCCGGATTAACGAATGGATGGCGAATCCGGCAAGCGGCAACGACTGGTTCGAGCTGTTCAATCGTGACACGATCCCGGTGGCGTTGGCGGGAGCGTGGGTCACCGATGACATTTCGATTTACGGAACGCAAAACACGGGCCTCGCGCCGCTCAGCTTCATCGACGCGGGCGGGTTTGTCGTGTTCGCCGCCGATGCCGATCCGCATCAAGGCCCGGATCACGCGCGATTCAAGCTGGGCGCCTCCGGCGGCGTTCTCCAACTGTACTCGCCCTCCTTCGCCATCGTGGACACCGTGGGATACTCCGGACAGGCGCAGGGGGTTTCCCAGGGACGCCTCCCTGACGGCGCGGACGCCATCGCGAGCTTCTTCACGTCCGCCAGCCCCGGCGAAAGCAACTGGCGGCCTGTGCCCGGTCTTGTCGTCAGCGAGGTGATGAGCCACGCGGCGACGGCCTCCTCCGACTTCATCGAGCTGCAGAATCTGTCGGATGACGCGATCGATGTTGGGGGGTGGTTTTTGAGCGATCGCCCTTACGAACTGAAACGCTACCAGCTTCCCGCCGGGACGACCGTGCCGCCGCGCGGGTTTTTGGCTGTGAGCGCGGCCCAGTTCGGCGCGCGCTTTTTGTTGGATTCCGCGAACGACTCAGCGGCCGCGAATGATGAGCGATCGGACGGCGACGAGGTCATCCTTTCGGCCGTGGATGGGAGCGGCGCTCTTACGGGGCTCCGATTGCGATTCGCCTTCGGGGCGGCTCCGTCCGGAGTGAGCTTCGGCCGGGAGGGGACGTCGATCGGCGACCAGGTCGCGATGCGGCTCGCCCCCACCCCGGGCGCGGCAAACTCCGGCGCCATGGTCGGGCCGGTGGTCCTCACCGAAACCAGGTTCCAGGAAGATCTCGAGCCGGAGGAGGTTGCCTTCATCGAGTTGCAGAACATTTCAACGACGCCAGTGATTCTCGCCGGAGCGGGATCCGCGGGCTGGCGGCTCCGCGGCGGAGTGGATTTTGATTTCACGGGCAATGTGAGCCTTCCCCCTCGCGGATTTGCTCTCCTCGTCGGATTCGACCCGGTCAGCGACGCCGGAACCCTCGCCTCTTTCAGGGCCCGCTATGGAGTGCCCGCGAGCGTGCGTCTTCTCGGGCCGTGGCACGGAGGGTTGCATCGCGGCGAAACCCTGCGGATCGAGCGCCAGGAGGGAGCCCAGCCGCCGTCGCGTCCTGAGGCGGGGAAGCCTGTGTATGTCGCCGTCGATTCGATTGAGCACAGCGACGCCTTGCCATGGCCGGATCTGGGCGTTGCGATATCGCATTCCCTGCAACGCCGCAGGCCGGATGGCTTCGCGAACGAACCGCTGAATTGGTTCGCCGCCTCGCCAACTCCGGGCCGGCCGAATCGCGCCGACAGCGGATTCATCGATTCGGATCATGACGGCCTGCCCGATGACTGGGAGCTCTCTCACGGTCTCGATCCCTCGAAGGCTTCGGACGCGGAGCTCGATCCCGACGCCGACGGCCTGTCCACGTGGCAGGAATACGGCCTGGGGACGAACCCGCAGGATCCGCAAAGTCGCGCGACCGTCCCCATCGTGACCGAGCAGCCCTCTTCCCAAACCGTGGGCGCGGGATCAACGACCACCTTGCGTGTCGTTGCGTCGGGGGAGCCCGGGCTGCGCTACGCCTGGCTTGTCAACGGACGTCTCCTTGCCGCGGCGACAAACGCCGTGCTGATCTTGAAGGACGTCCAGCCGGACGCCTCCGGCGACTACGCCGCGTTGGTCAGCACAGACGCCGGCATCGCCCGGAGCGACGCGGCGCGGCTGAGCGTCTTCGACGCTCCGAACATTCTTGAGCATCCTCAGAGCCTCGCCGTGGATCCGGGAGCGAACGCGACCTTCAAGGTGCGCGCTGAGTCGGACTATCCGCCCCTGGGCTATCAGTGGAGGTTCAACGGCGCGGACATTGCCGGCGAGTCGTCGTCAACGTTGAACATCGCGGGCGCGCAGCTGGCGCAGGAGGGGGATTACTCGGTCGTGGTGTCGGATGCCTTTGCCCGGTCTCTCAGCCAGACGGCGCGATTGACTGTCAAGGTGAAGCCCGTGATCACCGTCCAACCCACGCCAACGAACCAAGTGGCGGCGGCCGGCGGCGTCGCGACTTTTTCCGTCAGCGCCACGGGCTCCTTGCCGATGTGGTTCCGCTGGCGTCGAGGCACAACCACCGTGACAAACATTCAGGTCTACTCCGGAACCTGCGTTCTCTCGCTGCCCAACCTTCAAACCAACCAGAGCGGCAAGTACACGGTGGCCGTCACGAACCTTGCGGGCGGGACCACTCCGCAATACAGCAGCGGCGCCGACCTGACTGTGCTTCTGCCCCCGACCATCACAAACCAGCCGATCAGCCAGGTGTTCGAGGCGGGCGCGAACGCCAGCTTCACCGTCGGCGCCCGCGGCGCCGCGCCGTTGAGCTATCAGTGGTGGTTCAACACCGCGCCGATGCCCGGCGCGACTAGCGCGTCGCTGAACCTGACAGGCGTCCAGGCCCCGCAGCAAGGGACCTATTTCGTCGTGGTGTCGAATCTCGTGGGACAAGCGACAAGCAGTCCGGCGACGCTCTCATTGCGCTTGCCGAGCATTCTATCCATCCGGCTTGAAGCCGGGTTGTTGGTCCTCGAGTGGAGCGCGGCGCCCAATCTGGTGTATCGGTTGCAGTCGAGGCGGGATCTTGCGTCAGGCGATTGGGCGGACATTTCCGAGGACGTGAAGAGCGTCGGCTTCAAGGCCACCAAAAGCTTTGCGGTTCCGAGTGGAGCGGACAGCAGGTACTACCGCGTCGTGCTTCTGCCGTAAGCCGCGACGGTTCTCGAACGCCAGGAAAAGTGATGTGAGCTCCAACGGACGCCCTCCGAATTCAACGGCCTGTCAGGGCGATTCCGCGGGGGCCTCGAGGACACGGACGGCGGGCGGTTCGCGGAGCGGTGTTTGCAGCGGCGCGATGGCGGGGAGGTCCCGGCCTTCGACCCCGGCGCCCAGTTCCTTCATGCGTTCGGCGCTTGGCCGCAGCGATCTTTCAAAGCTGCCCACGGCCAGGTTGTAGGCGTTCGACGTTTTGTCCAATCCGTCCCGGATCCGCTCGAAGTGCTCGAGGAACTTGCACACTCGCGTGTAGAGCTCCTGGCCCGCGAGGGCGATGTCGCGGGCGTTCTGGTTTTGCGCGTATTGCTGCCAGCTCACGCTCACGGAGCGCAGAATCGCCATCAAGGAGGTCGGGGTCGCGAGCAGGATGTGGCGATTCTGGGCCCAGATCATCAGCTCTCGATCCGCCTCCAGCGCGGCGCTGAACAGGGATTCCGCCGGAAGAAAAAGAACGACGAAATCGAGCGAGTTCGGGAAGCGCGACGGATACTCCCGGTCCGCGAGCCCTTTGATGGTCTGTCGCAGGCTCGACGCGTGTTTGTCCAGGAGCGCCGTTCGTTCCGCCACGGTGCGGCCCTCGAGCGCCTGCAGGAACTCGAGGTCGGGCACTTTCGCGTCCACGATGATGACCCGCTCGCCTGGCAGATGGATGAGCAGGTCTGGCTTGCTGTCGTCGGACTGCGCCTGCTCGGTGAAATCGCAGTGGGCGCTCATCCCCGCCGACTCCACAACGCGCCGCAGCGTTTCCTCGCCCCAGCGGCCTCTCGCTTGATTCGAGCTGAGGACGCGGCGCAGCTCCAGCGTCTCCGTCGAGAGCGAGTTGCTTTGCTGCGCGAGCGTTTCCAGCTGCTTTCGCACCTCGCCCAGCATCGAGGACTGGGACGATTCCGATTGCTGCAGCCGTGTCTGGTAGTTCGTCAGATGCTCCTCGAGCGGCTTGAGCAGGGTGGCGATGGACTGTTGTCTCTGGGCGAGGTCGCCTTTGGCCGACTCGGCGAATTTCGAGAGGGTTTCGTTCGCCAGCCGGAGGAACTCCGGTTGCACCTGTCGCAGGGCGTCGGCGCTCAGGGCCTTGAAGGCCTCGCGAAGATCCAGCGTCGCTCGCGCCTGCTCCTCCCGCAACTGCGCGAGGTTGGCCGCATGCGACGATTGTTGCTCCAGGAGTCGCTGCGCCGCGGCGGCGAGCTGGGTTTCCGCGATGGATTGTTTTTGGGCGGACGCTTGGAGCCGGTCCCGGAGCGCCTCCAGCTCGGCCGCCTGCGATCGCGCCAGCTCCTTCGACTCCGCCAGCTCCCCGGAGAGCGCCGTGCGACTGGCCTCGGCGGCGGCGGCGCGCGACTGGTTTGCGCCGAGTTCGCGTCGCAGCGACTCCAATTCGCCCTGGGCCCGCGTGGCCTGCTCCTTCAGCTCGCGTTCGAATCGATCCTCCTCCGGCGATCGCGCCGCCGAGCGCAGGCCGATAAACCATCCGATGATCCCTCCGAGCGTCAGTCCAACGGCGAGATAGACAAAGGGCCACATGACGCGTTGCTTAGTAGTGCGCGATCACTTCGATCTCCACCTGCGCTCCCCGAGGCAGGGCCGTTACTTGAACGGTGCTCCGCGCAGGATGCTCCGACTTGAAGTGGCGCGCGTAAACCTCGTTCATCAACGCGAAGTCGCCCAGATTCACCATGAACACGGTGGTCTTCACGACATGGCCCAGGTTCAGTCCCTGGTCCTCCAGGATGACGCGGATGTTCTCCAGGACCCGCTCGGTTTGTCCCTGGATGGAGGCGGGGAAAGGCGCCTGGGGATGCTCGGGGTCGATCGGGATCTGGCCGGCGCAGAAGAGAAGATCTCCCACGCGAACGCCGTGGTTGTAGGGGCCGAGAGCGGGGGCCGCTTTCGCGGGCTTGATGATTGTTTTTGTCGGCATGGGGGCAGGGGGATGAGAGCTACTTCTTCTCCTCGTACCAGGCCATCTGGATATTCTCGAGGACCTTCTCGTTGGAGCTGTCCGGCGAATCGCCGAACCCCTCCAGATCGCAGACCATCTTGTGCAACTTGGGGAAGCTGAGCTTGAGGGGATCCTGGTCGGGGAACTTGTCGATCAAGGCCCAGGCGATCTCCTCATGATCTTTCCACGTCAGTTTCATGGAAGCCCGTTTAGAGGAAATCGATCGGTGAACCAACTGAAATCTTCTCGTTCAATACCCGAACCGGGCGAGCTGGCTTTGAAGCTCGGTTTGGAACGCGACCAGATCCAGCTGGGACGGACGATAGCCCTTCTCCGTCGGGGCGAACCCGAGGCGACCATACTGGTCGAGATACCACTCCGCCGTTTTCTGGTCGCTGAAGGTGACCTTCCCGCTGACGACCGAGCCGGGACGGGTGACGGTGTCGACGGTGACGGAAACCCCTCCCGCGCTCGGCGGGGCGCCATCGTGCGGCGTGGCGGGGCTGAGCATGGGCTCGTCGGGGGCCGAGCCTGCGGCAGGAGGCATTGCGCCCGCTCCAGCGGGGGCCGCCGCGGCGCCGGCAAAGTTGTGCATGGCCTTGGGAGGCTCCTGATCCTTGGGCCGCAGCTCGAGCTCAGCCAGCACCATCTTCACTTCCATGTAAGTCATCTTCACGCTCAGCTCCGAGGCGAGCCGGTTCTGGATATCGGACAGCTTGAGTCCCTGCTGAATCCATTCGGTGACTTTTTGCTTTTGGGCTTCGGTAAGGTTCATGCGCAATCAATCAATCAATCAATCCTGGATGTGTAACGGGCCCTGCGAGGCCTGCCAAGGAAAACAGGCCGCCCTACAAAAGGCGAGCGCGCAGAACGCCTTTCGGCGCGAGCGTCAGCGAGCCCGCCGTGGTCGTTTGTTTCGTGACAACGGGTCCCTGTCGGAGTTCATTGGAGCTCACGTATGGCGGATCCTAACTCTTCCTGTCCGATGTGCGGCGCGACACCGCCCGGGGCGTCTTGCCCGAACTGCGCAACGACGGCCTCTGGGGAAGCCTCGGCGACCTGGCCTCCCGTCGCGCCCGAGGGTTCGAGGCGCATCCCGATTCAACCGAAGGATTGGCTGGTTTTCTTCGGAGTGTTCATCTCGGCGCCCCTTCTCACCGTCCTCTTCGCCGCCGTCACGCCTCGGGGCGGCGTTGCCGTCCCGGTCGGATTGCTCGGCAGTGCCGCCGCCGGCCTCTACTGTGGCTTCTGGCTCGCCCGCCGCTTTCTCAACGGCGACGGCGCCCGGCTCGCTTGCGGGCTCTGCTTTTCCCTCGTGCTTTTTCTGGTGGATCTCGTTCTCAGTGTTGCGGGGTGCGGGATGGGGGGCGGAATGCGGGGGCTCTGATTCGGGCGAGAGCTTCTGAGGCCCATTCGGCTGCTTTTCGCCATGAGTTCCTATCTTTCTGCCCAGCGGAGAACGCAAGCGTTCTCATGGATCTGGTTGCTCTCGGCGTCCACCAGCCTCACGCGCGGCGGAGTTATCTCGGGAGAGGCGCCAGCATCTCCCCCGTACGCGCTTCACCCGGATCTGACGATGAGCCTCTTCGCGCGGGAGCCTCAAGTGGTGGATCCCGTCGCTCTGACCTTCGACGAGCGGGGACGCTGCTACGTCGTGGAGATGCGGGATTACCCTCTTGGGATCGGACCCGACCACAGGCCGGGAGGCGCGATCCGTTTGCTCGAGGACACGGACCATGACGGCCGAGTGGATCGCAGCACGGTCTTCGCCGAGAACCTCAGCTTCCCGACTTCCATTCTGGCGTGTCGCGGCGGAGTGCTTGTCGCCGCGCCGCCGGAGATCCTTTTTCTTCAGGATCTCGATGGCGACGGACGCGCGGATGTCCGCGAAGTGGTGCTGAAGGGCTTCAAGCTCGGCGTGACGGACAGCAATCTCAGCGGCCTCCGATGGGGACTCGACAATCGCGTTCATGCCGTGAACGGAGGCAACGGCGGCGTCGTGATATCGGCGAAATCGCCCGGCGCGCCCCTGGACCTTCGCGACAGTGATTTTAGTTTCACTTTCGATGGCCGGGATCTGCGTCGGACGTTTCCGACGAGCGGCGGCTTTGGCCTGGTCTTTGATGATTGGGGGCATCGCTTCTCGACATACAATATCAATCACATCCAGCAGCAGGTCCTCGCGGCGCGCTACCTCGACGCCGCGGCGGGGCTCTTTCCCGTGGAGGGAACCGCGAGCATCTCCGACCATGGGGACATGGCGCGGATTTTCCCGGTGTCGGTGGCCGCCACGCGCGTGAACCATCCGGAACAAGCCGGATATTTCTCGTCGGCCGGAGGCGTGGGATTCATCTCGGGGCCCGGATACCGCGGCGATCTCGCGGGCAGCGTGACGGTCTGCGACGTGGTGGGCAATCTTGTTCACCGCGATGTGCTCAGCGAGGACGGCCCTGTCTTCAAGGCGTCGCGCTCTCCAGGGGAGACAGCGCGCGAGTTTTTCGCCAGCCGCGATCCGGCGTGCCGGCCCGTCGGATTGGAGCCTGGGCCCGACGGCGCGCTCTACCTCATCGATATGCAGCGCGATGTGATCGAGCATCCGGACTACATTCCCCAGAAGGTGAAGGACAAGCTCAACCTTCGCGCGGGGGAGGATCGCGGGCGCATCTATCGGATCACGCCCAAAGGCGGCCTCCCAACGCCCGCTGTCGATCTGGGGAAGCTCCCGACGTCCGAGTTGACGAAGCGTCTAGGCGATCCGCGTCCTTGGTGGAGGCGGCAAGCGCAGAGGCTGATCGTCGAGCGCGCCGATGTCCGGGTCGAGCGGCGCCTTCGCGATCTCGCGCGCCACTCGCCCGAACCGCTCGCCCGGCTTCACGCCTATTGGACTCTCGCCGGGCTCAATCGGTTTTCCCAGGACGACCTCGTCGCGATTCTCGGCGAGCGACATCCCGGTCTGCTTGAGAACGGTCTCCTGCTGGCCGAGGAGTTTCCGTCCTTCGCGGGCGAGGGAGGACGGCTGATCGTCCGGGCCATGGATCATGAGCATCCGAGGGTTCGCCTTCAAGCGGCGCTCACCGCGGGCCTGCTCGCGGCGTGGGGGCCGGAAACACGAGAAGCTCTGGCGCGTGTTTGGGTCCGGGATTTTTCCTGGCGATGGTCCCGGCTCGCTGTTCTCGCCGCGTGGCGGTCGGACGCGATGGATTTGTTGAATCGATCGCTGGCCTCGGCGGAACTCGCGTCCCGCCCTCCCGCGGTTCTGGCCGGGGGGATGAGGGAACTCGCGATGGTCGCGGCAAAGCAGTGGGGATCGGTGGACTCCGAACGCGCGAAGCGAACGTTGGAGCTTTTGGCCGCGTCGAGCCTTCCGTCATCGGTTCGGGCCGCCGTCCTGAACGGCCTCGCCGAGAGGGACCCCGTGGACGCGAAGGAGCGCGCGATCACCGGAGGGTTTCGCGGGGTTTTGCTGCCTTTCCTTCAGGATGCGGACCCGGACGTGATCCGGGGCGCGTTGGAGCTTTCAGCGAGGCTCGCCGTCGACCTGGGGGAGGCTCGCAAAACGATTTTGGCGACAGCGCTGAGGATCGCGAAGGACCCGGGCCAACAGGTCCCTGCAAGAGCGGCGCATATCGGATTGCTCGCGCTGGCGGAGCGTTCGACGATGCTGGAGACGCTTTTGGGATTGCTGGATGTCCGGGAGCCCTTCGAGATCCAGAGGGCGGCCTGGAATGTTTTCAAGCTGAACGGCGCTCCCGACGCCGCGGCCGGTCTTCTCTCACGATGGCGTTCGCTGACGCCGCGGCTGCGGCCGGAATTGATCCAGGCCCTGTGCTATCGAAAGGCCTGGCAAGGCGCTTTGCTAGACGCGCTGGAGCGCGCCGCCATTTCACCGGGTGAACTGAGCCTGGATCTGGAGCAACGGCGACAATTGCTGCGTCGCGCGACGCCGGAGAATCAGAAGCGCGCGTCGCGGTTTTTCAGCGATGAGGAATATGGCGGCCGGAAGACCCTTGTTGACGACTGGCTCGCCAGGCTTCCGGAGTCGGGGAATCCGGAGAACGGACGCGCGGTGTTCTCGAAGATCTGCGCGCAATGCCACCAGGTCGGTCCGCTGGGCGCTTCGGTGGGGCCGAATCTGACCGATCAATCGCATCGGAGCGTGGAAGACTTGGTGTCCAACATTCTGGATCCAAACATGGCGGTGAATCCCAGCTTCGTCAGCGTGCGATGCGAGACGAGGGACGGGGAAGCCCTCGTCGGGATTCTGGACGCGGAGAACGCCCAGACGGTTGTCCTGCGGATGCCTCCGGGCGTGAAGCAGTCTCTTCCGCGCTCGCAAATCGTCCGCATGGAGTTCACGGGAACCTCATTGATGCCGGAGGGTCTGGAAGCGGGCATGACGCCGCAGGATCTCCGGGACCTCGTGGCGTTTCTTCAATTGTCCCCTCGGCATTGACATGAGCCCCATCACCCATTTCCTGGCGGGCTGGGCTTTGGCCGACGCGGGCGCGACGACATCGCGCGAGCGACTCTGGATCACCCTCGCGGCCGTGGACATCCCCTGTTGGATTGAACCGCCGCGAAATCTCACGACGCGATTAAACCCGGACGGGCTGGTCGATGAAGCGCCGGTCTTCGCGATGAAGATCGGACGCGGGGCAGGGGAGACAGATGCTGGCGGGACGGGCAAGGATCAAGCCTTCTTCGGCTTGGCCTTTTCTTTTCTGCGCTTCAGATAACTCTCACGGCGACGACGTTTTTCGACCTTGTTGCTCTGTTTGCCCATAACTCTCTTTACTTTGCCGATGCGGTTCGATTGCTTAGCGGGCGGAATATGAAGATTCGATTTCACGCGTTCAACACCTATTTCCTGTGCGTTTTGTTGGCGTCGGTCGCGGACACCGCCATCGCTCTCGAAGAAACGGGCAAGCCCGCCGCCGCCGTGGCGTCCGACAAGCCCGCCGACAAGCCTGATGACAAGGCGGCCGCGAAGAAGAAGAAAAGCCGAAAGAAGGTGGTGAGCACGGTGCGCGTTCATCTGGAGGCGACCCGGGACGGCACCGATCGCATCGTCACGGTGCAGGTTCTGCGGTCGAGTCCCATCAGCGTGAGCGTCGACCGGGAGCCCGTCGTGACCGAGGCTTATCTTGCGGACGCGAAGGTGGTCTCGACGATCGGCGGGCCTGAGATCGAGCTGCAGTTCAATTCCATGGGGAGAACCCTGCTCGAGAACTCCACCGCCGCGAATCGGGGGAGGCGATTGGTGATCTACAGCGACTTCGACAAGGAGCATCGCTGGCTCGCGGCGCCCGTCATCACGCGGCTCATTTCCGACGGGGTGCTTCGATTTACCCCAGACGCCACGCCGGCGGAGATGGAGCGCATTGTGGACGGCCTGCTGACGATCGCGGAGATCAAGAAGAAGGCGGACAAATTCTGACGGCGACGCGCATGCTCCGTCCCTCCCTGACGCTCCTCGTCGCCGCGGCCTGCCTGACGGCTCGATCCGCGGAGCCCCTCTTCCAGCTGCCCACGGCGAATCGCGCGATCTTCGAGGCCGGCGGGGAGGCGCGGTTCTTCGCGCCGACGGTGGGCAAGACCTGGGTCGCGGGGACGTTCGGATGCGTGAGGACCGAGGGACGCCAGCTGCACGAGGGCGTGGACATTCTGCATCAGAAGACCGACCGACGGGGAGAGCCGATCGATCCGGTGATGGCGGTGGCGAACGGGACGGTGGTTTACGTGAACACCCACAGCGGGCTCTCGAACTACGGGAACTATATTGTGATCCGCCATGCCGTGGACGGGCTGACGCTGTGCTCGCTTTACGCGCATCTCGCCGCCATCCAACCGGGCCTGAGGGCGGGATCGGAGGTTCACGCGGGCGAGGTGATCGCCACGATGGGCCGCACGACAAACACGCGCGCGTCGATCGGCAAGGATCGCGCCCACCTTCATCTCGAGTTCGATTTCCAGGTCAACCCTCGGTACGCCGATTGGCATTCCAGAAACCGCGAAGGGGAGAGAAACGACCATGGCAACTGGAATGGGCGCAATCTTCTGGGGCTGGATCCCTGGAACCTCTTTTTGGAACAACGCCGCGCCGGCGGCAAGTTCAGCCCGGCGCGGTGGGTGAGAGGCCAGGCCGAGCTGTGCCGCGTGTTCGTGAAGGCGACGGACTTTCCGTGGCTCCGCGCCAATCCGGGCCTCATTCGGCCGAACCCTCGAGCGCAGAAGGAGGGCGCGGCGGGATACGAGCTGGCGTTGAACTTCATGGGCCTCCCGTTTGAGTGCACGCCGCGAGCCGCATCGGAAATGAAGAGCCTCGCGTCGAGCCAGGTCCTGTACGTCAACGAGGCTGAGCAGAAGCAGCGCTCCTGCAGAAAGCTGCTGCGTCAAACCGCGGGACGATGGGAGCTCGCGCCCGCCGGAACCGAGCTGTTGAACCTGCTCTTATACTAGACGACCCCCCACGACGACCACTCGACCGCTCCGACCGCCCACTCGCGCCCAGCAGACCCGCAGGGTCGCATCTTGTGATTTAACATTTGAGGGAAGGCGTGCGCGACGCAAGGCGGATGCGCGCCTGTGGAGTGGGGCGTCCTGTGTCGTGGCAATCTTATTGCATATCGCGGCCCTTCATTGGAAGGTCGCGCCTGGTCGTTCACACCCGTCGCAGCTCATCATATGAATCCAAATATTCAATGGCTCTTTCCGTGGCTCGTTCTGGCGGCAGCGATTCTGACTGTCGTTGTTGGTTATAGGTTCTTCATTCGGATCCTCGGCATGGTCATTGTGCCCAACAACGCGGTGGGGATAGTGACCAAGAAGTTCGGGCTTGGCGGACGCAGCGCCAATTTGCCCGACGGCAAGATCATCGCTCTCGAGGGCGAAGCCGGCATACAGGCCGACACCCTTGCTCCCGGCCTCCATTTCTGGCTGTGGCCCTGGCAGTACACGGTGAGTCTTGTGCCGTTCTTCACGGTGCAGGAAGGCATGATCGGAATCGTGGAGGCGCGCGACGGAGTGCCGCTTTCCGGGGGACGCGTCCTGGCCAAGCAGGTGGAGTGCGACTCCTACCAGAACGCTCGCGAGTTCCTCCAAAACGGCGGGCAACGCGGCCCGCAGATCACCGTGATCCCTCCAGGCGCCTACCGCATCAATACGTCGCTTTTCACCGTGACGGAAGTCGCCGCGCTGGAGATTGACGACAATCGCGTCGGCGTCATCACGACGAAGGACGGCCAGAGCCTGCCCACCGGCGAGATCGCGGGCATCAATGTCGGAGGCCACAACTCCTTTCAGGACGGCGAGTCGTTCATCACCGCGGGCGGTTACAAGGGACTGCAGGAGCAGGTGCTGCTCGCGGGCCGGTACTTCATCAATCCTCGGTTCGCCACGGTGGAGACTGTCGACATGACGGAGGTGCCCATCGCGCACGCCGGCGTCGTCATTGCCTACGTGGGAGAGACGGGCAGGGACGTCACCGGGGAGGCGTTCAAGCACGGCAATCTCGTGGAAAAGGGAAAGAAGGGCGTCTGGGCCGAGCCTCTCGATCCGGGTCGCTACGCCATCAATCCGCGCACCCATCGGGTCGAGAATGTGCCGACGGCGAACGTGGTCCTGAACTGGGCCACCGGGAAATCGGAAGCCCACAAGCTGGATGAAAAGCTTTCGACGATCACCGTGCGCTCCTCCGACGGGTTCAAGTTCAACCTCGACGTCTCGCAGATCATCCACATCCCGCGCAACGACGCGCCCAAGGTCATCGCTCGTTTCGGAAGCATGGTGAATCTCGTCACCCAGGTGCTCGAGCCGACGATCGGCAACTATTTTCGCAACGCCGCGCAGGGCTCCGATGTGATCGAGTTCCTGAAGAACCGCGCCGCCCGTCAATCCGACGCGAAGGAGAAGATCGCGGCGGCCCTGAGCGATTACAACGTGGGCGCGGTGGACACGCTGATCGGCGACATCACGCCGCCGGACGACCTGATGAAGACCCTTACTGACCGGAAGATCGCCGAGCAGGAGCGGGTCACCTACGAGACTCAGCGACTGGCAGAAGTTGTGCGCAAGGAGCTTCAACAAGCGAAGGCGCTGGCGGACACGCAGGCAAAGGTTGTCGACTCCGAGCGGAGCGTCGCCATCGCGGAGTTCGCGGCGCAGGCGAACGTCAAGAAGGCCGAGGGCGAGGCAAAGGCGAGGACCGCGATCGCGGAGGCCGACGCAAGGGTCCTCCGAACGGTCGGCTCGGCGGAGGCGGAGAAAACCCAGCTCGTCGGCTTGGCCGAGGCCACCGTGATCAAGCAGAAGGTGGCGGCCACCAACCAGGAGAACTACGTGAGCGTTGAGATCGCCCGGGCGCTTGCCGGCAGCGGACACAAGCTGGTGCCTGACATCATGGCTGGCGGCTCGGGAGGCGGCGGGAGCGGATCGACGATCATTGAGATGCTGGCCGCGAGCATGTTCAAATCCCGCCTCGACGCCGACCGGCCGCCGAAGGATCCCAAGAGCTGACGATGTGAGTCCGACGGATCGTGGTTTCCAGGCAGAATTCCCTTGGGCGCGCGGGTCCGTCCGCGTGTCAGCTCACCCAGTGATCATGGGATAGCCCGAGCAAGAGAGATGGGGTTATGCGTTCGAGCCTGAGGGTTCCGGGCGAACGCTCCACGATGCGATGAAGCCGCGTCTTGGCCTCTCCTCGACCCGTGTTGTCGAAGGTCACCTCGCCCCCGGTTCCCTGAATCTGTTCGGGCAGGGTGGTCTCATCGGACTGAATCACGGTCTCTTGTCAATCGAAGGCTTGCCGCCTATCGTCGGAGCCCATGCTCACGGGTCCAGCCAACGCGGCGTCTCGCGTTTCTTCCGATGCCTCTCAGTTGGGATCTGATGGGGGCGAAGGCTGTTCGATCCCGCCTGGGGGCGAGGCTACTCGGCGAGGTCGATTCGCCGGGCTCGCGCGCTGCCTGGCGCTGATGTGCCTGCTTTCCGGATGCGGACGCGGCGGACCTGATTCATCCAGCGGGCCCTCGTCTGCGGGCCCCTCGGACCAGTACCTCAGCTTGATGAACGCGGGAAGGAACTTCATCGGCCAGGGCGATTCGAGCAACGCCATCGTCGCTTACACGAAAGCCCTGAGCATTGCCCCGAACGACCCCGACCTGCGCTTGAACCTTGCGAGCGCCCACCTCCTGGCCGGCGAAGCGGAGCAGGCGATCCGCGAAGCGGATGTTGCCCTTCAGCTCGAGCCCAACGCGGCGGCGGCCTATTTTGTCAGTGGCTCAGCGTATTTGCGGCTATCGAAACCCGAGGCGGCGGTGAAGGCGTTCGAGAATGTTAAAAAGATCGATCCGGGAGAAGCGGCGACATTCTTCCAGCTAGGGATGGCGAGGATGGGGCTGGAGCAGTGGACAGAGGCGATCGCCGCTTTCCAGGAGGGAATTCGGATGGATCCCAACCATCTCCATTCCCTGGCGCATTATCAGCTGGCCCAGTCGCTCCTGCGGGCCGGTCGGTCCGATGAGGCCCAAAAGCTCCTTCAGCTTCACGCCGCGAACAGCGAGGGCGGCGGCCCGGCGGCGAGCGCCGCTACTTTCGAGAAGAGCAAGTACATCCAACCTCGTGTCCCGTTCCGACTGGAACAGCCGAGGAGAGACGGGATTCGAATCCGCTTCGTTGACGCGACCTCGGAGATTCTGCGTGAGGGCGCGACGCGCTACGCCGGTCCGATCGGCGTCGTTCAGGCCCATCCGGGGGCCGTCAACCATCTGTTCGTCAGCGAGCCGGGGCGAGGTTTTCGATTGCTCCGGAATGTCAGCGGGAAGCTCGAGCCCGACGCCCAGTTGCTTCCCCTGATCCCTGGGGCGCATTACTCGAGACTGTTGGTTGGCGATCTCCAGAATGATCGCTTCGAGGATGTCATCGTTCTGGGCGACAAAGGGAGCCACCTCTTCCAGTTCGGAACGAATGGGCTGGCGACAGACGCCTCGTCGCTCGGTGAGCTCGGGGCTCTCAGGGCGGTCGACGGGATGCTGATGGACCTCGATTTTACCGGGAAGCTGGATCTTGTGGCGGTCGACGCGAGCACCGCTGAGGTGCGCGTGTATCGCCAATATGGTCCGCTTCATTTCACCAACATCACCAGCGCCTCGGGCATCCCGGCATCGCTGCGGGACGCCGCCCATATCCAGATGGAGGATTGGAATCGCGACGGGAACATGGATGTGATCGTGAGCCGGATGACGGGCCCTCCCATGCTCCTCGAGAAGCGCCGAGGCGGGCGGCTGGCGCCACGAGAGATCACGAATGGAGCGCCGGGCGTGGTTTTTTGCGCCGCCGATTTCGACAATGACTTGCGACCCGACTTCGCTGTGGCGGGTGAGGAGAAGATCACCGTGTGCTTCAACGGAGGCGAGCGGAGGGAAATCCCCTGTCCCGGCGCCCGGGGCATCCGCCAGCTGGTCGCCGTGGATTACGACAATGATGGGTGGTTGGATCTTTGGGCCGTTGGGGAGCAGGTCCGGGTGTGGCGCAATCAGGGGCTCGGCGGATTCCAGGAACAAACCGCTCAGCTGGGCCTCGACCCGTGGACCGTGGGCGCGGTGTCGGAGGTTCACTTTGCGGACTTCGACGGGGACTGCGACTCGGATGTCGTTCTCGCTCTCGCCAACGGCGGGTTGCGATATCTGCGCAATGAAGGCGGCAACGCCAATTCCCAGATCAAGCTGCAGCTCTTCGGCAACCGCTCCAACGCCTCCGGGATTGGGTGCAAGGTGGAGATCGCGACCGGCGGACTCCGGCTCCTCCGGACCGTTCATCAGCTGCCTGTGGAAGTCGGCGTCGGCAACCATCAAAACGTGGACTCGCTGCTGGTCCACTGGTTCAACTGGGCGCAAGGCGCGGCCAACGTGAGGGTGGACTGCTGGCAACCATTTTTTGCCGGAGAGCTGACGATTCAGGAAGGGTCCTGCCCGTATTTGTACGTCTGGGACGGCGGGCGCTTTCGCTTCGTCACGGACATCCTGGGGGCGGCCCCGCTTGGACTGCCTGTATCCGAGGTTCGTTACATCGAGGCCGACCCAGAGGAGCTGTTGTGGATTGGAAACGATCGCACCTGCCGGGCGCGGGACGGCAAATACCAAGTCCAGATCACCGAAGAGCTGCGCGAGGTCCTGTATTTGGATGAGGCGAAGCTCGTCGTCGTGGACCACGAGCCGGGGGTCGAGGTTCATTCCACGAGCAAGCTCGCGCCCGGAAAGCCTTTTCCCGGGACCGAACTCGTGGCATTGCGCAATGAGCATCCTTTGCTGCGGGCTGAGACGCTCGACGGACGGGATGTGACCGAGGCCTTGCGGGCTGTAGATGGAAGCCGCGTGTCGCCAGGCCGGCCGCGTATTCCCCAGCTGCGCGGGTTGGCGGAACCGCACGGTGTGTCGCTTGATTTTGGAGCCATCGACGCCAGCAAGCCGCTGTTCCTTGTGATGAACGGATGGATTCGGTTTGGCGGGGGAATGGCGAACATCGCGGCCTCGCACGATCCATCGCTCCCGTTTCCCTTTCCCACACTGGAAGCCGAGGTTGCGCCTGGGGAGTGGACGGCTGTCCCTGTGGTGGTGGGCGCTCCAGCCGGAAAAACCAAGACGATCCTTGTCGATCTTGGAGGCCATCTCCCGCCGGGGACGCGGAGGCTCCGCTTGAGGGAAGCCTTCGAGATCCATTGGGATCGCATCGCTCTCATGGAAAGGGCGCCGGACGCCCACACAACGATCACGTCGATTGCTCCCAACGAGGCCGACCTTCATTTCCGCGGGTTCAGTTCGTTGCAAGCCCTGCCGTCCGATTCTCCGCTGACGCCGGATTACGACATCGTCAGCTCGAATCCGCCTTGGGCCCTGACGCCCGGCGGTTGGTGCACCCGGTACGGCGACGTTTCCGAGCTGCTGGCGCGGCGCGATGAAGGATTGGCGCTGATTAACGGAGGAGACGAGCTCAGCCTGAAGTTCGACGCGAGCGCTCTGCCACCGAGGGTCGCCGGAAGCGTTCGGGAGTTCTTTCTTCGTGTGGATGGATGGGACAAAGATTCCGATTTCCATGTCGCCGCCGGCGCCCAGGTCGAGCCCCTGCCTTTTCATGGATTGCAGGATCAACGCTACGGGCAGGAGAAACGTCCGCCATTCCCCAGCGACGCGCTCCACATGAAATACAACACCCGCTGGGTCGAGGGGACGGTTCTGAGGCGAGCCGCGACCCGTTAGCGAGTCCCGGCCTTGGATTTCCTGTACGGGGCGCGAACGAAGTCGATGCCCGTCGGCGAATCGGCGGGGTTTTCGTAGACTGTGAGAAGAGTGCCTTCGGGGACGGCTTGCGTGAGGCTCTTGCGGCCGGACGGCCATCGCACGGACAGCGCGGGCACCGAGGCGCGCGCGCCGATTCCCAGGATCATCGTCGCGGAGTTCTGGGTCGACCACCCGTCGCCGCAGCGATGCTCGCGCGTGAGCTTCGTGTCGCCCAGATCGGCGACGACACGCGCGCCGTAGCCGTCTCGGCAGGCGTATTCTGTCGAGGCGACAGGCGTGCGATTGCCTCCGACAAAGCGAATTGCGATCATTCCAGCCGTGAGTCCGGCGGCTGGCATTTCATTGTGATACAAATTGAAGAGAGGCTGGTTCGCATTGACGAGCGCCACGTCCTGCCATCCATCGCGGTCATAATCCAGGAGCGCGAAGCCCCGGCTGTCCGCGGGGTTGTCCAGGCCGGACAAAGCCGAGAGATCTTCGAAGGAGCGTCCGCCCCGGTTCGCGAAGTAGTGGTTCCGCTCATTGCCGTTGAGCGAGTGGACGAGCATTTGGTCCCCGCGGCGTTCGACCCCTCCGAGCCGCGCGTCGATTTCCGGGCCAAAGCTGTCCGGAGGGCGTGTCCGCTTCCATTCGGGCGAAAAGCGGAATGACGGACGCGCGAGACGCTCATCGGAGCGGACCGTGGTGCGCCAGAGATTGCTTTCGATGTCGATGTCTGAGGAGAGCTCGCTGGGCGCGGTGAAATACCCGCTCAGGACGTAGAGATCCAGAAAGCCATCGTTGTCGAAGTCCGCGAAGCATCCACCCCATGACCAGCCCGCGTTCATTACTTTCATGGCGGGCGCCTCGAGGCCGGCGACCTGCTTGAAGCGTCCGTCCGCTTCGTTGTGGTAGAGCCAGTTTCCGGCCGCGGATTCGATGTAGGTCTTGTTCAGGCCTGGGATCCTGGCGGTGATGCGTCGGCCCGCCGCGCTGTGCATGTTCGAAACGTAGAGATCGTCGCGGCCATCGTTGTCGTAGTCGCCCCACGACGCCCCCATCCCGAATCCGTAGAGGCTGAGGCCCAACTCCGACGTGACATCCGTGAAGCCGGCGGGTCCGTCGTTTCGAAGCAGGTTGTCGACGGCCCAGTCATTGGCGATGTAGAGATCCGGCCGCCCGTCCTGGTTGTAGTCGCACCACGTCGCCTGGAGCGAGTTGCGCCAAAGGCCAACTGTCCTGTTCTCGGGCGCGACTTCAAACCAACCCCGTCCTCGATTCACGAGGAGGACGTTTGGAGGACCGATCTGGTCGAGGACATCGGGGAACTGGTTGTCGTTTCCCGCTTTTTTTTGCTTCTGATCCGCCAGGCGCCGGCGGAACTCTTTGGCATCCTCGGGCGAAAGGAACTCGTCGGGCCAATCGAATCCGCCGTCCGCGATCTGCGCGACGCCGCCCGCAGGACTGGCGCCGGCGGGCGCGGCGGGACGATACGTGCAGAGGTAAAGGTCCAGCAGCCCATCCCCATTGTAATCCGCGGCGGACATGGAGATGACGGCCATGGGGAAATGCTTGGGGCTCGGATGTTGGAAGAATCGGCCGCCCCGGTTTTCGAGATACGCGGTTCTCAGTAGGCTGCGTCCGAGCATGACGTCGAGATCGCCGTCGTTGTCGAAGTCGGCGAAGATGGCGCAGGTCGTGTGGCCGGGCAGGGCGAGGCCGCGCCGCGCGCCTTCCTCGGTGAAGGTGCCGTCTCCATTGTTGTGGAGGAACATGTTCGTGCCGATGCGCACCATGATGTAAATGTCGTCGAATCCATCTCCGTCGATGTCCGCGACCGCGACGCCTTCCTTTTGGTTCGCGGAGATCGGCGCAAAATAGGGATGGGGCGGCGTCTTCATTCCCTCGCGGTAGTATTTCAGGGTGGCGTCGAAGTGATCCGAGTGCCGCGCCCTGGCAAGGTCCGACGGAGAACGCATGGCGGAATCGAGCGCCTCGACGAACAGGCGGCGCGGGCTCGCCCCGCATTCCATCTGCTCGGTTTTCCAGACGCAGATACGCCATCCTGCGCCGGACGGCGGGGAGGTTGCGGCGACGCGTTTCCAGGAGATCTTCAGCTTGCCCCGCAATGAGAGCCATCCACCGGATTTCATCTTTGCGAGACCCTCGAACCCGCAGTTGGCATCGTATCGGCTCATGTCGCCTGAAGGGTGGTCGCCGTCGATGATGAACACTTTTGCGTGGTCGAAGGATTCCACCGCGTCCAGCAGCGGACGCCAGAGGTTCGCCGCGGCGACATCCTTCAGGGACTCTTCGACGGGCCATGCGCGCGTGGTCATGGCGTCCGCGTTTGTGGCTGCAAGGCCCGGCGGAACTCCACGCAGATCAGAGACGCTCAACGGAGCCGTGAACAGATTCTCCGTCCCTGGTCCCGGTAGTCGCAATCCGAAGAGCGCCTTCGAGAGCGCGTTGAGCGCCGGGCCCAGCCTCATTGTGGTCTCCTCGGACGACACGAGCGCGCTGATCACCGCCGCATCCGCGGCCTCAGGGCTCCGCGCGCGCCAGGGGCTCGTCCATTTCCACGCGGGAAGAAGCAAAGTGAGACAGACGACGCATCGTAAGAGTAGAGGCTGGCCACGACCCATCCAGACGGCGGAAATCGCGGAGATTGCGGCCAGCGCCGGGAGCCATCCGAAGTCCCATTTGAAGGAGGCGGCCGCGCTCGCGCATGTCGCGGCAGAGAGGAGGAGAAACGGGGTCATCCCGGCGCCTGACGGGTTTTTCTTTGCCTGAGCGCGGATCTTTTTCACTCGGAGGCCGAGCTAACCATCCGGAGCTCCTCAAGTCCAGCCAAGGCCGGGACACACCGGAGGATGCAACGTTCACCACAAAGTTCTTGACCGCGCGCCCTCGAGTGACATTGTTGCTCCCAATCCGAAATAAGCCCATGAAGACTATTGTGTTCGTGCGTTCTTCGTTTCTGCTCGCCCTGATGGCGGCCACTTCCAGCCAAGCCCAGCTCCTATGGACCGTCGGCATCGACGATGAAGGTTGGCCAACAGGTCTTGGCGGGGGAGGTCCCAACACCGCCTTTGTTCAGGAGAATGGATCCATCAGCAAACTCCCAGGGAGCGCCACAAGCCCTGTGGCCGACAGGCAGGCTGACAACGATTACTATTTCGCCGGCGACTACTCGAATGTGATCGACAGCGTCGTGGCGCTTTATGGCGACTACGCGCCGCTCGGGCCGGTGGACAGCGACGAGCTTGCCGCGGAGCGCGCATTCGCGGGGTCGGACAACGACCTGCGCTATCACTTCAATCTTCCCGACTCCCTACAGCCCACCGATCTGCTTTCGGTGACTTTTGACGCTCTCAATCTGGACACCGGGGGCCACCCCGATCCGCGCTATGGCATCGAGGTCTACTTCAACGGCGTCCTCGTTCAACCCCAGATCGTGGTTCGTCCGGACCAGCTCAATCGTGATTTCACGACGCCGCAATTCACGTTGCAGAGCGTCAACGCGCAGGTGGGCGCCGGCTATGACAACGTGGTCAGCTTGAAGGGCGTCAGCTACAGCGCCGACGGCGGAGGCGCCTGGATGGGGATTGACTACGTGAAGCTCGAGCAAGCCACGGATGTCATCCCGCCTCCGACCTTCCCCTGGGCGGTTGGCATGGACGACAACGACTGGCCTGTGGGAGATGGCGGTGGACCCAAGGCGACCTTCGTTCAGGAGAACGGTGTCATCAATCCGCTGCCGGGAAGCCCGACCAGCCCTGAGATCAATCAGCAGGCCGACAACGATTACTACTTTGGCGGCAGTTACACCAAAACCATTCCGAGCGTCGTCGCCGCGTACGGCAATTACACACCTGTGGGGGTTGTCTCCGCTAATGAGGAAGCGGCTGAAAGGGCGTTCGCCGGAGGCGACAATGACCTGCGTTATCATTTCAACCTGCCCAATGAGCTCACGTCATCCGACGCGGTCGCAGTCACTTTTGACGCCCTCAATTTGGACGACACGGCCCCGGCGGCGACGCGCCGCTACGGTGTGGAAGTGTATTTCAACGGGATTCTCGTTCAGCCCGAGATCGTCATCGGTCCCGGTCAACTCGGGAAGACGATCACCACTGCAGGCTTCACGCTGGGCAGCGTTAAGGCTCAGATGGGCCCCGGGTATGACAACATTGTCAGCCTGAGGGGCATTAACCATAGCGCCGACGGCGGCGGGAGCTGGATGGGGTTTGATTATGTTCAGCTGAATCCGTCCACAGCCGTGATTCCTCCGCCGACTCTGCCGCTCGCTGTTGGAAAGGATGATAATGATTGGCCTGCGGGCGACGGGGGCGGACCCGAGACGACTTTTGTGCAGGAGAACGGGGTTCTCAACCCGCTCCCTGGCAGCCCGACGAGTCCCGAGGTGAATGGGCAGGCTGACAATGATTACTACTTCGCCGGCAACTACACCACCGCCATATCGAGCGTGTTGTCCCTGTACGGCGCCTATACCCCGGTCGGACCTGTTCCCGTGAACGAGGAGGCGGCGGAGAGGGCCTTCAGTGGAGGCGACACCGAGCTTCGCTACCACTTCAACCTGCCCGCCGCGCTGAAGCCCGATGATATGCTTTCGGTGAGGTACGACGCCCTGAATCTGGATGACTCCGTTCCCTTGGCGACTCGTCGCTTCGGCGTTGAGGTTTATTTCAACGGCGTCCTCGTGCAACCTCAGGTCCTCATCCGCCCGCCTCAGTTGGACACCGACTACGCGACCACCCCGTTCACTCTGGCGAGCGTCAACGCCCAGGTCGGGGCTGGCTATGACAACATCGTGACTCTGAAAGGCATCAATTACAGCGCGGATGGCGGAGGCAATTGGATGGGCATCGACTATGTGCAGGTGAACCCTGTCCTCAAGGCCACCTTCCCTTGGGCCGTCGGCAGGGATGACAACGACTGGCCTGCAGGCAACGGAGGCGGTCCCAACGCCACTTTTGTGCAAGAGAACGGCGTCATCAATCCGTTGCCTGGAAACCCCGCGAACCCGGAGGTCAACGGACAGGGGGACAACGACTACTACTTTGCGGGCGAGTATTCGCAGACCATCGATAGCGTCACCGCTCTCTACGGTCCCTATACTCCCGTCGGATTCGTGCTGGCGAACGAGGAGTCCGCTGAACGCGCTTTCGCGGCCGCCGATAACGATTTGCGTTATCACTTCAACCTGCCCGCCAGCCTGAAGCCGGATGATTTGATGACGATCACATTCGACGCGCTGAACCTGCACACCGATGGACAAGCGGATCCACGCTATGGCGTTGAGGTCTACTTCAACGGGGTTTTGGTGCAGGAGCAAAAGATCATTCGGCCGGCGGATCTGAACATTCCAATCACGGTCCCTCCGTTCACGGCGTCGAGCGTGAACGCGCAGGTTGGACCGGGTTACGACAACATCGTCAGCCTGAAGGGCATCAATTACAACAACGACGGCGGCGGAAACTGGATGGGCATCGACTATGTGATGCTCAGCCCTGTCCAGGATTCCCCATACCCCTTGGCGGTTGGACGAGATGACAACGCTTGGCCCGTCGGCAGCGGCGGCGGACCCAACACCACCTTTGTCCAGGAGAACGGCGTCATCAACAAGCTGCCGGGAAGCTGGACGAGCCCGCCCATCGATGGGAGGGCGGACAATGACTACTACTTCGCGGGCGACTACTCGATCGCGATTGACAGCGTCACCGCTCTCTATGGCGCCTATACTCCGGTCGGGCTTGTCCCGTCCAACGAGGAGGTGGCCGAGCGAGCCTTCGCGGGAGGGGACAATGACCTGCGTTACCATTTCAATCTGCCGAGCACCCTCAAGCCCACGGATCTTTTCACGGTGACCTTCGATTCGAACAACCTCGATGATACGGGCGGCGATCCGCACTATGGCGTCGAGGTCTACTTCAATGGAGTCCTGATCCAGCCTGAAATCACCGTCCGTCCAGCAGACCTGGACTTTGACTATTCGACGCCTGAATTCAGCTTGGCTGATGTGAACGCGCAACTCGGTCGCGGCTTTGACAATATTGTCAGCCTGAAAGGCATCAACCATAGTGGCGACGGCGGCGGCAACTGGATGGGCATCGATTACATCCAGATCAACCCAGTCCTGCGATTCCTGCCTCCTGTTGTCGTGGACGGCAAGTTGAAGCTCGATTGGATCGGCTCCGGAGGCCTCGAGTCAGCGCCGACGGTGGTCGGCCCCTGGACGCCTGTGGCGGCCGCAGCGAACCCTCCTTACTCGGAGGCGATCCTGCCGGGTCAGAACCGCTTCTTCCGCCTCACGCGGCAGTAAGGCACGAGAAGCGGCGACGTTTCCAGCGAGGCGCCCACTCTGCGCGAAATGCTCCGTGGGTCCGGCGTCATGCCGCTTTTCTGCGGCTGATACGATTGTCATTGGATGAACGCGCTATTGGCCATCGCGGCTTGGCTCCTCTTCCTCCCATGCGCGCTTCGAGCGGAGAATTGGCCGGCATGGCGCGGAGCGACAGGGCAGGGCATCTCCAACGAGAGGCGACTTCCTACGCGCTGGAACGCGACCAACGGCATTTGCTGGCGCGCGGCCCTGCCGGACAAGGGCAACTCGACGCCAATCGTCTGGGGCGACCGCGTTTTCTTGACGCAGGCGGTGGCTGCCGAGGATCGCCGATCGGTGATGTGCTTTCATCGGGCTGACGGCAGGTTGCTTTGGCAGTCCGCGGTGAAGTTTCAGGAGAATGAGCCCACCCACAGCACGAACCCGCAGAATTCCTCGTCGCCTGTGACGGATGGCGAACGAGTGGTGGCTTGGTTTGGTTCCGCGGGCGTTTACTGCTACAACCTCGCCGGCGGACTGCTCTGGCATCGAGACCTGGGCAAACAGCGGCACATCTGGGGCTGGGGGTCGTCTCCTGTGATCCATGGCGATCTTGTCCTTCTTAACTTCGGCCCCGGCGAGCGACAGTTCCTCGTCGCTCTCAACAAGAAGACCGGGGAAGTGGTTTGGCGGGCCAATGAGCCGGGAGGCCATTCCGGGGAGAAGCATGACGGAGAGGATAAGGCGAGTTGGATAGGATCGTGGAGCACGCCCCTGATCGTGCGCGTGGAGGACAAGGACCAGGCGATTCTGAGCCTGCCCAATCGTGTCGCCGCTTTCGACCCCGCCACTGGCAAGGAGATTTGGACCTGCGGCGGTCTCAACGAACTCGCTTACGCCTCCCCGCTGCACGCGGAGGGCGTCGTTGTGGCCATGGGCGGTTACAACGGTAAGTCGGTCGCCGTTCGCGTGGGCGGACGGGGCGACGTGACCTCAACGCTTCGCTTGTGGCAGCACCCTCGCACCAAGCAACGCATCGGCTCCGGCGTGATTTACGAGGATCACATCTACATCGTGGATGATCCGGGCATCGCGGAATGCGTCGAGTTAAAGACCGGCAAGGTCGTGTGGGAGGAGCGCTTGCCAGGGAAAGCCAAGACAGCGGTCAATTGGTCCTCCGCGATGCTCGCCGTCGGCAACGTGTACGTCATCACTCAGGGCGGCGATACCTTGGTGTTCAAGGCGAGTCCGAAATATGAACTGGTGTCGGTCAACTCTCTCGGGGAAACCTCGAATTCATCACTCGCTCCTTCCGGAGGCCAGATATTCATTCGCACCCACGAGGCGCTCTGGTGCGTTGGCGAGTGCAGGCCCGAAACCCCTCGATGAAGAATCTCCGAGTGGAGTCCACGACTGACGGAAGGGACATCCAATGAATAGAAGACGATTCTTGAAGAGCGCGGCTGCGATACCGGTTCTCGCTGGCGCCTGCTCGGAGTTGACCCGAACTTCCGCGGCGGCGGCCTCCAATCCGCCGGCCAGCCGCGTCCGTCCAACCGATCCTTTGTGGCCGTCAGAGGCGAGCTGGGACGTCCTGCGCCGGGAGGTCCAAGGCCGTTTGATTCGCGTGTCGTCGCCGTTGGCCGCGTGTCAGCAGTCGCCGCTCGACGCGTCCTGTCGGGAAGCGTTGCAGCAGCTCAAGAATCCCTACTACATCGGCGACCAACCCGCTTTGACCCAGACCTCCGGGTGGGTCGACGCGTGGATGTCCGCGCCGAGCGTCTATGCGGTCGCGGCCGCATCGACAGAAGACGTGGTCGCGGCGGTTCGATTCGCGAAAGAGCACAATCTGCGATTGGTTGTCAAAGGCGGCGGTCACAGCTACCTCGGCACTTCCAACGCGCCGGACTCGCTGCTGATCTGGACGCGGGCGATGAACAGCGTCGCCGTGCACGACGCGTTCGTAGGCCGCGGATGCGCCGGGAGGCAAGCGCCGCAGCCGGCGGTCACTGTCGGATCGGGCGCGATCTGGATGCAGGCTTACGATGCGGTGACCACGCGGGCCGGCCGCTATGTTCAAGGCGGCGGATGCACGACCGTCGGCGTCGCGGGGTTGGTCCAGAGCGGCGGGTTTGGAAGCTTCTCGAAACGATACGGCACCGCCGCCGCCGGATTGTTGGAAGCTGAAGTCGTGACGGCCGATGGCGTCGTCCGGACAGCGAACGCCTGTCAGAATCCCGACCTTTTCTGGGGAATCAAGGGAGGGGGAGGAGGCAGCCTCGGTGTCGTCACTCGACTCACGCTCAGAACGCGGGAGCTTCCAGAACGCTTCGGCGGAGTTTTCGGGACCATCAAGGCGGGCTCGGACGCCGCTTTCCGGAAACTGACCGCCCGAATCATCGCATTCTACCATGATCAACTTTTCAATCCGCGCTGGGGCGAGCAGATCATTTTCCGTAAGAACGCCGTCTCGATATCAATGGTCTTTCAGGGGATCGATCGAAGCCAGGCCGAGGCCGTTTGGAGGCCGTTTGTCGACTGGGTCTGGCGCGCGTCGGGCGACTTCGCTTTCGATCCGCCCTTTCGATTTGTCGATATTCCCGCAAGGCATTTTTGGGACGCCCCGTACCTGCTGAAAAACCACCCTGAACTTGTCGTCGCGGACGGACGCCCCGGCGCGCCGGAGGGGAACCTGATTTGGCGGGGCGATCGCGGCCAGGTCGGATGGTTCGTTCACGGTTACCGATCCGCCTGGCTCCCCGCGTCCCTTCTCCACAAGGATCGACAGCGCTCCCTGGCCGACGCGCTGTTTGCCAGCGCCCGTTCCTGGGACGTGGGATTGCATTTCAACAAGGGATTGGCGGGCGCCTCCGCGGACGATCTCGCCGCGGCCAAAGACACGGCGATGAATCCTGCGGCGCTCGATGCCTTTGCCCTGGCGATCATTGCTGGCGGAGGACCGCCGGCGTTTCCAGGAGCGCCCGGCGACAAGCCTGACTTGGAAGACGCTCGTCGGGCCGCGCGCAAGATCAACAAGTCGATGGAACCCTTGATGAGGTTGTCGGCCGCGCGCGGCTCGTATGTTTCCGAAAGCGACTTTTTCGAGCGTTCCTGGCAGCGATCCTACTGGGGATCGAATTATCCACGGTTGGCCGCCGTGAAAAGGAAGTACGATCCGAGCGGCCTTTTTTTTGTCCACCACGGCGTGGGGAGCGAAGAGTGGAGCGCGGACGGTTTCACGCGATCGGCGACGCGCTCCGCCGCGGTTGGCTCTTGAAGCCGGTCTTCTGTTCGCGCATGTTCCACCGAGCCCCAACTCAAACTCCAAGTCGCATGAAACCCGCGCCGTACCGTTGTTGTGTCGCGACACTCGCCCTGCTGCTCGCGTTTGCAGGCGCCGTGTCGCGCGCTATGGAGCCTGTGCGGGTGTCGGAGGATGGGAAGGGATTCGTTTTGAAGCCTTCGGGGAAGCGGTTCGTCCCGTGGGGACACAACTACGCGTGCAACGGATTGGAGCACGGAGGCCGGATTGATTGGGTTCGCGTTGCCGCCGACTTTGACGACCTTCGAGGCATGGGCGCCAACGTCGCGCGCATTCATTTGCAGGTTCCACATTTCATGGACGGCCCGGACAGGGCGAATCCTGAAGCGCATGCGGAACTGAAGCGACTATTGAAGCTCGCTGAGAAGAAGGGTGTTTACCTCGATGTGACGGGCTTGGCCTCGTACGACGTTCACCGGCGCGCGACTTGGTATGATTCGTTGCCTGATGGGGAAAGGTGGAAGGCTCAGGAGCGCTTCTGGGAAGCCATTGCGAACACATGCGCCAAGAGCCCCGCGGTGTTTTGCTACGACCTCGCGAACGAGCCGACCGCAACCGGAAAGCGGCCTGAGGGCTGGTATATGGGTCGGATGGGCGATTTCGAATTCTGCCAGCGCCTGACGCTCGATCAGCCGGACCGCCCCGGCGATGATATTTTTCGAGAATGGACGAAACGGATGATCGCGTCGGTCCGCAAGCATGAGAAAACGCGCATGATCACCTTGGGGATGCTGCCGTTTCCGGGACCCGCCTACGAGGCCGCCGGACGACAGCTGGATTTCATCTCGCCCCACCTGTATCCCAAATCTGGAAAGGTGGCGGAGGAGATTGCCATGCTCCGGCGATTCGACATCGGCAAGCCCATCGTTATCGAGGAGACGTTTCCGCTGAGCTGCGGCGTGGAGGATGAGCGGGGATTTCTGCTCCAGTCCCGTGGCATCGCGGCCGGATGGATCGGGCAGTATCCGAGCGACAGGCCAGGCGAGCTCAGGGAGTTGAAGCGCGCCGGAAGGATTAACATCGGTCAGTCGATGTACCTGGGCTGGATCGAATTGTTCGAGCAACTCGGTCCGGAGATGACGGCCGACATCGTGGGCAGGCCTGTCCGTCAGTGATCGTTCTTGTTTGAAGGCACGCCTTCGCGCGCACGATTCATTGCTTCCCGCCCTGGGGTCCCCTACAAGATGCGCATGCCTGCGCTGGGACAGCGATACGCCTTCGGCCGCCACCATGACATCGATCCGGTTGGGCTCCTCATTCCCCGCCTCCCCCGCCTCCCCGGGTTGATCTTCGTGAGTCTGGTTGTCTGTTTGTTCGGATTGTCGGCGCTGGGCCTCGACGCCTTCGCGGCCGGATCCCCGTGGTGGCGCTTGGATTCAACCACCCTTGCCAACATCGATCCTCCCATTTCCGTCCAACGCGCCTGGGCGCCCGGCCCGCTCTCGCGTCGTCCCGTCATTCTGCTCCTCGGGTCGCTCGCCACCAACAGCCTTCCCGATTGGAGCACCAATCTCGTGCGTGAGGGTTACATGCTCGTCGCCTTCACCGCAGCGCATCCGCCTGACCCGGACCCTTCCCGGCGCGCCCAATGGCTGGTCTTCGACGAACGATTCGCCCACAGCTACGTGCTTGGCGGCGCCCGAACGCCCGCGGATGCCTCGCGGGTGATCGACCATCTGGTCGCGTTGCCCGATGTCGACCGGGATCGGATCGGTTGGATGGGCAGTTCGACCACAGGGATTCTGGGACTCGCGGTCGCCACGCGGGAGCCTCGTCTCAAGACCCTCGTTGCCTTCGTGGCCACGGGAGCGTACGAGCGTTGGCTGGAGACCTGGAAGCCCAACGGGCTTTGGCGCTCGGGCGCCAACGGACTCTGGCTTGAAACACGTTCCCTCCTTCCCCTCGCGGATCCGATCCACTCGGTATCGAACCTTTTCCCCAAAGCCATCCTTCTCGTCAATGGAGGCGAAGACAAGGTGGTAGACCCGGCGAGCACGCGCGCCTTTTTCGACGCCGCGCGCCCGTTTTACGCCCGGGACCCCGAACGCCTGCGGTTTGTGCGGTACGAGGGCTTCGGCCACAATTTGCCCAGCGATGTCGTCCGCCTGTACACTGAGCATTGGTTTCATCTGTACCTGCACCCCACCCAGCCACCGCCACCCTCGCCCAAAGTTCCTGCTTCGCTCGAAGAGAGCGCTCGCCGCACGGCCGTCACCGCGTCCCCTCATGATGAAGCTGTTGGGGCGATCCCCGTTCCATCGCGGCGGTCGCCGATCGAATGACCCCCAAGCTCGGGTTGCAGGAGGCCGCAAGGGGCGCGCGTAAGAGTTCGCTTTTCAGGGCGTGGTTTGCCAGGGTTCCCGGACGGATCGGATCGCCGGTGGTGGAACCTGCGGAGCGATCAGGAGAACCGCGGTTGTCTCGGGGCTGAAGCCGCTATGACTTGGATCCACTCAACATTGCGTCTCCTATGCGATATTCAAACCTGCTTCTTGGGATTCGTCCTTTTTTCCCCTCCGCGCTGATCGTCGTGGGATCCGCCGCGGCGATGGTCGCGATTCACCAAAGCCAGGCTGCCCCTGGCTCACCTGCTGCCGTGGGCGGGGAACCGCTCCCGCTCGTGCGCATCGAAGCCACTCGACGCGTCGCAGAAGAGACATCGAACCCGCTCCGACGGCTGGCGCTCCGGGGCGAGTTCACGATCTCGCGCCTCGGACCCGCCAACGACGGCTTGCAGGTCTTCGTGTTGTTTTCCGGGACCGCGTCGAACGGCGTGGACTATCCCGCGCCGCCCTTCCTGGCTTCCATTCCCGCTGGCGAAAGCGCGACTCGAATCGCAATTGTTCCCAGCATCGATGACCTCGCCGAGGGGATCGAGACCGTGGTGGCCACGCTGTCGCACTGCCCCCCTGACACTCAACCGCCGCTGGGCATCCCATGCCGACTTGGCTTCGAGATCGAGCCAGCTCACGAGAGCGCCACCGTTTTCATTCGCGACGACGGGATCAGCCAGGCGAGCCTGCGTCTCACACAACCGCCGGATGGGGCTGTGTTGAACTGGGGCCAGGCGATCACCGTCGAAGCCAACGCCATCGACCTGGACGGCTACATCAGCCATGTTGAGTTCCTGGACGGCGACCAGCGGATCGGCGAGTCCGAGATTTTTTTCATTCGCGCGCCGGATCCAGGAACGCTCATCACCCACACCTTCGAGTGGGACTCTGCGGCGCCCGGACCGCGCGTCCTGACCGCCAGGGCAGTGCGTTTCGACGGAACCGTCGTGACCTCGCAGCAAGTCTCGATAACGGTCGGACCGAGACCCTCGCAACCGGTCCTGACATTCAACCAACCGGGCCGGAACGACGTTTTCTCCACACTCGACGAAATCCCCATCCTGTTGCGCGCGTTCGCGACGGACGATGTGTTTCTCAACGCGGAAATCTTTGCGAATGGACTCAAGATCGCCGATGCCAGCTTCTGCTGTTGGTTATGTCCGTGCGCGCATCCGCTTCCGGGCATGGAGACCGTTCTGCAAATACCGGTTCGTCCACCTTCCGGCGGGTTGTCGTCGCGTCCGTGGCAGGGGTGGACCAATGTCCGCGCTGGCCTGTACTATCTGACGGCGCGGGCCGTCGGCGAGCGAGGAACGACGGTTGCGGCGGGTCCGGTGCGAATCTTCGTCATCGATCGCGCGTTGCGCATCGCTGTCCAGCGCGAGGGCACGGTGGCGCTGACGATCCCGGAAGGTTCTCTCGCGCCGGGCGAATACGATCTCGAGGCGAGTTCCGACTTGCTCGCTTGGACGCGTCTGGGGGCGTTTCAACCCGGGAACCTTGCGGCGTTCTATTTCGACCGGCCGCCGATGGGGGAACGGAGGTTCTATCGCTCGGTGTTCCATCAGACCTTGTTTCCGTGAGGATCGGCCCACCTGATGCATTCCTCCGCGGCTCCGTAATCCACTTGCGGCGCTCATTCGGATGCGGAAACCTCGGGCAATGTCGAATCACGACTTGTTCTACTCGCGACGCTCGGTCCGCGCGTTTCTGCCCACGCCGATTCCTCAAGCGACCCTGGAGCGGATCCTCCTCGCGGCGGGTCGCGCTCCGTCGGGAACAAACACACAGCCCTGGCGCGTCGCTGTTCTTACTGGCGCCGCTCTCGCCAGCCTCATCGAGAAGCTCATCGCCGCCACCCTCGATCCTGACCGCCCGACCAAATACACCGAGCCGTACGTTTACTATCCGCGTCAATGGGCGTCGCCCTATATCGAGCGTCGCCGGAAGATTGGCTACGACATGTATGGCTTGCTGGGCATTGAGCGTCGAGACATTGAGCGGATTCGCAGGCAATGGAACCGCAACTTCGAGTTCTTCGGCGCTCCGGTCGGGCTCATGTTCACCATCGAGCGCGTGATGGAGCAGGGGAGTTGGATGGACTACGGCATGTTCCTTCAGAGCCTCATGCTTGCCGCCCGCGTCGAGGGACTTGACACCTGCCCGCAAGCGGCCTTCAACGAATTCCACACCATCATCCTCCCGCACATCGGGGCGGGGGAGAACGAAGCCCTCGTCTGCGGCATGTCGCTCGGGTACGCCGACGAAACCGCCGTCGTCAACAAGCTGAAGACCGAGCGGGCTTCATTGAACGAGTTCGTGAAGTTTTTGGAATAGCCGGCCGTTGAACCGGGTCGGAACGGGCGGAGTGGCCCGCGTTTCACGGGCATCCCGTCCGCGCCTGACCGAGCGCAAGTTCGGAGGCTGTGTTTCCCGCCACGACTTCAAGCGATCGGAGGATGACAGATCCTCGGTGAAGCGCCTCTATGAGAATCAGGGCGAGAAGCTCGGCATTGCCCGGTTGGATCCGCACGACCTTCAGTTCTCCCGGACGGCCGTCACACCGCGTAGCCAAACCGTCGGCAATACGGCTCGAGCGCGGGGAGGATCGGCGCGAGGTGCCGCTCATACATCTGCCATCGGGCCACGGATCGCGTGTAGATAGGCCGCGTGACATCCTGATAAGTGGGCGAGTAGAACTGCTTCTCGCGGCTCTTCTCAAAAAAGACGTTCTGGTCGTCATGCCACGTCAGCCCCAGGAATTCTGTCACTCGCCGCCCCTCCTTCTGCAGGTCCGCAACCGTGTCTTCGTAGCGCGTCTCAATCCAGGCAAATCCCTCCCACTCCCGCACCGTTAGCCAGATGTCCATCAGATCGGCGTAATGCTTCGCCAGACGATCGAAAGCGAGGAAGTTCACGTTCACCGCGTTCAACGGGATGTTTTGAAAGTAACAGCTGAGGACCACATCCCGCGGATCCCGCAGGGCGATGAGCACCCGAAGCTCGGGAAACACGCGCAGCCAGAGCGGCATTCGGGCGGTTGGCGACGGATTTTTGTCCAGGAGAAGGCGGCCCGCAGGGGGGACCTCCAACTCTCGCAAGAGCGTCCGCGTATAGAGCCGCCGCAGGGTGTTGATCCGTTGGCTCGAGAGGTCGCTCGAGGCGTGAAACGCCGGTTGGAGCACATCCAGGAACGCCGGGGACTCGTCGAACGCCGCCACCCCGGGATGCGCGCCCAAGATCTGCTCGAGGAGCGTGGTCCCGCTGCGGGGATGGCCGCCGAGAAACGCGAGGGGGGGAACAGGCTCCCGCTTCGCCACGGGGAAGTAAGTGGCCCAAGTGCGAAGGATATCCTTGGGGAACCGCTCCGCGAACCGCCGCGCGCGCTCGGCGCCCTGGTCGTATCCCCGGATGAGGGCGCCGGCGTCAGTAATGGCCCGGACGAGAGCCTTTGCCTCCGCCAGCATCTTCATCGCCTCTTCGCACCGGTCCGTCCGATCCAGCACTTGCGCCAGCTCATACCGGCTTGCGTAGCGGACGTACGGATGACGGGGTTCGGACAGGATCAGGTCGCGCAGGCGGGTCTCGGCCTCCTCGAGGCGACCCTCGCGACGGTCGAGCACGGCTCCGAAGTAGCGGGCCTGGTCGTCGCGGGAGTCGATGCGCAGGCACTCCGCCACGGCGGCGCGCGCGTCATCCAAACGGTGGCATTGCTCCATGAGGACCGCGAGGCTGATTCGAGGGTTGATGGCGCCGGGGTCCGCGGCCGCCGCCCGGGCGTAGCACTCACGAGCTTTCTCTGTGCGACGGAGCCCCTGGTAGCGATGGCCGATCATCCCGATCAACTCGGCGTTCTTCGGCGCGGCCTCCAGCGCCTTGCCCCAGGCCTGTTCGGCGAGCGCTAGGTCCTGCGCTCCCGACGCCGCGCTGCCGTACTCAAACCACACAGCCCCATCGCCCGGAACCGCTTGGACGACTCTCTGATACAGGGCGATCGCAGCGGCGAATTGGCGAGAGTGAAGCAGGGCGCGCGCCTGTTGGAGCAGCTTCTTGACCTCGATCGGTTTCATTGATTTGAGCGACATTGACGGCAAGCCTCGACGGCGCGACGGGGTTGCGGAGCCTGATAGGGTTCCTCGCGAGGATCCCCAAGCCACGGTCCGAGTGCGTCCAAATCCAACGAGCGTGCTCTTGACAATGAACCAACCCTTCTATCTGCTTCAACACCAAAGCTAGGTCGCGCCTCCAACCTTAGCAGGGGGAGTGCGATCCACGGCCTAAGTTAGTCGATCATCATTAGTGAACCCCAAAACCTTCGAAATCCCTATGAAACAAGTTTGGCCATCTAGACGAAAAACATTCCACGCCGCCTCTACAGTCTCGGCAGCGTGCCTGATGCTCGGAGTCAGCCATGCGGCAACGGTTGGTTTCAACTTCCAAACCCACTACTGCTCGGCAGCCTCGTATAACGGTTCCATCGTAACGGCACGGGCCTTCGGCATCGATCCTGAGAGCTGGGAGAGTCTCACCCAAATGGACACCGGATACGGGTGCGCGGCCGATTACTTCACGCTCGAAGAGACGATCGACGTCAATTCGACGGACGGCGGACTCAATCCGTTGCCTGAGGGTTCGCTCGACGTGGTCTGGTCGGCCTACACGGCGAACGTCAGCGGCTTTGGCGGGTATGACCGCCCGGGACCGCATTTCACTTTCGGCGGGAACGGTCATCGTCCCGGCGAGGAACAGGTCTATTGGGGCTTTCTTCGGGACGGCGTCAACTTTGGTCCCGGCTCCAACGGGGGGGATAACAACAAGCCGGGCTATGTGATCGAGATCAAGGGATTGAAGAGCCTCTGGAAGTCAAACCCATTCGTGGTCCAGTTGATCGGCGCCGCCGACTCGATGCAGACGTTGGCTGACGCCTTCATCGTGGATGCAACGCTCTCAACCACCCAGAGGGTCGTCTACGCCAGCACGCCGCCTGTCGGCAACTCAGGGGATACCGCCTGGACACGCGGCGTCGGCGGTGGCATCAGCACCTCGAGCGGCCCCGTGGACACCGATGACCTCATCATCACCGGCGACCGCGCCGCGCACATGGCCAACCCGGGCGGCTACAACCGGTCCAGCACCATCGCTGGATTCATCATCACCGACCAGCCCGTCGTGACCATGTCGCCACGGTCTGCCTCGGCCGCCGTGGGCGACACCCTTACCCTAAGAGCGGGAGTGATCGGAGTCCCGCCGCTCAAGCTGCAATGGCGCAAGGGCGGCGTGGAGATCAAAGGGGCCACCTCCCCCACCTACACCCGCGTGATCACCGGCCCCGAGGACGAGGATGATTACGATCTCGTGGCTTCCAACGCCTACGGAGACGCCCAGAGTGCCCCGAGCACACTCACCGTGGACACGACCCTGACCCGCACCCTCACCGTGGAGCTGAAAGGCGCCCCAGCCTCGCCGACGGTGTCGATCAACTGGGACGCGGTAGGCGCGGTCTGGCAATCGTATGCGGTGCTGCAAGCCGCGGATAAGGTGGAAGGGCCGTACACAGACCTTGGTCTTGTGGGTTCGCCGTACGAAGTCCCCGCGCTTCCAGGCGCCAAGTTCTACCGGGTGAGCTCTTACTCGATTCTGAGCAACCCGTACGACATGTAAGGCGCAGCGCCACGAAGCGTCAGATAGAGGCAATAAGGGCCGCAGGCAGAGCATGCCAGCGGCCCTTTCTTTTCCACGAGCCGAGAGCGGAAGCGCGGTTCAATCTTCGATCTAAAACCCTCGTCGCGGGGGCTTCCTTCAGGCCGCATTAGACTCAAGCCCCCAACGAATCCGGACGCTCCTTTCGATCAGTCCAAAGAGGAAACGATCGAGCAGCAGGCCAAACAGGATCGTGATCAGCATGATGGCGATGACCTGCGAGACATCATTCAACTCGCGGCCCATGTACAGAAGGTACCCGAGGCCCACACTGGATTTGATCAGCTCCGCGGAGACGGCTCCGTGCCAACCCAGAGTCCAGCCCAGCTTGATTCCCGTAATGATCCCCGGCAGCGCGGCGGGAAGGATAATATGAGAGGGCATCGCATACGCAGGAGTGCCCAGAGTGCGGGCGGCGCGCAGATAGATGGGGGAAATGTTAAGGATGCCGTCTGAAGTGGCGATGGCCACGGCTGCCACAGAACTCATGATGATGACAAAGTAAATGCCATGGTCGCTGAGCCCGAACAACAGAACAGAAATGGGAACCCAGCCGGCGGTCGGCAGCGTTTGCAGGCCAAGGAACAAGGAACGCAGACATCCATTGATCAACCGGCTCATGCCCATCAAGAGACCAATAATGAGGCCAGTGCCGGCGGAGATGGAGAAACCAACGGCCATGCGCGCCAGGGTGGCTTCAATACTGGGCCAGAGAAACCCTTCGCTGCCCAATTGCCAGAGCCGCCTGGCCACATCCACCGGAGCGGGAAAAAGATAATCCTGAATGAGATTGAGGCTGGAAAACAACTGCCACGAACCCAGCAGCAACAGGTAGAAGCCGAGGACGTAATACTTATGGTTTCGTTCCGAATTCTTCTTCATTCGTGTCTTCCAACTCGGCGGCAATGCCCCGGGCGTAATCAGCCACCTGTGGATCATTGATGTCGCGCGGGCGCGGCAGGTCGATTTGGATTTGAGTTTTCAGGCGGCCAGGCCGGGCAGTGAAGACAACGACGCGATCAGCCAGGCAGGCGGCTTCATGTGGGTCGTGGGTGACTGAAAGAATGGTTTTCCGGGTGCGAACGAGGATGTCTTGAAGCTGGGCATAGAGCTTGGCCCGAACCAAGGCATCGAGAGCGGGGAAAGGCTCATCAATTAACAACACTTGCGGGTCGGGAGCGAGCGCGCGCGCGAGGGCCACGCGCTGTTTCATCCCGCCGGACAATTCATGGATGGAGGAGCGGGCGAACTCAGTCAGGTGAACCATCTCCAGCAATTCCATCGCCCTTTTTCGGCGCGCGCGGAATCGAAAACGATAGGCGCGTTCCCATTTCAAGCCATACATGACATTGTCGATGACATTGAGCCAAGGAAACAAGGCGTGTTCCTGGAACATCATCAGACGGTCGTTGCCCGGACCTTTCACCTCCTTGCCATCCAAAAAGATTGTCCCGTCGGTGGGTTCTTCAAATCCAGCGACCAAATTGAGCAGTGTCGATTTGCCGCAACCGGACGGACCAAACAGAACCACGTACTCGCCTTCCTGAACATCCAGACTCATGGGTTGCAGGGCTTCCACCGTCTGAGTCGCGTTCTGGAATGTTTTGACCACCCGTTCGATGCGTAGCTTTGCCGAAGCCATCGCGGGCGGCGTCAGGAGGGGTTCTGGGTTTGGCGCGACTTTCATGCAAGAGAGGGTTTCATTCGGCGACGGCAGGGAGATTCTTCTCCTTGAGCACCTCATTGAGCGCCTCCAGTTGAAAAACGCCCTTGAGGTCCGGCGCTTTTCTCAAGAATCCGATTCGATGCGCGGACTCCGCGGATTTGCGCAAGGACGACGCCACTGGATCCCACGTAAACTCGACGCGATCCAAGGCCTTGGCGATTACGGCGTCCGCCAGAAACTTGCCCGTTTCCTTCTTCAACTGGGCGTTGAGGATCTTCGCCGCTTCGATCTTGCTTTCGTTGATCTGCTGAGTCACTTCCACCAATGCCCGCAACAGATTTCTTGTGAGCTCCAAGTTCGACGCCAAAAACTCTCGGCTGATGATGAGCACAGTTGTGGCGTAGCGTCCGTCTGGCCACAAAGACTTCTCGTCCAGGAAAAGTTCTCCACCACATTCAATCTCCAACCTCGCAAGCCAGGGCTCCACCGTCCACGCGCCTTGAATCTCGCCCTTCTTGAAAAGCGTCAGTTGATCCGGATTGGAAAGAGCGAGCAAGGTCAGTGTTCCGCCTTTCTCCCTGAATCTGTAGCCACGTTCCGTGAACCAGATGCGCGCCGCGATGTCCTGCGTGTTTCCCAGCTGTGGTGTGGCGATCGTTGCTTCGCCAAAATCCTTTTCATCCTTGATGCCCGTCCCTTTGCGCAACACCAGCCCCGCGCCGCCGCTCGCCACGCCCGCGATGATGACGAATTTCTCACCGCGGGAACGAATGAACCCGTTGATCGCCGGACCGGGCCCGATGAAAGAGGCGTCTATAGCATCGGTGAAAAGGGCTTCGATGGCCGTCGGGCCGGCATTGAAGGAACTCCACTTGACCGGAATTCCCAGCTTCTTTTCAAAATGCCCTCCAGCCTTCGCGTACAAAGCCTGAGCGTGAGTGATGTTCGGGAAATGGCCCAGCCGCAGCGAGCGCGCTTCCTCCGCAACCGTGCCTTGGGTTGCGGCGGTGCAGCAAAGCCCGGCGAGCAATAATTTGGCGCAATGGGTCGCTGTCATTGTGGGGCGCAATCACGCGCGCCGGCAAACGAACCTTTCCGCTGCGCGCATCAGTACGGTTGCTCCTTGCTCTGCACGAAACCGCTCAGCGGCATGTGGCCTTTGAAAGCGGTCACGTTCATATCCTGGTAACTGTAAAGGGCGTCGCCTCCCCAAGCGCTCTTCACCCTAGAGGTGGTGGCGCTGTCATCGATGGATCCTTCTGTGCTGCGATCGCATCGGCTCCCGGCGCAGCCGGTGGCGAGGAGGGTTAATCCAAGAGCCATAGGGGTTCCAATGAGATGCGTTGTTCTTCGCTGGGGCGGCGGCGGCATATTCATGCCTCATTCTCCGCTTGTCTTGTGCCGTGGAGAGATCCTGTGAATACCGGCCAAATCGGCCCCTTTCAGGTTCACGAATGTGCATCTTGCACGACGGACAGAGCGGATCTTGCAAATCGCCGCTTCTCCTTGAAGCGCCGAACCCGTCTTCCTGCGAGATTATGCCTGAAGGCAAACGCCGTTGTCGGCGCAGCACGAACTTAACCTGGCGCTCTCAGGTCTCCGGCCGGTGAAGAGGAACTGAAAGTTGCATCGAGAGACTACTATCAGGGCTTAGTATTTCCGGCCGCATCAAGATCTGGCCGCGTCTTGCCAGCCCCCGTAGAGCCGTCCAATAGGCCTGTTGAAAGTCAATGATTCCGGCGCCGGGCCTGGCGCCCTCCACGGCGATTTCAAAACAAATGTGCGCATCATCGCGGCGACAATTGATTTGGAGCGAACGCCTGCCGCCGATCCTGACCGCCAACTCCAGTGCTTCCTTCAAGAGACTGCGAATCAGCCCGGCCTCCACACAGACCAACTCCTCGCCCAGTTGTATGTTCCATTGCAACGGAATACGGGATGTCACGTCACGCGCATCGGCGTTCCATCGCTCGGCAATCTGGACTGCTGGAATAACGCCTGGCGATTCCATCACGCATTTGGAGGATAACCCTTGCATGAGTTGGCCAATCTCCGCTCCCGCCTTGCGCAAGCGTTTCACGGCGGCTCGCGTGGCCGGATCGGCGGTCGCGCCATCGCTGAGCAAAGTCAGTTCGAGTTCCATCCCATTCAGGACATTCCGAACATCGTGGGTGTGGCGCTTGATCACCATGCCAATATCATTCGCGAGATAGGAGAAGGGCTCCATGTTCAATTCAAATCAGAGGTGGAAGTCTCGCGATGGGCTTGGGCTTGCGGTGAAAGCGGCTCCTCGCCTCGGATGTATTCGCCCTCGAAATGGAACATATAGGGAGCCTGATGTTTCCCTTTGCGGAGTCAAGTGGACCTTGTGCGCGAGCCAGAAGGAAAAGAGAGGCAGGGTTTCTCCAGTAGGCTTGAGAGAGGGGCTTTTTGCGGTTTGCCTGCCGGACCTCTGGGCGCGAAACGCGGCGTCCGACGCTCCGGGACTAAAGGAAGCGCACTTCACCGTGATGTTCGCGGCGGTCGCCTTGCAAAGACAAGAAAGCGCCTGATTGTTCCACTCCGTCGAGGACAATTCTTTGCGGGCCGTCCCAGCGGTCGCCGGTTCGCAACAATGTGATATGGTAGGGGGTTTCACGATAGGTGTAGTGAATCTTGTAAGACCTCCACTCCAGCGGCACACAGGGGGCGAATCGTAGCTTGTCCGCTTCCAGTTTCAGGCCGAGGAAGTTTTCGGCAATCAGGCGGTAGGCCCAGCCGGCCGATCCGGTGTACCAGGTCCAACCACCGCGACCTGTGTGCGGCGGGACGCTGTAGACGTCCGCGGCGATCACGTAGGGCTCGACTTTGTAGCGTGCGACGCCCGCCGGGGATTCGGTGTGGCGCACGGGATTGATGAGCTCGAAGAATTCCCAGGCCCGCCGCGCGTCGCCCATCGCCGCGAAGGCCATCACGGTCCAGATGGCGCCGTGAGTGTATTGGCCGCCGTTTTCGCGCACGCCCGGCACGTATCCCTTGATATAGCCGGGTTCGAGCGCTGATTTGTCGAAGGGTGGGTCGAACAACTGGATGAGACGCGCCTCGCGCCGCACGAGGCGATGAGCAACCGCGTCCAAGGCGGTGCGGGCGCGTTTCGGATCGCTGACGCCAGAGAGCACGGCCCAGCTTTGCGGCAGGGCGTCAATCTGACATTCAGGATTGGTGGCGGAGCCGAGCGGTTCACCGTTGTCGAAAAAAGCCCGGCGATACCATTGCCCATCCCAAGCGTGGTTTTCGATGTTCTCGCGCAGTCGGCGGGCTTGTTCGACACATTCCTCCGCGAAGGCCGTATCGCCTCGATTGCGAGCCAGTGTGGTGAAGTGCTTCAGCACGTCGTAGAAGAAGAAACCCAGCCACACGCTTTCGCCTTTGCCATGCTCACCAATCAGGTTCATGCCGTCGTTCCAATCACCGCAACCGATCAAGGGCAGGCCGTGCTCGCCGAATTTGAGGCCATTTCGGATTGCGCGCACGCAATGCTCGTAAAGACTGGCCGATTCACCGGAAGGCCGGGCCGTATCGTAATATCCTTCTTCGTTGGAACGAACGAGGCGGCCATCAAGGAATGAAACTTTTTCGTCGAGCACGCCAGTATCGCCAATCGATTCGACATAGCGGCTGGTCGCGCAAGGCAGCCACAGATAGTCGTCGGAGAAATGAGTGCGTACTCCGCGATCCGTGGGCGGATGCCACCAGTGTTGCACGTCGCCTTCGCGGAACTGGTGCGCCGCGGCCCGCAGCAACTGCTCGCGCAACAGAGCGGGACGCGAATGAACGAGGGCCATCGCGTCCTGAAACTGGTCGCGAAAGCCAAACGCGCCGCCTGACTGGTAAAAGCCCGTGCGCGCCCAAAGCCTGCCAGAGATGGTTTGGTATAGCAGCCAGCCATTGGCGAGCACGTTGATTGCGGGGTCGGGCGTTTCCACATGCACCGCGCCAAGCGTGTCGTTCCAATGGGCATGAACCCGGCTCAACGCGTCGCGGCACGCCTCCTTGCCGCGGAAGGTTTGCAGCAATTGATGCACATGATCCTGGTTCAGGCCCGCGCCGACCTTGAAAATGATTTCACGTTCCTCTCCCGCCGCCAAGGTCAGCGGCACTTGCAACGCGGCGCAAGGATCAAATCCCGCCCCAACCTTCCCGGAAAGGCGCGCCCGGCCCATCGCGGCGGGCCGGTCGAGCGAGCCGTTGCGTCCGATGAATTCCATGCGGTCGCCGGTGTGCGAACGCGCCACGTCGCTGGCGCTGACAAAAACGATGCGGCCGCCGAAGTCCGCATTATACGCGTTGCGCGCCAGCAACGCGCCGGTGCGAGGGTCCATCTCGGTGACGACGTGCATCAGATTTCGCTGGCGCGCTTCGCCAAGCACCCATTCCCAATAGGCCGTGACGGACAACTGGCGTTCGCGGCCCGAGCGGTTCCGCAGAATCAGCCGCGCGAATTTCACCGGCGCGTCCACGGCCACGTAAATCCATAACTCGGACGCAATCCCGTCCTCGTTCTGCTCGAACACCGTGTAGCCGAAGCCGTGGCGGACCACGCACGGCGCCTGACTGCGCGCGGGCAAGGGCGTGGGCGACCAGTATTTCCCCGTCTGTTCGTCGCGAATGTAAAAAGCCTCGCCGCTCGGGTCGCTGACCGGATCGTTGTGCCATGGCGTCAGACGAAACTCGTGGCAGTTCTCGCTCCAGGTATAGGCGCCTCCGCTTTCTGAAATCAGCGTGCCGAAGCCGGGATTGGCAATGACGTTGACCCAGGGAGCCGGCGTGGTCTGGCCGGGGCGCAGTGTGATGATATACTCGCGCCCATCTGGCGTGAAGCCACCAAGGCCGTTTGGAAAAATCAACTCGCGTTTGGGCAGTTCCGCCGGGCGACTTGATGAAACGCGCGCGCGGGACGCGGGCAACGCGGCCGGCCAAGGCTCGGAGCGGGCGCGGCGCTGCAATTGTTCGGCCAGCGTTCCATTTTCATCAGAGATTACAATGCGCGCGACGGTCTGGAGCAGCACATGGTCTTCGGGCGACAACTGCTCGGCCCGGCGCACGAAAATTCCACCGGGTTTGTCGAGCAACTGTCCTTCAATGCCCGAAGTAATGAGCGAGATGATTTGGTCATGAAGCGACTGACGATAGACAGAATCGTCTTCGTTGAGAATGACCAGGTCCACGGCCAGTCCTTTGAGCCTCCAGTAGGCGTGGGCTTGCAGGAGTTCACGGACGAGATCCAAATGCTCGATGTTGGTCGAGCGCAACAACAGGATGGGAAGGTCGCCGGAAATCCCAAAGCGCCATAAATCACGCTGCCCCCGCCGATTCTGCGCCAGGGTCGTCGTGCTCGCGCGTCGCAGCGGCTGGCTGTAGAGCAGCGCGCCCGCAAGCCGGCCAAAAAGCTGGGCTTGCGGTTCGGTGGCGTTGAGATGGCGGAGGGTGACCAGACCGTGCGTCCAGGCCAGTTCAAAGATGCGATCGGCAATGGTTTGGTCCTGGTATTTTTCGACCAGCTTCATCAGCGCCTCGCGGCTGGCGGCGCTGCCGGTGACGAGCGTGACGCGTGCGCCTTCCTTAGGGGCCAGGCGCACGGTGCGGCGGATGGAGGCGATGGGATCCAAAACGGAGCCGTCGCTATTGCCCAGTGACGCCGGGCCGTCCATCGCCGAGGGAGCGGCGGCCGTGCGTCCGCGTCCCAGAAACCGCGCACGATCTGTTTCGAGAGAAACCTCGCCGATTTCCTCGCCGTCAACGAGCATGAGATGAAACATCCACGGCGGTTGCTCGCCCCGTGCGCGGGGACGGCGCGAGCAGAGGAGGGCATTTTGCGGACGAAGGATTTCAGTTTGGATGAAAAGCTTGCTGAAGGCGGGATGCGCCTGGTCGGCGGCGGGCGAGTTCAAGGCCACCTCGGCAAAGCTTGTCACTTCTATCGAACGCGGTTCACCCGAATGATTGGTGAGCGTAACGCGGCGCACTTCCACGTCGTCTTCGGGTGAGACGCTGATTTCGGTGTGCGAATCGATGCCGATGAAGCGAGAGCGAAACTCCGCGCGGCCCTGGCTGAAGATGGCTTCATACAGGGTGGTGGATTGCAGGACCGGCTGGTGCGCAGCGGACCAGAACTGCCCATTCTCGCGGTCGCGCAGGTAAATGAACGCGCCCCAGCAATCGCGCGTGGAGTCTTCGCGCCAGCGGGTCAGCGCGATTTCATTCCACAAGCTGTAGCCTCCGCCCGCGCTCGTGACCATGACGTGATAGCGGCCGTTGGAAAGCAGATGCGCCTCTGGCGCTCCGGCATTCGGATTGGTGAAGACGCGCAAGGTGGCTTCCGCTTCGGCAGCGCTTTCGCGCGCGCGGGTGGCTTCGAGTTCATGCGGATAGAAAACCGTCGTCTCTCTCGGCACGCGTTCTTGCAGCAGCAAATCGGCGGCGCGGAAATAGGGATTGGAAAGAAACCGCCGTTGCATCGAGCGGTCGAGGATTTGATGCGCCAGGGCCAGCAATGACATGCCCTGGTGGTGTGCCATGAAGGAGCGAAGGACGACGTGCGCCCGCCCGCGTGGCAATCGGGATGGAGTGTAATCAATGGCTTCGTAAAAGCCATAACGGCCTTCGGCTCCCTGCTCGCGCAACCGTTCGAGATTGGCGCAGGCTTCCTGCGGGGCGACGATGAGCGACATCAACGTGGCATAAGGGGCGATGACCAGATCCTCCGCCAGCCCCCGCTTGAAACCAAGTCCGGGCACGCCGAACGCGCGGTACTGATAATTGGATTCCGCATCAGTCACGTTATAGCCTGATTCCGAAATGCCCCACGGCACATTCCGTTGTTGTCCGTATTGGATCTGGCGGGCCACGGCGGATTTAGATGAAACATCCAGCAAAGTCTCTTCGTAGGACGGCATGACCAGCGGAGGCATCAGGTACTCGAACATCGATCCACTCCAGGAAACGAGCGCGCGCTGACCCTCCACCGAAGTGAGCAGCCGGCCCAGCGTGAACCAATGCTCCTGCGGCACCTGGCCGAGCGCAATGGCAACAAAACTGCCGAGACGCGCCTCGGAGGCGAGCAAATCATAGTAGCTTCCGTCCATCCGATGGTTGGTCACATTGTAGCCGGTCGAGAAAAGCTTCCGTGCGGTGTCGTAGAGGAGAGCGAAATCCATGCGCGCAAAGTCGTCGCAGCGTGTGGCCAGATCGTCCAACGCAGCGGCACGGCGAGCAGCCTCTGCGGCGGCGGTGTTCAAGGCCTGTTGCCACTCAGGCAAATCGCGGGCAAGCGGCTCATTGGACGAGGAATTCCGGGCGTTGAGGAGCCAGGCATCCACGCGCCCCAGGTGCGATTCGATTTGGCCAATGGAGGCCGGCCAGTCGAGTTGCCGCCGGAATGTTTCAAACTCGCCGGTCAGCGGACTCATTTCGGCTGTTGGGGGCGGCGACAGAGTTAACTTCAGCCAGGGAAACGCGGCCACGAAATCGTCGCGGTGATCACGGCAGAGTTGTTCCAGCGAATTTCGCCACCAGCGGTATTCGTGAGCGAAGTCGCCACGAAGCGAGACCGGCAGCGTGGCGGCGACGGCCAGCGTTTCATTGAGCAGTTGAAAGCAGCCATCCAATGACGCAGGTGGGCTTGCCAGCCCGGTTTCAAGCGGTTCCAGGCGGGGAAGAATCTCACCGGCTTCCGACGGGTCTCCGTTTTGAACCGTTTCCCGAAGCACGGCGATGGTATCGCGCACTCCCGCGAGGACGGCGCGCGTGGGCCAGGGTTTTTCGGCCAGTTCGAGCAGGCCGGCGCGCAAGGTGAGGAGCAGCCCGGCGAGATTGCCATTGTCAACGGTGGATACGTAAAGCGGCTGGAGCGGCAGGAGCGTGCGCGTGTCATACCAATTGTAGAAGTGCCCGCGGTAACGTTCCAGTTTGTCCATGGTGCGGAGCGCGGAGCCGAGGCGGTCGGTCAATCGGCTCACGGAGACATAGCCGAAATCCCAGGCGGCCAGCGTGCCGATGAGTCCCATGGCCATGTTGGTCGGCGAGGTGCGTGTGGCCACGACTGGGCGTGGCTGCTCCTGAAAATTATCCGTCGGCAGCCAGTTGTCCTCAGGCCCCATGAACTGCTCGAAGTAACGCCAGGTCTTTCGCGCCACCCGTCGCAGATAAAGTGTTTGTTTATCGGTCAATGCCGGGGGTCGATTCTCGAGCGGCAAGCTAATCCACCAGGCAGCCACGGGGGCAGAAGCCCACAACAGCAAGAAAGGGAGAACCATGGCCCAATCCCGTGTGGCTGACAGCGGCAGGGCCACTGCGACGAGCGTAGCCAGGGCGGGCGCGCTCCACATGGTGGCCCAATAATTTTGTAAATCGGCTCCGTTGGCTTTTTCCGTATCGCTCGCGGTCTGCCATTCCAGCAAGTTGCGCCGAGTGAACAGCAGCCGTCCCGCGGTGCGAACCGCCGCGTCCAGGCTCACGCAGGCGTCGAACGGCAGGAACATCAGGGTCAAGAACGCCTGAGCGACTTGACGGGCGCCTACGTGGAGCACGTTGTTCAAATGCAGCGTGAGAGGCAGTTCTTCCGGTTGGGTCAGGAGTTCGGTCAACAGCGAGAGAAGGCCGGGCAGAAAGATGACGCCCACCAGGAACAGGCTCCACATCGCCGACATCTGCGGCAGCGCCAGCCAGCCCAGAATCAACAAACCCGCCAGGGCGACTGGGACCACGCTGCGCCGCAGATTGTCGAAAATCTTCCAACGGGACAGGCCGCCGATGGGGTTGGCCACGCGCCGCACATCCGCCCCGGGCACGCGCGGCAGCAGCCAGGTGGCAATCTGCCAGTCGCCGCGCATCCAGCGATGACGGCGGCGGGTGTCGGCGGTATAGAGCGAGGGAAATTCCTCAAACAGTTGCACGTCCGTGACCAGCGCGGAGCGCGCGTAGCTTCCCTCCAATAGATCGTGGCTGAGAATTCGGTTTTCAGGAAATTTACCCCCGACCGCGCGTTCAAAAGCGTCAACATCATAAATGCCTTTGCCGATGAACGAGCCTTCGCGGAAAAGATCCTGGTATACGTCAGACACCGTCCGCGTGTAAGGATCGATGCCGGGGTCGCCGGAAAACAACTTCGCGAAACGCGACCGGCCCGCGCTCGGGAGACTGATCGCCACGCGCGGTTGTAGAATACTGTAACCTTCCACCACGCGTCCGCAATCGTCGTCGTAAACAGGTTGGTTCAGAGGGTGGGCCATCGCTCCGGCCAGTTGCCGTGCCGCGTCGCGCGGAAGTTGGGTGTCGGTGTCCAGTGTGATGACGTATTTGATGTGCGGCAAGGCGGTCAAATCGCCTTCGATGCGCAGGAAGCAGTTCCGTGCTCCTCCACGCAGAAAGCGGTTGAAATCCCCCAGCTTGCCGCGCTTGCGTTCGTGTCCCATCCAGACCTGATCCTGCTCGTTCCAAAGGCGTGGCCGATGGAGTAGATAAAAAACGCAAGGACGGTCGCCTTGATATCTCGCATTGAGGGCGGCGACTCCATCCACTGCCTGCCGCAACAGCGCGTCATCGCTGGGAAGATGTTCCTGTGCCGCGTCGCGAAAATCTGTCAGTAACGCGAAGTAGATATTGGGGTCGCGGTTGGCAAGGTAACGCACCTCCATTGCTTCGAGCAGCGCCTCGATTCCGCGTGAACTGTCCAGCATGGTGGGCACGACCACCATCGTTCGACATTCGGAGGGGATGCCGTCGGAGAAATCGAGCCGTGGCAGCAGATGCGGATGGACGAAGACAGTGGTAAACCAGTTGATCAACGACACGGCCAACTGGCTCGCAGAAACAAGTCCGAGCAGGAGGACCAGCCCCAGCACCCATGCCGACGGTCCGCTGGCCGCCGCCACTTGCCAGAATAGCAACGTGCAGACAGCGGAGATGGCGCCAATGCCACCGAGGTAAAACGTAAGCGGGAATCTGCGGGCCAGGCGCGGCAGCGCCATCTTCAACGGCACACTCATCCTGGCGAGAGACTCCAACTCGGCCAGTCCATCCCCCAGCAGATAATAACCCACGTGCGCCCGCCGTCCTCCTTCGCCGACGCGCTGCCGCGCCAGGTCGATGCCCAGCCTGGCGACTTTCGATTCGGTCAGACCGCTGTAGCGCGCGATTCTTTCCACAACGTGCCGGTAGGCGTCGCGTGTGGCGAAATCCATGTCACTGTAATCGTCCGCCGGGTCGTCACGCAGGGTATGTTCGACCACGCTCAAGGTTTCGACGAACTCGCGCCAATCCATGGCGTCAAGAAATCGCAGGCTGGAAATGCTGTTGCCGACAGAAACCTGGTTGGCCGCCTGATTCTGGTTTTCGCTCTGGACCAGTTGATCGATGCTCAAGCCTTCGCCCACCAGCCGTTCCTCCACCCAGTTCAACGCGAGTTTGATGGTTGATGGCTTCTGCTGCATGCGGCTCCAGAATTCCGTGACGAAGGCGCGATTGAGCGCTACGCCGGACTGGGCCATGCGGGCCACGGCGACGATGAGAGTTGACGGCTCTGTCTCCGCGCGGTTCATCATCTTATCCGCCCAGAAATCAGCGGCGTCCCGATCTTGACGTTGCGCCACCAACCAGGCGGCGATGCGCCGAAGGTTTTCAATCAAAGCGAGTCGCAACATGATGGGAACCGCCCACAACTCGCCCAACTTGAGCGGACTGGTTTCCTGATAGGCGGCGACGAAACTGGTGAGATGCGGGGCGTCGATGCGGCCATCGACGTGGGAAATCAGTTCCAGGGCCAGGTCATAAACGCGCGGCAGATGAGCGCTGGAACCGGCGGTGAGATGCGGCAGTTCGCGGCTGAATCCGCGCGGCAGATGACGGCGCGCCATGCGAATCTGTTCTTCAATGAGATAGAAGTTGTCCAGCAGCCACTCAGCCGCCGGGGTGATGCGCCGCGTTTTCTCGACTCGCAACGTCTGCTCGTTGTAATCGCGCAGGAGCTTTTCATTGGCGGCCAGGCGCGGGAGCAGCCGGTTGGGGCCTTTGTTAGAGGCGACGACGTGTTGTCGTGCGAGCGCACGGGCGTGCCGCTGGAGCAAATCAATGCTGAACAACTCGCTCCGGAAGGGTGCTTCATCGGCAGCCACAGGGAATCGACTCCGTTAGAAGTGGAGTTCTCGACCGATGCTCCGGCAATGCCGGCTCCAATGGTGGTCAGGCGCCATGCAAGCCAGAAGCAGGGGCATGGCGCGGATCTTGTCCAACAATACCTTCATTACTCCTTCTCTGCAGATGCCATACCAAGCCGGAAAGCCCAGAAAGCAGCCAAGAAGAGAGATTACATTGTGCAAAATGCACGAGCTTTGCGCGCACCCATGCAAGGAGGCCGCAAAACGACTCACGCACAAAGCCTGCTTCTTTGAGCGTCCAGAGGGATTCACCAGGCGGTTCGAAAAGGCAGCCGGGAAAAAGGACACGGTCGTGGCGCAGCAGGACGGACAGGAGAACAAGTTCACTTTCACGGCGCCCCGCCGGGCGTTGAAAAAAGCAGAGAGGGAGAGCCCGTTAGCCGGGCCTCCCCGAACCGCTGGCGTCAAGCCCAAGAGGCGCTAGGGGTTCTTAATCTTGACGTGGCTTTCCACGGCGTTCACTCCGGGAACCGCACGAACTTTGGCCTCAAGGTTCTTGCGGTCTTCTTCGTTTTCGACCTGGCCATAAATGTGGGTGACACCGTTTTGCACACGCACATGGACAGCCTCCACTTTCTCACAGATGCTCTCGCAGAGCGCGGCATCTTGCGGTGTGATCAGCAACTCGCCGCCTTTGGGCAGCGGGTCGCGAACGTAAGTGCGCGCGTCGTCCTCGCGAACCGTGTCGCGAGCGAAGCGATCTCGTTGCTTAGGCTGGCCGTAAAAGCCGTCTACCCGGCGCGCCCATTGCGAATTCGCGACCGGCGCCCAGGCGCCTGTGGCGCTCTTGCTCGCGGCTCGTAATTCTTCCTTCGTGGCGGACAGCACGAGTTCCTTGCCATCGGCGGAACAACGGAGCGAACTCAACGGAACCGCGATTCTGGAGCGGTTCACGCCCAAAACGCCGCCAGTAGAAATGATAGCGTACGGCGATGTGCCGGCATCGATATTGACGATGAGGTCTAGGACTTTCCCCACGTCTTCATTCTGGGCGTTCGTAACTTTCGTTCCGATGATTTCATTGGCAGATTTGTGAGAATTGCGGGCCTTGGTCTCGGTCTCGTGATCCGCTCTGGCGCCCTGCACTCCAAACATCAGAGTTGCAGCCAGCAGCGATATAGTTATGCGGTCCATATTGGTTCCTTCCTGGTTCTGTGGTTTAGCTCTCGCAGTCATTGCATTTCCTTCGTTGCTCGATCAATTCGAGTAAGCGTTTGCGTTCTATTCAGCGGAAGGCATGCCACAGAGGAGATGACTGCCCATCGGGCTTGTAGGGAAACAGTTGGACCAGGTAGGGGCGCAGGCCGCGCAGGCAACTCGTTGCCCTTTGCAAGGCGTAGGCGTTGCGAAAAGGCAAATTGCCGGGATTTCAGGCGCGTCGAGTTGTGTGTTCCTTTGAAGAACTCGATCTTGATTACGGCGGCCGGCACGCGGACTCGGATTTGGAATGGGTCCCGCTTCAGGTCTGGCCGTAGTTTCTTTTCAAGGGAGTCAGGGCTCCCTGTCGTGCAAAACGCATTTTGCGCGTCTGCGCGCCATTGCATAATGCGGGCGGTGAGCGCCCATGACTCATCAGGGCGACGTGACCGAACTGGAAAACTAAGGGGGTCGGAAGGGCCCGTTCCTAAGGATGACCCCGAATCCTAAAGCATTTGCGTAAGAACTGGATTGCTTGCGGGAATAGGGGACGTGTTGCCACCACCCACGAAGCATCGTGGAACGGAATAGGCTGAATGAAGCTTGTCCATGTGGCTCACACTTTCATTTGGTTTGATCGTCAACGTGAAAAGCAAGCTCATGTCTGCCAGAAGTCCACAATCAGGCCTTTTAGAGGGAGTATGCCAGTTCCACCCGTGATTGATGATTCGGCCCAGGCTCATTCGCCCTCGCCCCTTCGCATTCTTCATCTGGAAGACGATGTGAACGATGCCGCGATCATCGCCTGGACCCTCCGAACAGCGGGGATCCAATGCCGTGTTGTCCGAGTGGAAGATGAGGAGAGCTACGCGGCGTCGCTGCGCGAGGGCAATGTGGATCTCGTTCTCTCCGATGCCAACGTAGGAGGATTCAGCGGGCTTAGGGCGTTGGAGATGGCCCGTGCCGCGAACATCAGCGCGCCCTTCGTCTTTGTCTCGGGAAGCGCCACGCCCGAGGCGAGGGCTCAAGCGTTGGAACGGGGCGCAACGGACTGCTTGTCGAAAGATCATCGAATTCAACTCGTGTTCCTTGTTCAACGAATCTGGCAGGAAAAACTGGAAAACTAGCGCATGGAACATGGACGCTCTTCCGCAAACTTGCGGACAGTATGGCCAAGCAATGTTCTTGTCTGCTTCGTTAGCGCTGTTACCCTTGCCGAAGGAGCCGCGGCAAGTCGCTCTGACACTGGAACGGAACGACGAATGAATCGCGGCTTGAACGCGACTTTCCACATTTCGTCCCTGCTTTTGCCACACCACACACTCTTTGGATAAACGCCTATCAAAGCCCATGAAGCGCACCCATACCACTCGCTCCAAAAACTCCTTTGCCATCCTTCCCAAGTCTCCCAAACTGGCGGAGAGCAGCGGAAGTCCAGATTTGCTTTCTCAACTACTGCAAGCGCTATTGGCTTACAGGGACGGTGATTTCTCCGTGCGGCTGCCTTCGAATTGGACTGGTGTAGCGGGTAAGATCGCCGATGCGTTCAACGATGTCGTGGCCCTTAACCAGCGATTGACCTTCGAGACGGCGCGGGTGAGTCGGGCAGTAGGCAAGGAAGGCAAGTTGAAGCAGCGGGTGAGCAATCCCGGGGCGATGGGCGACTGGGCCCATAAAGTGGAGTCGATCAATACCTTGATTGACGACTTGGTCTGGCCTACCACTGAAGTAACCAGGACCATCAGCGCAGTCGCCAAAGGAGATCTCAGCCAGCCGATGAACCTCGAACTGGAAGGGCGTCCGCTGGAGGGTGAGTTTTTGCGGAGTGCAAAGATCGTGAATAAAATGATCGAGCAACTGGGCGTTTTTACCTCCGAAGTGACGCGTGTGGCCCGCGAGGTCGGCACCGAGGGTAAGCTCGGCGGCCAAGCGCAGGTCAAGGGCGTGAGCGGTGTGTGGCGCGACCTGACTGAAAGCGTGAATCAGATGGCCGGCAACCTTACGGCCCAGGTGCGTAACATTTCTGAAGTGACCATCGCAGTAGCCAGCGGCGATTTGTCGCGCAAGATCATGGTGGATGTGCGCGGCGAGATTCTTCAGCTCAAAGAGGCTATCAACACGATGGTCGAACAGCTTCGCTCCTTTGCGTCCGAAGTGACCCGCGTCGCCCGTGAAGTCGGCACGGAAGGCAAGCTGGGCGGCCAGGCAATCGTGCCCGGCGTCGCTGGCACCTGGAAGGATCTGACGGACAACGTCAACTCGATGGCCAGCAATCTCACGGCCCAAGTGCGCAACATCGCCGAGGTCACAACGGCCGTCGCTCGCGGCGATTTGTCGCGCAAGATCACGGTCGACGTGCGTGGTGAAATCCTCGAACTAAAAAACACCATCAACACGATGTTGGACCAGCTGAATTCCTTCGCTTCCGAAGTGACGCGCGTCGCGCGTGAAGTCGGCACCGAGGGAAAACTCGGCGGCCAGGCGGAGGTTCCGGGCGTGGCCGGCACCTGGAAGGATCTCACCGACAACGTCAATTCCATGGCGAGCAACCTGACCAACCAGGTCCGCAACATCGCAAATGTCGCGACGGCCATCGCCAGCGGCGACTTGTCGCAAAAGATCACGGTCGATGTGCGCGGCGAAATCCTTCAACTCAAGGAAACCATCAATACGATGGTGGACCGCCTCAACGCGTTCGCTTCGGAAGTCAGCCGTGTCGCGCGCGAAGTGGGCACCGAAGGCAAGCTGGGCGGACAAGCGGAGGTCCGGGGCGTGGCGGGCACCTGGAAGGATTTGACAAACAACGTGAACTCGATGGCCAACAATCTCACGTCGCAGGTCCGCAACATCGCCGAGGTCGCCACCGCCATCGCCACCGGCGACCTTTCCCGCAAGATTACCGTGGACGTGCGCGGCGAGATTCTCGAACTCAAGGATACTCTCAATACGATGGTGGATCAGTTGAACGCCTTCGCTTCCGAAGTCAGTCGCGTGGCGCGCGAAGTCGGCACCGAGGGCAAGCTGGGGGGACAGGCGGAGGTGCGCGGCGTGGCCGGCACATGGAAGGATCTCACGGACAACGTCAACTCGATGGCGAGCAATCTGACCGCGCAGGTGCGCAACATCGCCGAAGTGGCCACCGCCGTCGCTCGCGGCGACCTGTCGCGCAAGATCACCGTGGACGTGCGCGGCGAGATCCTCGAACTGAAGGACACCCTCAACACGATGGTGGACCAATTGAACGGGTTCGCCTCTGAAGTGACACGCGTCGCCCGTGAAGTGGGAACCGAGGGCAAACTGGGCGGACAGGCGGAGGCGAAAGGCGTCGCCGGCACATGGAAAGATCTCACTGACTCCGTGAATTCCATGGCCAGCAATCTTACCGGCCAGGTGCGCAATATTGCCGACGTCGCCACCGCCATCGCGCGCGGCGACTTGTCGCGCAAGATCACCGTCGATGTGCGCGGCGAGATTCTTCAGTTGAAAGAAACCATCAACACAATGGTGGACCAGTTGAACGGCTTCGCATCGGAAGTGACGCGCGTGGCCCGCGAAGTCGGCACTGAAGGCAAGCTGGGGGGACAGGCCCAGGTGCCCGGCGTGGCTGGCACCTGGAAAGGCTTGACCGACAACGTCAACTCGATGGCCAACAACCTGACCAATCAGGTGCGTAATATCGCCGACGTCACCATCGCCGTGGCGAACGGCGATCTCTCGCGCAAGATTACCGTGGACGTCCGCGGTGAATTGTTACAGGTGAAAGATACGATCAACACGATGGTGGACCAGTTGAACGGATTCGCCTCTGAAGTCAGCCGCGTGGCCCGCGAAGTCGGCACTGAAGGAAAGTTGGGAGGACAGGCGCAGGTTCCGGGCGTGGCCGGCACGTGGAAAGTTTTGACGGACAATGTCAATTCAATGGCCAGCAACCTGACGAACCAGGTGCGCAACATCGCCGACGTGACCATCGCGGTGGCGAATGGCGACCTCTCGCGCAAGATTACGGTGGACGTGCGCGGCGAGATTCTTCAGCTGAAGGAGACTATCAATACGATGGTCGAGCAGCTTCGCTCGTTTGCTTCCGAGGTCACCCGCGTGGCCCGTGAGGTCGGCACCGAAGGCCGCCTGGGCGGACAGGCCGTCGTTCCCGGCGTGGCTGGCACCTGGAAGGACCTGACCGATTCAGTCAACGCGATGGGCACCAACCTGACGGCGCAGGTTCGCAACATTGCGGAAGTCACCACGGCCGTCGCGCGCGGCGACTTGTCGCGCAAAATCACGGTGGACGTGAAGGGCGAGATTCTTGAGCTCAAGAACACCATTAATACGATGGTGGATCAGTTGAACGCGTTCGCCGCCGAAGTGACACGCGTCGCTCGCGAGGTCGGCACCGAAGGCAAGCTGGGCGGCCAGGCGCAGGTCTCGGGCGTGGCGGGCACCTGGAAGGATCTCACCGACAACGTCAACGTCATGGCGGCGAACCTGACGAATCAAGTGCGCGGCATTGTGAAAGTAGTGACCGCCGTGGCTGACGGCAGCCTGCGCCAGAAACTCACGGTGGAAGCCAAGGGTGAAGTAGCGGCGCTGGCCGACACGATCAATAACATGACCGATACGCTGGCGACGTTTGCGGAGCAGGTCACCAACGTTGCGCGCGAAGTCGGCGTGGAAGGACGTTTGGGCGGGCAGGCGAACGTGCCTGGCGCTTCCGGAACGTGGAAAGACTTGACCGGCAACGTCAACTTGCTCGCCGCCAACCTCACCACTCAAGTGCGCGCGATCGCTGAAGTGGCGACAGCCGTGACCGAAGGCGACCTGACCCGTTCGATCAAGGTCGGGGCGCGCGGCGAGGTGTCCGAGCTGAAGGACAACATCAACACGATGATCCGCAACCTGCGCGAAACAACGGAGCGCAACCAGGAACAGGACTGGCTCAAGACGAACTTGGCCAAGTTTACGGGCATGTTGCAGGGCCAGCGCGACCTGGTGACCGTTGGCCAAACCTTGCTTTCCCAACTGGCTTCGCTCATTGGCGCCCAGCACGGAACCATCTACCAGATGATGTCAGGCGAGGCTGATTCCTATCTGCAAAGGCTCGCCAGCTATGCCAGCAGCGGAGCGTCGCACGAGCCGGACATGTTCGAAATCGGCGAGGGATTGATTGGACAATGCGCGCTGGAAAAGCGGCGCATTCACCTGGTCGACATGCCGGTCGATTACATCCGGGTCCATTCGGGCCTGGGCGAGGCGTGCCCGCGGCATCTGATTGTTTTGCCCGTGCTTTTCGAGGACGAAACGAAAGCCGTAATCGAACTGGCGGCGCTGCGACCCTTCACTGAGACGCACATCACGTTCCTCGAACAGTTGACGCAAAGCATCGGCGCGGTGTTGAACAACATCGAAGCCAACATGCGGACGGAGGAATTGCTCAAACAATCCCAGGAACTGACGGCCGAACTGCAAACCCGACAGAGCGAATTGCAGAACACGAATCAGGAGCTGGCTGAAAAGGCCCGGCAACTCGCGGAGCAAAACGAGGAAGTGGAGCGCAAGAACAATGAAGTGGAACAGGCCCGCCGGGCGCTTGAGGAGAAGGCCATCGAACTCGCCCTGACTTCCAAATACAAATCCGAGTTCCTGGCGAACATGTCGCACGAATTGCGCACGCCGCTGAACAGCATCCTGATTCTGGGGCAACAACTGGCCAATAACATGAGCGGCAACCTGACGGACAAGCAGGTGGAGTGGTCGAAGAACGTCCATTCCGCCGGCTCCGAGTTGCTCTATCTCATCAACGACATTCTCGACCTTTCCAAGATTGAGTCGGGCACGGTCACGGTGGAAGCCGAGGAGATTTCCTTCGTCAATCTGCGTGATACGATTGAGCGCAATTTCCGGCACGTCGCCGAGTCCAAGAATCTGCCGTTTCACGTCCACTGCTCCAGCGATCTGCCCCGGGCGTTGACCACCGATCCGAAGCGGTTTCACCAGATTCTGAAAAACCTTCTTTCCAACGCTTTCAAGTTCACGCATCGGGGCGAGGTGACCCTGAGGGTTTCCCTGGCGAAGTCTGGCTGGAGCGCAACGCATCCTGTGCTGGGATCTTCTCAGCAAGCGCTTGCGTTTTCTGTGCAGGACACTGGCATCGGTATCCCGCTGGACAAGCAGAAGCTGGTCTTTGAGGCATTCCAGCAAGCCGACGCCAGCACGAGCCGGAAGTATGGCGGCACCGGCCTGGGCCTTGCCATCAGTCGTGAACTGGCGGCGCTGCTCGGTGGAGAAATCAAGCTGAGCAGCGCGCTGAACGAAGGCAGCACATTCACTCTCTATGTGCCGCTTAATTACACGGGCCCAGCCATTGAAAGAATCATCCCGGCAATTCCGCCGCATTCCGCTTCGACATTGGGGGCGGGCCTGCCCGTCCTGCCCAAGGCGCGCGATGAGGAAATTCCTGATGACCGCAACGGCCTCGCTCCCGGCGACGCGTCGCTGCTCATCATCGAAGACGATCCGCACTATGCGCGGGTGTTGCTCGGCTTGGCGCGTGACAAAGGCTTCAAGGGCATTGTGGCTCAACGCGGTGTCGTCGCCTTGACGCTGGCGCGCGAGTTGAAGCCAACAGCTATTTCCCTCGATGTGTTCCTGCCTGACATGCTGGGTTGGACGGTCCTTAACAGTCTGAAGCTCGATCCTGCAACGCGGCATATCCCTGTGCAGATCGTCACCTGCGAGGAGCAGCGGCACCACGGCCTGTCGCACGGCGCGTTTGCTTACCTTGTGAAGCCCACGACCACAGAAGGCATCGAGACGTCGCTCCTGCGGCTCAAGGAATTTGCGCGGCCGCACATCAAGCGGCTGCTGGTGGTGGAAGACAATGACACGGAGCGGCAGGCTCTCATCGATCTTATGGGCCACACCGACATCGAGATCACGGGAGCGGCGACGGGAGGCGAGGCCTTCACCGCCTTGTTGGATCATTCCTTTGACTGCGCGGTGCTCGACCTTCGTCTGCCGGACATGACGGGCTTCGAACTGCTCGACAAGATTCAGAAGGAACCCGCGCTTTGCAATCTGCCCATCATCGTCTTTACAGGAAAAGACCTGTCCAGCGAGGAGGAGGCCCTGCTGCTACAGGCGGCCAAGAGCATCATCTTGAAAGACGTCCATTCGCTCGAGCGTCTGTTGGATGAGACCGCTCTCTTCCTCCACCGCATCGTGACCGATCTGCCCCCGGACCAGCAGAAGATGCTGCAGAAGCTGCACGCTTCCAACCAAGCGCTGGCTGGGCGGAAAGTGCTGATCGTGGACGACGACGCCCGCAACATTTACGCGCTGGCCACCGTGCTGGAGGGCGAGGACATGGAAGTGCTCAGCGCCACGAATGGACTCCGGGCCATTGAAACGATGCGGAGCACCCCGGATATCGCCGTGGTTCTCATGGACATCATGATGCCGGAAATGGACGGCTATCAAACAATGCGGGAAATCCGCAAGGAAGGCCGGTTCCGGACGCTTCCCATTTTCGCGCTCACGGCAAAGGCCATGAAAGGCGACCGGGAGAAATGCCTGGAAGCGGGCGCTTCCGACTACATCGCCAAACCAGTGAACACGGACCAACTGCTTTCACTCCTGCGGGTATGGCTGTTCCGATAGGACATCGGGGCGCGCGTCAGCCGCGTTGATTCTGAGAGCCGGCGCACTTGAGAGAGCGGACCCATGATCACGCCCGTTGACATTCTGTTGGTGGATGACAGGCCTGAGAATCTTGCCGTTCTCGAGAGCATTCTCGAAGGGCCGGAGCATCGACTGACCAAGGCGCATTCCGCGCAACAGGCGCTCATGTCGCTCATCACCACCGATTTCGCGCTCATGGTTCTCGATATCCAGATGCCTGACACCGGGGGGATCGAACTGGCGCAAATCATCAAAAGCCGCAGGCGGACACGCGACATTCCCATCATTTTTCTGACAGCGCATTACGCCGAAGATGAACAAGTGCTTTCCGGCTACAGCGCTGGCGCCGTCGATTACCTGACCAAGCCGGTCCATCCCGGTGTCTTGAAATCAAAGGTCGCAGTCTTCGTGGAGCTGTTCCGGAAGACCAAGGCGCTGAACGAAGCCAACCGGAGCCTGAACCGCCGCAATGAGGAATTGACGGCCGCGAACCTGGAACTCGAGGCCTTTTCCTACACCGTGTCGCATGATCTGCGGGCGCCCTTGCGTCATGTGAGCGGCTACGTCGAGATTCTGCGCGCGCACGTCGCCGACGGTCTCGACGAGGAAGCCCGGAGGTGCTTGGACCTCATCCAGAAGTCCGCTGGCAAGCTGGGGGATCTCATCGACCATTTCTTGGCTTTTGCCCGCCTGGGGCGCGCGGACTTGAAGATCACCGCCGTGGACATGAATGATCAGGTCCGACAGGTGGTGGCCGACCTGCAATCCGAAACGAAAGATCGGCGCATCGACTGGCGAATTGCGACGCTTCCCCACGTTCAGGCGGATCCCGACATGATCCGCCAAGTCTGGGTCAATCTCTTGTCCAACGCCGTAAAATACACGCGTCCGCGCGATCCGGCGCGCATTGAGATTGGTTGCGATGTTTCAAAGCCAAAGGAATATGTCTTCTTCGTCCACGACAATGGGGTCGGGTTCAATATGCGGTATGCGGACAAATTGTTCGGCGTTTTTCAGAGACTGCATCCGGAGAAGGACTACGAGGGAACCGGCATTGGCCTGGCCAATGTTCGGCGCATCGTTAATCGGCATGGCGGACGCACCATGGCTGAAGGCGCGCTCAATGGCGGAGCAACCGTGTCCTTCACTCTGAAGAAGGTCTTAGGGTCGAACAACTGAGACAACCTTCATTCCGATGCATACGAATCAGCGAAAGCGAATCCTGCTGGTGGAGGATAACCTTAACGATGTTGAATTGACGGTGGCGGTGCTCAAGGCGAGTGGAGTGGCTGCGGACGTGGATGTGGTCAACGACGGCGAGGAAGCCATCAACTATCTCCTCCGTCGAGGTCCCTTCGAGACTCGGCCGGAGATGAATCCAACCCTCGTTCTTTTAGACTTGAAAATGCCCAGGCTCGGCGGAGTTGAAACTCTGGTGGAAATCAAGCGTGATGACCGCCTCAAATGTCTTCCAGTGGTCATGTTGACGTCCTCCGGCGAAACACAGGATCTGAGGATGTGCTATCGGTTGGGCGCGAATGGTTACGTTGTCAAACCGGTCGATGCGAAGGAGTTCACCAAAGCGATCAGGGACCTGGCGGCTTATTGGCTGGGCACGAACCAACCTCCGCCCGATTAGGCGCTAGACTCTTGCCCTTGGCCCGGCTCACGCGTTGAAGGAACTGTTCAACGCTTTTTCCAAGGCTTGAATATCAACGGGCTTTGTGAGGTGAGCGTCAAATCCAGCGTCCGTGCTGCGCCGAGTATCACTCTCCATGCCGTAACCGCTGATCGCGATGCTTCGACACGCGGGCCTCATCCGCCGCAACTCGGCGATCAAGTCGTGGCCGCTGCCGTCTGGCAGGCCCAGATCGGAGAGCACGAGATCGAAGGCGAAAGTCTGGGCGCGCGCCAAGGCTTCCTCAATGTTCCCGGCCATCGCCACCTCGTGGCCACGCTGCGTCAGGAGGCGGGCGAGCGTGATTCGTGTCTGGTCGTGGTCCTCCACCAGTAGAATGCGGCGAGCCGCGTTTCGTATGCCACCGTTGCTGGGCGGAATCCGATGATTGAGGTTTTCGATCGTAGGCTTGGCGGCAGGCAGATGAACGGAGAAAATGGCGCCGCGCTGGCGTCCCTCGCTCCGTGCCTCAATCCGGCCGCCATGCAACTCCACCAACCGGCGGCTGATGGCCAGACCAAGCCCCAGTCCGCCAGAGCGGTGGCCATGGTTTCCCTGGATGAATGGCGTGAAGATATTTTCCAGCTCGTGCGATTCAATCCCCATTCCGCTATCGACAACCTCCACGCGCCACTCGTGCGGACTTTCCTTATGAGTGCGGATCGAGATTTCGCCATTGGCCGGCGTGAAACGGACCGCATTCTTCATGACATTCCCGAACACCTGTTGGATGCGGACGGGGTCGGCCTTGACCCATGCCTCGGTCGAAGCGAGTTCAAAGCGAACACTGAGCTTCTTGTGGTCAGCTTCGGGCTTGAGCCGCTCCCAACTTGTGCGCAGGAGAGAGTGCAAATCGACTGGGTACGGTTCGACGCGCAGTTTTCCGTGCGTAATACGCGTCAAGTCGAGCAAGTCATCGATAAGCCTCGCCTCCAGTTCAATATCCTGGCGAATCGCGGCGAAATCATCCCGCACATCTGCCGGGAGGCGAATGTCCTGTTCCCGCTCGCTGGCGCGCAGCAGCGCGGGATTGAGCGGCGTCCTCAATTCGTGCGATAGCGCCGCCAGGAAGTCGTCTTTGGCCTTGGAGGCGGTTTCAGCTTGGTTCTTGGCTTCGCGCAAAGCTGCCTCCACTTTCTTGAGTTCCGTGACGTCCACCAGCATGTTCACGCCGCCAGTCACGTCGCCATTGGCATCGTGGAGGGGATGCGGGTAAACAATCACGTCGCGTCGGGATCCGTCGTGTCGCTCAATCACGATTTCCTGACCCTGATTGGCCTTGCCATCGCGAATGGGCACCGCCATGGGACAGTCTTCGAGCGATAGAAGTGTTCCGTCAGGCTTGTAAATCCGCAAGGAACCACACCATAAGTCCCGACCAATCTCCGGTTCTCCGCCCCACAAATCGATGGCGGCCTGATTGTACAAGGTGATGCGGCCACGCGCGTCGCAGGTGTAGACTGCCGCGGGAAGGGCGTGAAGCAGATGTCGGTAGCGTTCCTCGCTCTGACGCAGCAGATCTTCCGAATTCTTTCGCTCAGTTATGTCCACCGCTGTGCCCACTACGAATCGCCGGTCGTCACTCAGTATTCCGGGCGACGACGCGCTGAAAGCCCAGACCCTTTTTTCCCCGGCGCGAGTGAGAATCTCAAACTCAACCTCCACCATGCCAGCGTCGCGTTCGAAAAGGCTGCGGACGGCCCTGCGCACTTCGTTCGCGCCGAACCGGTAGGCGAGCGTGAGCCAGGCGTCCAATGTGGGCAACTCTTCAATCGAATAGCCGGTCAAATGCGACCAGGCCTTGTTGATCTGGAGCACCTGTCCATCCTGGGCAAGAATGATGACAGGAGTGGGCCCATCGTTGACGGCTCGTCGGAATTGCTCTTCGCTTCGGCTCAATTGCGCCGTCCGCTGTTGAACGCGCGTCTCCAGTTCGCCGTTGACGCGCCTCAAAGCTTCTTGAGCTTCGCGCCGTTGGAGGACCTCACTTTCCAACGCGCTGTTCGTTCGGGCGAGCGAGCGCGTGGCGCGGAACAGTTCCACGAACACGCCAACCTTCGACCTGAGGATCTGTGGATTGACCGGCTTGGTCAGGTAATCCACTGCGCCGACTCCGTAGCCTTCGAGGATATCCGTGTCATCCATGAAATGCGCGGTCAGAAACAGAATCGGGATGTGCTGATTGCGTTTGCGTTGCTTGATGAGCCGGGCCAGTTCGAGGCCGCTCATGCCCGGCATCTGGATGTCGAGCACGATGGCAGCGAACTCATCCTGCATGAGCGCCAGCAACGCGCCCTCTCCCGAAGTGGCGCGCACAAACCGGTAACCGGGCGCCTCAAGAATCGTTTCCAGCACATCCAGATTGCGCGGCTGGTCATCCACCAGGAGGAGGTTGATGGAGTCGTTTGTTGCCGGTGAGTTGGAAGCGGGCATCATGCCTGGATCTCTTGTGTTGGCTTGAAGCTGTTTGCCCCTGCGACTTTCATTGCGCCATCGCGAGGTCTTTTCAAAGTTTGGCGATCCATGCGCTTTGAATTAATGCGGCCTGATCAGATCTTCAGTCCCTCGACTTTTCTGTTCCACAGAGGGAAGTCTCCCTGGTTGAAGAAGACTCACCCATTCTTAATAGCACGACGACTCTGACCGTGCAACCTGCAAAACATTACTTACCGCATGCCGCATGTTGCATGGGATTTGAATTCCTCAATGCGAGCTCACGAGGCCTAAACAATTGGTGGTGAACTCCATTTCGTCCGGGGCAAGCCACGGCATGCCAAAAGCTATAAGGCTTCCGTCCAGTGAATGCCCGCAGCATGAAGGTCGTGACGGTCCATGGTCGTTTGACATGTCGCGGCCCCGTGAAGGTCGACGTCGAGAACTGGGCCATTTCCGACATCGCCATCCGCATTGCCTCGGACGGCAACCTCGACAACCAGATCGAACTGAAACGAGAACGCTACGAAGAGTCGGAGCGCTTTGCGGAGAGCGTCCCATGCAACCTCAACGAAAAACGCACAACATCATGTCAAAGAAATTCGTCATCTGTATCGCCCCGTCCGAAGCTCAAGCCTCTGGCATCGTCGATTGCCTGCGGGAAGAATGCTTCTCCAACAACGACATCTCCATCCTGCTCCCGGACAAAGCGGACTCGCGCGATTTTGCGAACGAAAAGGAAACAAAAGCGCCTGAAGGCGCGGCCACCGGCGCTGGCGCCGGCGCATTGCTCGGCGGCGCGTTTGGCTGGCTGGTTGGCATCGGAGCGCTGGCCATTCCTGGCGTCGGTTCGTTTGTCGCGGCGGGTCCCATTGTCGCGGCGGTGAGCGGCGCGGCGGTTGGAGGGGCAGTGTGTGGCATTGCCGGGGCGCTCATCGGTCTGGGCATCCCCGAATACGAAGCCATGCGCTACGAAGGAAAGGTCAAACGCGGCGGCATCCTCATCTCCGTTCATACCGAGGACTTGGATGAAGTGAGGACGGCGAAGGAAGTCTTTGAGCTGGCTGGCGCGACAGACATCTCCACCACGGGCGAACCCTCCTTCGGTTCGTCATCCAAGAAGGAGAAGTCGGGCAGGTACGCCTCCCGCTGATCGCGTCATTTCACTCTTCAGGACCTCGCTCTATGAAAAGGAAAACGATCGAAGTGCTCTTCGTCGAAGAATTGACGGACAATTACGATTGCGAAATCCGCCGCAAGCGCGCCCTGCCCAAGATGGCCCGCGCGGGCACTCATGAGAAGTTGCGCGATGCTTTCCAGAAACACCTCCATGAGACGGATCATCACGTCCTCCGGCTCAAGCATTTTTTTCAAGCCTTCGACAAAAGTGTTCGATGTAGGAAATGCGAAGCCATTGTCGGCCTCATCAAGCAGGCCGATGAAATTGTTTCGGACAGCAAGGGCCGTCCCACGATTAACGCGGCCCTCATCCGCGCCGCTCAAAAAGTGGAACACAACAATTACGAAAACGCTTCCTATGGTTGCCTGGCCGAATGGGTTGACCAGCTCCGGAAATGACGAAGCCGCGGACCTCTTTCAACAAACGTTGGATGAGGACACAACCGCCGACAAGGCACTGACGTTGCTGGTTTGCCTGCGATGCGACGCATCCAAGCAGGACGGCGCTTCTGAGGAAGAAGACGCCCCACGGATGGGCAAAGGTCGTTCTATTCGATCTGTCGCCAGCCGTGCGCGAGCCAGATGAAGGCCCGGCAACTCGCCCTGCGGTATGGGTCTGCCGCAGGGTGACGCTTTACTCCGTAACCGACATTCACTCATCAATAACCTCCGAGTCCACTTGGGACGATGTGAACTTCGGAGTGAAGGGGGCGTATGACGATGTTAGGGACTCATGCAAGCAAGCGCGCCACTGGCTGAGCGAAAGGTTCGCGCCTTGGCGCGCGCGAGAGTTGGAAATCCCATCCCCTCCTTGGCTCACTGGGTTTGCGCTGTTTCGTTCTTATTCCAATCCAATCTTTTTGCGCTTCCGGTAGAGCGTGGCTTGGTCGATGCCGAGCACTTCGGCTGCGTCAGACAGGCTTTTCGTTTGCTTGAGAACCTGGCGGATGTGCGATTCCTCCAGCTTTTCCAATGAGACCGCCGCACCCGCTGAAAGCGAGCCGTCGTTGCCATTCCCTGATCCCCTGGGCGGCTGAAGCTCTGCGGGCAGGTCTTTCGGAAGCAGCGTGCGCTCATGGGCCAGGATCACAGCGCGCTCGATGGCATTGCGCAGCTCGCGGAGGTTGCCCGGCCACGGGTAAGCACGAATGCAGGCGGTGGCTTCCTCGGAAAAGCCGTCAAGATGGCGCCCGCATTGAGCGGCGAAGTGACCCAAGTAATGGCCGGCGAAGCGAATCAGGTCCTCGTACCGACTACGCAGGGGCGGCATTTCCACCGCGATAACGTTGAGGCGGAAATAGAGGTCTTCGCGGAAGGTTCCTTCAGCGACGCGCTTCTTCAGGTCACGATTGGTCGCGGCGATGATTCGAACGTTCGCCTGACGTGTGACATTCTCACCGAGCCGCTCATATTCGCGCTCCTGAAGGAGGCGGAGGAGCTTGGGCTGAATCTCCATCGGTAGGTCGCCAATCTCGTCCAGGAACAGCGTGCCGCCGTCAGCGGCTTTGACCTTGCCCCAATGATCCCTTATAGCGCCGGTGAACGAGCCTTTCACGTGGCCGAAAAGTTCGCTCTCCAAAAGCTCCTTCGAGAGGCTCGGACAACTTACGGTAACAAAGGGTTTGTCAGCCAAGTGGCTGTTCTGGTGGGTGGCGCGAGCCGCGACGCTCTTGCCCGTGCCGCTTTCGCCAAAAATGAGGATGGAGGCAGGCGTCGCGGCGGCGCGCATCAGCACCTCCATCACGTCGCGCATCGAGGGCGTGGTGAAGTCGAAAATCGGTTCGACGTTCTGTGCTTTGGTCTCAGTGACTTCGCGTTCGAGGCGTTCAATCCGCTGGCCCATCTGGCGGAAGCGCTGCAATCGGGCGAGCACGGTGAGGAATTGTTCGCGTTGAAACGGCTTCTCCAGGAAGTCCACCGCCCCGCGCCGCATCGCCTCGACCGCCGTCTTCACGCTGCCTTGGGCGGTGAACATGACGATGGGCAACGCGGGATGCCGTTTCTGAATCTCAACCAGTACATCGAGTCCGCTTTCGGCGCCTAGATTCACGTCCAGCAAGACGGCTTCAAACTCTTCCTCCTTGAGCTGGGTGAGCCCAAGCTGCCCCGACTCCGCGCCCTCCGCATAGTGCCCTTGTTCTTCTATCACGAAACAAGCGGCGTCCCGGAATGTCTTGTCGTCATCGATAACCAGAAAGTCCATGGGGTGGAGATTAGCCAGAGGTTGATGCGTGCGGCAGCCGGACGGTGAAAGTTGCGCCCTTCCCGGACTCGCTGTCACAGAGCACTTCGCCGTCCATGGCCTCCACGAGCTTTCTGACGATGCTCAAGCCAAGGCCGGTGGAGGGCTCGCCACCCGTCGGACGGGCCGAGAGGCGCGCGTAGCGGCGGAACATGCGCGCCTTGTCCTGGGCGGTGAAGCCTGGACCTTGGTCCTCTATCTGGCAATCAACGTGCGACGGACCCGATTGAACCTTGACCAGAATGAGCTTTCCGGAGGATGAGAACTTGAGGGCGTTGGAGAGCAGGTTGTCCAGCACTTGATCGAGCGCGGTGGGGTCGGCCAGGACAGCCGTTTCAGCGCTCGGCAAGTCGATGCGAACGTCCAATCGCTTCCGGCGCGCTGCCTCCTGACAATGGTGAACAGCCGCGGCGGCGGCGGCGGCAAGACTGATCGTCGTGCGTTTGAGCGTGATGTGGTGATCCGCTGCGGCGTTGGCCAAAAACTCCTTCACGAATCCCAGCAATTGACCGCTGGAGTGGAGGATGTTGTCTGCTAGTTGCGCCGCGCGTTTGTCGTCGTCCTCCGCGCGGGCCATGCGGTCCCGCAACAACTGGGCGCTCATTTGCATTCCGCCGAGATGACCCTTCAAGTCGTGCGCAAGAATCCCCAATAATTCATCCTTGTCCTCGACCAGTTGCTTCAGACGGTCACGGGCAGACTTGAGAGCGAGTTGAGTGCGGACTCGCGAGATCAATTCCGCCTGGTTGAATGGTTTGGTGATGTAATCAACCCCGCCTGACTCCAATGCTCGAACGATGAAATCCTTGTCGTCAGCGGCGGAAAGGAAGATCACCGGGATGTCCTTCCATTCGGGATTTTCGCGCACCTTATGGCAGACTTCGCAGCCATCAATCCCCGGCATCAACAGATCGAGGAGAATCAAATCTGGCGGGCGCAGGGCGAGGCGTTTAAGGGCGGTTGGTCCATCGCAGGCCGGAATAATCTCGTGGCCGAGCTTTCCGAGCACGGAACCGACCACTTGTATGTTCGCGGGTTGGTCGTCAACGACCAAGATGCGGGCGGATGTCGCCGGCGTCTCCGCATGCAATGTCAATGGAGCTGGAGGATTCATGCGACCACGACGATCTTGTAAGCATTGTTGCTGGGTTGTCGCGTCATTCGTACCCCTGCTTTTTGCAACTGACGTCCGCACTTGGCTGCGAGGTAGTCAAGGCTATAGAGATTAATCGAGGCTGTCCATGATTCTCAGAACGGCTTCCCAACACAGCGCCCATTCGGCTCCGGGCATTCGGAATGTGGATTATTGGCTCTGCGTTGTTGCAGCAGAATGACATCGTGAACACACCGCAATTCTTCCACTGCTGGATTGGCGAGACCGAATGGATACAAGTCCGAAATACCGGCGTCACGGCTTAAAATGTTCAGCGCGGGAGTCACGTGAAGCCCGCGTTCCAGCATCACGTCAAGCAAGCAGCCGGCCAGGATAGTCCTTCCTGTTGGCAAAGAGTCGGCGAGCCGTCCTTGAGACGATTCAGCGAGGCTTTTCCACGGTCCATCCTTGTCTGGCGCCAGCGCGGCGAGGTCCTGGGTCTCGGGAATGGAGCCAGGCGCGTGTCCACACTGCGCGCGGTCTCAAGTTAGGGACTGCTTCCGTTCGATTACGAGTTGCAGCATGCAAGAGACCATGATTTGTCACCGTGCAAACTGCATCGACTTCCTACGGCGTTGGAACGCGAAACCATTGGTGCTCGGCGGAATTCCCGCTTTGTTCCCATCGGCACGCCTCCTGCGAACGAACAGATGTGCGCCTCGAAAGGCGCAGTAGCAACTAGCTATTGCGCGTCTTGTTCCGGCGCGCGGAACGTTTGTGCAGCGAGTTGATTCATTCCGGAGGGCGCCTATTCGGGCGCCCGCTGTCGCACCCTTATGATGTACGGAATACTCCAACTCGTCTAACCTAGCGGGTTTTAAAGATCGCCGATCCAGCTAAGCCTCCAAACTTCATGAGCGTTACGCAAAGACGACCCCTGGTTCTCGCTCTAGGTGTCGCTCTCATGGCGGGCGGCGGCTGCCAGCTGCCCCAAGCCCACCCTGCAACCGCCGCCCCGAAAGCGGAGCAAATCCGCGCGAACTGTTACGGCCTCCTTCACGATCTGCTCAAGCAACAGGAGGACGTGGACAAACTGCTTTGGATCAAGCTGGAGACCAAAGAAATCAAGCCTTTGATCAAGGCCATTGCGTCCGCCTCTCGAATGGGCGTCAAAAGGCTTGAACAGCTAGCCGCCGATGATCGATCGATCAACCTGGATCTGCTTTCATTGCCTCCAGGAGAGGTTGCCACCCGCAACGCCATCGCCAGCACGAAGACCAAAGAATTGCTGACGCCATTCAGCGCTCACTTCGAACTGGACCTTTTGCTCACGCAGGCTGAGGCGCTCTCTTATGCGTGGCATCTGTCCAAAGTGGCCGCGGCGAACGAATCTGAGCGTGAACGCGCCCATTACCTGGCGGGTCTCAGCGAAGAAATGAAGGAATTGCATCAGCAGACCCTCTCTCTGATGCGTTCGCGCCTCGCAAGCTCTCCACGGAAGGGCGCTTCATGAAGAAGCAGCGCCAGTTCAATTACCACCTGGTGAATGGCGGGTTCTTTCAAAAGTTCGCGCGAGCCAGCGCGCGTGGGGCGGGTCATGCGTCGACTTTCGGACTTGCGCTTGGATTGCTCGCCGCATGGGCCGTCACTGGCCCTCTCTTTCATTTCAGCGACACTTGGCAGTTGGTCATCAACACCGCAACGACGATCGTCACGTTTCTCATGGTGTTCCTGATTCAGAACACCCAGAACCGTGACAGCCAGGCGTTGCAACTCAAGCTCGACGAATTGATCCGGGCCAGCGAGTCGACCCATAATGCGCTTCTCGACATCGAAGAACTGTCCGAACGCGAGCTTGACGAGATAAAGTCAGAGTACGAGCGGCTTGCTCGAGAAGCCCGCAAATCGTTGCACTGCGGCAAATCCGACCTCGGCCTTCCCCCAGTCGACACGGTCTCGTTTTCACGCAGTAAATAAGCAGCACAACAACCCGCGTCGGCGCGCCGCGTCGAGGCACAAATGGAAGATCACATCATGAACAAAAGCATCGGACTGGCCCTGCTGGCCCTTGGCATCGCATTGATCGCTTTCGGAGTCAGCGCCTCCCAATCTTTCGGCTCGGAAGCCAAGCGCTTCTTCACCGGCTCCTCCACGGATAAATCCATGTGGCTCGTGCTGGGGGCCATTGCGGCAACCACGGTTGGGGGGATGACCTGCATGCGCAAGGCTGACCCTCGCTCATCGACTACAAAGGCGAGCTCCACACTCCTCAGAACCAACATCAAGGGCTTTTTCTTCTGCCTCTTTCCCGTCGCTTTTCTCATGTGCGTGAGTATCGGCTGCAAACATACAGCCAATGGCGTCGGAAAGGATATCAAGAATATGGGCGAGAAGATTGAAGAGAAGACGCAGTAAGCCCCTGCCGTGATGAAAGCGTTTTTTTGTTTCTTGTTGGGTGTGGCCGCAGGCTTTGCCGGTCATTGGTATCTTTACCAACCCAAATCAACTGACGCGGTTGCGGACGCCAAGGAAAAAGTGCGCGGCGCAGCCACGAGTCTGGGCCGGTCCTTGCAGGGGTCGTTCGACGGCGAAAGGATCAAGGACGAGCTGGCGCGCACCGGCAAAGTGATCCGCGAGAAGGCGAAGAAGGCCGGTGAAGCCATCGCCGACGCCGCGGCCAATGCGCGTATTACCGCCGTCGTTAAAGCCAAACTGGTGCAGGACTCCGGCCTGGCCGCGTTCAATATCGGCGTGGACACGACAGACGGCGTGGTGACCCTGTCCGGTCATGTTGCTTCGGCTGATGAAATTGCGAAGGCCATGGCCCTGACCCTGGAGACAGATGGGGTTTACAAGGTCGTTTCCACCTTGCAGGTCAAACCTTAGCCGCGGATGGCAAGGTGCAACACCGCGCACGAGGGCCATGCGGTTTGCAATGATCGCCACCGCGGCTTCTGAATCTTCCAGTCAAACTGCGCAATTCTTCATGGCGCGTTTCATGCAAGAGAGGACTTAAGATGCAAACTCCGTTATCTCGCCCAAATCAGGACACAGACGCTATTCTCAAACTCATCCAAAGCGAAATCGCAGCGGCCGCCTATCATTTGTACTTGGAACGGGGGTCACAGAACGGCCATGAACTTGATGACTGGATCCGCGCTGAACAGTTGCTCGCTCACAAATTGAGTTGTTCTGCCTCGGGTGACAGCGACGATTTGTAGTTGGAGCCTGCGCACTGGATCGCCTAGAAGGGGAGGGTGCTAAGAGTCAAAATGAGAGACCCCAGCCTTGACGCATTGCGATGACGCGCGCATCCAGTGCCTGGTCGAGACAAGCCCGCCAAGGTTTGCAATAGGAGAATAGGAGACGGTTTTACGCGAGGCAGCGTGCTCCCGAACCAAACCAAAAGAAAACTTTGCGAAGCACCGCAGGATGTCAACTTTTGGCGGCTCGATTATTATAGATACCAGCCACTAACCGCCCGTCCGGGCGGCCCAAGCAATCGGCGCCCCCCTTTGCCTGCGCTGGAATACTTGGGTTGATGCCGGCCAAAGATGACATCCGTCCTGCCGGAATCTTGCCGAATGCGCACGCCCCGCAACGCGCCCTCCTCAACACAGCGACCCGGCGGCAGTTGTGCCTTCTAGCGCGAAGATCAGTTAGGCGCGGAGATAGGTGATTTCCATCGTCTTCCTGCTGTCGCCGCCGCTCACGTCGAACATTTCACACGTGTGCTTGTCCGGGCCGAGCACGCGCAGCACCACCTTCATCGGGATGTCCCCTCGTTCCTTTATGGGACAGGACGCCGTGCCTTCGAGCGTGATGATTGTGTTGCCATCCTCGCCCCGGCCCTCCGTCACAAACATCGAGGTCTGCATATCGCTCATCCAAACGCTGTTGAAAGTTTGCCTGATGTTATCGTAACCGAGCAGGCCGCGGCCATTGTATCGCCTTCCCATCAGGTCGCCGTGGAAATCCTCCTGGACGAAACGGCCATTCAGCGTCCACGCGCCTTTCGCCGTCGCCTGGCTGATGCAGGGAGGATCGTTCGGCTCCCTCCAACACTTCACCTCAGCCGTCCAATCGCCCACGAAATGTTCCAGCGCCTGGTGCGCCGGGCCCGGTTTCCCGGCCTCTTCGGCCTTCTTCATTATCTCCTCGTCGCCCGGCCCGGATCGATCGCCATCTTCTTGCACGCCCTGGGGGCGGTTCATCATCATTGTATCTCCTGAGTCCTCGTTCTTCTGTTTCATAGCACATTCCCTTTACCCAACATTTGGTTTGTTCCTTCGAACCACCGCGCCGGGCGAAAACAAGTTCGCCCTTCGCGATGGTCGAATAGCGGCCTGAACAATGGGTTCAGGCGCTATTCCTTCAGCTTGGAGCCTGCCACGCGGACTCGCCGTTGGAATCATCACTCCGCGTGTGTAGGCCCTTGCAACGCGCAACACAATCGGCCACGACGTTTTGCAAAATGCCTAAGTCCCAACCGGAGGGATTGCCCGTTATCTGGTGTCAACGCTCTCCGAAGGTGTTCGCTACGAACGCGCTGAATGCGCTCGCGGTCGTGCGGCCGGCTCGAGATCGGAGCGGGGTACTGAGCTTGCTGAGAGTGAGGTCGATGAACACTCCAACTGTCGTCTTGCTAACCGTGGCCATGGCATGCGCCACCGGTGCAGATGCAGCCCAAAGCCCGATCGTGGTGGGTCCCGTACGAGCTGATCAGATCTTGACGAACGGGCCGTCCGGTTCCACGAATCGTTTCAAGGCCGGACTGACCAATGGCCCGACAGAACAACTGGCGCCGGGCCATTTACCGCCGACACTACCACACGGTAACCCGACGCCTCCGCCGCAACTAACGCCGCGGAATCTGCCACCGGACATGTCCCTGGTTCCGCTAGTCCCACCCCCGTTGCTGTCATTGAACCCCATTCCACCACCTCCGCCGCTGCTTTCGGCCAGTATTCGGCCAGGACCTCCAACGCTGCTGCCTCCTCCTCCTCCGCCGCCAAGCGCGGCGCCCGTCGCAGGAATTCGGCCGGGGCCCCCTCCGCCGCCTCCCCCGCGCAATCTCCGCCTGGTGATGACGCCCGCCCAACCCACACGGGCGGTGGGCGCGACGCCGTCTCCATCGTTGCCCTCGCCCACCCCGCGGCCGCAATAATCAGTCGGCAATCGCAAACAACGAAGCGTGCGGTCTCCCCCGGCTCGGCCCGGAACCGGGGGAGGCCCTTTTTTTTAACGCGGCCGGCGTAATGCAAATCCACGCCGATCGATCCTGGGAAGTAGTTGTGCGGCTGGGTTCAGATGAAGACGCTTTTCTGTCGTCATCATTTCGATCACGCCCCCGCGACTCCGCTCAAGGTCGTCGCGACGAGCGAGGCCTGGGCGAGGGGGGACGGGCCCTAAGGAGAAGCCCGCGTTCTAAAACGAGGCTGGACGATGAGCTGGACACTCGCCATGAAGTGAAACCCCACTGTGGATTCCGGCGTGGACTGGGTCAGGTTCGTTCCTGTGGCCTATTGCATCGCGGCCAGCACGTCGTCGAGGGACAGAGTCGCAAACGTGGCCGCGTAATCCGACATTGCGTAGGGGATGACGAGTTGCCGTCCGTGGATCAGACTGCCGCAGGAATAAACCACGTTCGGCACGTAACCTTCGCGTTCGTTTTCATTGGGCTTGATCAGCGGCTCCCGCAGGCGGCCGATGACTTTGTTTGGGTTTTCCAAGTCGAGGAGAAACGCGCCGATGCAGTATTTTCGCATTGCCCCGACGCCGTGACTCAGGACGAGCCAGCCGGCTTCGGTTTCAATCGGCGAGCCGCAGTTGCCCAACTGGATGAATTCCCAGGGGAACTTCGGCTGCAGGAGGAGTTGTGTTGCATTCCAGAAGTGGAGGTTCTCCGAGAACATGACGTGGATGTTCTCGCCGTCCTGCCGTCCGAGCATGGCATAGCGGCCCTGGACCTTGCGGGGAAAGAGCGCCATGCCCTTGTTCCGCACCGCCGGGCCGTTGAGCGTGATGAATTTGAAATGCAGGAAGTCGGGCGTCTCGATGAATTGCGGCAGGATCATTTTGCCGTCGTAGGCGGTGTAGGTCGCGTAATAGGTCCGCGTGCCGTCGTCGTTTTGGAACAGGACGAAACGGGCGTCTTCAATGCCGTTGCTTTGCGAAGGCGTGGTGGGAAACAACACGCGTTCGGACAGGCGCGAGTCGGACGGGAATTGCACTTCGTAATTGGACTGGGCCAGCATCAGCGTCTTTCGGGCCACCGCTTCGGTTTGCTGATCGCGCGCGCCGAAGCGGCTCGCGACGCGCGCGGCGCTGTCGCGCAATTGCTCCAGCGTGAACGAGTCTCCCAGCGTCTCCAGCGTCTGGCGGGTGAAATCGCCCACGAGTCCCAACTCCCGAAGCTTCCGCTCGAACATGCCTTTTTCGTACGACGCGTTCGGCGCCTGGGCCGGTTCGAGGCAGTAACGAGTGGGCGTGTTGATCGTGATGTTGCCTTTGGCGTCCAGAAACCCGGTGCGAAAGGTGACCGAGGAGATGTGGCCTTCGCCCGTGGCCCGCAGGCTGAGGATGAAACGCAGCGAACCGGGCGGAAGGTCCGACTGATCGGGATGCGGCACGATGGAGGGATTGAACAGCGCCGCCGCTTCGAGCGAATACTCGTGGCTGAAATAGGCGCCGAGCAAGTACTCCCGTTCCTCGGAGAGCTTCAAGGCCGTGCGCAAAGAAGGGCGAACCTGCTCGAACCGCCGTCGGAGAAACTCGCGAATCTGCGAGTGGCGTTCGCCGAATTCGGCTTGCACCTGCGTCCACAGGGCGCGGACTTCGCTTTCGGGCAGAGCCATGACATGGGCGCAGATTTTTATGGCGCGCGGGTCGTTCGGGAGGAGAAATGGACGGAGCAAGACGCGCGTGCGATCGGGGTGGAGCACGACGTTCGTGCGCTGGACGGGTGTGGATTTCACAATGAGTGGATCTGCGAAACGGGCTGGTTGAACACCGTTACGGCGTTTTGTGTCAGTTGCATTTCTGCCAGCGAGAGCAGGAAGGCGAGCGTGGATTCCGCTCCCTGGTTCTGGTTCACGCGATCAACGTGCAACGCGTCACGGCAGCCGCCGGTGGACGGCGAGTAAAGTTCCAGGCCGAGGTCGTTCCAGCCAAGGAACCAGTCGAAGACGCGCTGGGCTTGCTCGTACCACCAGGCGTCTGACGTGGCGCGATAAGCCTCGAGGCAGGCCGACACCATCGCCTGCGCCTCGACTGGTTGCTGGTCGAAGGCCGCGCGGGCGCCGCCACGCGGGTAGAATCCATTGCTTCCGATGGGGCGGAAATCGCCACCCTCCCCGGTTTGCATCTCCACCAGCCAGCGCAGTGCCTGCAAGCCGCGCTCGAACACCGGCGCTTGTCCCATCGCCCGCCCGCTCTGAATTAGAGCGTGCGCAAGCTTGGCGTTGTCATAGGAAAGCACGTCTTCGAACCATGGCCAGTCGGGTTGAGTGGTGCGGTTGAAGAGTTCCATGAGCCGCGTCGTGAGCGAATTGCGAATTTGATGGGCAAGGCGGTCGCCGCTGAGGCGCTGCAAATACTCATGGATGCCAAGCAGGCTGAAGGCCCAGGCGCGCGGCGAGGAAAACGCCGTTACTGCCGGCAACGCCTGGGCGAAGACCTGTCCGGACATGACCTGAAAGCTGCGGTACGGGGAGCGCCCGACGCCCATGCCCAGCGCCCAGAGCGCCCGCCCATGAGAGTCCTCCGATCCTTGTTCATCGAGCCAGCGCCGGTCGAAGCTCAGGTGGTTATGGAAACGACGGGTCTTGGGATCAAACGCGTGATGGAGAAACGCCGCGTAGGTCGTGGCCAGCGTGCGAACGTTCTCCGGCTCCTCTTCCATCTCGTCCAGCAGCACGGCAAGGATGAACGCCCGGGCGTTGTCGTCCGTGCAGTAGCCTTCGGAAAAATTCGGCACCGTGAAGATGGCGTGCTGAAACAGACCAGTCGAATCGGTCATTCGCGAAAGATGATCAAGCTTCAACTCCGGCAGCTCGCGCGGCGCCTGGTCCAGAGTTTTCGTGGCGAACGACTTTCGCGATAGCATGCCTCCTTCGCTCCTCGCCTGCTCGAAGGACCGCATGTAGAGCTGGGCGGTGTGGCTCCAGATCATCTCACGGCCCAGCTTGTAGGCGGTTTTGCGCATGGCGTGGCGGCGCGTGTCGTCGTGCAGCAGGCTGATGACTTCACGCGCGATGGTCTTGGCGTCGCCGAACGGCACGAGCACGCCGCGATCGTCCGCGAGCAATTCCGCGGCGTGCCAGTACGGCGTCGAGATCACCGCCTTGCCCGCGCCAAACGCGTAGGCCAGCGTGCCGGAGGTGATCTGCGCCTCGTTCAGGTAGGGCGTGATGTAGAGGTCCGCCGCGCCGATGAACTCCTTGAGTTCTTCGAGCTCCACGAAGCGATTGTAGAAGATAACGTGCTTCTGCACCTTGTTCTTCTTGGCGAGCCGTTCGAGTCCCAGGCGGTAGGCCTCGCCGTGCTCGCGCACCAGATTGGGATGCGTCGCGCCCAGCACGATGTAAACGACATTCGGGAATTCCGCGAGGATGGCCGGCAGCGCGTTGAGCACGTTCTCAATGCCCTTGTTCGGCGAGAGCAGGCCAAACGTGAGCAACACGAGCCGGCCTTCCACGCCAAACTGGTCTTTGTAGTAGTTCGGATCGACGAACGGCATGTCGGGAATGCCGTGCGGTATGAGATCAATTATCGCGGGAGGCGCCTGGTAGATTTCCTGAAGCATCTGCCGCCCGCGCTCCGTCATCGTCACCAGCCGCGTCGAGTGCGCGATCAGTTCCTGCATCACGCGCCGCTGATCGGAACCCGGCTCGCGCAGGATGGTATGGAGCGTGGTGACCACCGGCATCCGCAATTCCCGCAGCAACGCCAGCAGGTGGCTGCCCGCTGGCCCGCCGTAAATCCCGAACTCGTGCTGCACGCAAACGACATCCGGGTTGCTGATGTTGAGGAAGTCCGCCGCGCGCTGATACGATGACAAATCCTGCTCCTCAATCTCAAAACGCACCTCCCCGGGATACTCGTAGCCGCCCTTGAGGTCGTTCACCGGCACCGCGAAGCACTGAGTTTGCGGGTGCTTCGCCGCGACGGCCGACAGCACGTCCGCCGTGAACGTGGCGATGCCGCATTTGCGAGGCAGGTAGTCGCCAAGAAACGCGATCCTTTGGATTTCAGAGAGTGTTTGCACAGGTGAGCCGCCACTATGTTGTACAATGCATCGATGATTTTGGTATGGGGTGTTCACCCCATTGGCAGGAAGAAGCGCCCGGTTCAGGATGAGGGTGAATTGTTGGCCACGCTTGAACCCCCCATGAACCATGAAACTTAAGCTAACCGCTCTGGCGGGGCGATACGAAGCGGCGTTGCGAAAACACCTGAGGCCGGGCGCTCGTCAAAGCTTACAACCGGCGTTGAGACTAGGACGCCAGGCCGTCGCCCTTGGGCTGGAGACACTGGAGCTGGCCCGTGTTCACGAACGAGCGCGAGTCAACTGGGAGCTGTCCCATAGAAACAATGGGATAATCAAGCAGGCGCCGTGGGATTTCTGCTGAAGCAAACGTCCGCCCATGACGTGTGCCGGGCGATCAGGGAGGTGCAGAAGGGAAAAACTTTCTTCAGTTCCTCAATTTCCCGGCGTCTTGATCGTCTCAATCCGCCATCACTTGGCCGCGCGGGACTGCCCGGCAGAACAAACGTCAAGTTGACTTCGCGTGAGATGGAAGTGCTCCAACTGATTGCCGAAGGCAAGGCCAACAAGGAAACCGCTTCGGAACTCGGCATCGGCCTCAAGACCGTCGAGAAGCATCGAGGGCATCTCATGCAGAAACTCGACATCCACGACACCGCCGGCCTCACCCGCTAGGCCATCGGCGCGGGTATCATCGAGAGCAGCGTCCAGCTGACCATCGTTTAGCGGAAGACTCATCCTCCGTTCTGGGGTGAACACCCCATGGCGTACGTCGCGGTTCCCAGCCTAGAGTAACGCCATGATGATTATCAAACTCGTCCGAATCGAAGGCAAGCCATGTCGCTAATCTCCCTCGTCGTAACTCTGATCGTCGTCGGAGTGCTGCTCTGGCTGGTCAATACCTACATTCCGATGGACGGAAAGATTAAACAAATCCTGAACGCCGCGGTGGTGGTGTGCGTCGTGGTGTGGTTGCTCTACGCCTTTGGCATTCTCAATCACAGCGGAGACATCCGTGTTCCCCGCGTTCAGTGAAAAACGAGGCGGCGCCAAGCTTGGCCGATATGGGCGGGGTGGAGGTGGTGCGGATCAGCTTCCTGAAAGTGAAGGAAACGGTGAGTGGTTGGCGGTGGATCACAAAGCGAATTGCAGAATTGGCGGCCTGGAGTATCAAACTCTTCCAATCAAGGCGGAATTCCCTTAACGGCAGTGGAGCTAACGGGCTTGCGATCGCGAGGAGCGGAGAAGGTAACCATAAGCGCCCAGAGCGACGAACAGTCCCAAGCCGCCGAGCGCCAGGACGAATGGTTTTCGCGGAACCAGGTTGAGATCAATCAGGAGGTAGCTGCCCAATGCCACACCGCCGAGGGCGCCCGTCAGCATCCGCCAGCGGGATCTCAAGGGCCCCAACACCAGGAAGAGAAGCACCGCCGCCAGATAGAGACCCACATCCGACCAAACGCGCGTGTCCTGGCGATGGGCTTGCGCGTTCTGGTAGAGCCCTCCGAGGAGATGGAGGATGGCCGCGGCCTCGAAAAGGCGGCTTCCACGGCGCAGGTCCAGGCTGCGGGAGTTCTCGGTGGCGAACATGAGCCCGAGGAAGGCCACGCCGTTCAGGGCGTACGACAAGAATTCAAGCCTCGCCGAATCGAGCCATTCCGCGCTCTTCCCCTCCAGGCCAAGCATCGCGAGGGTCGGGCCGGAGCCGGCCATGATGTCGAGCGCGGCCAGGAGAGCGCAGGCCGCGACCAAGTGGAACGGGAGCGCCCATCGGACACGGCGCGCCTTTTCGAAGGCGAGTCCGACAAAAACGAAGGTCGCCAGCGGCAGGGTCCAGAGCGCCATGATTTCCGGTTCGCGCCCGAGCCAGTTGAACTGAAGCAGCGCGCTCATGTAGGCGAGCAGCGCCAGCAGACAGGAGGTCCAAGCGAAGCCGGTCAGGCGCAGCCGGCGAAGAGCGGTCAACGAGAGCGCGAGCGCGGTCAGGCACGCGACGAGGATTTGTCCGTTGGTGAGGGTTTTCGAGAACAGCTGCCGCACTCCGGGGGCGGGGGACGCCAGCGCGTCGCAATCCACCAGCAGGGTCAGCGTCGCCGGCACGAGCGAGAGCACGGCGCCGGCAAGAAACGCGGCCGATGCGAGCGCGTCCTTGCGCTTCTCCGCAAGCAAACCCACGGCGACGAGCGTCCCGGTGCTCATCAACGGAAGCCCGGTTCGCCAAAAAACCGACAGGTCGTCCCGCACCGTCCAAACGGCGTAACCCGACGCGAGGACCACGATCCAGGTGCTGGTGTAAAGGATCGCCTGCGCCAGCGTCAGTTTTCGCGCGTCGACCAGCCAGTGGTCCTCATCGGCCAGAATCCTCCGATGCACGATCTCCAGCCGATCGCGTTCGTCGTCCGAGATGATGCCCTGGTGCTCCCAGTTCACGAGATCATTGGAATACTCGCTGATGCGACGACGCAGGATGTCCCCATACAGCGCGGGCCTGAGGCGAACCGGCTCTCCCGCGAGGAATCGACCGAGATCCAAGGCCGTTTCCTCCGCTGTGGGGCGCTCGGATGGTTTCGCGGCCAGGCAGGCGAGGCAGATCGCCTGCAGGTCGGGAGGGATTTCAGCCGCCACGTCCCGGAGGAACGGAGGCGTCGCGCGTTGGATCGAGGAGAACACCTCAGCGATCGTGCCGCCTTCGAAGGGCGCTCGACCGGTCAGGAACTTGAACATGACGCTGCCGAATGAGAAGACGTCGGACGCGCCTGTCAACGCGGCGCCAGCGATCTGCTCGGGCGAGGCGTACAAGGGGGTGCCGGCGAATGCGCTCGTGGCCTCCCGGATCTCTCCCATCGAGATCGCGAGGCCGAAATCCAACACCACCGGGCGCATCGCGGGGGTGAGCAGGATGTTTCCCGGTTTGAGGTCCCGGTGAATGATTCCGTGGCGATGCGCCGCGGCGAGAGCCTGGGCGATGTCCTGAAGCGCCCGCGCTTTCTGACGCAGCGTCAGGCTTCCCGCAAAGTGGTCAATCGGAAACCCCTCGACCAGTTCCATGACGATCGCCGGGGGCTGGTGCTCATCCAGCACGGCGTGAACCGTGACGATCGACGGATGTCGCAGGGCGGCCGTCTTTCGGGCTTCGTCCAGCATCCGACGCCCCGTCGCCGGGTCGGACGCCGCGTGGAGGATCTTGAGCGCCACCTTGCGTTGCAGCTTTTCATCCCACGCCTCGTAAACCGTGCCGAGTCCGCCGGAGCCCAGCGCTCGGGAGACTTGAAAGCCGGCGATGACAGGCCGAGGAACGCTCCCGGCGTTGGCCGTTGGCTTCGTGGAAACGCTGAGGAGCCCATGGGTCCCCGACAGGAAGTCGCGCGCCTCGTTATGCGCCGCGAGAAGGGAGTCCACTTCTGTCCGGATCGCCGGACGCCCGGCGCAAGCCTGATCCAGATAGAGACTTCTCTCCTCGGCGGCCGCAAGCTCGAGCGCGCCCGCAAAAATCGCCTCCGCCGAGGGGCCCTCAGCCATGGGAAACCCCTGGGCAAAGATTTTTGAGCAGTTTCATCCGCGAATTGCGCACTGAGCTACGAGACCAGTCAAGGCCATCCGCCCCAGGCTGGAAAACAAAATCCGCGCGACAAGGCGCGACATACAACGAAAACAAAGCATGAAAACGAAACTCAGTTGCCTGTTGGTCGGCCTTTGCCTGCTTACGGGATGTTGGCAGAAGTCGATTCACCCGTTCTACCAGACCGCGGACGTTCAATTCGACGCGAAGCTCCTCGGCGCCTGGCAGGAGACTCCCGACGATCCGGCTCGGAAGGCGAAAGCGCCGGTGTGGACCTTCGTCAAGAACGCTGACCAGAGCTACAAGCTGTCGATTGTCGACGGTGACGGCCAGCGCGATTACATCGCGCGCCTGTTCGAGCTGGGCGGAATGCGGTTGCTCGACTTGCTTCCTCCCGAGCGAGGAATCAGCACGGTGCCCGCGCATAATCTGGCGAGGGTGGTGGTCGCGAAAGGAGCGATCGAAATCGCGCTTCTGAACACCGACTGGGTGCAGAAATGGCTGCGAAACAATCCCACCGCCCTGACGACGATCGCGGTGGCGGATCCGGACGCGCCGGATAATCGCGAGCGGGATGAGCTGGTGATCACGGCGGAGACAAAGGCCGTGCAACGGTTCCTGCTCCGACACCAGCACGAGAAGGAGCTCTTCACGGACGCTGACATCCTGAAGCGAGTGGAGACGTCGGAGAAAAAGAATTAGCCTTTCGTATCGCTTCCCTCCACAAGTTGGGGCGTCGGCCTATGAACGAAGTCACGCGCATTCTTAGACGAAGCGAAGCTGAAGGAACTGGGGCGGCTGAGGCCTTGCTCCCGCTGGTGTATGAGGAGTTGCGGAATCTGGCCCGGGCGCGGATGTCACGGGAGCTCCCGCAGCATACGCTGCAGGCAACCGCGCTGGTTCACGAGGCATGGCTCCGGCTTGTTGGCGGGGAGGCGAAGTCCTGGGCGAATCGGGCGCAGTTTTTCGCGGCGGCGTCCGAGGCGATGCGCCGGATTCTGATCGACCATGCGCGTCGCCGCCGGGCTCAACGGCGTGGCGGCGGCGTCGCGCATGAGCGCGTGGACGACTTTGAGATCGCCGCGAGCGAGCCGGATGACGAGCTCCTCGCGGTGGACGCGGCCCTCGACGCGCTCGCGCGTCACGACGCGACCAAGGCCGAATTGGTGAAGTTGAAATACTTCGCGGGGTTGAGCACGGAGGAAGCCGCCGACGTGCTGAATCTCTCCCTCGCGACCGCCCGGCGTCATTGGGACTACGCCCGCGCCTGGCTGTTCCGGGAGGTGGCTCGCGCTCGCGCCCTGGAGTGACCGGGAGCCGAAGCGTTACGGAGCCACGAAGCGGTAGAAGCGCTGAACGTGGTTCGTGGCCTTTGAATCGGTGAAGATCAGGGCGCCCAGTCCATTCGCGCTGATGGAGCCCAGGTTCAGCCAATTCGAGGTCCGCAAATCGTCGTTGGCCTCCACGGTGTAGCTCACTCCGGGAGCGCCTTTGCCCTTCAGTTGAATGGATCCATCGCTCAGCCGCGCAATGTCGCCGAGCTGAGGCGCGGCGGGGAGCGAGAGCTGGACGAGCTCGGTGTCGTTTCCATCGCCTCCCACATAGGTGATGAGCAGAGTGGCCCCGTTGTTCGCTGTGAGGATGGATCCCTCGGGGAGGCCCTTGAAGTGGGATGTGGTCGCGCCCAGCGAGTGATTGACGATGACATAGCGATTGCTCACCGCTCCGGCAAAGCCCATCGCGACCTGGAGCGCGGCGTTGTTGACCGCCAGGTTGCCGGCCACGTCCAACTGGTCGCAGTCCTTGCCCGGAGCGGTCCCGTTCAGCTCGATGATCAAGCTCGTGGCGGCGTCGAGCGATGAGGCTTTCGCGACGGACAGCCGGCCGGGGCTGTTGCCAGGGCTCACGGTTCCTCCAATCCCGTAAATGCCTCCCACGGCGCCTGTGCCGCCCAAGGTCGCGCCGGGGTAGACGTAGACATCGCTCGCGGGCTGATGGCCGTTCACGAGAAGCTTTCCGCCCTTCACGAGGGTGCCTGCGGTGTAGGTATTGTTCCCCCGGAGCTCCAGCGTGTTCGAGCCCGCCTTGTCGAGCTCGCCGCCCGCGCCGCTGATGTCGCCGCTGAAGACGTTCAGCGCGCTCCCGCCCCCGACCGTCAATACCCCATTGCCCAGGAGGATCTGACCGGATCCGGAGAGATCGCCGATCACTTCGCTGAATCCATTGAGCTCAAAGCGGCTTGAGAACCCCAGTTTCACTGATGAGGTGTCGAGAATCTGATGGGATGCGAGCAGGCGCACCACTCCGTACGGAATCTCGACGTCGCCGTAGACCGCGAGCGCGGCGGGCTTGGCCAGCTCGATCATGCCTCCCTCGCAAACGAGCGGGCCGGTGAACGTGTTGGGCTGGGCGCCGGCCAGGCGAAGCGTGCCGGCGGATTCAGTGTGGAGCCCGCCCGATCCTGTGATCGGCCCGCTGAGCGTGAGCCGCGAATCTGCGCCGTTGAGATCCAGGTAGGCGTCCTGATTCAACCGCACAGCCCCGGTCCAGGAGTTCGTTTCGATGGCGTAGATCGTCCCGACGTAGCCATCGCCATCGCTGGCGAGCGTTAGGTCTTCTCCTACGATATCCACGTTTGGGAGATTGAGCGTCGCATGATTGGTGACAATAAGGCCGGCGCCGACGCGACCGAGCGCGAAGTTGTCATGAAGCCAGAGGTCCGCGTCGTCCACGATGACGAGACCGGAGAAAGAGTTGCTCAAGCCCAGGTGCACCCCTCCGCCGCCGGTCGCCTTGAATCCCGCCGTCGCGCCGCCGTCGCCGATGGATGCGGTCATGTAGAGCGCCGCGTTGCTTGCGCATTCGAAGACGCGGTCGGCGCCCCCCAGGGAGAGATTGCCCCAGATCTCGGAGGAATAGAGGGGAAGAGGATCCGCCGAGACTTTCACATCGCCGCCGAGGGTCAATACGCCTTTGCCGGTTGTCGCGACGCCGCCGTTCATGTTTAATCCGCCGACGCGGTCGTTGTAGCCAAACAAGTCCAGGAGGCCGTTTGTGTTGATCACCGTCATGGCGACGTTGTTCGCGACCTGATTGTCGGCAAGCCAGCGGACGGTGGCGTTATTGGCGACCAACGCGCTGGGGATGGCCACGGCGCCTTGCGACTTCCGGAGGAACAGGATTCCGTCAGTAACACAAGTGCCTCCCGCGTGCGAGTTGTCCTCGCTGCCCGCCAGGATCAAAGGCGCAGGGCCGTTTTTGGTGAGCTTGCCGGGACCTGACAGAATCCCTGAAAGGGTGAGCGAGCCTGGAGCGGCCTGGCTGTCTGTGACAAAAACATGGGCGTCGCTGGCCACGGTGATAGGCCCTGTGAGCGTGTTGCTGCCGTAGGACCACAGCGCGCCGAAGTACTTCGGTACCTGGCCTGCCCCGACGCCGTTCAGTTGGATCGGCTCGCCGCTGACGATGGGGACGGAAGAATCATCGAACGTCAGCCTGGCCCCGCTGTTCACGATGGTGGGTTCGTTGACTCCGCCCAGCGCGCCGTTGGCCTTCACCCACACGTCGCCTCGATGGATGGTGAAGGGTCCGTCGAACGAGCTCGAACTCAGAAGATCCAGCTGGCCGGGACCGTCTTTCACCCAGCCAACCGCCGCGGGCGCGTCGGCGAGGTGCGCCGCGATTCTCAATGTGCCGCCCGACTCCACGGTGAACGTCCGCGTCTTCGCGCCCATCGACACCGATCCATAAATATACGCGAGAGACGTGCCGGTATCGGCGGTCACGTCGCCATTGAGCGTCAACACGCCCGCGCCGGTATGAATCGCCGCGAACAAGGTCAGGGGACCGATCGCCTGATTGTGGTTGTTGAGGGAGAGGTCGCCGCCGTCCAACACCGTCACTGGGGAGTCGGGATTGATCTGGTTCGAGCGATACAGGCGCACCACGTGAGCCCCATCTACCATCGTGCCTTGGATGCCGATGATCAGAGGGCCCGCTATCGCCTGGGCGGGGAAGACCCCCAAGCCTTTGTTGAGGCTCAAGGCGCCCAGCACCGTTGTCGGACCGGCGTAAGTGTTCGCGTCCAGGCCGGTGTAGACCAGGGCGCCTTCGCCCAGCTTGTTCACGCCTCCTCCGCCTGAGATCGCCCCGCTGAACGTCAGCTGTGCCGACGAGTCCACATCGATATCCAAACTCGCGTTCAGTCGCACAGCGCCGCCGAGAGAGCTGGTCGTCACGCAGTGGATCTTCGCGTTCCCCGCGCCGGGGACAATGGTCAAGGACTCTCCGGGGATGTTCACTCCTTGAACGGCGAGAAGCGCGCCGCCGTGCAGGATCGTGCCGTTGTTGGTCGAGCCCAGAGCTCCGTCGCTGTAAATGTAGATGGATCCTTCCTGGATCGTGGTGAGGCCGCGATAGGTGTTGGCGGCGTTGGCGAGGAAAAGCTGCCCAGGACCCGATTTGACGAGACCGGCCGCGTTGCCGCCATCGGAGACTCGTCCATAGAGATTGAAGTGCCCGAGTTGAACATCGAAGTTCCGCTGCGCGCCGCCGCCTAGGGCGAGGTGGGCCGTGATCGTCGCGGAGGGGACGAGCGACGTGTCGGGCACAGAGACATCGCTCGTCAGGGTGAGGGTCCCCAGATTCGTTGTTTCGAGACTGTCTCCGAGGATCTGTCCGCCCGTCATGGTCAGGGGCCCGATTGTTTCGTTGTTGCCGCCCATGTAGATCATGCCAGACGGCTGCACGGCGACGGACGAGCTGTCCGCGATCTGGTCGGCGTGAATCAGGTTCACGGACCCGGCGACCGCAACGTTCGTCCCACCGACGACCAGCGGCCCCGACACCGCGATCGCGGGATACCATGTGCCGAGGATCAAGCTCCCCTTGCTGAGGCTGAGAGCGCCGTCGGAGACCGTCACTTTGCCGCTGAACTGATTGTCGGAAGGTCCGGTGATCGCCAGCTCTCCCGCTCCCGACTTCGTGAATCCTCCGGCGCCGATGAGCTTGCTCGCGATGCTCGCGCCGCCGCTCACGCTGAACTGCGGAACTCCCTGTAGCGAGATGTTCAAGGTGGCGCCGAGCGTGAAGTTGGCGGCGTTAAACAGGTAGGAAGTGAACAGCGCGGCGCTGAACGTGATGTCGACGCCTGGCCCTGACCCTTCGATGACGTAACTGGGGCCGGACACGGTCAGTCCATGGATCGTCAACCCGGCGAGATTGTTGGTGTTGTGCTGTCGGGCCGCCCCTTTGGGAAAGACGAGAACCACGGGCGCGGCCTCGCCCGCGGCGGGAGGAACGTTGCCCTGCCAATTTGCCGGAAGACTCCAGTTCCCTGTGAGACCCGCCCCAGTCCAGGTGTGGGTGCCGGCCTCGATGGACCCGGGGTTGGAGAGCATCCAGTGGGCGAGCAGCAGCAGGGTTGTCATCATCCCACGTCGAAATCGGGCGATGAATGAGATGGCGTCGGTTTTTTTCATATGAGCATGCGTGAGTTGTATCGTTGCGTAACTCCTATCACCCAGCGGCCCGCGCTGAACATGCGCCATGTGGAGAGTGCGGGGGGGCCACGTGGCGTATGGCGGCGCGTCCGATGTCCACTGTTCTTTTCAGGGGCGATTCAGCCAATAAACGACGCGTCCTTGTCTTGAAATGCGTTGCGGACGCGTCGATAAGGGATCACTTTGTGCCCCGCTGACGCATATGAAGAATATCGCCCCTCCATCGACACCGACTGAGAAGGCCCATGACGGGGCGGACGCCCCTTCGATCGAGACCGCCGTGGCGCAACACCCCTTTCTTGCGGGGATGTCCCCGGCGCATCGGGAACTCATAGCGAGGTCCGCCAGTCTCGTGGACTTGCGGGCCGGCGATCTGGTCTTCAAGCAGGGAGACCCCGCCCACAAATTCTATCTCATCCTGTGGGGGGCGGTCTCGCTCACGCACGCGGGCTTGAAAGGGAATGTGCCTATTCAATGCGTTGGCGCGGGCGAGGTCCTTGGGTGGTCCTGGCTGTTCCCTCCGAACGCCTGGCACTTCAACGCGATGGTTACCGAGCCGACCCGGGCCATCGAGATCGACGGCAAGGCGCTGAGCGCGCTCTGTGCCCAGCAGCACGAATTTGGATACGAGCTGATGCGACGCATCTCACAGGTCGTGATCGAGCGTTTGCAAAAGACGCGCCAGAAGCTGTTCAAGCTGTCCGGGCAGCTTTGATTCCTCGCCGCCCGCGTTCTCCGAGGACAAGAAGGAGCGAAGAAAGGGCGATCGACACAGGTGAAGACTCTCAAACGCGATGGCGTAAGCCTGGCGTATGAACTGGACGGAGAGGGGACCCCGGTTCTGTTCGTCCAGGGCGTCGGGGTTCTCGGCGCCGGCCAAATGGGCGCGGCCGCGGCCGCGTTGTTCCGCCGCGCTGGGTTCCATGTCCGGCTCTGGACCCGGGACGCCAAGAAGCTTCAGGCGGTCTCCGCGACTCTCGCCGGCGTCGACGCCTTTCTCGATGAGCGCTTCGGCCCTTCTGCCACGACGCCCGGGCGTCTGGATCTGGAGCCCGACCTTGCCGTTGTGGCGCTGCGCGACAAACAGATCGTCAGGCAGCTGCGATTCCTCAAAGAGCAGATCGATGCAACGAGGTCGTTGGAAGGGGATGAGGGCGGGCAGAGTGGGGCTCGCTGAAAGCTGTCCCGCTCGTCGCAAGCGAATCAATCGGGGCGCGCGGCCGTGGGGTCCTGGACGCCCAGGAAAGAAAAACGGCAGGGGACGACCAACCCGATCTCCAAATGCGTCGCGAATCCGGAGGCGGCTGGCCCTGGGCCAAGGAACTATTTCGGCTCGAGTGGAAAGAGCAGGGCGATGTCGCCGTCGAACTCGCGCGGCATGAGATACGGGCCCATGCGCTTCAACATCGGCGCCCCTCGGGTGCTGACCGGCGCCTCGAACGCGGGCGCGTTGGTGTCCGCTGTGGAGCCCTTCAATCGAAGCATCACGAGCTTTCCCGCGAGCTCCGGATCACCGAGCGAGATCGAAAGGTCGGTCTCCTTCTGATCCGTTCGAATGATGTCGTTCGCCAGCTTCACCGGCGATCGGCCTTCCGCGAAGATGCGTATCGGCCCCGCGTAGCCTCCTTTGCGATCGGCCGTGATCTTCAACGTCACCGTCTGGTTGGAGACGGCCACGAGGTGTTCCAGCGCGGTCTGAAGCTTGAAACCAGGGGCATGGGGCGTGATCTCCACGCGGTAATTGAAGTTGCTTCCTCCCAATCCCGTCGACTCCCATACACGCAGCAGGTAGTCGCCCCCTTCGGCGAATGTTTGGCTCATGACGGGATCCGTGTCGTTGTTCACATTCAACTCGATGAGCTTGGACCCGTCCATCCGGTGGAGGCGGAGGAGGACATCGGCGGGGGAGCCGAGGGTTTTGGAGAAAGCGCGGAAGGAGAGGCTTTCGCCTTTCTCCACGTGGAACCGGAACCAATCCACATCGCCGCGACGATCGAACCTCCCGCTGATGCCCGTGGGCCACTTGATCTGATTGGCGCGGGCTGCGGGCTGGTTGTCCTCGGTCTCGGAGACCTCGGGCAGATCGCTGATCATCACGCGCGCGAGAGTGAAGCCTGGGCCGCCGTCCTTGACGGGCACGTTCGTTCGTCCGCCCGGCGCCGGGATGCCTGAGACCTGCAGCGGGAAGCTTCTGCGAAGCATGCTGTCCAACGCCACGGGCGTCGCCGAGCCGCCCTTCGTCACCACGAGGGGATAGGCCGAATCGACGATCGGAAAACCTCCGACGCGCAGATAGTAGCCGCGATCGGCGCCGCCCTTGTTGTAGAGGTCGGCGATGCGGATGGAGTAGACGTCATCGCGCGGCAGTCGGATCGAGACGCGCGCGTCGCCGCCCAGAGACGGATCATGGTTGCTGTAGGCGAGGTCCTGGTTGTCCGAGCTGAAAACCTGGATCACCGGCGACAGCCGCGAGTCCAGGCGGCGCCCCAGCGCGTCCAGCGACAGCACCTGATCCTTGCGTCCCTGAAAGCGGTAGACATCCGGAACTCCGGGCGACGCGCGGCCTTCGATCCCGATCGGAAGCGTTATAGTTGGAGCGTTCGACTCGTCGTGGGCGGTGGGAAGGTCCGCGCGGACTGGGAGATCGTCGATGAACACCCAGTGGATGCCGGAGAGATAGTTCGATCCGACGAGTCGCATCGCCCCTACGCCCAGCCGCGCGCCGCTCCCCACGCGGAGCTGGAATCGGGCTTCGCCGGGCTTGGACGCGTCGTCCTCCTTTCGGACGCGGGCGGCCTCGCCGCCGAATGAGGTCCATAGCTCGTTCGCGCGCGACGCTCCATCCTCTTGAACCAGGATTTCTTGCGCTGTCCCGCGCTCCAGGGCGATCGGCTGAACGCGGACCGAATCGGCGTGAGCCTCCGAGCCAAGACTCAGAATCAACGCGGCGATCAGTCCGCAAACCGCGGGCGCGCGCGGGCGAATCGGGGCCGATGGCTTTCGATTGGTGTTCTCTTTCATGCCAATGTCCTTTGCTTCATTCGATCGGCGCGTTCCGCTCGCGCATGAGAGCGCGTCAGGCCAGCACGCCTTCGATCACGTTGCCTCGGGAGATGGGCAGGGGACGGTCGGCGCGGTCCCGGACCTCGGTCTGCGGCGCGATTCCCATCAGGTGATACAAAGTGGCCGCCAGGTCGTCCGGTCGCACGCCGTTTTCCTCGGGGTAGGCGCCCTGTTTGTCGGACGCGCCGTAGACGAAACCGCGTTTCACCCCCGCTCCCGCGAGCAGCGCCGTGTAACAGTGCGGCCAGTGATCCCGGCTCGCGTTGCCGTTGATCTTGGGCGTTCGACCGAACTCCCCCACCCAGACAACCAGGGTCGTGTCCAGCATGCCGCGATCCTTCAGGTCGTTGATGAGCGTCGGGAGCGTCTGGTCGGTGATCGGGAGATGGTATTTCTGAACGATCGGGTACATGCGCGTGTTGTTGAATCCATGGGTGTCCCAGCCCCCTGACTCCGTGCTCTGACCGCCGATGTTGTCCGAGAAATAGACGCTGATGAACTTCGCGCCCGCTTCCGCGAGACGGCGGGCGAGCAGGCAGCTCTGTCCGTAGGTGGTGCGCCCGTACGCCTCCCTCACCACGGCGGGTTCGGAGGCGAGATCGAAGGCTTTCCGCAGCTTCGGCGAATGCAGCATGGCCAGGGCGCGATCGTAGTAGGCGTCGAGCCCGCGGGCCGCGGCGGCGTGATCCATTAAGCGCGCCTGCCGATCGATCAGCTGCTGCATCTCGCGCCGATGCTCGAGGCGCTCCAGAGAAACCCCCGCCGGCAGGCTGAACTCCGGCAGCCCAAAGCCGGGCAGATTGGGATCCTGCTGGAAGAGGAGCGGATCATGAGCCTTGCCCAGGAAGCTGGCGTGCTGGCCCGGCGTGATCGAGCCGTCCGAGATCACATGGGGATACGCGACGAATGTGGGCAGCTCGGCGTTCGCGGGCGCAAGCCTGTCGATGACGGATCCGTAGGCGGGATACAGATCGAGCGAATCGCGCAGCCTCTGATCATCGGACGGGGGCGCATGGCCGGTGAGCGCGTAGTAGCCCGCCGAGTTGTGGTTCGACATCGTGTGGTGAAGGGTGCGGATCAGCGCGCATTCCTTCAGGATCTTCGCCGTTCGCTCCAACCCTTCGCAGACGGGAACGCCGGGCAGGGAGCTCGAGATCGACTTCAGCGGGCCGCGAACGCCTTCGGGCGCGTCGGGCTTGCGGTCGAACATGTCGATGCTGCTCGGGCCCCCCCACTGAAACAGGAAGATGATGCTCTTGACCTTCGCGCGCGGCCCCGTCGTCGACGACGCTTCCGCGGCGCGGAGCAGCTTCGGAATCGTGAGCCCGAACAGCCCCATGCCCCCGACCTTCAGGGCGGCGCGACGCGGCATTTGGGTTTGTGGCAGCCGCGTCGGGAGAACGTTGGAGAAGGGCGCGTTCATTTGCGAAACAGAAACTCCTTCGCGTTCAGGACCGCCCATGCCAGGTCTTCAAGATAGGCGCGGGCGTTCGCGCTGTTCGCCAGCTGGGGAGCGAACCGCTCACGCTCCTCTTGCGTGGCTGGCCGGCTCAACGCCGACCAATACAGGTCGTCCAGGATGAGCTCCGGCGCCCGATGGCCGGCGAGCCAATCGGCAAGATGGTTCTGAGGACGGCTGATGAGGTCCTGGAGGACGGGGCCGCTGACGAGCTGGAAGGCCTGGCTCATGGTGGTCTCAGCCGAGCGCTCGCAGTCGCACGCGAGCTGGCGCTCGGGCTTGCCGAACACCGCGAGGAACCGATCCGCCGGCGTCTCGCCGTATCGCGGGTTGGGCCTTCCACCCGTGATCCGGGCCGCGCGCACGCCCGAAGGCTGATCATGGAATTCGGGGGCGATCCCGGTCACCTGCGATGCCGAGTCAAGAATTTGCTCCGCGCTCAGGCGCCGGGCCAGGGCGCGCGAGAAGTTCGAGTCGTCGTCCTGGTTCGTGGAGTTGGGCACTGTGGAGAGCTGGTAGGTGCGCGAGGCCACGATCGCGCGAATGAGACGGCGCTGGTCGAATCCGCTCTCGACCAGGTCGCGGGCCAGGGCGTCAAGGAGCGGCGGATTGGATCCGGGGTTCGTGGCCCGGAAATCATCCACCGGATCCACGATGCCCTTGCCCATCAGCTGCGCCCAGATGCGATTGGCCTGCGCGCGCGCGAACAGGGCGTTGCCCGGGGCCGTCATCCAGTCCGCCAGGGCGGTCAAGGGGTCCTCCCACGAGCCGCCTTCCTTCGCTCCCAGGAAACGCGGCTTCGCCGCCAGTCCCGTCTTTGCGTTCGTGACGCTGCCCTCGTCCGAGTGCCACACAATCTGCTCGCCGACGAATTCGTTCTGATCGAGCTCATCCTTGCGCTGGTTCTCCAGGACGGTGTACCGCACGCGGGCGAACACGGAGGACCAGTCGTAATAGTCCGCCTGGGTCCAGCGCTCAAACGGGTGGTTGTGGCACTTGGCGCATTGCAGCCTCGTGCCCAGGAAGACTCGCGCCACGGCTTCTCCGCGGCTCAAGGGATCCCGCACCGCGCGATAGAAGCTCGCCTCGGGATGCGTGTAGGTGCTTCCTGCGGCGCTCAGGATTTCCCGCGCGAATTGATCGAGCGGCTTGTTGGACGCGACACGGTCGCGAATCCATCGCTGGAAGGCGGTGACGCCCAGGAAGTCGAGGCTGCGCTCCTCGGCGCGAAGCGTGTCGGCCCACTTCAACGCCCAGTGATCGGCGAAGGCCGGGCTCGTCAGCAGCTGGTCAGTCCAGTGCCGTCGCTTCGAAGGCGATGGATCGGAGACGAACCGCCGGGCTTCATCAGCGGTGGGCAGGGACCCGGTCAGGTCCAGGAAGGCCCTGCGGATGAATTCCGTGTCCGAACAGAGCGGCGACGGCAGCAGCTTGAGGCGCCGCAGCTTCTGGTCGACGAGATCATCGATGTAGTTCTCCGCGCGCGGCGCCTGATAGACGAAGCCGTCGCGCCTCGGGATGAACGCGATGCGAACCGGCGTTTGCGTCTGGAGGAAGCGCACGAGGATGACGGTTTCGCCGAAACCCTTCCTCTCCACCAGCCCGTCCGGGGACACCGGGATGAGAACGTTTGACGATTCGTAAACCACGCGGCGAGCGGCGTCCTGTCGTCGGCCATCGGACCAAACCGCCGTGACCGTGAGACGCGCCGAAGACTCCGGAGCCTCGACCACTTTGTCGAGAGGCGCGACTTCCAGGGCGACGAGCGACGGGGCCGTCTCCGCGTCGTCCCTGGCCCCTTCCGCGATCCAGTCCCGCAGGAGTCGATACTCGTCGCTGTCCACGCGAAAGCGCTGTCCGCCTTCGTGAGGGATCTGCGCGGTGGCTTTAAGCAACAAGAGGCTTTGGTCCGGATCGACGCGGTTGATCCGGCGGCCCAGCCATTCCTCGGTGAGGACCGCGTGATCATTCGCCGGATCCTCGGTGCGGAGCGAGAGCTTGAACCCTCCCTTGCCTGTCGCGTTCCCGTGGCAGGCGCCCATGCTGCAACCCGCCCGGGTGATCAGAGGGACAACCTCGTCGCGGTAGCTTGGCGGGCCCGCGTTCGCCGGTGGCGCGAGCAGGAGCAGGACGAACAGGGCCGCGAGACGCGTCCCGAAGATCCCGAAAGCGTGGGTGGCGCGGGCCGCCACCGATGAATGGAAAACGAGCTTGCGTCCGCAAATCAGCGCTCGCCAGTGTGGTGCTTTGTGAAACTCGCGCTCATTCGCCGAAAGTTCGCCGCCACGGGCGGGGCGGAGCTGTATTTGCAACGGCTCATCCGCGCGTTGAGCGAGGAGGGGCACGAAATCCACCTGTTCGCGGAACAATGGAGCGACGCCCCCGAGGGGATTGTGACGCACAGCGTGTCCGTCCAGGCCGGCCGGGCGCGCAGAGGGCTGGCGTTTGCCGAGGCGGTGGATGAAGCGCTGCGATCGCATGTGTTCGACTGCGTTTTTAGCCTGGAACGGACCCTTCGCCAAGATGTTTACCGCGCGGGCGACGGAGTTCACAGGGTTTGGATTCAGCGCCGTCGCGAGTTCGCTCCGTGGTGGAGGCGGTTCTTCATTGGTTGGAGCGCGTTTCACCGCCATATGCAGGCCCTGGAGGCCCGTGTGTTCCAGCCCGAAAGCACCGGGCGCGTCATCGTCAACTCGGAGATGGTTCGTCAGGAAATCCTGGATCACTTCGCTTTTCCCAAAGACCGGATCCACCTCGTTAGAAACGGCGTGGACGTCGATCGTCTGCAAACGGGGCGGCGCGCGGAGACTCGACGGAGGTTCGGGTTTAAGGACGAAGATCTGGTGCTCTTGTTCGTCGGTTCGGGGTGGGAGAGGAAGGGATTGCGCTACGCGATGAAGGCGGTGGACCATCTCGGGCTGCGGCAGAGCGTTCAGTCGATCCAGAGCGAGTTCCAGTCGGAGGAGGATCCCGCGCCTGGCAGGAGCCGCCTTCATGTGAAGCTCCTGATCGTTGGGAAGGGACGATCGCCCTACCTCACGTCGGACGACTATGTCTTCGCCGGATCGATGAGCGATGTGGAAAACGCCTACGCGGCCGCGGATTTGTTCGTGGTCCTGCCGATCTACGATCCTTCCGCGAATGTCGTTGCGGAGGCCCTGGCCGCGGGCCTGCCGGTGATCACGTCGGCCCAAAATGGCGCCTCCGAGTGGATTGAAGAGGGAGTCAACGGGACTGTGCTGCCCGACCCGTCCGACATTCGCGCCGTGTCGGAGGCCATCGCCGATTGGTCCTCGCGTCGGTTCACAGCGCGCCGGACCGATCTCGACGTCTTCCGGTTGGAGCGCAACGTGGCGGAGACCCTGCAGGTTCTCGAGTTGGCGGCCTTCGAAAGGGCGTGAGCGGATGAGGATTTCCTTCTGTCTCATCACGCTGAACGAGGAGGCCAACCTCCGGCGCTGCCTGGAAAGCTGCGCCGAGCTTGCCGACGAGATGGTGATCCTGGACTCCGGCAGCGTCGACCGCACGCCGGACATCGCGGCGGAGTTTGGCGCCCGATTCGAGCGCCAGGATTGGCTGGGATTCGTGGGGCAGAAGAACGCTGTTCTCTCCCGGGCGCGAAACGACTGGGTCTTCAGCATCGACGCCGACGAGGAACTGTCCCCGCAGCTTCGGAGCGAGGTTCGCGCGCTGCGGGATCGGGCGGCGGAGCCCGAGGTCGACGCGTTTTCGATGCCAAGATGCGTGCTTTATGAAGGGCGCTGGATCCGGCACGGCGACTGGTACCCCGACCGGCTCGTTCGCCTGTTCCGCAAGTCCCGGGCCCGTTTCGAGGGCGGCAAGGTTCATGAGCGGCTGGAATGCGACGGGGCCGTCGAGCCGCTTCGTGGGGAACTGCGTCACTATTCCTTCCGGGACGCGGCGGATCACTGGGCTCGCTGCCAGAAATACGCCCGTCTTTGGGCGGAGTCCCAAAGCGAGAGCGGCAGAGGCGCATCGGCCCTATCGCCCTACGGCCACGCGCTTTTCCGGTGGCTGCGGGGCTGGATCCTGCGCCGCGGCTTCATGGATGGAAGGCAGGGCCTCCAAATCGCGAATTACTGCGCCCGGGAGGTGTTTCTCAAATACCAGCTTCTCCGGGAACTCAATCGCGGCCACCCTCGTCGCGGCGCGGGTTAGCGACTTGGACTTTTCGTGTTCTGATGTAGGTTACCGCGGCATGCTGTCGTACGTCCCGTCCTCTCGACGCCGTTTTCTGAAGCGCTTCGCGCTCGGCTCGCTCGCGTTTCCCGTCGCCGGCGCGATGCGTCACGGTTTTTTTCTCGCCGACCTGGAGGCGGCGGCAATTCCTAACGCGGGGGCCGTCAAGATTTCGCTCTCGGAGTTCCCCTCGTTGCAGGATCCGTTCGGCTCGTTGCGCCTGGGAATGAACCCTGTCGGCCCGGATCACTTTCCGGAGGGCGCCGTGTATCCGCTCCTGATCACTCGCGGAATCGGCGACGCCTTTTACGCTCTGAGCGCCGAGTGTCGACACGAGAGCTGCGTGGTGGACACGTATGATGATTTCGCGCAAGGCCTCGAGTGCCCCTGTCACCATTCGCTTTATGCCATCGATGGGACCGTCATCCGCGGCCCCGCGAGCAAGAACCTGAAGCCCTACGCGAGCCACTACGACGGAAAGGATCTATTGACCGTCCAGGTTCCTGGAGTGGCGTTCGCCGTGACGCCCCGGCGGCAAACCAGCGCGGGTTCCAATCGGTTGAGGCTTGAGTTTATGGCCGAGGCGGACGTCGTGTACGAACTTCAATTCCGCGCGAACCTCGCCGACGCGTGGACCAGTGTTCCCTTCGCGACCGCTTCGGACGGCGCGATGGACCAAACCAGCTGGTCCGGGCCGGAAGGAACAGCGATGTTCTATGTGGATCGGTCGGCGGCCCGTGGCTTCTACTCGATCGTCATGGACTGGATGGAAGTCTGAGCTTGGGCCAGGAGCGGCCCATGATGATCCTCCCTTTCCACACCGGCTCCGCCTCCGCGACCCCGCGCCCAGACAAGAGTTGCCCCGGGTTGGACGACGGGCTTAGGCTTCGGCCGCATGCAGCCTGAAACCTCGATCCTTCTGGGCCTGTCACTCAGCGCGGCGGTGGGCCTCTCCAACGCGGAGGCCGCGCAGATGAGAACCGTGCATTCGCAGCCCAGCTACATCCTCTCCAACGGGCAGGTGGAACTCGCGGTGACCCAGCTCGGCGGCCATTTGGCGCCGGTGACGTTTTTCAAGGACTCCGACCAACCCATCCAGCCTTACCACATCAGCCCGTGGCAGGATGAGCGACGTTCCCCAATGCCGGCTGAAGTCCTCGTGCCCCTCCGCGGGGATTTCTTCTGTCTTCCCTTCGGCGGGAACGCCGAGGAAGCCAGAGGCGAACGGCATCCGGCTCACGGCGAAACCGCCACCGGGAGATGGAGCGGCGCCGTGGTCGCCAAGTCTGGCGATGTCGCCACGCTGACCTTGTCCATGGACACGAAGATCCGGAAAGGGCATGTCACGAAGCGGCTCTCGATCGTGGACGGACAAAACATTGTTTATTCGCAGCATACGATCGAAGGATTCGCCGGCCCCGTTCCACTGGGCCATCACGCCACCCTGGCCATGCCGGACGCCGACGGCTCGGTGCGCGTCACGACCAGCGATTTTCAACTGGGGATGACTTGTCCCGGGATGTTCAGCGATCCGAAGAAGGCCGAGTATCAGTCCTTGCTCCCGGGCGCGGAGTGGAAGGATCTCGCCCACGTGCCCGCGATGGCCAAAGGCGCCTCCGAGGCCGATCTCACGCGCCTTCCGGCCCGTCGAGGATTCGCCGACCTCGTCCAGCTCGTCAACGTCGCCCGCGACGCGACTCAAGGCCCGGCCTGGACAGCGGCCACGTTTTCCGACGCGGGCTATGTGTGGTTCGCGATGAAGGATCCCGCGATGTTGAACAGCACCGTGATTTGGATCGAGAATCACGGCCGGCATGGGCATCCGTGGCGGGGTCGCAACAACTGCCTCGGCCTTGAGGATGTCACCGCCCACTTTGCCGATGGTCTCGCGGCATCGATCCGCGAGAACACGCTCACGCGACAGGGCTTCGCGACCGCCGTGGAGCTCAAGTCCGACCACCCCACCCGCGTCAACTACATCCAGGGCGTTGTGAAGACGCCTCGAGGGTTCGAGCGTGTTCAGACCATCGAGTTCTCTCCCGGCCGCGCCACGTTCGTGTCCACCACGGGCATCCGCGTGAGCGCTCCAGTCCGGCATGAATTCATCCAGTCAGGAACCCTTTGATTTTTTAGCGAAGCTCTTCAACCCCGCTCACCCCTCATCCATGATTCCTCGTCCCTCATCTGCCATGAAGATTCCCTTTCTGGCGGCCCTCGCCGCCGCGACAGTTCTCTCCTGCCTGACCGGCTGCGGTCCCTCGGGTGAAGCCGGCAAGGACTCCGGCGCGGCGAGGCCCGCGGGCGCCTCGGCCCAGGGCAGCATCGGCGTCTCGCTGCTGACCCTCGACAATCCGTTCTTCAAGGTCATCGGCGACAGCATCACCGCGGAGGGGAAGAAGCGCGGCTACTCCGCGATCGTCGTCAGCGGCGACAAGGACGTCGCCAAGCAGTCCAACCAGATCAAGGATTTCATCGTCAAGAAAGTCAGCGCGATCGTTCTCAGTCCCTGCGATTCCAAGGCCATCATCCCCGTGATTCAGGAGGCCAACGCGGCGGGGATTCCTGTGTTCACCGTGGACATCCCCTGCAACGAGCCTGGAGTGAAGATCGCCACGCAGGTCGCGACCGACAACTACGGCGGCGGGAAGGAAGCCGGGGTCGCGATGATCGAGGCCCTGGGCGAAACCGGGGGCAAGGTGGCCATCCTTCACTTCAAACAGGCCGAGTCCTGCCTCCTTCGCGTAAAGGGCTTTCGCGAGACGATCGATGCGCACAACGCGACAGCGAAGGCGAAGATTGAGATGGTGACGGAGTTGGAAAGCGGCGGAGCCAAGGACATGGGCTACAAGGCGGCCGAGGATTCGCTGCAGGCCCACGCGGATCTTCGCGGGATCTTCGCGATCAACGATCCGGCGGCGCTGGGCGCGCGCGCGGCGTTGGAGAAGGCGGGGAAGACCCAGCAGGTCATGATCGTCGGCTTCGACGGGCAGCCCGAGGGAAAGCAGGCGATCAAGGATGGAAAGATCTACGCCGACCCCATCCAGTTCCCCGACAAGATGGGCGTTCAGATCGTGGACGCGATCGTTCGTCATTCCAAGGGCGAGTCGTTGCCGCCTCAGATGCTGATCCCCACGATGCTCTATCGGAAGGCCGACGCGCTGAAGGATCCGGAGCTGAAGTGAGCCCTCCGCCGGGCATCTTGAGGCTCGTCGTGGCGCAGGCGTTGCCGCCCGTCGCGGGCTGACGTTTTCCCATGACGCACGCCGCCCAGACCGTCGCTTCGCCCGCTCCCGCGCCGCTGCTGGAGATGCGCGGCATTCACAAATCGTTTCCAGGCGTTCAAGCGCTCCGCGGCGTGGACTTGACGGCGCGGAGCGGCGAGGTGCTGGCGCTGCTGGGAGAGAATGGCGCCGGCAAGAGCACCTTGATGAAGGTGCTGGGCGGCGCGCATCGGGCCGACGCGGGGGAGATTCGGATCGAAGGGCTTCCGCGCGCGCTCAACTCTCCGATGGACAGCCGGAACGCGCGCATTGCGGTGATCTACCAGGAGTTCAACCTCGTCCCCGCCCTGAGCGCCGCCGAGAATGTTTTTCTGGGACGAGAGATTTCGCGCGCGGGCTTCGTGGATCAAGCCGAGGAGCGGCGCGCGACGTCGGAGCTGTTCCAACGTCTGGGGATCGCCCTGGATCCCGCGATGCCTTGCCGGGAGCTCAGCACCGCGCAGCAACAGTTGGTTGAGATCGCCAAAGCGCTCGCGTTCGACGCCCGCATCCTCGTGATGGACGAGCCCACAGCCGCGCTGACCGCCCATGAAACCGAGCGTCTGTTCCAGATCATCGCCGACCTGAAGAAGGCGGGGATGGGGATCATTTATATCAGCCATCGCCTCGATGAAATCTTTCGCATTGCGGACAGCGTGACGATCATGCGCGATGGCGGCCATGTCGCGGACCGCCCCATCGGAGCCATCACCAAGCAGCAGATGATCGAGCTCATTGTGGGTCGGGAGCTTCAGAGCGAGTTTCCCCCGCGCGACGCGCGGGTCGGAGATCCGCGATTGGAGGCGATCGGGCTTCGGCGGGGAAAGAGCGTCCGGGACGTTTCGTTCGCCGTTCACCGCGGCGAGATCCTGGCGCTCACGGGGCTCGTGGGTTCGGGTCGAACCGAAACCGTGCGCCTCCTCTTCGGCGCCGACCCCCGCGATGGGGGAGAGATTCGCCTGGATGGCCGCGCCCTCGACATTCGCTCCCCGCGCGACGCCATCGCCGCGGGCATCGGGCTTCTCACGGAGGATCGGAAGCTGCAAGGGCTCGTGCTGGGGCGTTCTTCATTGGAGAACTTCAGCCTGCCGAACCTCGTTGGATTCTCGAAGCGCGGCTTCCTGCGGCTCTCCCGCGAGCGGGAGGAGTTCGGCCGCTATGCGAAGACCCTGCAGGTGAAGGTCTCCGGGCCGGATCAGCGCGTGGGGCATCTTTCCGGCGGAAATCAGCAGAAGGTGGTGCTCGCGAAGTGGCTCGCGCGCCAGTGCGATGTCCTCATTTTCGACGAGCCGACGCGCGGCGTTGACGTCGGGGCGAAATACGAGATCTACCTCCTCATGAACCAGCTTGCGGCGGAAGGGAAGGCGATCCTCATGGTCAGTTCGGAGCTTCCCGAGGTGCTCGGGATGGCGGACCGGGTTCTGGTCATGCGCGGCGGGCGGATCGCCGGCGAGATTCGCGACGCGCGGCGGGCGACGCAGGAACAAGTCATGAAGCTGGCATTCGATTGAGAGCATGAAGACATGAAATCCACCTGGTCCCGCTTCCTCTCCGACTACGGCATGGTCCTGGCGCTGCTCGCGCTGTGCTCGTTCTTCAGCGTGGTCACGTACTCCGAGCAATCCCTGAGCGGCGAGGCCGCGGCGTCGCAGATGTCCGCGTCGCTTCTCCAACCGGCGGGGGCGTCGCCGAGAGTATTGATCGTCACGCGGGATCAGCCCGAGGATCTCCTGTTCGCCCGGCGCCTCGAGAAAGAGCTTTCGGGAGGCAAGGCCGTCGTCGTGGCCTCCGTGCAGGGCGAGCCGAAGGACGCGCGGGCCGCATTGGAGAAGATCGCGGGGCTGGGGGGGCGGTTGGACGTGATCGCCTGCACCTCGGCTAGCGGATCCTGGCAGGTGTTCTCAGGCATTGGCTCGAGCTTCCCCGCTTTGGGCTCCCCGCGCGTCGTCACGCCGCGCCGGTACAAATGGCCGATCTTCCTGAAGACCGAGAACCTGCTGAACATCGCCAACCAGATCGCGGTGATCGCGATTGTGGCCATCGGAATGACTTTTGTGATCATCACGGGCGGCATCGACTTGTCTGTCGGAAGCCTGATCGCGCTGTCCGCCGTCATCGCGTGCTGGGTGATTCGCGACGCGACGAGCGGCGTCGCGGCGACAAGCCTCGGAATGATCGGCGCGTGCGTCGCGGCGATCGTCGCCTGCGCCGCCGTCGGGGGCTTTTCGGGAACGATGATCACGCGCTTTGGAATCCCGCCGTTCATCGTGACGCTGGCGATGATGCTCGTGGGGAGCGGGTCGGCGTATCTGCTGGCGAAGGGGCAATCGATCTATCAGGTGCCGGACTCCTTCGTCTGGCTGGGCCGAGGCGCCGATTTGTTCGGATTGCCCAACGCGGTGGTCCTCATGCTGCTGCTCTACGCCGCGGCGCATACGCTGATGTCGCGCACCCGGCTCGGCCGCTATCTATATGCGGTGGGCGGAAACCGCGAGGCCGCCCGCCTCTCGGGCGTTCCGGTGGAGCGTGTGCTGCTGTTCGCCTATGTGGTGAGCGCGGCGCTGGCTGGGTTGGGCGGAGTGATCATGGCGTCGCAGCTCAAGAGCGGGTCGGCCACCTACGGCAATATGTACGAGCTTTATGTCATCGCGGCCGTGGTCGTCGGCGGAGCAAGCCTGAGCGGCGGCGAAGGCAAGATTCTCGGCACGCTCATCGGCGCGTTCACGATCGCGGTCATCCAAAACGGAATGAACCTCACCAACGTGGAAAGCTATACTCAAAAGGTCGTGCTGGGCGTGGTGATTCTCGCCGCCGTCCTCCTGGATCGCGTTCGTCACCGCTGAGGTTCGACGCCGCGCGTCGAACCTTGGGCCGCGCGGGGCGCGGAGGGCGGCTCGATTGAGCTCAGCGGATGCGTTTCGCGGATCCGTCCGGTGTGGGGCGGGCGTTGTCGGGCGCGCAAACTTGTTGTCACTCCTCAAACGCCTGCGATAGTCCACGACGATGATCACCTGCACGCCGCATTCCACTCGCCTGGGGGCGCGTTCGGCGTTGCGTCATGCGCTCCTCGTCGGGTTCCTGTTCCTGCCTGGCGCGCCCTCCTCCTTCGCGGCCGGGGCATCCGGCGATACCGCGCTGGATCGAGAGTTTGCCCGCGCCGTCCGTCCGTTTCTGAACGCCTATTGCTCCGACTGCCACAATGCGAAGAAGCACAAGGGCAACCTCGATCTCTCAGTCTATACCGGCGTCGACCCAGTGATCGCCGACTATCAGCGCTGGGATCTCCTCGTCGAAAGGCTGAAGGCGGCGGAGATGCCTCCTGAGGACGCGGACAGCCATCCGGCGCCCGAGCTCCGACGGGGGGTGATCGAATGGTATCGGGCCTTCCGCAAGCGGGCGTCGGAGCGGACCGCCGGCGACCCCGGACCCGTTCTCCCTCGTCGGCTGAGCAACGCCGAATACGACTACTCCATTCGCGATCTTACCGGAGTCGACATCCGGCCCGCCCGCGAGTTTCCTGTGGATCCGGCCAACCAAGCCGGCTTCGACAACTCGGGCGAATCGCTGACGATGTCTCCCGCTCTCCTCACGAAATACTTGGAGGCTGCCCGACGCGTGGCCAGCCATCTGACGCTGACGCCCGATGGCTTCGACTTTGCTCCGCATCCGATGATGTCCGATCCGGACCGCGACAAGTATTGCGTGAAACGCATAGTGGATTTCTATCAACGCCAGCCGACCGGTTATGCCGACTACTTTATGGCGGCGTGGCGATTCCATCACCGCGCCGAGCTCGGGCGGGCTCGCGCTTCGCTGTCCGACATTGCCGCGGAGTCGCATGTCAGCCCGAAGTATCTGGCGACCGTCTGGTCCGCGCTCACCGGCTCGCGCGAGGAGCCCGGACCCTTGTCCGCGCTGAGGCGCATGTGGAGCGCCGCGCCGTCTGTGCGCGCGGCGGGCGAGCTTCCGGCGGATCGCTCCGCCGGGGGACAACCCAAATCGCCCAGCTCGGTTCGCGCCCACTGCGAGAGGATGAGCGGTTTCATTTCACGGATTCGAAAGAGGTTGAGCCCGGATGTCCCGAACCTCGGCGCTTCCGGCATCGCGCCGGGCTCGCAGCCTCTCGTGCTCTGGAAAGATCGCGAGCTGGCGTTGAATCACACGCGTCCGCCCTCGGATGGGACGCTGTTGATCCCGGGCGTCGCCGGCGCCGGCGATGACACGACGGCCGACGAGCTTGAGCTCGCGTTGAGGCCCCAGACGGAGGACGCGCTGCGAGCTCGCTTCGACGCCTCGCTGTCCCGCTTTTGCCGCGTGTTTCCGGACTCCTTCTACGTCCCTGAACGCGGGCTCATCTTCCAGAAGGAAGACAAGGAGAGCGAGGGACGGCTGCTGAGCGCCGGGTTCCATCTCATGGTGGGCTATTATCGCGACGATGCCCCGCTTCGGGACCTGATTCTCGATCACGGGCAACAGCTCGAGCTCGATCGTCTTTGGGAGGAGCTCGATTTCATCACCGCCGCTCCCGCGCGCCAGTACAAGGACTTCATCTTCTTCGAACGCGCGGAGCCGCCTCGCTTCATGCACGGCGCGGAGTTTGACTTCGCGCGCTCCGAGGATCAGGACGCGACATCGCCCGGGAAGATCCTGAGGCTCTCCGAAGCCTACCTGACGAAGGCGCGCAGGAATGGCGGATCGGAGGCGGCCCTCCAGGCCATCCAAAGCTACTTCACGAACATTTCCGCCCAGATCCGTCGCGTGGAATCCGGGCGTTTGGCCGCCGAGCCGAGCCATCTGCGATCTCTCCTGCGCTTCGCTGAACGGGCGTACCGGCGTCCGCTCGATCGGACGGAAGCCGACGAGCTGATCGGTTTCTACAGGGGCCTTCGTGGCGCCGACGGCCTGGCGCATGAGGAGGCGATCCGAGAGACGGTTGTGAGCGTTCTCATGTCCCCGCGCTTCTGCTTCCCCACGCTGGGTCTGCGATCGAGCCTAGGGGGGCTCGCTGAGGACGGCGGACGGTGGGGGATGGGCTCGGCGAAGGCCGGGGTTGAGACAGGGGCGAGGTCGCTCTCAGATTATGAGCTGGCGAGCCGGCTAAGTTTTTTCCTTTGGTCCAGCCTGCCGGACGCCGCGCTGCTGGGTCATGCGGCCAAGGGCGATCTTCACGATCCGAAGACGCTCGTAGCGCAAGCGAGACGGATGTTGCAGGACGATCGGTCGCGAGCTCTGGCGGTGGAGTTCGGCGGGAACTGGCTCGATTTTCGGGGTTTCGAGGAGCACAACGGCGTCGATCGCGGGCGCTTCAAGAGCTTCGACAACGAGCTGCGCGCGGCGATGTTCGAGGAGCCGGTTCGATTCTTTCTCAGTGTTGTTCGCGAAGATCGCTCCGTCCTGGACCTCCTTTACGGTGACTACACCTTTGTGAACCCCGTTTTGGCGAAACACTACGGCGCGCCGATCGCGGTCACGAACGGCGCGGCCTGGAGCCGTCTCGACAACGCTCATCAGTACGGCCGCGGCGGGCTGCTCCCGATGTCGGTGTTCCTCACGAAGAATTCCCCAGGATTGCGGACGAGCCCCGTGAAGCGCGGGTACTGGGTGGTTCGACGGCTGTTGGGCGAAATCATTCCTCCGCCTCCGCCGACCGTGCCCGAGTTGCCGGCCGATGAGTCGAAGCTCGGCGAACTGACCCTTCGCGACGCCCTGGCGCGGCATCGCGCCGACAAGAGCTGCGCGGGCTGTCACGCGCGATTCGACTGCTTTGGGCTCCTCTTCGAGGATTACGGACCCACCGGCGAGCGTCGCCTTCTCGATCTCGGAGGGCGCCCCGTGGACACGAAGGCGACGTTCCCGGGCGGCGGCGAAGGGGTTTCGCTGGATGATCTGCGTCGGTATATTCACGGTCGTCGCGAGGAAGAGTTTCTTGAGAACCTCTGTCGCAAGCTGCTTTCGTATGGATTGGGCCGAAGCTTGATCCTGTCCGACGACTCCGCCGTTCGCTCCATGCGCCGGAAACTCGCCGCCGAGGGGAACCGATTCAGCGCCTTGGTGGAGAGCATCGTGACAAGCAGTCAATTCCTGAATCAACGGGCGCGGCCGGACGTCACAAAGAACTGAGCATGAGCCCCGGCTTCCATCCACCCGCCACGACTTTCGCCCGTGTTTCCCGGCGCATGTTTCTTCGTGGAGCCGGGGTCGCGATGGCGCTGCCCTGGCTCGAATCGCTCCCGGCCTGGGGGGGCGCGCCGACGTCCGATGGCGCTCCGGGCCCGTTCCCCAAACGATTCGCCGCGCTGTTCATGGGGAATGGCGTCAACGCCAGGCATTGGTGGGCGAAAGGATCGGGCGAGAGCATGGAGCTTGGCAAAAGCCTGGAGCCGATGGCCCCGCTGAAAGCCAAGATGAACTTCATCACGGGCCTGTTCAACAAGCAGGCGACGGGCGTGGGGATCCATCCGGGGCAGACGGGGAACATCCTCTCGGGCGCCGCCCTGACCCGCGGGGCGGAGCTCAAGGGCGGTATCAGCATGGATCAGGTCCTGGCGAATCACGTTGGGCGCGACACGATCCAGCCGAGCATGGTTCTGGGTTGCGAGCAACCGATCACGGGCTACCACGAGACCAATTTCTCGATGGCGTACAGCTCTCACATCTCGTGGCAGAACGCGACGTCCCCGGTTCCGATGGAGGTCTATCCGTCGCTCGCGTTCGACAGCCTGTTCGAGAACCGGGGCTCCCGGCGCAATCAGAGCATACTGGATCGCGTTCGCGACGAGGCCGCCAGCCTGGCCCGGCGCGTGAGCGCGTCGGACAAGGGCAAGCTTGAGGAATACCTGGGCAGCGTTCGCGAGGTGGAGAAGCGCATTGAGCAGACGCGCGCCGCGCAGGCGAAGGCGGAGGCGAACGCGAAGGACCGCGGACGCGCTGTGGCTTTCATGCCAAGGCCCGACAACGGCCTGCCGGAGGACATTCGCGAGCACATGCGGCTGATGTGCGACATCGTCGCCCTCGGCTTCCAAACCGACAGGACGCGCGTCGCGACGCTCCTGCTCTGCCGGGATCTATCGGGGCTTTTCTATCCGTTCCTCGACGTCCGGCTCGCGCATCATCCCGCGTCCCACGACGACCAGTCGGACGCCTACGAGCGCGTCTCCCGCTACTACTGCGGCCAGTTGGCCTATCTCGCGTCGCGCCTCGACGCCATGCGGGAGGGAGACGGCTCGGTGCTCGATCACTCCTGCCTGCTGTTCATTTCCAACATGTGGTCGGGGAGCAAGCACGACTCTTCGAAGGTGCCCGTCCTCACCGCGGGCGGGTTGGGCGGCGCGCTGGAGACGGGCCGCGTGCTGGACTACGCCGGCAAGGGCGACGATAACCGCAAGCTCTGCGGCCTTTACCTCTCGATCATGGATCGCATGGGGGTGAAGCCCGGGCGGTTCGGCGACGCTGAGGCGCCGCTGGCGGGGTTCTGAAGCCTCCGTCGCTCAGTGGATCCGATGCGCGTGCGCGTAGACATTGAACCGGTCTTCGCGGAGGAAACCCACGAGGGTTTGTCCGCTGGCTTCCGCGAACTCCACCGCGAGGCTCGAGGGGGCGGATACGGACGCGATGATCGGGATCTTGCCGGCCAGGCTTTTCTGCAGGATTTCGAAGGAGGTTCTGCCGCTCACCAGGAGGAGGGTTCGCGATGTGTCGATCTCACCTTTCAGCAACGCGTGGCCCAGGACTTTGTCCACGGCGTTGTGACGTCCGATGTCCTCGCGCAGCACGAGCATCCGTCCCTCGGTGTCCATCAGCGCCGCGGCGTGCAGACCGCCGGTCCGATCGAAGCTGGCTTGCCCGGCGCGCATCCGGGCCGGCAGCTGCCGGAGGATCGACGCCGCGAGCGAGAGATTGGAGGCGATCGGCGGGAAGCGCGCGTGAATCGCGTCGATCGTCGCCTTGCCGCAGAGCCCGCAGCTCGAGGAACTGAACACGTGGCGCGTCAGCCGCGCGAGATCCACGCTCACATCCTCGCGCAGCAGCACATTGATCGCGTTCCCTTTTTCATTTCTCGGATAGGGGCGGATCGCGCGGATTTGGTCGGGATGGTCGAGAACGCCCTCGGTGATCAGGAAGCCCGCCGCGAGCTCCTCGTCGCGCCCGGGAGTCCGCATCGTCACGCTGATGGGTCGCGTCTCCACCTGAATCTCGAGCGGTTCCTCGATGGCGAGCTCGTCATCGGCGGTCTCGGGCGCGGCGCTCCCGCTCCATCGAAGGACGCGTTTTGTGGATGAGATCATTGCGTTGCTCGCCGCGTCGCTGGGTGAACTCATGCGGTCCCCGTGTTACTGGCTGGGCGCCGAGGGCACAAGAAAAACTTGCCGCTTGATCGTTTCGCTCCCAGCCGGTCAATCTGCGCCCACAGATGAAGCCTTCCACACGATCCAAGGCCCTGTTCGCCGACGCCCTCAAGTACATCCCGGGCGGCGTGAACTCTCCTGTCCGCGCCTTTCGAGGCGTGGGCGGCGAGCCGTTTTTTGTTGATCGCGCCCTCGGCGCGCGCGTTTGGGACGTCGATGGCAACGAGCTTCTCGACTACGTGGGCACCTGGGGTCCCGCCATCCTCGGCCATGCGTATCCGAAGATCGTGCAAGCGATCCAGAGGACCGCCGAGCAAGGGACCAGTTTTGGAATTCCCAACCCGCTTGAGGTGCGGATGGCGGAGCTGATTTGGCGCTCGGTGCCGAGCATGCAGAAGGTGCGGATGTGCAACTCCGGCACCGAGGCGACGATGTCGGCGATCCGGCTCGCCCGAGGGTTCACCGGACGCGACAAGATCATTAAGTTCGAAGGATGCTACCACGGGCATGTGGATTCCCTTCTCGTCAAGGCGGGCTCCGGCGCGCTGACGCTCGGTCAGCCCGACAGCGCCGGCATTCCCGTGGCGTTCTCCAATGAAACGGTGGTGCTGCCGTTCAATGACCTCGACGCTGTGCGTCGCGCGTTCGCGGCTCATCCAGGCGGGATCGCCGCGATCATCCTGGAGCCTGTTCCCGCCAATGCGGGCCTCTATCTCCCGCGGTCAGGCTACCTCGAAGGGCTCCGTGAGATCACGGAGGCCGACGGCGCGGTCCTGATTTTTGACGAAGTGATGACCGGGTTCCGTTTGGGGATGGGGGGCGCGCAGGGCAAGTTCGCGATCACCCCCGATCTCTCCTGCTTCGGAAAGATCATTGGGGGAGGATTGCCCGTGGGAGCGTTTGGGGGTCGCGCGGACATCATGGATTGCCTCGCGCCATTGGGTCCGGTGTACCAGGCGGGAACGCTCAGCGGCAACCCGCTGGCCATGGCGGCCGGACTGGCGGCGCTTGAGGAGTTGGGGCAGGGCGAGTGGTATCCGAAGCTCGAGGCGCGCGGCGCCCAGCTGGAGGAGGGGATGCGCCAGGCGGCGGAGCGCGCCGGAGTCCCGGCGACCTTCAACCGCATCGGATCAATGTTCTGCGGCTACTTCACCGAGGGGCCTGTCTGGAGTCTCGCGGACGCGATGCGGAGCGACCGCGACCGTTTCGCGAAATACTTCCACGGGATGCTCGCGGAGGGCATTTACCTGGCGCCCTCGCAGTTCGAGGCGGGGTTCATCAGCGCGGCGCACACCGCGGAGGACATCGAGGCGACCGTCGCCGCGGCGGCGGGCGTGATGAAGCGATTGTGATATGAGAATCCTCGCCCTCGACCATGGCGCCGTGCGCATCGGAGTCGCCGTCAGCGATGAACTGAAAATCATCGCGCAGCCGCTCGAGTTCATCCCCGCGGAGGACACGACGGCCGCCTTGAAGCGCCTCCTCGAAATCCTTCGCGACAAGGAGGTGGAACTCATCCTGGTGGGAATGCCGAGGAACATGGACGGCTCCTACGGCCCGGCCGCGGAGAAAGTCAGGGCATTTGTGCGCGAGATCCAGGCGATCACCTCCGTCGGCGTGCGGACCTGGGATGAACGCCTGACCTCGACGCAGGCGAACAGGGTTCTGGTGGACGCGGGCGTTCGCAGGGAAAAGCGCAAGGAGAAGGTGGACGCCATGGCGGCGGCGGTGCTGCTCCAGAGCTTCCTGGATTGCCAGAGCGGATGAGGGAGACGGGGATGCCGCGACTCGCAATCAAGTTGAAGCTGACCATCGCCTACGATGGGTCCCGCCTTTCGGGATGGCAGACGCAGGCGACAGGGATGGGCGTGCAGTCGCTGATCGAGAAGGCGCTCGACGATCTGATGCCGGGCGCGAAGCGCCACCAAGTCCACGGCGCGGGGCGCACCGACGCGGGCGTTCACGCGTTGGGGATGGTGGCGCACGTGGAGGTCGATCCGAAGCGGTTCAGGCTGCCGTTGCGACGCGCGCATCTGGCCTTGAACGCGCGGCTTCCCGACGACGTTCGCGTCCTGTCCGTCTCCCGGGCCGATCCGTCCTTCCACGCCCGATATGACGCCAAGGGAAAGCAGTATCGATACACGGTGTGGAATCACTCGGTGATGAACCCGATGATGCGCGATTTCGCCTGGCATGTTCCCAAGCGCATCGATCCCGTGGCAATCCGGGCGGCCGCGAAGCTCTTCGTGGGTTCGCATGACTTTCGATCGTTCGCGGTGAATCATGTGTATCACGTGGAGGACACCGTTCGCACCTTGCACCGGATGGAGGTTCGCAAGTCCGGGCCCACGTGGACGTTCATCATCGAGGGGGACGGGTTTCTGTATCGGATGTGCAGAGGGATTGTGGGAACGCTTGTGCAGGCGTCTCATGGTCGATACACCGTCGATGATGTGCGGGAGATGCTGGCGGCGAAGAACCGGACGGCGGCCGGGATGTCGGCGCCGGCGCGCGGGCTGGTGCTGTGGAAGGTGATTTATCCCAGGCGGGGGGAACCGAAACCGAACTTCGTTCATCGCCGCAATCCGCGCGTTGGCCGGACGCGCTCGACCGATCCCCGCGAGGAGGCGATCGAATGAAGATCGTGCTCGTGGAGCCCGAGATCGCGCCCAATACCGGCAACATCGCGAGATTGTGCGCCGCGACCGGAACAGAGTTGCACCTGATCGAGCCGTTCGGATTCCAATTGAACGACAGTCAGCTCAAGCGCGCGGGAATGGACTACTGGGAGCATGTGGTGTGGAAGCGATGGCCGAACTGGTCGGCCTTCCACTCGGATCTGCCCGCGGGTTCTCGCCTGTGGTTTGTGGAGTCGGGCGGTCCCCGCCATTACGCCGCGGTGCGCTACGAGTCCGATGACTCCATCGTCTTTGGGCGCGAGTCCGCGGGGCTGCCCCGCATGTTGCTCGCCGACTGGCCCGATCGGTGGATTCACATCCCGATGGTCCACCCCGCGGCCCGATCCCTCAATGTCTCGAACTGCGTCGCGATTGTGCTTTACGAGGCGCTGCGACAGCAGGGGTTTCCTGGAAGCGTCGCTTGAACCCGGTTCGCGCGGCCTTCCCTTGGGAGCGCCTCTATTGCTTCTTCACGGCGAGGTTTTGTCGAATCTGAGATTCGACAGAGGCGTAGGTTTTCTTGCACGGGTCGGCCATCGCGCCGGCCAGCCCTGAGACGTAGGCGGTTGCGACCGATGTGCCGGACGAGAGATAGTACTGTCCGTTGAAAGGGAAAACCGTGCTTCCGGGCGCGACGACATCCACAAAATCCCCGCGGTTCGCGTAGGAGGCGAGATTCCCGGAGCGATCGCTCGCTGTCACGGCCAGCACATCGGGATCCGCGGCCGGATAAGTCGCGGTGGTGGTGGGCTTGTTTCCCGCCGCGGCGACGAACATCACGTCCTGGGCTTTGCCCTGGCGAATCACCTCGTCGAGCAGCGGACTGGGCGCGTCGCTCCCCAAGCTCATGTTGATGATTTTCGCCCCCGAGCCAATCGCCTTGTACACGCCCAGCGCGACGTCGAAGGTATTCGCCTGCGCGTTGGGACCGTAGACATTCACGGGCAGGATGCTCAGCTGCGCCTTTCCCTTGGACGAGTAGTCGGCGGAGCGGGCGATCGCCTCGGCCATGGAGCGTCCGTGCGGAGGGCTGCTGAATGTGGTGGGACTCGCGCCCGCGACGTCGATCTGAGGCATGAGGAGCGAGCTGAGCCCGCTCGGGGAGCCGGGCGCGCCGGCGGCGCCGGTCGCCGCGTCGGTGGGCACGGTGGTGTCGATCAAGCCGATGATGACCTTGCCGCAATCCGAGGAGCTCTGGCTGCTCGGTTTCAGGCCCAGCTCGGGCAGCGAGCTGAGATCCGCGCCCTGGATCTCCGGGGGCTTCTCCACGTAGTAATTCCTCTGCACCTTCTCGACATCCGAGCTGGCGTTGAGCTCTTTCAAGGCTTTCTCCGCGTCTTCGGCCGTCTCGAATTGCAGCCGATAAGTCCGGAGCTCCGCGAGCTTCCCGATGACCTTGCCGTTATGCTTCTTCGCGAGAGCCTCCACGTCGACTCCGGGCTTCACGGTCACCACGAGCTCGTTAGGGATGGGCAGCGAGGTGTCCTCGTGGGGATCCTTCCTGCCCACGATCGCCTCGGTCGCATCGGCCGCGCCGGTCCTGAAAACCATCAGCTTCTTCGGCGCGTTGGTTTGGGTGATGAGCGCGAAGTTCAGGTCGCCCAAAAGCAGCTTCAGCGCCTCGGCGGTGGGGCGAGCCGTGAACCGGACGTCCGCAACGTGCTCCGTGTTCGGCTGCACATAGACCTGCCATCCGGTGGTGTCGGTGATCAGGCGGAGAAGCTCGGTCAGGCGGACGCCGTGGATGTCGGCCGTGACGCGGTCGGGATGCCCGCTCCACTGAAGCGCCTCGGACCCGCGCGTCGACAGGAGGGCCGCGAAGAGGATGAAAAGGAACGGGCCCGCGAGACCGGCGGCCCGGGTTGTCGAAAGACCCCGCGGAGAGGTGAAACGCATATCAGCGCGCACAAGATATGCTGGTTTCAACCCGGAAGCGACAGAAAGGTTGCGAGATTGCGAGAGATTCCCTGACAGAGCGCGGCTCAGTTTTTGCGAATGGCGTTCATCAGCGCCTGGAACTCGGGGCTTGCGCGAAGTCCGGTGAAACGGGGGTCGGTCTTCGCCAGTTCGAAGAGATCGTTCGGGGAGGAGGGCGGCCCCCCGGCCTCCTGGGCCTTTCGTTTCGCCTCGTAGGTCAGGCTGGCTTTCAACGACGCAAGGGCCTCCTTCGTCTTGTTCTGCAAGGCCTGCATCCCCGCGAGATCAAACCAGGCCTCCGGATTGTTCCCCATGAGGGTGGCGTAGCGGACCAGCGCCTGCTCGGCCTTGGGGATGTTGAACATCTGGTTGTACACCTGGGCGGCGAAGACCATGGCGGTCACCTCGTTCGACTGGGTCTGTAGAAGCCCGTCGACCATCGCCATCGCCTGGTTCGTCTGATGAGCGTCGAGCAGTCCCACGATTTGCTTCATCAGCCCTTGCAGGGCGGCCGAGGGCGGGGGCGGAACGTTCGCCGCCGGCGCGGCGGAGGGCGGCGCGGCCACACCGCCTCCGCTGCTGCGCTTGATCCGCTCGAGCTCGTCGATCAGGCCCTTGAGCTGCCCGTTGGCGGGATCGAACTTCAACGCGGTTTGCGACAGAAGGATGGCGTCGTCGAAGCGGCTCAGCGAAACCAGAATGTTGATGTAGCGGAACACCGCCTCGGGGCTGTAGGGGCAGAAGGCGAAGGATTGCTTCAGGGAGAACTCCGCCTCCTTCAACACCCGCTGCTGCTCCAGCGGATTGCGCGTGGTTTGAACGCGCCAGGCGTAGAGGCCTCCGATGGAGCTGCGCAGTTTCGAGAACGCCTTCTGTCCGTCGTTGTCGCGGACAAACGCGCGATCCCCATTGTAGCCGCGGAAATCCTTCTGCAGATAAACCCGCTCGGCGAACGCGCAGATGTCCGCGATCGAGGTGTCGTAGGTGATCCAGTTGCCGATCAGGCGGGTCGAGAACTGCGACCAGAAGTCGTGGTCGCGATCGACGATATCCTGGGTCAGCTCGCCGATCGGCGCTCGGTTGAGCTTCATGATGATTCCGAACGGCGTGAGGTGCGGATACATCCAATCGAGGGGAAAGCTCTCCTCCACATAAAACTCGTGATTGGGATTCGCGTCGAAGATCACCTTCGTGAGAAGCCCGTTGATCGCCATCACCGCCACCTGGCCGGAAACCTGGACCCGACCGTTGATCACCCGCACGTCCTCGCCCTGTCGCATTTGGTGTTGTCCGGCGGGATTCTTCTGGTCGTGGTCGAACCGCTTCGTCGCGTCCTGGATGTACTCGTTGAAGCAGCGCTGGGAATCCTCGTTCGTGGCGGTCTTGATCTCGCGATCCGGATAGACGCCGCCCGGGCTCTTGCTGATCTCCTTCGGATAGGCCTCCTCCAGGAGAAGGCGGTTCAGCCGGATCCGCGTGTGGCTCTGCGGATTCTCCTCCACGAACCATTGGACGTGCTGGGAAAGCGCTACGCCGGCGAACCGGTTTGTCTCGAAGAGCGGCCCCGCCTCGAGCAGTCGGTTGAGATCCCGGCTGAGCAACGAGCGCGCGTTGGCGCTTTCGGGCGCGAGGCCGATGGCGTCCTGGGTTTCCTTGGACAGGGCGCTGAACACATGCTTCGACACCGGGTCGACGCCGGCCTTCAGCTTCGCCGCCAGGGCCTTGGCGTCGATGAAGTGCGTCGGTTCGAAGAAGGAGCTGCCGGCGCGGCGCTGCTTCTCTATGTTGTCGCCCACTTTCAGGAAGAACGTGTCCACGGGCGTGGCGAGACGGGCGATCCAGTTCGTCGTCGTGTTCCGGGCGAGCTCGGTGTTGCCACGGAGGAGCTCGGTGAAGAAAGGCGGGTCGATCTGCGCGCTGCGGTTGTAGTGCCCGCGGATGTATTGAAGATACGTGCCGTCTGCGAGCGCGTTCTGGGTGATCAGATAGACATCGCGCCGGTCGAAATCCGGATCCCGCCGCTTGTCCTTCGGGATGAAGCTTTCGCAGAAGATCATGTAGGTCGGGTTGAACCGGCCCGGATCCGTTCCTCCGTAGAGCACCGCGTGCTTGGCCATCTCGGGATAGAGCGGCTTGTTGTCCTTGCCTTTGAAGGGCGGGGTGAACATGTCGTGCCCGAACCAATAGCCGAAGAGGTGCCCGCGCTGCTCATTGTTCTCCCAGTGCGAGAGCACGGAGTAGCCGGGCGAGAGGAGCAGGATGATCATCAACGCCCGCAGCGGCGCCCGCGTCGCGTTCAAGGCCACCAGCGCCAGGGCGGCGCCGCCGAGGCCGAGCGCGTAGATCGCGGTGAAGTAGTGGAGGCCGTATTTGCTTGTGGCCAGCGCTTCCTTCAGGCCGAACACAGCGGCCACGGTCAGGAAGCCCAGGCCGATCGCCAAGGGGAGCCGCACTTCCTCATACCACTGCTTGACGACGGCCAACAGCATCGCGACGCCGTAGCCGATGCCCATCGTGATCAGAACGTGCGACGCGGTGAAGAACACCTTGTTGAGCTCCTGGGCCTGTCGGTCGGGCGCGGGGTTGAGGAGAACCATCAGGAAGGGCCCGAGGAAAATGTACATCGAGGTGATCGTCGCCATCCAGGCGCGCTCGCGTCGCTGCATTTCCTTCCAAAAAAGGAAGGTCGGGTTCACGCAGATCGCGAACAAGGGGAGCATGCAGACGTAAACGCTGCTCAGCAGCAGCAGCCACACGGCCCCCATGCGGTGTCCTTCGATCCAGGCCACGGTTTCGGCGTGCAGCAGGAACATCATGAGGAACAGCCCGGCGACGTAGGCGGCGATCAGCCCGAACTTCGCCTCCCGGGTCCAGGCCCGCCGCCAGACCCACCACAGCGCCAGAACCAAGCCGAAGACCATGCAGAGCAGGCTGTACTCCGCGATCGTGCCGCCGATGATCGTGTAGTCGAACTGTTTCAGCAGGAGGCTCGAGTCGGTCGTCGGATGGATGCGCTCATACTGTCCGCGCGTGAACGCGTGGATGAACCCCGCGACGGTTCGCGGGTATCCCCAGTTCAGCGGGGGATTGCTCATGCCCGCGAGGGGCATATAGATGTAGAAGGAGCATCCGATCGCCCAGGACAGTCCGCAGGCGAGAGCGTTCCACCATTCCCTGCCCAGCGGTGGCTGCTCGAAGAGCCTGGGGAAGAAAGTCAGGCAGCAGAAGCCGGCAACGGCCACAAGAAAGCCCACGCAGGTGAGAACGAACGCCGCGCGCTTTCCGTCGAAGAGATCGGTGTAGCTTGTGATATCGCCGATGATCAACCCCGCGCAGGCCAGCAGCGCCACCAGCGTCACGTCTCGCACCACCTCGATGGCCGGTTTCTTTGTCGTGTAAGCGAGAATCACCCACCCCACCATGGACGCGAGCCCGACCAGGCAGAAGATGATCAGCACGGGAGGATTTTCCTTCAGCGTGGGGATGTAATCCTTGAAGGCGAGCAGCAGGCCTCCGAGGAAGATCACTACATTCCAGAAGAGCAGCTCCCTTCCGATCCGCGGCGCCGCGGCGATCACCGCGATCTCCAGCGCCATGGCGATGACGAGAAGCGACTGATGGTTGTTGAAACAAATCCCGAACCAGAAGAAAGCGAGGTAGAGATACCTCAGGCGCACAGGCGTGTGCAGCCACTTCATCACGCAGATCAATACGAAGGTCAGCGACAGCACGCTCAGCGTGTAGACTTCAACGATCGTGGCCTGGCTCCACATGAATCCGTTGAACGCCATCAAGAGGCCTCCGACCACGCTCGCGACGACGCAGAAGGCGTTCTCCGCCTTGCGGTCCATGGTCTTGAAAAGGCTGATGCCCTCGAGAAGCATGCTGCTGCCGCGCGAGATCATCATCGCGATAAGCCCGCAGGACACCGCGCCGGCCACGGCCGAGGAGAGCGCCACGCGGTAGGCGATGTTGCTGATGGGGAGCAGCGTGAACAGCCAAGTGTAGAGCGTCCAAACGGGGTAGCCCGGCGGGTGCGGAACTCCGGCGTACATCGAAGCCACGGCCAGCTCGCCCGAGTCCTGCAACGTGAGATCCGGGGCCAGCGTCCACCAGTACCCGAACATCGAAATCAGGAACGTAATGGCGAAGCCCAGCCAGTCGACCCACCGGAAGAGCGGCGGGAGCGCGCCCAGGGGCGCGGCGGGTGGCGGGGGAGTCGGAGTGGTTTGTGGCTTGGACGCCGCAGGGCGTGGCGCGGCCGCAGGCTTCCCGGCCGGGGAAGGTTTCGGATTCTTTTGGCTCATTGGCTTAATGCCTAGCTGTGTTGGTTTCCCAGAAGGAGGGCAGAGTTGAAGGGGACGGGGAAGGGCTTGTCGATGCAAAACTTGATTCGTTCAGGACCAGCGTATTGTGCGGGCTGTGCGGCGTGAGATAGGAGGCGAACGCGGGCTGGCTGAGGGCCATCGACGTCAGGTTGTCGTCCACCAGGCTGGCGGGGTTGTATCCCAGGGTCGCGGCAGCCATCATCAGGGCCGCAGTGGCCGGAGCCAGCCACTGCCAGCGGAAGTCGCGGGTCGACGCCGGCGCCTCGGCCGGGCGCGTCGCGGACTTGGATCCGAAAAGGCGGTCCTTAACTTTCGGGGATGGCTTCCGCGGCGCCCAGGACGCCAACATCGCCTCCACTGGATTCGAATCGTTCGTCATATTCTTCTCGCATGCAGGCACGCAGTTTTTGCAAGCCGTAGCGATACCTGCCCGCCACGGTGTTGGGACTGAGGTCCAGGAGGCGTCCGATCTCCTCGAAGGTGCGCTGCTGCCACACCTTGAGAACGATGACCTCGCGCTGGTCTCGCGGCAGATCCTCCAGACAGCGCATCGCCGCGCGCTCCTGGGGCGTCTCGTCGCTCCGGGGATCGAACCACCGATGGAACTCGAACTCCCGCGCCACACGGCGCCAGAGGCTTCGATGATGGTTCATCGCCCGGTTCCGAAACGCTCGAACGCAGTAGTTCGCGGGCTCGTCCGGAGGCTCATCCAGCTTCATCAGGGCCATGAAGGTTTCCTGAAGAACATCCTCGGCCTCCGAGTGGCTCAGCCCCAGCGCCCGCCCGTACAGCACGAGCCCGGCGGCCTTCTCCTGATAGAGCGTTTCGCGCCAATTCTGGTTCCCAAGCGGCTCGGATCCCATGTCCAACCCATCGACACCGACGCTCGGGGCTTTTGTATAATAAACTTTCAACGGAGGCTGAAGAAGCGTCCCTGCCCGTCGGCAAGGACTTCCACTTCGACGAAGTCGCCGGAGGGGTTCGGGACACCGGGGGTTTTGACCCAGTTGGCCTTGGGGCCGACCGTGTCGGTCTGGAACAGCACGCCCGCCGCGGCGGCCTTCGGCCACCGGAGCTTGACACGCCCCGCCGTGGACGCCACCGCCTCCAGCTTCACCTTCTGCTCAGCAGGAGGAAGGTCCACGGTTCCCACAGCATCCACGGTGCCGCTCACGGTGCCCAGATCCGGGTTCGTGGGATCCAGCAGCAGGCTAAAGAATCCGCTGATCTCGACCCGGAGCTTGTTGTCGGCGATGTCCAGATGGCCGTCGAGCTCCTCAAGCTCTCCAGGCGGCGCCTGCGTGAAGTCGACTGCGTCGGCGCATTTACGGCCGGAGATCACCAGGAAGTTGCAGGTGGTTCCGCTGACTTTGTAGCTAGCGTTGCCTTCCGTCCCGTAGGGGACGAGGAGCTGAGTGAAGTCGCCCGACGCCAGGGGAAGGAGGGGAGGGGAGGGGGGCGGGAGATGGGCTTTGAGGACGAATTTGGGACAGGTCGCTGTCGCGCTCCCCAGGCCGCCCAGGTCCAGCTTGAAGTTGACCGTTCCGATGGTTTGCAGACGAAAGTCGCCAACGCCCGCCATGGTCGGCGAGGGAAGTGCGTCCACGCCCACCACAAAGCTGCCCATGAGCTTGGCGTCCTGGGTGTCGTTCTTGCCGAGCGCGTCAATAGCGATGTGAGCCACGGAGACATTGGTGTCCAGGTTGAGCGTGAACTTCGGAGGGGCGGCTTGAACCGTGGAAACGGGGGCGATGGCAAACGGCACGAGGAGGACAATCCTCAATGCCAGGAGTCTCAGCGGCCGGGTCCAGCGGCATTCGAGGAGTGGGTGTGAGCGTTTGCGAATCACGAACATCATAGGACCGCACCATGCCAAGCGGAAGCCCCTCAGGCGAGGCGAAAATGGAGAGGGCGACCTGCGGGCGGCGCGTGTCGGGACTGCTGCCGAGAGGGGCAACGCCCCGGCCCCATAGCAGTCCATGGAGAAGCCCGAGGAATCAGATCCAACACTCAGTGTCAGTGAGGGCTGACAGCCCGCCCCTTCCCGCTCCTCGGACTTCCAGCTCCCGCCTCGTCCAAACAGCCGGCTTGCCCGTTGGGCCGAGGCTGGGCACAGTCTAGGCTTTATGCGCTGGCCTGCAGATTATCACATGCACACGCCGCTGTGCTGGCACGCGGTGGGCGACCCCGTCGACCTGGCCGCCCACGCCGTGGCCGTGGGATTGGATGAGATCGGATTCTCCGAGCATAGCCCCATGGCCCGCGATGACTTCGACGACTGGAGAATGCTGATCGGCGATCTCGACAAGTATATTGCCTCCGTCGAGCGCGCCCGGCGCGAGTTTCCCCAGCTCCGAATCAAGACGGCGCTCGAGGTGGACTACCTCCCCGGACACGAGGCCTGGATCCGCGAGCTCACCGGGCGCCATCCGTGGGACTATCTCATTGGCTCCGTGCACTACATCTCCGAGTCCTGGGACATCGACAATCCGAAAAAGCTCTCCGAATGGAAAAGGCGCGACCCGTGGGAAGTCTGGTCGGCTTACTTTGACCGCCTGACGATGGCCGCGTCCTCTGGTCTGTTCGACATCATGGGCCACGCCGATCTGCCGAAGAAGTTCTGCTTCGTGCCGAAGCAGGACTGCGCGCCGCTCTTCGAGCGGTTTCTGGACGCGGCGAAGCGCGCCGATGTCGCGATGGAGCTGAACACCGCCGGGCTCCGCAAGGATTGCAAGGAGATCTATCCCTGCCCGCAGTTGGCGACAATGGCCTTTCAGAAGGGAGTGCCGATCACGTTCGGCTCGGACGCCCACGCGCCAGGCGAGGTGGGCGCGGATTTCGCGGCTGCCCGGGCTCTCGCTCTGGCCGCCGGCTACCGCGAGACCTGCCGGTTCACCGCGCGCCGTCGGGAGATGATTCCGCTCGAGTGAAGGGTTTTTGTCTCTGGCAATTCGTCGCTGGCGCGGCCATAAGAACCCGATGATCACACCGCGCCCGCGTTCCCAGTTCGCGTTCTTGCTCGCTTCCGTCATCTGTCTCAGTCTTTGCGCCGTGCCTCGATTGGACAGCGCCGAAAAGGCCCTCAAGCTGACGCTGCGATCCCGCCCGGCCTCGGCGACGCGCGCGCATTCAAGGGCGACGGAGACCTTGGAGTCGTGGGATCCCGCCAAAACCGCGCTCATCATCTGCGACATGTGGGACGATCACTGGTGCCGGTCGGCCTCCCAGCGCGTGGCGGAGTTGGCGGGGCCCTTGAATGAGACCGTGAACATCGCCCGGCAGAAGGGGGTGTTCATCATCCATGCGCCGAGCACTTGCACGGGATTCTACGCGAACACGCCGCAGCGGCGGCGCGCCCAGGAGGCGCCCTACAGCCCCGCGCCGATTCCGCTCGCGACGTCGGAGCGCTGGGGGACGGCCTGGTGCTGGACCGATCCGAAGCGCGAGGCAGTCCTGCCCATCGACGACTCGGACATGGGATGCGATTGCGTTCCGAAGAAATGCGCCATCCGTGAAGCGTGGACGCGCGAGATTGCGAGCATCGAGATCTCCGGCTCCGACGCGATCACCGACAATGGCCAGGAGACCTGGAATCTTTTGACGCAGCGCGGCATTCAGAATGTGATCCTGTGCGGCGTGCATTTGAACATGTGCGTTCTGGGGCGTCCCTTCGCGATTCGACAGATGGTGAAGCTTGGGAAGCGGGTAGCGTTGATGCGCGACATGACCGACACGATGTACAATCCGGAGCGTCCCCCTGGCGTCTCTCACTATGACGGCACAGACCTGGTCATCGGGCATGTCGAAGCCCATTGGTGTCCGTCCTTCGTGAGCACTGATCTGACGGGCAAGCCCGCGTTCCGTTTCAAGAACGATCCGCGGAAGCGATAAGCGGGGAAGGTCGGGATTCTCGCGGGAGTTCCGGCGTCGCGCACGATCCAACCGACCTTCACCGCCGCTCCACCCAGGGTCCACCGCAATTCGGCCGACCGTGGCTCCCGGGGCAGTTTGGAGTTGAAAATCCGCGGTGTTCTCTCTATGCCGTACCTATTCCACCTACACGGGTGCTCTGATGAACCCTCCGGGCCCAGCTCTCCCATGTCGTTTTGCGAGTTGAATCGAACATGCGTCCCAGGGTCGTGAGTTCCCTGTTGTGAGCGGAATGACGTGAATTAAGGATCTGATGATCCTCAATTGGAAATCAACAACCAACCCTACTCACCGAAGTTATGCAACTGAGTCTCTCCTCAAGCACCCGACGGTCGCGGGCCCTCCGCCTCGCTCTTCCGCCCTGGGCAGCTCCGCTCACCTGTGCCGGCGTCGCCATGGCCGTTTCGCTTAGTCCTCAGCTTCTGAGGGCCGCGGACGGCGATATCCCGCTGGGCGTTGTAGAAAGCCATATGACCTACTCCGTTCAGGACACCGTCATCTTCAACGACCCGTCCAACCCCGGGAACCTCGCCACATGGGAACCCTATGTTGGCGTCATGGGCACGAGCGTCTTCCTCGTCGGCGCGAACACGTTCTCCGAGGGATCCATCGCGCAGCAGCGTTTCGCGTTCGTGATGCAGCCCGCGGCGGGCGGCGCCTACACGGTCGGCGATCACTTTTTCACCGACGACGGCGCGCCCTATCGCGGCCCGATCAACGCCTCCCGCCAGGACGGCAATCCGCAGCGCATCGCGGGCGATCCACGGCCAGGCGCGACGAATCTCATCGCGGGCGCAGAAGCCTCGCCTCACCTGACGCCAGGATTTGATTCGGACGATCGCTGGAGCCTGGGCTTCGACCGTCTTTCCAATGGCCGCTACGGCACAGTGCAAACCTACGCGATCGATCCCGCGACTCTAGCGCAGACGGCCTTGTCGAAGGCGTTCGACGCGGCCAACGGCCGCCTCACCGACGGCGTCGCCGGGAGCAACCAGAGCACGCGGTTCGGCGGCGATATCCTGGGTCTCGACAACGGCAACTTCGTTGTGTCCGTCGAAGATCGTTCGAAGGTCCGCGGCAGCGCCAATCAGGCGGTGTTCGTGATCGTGGGGCCGGATGGATCCATCGTGAGGGAAACCACCGTTGTCGCCGCGGGCGACTATTGGTCCAACCTTGCGGCCTATAAGGGCGGCTTCGCCATTCGCGCCTCGGGCGTCATTTATTTCTATGACAACTCGGGCGAACTCAAGGGGCAGGTCGACGGCAATGTGCCGTCAGGCGTCTCCTTCGATCGGGGTCGCGGGGACGGCACACGCATCGGCGGCCACGTCAATTCGCCCTACGTCTATCTTGCGGGATTGGCCAGCACGCTCGACTCCGAGGGGAACAAGGTCCCGGGCGTTTACGTCGCGGCGTTCGACTCGCGCGATCAATCCTATGTGGGACGCGCCAAGGTCGACAATTTTCCCGGATCCTCGGATCGCACGGTGGTGGCGTCGGACGCCGCCGACCGCGTCACTGTTGCCTTCGAATCCGTCCCGCAAGGCCTCGGAAAGAAGCAGGTGGTCGCTCGCGTTCTGCAACTGGATCCTTGCTCGGGAGAAATCACCCCGCTCGGTGATTGCTTCTTCCCGTTCCTGAATCACGGCGTCGACTTCACCACGTCGAACCCCAGCATCGCCATGACGACGATGCAGATTCTTTTCGCCGCGAAGGGGTCGGTGAATCTGCACAACGAGACCGCCGCGGGACCGGATTCCCGCCCGCTGTCGACGGTCTACGCCGTGGTGAATCACCCGGCGCCTACGGAGGATCCCACGACGCCCGCGAACCTCACGACGCCCGTATCGGTGGCGGCGGCGGGAATGAGTCACATTGTTCCCGACAAGATCATATTCAATCCGCCCGGCGCGCCGGCGAACCTGGCCACCTGGGAGCCCTATGTGGGCCTGCTGGGAACGAGCACCTTCCTTGTGGGAGTGAACACATTCGCGGAAGGATCGACGTCCGAGCAGCGATTGGCCTTCGTCATGCAGCCTGTCGACGGAGGTCCCGCGAAGGAAGGGGACCACTTCTTCGGCGATGACGGCGTTGCTTTCCGCGGCGGCATCAACGCGTCGCGACAGGACGGCAACCCGCAGCGCATCGCCGGCGACCCCCGGCCTGGAGCGGTGAATATCATCGCCGGCGCGGAGGCCTCCCCGCATCTGCGCGATCCTTTCAAGTCCGACGGACGATGGGACCTGGGCTTCGATCGTCTTTCCAACGGCCGCTACGGCACGGTTCAAACCTACTCGATCGATCCCGGCGCCCTGACCCAGACCATGAAGTCCAAGGCCATCGACGCGGCGAATGGACGATTGACCGACGGCGTGGCGGGCAGCAATCAGAGCACCCGATTCGGCGGTGATCTCCTGGGCCTTGACGATGGCAACTTTGTCGTGTCCTTGGAGGATCGCTCCAAGGTCCGGGGCAACGCCAATCAAGCGGTGTTCGTGATCGTGGGGCCCGATGGATCCATCGTGAGGGAAACCACGGTTGTCGCCGCGGGCGACTATTGGTCCAACCTCGCGGCCTATAAGGGCGGCTTCGCCATTCGCGCCTCGGGCGTCATTTACTTCTACAACAATGCGGGCGAGTTGAAGGGGCAGGTGGATGGCAACACATCCTCAGGCGTCGCGTTCGACCGGGGCCGCGGCGATGGCACACGCATCGCCGGACACATCAACAGCCCCTACGTCTATCTGGCGGGCGGCGCTCCGCTGGTGACACCGGCGGGGAATGTGGAGCCGGCCGTCCGCGTGGCGGTCTTCGACTCGCGCGACCAGTCGTTCGTCGCTCAGGCTCGCGTGGACACTCGCAACGGTCCGACTGACCGAACGGTCGTCGCCGTCGACGCGCTCGATCGCATCGTCGTCGCTTTCATGGACAAGCCTCCGGGCTTCGCGGCCAACCAGGTCGTGGCCCGCGTCATGCGCTTCGACGCGTGCTCCAGGTCGATTGAGGCCCTCACCCCGAGCTTCTTTGCCTTTGTGAACCACAATGGCAAGGACGCCACCACGAGCAATCCCAGCGTGGCGATCACCACAAAGCAGATCCTCATCGCCGCGAAGGGCCAGGTGAACCTCGCCAACGATCCGGAGGGCGACGCGGATTCCCTCGCGCTGTCGAATCTCTACACGGTGATCGCGCACCCTGATCCCAAGGACGATCCCACCGCGCCTGTCGGTGGCGCCGGGATTCATCTGTCCCAGCAGATTCCCATTAGCAAAGGCAAGGCCACGCTGAGTTGGAATGGCGGGCAGGGCCCCTACACGGTTCAAAGCAAGTCCACCATCACAGGCGCGTGGAAGGATGTTCAGACCGGCGTCGCGGCGACGTCGGCCGCCATCGACGTGGCCGGCGGCGAGGCTTACTTCCGCGTGATTGGACAGTGATCTCGCCATCGCCCGTTGCGGGCCGATGTGGATCGCCCTCCGGCGTTCGCGCGCCGGAGGGTGATTTATTGGTGACCCAGGATCGCGACCGCTCGTGGCAGGTCGACGAACGGAGAGCAGGCCGGTTCTGCTAACGACGTCGCCCAGCGCGCATTTGCCCCATGGTCACGCTGCCGTCGGCATGCGCCTCGCTGCCGTGGACGGGGCAACGCAGGATGACCGTTTGAGCGTCCGACTTCGTCAGATCCAGCCCCGGCGTAACGTACTCGTAGCTGATGTCCTCGGGTCGCAACACGCTCCAATCTTGCTGCGCCTGCTCCGAGATCGGCCGCCCATCGCCAGGGCAAATGAGCAAGCGGGGAATGGTGAGCTCCTGGGAGATCGCTTTGAGATTGTCCGGGAGGATCTCCTTGTGGTCGTTGGCGTAGATCCGCAGGCCGAGGGCGACTTGCTTCATATTATTGATGCAGCTGATGGTTTGGGCCCTGGCCTTGGCTTTGGCGAGCGCGGGCAGCAAGAGAGCCGGAAGCACCAGGACAAGGCAGAGCCCCGCCAGGATGATTCCCGCCACCGCGTAGGGTTCGCCTTTGAGCGTCTTCTTGCTCTTGCTGATCGCCACCAAGCCGGCGACGCCGCACACGACCGCCGCGATGCCGCCGAGCCCGCACGTGGGCAGCGTCAACAGGCCGCAGATCAAGGAGGCGACCGCGAGCTTGCTGACCCGGGCTGCTCCCGAGACGGCGGGCGACGATGGTGGGGAGGAGGGCGGGGAAGCGAGGGGCGGCGGGCTGCCGGAGGCAGGCGCGGCCAGCAAGGACTGGAGAGGCATCCACTGTGAGGAGTCAGCGCGTCGGACGGGCGTGGTTTCCGAGAAAGTGCCCGCCTGGAGGCCATGACGAAGCGCTTCCAGATCCAGGGGCTCGGACTCGGATCGATCGGGTCGTTGGACGATGAACATAGTTGTCTGGGTTGTTTGTTCGCGGCGCGTTCCAGCCCTGAAACTCCTCGTCAACATCGTCGGCGCATCGGCCACGACCGGCTGGACGAGGCCACACTAGCGCGTCAGCCCAGCCCGAAAGCAAGCCGCATATCGTGCTTCTTGACCGGCTCGCCGCGACCCAACACACTGCCACTCCGAAGCCCGTTCATCACATCATCCAACGCAAAGACACTTATGAATAAGCTGGCGCTCATGCTCTGTTGCTCGCTCGTCCTTTCCCTTGCCGCGGCGGAGCCGCCGAGGCCTGCGGCGTTCCAGATTCGCTTGGTGCTCGATACCGCGTCCGCCGATACGGAGCAGCTGACGCTCGCGCATCAGAACGTCCCGGGGGGCAAGGTCGTGGAGGATCGGTTGAATGTCCAGAAGACGCCCCTGCTGGATCGGTCCGCGGTGAAGACGGCGAGCGTTCAGAAGAGTCGGGCGAGTGGCGCTCCGGAGATTCAGATTGTTTTCACCGACCGTGGCGCCGCGCGCTTTGCGGAAGTGACGAAGCAGCACGTGGGCAAGCGACTCGCTATCGTGATCGACGGCAAAGTCTACTCGGCGCCCAGGGTGATCTCGGAGATTACCGGCGGCAGAGCGGTGATCTCCGGCTCCTTCAACGAGGAGGGGGCCGCTCAGTTGGCGAGCCGACTGACGGAAGGCGGCGCGCAGTAAGTCTTCAGGCCGGATGTCGCAACTCGGACCCTCTGATCCGATTGTTTTGTGTCGGAATCCTTGAGATTCCCGGAGCGTTGGGGCTAAGCCCGGGCTCGGAACGAACACCCCCGCGCTTTCGCTTGGTGTTGGCCATTGTTGATCTAGTTTTTCGCGCCTCTCTGGGGTTTGCTCCCGAGCTTCCTGCCAAGGTTGTTGGTCGAGGTGGAACACCGCGCATGCGACGAAGCAAGGAACCAGGGCAGAGACGGCGACCTTTACATTAAGGGATACGCCCCATTCTGATCAGGGGTGGATCCAAACTTGGAACTCAAGTTCAGCGGGTTACTAGGGGAAAAGTATGAAAGTTCCGTCCGGGAGCGGGACGCCCGCGGCGCCGTCGCCGCGACTCTTCTCGGATCCCGGGCTTCCCTTTGGCCTGCCTTTCGCGTCGTAGATCTGCCATCCCAACTCGCTCTTGGCCTTCCATGCCACAAGCGCTGTTCCGTCGGGCGCGCCCAGCGCGAGCACGCCGGTCCGCATCCCGCTTGTCCCCGGCGTCTTGATTTCGCCAGGGGGCAGGACGGCGCCGTCTTTGTCGAGCCGTGCGAAGTAGATCTCCCCCTTCGTCGGCCACGCGGCCAAGTAGCCTTTGGCGCAGGGGGCGATGGTGAAGTAGGTCATTGGACAGCCATTGATCTTCCATGACTCGCCGCTCAGGCGCTTTCGGAGAAGCTTGTCGCCCCGCGCTTGATCCCAGAGGACCACGTACATGTCCCGCTCATTCCCTGTCTCTTCGCGGTAGAGGAGCGCCAGCCTGCCGTCGGCGCCGTAGGCAACGCTCGTCGTGCAACAGTCGCACGGGTTCCACTCGGGATTGAGCTCCGCGCTCGCGGCGAAGGTCTCCCCGCCATCGTTCGAAACCATTGCGAAGAGCTTTCCCGAAAGAAAACCGGCGGTCACCGATCCGCTTCCACCGGCAGCCAGGGAGAAACCTTCGCTGGGCTTGCGGTTAATGTTGCGCGTCGGCGAAAAGGCTTTTGCGTTGGGCGCGAGGCTAGCGTAAAAGAATCCCCATTCCTCCTCCGGCAGTTTTAGCTTCCACGCGTTGCTGGCCATGGCCACATGCGCGCGATTGTCTTTGCCCACCGCGAGATCCCAGGAGGAGAAGTTCAGTCCTGGCTTGCGCGCCGCCGAATCCACCACCGCGATGGGCTCGCTGAAGACGCGTCCGTGGTCGCGTGAAAGCAGGTACAACGGGCCGTTTGTCGAGTCGACCAGGACATGGATGGCTCCATCCGCGCCGATCTGAGCCTTGATCACTTTCCCATCGACGGGGACGCGAACTGCCCTGACTCGCGGGCTGGCTTCGCCCGCATGACCTGCAAGGGTCCAGCCCAGGACGAGGCCGATCACCACAATAGCCGTGATGTTCGCGCGCGAGGCGATCCTGCGAGTTCGACGACCGCCTGAAGCTGCAGCTCGTTTCGAGTCCGGGGTTTTCGAATGGTTGTTCATTTTGGAGCTGGGTTGAGAGGGGAAGGTTCCAAGCGCGTCATGACGGCGACCGCGACCTCGCTATCGACAGAGAGTGTCCGTCAGGATGGAAAAGCCGAAGGTCTTGGAAGAGGCCGCGTGGGAAACCCTCGACGGTCATCAGGACCACCCGCTGTTCGGCGGCCGCAGTGATGAGGTCCTTGAGGAACAATGCCCAGAACGAAGCGATGAACAGGCGGCGCATTCGTTGATTCTCGTGGACGAATCCGCTTTGTCCAGGCGCAATCAAGCTGGAGAAGAATAATCGGGGAGCCCCGAACACCTGGGTGGTTTTCCTCCGTTTCGGAGGGAATCGGTTGGCGCCCACACTGGGGGCGCTGGAACGAGAAACGAGCCAGGGAGCTAGGCGGATGGCCCGACGCTATTTGGGGAACTGGGGCTCGAGAAGCTCGGGCGCGCCGGGGCGGGGGGCCTTCTTGGCGTCGTCCTTCTTCGTCTCATCCTTCTTCTCCGCCAAGAACTCTCGGCGCTCCTTCAAGAGGTTTTCCACAGTGTATTTGTCCACCAGGTACACCCACTTGTCGTGGAACTTCTCCTTCTTCAGCTTCTCCTCCGCCTTTTTCGTCTTCTCCTTGAACTCCTTGTCCAGCTTCTCTTTGTCCTCCGGCTTCTCATCCTTGCCAGGAGCGCGCTCTTTCGCGATGGCGGCGGACGTTTTGAACTGCACGTAGTGGCGTCCGTCGGGCTGCGCCTTCCCCAGCTTCACCTCGTAGGCGAAGTCTTCGAAAGTCTCCAGCTTCGCGACCACGGGTTTGTCGAGGCCGGTGTCCTCAGGCTTCACGGCGGGGCCCGCGACATCGGCGAAGCTTCCCGAGCTCAGGAGCCAGTTGAATCCCGACGTCTTCGATGTGTCGAGCTTCTCCTCGCCCTTCGCGTCCTGGAGCTTCCACTCTCCGGCCTCGGTCTCACGGGAAATCTTCCAGCTGTTGGTGGCCTGGGGATGCGTCACCGCGAGGGAGCGGAGCTTCTCGATCTTCAGGAAATCCTTGTCGAGCCAGTCCTCGGCCTTGGGCTCGATGTTCGCGAAAGTCTCTGAAACGAGCGCCACGTTCTTCGTGTCGGAGCCGGCCAACACATAGCGTCCGACGGGATAGCTGCCTCCGCCCATGGGCGAAGCGGCTCCCGACTCCTTGCTCACCTTTTTGCCGAGAGTGAGCGTCGTCAGGATCTTGCCGGATTTGTCCTTGAACTCGACGAGCGTGCCCGCGCCGCCGTTGGTGCCCTTGTCCGGGGGCAGCAACTCGAGGCGCTCCAACTGGCCGCCGGTGGCCTTCACGGGCTGGGCGACCTTGAGCTCGAACACCTTCATGAGGAAGGACTGAAGGTTCTCGTAGTTGGCCGGATAGTCGCCCCGATCAGGGACGCCCCACACGTCGCCCTTCTTCGCGAGGGAGAGCGAGCCTGTCGACGACTTGATCGTGACGGACTCCACATTGTTGACGTCATCCACCTTCAAATCGGACAGAAGCTTCTGCCCCATTTTCGAGGAGGGATCCGTCCAGGTCGCCTGCTCCTTCTTGCTGAGAGAGTAACCAATGCCGCCGACGACGGCGGCCACGACCACTAAGAGTATGAGTTGATTCTTGTTCATTTCGCTCCCGAACGGTTTTTGCGAACAACGAAGAGAGTGATGCCGGCCGCGGCCACGAGGAGCGGCATTCCGGCGATGTTCATGCCGCGGAGAAAGCTCTGCAGCGACTCCACGTCCTTCCGCAGTTCCTTGCGCGCCTTCTTGACGTCGCCTTTGGCCTGCGCCTCCTGCTTGCGGAACTTCGCGATCTCCAACTGCTGCTCCGGCGACAGCACCAAGCGCTGGCCGCTGTCCTTCTTGTGCTGCTGCAGCTCGTTGATCTTCTTCTGCGTTTCCTGGAGGCCGGCTTCGAGGTCCTGGAGCGTCTTGCGATGCTTCTCCTGCGCCTTGGCCTCCATTTCCTGAACGACGGTGAAGGGACGCGCCGAGATCGCCCGGCTGCGCACGCGGATCAGGTTGGCGTCGCCCGCAAGCTGCTCGACCATGTTCTGGGCGAACGGCAGGTTGTCATTGAAGGCGGTGACCATTTTCTGCCCGAAGAAATTCTGAACCTGCACGGTGAACTGGTCGTAGAGGAGGTCGGAGTCGCCCACCAGGATCACCACGCCGTCCGTCTTGCCTTCCTTGAGCGTGTCCCCCGATTTTTTCTCCTCGGGCTTGGCGTCCTTCTTGTCGTCGCTCTTCTCGTCCTTTTTGTCGTCGGCGCCGGGCTTCCCGTCGGGGAAGGCCGTCTTGAACTTCCCTTCCAGACGGAGCGCGAGGGTCTGCTCTTTGCCGGAGGGAGCGAACTTGGAGATGATATCCTGGCTGCTGAACTGCGCCTGGAAGCCGTCGACGAACTGCGATTGCTGGGTCGTGCGGAGCAGGACGGTCTGCTTGAGTCCGGCGGCGGGAGTTCCCGAGAACGCGCCGCCGAAAGGAATCATCACCTTCTTGAGCTGGCTCGTGAGGACATCGTTCTTTTCGATCCCGGTTTCGTTGACGGTCAGGAAGGTGGGCACCTTCTCGGCGCCCTTGTTGCCGCGGCTCAGCTGCGTGGCGTAGACCATGTCGGCGATCACCTTTGTGTTTTCAAAAGTGATCCCCCAGGCCTTGAGCAGCTTGTCGAGCGACGACGGGCCGCCGGGCATGTTCGCCATGAATTGATTCTGGGGGTTGGCGGGCTTGTCGACGAGCGACATGGCGTCGAGGAACGCGATGAGCTTGCCGCCCCGCATGACGAACTGATCCACCGCGTACTGCGCCTTGTCCGTGATGTCCTTCGGATGCACCACCACCAGCACCTTGATCTCAGAGTCGATCGCTTCGCTGTCCATCGGAACCTGCTTCACGTCGAAATCCTTCTGGAGCTCCTGAACGAACACCCAAGGCTCCTGGCCGCCCTGCTGGCCCATCCGCATCATCATGGGGTTCATGGCCTGTCCGAACATGGGCAGGGGAGTCATCACGCCGACGACGCCCTTCTTCGGGTTCATGACCTGCGACAGGGCGCGGGCGATGTCGTACTCGAGGAGGGTTTCGCGCTGCGGATCGAGGAAGGGCAGGGTGACCTTGTCCGGATCGATGCTCACGGCGAGCCCGAGGAAGACCTCCTCGCCGATGTTGATCTGCTGTCCCTCGACGCCGTCGAGCTTCGCGGCGTCCTGCTCATCGGAGTCGGGCTGGGGGTTGAGCTTCTTGACCTCGATGCGTCCCTTGGAATACACCGCGAACTCGCCGAGCAAATCCTCGACGCGCTGGGCGTAGTTTTTGAGAACGGGATGCACATCGCGATCGTTGTTGAAGTAGAAGCGGATCTGGGCGCTTTGGTCCTTTTTCGCCAGCTGGTCGATGATCGTCTTGGTGCCGGCGGAGAGGGTGAAGAGCTTTTCCTGCGTCATGTCGACGCGGGCCTTGGCGACGCCCAGGATCACGTTCGCGGCCACGATGATCACGAACATGATCAGCACGCCCGCGACGGAGAAGAGCAGCTTTTCGGTCTGTTTCTGGTTCATGGTGATGAGTGGAAGATGTGTTCTTAGTGGCCGGACCGGATATTGCGGATGATGACGCCCGTGCAGAACAGGGCGAAGCCCATGATCGAGACGAAGAAGACCACGTCGCGGCTGTCGATCACGCCCCTCTGGAAGCCGGCGAAGTGCGGCAGCACGCTGAAGGTGGAGATGAGGTCCACCAGGCGATCCGGGAGCAGCCCGCTGAAGAACGTGGTGACGGGCGGCCATCCGACCGCGATGAGGAAGAAGCAGATGACGACGGACACGATGAAGCTGATGACCTGGTTGCGGGTCATCGCCGAGGTCATGCACGTGACCGCGAGATACGCTCCGGCGAGCAGCGCGCTGCCGAGGTATCCGGTGATGATCGTGCCCATGTCGGGCTTGCCCAGATAGCAGACCGTGATGACGGTGGGGAAGGTGAGCGCCAGGGCGATGATCAGGAAGAGCCAGGAGGCGAGGAATTTTCCGACGATCGCCTGCCAGGGGGTCACGGGCATCGTGAGCAGGAGTTCGAGAGTGCCGAGGCGCCTCTCTTCGGCCCATACCCGCATGCCGGCGGCCGGGACGAGGAAGAGATAGAGCCACGGATGCCAGTCGAAGAAAGGCCGGACGAGCGACGCCTCCCCGCGCTCGAAGAATCCGCCGAGCAGGAAGGTGAAGATGCCGCAGAGCGCGAGAAAGATGACGATGAAGACGTACGCGACGGGGGAGGAGAAGTAGGAACCCAACTCCCGGCGGGTGATCGTTTTGATGGTGCTGAAGCCGTTCATGATTGCGGTGCCTTGTTCGTGTCGGTCATCGTGATGTTGCGGAAAACCTCGTCGAGGCGGCCTTCCTCCGTGTGCAGCTCCTCGATCTTCCAGCCCTGGCTGGCGGCGACGGACGCCACTTCCCGCGCGAGAGCGCCGTTCATTTCCTTGCTCGCGGGATAAACGCGAAGCCAGGCCAGATTGGGAAGCTTCTGGACGACGGAGACATTCTTGACGCCGGCCGCGGTCCGCAAGCGCTCCTGGGCGTGCTCGGATGTGACGCCCGTTGCCTTCAGGGTGACCGCGCCAGCCAGCTCCGACTGCTGACGGAGCTGCGCGGGCGTCCAGTTCGCGACGATGCGGCCCCGGTCGATGATGATGGCCCGGGAGCAAACCGCGTCCACCTCCTCAAGAATGTGGGTGGAAAAAATGATCGCCTTCTTTTCGCCCATCCGGCGGATGAGGCTTCGAACCTCGTGCTTCTGGTTCGGATCCAGCCCGTCGGTTGGTTCATCGAGCACGAGGACATCGGGATCGTGGATGATGGATTGCGCGAAGCAGGTGCGGTGGCGATAGCCCTTGGAGAGCGTGTCCACGCTTTGGTGGATGACGGACTCCAGGAAGCACATCTCCACGACGCGGTCGACGGCCTTCTTCTTGGTGTCGCCGGTCATGCCTCGGATCTCGGCGGTGAAGCTGAGGAAGCCGTGCACCGTCATGTCGTTGTAGGAGGGCGCGTTTTCGGGCAGGTAGCCGATCAGGCGCTTCGCGGGAAGGGGCTGCTCCAGCATGTCGAAGCCGCCCACCGAAACCTTGCCTTCGGACGGCGGAATGAATCCCGTGACCATGCGCATGGTGGTGGACTTGCCGGCGCCGTTGGGTCCGAGGAACCCCAGAACCTCGCCCCGCTCCACCGTGAACGAGACGCCATCCACAGCGCGCTTGGCGCCGAAGGATTTCTTCAAATTGTCGACTTTGATCATGATGCAGTCCGGTTCGGTTCAGTAAATCAGGCGGACGGTTTACTGCGGAGCCGCGCGCTTGTAAAGATGGCGGATCATTACATTTTTGTAAGGGTGGGGAGGGCCCTCGGAGGGCGCGGATGGGGAACTCGACGCGCGATCCGCAACTCGGCGAGGGAGGAGGGGGGCCGTTCGGAAAAACCTTCCCCCTCACGGGCGTGTGATGATTACATCTGCCGCCTCATGAAGATTCTGGTGATCGGCTCCGGTGGCCGCGAGCATGCCTTGGTCTGGAAGCTGGGCCGATCTCCTCATGTCTCCTCGCTCGCCTGCGCCCCCGGGAATGCCGGTATCGCGCAGGAGCGCCTTCGATCCAACGGCGCCGCGGTCGGCTGCGTTCCCATCCCGGCCGAGGATCTTCGCCAGCTGCTCGACTACGCGCGTTCCCAGAAGATCGATCTCACCGTGGTGGGGCCGGACAACCCGCTGGCTCTGGGCATCGTCGATTTGTTCCAGAAGCACGGGCTTCCCATCTGGGGTCCGAATCAGCGCGCGGCCCAGTTCGAGTCGTCGAAGGCCTTTTCCCAGGATTTCATGGAGCGACATGGCATACCCACCGCGCGGGCGGGAACGTTCCAGAACCCCGAGACCGCGAAGGAATTCGCGCGGTCGCTGGGCGGCCGATGCGCGGTGAAGGCCGATGGCCTTGCTTTGGGAAAGGGCGTCCTGCTGGCGACGGATCCCGCGGAGTCCGACGCGGCAATCGACGAGATCCTCGTGCGGCAGACATTCGGCGCAGCCGGGAGGCGCGTGGTGATCCAGGAGCTGCTCACGGGGATGGAGATTTCCCTCCATGCGTTGTGCGACGGCGCCACCGGCCAGTGGTTTCCCGCGTCCCAGGATCACAAGCGCGCCCTCGATGGCGACCAGGGGCTCAACACCGGGGGCATGGGGACGTATTCTCCCGCGCCGTTTCTCAGCGACGCCGAGCTCGCGTCGGTCGGCGCTTCGATCCTCACCCCTTGGCTGAAGGGCTGCGCGCAGGAGGGGATCGACTTTCGCGGCATTCTCTACCCAGGCGTGATGCTGACGGAACAAGGCCCGAAGGTGCTTGAGTTCAACGCGCGATTTGGAGATCCCGAGACCCAGGTGTATCTCACACGCATGGAAAACGACCTGGTGGAAGTGCTCGAGGCGAGCCGGCGGGGAACCTTGCCTCAAGTCCAATTGAAGTGGTCCCCCCAGGCTTCCGTGTGCGTCGTGCTCGCGTCGGGCGGCTACCCTGGCGCTTATGCGAAGGGCAAACCCATCGACGGGCTCCCTGAGTGCGACGCCATGGAGCACGTGAAAGTTTTCCACGCCGGGACCGCGATGTCGGAGGGGCGAGTCGTGACAAACGGCGGACGCGTCCTGGGGGTCACCGCGTGGGGCAGGGATCTTCAAACCGCGCGCGATCTTGCCTACGCGGCGGCGGATCGGATCCGATTTGAAGGAAAGCATTGTCGTCGCGACATCGCGGCGAAGGCATTGTGAGCGGCGGCGGCCCGACGAAAAGCCATGAGGCGAACGAGCGTTATTTCAAGATCATCATGAACCCCAAGTCCCGATTCGTCTTTACACTGGTTATCGCCTGGGCGGTTGGATGCGCGGCGATCCTCGCCACGGGCGCCCCCGCCGCGTCGTCCGACGCTCAAGAGCTCAGCGATCTCTTGAGAAAGCATCTCCCCGGCGCGGACGAATCCGCCCTGAAGAAGACCAGCGTGGAGGAGCTGATCGCCCAGTTCCCCGGAAGGGTGCGTTGGTCCACCAGTTCGAACTCAAGTCCCGTGGAGGCCAAGGACGTCGAACCCACGGTTTCCACCAGGCTGGCGGAGGGCCGCTTCGCCTACGCGAGGATCGCGCGGCTGGATCGGAACGCCGCGGCGCTGAAGGCCGGCCTTGCGTCCCTGGTCGCGAGCAACCGTGTTGAGGGAGGAATCCTGGATCTACGGTTTTCGGGAGGAGACGACTTTGCGTCCGTCCCCGCGATGGCGTCGCTGGTGCTCTCCGAAAAGCGGCCGGTTCTGGATTACGGCGAGGGCGTGAAGGAGTCGGAGGGGAACGCTGTTTTGGGAAAGATTCCCTGGGTGGTTCTGGCGAATGGAGAGACCTCTGGCTCGGCCGAGGCGCTGGCGGTGGTCCTGCGGCGGCTCGACGCCGCGGTCCTGATGGGGGAAACAACGGCGGGGCGCGCGTCGCGGATGACGACGTTCACTCTTCGGGACGGGAGGACCCTGGAGATCGCCACGCAGCCGACGAAGACCGGCGATGGGCAGGTCCTGGACGGGCGAGGGATGAAGCCTGACGTTGAGCTGAAGCTCGACAAGGGCGCGGAGCGCCTGGCGATTTCCCAGTTTCTGAAAGCGGCGCCTCAGGAGTCCGCGACGCGTCCGTCGCCCGCCGCAGCCGGCGCCACAAACGCCGCGTCTTCGCGCGCGGCGCGACGCCGTCTCAACGAGGCCGATCTGGTGCGGATGCAGGCTGAAGGCCGTCGAGCGGATTCAGAGCTTCCGTCGCCCGCCGCGGAAGCCGCGTCCGTCCGTCCCGCGTCCGCCCCGTTTGACGCGTCGCTCAGCCGCGCGCTCGATCTGCTCAAAGCGCTCTCCTTGCTCAAAGGATCCGGTCGTGAATGATTTCCCGATTGACGATCCCTCCACTCCGTCCCAACTTCAATCCATTGCTAGGGCATGAAACGCATCCTGTTCGTCTGCACCGGTAACATCTGCCGCAGTCCAATGGCGGAAGGGCTTTTTCGGCACGTGGTTCGAGGCCGGAAGGGCTTTGACGTTCTGTCCGCTGGCGTGGGGGCTGTCGACGGCGTGCCTCCGAGCGAGAACGCGGTGCGCGCGATGCGCGCTCTCGGCATCGACATCTCCCACCAGCGCAGCCGCTCTCTTTCTCCCGATCTTGTCGCGAAGGCCGATTATATCTTCGGCATGACCCACAGCCATGTGGACGCCATCACCCTCCTTTACCCGCACGCGGCGGAGAAAGCCTTCCTGCTGCGCGAGTTCGACGACACGCTGGATGTGTACGAGAAGGACATCAGCGATCCCATCGGCGGACCGCTGGAGGTCTACGAAAGCTGCCGAGACCAGATCGAACAGGGAATTGCCTCTATGTTGAACTTCCTCGACCAGACTCTGGGCGCGCAGGGCGCGTCGACCAGCGAAACCGCCAAGGGAGTCATCGCGCTCGGCGCGGATCACGGCGGGGTGGAGCTGAAGGAGGCGGTCAAGGCGCAGCTCAAGACGCTCGGAATGAAGGTCGACGACCTGGGCACGCACTCGAAGGAGTCCACGGACTATCCCGATTACGGCCGGGCGGTCGCGCAGCGAGTCGTGGATCACCAGGCCCAGTTTGGCATTCTGTTTTGCACCACCGGCGTCGGCATGAGCATCGCCGCCAACAAGGTCCCTGGGGCCCGCGCCGCGCTCGTGTTCGACTCGACCACGGCCAGGCTCGCGCGCGAGCACAACGACGCCAATGTGCTCTGCCTCGCGGGCCGAAGCACCAGCGCCGATGAGGCGCGCGGGATCGTGGAGGCGTTCCTCACGACGCGGTTCGAGGGAGGACGCCACGAGCGGCGCGTTCTGAAGCTGGAGGCCGCGGCGCATCCGCAGCTGCGCCTGCGCGCCGTCGATCCCCGGATCACGGATTGCGTCGATCTGGAGCGAACCCGCCAGCAGCAGAACATTGAGCTGATCGCGAGCGAGAATTTCACGAGCCCCGCCGTGATGGAGGCGCAGGGCTCGGTCCTCACGAACAAGTACGCCGAGGGCTACCCGGGCAAGCGCTGGTATGGCGGATGCGAGCACGTGGACGAGGTCGAGCGGCTTGCCATCGAGCGGGCCCGCGCGGTGTTCAAGGCCGAGCACGCCAACGTGCAGCCACACTCCGGCAGCGGCGCCAACATGGCGGTCTACTTCGCCTTCCTGAAGCCGGGGGACAAGCTGCTGACAATGGATCTCAGCCATGGCGGGCATCTCACCCACGGCAACAAGGCGAACTTCTCGGGCAAGTTTTTCGAGATCGTTCACTATGGGGTTCGCAAGGAGGACGAGCGCATTGACTACGATCAGCTCGCCCGGATGGCCCGGGAGCAGCGTCCGAAGATGATCACGGTGGGCGCCAGCGCCTATCCGAGGATCATCGACTTCGCCCGCATGGGGGAGATCGCGCGCGAGGTGGGGGCCATGCTGCTGGCGGACATCGCGCACATCGCCGGGCTTGTGGCCACGGGCGAGCATCCGAGCCCGATGGACCACGCGGATTTCGTCACCACCACGACGCACAAGACGCTTCGCGGACCTCGCGGCGGGCTGGTTCTTTGCAGGGAGAAATACGCGAAGGAAATCGACTCGCAAGTGTTCCCTGGAATCCAGGGCGGCCCGCTGATGCACGTCATCGCGGCCAAGGCGGTGTGCTTCCATGAGGCGCTCCAGCCTTCCTTCAAGGCGTATCAGCAGCAAATTGTCCGCAACGCCCGGAGCCTCGCCGACGGAATGAAGCGCAACGGATTCCGGTTGGTGAGCGGCGGGACTGACAACCATTTGATGCTCGTCGACGTCGGCGCGAAGGGATTGACCGGAAAGGACTGCCAACTCGCGCTCGATGAGGCGGGGATCACGGTGAACAAGAACACGATTCCATTCGAGACCCGGTCCCCGTTTCAAGCCAGCGGCATCCGCCTGGGCGCCCCTGCCGCCACCACCCGCGGCATGAGGGAAGCGGAGATGGCCGCCATCGCCGACATGATCAGCGAAGTGCTGATGGACATTAAGAACCTTGACGCTGCCCACATCGTCAGGCAGCGTGTCCACGAATTGACCGCAAGATTTCCCTTGCCTTACTAAGCGTTTTGGAAGATTCCAAGTTCGCTACAGCCACCGATGATCATCCCCAGCCCGGGGCAAGATCGGCAAAGGCGAATTCCACCTGAAGAACGATCTCGGGATCCGTAGGGTGGCCAGTCAATATCCCCGAGCATTGCGAAATCCTTGCACTCTTGATCAAGCATACTATGGCCAGAGGCACTAAGAAGCCGGACCAGCCGTCGGACAGCGGAGCGAATCCCGTTGAGCCCGCAATCCCCGCATCTAACTTACCAAAAGGGCGTCCGCCTCGTTTCTCGAAGCCCAAACAGCCGCGGCGAGGCAAGGAAGGCGCGGAGGCATCGCAGGCCGCCCAGCCTTTTGACGACGCGCAACCGCCCCTCTCCGCGACCTCGCACGCCGGACAGGAGCCCGCGTCGGCAAAGCCATCAAATGGCATGAAGCTCGAGCCGCCCCGGAACGCGGTGGAGCCGACGTCCGTCGAGGCCTCCGCCGCGCCCGCGAAGAAGCCCACGGGAGAGCCCCAACCCCCAGGCGTTGCGCTCAATATCGCCAGCCTACAGGCGATGAGCATGGTCGACCTCAATCAGATGGCCCGCGGCATGGGCATCGAGAATTTCGGCACCATGCGCAAGCATGAGGTCATCTTCCACATCCTGCAGAAAAACGCGGAGCGAAACGGGATCCTGTTTTCGGAAGGCGTCCTCGAGGTGCTGGGCGAAGGGTTCGGATTCCTCCGCTCCCAGAGCTTCAACTATCTGCCTTGTCCCGAGGACATCTATGTTTCGCCCTCGCAGATCCGCCGGTTCGATCTCCAGACCGGCAATGTCATCGCCGGACAGATCCGGCCGCCCAAGGACAAGGAGCGATTCTTCGCGCTGTTGAAGGTGGAGGGCGTCGATGGCGAGGAGCCGGACAAGGCCAAGGACAAGACGCATTTCGACAACCTCACCCCGCTTTTCCCGAACAAGCGATTCTTGCTGGAGACGGCGAGCGACGAGCTTTCCACGCGCGTCCTTGACCTGGTTTGCCCCATCGGAAAGGGCACCCGCGGCCTCATTGTGGCGCCTCCCCGAACCGGCAAGACGGTGCTGATGCAGAAGCTCGCGAACGCGATCCTGAAGAACAATTCCGAGGTCTACCTTTTCATCCTCCTCATCGACGAGCGGCCCGAGGAAGTCACCGAGATGGAGCGGAGCTGCAAGCCGGCGGAAGTGGTGAGCAGCACCTTCGACGAGCCCCCTGAGCGGCATGTCCAGGTGGCCGAGATGGTGATCGAGAAAGCCAAGCGCATGGTGGAGCACAAGCGCGACGTGGTCATTCTCCTCGACTCCATCACGCGTCTCGCCCGCGCCTACAACACCGTTCAGCCCCACTCGGGCAAGATCCTCTCCGGCGGCGTGGACGCCAACGCGCTCCACAAGCCGAAGCGCTTCTTCGGCGCGGCGCGGAATATTGAGGAGGGCGGATCGCTGTCCATCATCGCGACCGCGCTCGTCGACACGGGGTCCCGCATGGACGAGGTCATCTTCGAGGAATTCAAGGGCACCGGCAACATGGAGGTCCACCTCGACCGCCATCTCGTCGATCGCCGCATCTTCCCGTCGATCAACATTGAGCTCTCCGGCACACGCAAGGAAGAGCTGCTCTATCATCCGGACGAGTACAACAAGGTCGTCGTGCTGCGTCGCGCGCTCACCGGCGTTCCTCCCGTGGAGGCGATGGAGCTGCTGCTGAACAAGCTCAAAAAGACCCGCAGCAATATCGAGTTTCTGCTGGGGATGAACATGGGCTGAGCGGGCCTTTCCTCTATGAGCGCAGCAAAGACCAAACACTCCAATGGATTTGTGGACCTGACCGTCCGTCCGCCGCGGAGCCCCCGAGTCCGCCTCGGCGGGTTCGTCATACTCGCCCGTGTGCTCGACAAGGGCCGCGCGACATTGCGAGGAAAGAACGGCGAGTACAACTACAATTGCCCCCTCGACCAGCACTTCCTCAGGTACGTCGGGATCGACGCCGACGGGTTGCTCAAGCAGTTGAGCCTCGACAAGGGCGACGGCGAGATCCTTCAGTGGATTTCCGCCAATTCGACCACGAAACCCCACGCGTGGCAGATCTCAGCGTGGAGCGCCTACCATGAGCAGCGCGGACCGACGGACCTGGAGTCGCGCGTGTTCTTCAACAAGTATCACAAGTCCGTCGGCCCCCGTCGCGAGGACATCTCGGGCTGGTTCGATGTCCTGGACCTCGACGACTTTGTCAGCTTTGGCGGAAAGCCCTGAGGCTCCTCCGACCTTCAAGCCCTCGCCCATTCGAGTCCGCCCGGGAGCGGGGCGGGACCATATTCCAGGTGCAGCACTCTTCGCCGAGTCGGCTCCGCGGCTGAGTGAGACGCGTGCAGCAGAAGGGGCGGCATCGCCAATGCGTCGCCCGGTTCCGCGAGGCACGTGACTCCCGGCTGTCGCTCCCATTCCGCCGCCTCGCTGGAACTCATGCGGCCTTGCCGGTGCGATCGCGGGACCACTCGCAACGGTCCCTCCTGATTCGTGCAGCGGTCGAGATGGAATCGGAGGGTGATCATGCGCTCCAGCAGCCAGGCCGGGGCGTGCGCATGCGGCACGCCCGCCTTCACCGACCAGGGGCCGAAGCCCTCCACATCCCTCCGCTCCCGCAACGCAAGCGCCAGGTCCTGATGCCAGCCCACGGCCCAGTTGGCGTTGGGCGTCTTGTTGAAGAGCAATCCGCGAACGGGCGTCAGCGGCTCGCCCGCGAGATCTTCAATCAAGCGCAGGATGGTCGGGTCCAGCGACAAGGCCGAAACGGCCGGCCACTGGAGGGCCTTGCGCAGTCCGGCCGCGCCTTCCGGCAGTTCGTGGAGGAGAGACGCCACTCGCGAAGGGCTGAGAACGCGGCGAATCAGCAGGTAGCCCTCGCGCTGAAGATGCTCGCGGTCCTCCGGAAGGATCATGGCGCATTCGGTTTCCCGGATGTTGACGTCGGTTGGGGGAGCGGGTGGGAGGCGAAGGCCCACTCCGCCACGGGGCGGCCTCCGATCAAGTGTTCCTGGATGATCCTCTCGAGCGTCTCGGGCTGGCACGAGTGGTACCACACGCCTTCCGGGTAGACGACCGCGATCGGGCCTCTCGCGCAAACCTGGAGGCAATTCGCTTTCGTGCGGTACACGCCGCCGTTGGGCGCCGCGAGCCCGAGCTCCTTGAGACGTCGTTTCAGGTATTCCCAGGCCGCGAGGCTCGCGTCGCTCGCGCAGCACTTGGGCTTCGTGGGACCCGCGCAGAGAAAGATGTGGCGCTCGATCCTGTCCAATCCCATGTCTTGCTTCGCCTGTTCGAGAGGGTCCGCCATGTCTTGCGAGGATTCAGGATTGAGGGTCGATGCGACGCAGGTAGTCGAAAGAGAAGATCCCGGTTGAGTGTCCATCGCCCCAGACGGGCTGCAGGCCGTAGCCGCCGACGGGCGATACGCGGACGAGTCGAAAGGACTCCTCGGTGAGCGGGATGTCGGGGCCGCGATGAACCTGGCCCATGACATCGGTCTCACCCTGGCATGCGGCGCACGGACAGCGTCGCCGAAGGATCTCGAGAGGAACAAAGGTCTCCGTCTTGTCGTCCCACCGAACGGCCAGCTCCGTTCCGATGATTTGCAGGTCGATCAGTCTCACAACCCGACCGTAGCGGAGCGTCGCGCCCGAGTCGATCCCGACATTGATCACGGATCGGTCAGGTCAGGTCAGGTGGGCTGGGTGACGAGCGTCCCGACCTTCTCGCCGAGGATCACCTTCCGCAGATTGTGCGGCTTGAAGACGTCGAAGACGATGATCGGCATCTTGTTGTCCATGCAGAGCGAGAACGCGGTTGAATCCATCACCTTCAGCTGCTTGAGCAGAGCCTCGTGATAGGTGATCTGGCTGTACCGTTTGGCCTTCGGGTTCTTCTTGGGATCGCTGTCGTAGATGCCGTCGACCTTCGTGGCTTTGAGGATCACATCGGCGCCGAGCTCGGCGGCGCGCAGGGCGGAGGCGGTGTCGGTGGAGAAGAACGGGTTGCCGGTGCCCCCGCCGAAGATGACCACGCGTCCTTTCTCGAGGTGGCGCATGGCGCGGCGTCGGATGAAAGGCTCGGCGACTTGCGACATCGTGATCGCGCTTTGGACCCTGGTGGCGACGCCCAGCTTCTCCAGGCGGTCCTGGAGCGCCAGGGAGTTGATCACCGTGGCGAGCATGCCCATGTAGTCGCCGGTGGCGCGCTCGATGCCGCGTTCGCTTCCTTGCAGGCCCCTGAAAATGTTCCCGCCCCCGATCACCACGACGACCTCCACGCCGAGGTCGCGAACTTCCTTCACCTGATTCGCCATGTCGCCGACGGCTTTGGCGTCAATGCCGACGCCAGCCTCGCCTCCGAGGGCTTCGCCGCTCAGCTTGAGAAGAATCCGTTTGTATTTCGTTCGCCTGGGCTTGTTCATGCGCGCGCGCCGGTTCTATCAGCGCGGGGAAGGCACAGTCAAACTTTGCCGTTCCGCTCCGCGGGAGGCGCGGAACGGCGGGCGGCGCCGGGGACTCAGAGCGAAGCGGCCCGGCGGGGCCATTTGTCTTTTCTTTGGGCGGGCGTCGGGTAGCGTCCTGTTCGTGTTCTCCCTGGGGCATCGGAACGTGGTGACCGATCATGGGCTCAGCCGACGCGAGCTGCTTCGCGTCGGCGGTCTGGGTTGCCTGGGGCTCACGGTGGCGTCGCTGCTGCGTCCCGCGTCGGCCGTCGCGCTTCCCGTTTCCTCCCCGCCTCTCGCTCCCGCATCGTCCTTCGGACGCGCCAAGTCCTGCCTCCTGATTTTCCTTACCGGCGGGCCGCCACAGCACGAAACGTTCGATCCCAAGCCCGACGCTCCCATCGAGATTCGCGGTCCGCTGGGATCGATCGCCACCTCCGTGCCCGGCGTGCGGTTCGGTGAGCTTCTTCCCAGGACCGCTCTCCTCGCGCACCGGATGTCCGTCATCCGCTCGATGACGACCGACAACAACAGCCATTCGACGAGCGGTTACTGGATGCTGACGGGGCATCCGCATCCGTCGAAGAACGAGAGCGAGCCGCCGAGCGCCGAGGATTGGCCCAGCCTTGCCGCCGCGGTCGGCGCCCTGAAGCCCAGCCGACGATCGCCAGTTTCCTCGATTGTTCTTCCCGAGCCGATCCGGAACAATCCCAACATCCCCTGGCCGGGCCAGAACGGAGGGTTCATGGGCGCGGGTTGGCATCCGCACTTTTTCACCTGCGATCCGGAGCAAAAGAGAATCGAGATCGAAGGGCTGGAGCCCATCATCCCGGAGCTGCGGCTCAACGAACGCCAGGCCTTGTTCCGGCAGTTGGACGGTCATTTCACCCGCGTTCTGAAGAGCCAGGAGATGGCGTCCATGGATCGAATGCAGCGGGAGGCTTTCGAGCTGATCCGCGAATCGAGTTTGCGCGGCGCGCTCGATATGGAGCGCGAGCCGGCCTCGAGGCGGGACAAGTACGGCCGCGGCAAGTTTGGGCAGAGCCTGCTCCTGGCGCGACGGCTGATCGAGAGCGGCGTTCGCCTGGCGCAGGTCAACTGGCCTCGCGAGCCTGGCGACAGCACAAAGGGGAATCCGGTTTGGGACACGCACACCGCGAACGCCGAGCGCTGTCGCGACTATCTTTGCCCGCAGTTCGACACGGGGTTCGCGGCGCTGCTCGAGGATTTGCGGGAGCGCGGGATGTTGGACGAAACCCTGGTTGTTGTGATGGGCGAGTTTGGACGATCGCCTCGCATCAACGAAAACGGAGGCCGCGATCACTGGGGCTCCGTCTTCTCCGTGGCGCTGGCTGGCGGCGGAGTTCCCGGAGGGCTGATCATTGGCGCGAGCGATCGAGAAGGAGGGCAAGTGCAAGACCGGCCCGTTCGCCCCCCCGATCTTGCCGCCACGATCCTTCACCTTCTCGGCATCGACCCGCTCACCGAATTCCATGATTCCCTCCAACGTCCCCGTGCCGCTGTGGACGGCGGAACGATCTTGCGCGAACTGGCGGGATGATCGCCCGCTCGGGAGCGGGGTCGCGCGCGGAAAGATTTAGCTCTCGCTTTGGTCCAGCCTGTTGTACGTTCCCGCCCTCTTGCGGCTAAACCACGAATGAAACCCAAACTTTTTTCCGAGCTCGGCCTGTCCGCCGAAATGTTGAAGGCCATCGCCAAACTGGGCTTTGAACAAGCCTCGCCCATCCAGGCCGAGGCCATCCCGGTCCTGATGGCGGGCCATGACGCCGTGGGGCAATCCCAGACGGGCTCGGGCAAAACCGCGGCCTTCGGGATCCCGGCCGTGGAGAAGGTGGACGCCACCGATCGCGCGGTCCAGGTCCTCATCCTCTGCCCGACGCGCGAGCTCGCCGTCCAGGTCTCTGAAGAGATGCACAAGCTCGCGTTTTTCAAGCGCGGCCTTCATGTGCTTCCCATCTACGGCGGGCAATCCTACGAGCGCCAGTTCCTCGGCCTGAAGCAGGGCGCGCAGATCGTGATCGGGACGCCGGGGCGCGTGATGGACCATATGCGGCGCGGCACCCTCCGGCTGGACAAGATCCGCATGGCGATTCTCGACGAGGCCGACGTGATGCTGAACATGGGGTTCCGCGACGACATTGAGGTGATTCTTCAGGCGGCGCCCGTTGCGCGGCAGACGGTCTTCTTCTCGGCGACCATGCCCCGCCCCATCCGCGAGCTGATCGAGAAGTATGCCCGCGAGCCCCGCACCGTTCGCATCGAGCAAAAGGCGCTCACCGTGCCCACCGTCGAGCAGGTGTATTACGAAGTCGACAGACGCTACAAGATCGAGCTCCTGACCCGCCTCATCGACCTTCACGATCTCAAGCTGGGCATTGTGTTCTGCAACACCAAGCGGATGGTCGACGACTTGGTGGATCACCTGAACGCCCAGGGCTACTCCGCGGACCGTCTCCATGGCGACATGAGCCAGGCCATGCGCGATCGGGTGATGCAGAAGTTCCGAAAATCCGGTCTCGAGTTCCTCGTGGCCACGGATGTCGCGGCCCGCGGGATCGACGTTGACGACGTGGAGGTCGTGTTCAACTACGATCTTCCCTATGACGGCGAGGATTACGTCCATCGAATCGGCCGCACAGGCCGCAAGGGCCGCGAAGGCCGAGCGATCTCCTTCGCTTCCGGCCGCGAGGTGTTTCAGATCCGGAACATCGAGCGTTTCACCAATGTCCGCATTCAGCGCGGAAAGGCGCCGACGGCCGGCGAGGTCCTGGAGGCGAAGGCCAACGCGCTGATGGAGAAGCTGCGTCAGACGCTCAAGGCCGGAGAGTATAAGAGGCAGGATCATCTGATTGAGCGACTGCTCGAAGAAGGGCATGGCTCCACCGACATTGCCTCCGCTCTCCTGCATCACCTGCAAACCGGCGAGCCGCTGACGCCTGGCGCCAAGCCGTCGCGCGAAGATCGTCCGTCGCCGGCGGCCTCTTCGCCGGATTACCTGAGCGGGACGCCCGCAAAGGGCGAGCGCTGGGACCGGCCTGAAGGCTCAGAGCGTCCTTGGGATCGCGTCCGCGAGCGGGCGCGGCCTCCTCAACCACGGACGCGAGAATACGAAGATCGCGGGCCGTCGCCGGAGAAGTTCACCCGACCCGCCCCGCGTCCCGCGCCCATCGCCGAGGCGTCGCGCGTTCCTCCCGCTCCTTCCGCGGTTGCGCCGCGCGTCGAGCCTGAAGCGCCGCGCGAGCCGAAGAATGCGATCCCGACGCCTCCCGCCGAGGCCCCATCCCCATCACCCAAGGCCAGCCGACGCACCCCCGCCCAGCAGATCCGTCTCTGGATGAACCTGGGAGAGACTGAAGGAGTGGTGGCGACCGACGTTATGAACGCGGTGGCGGGAACCACCGGATTGCCGATGAAGGTGGTCGGCGCTGTCGACATCCGGGATCATCACCTGTTCGTCGACGTCGCTTCGGAGCACGCCAACGCGATCATCGCAAAACTCAACCGCACTCAGATCAAGGGACGCAAAGTGAAAGTGAAGGTTGCCTAGGGCGCGAGGTAGTTGAGCGTGTAGTACGCGGCGGGATGGAGCAGGGGAGCGCCCTTCTCCGAACGCAGCCCGGGCAGGTGGAGTTCATGCACGTGGCCTTCCTGCAGTCCATCGATTCTCAATCGCACGCCGCGATGATCCGGCGCGACCGTCGCGCCCTGGATCACAGGCGTGGTCTTGTCGACCTCGGGGCTGCCGTAGCTGCTTTGATAGATGTAGGTGTAAGTCTCCATCTTGTACGACCCCGCTTCGCCCGCTGTGGAGGGATCGACCGGCTCGGTGAAGGTCAGTTCGAACCCGTCCGGCTTGGCCCTCATCTCCTGGATCTCGAAGGGGGTCACGCCGCGCCAGTACAATCGTTGCAGCGCGAACGGCTTGCCGCCGCGCGCGCCCCAGCCGCGGTCCGTTCCGCCCACGAAGGCCGATCCATCGGTCCCCTGCAGAAGGCTCAAGGAACCCGACGCAAAGCCTTCGCGGAACGGGAAACAGGCGCCCTGGTAGCGACCCTGTATTTTTTCCAGATAAACGCGCATCACGGTGCTGTGCGTTTGGTCCCCGACGAAGAGCTGCTTCTGGAACGGACCGAAGAGGCCGTCGCTGAGGTCGCAAAAGAACCCGCTCGCGGATTGCCCCATCTTGGGATACGGGAAGTAAACGGCCGGTGGCCTCAGCTGCGGGATCTTTTTCGCCTCGGTCATCATGCGGCTCCCGCTCTTCGGAGAAAGCGGGCGCGGCCCCAGGTTTGTGGCGAGGTTGTACCAACGGTTGCCTTCAGGGTTGCCCATGAAGTCGCCCGGAACGAGATGCTTCAGCGCGCACGCGCCGTTCCACGGTCCCTGGTTGTCGGTGTAGAACATGTCCCCCGCGGCGTTCATCCCGATGCCTCCCGGGGAGCGAATGCCGCTGCAGGTGGGGATGGACTTTCCCTCCGGCGTGACGCGCAGACACCAGCCGCGGAACGTCGACTCGCTCGTGAACGAACCGGTCAAGCAGAGCACGACCCACATGTTCCCTTCGCGGTCAAACTTCGATCCGAACGCGTACTCGTGGTAGTCGCCGCCGATGTTCCAATCATCGTTCACAGTCTCGAAGAGATCGGCGCGGCCATCGCCATCGGTGTCCTTCATGCGTGTCACTTCGCCGCGCTGCGTGCAATAAAGCCATCCCTCGCGGTAGGCGAGACCGAGCACCTCGTGAAGGCCTGAGGCGTAACGCGACCATTGCGGATGCAGCGGCGGCTGCTCGGTGGGATTCGCCAGAATCCAGATGTCTCCCACGCGCGTCGACACCGCGAGCTTTCCGCCAGGCATCCAATCCAGCGCTCCCGGCTCCAGCTGAACATCGGGCGGCAGGGAGAACGTGAGGAGGTGATAGTATTTGTCCTCCTCGGTTTTCGGAAAATCGAGGTCCAGCCGGTCGGCGACGAGCGCCTTGATCTCCGGGCTACCGCCCGCGTTCGCTTCGAGCGCCGCCTTCTCGGTTTCAGCCCGCGTGGCGAGCTTCTTGTACTGGAGCTGCGGGACGTCCGCCGGCGCTTTCACGCAGAGCGCCGCAAGCCAGGCCAGAGAAAAGATCGGGATGAGGAGTCGATTCATGTGTCGGTGAGATGAGGTTGAAGGCGCGTTACCAGGTCAGTTCCTCGGTGAGCTCGAAGCTCGTGGCCGTTGTGTTCAGCGGGATAAGCAGCTCGGAAGCGCCCCCTGACTTGCGGATGATGGGCGTGGCGCCCGGCGGCAGCTGGAATCGGAGCGTCAGCCGGTTGTCGACCTGATATCCGCCGCCCTTCTGCAGTATCTGGGCGCCGACGGCCGCTCGGAAGTAAAGGCCGGCGAGCGCCGTGTCCGAGCGCAGCTGGATGCGCCGCCGCAACCCGGGCTCCGGCTCATGGGCAAAGGCCATGGTGTAATCCTCCACATTCACGCCGCTGAACGTGTAGCGAAACGCGGGACGCTGGAGGGCGTCCAGCTGATACCCCTTCATCTGATATCCCGCGGACTTGCCCGACTCGGCCGGCCAGGGCGCGTCGGCGGCGCCGAGCCTGGCGAAGGGCGCGCCTTCCGGCAATCGGAGCACGTCGTCGCCGAGCGGAGGCTGATAGCCATCGCCGCGATCGCGTCGATGCTTCCCCGCGTCGATGAACTTGCCATGCCAGATCAACGCGAGCCGCAGTTGGTTGGCGTCGAACGCGAGATTGGCCTTCTCCGGATATCCCACGCCGATCGCCCGGGACCCGCCCCCTTCGATGAAATGACGGTAGAGCACCGCCTCATTGCTCGGCTTCAGCTCCACTCCGACGGGGACCAGCCCTTCGGGCAACTTGGCGGCTCTTCCGGCCGCGAGGTAGTTCCAGATCGCCTCGATCTGCCGCGAGGTGTCTCCGTTCAGGATGTCCTTGTTCGCGGCCTTGCCCTCGGGCCAGAACGAAGGCATGCGAGTGCCGGGACGCAGCGCTGCCGGATCGACGAGGTATCTGGCGAACCAGTCGTGCTTGAGACGTTGCGAGATCATCGTGAGATCGAGGGCCGGAACACCGAGGGATTTACGGCCACTGAAAACGTGGCACGCGATGCAGGAAAGTCCGCCCGTGCCGACCAGTTGTCGTCCGAACTTCTCGTCCGCGGCCGAAGGCGCGGGAACCTGGGCCGCCGACGCCCCGACGCTGTCCGCCTTTTCAAAAAGGTCCGGCAGCATTCCCACGTTCTCTTTGCCAAACTGGGGCATACGCGCGGCCATGTAGGGACGGACGGCGGCCTTCTCGAGCAGCACCTTCTGGATCCAGTCTGTTCGCAGCTTGTCGCCCACGCCTGAGAGATGAGGCGGCATGCGGCCTTCGTCGCCGAGGTCCTCGTTGTTTGCTGTCGTGAAAAACCCATTGCGCGCTTCGGTCGGGCCGCCAGCGCCGTCTCGAGAGTGACAAGCGAGGCAGTTCAACGCCGCGAGGGTTCGGGCGAGCTGGGCTTTCGGCAGCAGGGGTTCCCGCAGTTTCGAAGGTTTCGACAGGGTCGTCCGCATCGCGGCCCTTTGTTCCTCGCTGAACGCGAATCGAGCGGCCGCGGGTCCTGGAGATCCCAGGCATCCTTTCGGGGCGTCTGTCCTCAACGCGGCGAGAGCGGGCGCCGCTGACGACGGGCCTTTGCCGGGAGCGGCGCCGAGATGGCAGGCCGCGCAACCCATCGATCCAAAGAGCGTTTCGCCCCGGGCGACTTTGGCTGGGTCCAGCGCCAGGTTCTCCGGTTCCAACGGCTGCATTGATTCGGACGTATGCGAAAGCGCGGCCGAGGGGATGGGTCGTTTTCCGTGCCCCTCCTCCTGCCAGCGCACGGCGAGTTCGCCGCCCGCGTACTCGTTGAAGTAGAGCAAAGCGATGGAGTGCTCGCCGGCCTTGAGCGCGAGCTTGCCCGACTTCTCGCTCGGCGCATGAACCCCGTCGTTGTCCACGATCACCTGCCCATCGATCCAGAGCTTCGCCCCGTCATCCGACGCGACGAAAAATGTGTATGTCGCCTCGCGCGGCACGGTCAGGGCGCCGGTGAAACGGAATCCGATCTGTTCATCGCGACGCTTGGGCGCGAGCGTGAACTGCTCCACCGATCCGCTGAGGGTGGGCGCCGCGCTCTCAAGGCCGGCGGTCGCGTGGACGAGGGTTTCGAAGTAGTCGTAGTGCAACCCAGGCATGCGGACGCGCGGCCCTTTGGGCCCCGAGCTCGCCTGCTCTCGGAGCAGGTATGTGGCAATGGCCAGCGCTTCGCCGCGGCCCAGATTGAGCGAGGGCATTCGGCCGGAGGGCCGCGTCTTCAACGGGTCCTGGAGGAATTGAGCGAGCGCGTCGACGGTGGTCTTTCGGGCCAGCGGGCCCAGGGGGATGGACGCGGACTCCAGGGCTGAGAACGCGTCCTGTCCGAGGGAGTCGGGCCGATCCTGGGGCGCGTGGCACGCGACGCATCCCACGGTGTGGTAGAGGCGCTGTCCCTGCTGGATCAGATGGGCGCTGGCGCCGGACGCGGCGGGAACGTTCGTCCCGCGCAGCGAGCTGAGGTAGTGCACCAGCGCGTCGACGGCCTCCGAACGCGCGGAGGGAGTCAAAGCGTGGAGAAGGTCGGGCATGGGAGTGCCGGGCTTCACGGACTGCGGGTCGGAGAGAAACGCGCGGAGATGCTGCGGCGTCGCTCGCGATCCAATCTCGGACAAGATGGGCGAACGACGAGGCGCGAGGCGTTTCTGTTCCTCGACGGTTGCCGTGTGGCAGGCGGAGCAGTTCAACTCCGACAGAAGCCATTCACCGGCGTCGACACCCGGATGCAACTGGGCGTTCGGGGAGAGCCTCAAGCCCGCGCCAAGCGCGGATTGAGATAGGGCGGGCAGCGCGAAGAGGCACCCCATTGCGAGCGTTGCAAAAAAGTTCCGCGCCCGCCGTAGCCCGGTCGTCGAGATCAATGGAATCATGCGCATAAGATGCTTCGAGTCTGCCTCACCCGGCCTCCTCATGGATAGGGAAGCGGGGGACGACTGAGCTTGGAGGTGTTAGTTGAAACCGTGAGACATTTCAATAGAACTTCCCGACCGCGGTTGACGGGATGGGTGGATCGCCTACTGTGCCGCGCATGAACCCGGCCGAGATTCCCCAAGGCACAGCCGCTCCTCAGCCCTCTGACCACCGCGACCGCCGGGCCGGCCTCATCACGTTCGGAATCCTGGAGATTCTTCTCGGAGCTCTTGCGCTTCTGTTGTGCGCCTTGATGGTTTTCGGTCAAAGGATGCTGGCCGCGAACGGTGGCGCTCCTGCCAACATGAACATGATGCTTCCCGCCATCGCGGTTTACGGCGGAGCCGGGGCGGCGTTTGTTGGGTTGGGGATCGGATCGATCCTATGTCGCCGCTGGGCGCGAGCGCTCCTGCTGGTTTGGGCCTGGCCCTGGATGTGCATGGGGTTTATCGGCGTGCCCCTCATGGCATGGCTCCTCCCACGGATGCTCGCCTCGGGGGGAGCCGGCCCTCAGGGTATGCCTACGGGAGCCTTGATGATGATCGTCGTCATTCAGATTGTGGTGATGAGCGTCCTCATGATCCTGATCCCCGGCGCGATCGTTTGGTTCTACGGGAACCGCCACACGAAAGCGACATGCGAGGCGCGCGACCCGAACCCCGGTTGGACCGACGCCTGTCCGCTTCCGGTTCTCGGCGTGTCCTGCCTGACCACTCTTTCGGCGGCTTGGATGCTTGTCTTCCCTTTCACCGGCATGGCGGTGTTTCCTCTGTTTGGCGCGCTGGTGAGCGGAGTTCCCGCGATCGTGTTGGCTCTCGCGTTCGCGGGATTGCTCCTCTGGATCGGCCGGGCGTGGTACCGTGTTCGAGTGGCCGGATGGCGGGCCGTTGTCGCGCTCCTTGCGCTGGGCGCCCTCTCAAACGTCATCACCTTCACTCGCGTCGACATGGCGGAGATGTATCAAAAGATGGGCTATGGGCAGGAGATGATCGACATGATTCGAAAGCAAGGGCTCATGAACGAGGGCTTCATGATCTGGGCAACCGCGATCTGGATTGTGCCAACGCTGGCGTATCTCATCTGGGTCAAACGCTACTTCCGCTCCGCCGCGTGACGGCCCCTGAGGAGCGATGAGGGATTCGCGGGAAGCTCCCTGCGACTTCGGAAACCTTCATTTCGCCGAGTCTTGAATACGCCCAACAGTACAACGGCGTCACCGTCCAGCTTAATGCGCAAGCAGGCACGCAGAACGCATTGATGGGAATGGGCGTGCGAAATTCAGCCGCAGGATTTGCAGGAACCGCTTACGAAGGTCTTCCGTCAGTAAGCGGAGGATGGACCTTTCAATTACCCACAAGTCGTACGCGTAAAAACCGGGGAATCTCCTAAGAGCCTGTCTGAGAAATCAGTTTGGCCCGGGCGCCAAACTGATTTCTCAGACAGGCTCTAAAGCAAAACGGCCTAAAGCCACCGCGCCACCATCGTCCTCGATTTCGTGGACATGACTTCCTAAACTTCTGAAGCTTTCGTATGCCAAACCGTCGCTCTGCAGCTTTTGCCCTGTTACTTCTGGTATGTGGCCTGCGGCAAAACGCGCAACCAGCACCAAAAGATTCTCTGCTTAGGGATGTCATTCAGTTCTCGGATAAAAAGGTCGTGGAGGCCATCCGCCGAGCAGGTTTTGAGATTGGAGGTGTCGACGATTTGCAATCGGATAGGACGAAAACCAAGCTCCTGGTCACTCCGCTATTCTCCTCGCGCTCCAATTGGATAGCATTCGCCATAACAACCAACGGAGTGACACGTCAGACCGCGCCCCCCGCATCGAAAGTGTTCTTTGACGAAGGGGGAAAAGTCGTCGCTTGGTTCACGAATATCCAAGATGGTGTTTACTTTGCGTCGGGAGCATTCCTACACATAGCTTCAAATGACGTTGTAGAGGTTTCATCCCCGCCGAATGTGGGAGCAACCTCCGCGAAGGAACGAGGCGTCTGGCGAGTAGCTAGGTTTGAGGTCGATGCAAGCGGAAGCCGTTTCGGTCTTGCGTCAAGGAGCGATCGGGCCTATCTGGGCGACATAGCGCATCCTTCTGCGGTGAAGTGCGTGGCTACCAACTTCGCACTCAATAAGATATTCCTGGCCGATGACAGAGTTTACCTGTGTGGCTGGCGCGGTAGGAAGGCTGGATGCCTGATTCTCCGTGAGAATTTCGAGGGGTTTGTCGTCGTGGGAGAGTTCGAGTTCCGCGGGATGAATAGCGTAGTTGACATGGATCAGAGCGGCTCCCGCGTAATCCTGATCGAGCAGTCCGATTTCATGCCCAGCTTGTATGTCCAAAGTCTCATTACTGGGAGACGAGTGCGCCTAGGGCGAGGCGGACACCGAGCGGTGTTCATGAAACAGAACCCTCTCTAAACATAGCGTCATAAGTAATTGTTACGCACTTTTTTGACATCGCAGATTTGGCCTTATGTTGAGTGATAAGTAATGTGGAGTTGAGCAGCAGTTTCGCATGCTAATCGGGGGCACTTGGGGTCAGATCTCTTATCTCTTATATTTGTTGCTTCTTGTACGTGAATCAGTCTGCATCTGGGCATGGCAAGGCCTTTGAGGATAGAGCGGGCGGGTTGTTGGTATCACGTCACGTCGCGCGGGAACGGGCGCACACGCATCTACCTTGATGATACCGACCGGATTCACTTCATCGAACTGCTGGCGGAGCTGGTGGCCCGGTTCCGATGGC
>JACQFQ010000050.1 GCA_016199985.1 Verrucomicrobiota bacterium | reverse complement strand
CCGCTGTACTGTTTTCGTTTTCGTTTCATTGATCTGCTCTTTCTCACATCGAGCAGTTCTCGAAAAGTCTAGCTTAAGGCGTGGTCCAAATTTCGGGGTCCATTTCAGTATTCCTGCCTTGATGAGCCTGCGTAAGGCGTCTGCAAGTTCCGCGCGGGTCGGATAAACAATAGCCACATGATAAAGACCAGTCGCACCACGATGAGGCGGAGAACCACCCTGACTCTCCCATGTGTTCAGCCCGATGTGATGGTGGTAACCGCCAGCGGAAAGGAACGCCGCCTGGTGACCGTAGCGTTGTGTGAGTTCGAATCCGAGCACATCGCGATAAAACGCAAGTGCCCGCTCCAGATCGGCCACCTTCAAATGAACATGACCAATGCGAACTTCGGGATGAACTGTTTTGGATTTGTTCATGAGTTCTCAACCCAATATTCCCAGATCTGAATTCTCGGATGCCTCAGTTGGGATTTCCCTCGTAACGCCACACTTCCTTGGCTTCGCTCACGGTCTGCTGACGCACTCGTGGCGTTGTGTGACCTTTGATCCGCTTCGGCAACGCTGCGACCGCAATGTGCACGACCTCCTGCGCCGGGTTGTGCGATGACGTGATTGCTCTGACATCATCGAGTCCTCGCGTGAGAACCAGAGTCGAGGCGAAGCAAACTTGCATCCCGCTAGACGACTTATTTGGCATCCACAACTTCAGCGTCAATGATTGGGCCTTCCTCTTTCTTGCCGTCGTCCCGAGCGCCGTTGGCTTCGGACTGCGCTCCTGGGTGTCCACCGGCACGGTTTTGACCAGTCTTGGCTTTCTCTCCGGCCGCTTTGTAAAGTTCCGCTGAGGCGGCCTGCCAGTTTTCGTTGAGCTTTTCGCTGGCGGATTTGATGGCCGCCGCGTCGCTGCCTTTGAGTGCCTCCTTGACCTCGTTGACTGCGGATTCAATCTTCCCTCGGTTCGCCTCGGACATTTTGTCCCGGTTGTCCTTCAACATTTTCTCTGTGCGATAGACCGAGTTGTCGGCCTCGTTGCGCGTTTCCATTTCTTCCTTGCGCTTCCGGTCCTCGTCGGCGTGGAGTTCTCCATCCTTGCGCATCTTCTCAATCTCGTCCTTGGAGAGGCCGCTGCTCGCGGTGATGGTGATCTTCTGTTCCTTGCCCGTGCCGAGGTCCTTCGCGCCGACATGCAGAATGCCGTTGGCATCAATGTCAAAGCTGACTTCAATCTGCGGCACGCCACGCGGGGCAGGAGGAATGTCATCGAGCTTGAAGTTGCCGATGGTCTTGCTGTCCTTTGCAAACTGACGCTCGCCCTGCAACACATGAATTTCCACCCCGGGCTGATTGTCCGCAGCCGTGGAAAAGGTTTCCGACTTGCGGCTTGGGATGGTGGTGTTGCGCTCGATCAGCTTGGTGAAGACGCCGCCGAGAGTTTCAATGCCGAGGGACAGCGGTGTCACATCCAGCAACACCACGTCTTTGACCTCGCCTTTGAGCACTCCCGCTTGGATCGCTGCGCCGACCGCCACGACTTCGTCAGGATTGACACCCTGATGCGGAGGTTTGTTGACGAGCGTATGCGCCGTTTCGACCACACGCGGCATCCGGGTCATGCCGCCGACCAAAACCAGTTCATCAATTCTCCCAGCGTCGATGTCGGCATCCTTCAAGCACGCCTTTACCGGCGCAATTGTGCGCTCAAAAAGCTTGTCGGTGAGTTGTTCCATCTTGGCGCGGGTGAGCGTCCTCTGGATATGCTTCGGTCCGCTGGCGTCGGCCGTGATGAACGGCAGGTTGATGTCGTAGGTCGTGGCGTTGGACAAGGCGATCTTGGCATTTTCCGCTTCCTCCTTGATGCGCTGAAGCGCGTCGGGCTGCTGACGCAAGTCCATGCCGGATTCCTTTTTGAACTCGTCCAGCATCCAATCCATGAGGCAATTGTCCCAGTCATCGCCGCCGAGATGTGTATCGCCGTTGGTGGCTTTGACTTGGAAGACGCCGTCGCCGAGTTCCAGCACTGAAATATCGAATGTGCCGCCGCCGAGGTCATAGACCGCGATCTTTTCGTCCTTTTTCTTGTCGAGGCCATAAGCCAGCGACGCGGCAGTCGGTTCGTTGATGATGCGGAGCACTTCGAGGCCCGCAATGCGACCCGCGTCTTTCGTAGCCTGGCGTTGCGAGTCATTAAAATAGGCCGGAGTCGTGATGACGGCCTGGGTGATTTTCTCGCCCAACCGCGTCTCCGCGTCCGCTTTGAGCTTGCTGAGAATCATCGCGGAAATTTCCGGCGGGCTGAATTGCTTCGGCTTGCCGTTCACTTCCACTTCGACGGCCGCGTCACCGTTGGCGGCCCGGACCACTTTGTAGGGCACGCGTTTGATTTCCTCCTGCACTTCGTCAAATTTTCGTCCCATGAACCGCTTGATCGAATAGATCGTATTGCGGGAGTTGGTGACGGCCTGCCGCTTGGCGGACTCGCCGACGAGCCGGTCGCCCGTTTTGGTGAAAGCCACCACCGATGGCGTGGTGCGTTTGCCTTCGGAATTATCAAGCACTGAAGGTTCGCCGCCTTCAATGACCGCCATGCAGGAATTTGTCGTCCCTAGATCAATGCCAATTACTCTTGCCATAAATAGTTAAGTGTTTCTGTGTTTTGCTTCTATTGTCGCGTTAGACTTCGCGGGCCAATCCACTCTAGGCGAGAGAGCGAGCGCTTACCTATGGGGTGTTAACCCCACCCTTTGCCTTTTGGCGCAATCAAGAGGTTTCCGCACCCGAGCGCGTCTCAACGCGGCGCTTAAACGGGAATGGAAACCATCGATTCCAAAGGATAGGAGGGAGCCAGACTTTTGACAATGCTGGCCTTCGCAAACTGTTGCGCGCGCGGATCGGTGTTGCGTTTGATCTCCTCCGGGGCGCCGATTGCGACGATACGGCCTTCATGGAGCATCGCGATACGATGGGCGATGCTGAACGCCAAGTCGCGATCATGGGAGACCACCAGGGTGGTTACACGAATGCGTTCGTTAAGCTTCACGATTTCGGCAGCAATGTTCACCGCAGAAACCGGATCAAGTTCACTGGTGGGTTCATCGTAAAGAATCAACTGCGGTTCGATGACCAAAGCCCGGGCGATGGCCACGCGCTTCCGCATACCGCCAGAGAGTTCGTCGGGCATTTTGCTTTCGGCGCCTTTCAGGCCGACCTGATCAAGGTCCTGGGAAACGATCTCCGCGATTTCGGCGGGTGATTTCAGGTGGTCCTCAGCCAGATACAGACCGACATTTTCTCCAACGATCATCGAGGTTGGCAACGCACCGGACTCGAAAACCATGGCAACCCGGTAGCGGGTGCTGACGTCCGGCGGTTGAATCGGATGGCCTTCGATCAGAATTTTCCCCTCGTCCGGCTCCTCCAGTCCGATGAGTTGCCTGAGCAATACGGACTTGCCACTCCCACTCCGCTTCCGCAAATCGCAACCCCTCGCTCCACATCTCCATCGGCAACGGCGCGGGCCAGGGGCACAACATAATCAGGATAATCATCGTCCCACTGCGAGCGTCCGTTTCCGAAATCAATTGTTTCATGACCAGCGCCCCTCAACCGCTCGGCGAGATAGTGCTTCAACTCGAAACCGCCGTGGTCGGCGGCAATGCCAACCCGCTTCGGCGGGATTGGTGAAACAAAAGTGGAGTTTTGGATTTCCATTTTAGATTGCCAGCCGGGGATACAGGCGGGCGCAAACGAGAACGAGAGCGGCGGTCGTCAGCAGCATGACAGCGTAGTCATAACGCAGCCCAAACGTGCTCGTGCTGCCGGTCAGCATGGTGGCGCGCAGGGCGTCCACGACGTAGGTCAGCGGGTTGAGACGTGAAATGGTTTTCAGCCAGCCCGGCATGATGTCAGTGGGATAAATCGCGCTGCTCGCAAAGAACAACGGCATGGTGAGCGATTGACCAACACCCATGAAGCGCTCGCATGTTTTAACGAGGCACGCGATGATGAGCGAGAACGTCGCGAACATCGTCGTCGCAATGATCACGATGACCAGGACGTTGAGCAGCCCAGCCGGACTCCAACTCAGCTTAACCCCGAGGAATAGCGAGATGGTGTAAACAATGGCCGCTTGCGAGAGCGTGCGGACACCGGCGGAAAGTCCTTTGCCAAGCACGAGGGCGGCGCGCGGCGTTGGACTGGCGAGGAATCGCCGCACGATGCCGAGGTCGCGCTCCCAGATGACGTTGATACCATAAAAGATCGCCACAAAGAGGACGCTCTGCGCGAGAATGCCGGGCGCAATGAAGTCGAGATAAGGAATGTTCCCCGTGGGCATCGCACCGCTGCGCGCGAACACCTCGCCGGCATTGACTGAAAGCGTCACAGCATCCACCGCCGTGAACGTTCCGAAACGACGCGTCAGGTTTTCCATTCCGAGTACAACGTCGCTCATGGGCGGGGCGGCCGACGCGCGGGATTTTTGTTACGGGCGAGAGAAGTCATCTTGGAAGGCAGATGCAGTATGCGGCCCGCGACCATGAACTCGCCTTCGCCTTGGTGATGAATCGTTGGCGGTCGCTTCAGTGTCGGGTCAATCCACGCTTGAACTACTTCCAGAATGAAGAAGTTGTATTTGGCGACCAGTTTTCCATCCCGGACCTTGCATTCCAAACTCGCATAACACTCGGCGATAAGCGAGGCTTTGACAGACTTTGCGGCCACCGGAGTGAGTTCGAAGGTCTTGAACTTGTCGGTGCGACGGCCCGAAGTGTTTCCGCAATCAACCACCGTTTTTGCCAACTCCACAGTCGGAATGTTAAGCACGCATTCCTTGGTGGTCTTCAAAGTCTCGAACGAGTAGTTCCGGTCGCTGATCACGCAGCCTACGAGTGGCGGCTCGAATTCCATCATCAGATGCCACGACATCGGCATGATGTTTGCCCGCCCAGCGCGTGCGGTTGTGACCAGCACGACAGGTCCGGATTCAAGCAACCGATAGACCTCCGAGAGTGGAAACGAGGTTTTCTTCATCATGGACCTCCCTGGCTCACGTCAGCTTTACCGCCATCTTGCCGATGTTTTTCCCGTCAAAAAGTCCGATGAATGCGGCCACTGCCTGCTCAATTCCGATAACGACCGTTTCTTTGTTCTTCAACTTGCCTGCGCGATAATATCCGCCGACTTCCTTTTCAAATTCACCCTGACGTTCCAGCGAATCGCGAACGATCAGTCCCTTCATCGTCAGCCGTTTGACAATCATGTTGAAGAGATTGTTTGGGCCGGGCTTTGGCTTTTCCGCGTTGTAACCTGAGATGCCGCCGCAGGCGATGATCCGGCCATGAACCCGCAACGCCGAGAGCGCGGCTTCAAGTGTTTCGCCGCCGACATTGTCAAAATAGACATCAATGCCGTCCGGCGCTTCGACGTTTAGCTGTTCGAGCACCGGGCCGACTTTGTAATCGAAGGCGATATCGAAGCCACATTCGTCCCGGAGAAACAGGACCTTCTCCATCGAGCCAGCCGAGCCAATGACTTTGCAACCGCGCAGTTTTGCCAGTTGTCCCGCCACATTGCCCACTGCGCCGGCTGCTCCAGAAATGAAGATCACGTCGCCGGCTTTGACTTCCACCAGGTTTAATCCCGCCCAAGCCGTCATACCCGTCATGCCGAGCGCGCCGAGATAAACCGACAGCGGCTGAACCTCGCGGCTTACCCAATGCAGTTCTTTCGGCGACGCGATGAAGGATTCACGCCAGCCAAAGTTGGAAGTGACGGCGTCGCCCGCTTTGAATTCCTTGGCGCGCGATTCTACGACTTCGCCAACCGCGCCGCCTTCCATCACCTTGCCCAACTCGAACGGTGGCACGTATGATTTCCCTTCGTTCATGCGACCGCGCATGTAGGGATCAACGGACATGTAAAGGTTGCGCACCAAGACCTGTTGATCTTGAAGTGGCGGCAGTTCCGTTTGCGCCAACGCAAAATTGGCGGCGGTGGGAATTCCCTTAGGGCGCGATGTCAGCCGGATTTCTCGGCTCGTAGTTTTCGACATAAGGATATCCTGGTTTGCCTTGGCTTGGACCGCTGTCCCGTGATTGCCGTTTGCGCTCTATCATCTCCCATATCGAATGCTGCCAATCCGATCGGTTGCTTGAGCGACGGTTGAAAACTCGGATGCGAAATCCGGCCCATGTGCCAGAGTTGAAGGAAAATTCTTCCGCCTGCCAGATGCACCGCCTCGGTGACGCGTTGCCAGCCGGTGATTTGGTCGTCCGTGTAGATGCCGGGCGAGTTGGGACAACCCGTGCCTTGTTGCGAAATCGCCGTGGCTTCGCTGACGATCAGTCCCGCCGCCGCCCGCTGGGCGTAATACTCCGCCATCAACGGCGTCGGCACGCGACCCAGTCCCGCCCGCCTGCGCGTGAGCGGCGCCATCACGATACGATTCGGCGCCTCCAGCGCGCCCAGACGAACCGGAGCACAAAGATCGGGAGTATGCATATTTCGCCGCTAAGACACTGTCGATTTTCGCCGCGGCGAACAATGGGGTGAAAACCCCATAGCCGGGGCGCGGCAGCGACCTAACATGTCATCCGCGATAGAAACCAAAACCAAAGCGTCAACATTATGATCAAGAACAATTCAGTCGTGGCGATTTTCAAATCGCACACCGATGCCGAAACCGCGGTCAAGGAACTGCAGCAAGCGGGCTTTGACATGAAGAAACTTTCCATTGTCGGACGCGACTATCACACAGAGGAAAACGTAGTCGGCTACTACAATACCGGCGACCGCATGAAATACTGGGGCCAACTCGGCGCCTACTGGGGCGGTTTTTGGGGGCTCTTGTTTGGGTCCGCGTTCTTTGTAATTCCCGGTCTCGGCCCGTTGCTCATGGCGGGACCGATTGTCGGCTGGATTGTTGGGGCGCTGGAAGGCGCAATGGTTGCAGGGGGACTGAGCGCGCTGGGCGCCGGGCTTTTCAGCATTGGCATCCCCAAAGACAGTATTCTGCAATATGAGACGGCGGTTAAGAGCGGCAAGTATGTCTTGATCGCGCATGGGTCCGAAGAGGAATCGGTTCACGCGCGGGGAATCCTCAAGAACACGAATCCCGAAGCGTTGGCGAAGCATCAACCTAAACGCATCGGCAATGAAGCGTCGGTGATTACGGCGTGACTGGCCGTCGATCTGGAAATCACCGCCAAGGCAGCGGCTTTGATGGCTAGGAAACGTTGCTCAAGCTCAGCTTCGGCCTTCGTCGTCTCCATCTTCGCTCGGAGCAACCCGCACTTTGTGTCCGGTCGAGCCGGACGCCGGATCCCGGCGTTCAGACTCGGGCGCTGATTCAAGAATCGCAGCATTCGGACCCATATCCGGTTCGCCGGTTCATTCCCGATTGGCCTCTGTAAAATGGGACTTGGTCGCGGCACTCGACAAGTCGCCGTCAATAATGGACAGCTCCGCCGCCCCGCGCCCCGCGCCCCGCACGATCTCGGGAGTGACCGTGCCAAGGCCGGCGCTAAGATATAGATTACCGGCGGTGAAAAGTCCGGTCGTTCTGCGATGTTTTCATTACTCGCGTCCCGCGATCCTCACGCACATCGCGGGATTTGGAGGAGGCTTTATCGCGCTTTGGCGGCTTGGCGCTCACGGTTGCCTTGGGAACCGGCCGAAACTGATGCGCCGTTTTCGGAAAAACCGGTGTTTGCACAGTTTCCGCAAATTTGGTGATGGGTCTCTTTTTCATGGGTTCTATTTTGTTGCCTGGGAATGGGCTTCGACGAACCAAAGCCACTTATCAGTGCCGCGCGAAATCTCCGTGAACAGATCCGCCGTGTCGGCATCATCCAATTCGTCCGCCTCATTGATCGTGCTGCGGGCGGCCTGTCCAAAAGTCGAAAGCGCGCGTGCGACTGCTTCAACATGAGCCATGCCCTCCGCGATGGCGAGTGGATATTCGACGAGCCTTGATCGCGCGGCGGATACGCGCACGGTGCCCTCGGCCACGCCGTCAAGTTGCACAATGCGTTCAGCGATCATGTCCACATAAGACTCCACGGCCTCGTCCACCTTGTCGAAAAGCTCGTGCAGGCCGATGAAGCTTGGACCTTTCACGTTCCAGTGCGCCTGCTTCATCTGCATTTGCAAATCCACGGCGTCGGCCAGCCGTTGATTCATCAGGGTGTTCAGTTCCGTCCGGCGCTGGAGCGAGAGGTCGTTTTCGGTTTCGTACATCTTAGGCCGTTCCGGAAGAGTGGCTGCGGAAGTTTTCATGATTCAGTTCTGTAAGGGTTGGTTGCTGAAAAAGGACGTCTTATGTCTTGTTATGGAAGCCGTGGACCCGAGTGAGATTGCGTTCCGCGAGCAGTTCCGCCTCCGCGGCCAACCAGTGCTGCACCTCGCGTCCGGGCAGCGAACCTTCGTTCACATAAGCGAAGTAGGCCTTTCTGGCCACAGCGTCCGGTGCGGGCGCATAATCCGTTGTGGTTTGCTTTAATTCCTCAGATGCGGCCGACGGTGATGCGCCTGAATGCTTTGGGTTTTGAGCCTGGGAGATGCTTTTATGTTTCACGCACGGAAAATAGGCAATGCAACGGCGCGTCGACTATGGGGTTTTCACCCCAACTGGTCTCCATGACTCCAAGCGTCCGTTAGTCCGGGCTTTTTCGCGGCCTTGGACTTGCGGATTTTCAAACTAAGGAGGGGGTTTGCGTCAGCGTGCCCAACTCGGACCGCCTCCCTCATGATGAGAGAAAGCGTCTTCAGTTCAAAAACAGCGGTATTCCGTCCAACGACTTTGGCCGTGCGCTTTTTGAAAAGTGTCGTAGCGTCGGGCCGATGCTTTCCAAGAAAGCCAAATATGGCATTCGCGCGCTCTTGTGCCTGGCGGAGCGGCGTGGGCAGGGGCCGATCATGATCAAGGACATCGCGCAAGCCGAGCGCATACCCAAGAAGTTCTTAGAGGCGATTCTTGTCGATCTGAAGTCGGGGGGTCTGCTGAGGAGTCGCTCAGGAAGGTCAGGTGGCTACGAGTTGTTGCGCAGCCCCAAGGAAATCAACCTGGGTCAGGTCATCCGCTTGATGGATGGGCCGTTGGCGCCCACTCCGTGCGTCAGCCAGATGGCTTATGCGCCGTGCGATGATTGCGTCGACGAGCGCACCTGCCTGATCCGGATGGTGATGAAGAACGTCCGCGACGCGACGGCCCGTATTCTGGAGCAGACGACGCTTGAGGGCATGTTATTGCACAAGGAACGGTTCAGGAGCGCGGACTCGGCGCTCGATTTTCATATTTGAAATAGGGAAGGACGGCGTACCCGAAGCCACGCCGCCGCTGTTTGCTCAGTCTCCAGGCTGGCCCGGTTCCCCAGATTGAGCGGAGCGCGCCTGGCGAGTCTCCTAGGAAAGCTCACCGGTAGCGCGCGGGCGGCAGCGGTGGTTTGCCGCGGTAGATACGGCTCAACCCCTTCCCCTGCTCCACCTGGCTCAGGTGCTGAAGGGTGCGCGGCGCTGCGACGAACGCGAGCGCAATACCCGTGTTGCCGCTGGTCTCAGTGATGGCCTTGTAGATGCGGGGCATGGTCAGTCCTTGGGTATGGGTGCGGGTTAAATCGTAAAGCCGTCCGTCTGGATGGTTTGGCTTTCCGCGAAGACGCGCACTTTTTGTAGATGGACGAATACTTCCTGGCCTGGCTGGCGTTGCAGGCTGCGCCACTGTTCGCGTGGCAACTCCACGTCGAAATGGCTGCCGTCGTCGCGACGTGTCAGGCTCAACCGCACGACCGGTCCGGCGGCGTTCACATGCTTCACGATGGCAGCGATGGTGGCGGGGCCGTCGGGCGAAGCGTTCACCGTCACATCATGCGGACGAAAATAGACCGTCGCCGTGTCCGTGAGGTAAGGAACCTCATTGGGATCACGCAGTCGGATTTCGGTGTCGCCCACTTTCACGCTGCCTTCGGCGACGCGACCGCGAAACAGATTCACGTGGCCGAGGAAGTGGAGGACGAACGGATTGGCCGGCTCGTCATAGACCTGCTCCGGCGTGCCGATCTGTTCGATGCGTCCCTCGTTCATCACGACGACGCGGTCGGCGACCTCAAGCGCCTCCTCCTGATCGTGCGTGACGAAGAGCGTGGTGACATGAATCTCGTCATGCAACCGGCGAAGCCAGCGGCGCAATTCCTTGCGCACCTGGGCGTCGAGCGCGCCGAACGGCTCGTCGAGCAGCAGGACTTTCGGTTCGACGGCGAGCGCGCGGGCGAGGGCGACGCGCTGTCGCTGGCCGCCGGAGAGCTGCGAAGGGAAGCGGTTTCCGAGTGGTTCGAGTTGAATCAACTTCAGGAGGTCGCCGACGCGCTTCTGAATATCGCTTTCGGCGGGACGTTGATCGCGCGGGCGGACGCGCAGGCCGAACGCGATGTTCTCGAACACGTTCATGTGCCGGAAGAGAGCGTAGTGCTGGAAGGCAAAGCCGGCCTTCCGCTCGCTGGCGGGGCGCGGCGTGACATCCTCGCCGTGAAAGAGAACCTGCGCCGGGCCAGAATCGGGAAACTCCAGACCGGCGATGATGCGGAGCAGCGTGGTCTTCCCGGAGCCGGAGGGACCGAGCAAGGCGATGAGTTCGCCAGGCTCGACCTGGAGGCTTACGTCGTTCAGCGCGGTGAACTTGCCGAACTTCTTCGTGATGTTCCGGACTTCAATGCTCATGGCGTCTGGCGGCGTATTAGGATTCAGTGGCTTGTTGACGCGCGGTCTTCCACTCGACCCACAACTTCAGGGCGAGAGTCACCAGCGCGAGCAGGGTCAGCAGCGAGGCCACGGCGAAGGCGGCGACAAAGTTGTATTCGTTGTAGAGAATCTCGACATGGAGCGGCATCGTGTTGGTCTGGCCGCGAATGTGGCCGGACACGACAGAGACCGCGCCGAACTCCCCCATCGCGCGGGCGTTGCAGAGGATCACGCCGTAAAGCAGGCCCCACTTGATGTTGGGCACGGTCACGCGCCAGAAGGTCTGCCAGCCGCTTGCGCCCAGCACGATGGCGGCTTCTTCCTCGGCCTTCCCCTGTGCTTCCATCAACGGGATGAGTTCGCGCGCGACAAAAGGCACCGTGACAAAAATCGTCGCGAGCACGATGCCCGGAATGGCGAAGATGATTTTGATGTCGTGGTTGTTCAGCCATGGGCCGAGCAATCCCTGTAGGCCGAAGAGCAGCACGTAAATCAGCCCGGAGATGACGGGCGAGACGGAGAACGGGAGGTCAATGAGCGTGTTCAGCAGGTTCTTGCCGATGAAATCGAATTTCGCAATGGCCCACGCCGCCGCGACGCCAAAGACCAGATTCAGCGGAACCGCGATGGCCGCCGCGACGAGCGTGAGGCGAATCGACGCGAGCGTCACCGGATCGGCGAAGGCCGCGAAGTAAGGGCCGAAGCCTTTGGCCAGCGCGAGCGCGAAGACCGAAGCCAGCGGCAGCACGATGAAAAAGCCAAGGAACAGCAGCGCCACCGTGATAAGGAGACGGCGGATAAGCGCCGGCTCGGAAGTCGCGCGGCGCGCGGAAGCGGCGTGCTGGGCCAGAGACAATGTGGAAGTGGGTGTCATGCTTGAAACAATTCAGGCCGGCTGGCGATGACGGCTGCCCCACCCTTGCAGCAGGTTGATCGTGAACAGCATCACGAACGAGATGACGAGCATCACGACGGCAAGCGCCGTCGCCCCCGCGTAGTCGTACTGTTCCAGCTTGGTGATGATAAGCAGCGACGTGATCTCGGTCTTCATGGGCATGTTGCCGGAGATGAAGACGACCGAGCCGTATTCACCCAGCGAGCGGGCAAAACCGAGCGCGAATCCCGTCAGGAGGGCCGGGTAGAGCGGCGGCAGAATCACGCGGCGGAACGTCTGCCAGCGGTTGGCTCCGAGGCTCGCGGCAGCCTCCTCCAGTTCAGTTTCGAGGTCTTCGAGAACCGGCTGCACCGTGCGAACCACGAAGGGCAGGCCGATGAAAGTGAGCGCCACAAAGATGCCGAGCGGCGTGTAGGCGACCTTGATGCCGAGGGGTTCGAGCAGCCCGCCAACCCAGCCGTTCGTCGAGTAAATCGCGGTCAACGCGATGCCGGCGACGGCGGTCGGCAGGGCGAAGGGCAGATCCACGAGCGCGTCCACCAACTTCTTTCCTGGGAACGGATAGCGGACCAGCACCCAGGCCACGAGCAAGCCGAAGAACAAGTTGACCAGCGCGGCGAGGAACGAAGCGCCGAACGTGATGCGATACGACGCCAGCACGCGCGGGGACGTGACCGTGCCCCAGAATTGCTCCCCACTGAGGCTGGCTGTTTTGATGAAGATCCCGGTAAGCGGGATGAAGACGAAGAGGCTCATGTAAAACAGAGTGAACCCCATCGTCAGGTTGAATCCCGGCAGCACGCTTCGTTTGCGGAGGCTGAACATGGGTTCAAATGTTTTGTCCGATGGCCTGGAGATAGCGGAACTCCGCGAGAATGGTGAGGAGCGCGGCGTTGAACGCCTCGACCTGCCGGACGGCGGCCGCGTGCTGCGGCGTCTCAAACGTGATTTCGAAGGGCGGCGGTCTCACATCATCCGGCGCGCGCAGCACACCGTCGTAGCACGTGGAGAGCACGCCGCCGCGCGCGTGAAAGCCGTCGATCCGAGAATCGCAATTGCGCGGCAGGAATTCCTCGGCTGCGCGCAGAGCCGGTTCGAGCAGGCTGGCGGAGAGCACCGCGCCGGAGTTTCGTCCGCTCAGGAAGCCGTAAAGACCGTGGCTGGTGTCATCGCAATGCAGCGAAACGATGCCATGGAATTGATGACGCCGGAGTTCCGCCTCCAGGAGCCGGACTTCAGGCTCGCGCGAGTCACGCCAGAACTCGCGGTTCAGATCCTTCCCACTGCGCGCGTGCCGCGTGGCGCCGAGGTAGCCGGTCGGATTGCACATGGGGTAGGCATTGATGACAAAACCCTCCGCCGCGTCGGGCCGCTGAACCAGTTCTTGAAGGAAACGCAGCAAGCCAAGTCCGCTCTCCGGTTCATCGCCATGAACCGTGGCGAAGATGCCGATGCGCACCGCATCACCGCCGCCGCGGGGGCCGGTGAACTGGTAGCGCGGGAGTTCATGCGATTCGCCATCGCTATCAAACAGGAGACCGGACTGGCGAACGAGGTGGGCGGAGCCAGCGGAGGAGTCGAGCGGTTCCAAGAACCTGGCCAGGGTGCGGCCTGACCGGGGAGTCCGCGCGACATCCGACGAGGGAATCATCCCAAGATTTCCGGGCGCGAAGCCCAGAGTGGATGGACCCTGAGCAGCCGGGCCGCCGTTCCGTTCCTTGGGCGTGCCGGCCGGCGGCTCTGCCCGGCATGCAAGCGGGCGGGGTCCGATGACGCGGGTCGTGAAGTCGGCAACGCGCGCCATGACCCCCGCGCTTCCTGAGTCGGAGGAAAACGGGCTTTGGCCGGTCACTGCCCAAGGGATGGTCGTGTCTTTCATCTCAGCGTGATGAAATGGGAAGCGCGTCGTTTCATCGGGTCAGGGCTTGAAGATTTGGTCAAAAACACCGCCGTCATCGAAGTGGGTTTTCTGCGCCTTTTTCCAACCGCCGAACACCTCGTCGATGGTGAACAGCTTCACCTTGGAGAACTGGCCGGCATACTTGGCGAGGGTCTTCTCCGAACTCGGACGATAGAAATGTTTGCCCGCGATGTCCTGGCCTTCATCGGAGAAGAGGTAATCCAGATAGGCCTTCGCCACGACTTCGGTGCCCTTCTTTTTCGCTGATTTGTCCACGAGCGAAACGGTGGGTTCTGCCAGGATGCTGATGGAGGGAGTGATGATTTCGTATTTGTCGGGGCCGAACTCCTTCAGCGCAAGGTAGGCTTCGTTCTCCCAGCCGACCAGCACGTCACCGATGCCACGTTGAATAAAAGTCGTTGTCGCGCCGCGCGCGCCCGAATCAAGCACGGGCACGTTCTTGTAGAACTGGGTGACGAACTCCCTGGCCTTGGTTTCGTCGCCGCCATTCTTCTTCAGCGCGTAACCCCATGCGCCTAGGTAAGCCCAGCGCGCCGCGCCGGAAGTCTTGGGGTTGGCCGGAATGAGCGACACGCCCGGCTTCACGAGATCATCCCAATCCTGGATGCCTTTCGGATTTCCCTTTCGCACCAGGAACACAATGGTCGAGGTGTACGGCGCGCTGTTGTGCGGCAGCCGCTTTTGCCAGTCGGCGGGAAGCAGCTGACTTCGTTCCGCGATGGCATCCACATCGTAGGCCAGGGCGAGCGTAACGACATCGGCCGCCAAACCGTCGATGACAGCGCGGGCCTGTTTGCTGGAACCTCCGTGCGACTGCTGGATGGTTACCTTGTCGCCGGTCTTCGCCTCCCAGTGTCTGGCGAAGGCCGCGTTGAACTCGACGTAAAGTTCCCGCGTTGGGTCGTAGGATGCGTTGAGCAATGTGATTTCCTTGGCAAGCGCGCTGCCGCTCAACAAGAGGGCGAGCACGAGCAATCCGCTGAGTTTCGTGAAGGGATTCAGTTTCATGGTGGTGATTGATTCAGATTCCGTGTCGATGGATGGAGAAAGGATATCGGGCCTTAACGCGACGGTGAGTTTCGTCCCCGATCACAAGCTGGCTGCGGGCGGCAGCGCGCGCGATGCGAACGCCGCAGGAGTCAGTCGTGCGAGGCTGGAGAACCACGAAGCTGGATGTCCAAGTCGGCGAATCTAACTTCTCGACCTGCACCACTCGCCCGTCGTGGACGGTGATCAGGACCGTGCCGAAGTGCAGAGACGCGACCTGATCGCGCCCCAGATCAAGCCAGTTCGGCTTGGATTCCACCGGCGCCGACCGGCCTGTTTCATTTTTGTTCGCTTCGCTCATCACACTTAACAGAGCGAAATATCAGCACAAACTCTAGTATGTCAATAGATAAAGTATTGTATCCTTATATGACAAGACGCAATTCTCACCTAATGCTAACCTAACAATCTTTCCATGAGTCTGTTGTGAATCTCATGTGAAGTCCTTTTGCTGAAAGGATAAAACCGAGAATAGCCGTTGTCGTTTGTGATGACCCACACCCTGACCAGTGGTCGGTGCCGTCGGGCGCTGGCGGATGGAATTTGTCGGAGTCGAGGGTGTTGTGCGCGAGGCTGAACAGAACGGAGACATCCTTGGTGTCCGCCGCAGTGTGACGGACGATGAACAAACCGAAGATCCGTTGTCTCGCTGAACTGCGCTTGAAGGGCGATCGAATTCTTGCATGATCCCGAGCAACCCTTATCGAAACCAACTCTCAGCATTGCCCCTATGCGAAACCTCCCGTTCATCGCTCTCGCCGTCATCCTCGCAACTTTTGTCTGCGGCACATCCACCCGGGGCGCGAGCACGCCGATCAGCTTCGGCGAAGTCAAAACGGGCGTCATCACGAGCCCGGACCAGACCAACTTCTATTCCTTCACCGCGGTCGCCAATCAGGTGATCGCTCTGGCGCTGGTCAGAACGACGCCCACCGCCGCGCCTCTCCTTTACCTCTACGATCCGCTGGGCAATCTGATCATCGCGGACGGGGGCAACGGCGCCGTTGTTCATGAGCCTTCATTTCGGTTGACGGAGACCGGCAAATACATTGTGGCTGTCGTCGCGTCCGATTTCGTCGGCTCCTACTCCTACTCCCTGACCGTGACCCAGGTGGGCGGAATCAATCTGCGGGAAGTCGGCGATGACCCCGAGCCGGTGAACTATGGGCAAGTAGCCAAGGGCCATATCACCGGGGCCGCCGACATGGATACCTACACCTTCATCGCCAATGCCAATGACGTGATCGCCCTGGCCTTGGTGAGAACAACTCCCACGGCCGCACCGATACTTTATGTGTTCGACCCTCTCGGCAATATGATCATTGCGAGCGGAGGCGATGGCGCCGTGGTTCATTATCCGGACCTCCGACTCACAGAGAGCGGCAAATACACGTGCATTGTCATCGCCGGCGGACTCGCCGACTCCTACGGCTATGTCCTGAGCCTGACCAAGGCAACGGTCGGGGGGAATCAGCGCGAATCGGGGGACGACCCGGAGCCGATTGCCTTCGGGCAAGTCGTCGCCGGGCACATCACCGGGGCCGCCGACATGGATACATACAGCTTCATCGCCAATGCCAATGACGTGATCGCCCTGGCCTTGGTGAGAACAACTCCCACGGCCGCGCCGATCCTCTATGTGTTCGATCCCCTCGGCAACATGATCATTGCGAGCGGAGGCGATGGCGCCGTGGTTCATTATCCGGACTTCCGACTCACAGAGAGCGGCAAATACACGTGCATTGTCGTCGCCGGCGGACTCGCCGACTCCTACGGCTATGTCCTGAGCCTGGCCAAGGCGGTGGGACCGGGCAATACGCGCGAGCCGGGAGACGACCCGGAGTTCATCAACTTTGGGCAAGCGCTGAAAGGACACATCGGCGGGCCCGCCGACATGGACACCTACAGCTTCATCGCCAATGCCAACGACGTGATCGCCCTGGCCTTGGTGAGAACAACTCCCACGGCCGCGCCGATCCTCTATGTGTTCGACCCCCTCGGCAATACGATCATTGCGAGTGGAGGCGATGGCGCCGCGGTTCATTACCCGGAACTCCGACTCGCGCAAACGGGACGTTACACATGCCTCGTGATTGCTGGGGGGCTCCTCGACACCTACGGCTACGTCATGAGCCTCGCCAGGGTGTCGGGCGGGGGCAATGTCCGCGAGGTGGGCGATTCGCCTGAGCTCCTGACCTTCGGGTTGGTCTCGAGCGGGCACATCACCGGGCCCGCCGACATGGACACCTACACGTTCAGCGCCAAGGCCGACGACGTGATTGCCCTGGCTTTGACAAGAACCACGCCCACCGCCGGACCCATTCTCTATCTCTTCGATCCCCTGGGCAATATGGTCTTCGGCAGCGGGGGCGATGGCGCGGTGGTCTATTACCCAGAGCAACGACTCTCTGAAGGCGGCCGGTACACGTGCGTCGTGGTCGCTGGAGGGCTGCAGAACAACTACGACTACACGCTATGCGCGGTCAAGATCCCCGGATCCAACTCGCCGGATCTCGGCGATGGGGTGGAAGTGGTGAGCGCGGGCGAGATTCGGAAAGCCCGTGTCGCACAGGGCGACCTGGACGCTTTCAGGCTCGAACTCGTCGCCGGCGACGCGATGACTGTCGATGTCTCCTCAACCTCCGGCTCTGGCACGCCGTTCATCCAGCTCTACGCGCCGGATGGCACGACCCTTGACTCAGCGGAAGGCGCGCATGCGCGGATCAGCGTTCCTTGCGCGGCGCAAACCGGGGGTTACTACCTCCTTTGCCGCGACTCGGGCTTGACTCAAACCTTCAGCTACAACGTGACGCTCAATCAATACCCGACCAGGCCTGCATCGTTCGACCCCGATCACCCCGCCCTGGCCATCTTCCGATGCGCCCCTCACATTGTCGTTCGCTGGCCTGAAATCGCGACGGGCTTCGCCCTCGAGTATGCCACGGAGGCGGATCACGGCTCCTGGTCCGCGATTCCAGGGCCCTATCCGCTCTTCATGAACTACTACTACGTTACGAACCAAAGCCTGGATCCAGCGCGCGTCTATCGCCTGCACAAGCCATGATGGACGGGCGGAAACCTGTCGACTCACGACAGCACCGGATGAATCACATCGCCATGAACGTCGGTGAGCCTTCGGTTGACGCCGTTGTGCTCGAACGTCAGCGCGCGATGGTTCAATCCGAGAAGATGCAGAATCGTCGCGTTCAAATCGTGGATTGAAAGGATGTTTTCCACGGCCCTGCTTCCCAGCTCATCCGTAACGCCGAAGCTGACGCCGCGCCTCACCCCCGCTCCGGCCAGCCAGCAGGTGAATCCATCGGGGTTGTGATCGCGTCCCTGGGCGCCCTTTTGAAACATCGGCATTCGTCCGAACTCCGTGCACCACACCACCAGGGTCTCCTGCAGCAGGCCCCGCTGCTGGAGATCCCGAACCAGCGCGGCCACCGGCTGGTCCATGATATCGCCGTGCCTCGTGTACTGCTCCTTCAGCTTCCCGTGTCCATCCCAGTTCAGCTCGCCCGCGCTGGCATAGGCGCCGTTGAACAGCTGAACGAATCGCACCCCGCGCTCGAGAAGACGCCGCGCCAAAATGCAGTTGCGGGCGAACGCGGCCTTGACCGAGTTCTTGGCGTCCGTCGCGCCATAGGACTTCAGGATGTGGGCCGGCTCGGTCGTCAGATCGCTGAGTTCGGAAACGCTGAGCTGCATCCGGGCCGCCAGCTCATAGCTCGCGATCCTCGCGGCGAGGCCTCCGTCCCCGGCGTGCCGCTCCAGATGGGACTGGTTCATCCGGCGGAGAAGAGTTCGGGCCGCTTCGTCGCTCGCGGGCTGAACACTCGGGGGCGGCGCAAGGTTCCGGATGGGGTCGTTGGAGCTGAAAGGCGTTCCCTGAAACTCGGCTGGAAGAAATCCGGGGCCCCAATTGTTTACGCTGGCCTGGGGCACGCCTCGAGGATCAGGGATCGCGACAAACGCGGGCAGGTTTTGATTCTCGCTGCCCAAGGCGTAGGTGACCCAGGCGCCAATGCTCGGGAATCCATCGGGAACGAAGCCCGTCGACAGAAAATTCTCGCCCGGGCCGTGCGTGTTGGTCTTGCTGGTGAGCGAATGGACGAAGGCCAGATCGTCCACCAATCCTCCAATGTGCGGCACAAGATCTGAGATCATTTTCCCGCTTTGTCCCCGCGGCCGAAACTCGAACTGGGGCCGCGCGAGATTCCCGGAAGGACCCTGAAAAGTCACCGCCGGGCCGCCCGCCAGCGGTTGCCCATCGTGTTTGATGAGGCCTGGCTTGAAGTCGAAGGTCTCGAGCTGGCTCACCGCGCCCGCGCAAAAAATCACCAGAACGTTCTTCGCCCTGGCCTCATGATGGGTTGGCCGCGGAGCGTAGGGACGCGCGGGATCAATCAGAGGCTTCTCGCCCGCCAGCAAACCCTCCCGTCCCAGAAGGTGAGTCAGGGCAATGCCCCCCAGACTCGTGGCGGTATGGGATAAAAAGCTCCTCCGATCCAGAAGATGCCGCCCGGTCACCGACAGCCCGTGGGGGGTCGCATTGATTCTGGAATGTCGCGTCATCGGGTTCATGGAATGAAGAGGAATTCGCTGCTGTTGAGCAGGACCCGGCAGACCGTGGAGAGCCCGTGCTCCTGAGCGACAAGCCGAGCCGATTTCAATTCCGTCGAGTCCGGTTTGCGCCCCAACGCGATCTGGTAGGCGCGCTCAATCCACTCATCATGCGTCGCGCCAGGTCGCGACTCTCGCTTCGCGCGCGACGCGAAAGCCTCGGCTTCGGAGAGGGTGAATCTGCTGTTAAAGAGGTTGAGGGCTTGAATGGGCGTCGTGGACTGGCGGCGACGCGGCGCGCTCTGACCGGCGTCCGGGCAATCAAAGGCGCCAAACACGACATCGCGCTCCATCCGAACCTTGTGCGCGTAAACCATCCGCCTCAATCCCTCTTCATCGAACCCCTCCACCGGCGGAAACCCATCCAGACCTCCTCGCGATTTGAATAAATCGAATCCGCGTCCTCCCATCCGAGGATTCAACCGTCCACTGACCGCCAGCATGGAGTCGCGAATCGCTTCGGCCTCCATGCGACGCGCCGGAAAACGCCAGAGCAGGCGATCATCCCGGTCGATGGCCTGGGCCGCCGCGTGGATCTGGCTCGACTGCCGGAAGGTCGTCGACGCGAGAATGAGCCGATGCATGCGCTTGATCGACCACCCCGAGCGGATGAACTCGCCCGCGAGCCAATCGAGCAGCTCTGGATGCGATGGACGCGCGCCGTTCCTCCCAAAATCGCTCGACGTCTCCACCAACCCAACGCCGAAGTGCCCCTGCCAGATTCGGTTCACCAGGACGCGCGCCGTGAGCGGATTGTCCGCGCTCGCAATCCAGGACGCCAGGGCAATACGACGCTCCTGTTCAGGCGTCTGCGCGGGCAGCGACATCGAAGCCAGGGCGCTGAGCGCGGCGGGCGCGGCAAGCTCCCGCGGTTGCTCAGGATCTCCGCGATGGAGCAGGCGGGTGATCTCCGGGGTTTTCGAAGTTCCGGCAAAAACCATCGGGCCGCTTCCCAAAGCGGCGATCCGTTTCTCGAGCGCGCGCTGCTCGGCGACCAACTCGGCCGCCGCTTTCGCCTCCTCCGCGCCCAGTCCGGCGAGGAGGACGGCCGGCGGGCGCTTATCGCCATCCCCGCGCTTTCGCCGATCGCCGGAGCCCGCCACAGCCCGCCACCCTCCTGATTCATCCGAGACTTCAATGAGGTAGTCCGTCGGCAGCCGATCGCTGTACTTCTCCTCGCGATCCCTTCCCCACACGACCCGGTCGATCGTCTCCGGATGGTTGAAGGTGAACTCCAGCCAACCCCTGCCCGGCTCGTTCGATATCCAGCTCCGTTCATTGCCGTAGCGGCCATCATTAACATGCTCGAGACGGTGCCTCTCTGAATTCGTCTGCGAGCCGGAGGCGGCGACCTTCGTCCCCGCGGTGGCCAGGGCGACATTGCGCGCGACGACGCCGCTTGTGAGAATCTCCATCTCATCGATGCACGGCTCGAGCGAGGTGCACGCGTTGATGGTGAACCGAAGCTTTTTCGTCGTCGCCGGAGCGAAACGATCGATGGTGGCGCGAGGGTTGACGGGCGCGCGCATCGGCGGAACGAAGGAGAGCCGTGTCATATGCTCCAGATCGGGGCCGGCCTCCAATGTGTAGGCCGTGGGCAAACGATCGGCGAACTCGCCTTCCCGATCCCGGCTCCAGGCCACGCGCCCGATGCGGACGCTGCGGGGCAATTCGAATTCCACCCAGCCTCGCCCGGCTTCATCGGACATCCAGCTTCGGCTGTTCCCATAGCGGCCGTCGTTGATGTGCTCCAAGCGGTGGCGATCGGAGGTTCGACTGCCGGACGCCGCGACCTTCGCGCCTTCGCTGGCCAAAGCCACGTTCCTCGCGGGTTCGTCCGCCGAAAAAATCTCAAACTCGTCCACGCACGGCTCAATGAGCCCCAGAGTGGGATGCAGGTTCGCGTCGTGGATGGTGAATCGAACATGCCTCGCCTCAATAGGGGCGAAGGACAAAGTGTTCGTCCGCGCGTTCGTTTCGCTCCTCGGAATGGAAGGGAGCTGGGCAATGGGTTCGAAGCGGGAGAGCGATAGCGCGACGTCGGCAAGGCGACCCTTGAGCGTCTCCGACTCCCGGCGTCGCGCTTCCGTCGCCGCCGTGCGGATCGGCCGGTCGCCGTACTCAATCCCCGCGAAGAAGGCCTGCATGGAGTAGTAGTCCCGCTGCGGGATAGGATCGAATTTATGATCGTGGCAGCGAGCGCATCCCACGCTAAGACCGAGGAACGCCTGCCCCACATTGGCGACGATTTCGCTCAGCTCGTCCTGCCGCGCCAGCCTCTTCGAGACATCGTCCGCTCCGATCTGTCCCGGGAGCAGCGCCGCCGCGGTGACCAGGAAGCCCAGCGCGGCGTCCTCGCCGAACGCGTCGCCCGCCAGCTGTTCGCGAACAAAGCGATCGTACGGCGTGTCGCTGTTGAACGCGCGGATCACGTAGTCGCGATAGGGCCACGCGTTGGGCCGCTCCGTGTTCACCTCGAATCCGTGCGTGTCGGCGTAGCGAACCACGTCCAGCCAATGCTGCGCCCATCGCTCTCCATAACGCGGCGACGCAAGAAGCTCGTCCACGAGCCTCTCCCAAGCGTCGCTCCGCGAGTCCGCGACGAACGCCTCAACCGCTTCCGGCGGGGGTGGAAGGCCGACCAGGTCGAGATAAGCGCGTCGAATAAGGTCCCGCTGGGTCGCGGGAGAATTGGGCGACAGCCCCTTGGCCTCCAGGTCGCGCAGAATGAAAGCGTCGATCGGGTTGGCTGCGCGTTGGGGGCTTTGCAGGCCCGCGGGCCGCGGCGGATCGGTCGGCTTCAGGGGCTGGAACGCCCAGTGGCTCCCGGCGTTCGCAATGCCGGGGGGATCCGCCTTCGCGGAATCGGCCGAACCCGCCGCGGAAGGCCAAGCCCCCGCCACGGCCGCCAGAGCCAGGGCAAAGGCGCTCCCCACGCTCGACATCCCCCATCGTTGAGGGCGCGAGGACCGCGCGCGCTGAAGACCTGACACTTCCGCGATCAAGAGATGATTTCGTGAATGACCTCGCCGCGAACATCGGTGAGCCGGATGTCGCGGCCGCTGAACCGATAGGTCAGCTTCTCGTGGTTCAACCCGAGGAGATGCAGGAGCGTGGCGTGGAGATCATGCATCTCGAGCTTGTTCACCGTGGCCTTGTAACCCCATTCGTCCGTCTCGCCGTGCGTCATGCCGCCGCGAACGCCGCCGCCGGCCAGCCACACGCTAAACCCAAACTCGTTGTGGTCCCGTCCATCGTTGCCCTGCGCGAACGGCGTGCGTCCAAACTCTCCGGCCCAGACGACAAGCGTGTCGTCCAACATCCCCCGCTGCTTCAGATCGATAAGCAGCCCGGCAATCGGCTGGTCAATCGCGCGCGCGTTGTCTCCGTGGTTCTTCACCAACCCCCCATGCGCGTCCCAGCGGTTGTATCCATCGACCATGGGAATCGTGAGCTCGACAAATCTCACGCCGCGTTCCACCAGCCTCCGGGCGAGCAAGCATTCGCGGGCGTAGGTCCTCGTGTGCTCGTACGCGGCCTCCAATCCGTAGAGCTTCTTCGTGGCCTCTGTTTCCCCCGCCAGATCCATCAGGTCGGGGATCGCGATCTGCATCCGGGCGGCGAGCTCGTAGTTCGCGATGGCGGAGTTCAGCGCGTCCGAGGCCCCCGAGTCCTCCAGGCTGCCCCGGTTCAGCCTCTCAACCAGCCGGCGCTTGGCCTCTTGCAGCCGCGGCGACTTCTCGCTCGGGATGACGTTGGCCAGCGGCGTGCCCTTGGCGTGGAGCAAGGATCCTTGATAGGTCGCCGGGAGAAACCCACTGCCAAAGTTGTCCAATCCGCCCGACGGAATCTGCCCGCCGTTGAGGACCACATAGCCGGGCAGATCGTCGTTCATGCTACCGAGGCCGTAAGTGACCCAGGCGCCGATGCTGGGGCGTCCCTGGAGTCCAAGCCCGCTGTGCAAAAAATAGTTCGCGCTCGTGTGCTCGGGAAAATTGGAAGTCATCGAGCGGATCACGCACAGGTCGTCAGCCTGCTCCGCGACCCGCGGGAACAGTCCGCTGACCCAGGTCCCTGATTGCCCATGCCGCCCGAAACTCCAGGGGGATTTCATCACGGTCCCCACGTTTTCGAATTGGGTCTTCTCGAGCTTGCCAATCGCCTTGCGCGGATCCTGCCCGTGGTGTTTTTCGAGCAGCGGCTTGTAGTCGAAGCTGTCCACCTGCGAGACCGCGCCCTCCATGAAGAGGAAGATGACGCTGCGCGCCCGGGGCTTGAAATGCGGGCGCTTGGACGCCATCGAGCGTTCGGAGGGCGACGCTTCCCCGGCGGCGGATGGCGCCGCGCCGCCGCCCAGGAGCGCGGTAAGCGCCATTGCTCCGAAACCGTTCGACGCGCGGCGCAACATCTCGCGGCGGTTGATGCGAGGGTCGAGGAACAGTGAATCGGCGCGTCGGTTCGGCATTCTATTCATTTCACGTAGATGAAATCATTCGCGTTGAGCAGCGCATGGCAAAGGTCCGTCCACGCGTCCAGGGTCTTGTCGTCGCCGGTCTCATGGAGCCGCCGCAACTCGCCCAACGACTCAAGGCAGGACGCCGTCTCCGAGACGCCGGCCTCCCGCCCGTAGGCGGATTCGATCAGCCAACGAACCCGGGCCTCGTCGCCGGCGCCCGGCGTTTCCCGCGTCAGTCGCTCCGCCCAGACGCGCGCCTGTTGATGGAAAAGCGCGTCGTTCATCAACGCGAGCGATTGGCCGGGAACATTGGTGACGTTGCGTTTGCCCACAGTGCTGAATGGGGTTGGCGCGTCAAATGTTTGCATCAGGGTGGGGAGGAAGTTGCGGCGCATCGCGCTGTAGACGCTGCGGCGGCCGTCTCCGTCCAGCGGACCGCTCTGATCGGGTCGTCCGCGTCCGACGAGAAACTCGGTAAGATACACCGTCACGGGAGGCCCGCCCACCGTCGGGTTGAGGCGGCCGGACACCGCCAGCGCCGAATCCCGGATCGCCTCGCCCTCCAATCGTCGCACCGGCATGCGATGAAGCAGCAGGTTGGACGGATCCTGCTCCTCGGCGCGCGCGTCCGCCGCCCGGCTGCTCATCGCGAAAGTCTGGGTCAGCACAAGCCGCTGGATGAGGCGCTTGATCGACCAATGGTCCTCGTGGACGAACTGCCATGCCAGATGATCGAGCAGTTCAGGATGGGTGGGGCGCTCTCCGAGGCTGCCGAAGTTGTCGACGGTCGCGACAATTCCGCGTCCAAAGATATGGTGCCAGACGCGGTTGACTATTGTACGAGCGACGAGCGGGTTCTCTGGATCGATGAGCTGCTCGGCCAGTTGGCGGCGTCCGCTCGAGGATCGGGCGGGAATGGGCTTCGCCAACGAGAAGACGGCAGGCAGGCTTCGAGGCGACACGGAGCCGGGCTGAAACGGCTTCCCGCGCAAAAGCACATTTTCGTCCACTCCCGTGCCATCGAACCAGGCGACGGCGGTGTGGGATTCCCAGCGCACCTGGCTGGCGATGTTCCTCTCGCCCTCGAGGAACTCCTCGGCGAGTCGAAGGCTGTCGGCCTCGCAGCCCTCCCGGAACAGTCCCGGATTCTGCGCCAGCCAGTTGGCGAGCGAAGCCTGGGAAGGGTCGATGCTCACGCCATCAAGCTTCGCGCGAGCCAAGGCCCCGCAGGCGGAGGCGACAGCGCTCTGGAACTCCTTCGCAATATCCGAGGGAGAATGCGCTCGTCCGGAGGGCTCGAAGGCGTCCGACCTGGGACGCCAGGCGGGAGGCTCGGCCGCGTCGACCACCATCAGCACCTCCAACTCCCCGTCGCCGTCCGGGCCAAACTCGACGTGGACCCGATGCCCCTTGTACGCGGTGAGGTCTTGCGTCAACCAGCGCGGCTCGGCGCCGTTCCCGGCGTCGAACTTCTGGATCAGACGACCATGCAGAGGACCTTCGATCATCAGATGCGAGTCGATCGCGGCGTAGACGCGCATCCTGCCTCTGACGAGATAGTGGAGCTTGCCCGCGCCGAGCGTCACGGTCGGAGTGGCCAACATCTGTCCGGACCGCGAGGTGGCGGCGAGCGCGCCAGAGTCGTTCTCGTTGCCCGCCGTCGCCTTCAATCGATTCCAGAACAGGTCGCGCCGCGCGGCCCCGTAGGTCATGACGCGGGCAATCGGGCGGGTCGGATCGGCGCTGAGAATCACGTCGCCTGGAACCAGGGGCCGTGATCCAAAGGCTTCGCCGTCCACCTTCCAAGGCTGCCGTCCCGGTCGGGTGAAATCGGCCACAACGCCGGCGTCGTCGACCGCTTCCGCGCGCGTCCCGACCTCGGTGGTTGTGGGAGCAGGAGAACCCGGCGCCTTCCCGTCGACGCCGGATAGGGCCTCCGCCAGCCGGCGCAGCGGGCTTGCGGAGTTGGTCCGGCTGTCGAGCAGGCTCCCGACCCAACGTTGAAGGCGTTCAGGCCTCAACGAGGCGCCGCGCGCGACGACCTCGACTCTTGCGGGGCTTGAGTCCGACGCGGTCAACAGTTCCCGAGCGGCAAGAAGATAGGCGGGAAGTTCATCCACGCCCTTCTGGTAAGACAGAGCGGAGGTCCGGGCGAGGCGCGGGGTGAAACTCGCGCGAAGCGCCGCCAGCGCCGCCGCCATCTTCCGATTGTTCTCCATCGCCTCGAATCGAACCTGACGAAAACTCGAGCTGAGGAAGAACCCGCTCATCGCGTAATAGTCCTGGGCGCGAATGGGGTCGAACTTGTGGTCGTGGCATCGGGCGCAGGAAACGGTGAGGCCTAGGAAGGTCTTGCTGAATACGTCCACCTTGTTGTCGATCCGCTCGCATTCGTCCTGTCGGATGTCGACGGGCGAATGGTTCTCCTCGCCGAGAAACGACCAGCCCGTGGCGATTACGGATTCGTTGATGTCTGTTCCGGGGCGCAGTCGCGGCGTGGGCAGCAGGTCGCCGGCAAGATGTTCAAGCAGGAATTGATCGTAGGGGAGACCCTCGTTGAACGCCCGGATGAGATAGTCGCGATAGCGCCAGGCGTTGGCGATGATGTAGTCCCCCTCATGGCCGCGGGATTCGGCGTATCGCATCAGATCCATCCAGTGACGGGCCCACCGCTCTCCGAAATGCGGCGACGCGAGCAGCTGATCCACCACGCGCTCGCGCGCCCCGGCCCGGGCGTCCGACAGAAAGGCTCGGGCGTCCTCGCGGCTTGGCGGCAAGCCGGTGATCGCGAAATGAGCCCGCCGAAGCCATGTTCGATCATCCGCGCGCGGCGCCGGCGCCAAACCCGCGTCCTCCAGGCGACGAAGAATGAAACGATCCTCAGCGGACCTTGGCCACTGCGCGTCTTTCACGGTCGGGACGCCTTGACGAACCGGAGCCTGCCAGAGCCACGGCTGCCTCTGCTTTCGCTCGGCAAGATTGAACTCCCGCTCGGCCCCTTTGGCCTGCCGCTGCTGGGCGCATGCAAGGGCCGCCAAAGCCATGCTCAAGGCCGTGATGCAGGATCGATATCTCATGCGTGAATTCCACTGGAAGCTAATCAGTCTCGGGGCAGAAGCGAAGCGGAAACACCGAAGCGTTCAGGCATCGGTGGATGGCCAGGCCTCCCTTCCGGATGTCCTTCGCTTCCACCTACCACGCGTCCAGGCTCAAAAGATTGCGCAGATCGCGCCCGCGGCGACTTCTGACGCGGATCGCCCAAAGTGCGCAAAATCCGACAGCCGTCAGGCGCCATCCGAAGTTTGATCAGGCGACGACGACGGAATCACTCAAAGGCACGGGACGCGCGTGGCCTATGAATCAGGCTCAATACGCCGCCGAATGAACCGATTCTATGGTGACTATGAATCGCTCTATTCGCTGAATTCCCGGCTAAGCGGGGATGGCACAGGACCAGCATAGGGCGGGGCACATGATGAATTTAGCCAGCCAGCGCCGAACAAAAGTACGCTTCGAGGGGCTTCCGGTACCCCGCTCTTCTGGCGAACTCTGGTGAACAGGGTCGATTCGTTATGCAAAACAACAGCACGCAAGGCAGCACGCTGCGCAACTCAGGCCATTGGCCCACCCTGGTCAGCGCGTTCATCTACTTCGACTTTAGCTTCATGGTCTGGACGGTCCTGGGCCCCTTGAGCGCGCACATCAAGGAGGCCTTGAGCCTGAGCGACTCCCAGACCGGGCTGATGGTGGCCGTGCCGAGCTTGGGCGGGGCCGGACTGCGCATCGCGCTCGGCATGCTCGTGGACCGCCTCGGCGCGAAGAACACCGGCATGCTCGCGCAGTCCATCGTCATGGCCGGGCTGGCGTGGGCGTGGCTCGTCGGACTGGGGAGTTACGAGGCGGTGCTGTTCATGGGGTTCATGCTGGGATTCGCGGGCGCGAGCTTCGCCGTCGCGCTGCCGCAGGCGGGTCGTTGGTATCCGCCGCACATGCAAGGCACGGTTCTGGGGCTGGCGGGCGCGGGCAACATCGGGGTCGTGATTGATTCGCTGCTCGCCCCGCGCATCGCCAACGCCTATGGCTGGCAGGCCGTGTTCGGTTTGGCGCTCATCCCCGCCGTCGTGGTCTTCGTGATCTACGCGATCTTCTCGAAAGAGGCTCCGGTCAAGGTGAAGCCGAAACGGCTGCGCGACTACTGGGAGCTTCTGCGCGACAAGGACACCCACTGGTTTTGCTTTTTCTACACCGTCACGTTCGGCGGGTTTGCCGGGCTTGCGGCCTCCTTGGTGATGTATTTGAAGTCCACCCATGGCCTTCAGAAAGTGCAGGCCGGCGACTGGGCGGCGCTGTGCACATTCGTCGGCGTGATGGCGCGGCCGCTCGGCGGGATGCTCGCGGACCGCGTGGGAGGGATCCGCACGCTGACCGTTTGCTACAGCATCGCTGGGACGATGCTCGCCGCCGCGGGGCACGCCGCCTCGCTGACAACGGCGCTGGCTCTTTTCGTGATCGCCTTGGCGGCGCTGGGCGCCGGCAACGGGTCTGTGTTCCAGCTGCTTCCGCAGCGCTTCGGCAAGGAGCTCGGCCTGATGACCGGGCTTGTCGGCGCTGGCGGCGGGGTGGGAGCGTTCCTCCTGGCCACCTCGCTCGGGTGGTCCAAGGGCGCGACGGGCTCCTACGCGACAGGGCTGACCGTGTTCGCCTGCCTGTGCGGAATCGCGCTCATCGGGTTGACGCTCGTCAAGAAGCGGTGGCGCACAACCTGGGGCGCGCTGGCCGCGGCGCGCATCTGACGCCATGCTCTGCGCCTTGGAAAAAACCGCCTCGCCCTCGAGCTCCGGCCATTTGCGCGTCAGCGCGGAGAAGTTCGGCTATGCCCGGGAGGATGGGCGCCCGACGGAGGACGCGGCGATCGTGAAAGAGTTTGAAAGCGCGGTCGTGGCGGTTGTCGCCGACGGGCTCGGCGCGGCGAAGCGAGGCGGGGAGGCGGCCGCGCGCGCCGTCGAAACACTCGCCCGGAATTTCCCCGCCCGTCCGCGGGCCTGGACGGCGGGCAAGGCGCTTGAGGAGATCACGCGCCACCTCAACCGTCGGTTCCATCAGGAAGGCATCACGCGGTTCGACTCGCCCGAGCTGGCCACCACCATCGCCGCCGTCGCGCTCGAAGGCGACCGCGCCCATGTCCTCAACGCCGGCGATTCCAGGGTTTACCTCTGGCGAGCGGGCGTGCTCACGCGTCTTTCCACCGATCACCGGGAGTCAGATCCGCAGCGCGCCCATGTGCTGACGTGCGCGATGGGATTGGCCGCGGATCTGACCCCCGCCTCCCGGGACGTGCCGATCCGGACCGGCGACGTGCTGCTGCTGTGCACCGACGGCGTGAGCGATGTGCTCGACGACGCCACGCTGGCCGGGATGCTCGACCGCGGGGCGACGGCCGCCGCCATCGCCTCCGCGGCGCATCGCGCGGCGACCCCGGACCAGATCGACGACCTCATGGCGGTCACGCTGCGCGTGCTGGAAACAGGCTCCGCGCATCGTGGCTCCGACCCCGGCGTGTGCGTGCCGGACCGGCTCCAGATCGGGGACGTGATCGACGGGTTCACGCTGCGTCGGACCTTCCGCGCCAGCGATCGCATCTGGCTCGCCGCGCGTCAGGGCGCCTCCTACGTCCTGAAATTCGCCCCGCGCGACGCCGCGCACAACGAAGCCGCGCTGGCCGCGTTTCTCCGGGAGATCTGGCATGCCACGCAGCTTGTCGCCGACTTCTTTCCCGCCGCCTTCGCGCCGGAGGGGGCCACCGCGACCTACTACGCGCTGGAGTACATCCACGCCCCCACCCTCAAGCAGTTCATCGCCGACTACGGCGCCCTGACGCCGGCGCAGGCCGTCGAGCTGGCGAAGTTTCTGTTGCGCGCCGAGCAGTACCTCCTCAGCCACGACTTTGTTCACGGCGACATCAAGCCCGAGAACATCCTGGTCCTGGGGGAGGCCGGCGGGCTTCGATTCAAGCTCATTGATCTCGGCAGCGTGACGGAGGTATTCAGCCTGCAGGGACGCGCGGGAACCCCGAGCTATCTCGCGCCGGAGCGATTCACCGGGGCGGCCATCACCGAGACGACGGAGATGTTTTCGCTGGGAGTCACGCTTTATGAAGCGCTCACCGGCCGCCTTCCCTACGGCGAAGTGGAGCCGTTCCAGCAGCCCGTATTCGCGCTGGCGCGCCCGCTCGGCGCGCTGAACCCGCATGTCTCGCCCTGGCTGGAGACCGTTATTGCGCGCTCGATCGCCGCGAATCCCGCGCTGCGACACGAGACTTACAGCGAGATGCTGTTTGAGCTGGAAAACCCCGAGAAGGTTCGTCCCTTTCATCGGCCCGGCGCGCCGCTGATCGAGCGCAATCCCCTGCTCTTTTACAAGACCGGCTTCTTTCTGCTGATGGCCGCGTGCCTCGCGCTGCTGCTCCTGCTCCTGCGACAGAATCATCCATGACCGCCGATCCTCACATCCCTGAAACGGCGCCGTTTGATCCGCTTCAACGGCTCTGGCTCAACGGCTACCTGGCCGGCCTGCTCGCCGGCAAGGGTTATGTGCCCGCTGGCGCGACAGGCAACGGCAAGCCGGCCTCCGGGAAGCCCCTGGCCGTTCTCTACGGAAGCCAGACCGGAACCGCCGAGCGGCTCGCCAAGCAGTTCGCAAAGGACTCCAAGGGGCGAGGGCGCCAGGCCCGGGTCGTCGAAGCAGCCGCCCACGCGACGATCGACTGGAGCCGGGAGGCGGACTTGGTCGTGATCACCAGCACGTACGGCGACGGAGACATGCCCGACAACGCCCAGGCGTTCTGGGATTGGTTGCAGACCGACGCGGCGGCATCGCTCGCCCATCTCCGCTTTTCGGTCCTCGCCCTCGGCGACACCAACTACGAGCATTTCTGCGCGGCCGGCAAAAAGATAGATGCCCGCCTTGAAACCCTGGGCGCGAGACGGGTCCACCCGCTGGTGGAATGCGATCTCGACTACGAATCGAAGGCGAAGGCCTGGATGGACCGATTGCTGCAGCGCTTGGAAGAAGGGGCCGGGACGAACGGATCATCCCCAGGAGCGAGCCACGGCAATGGGACGCACACGGAGACGCGGCCCGAGCGCGAATCGAACGGGGCGACGCCGACGCTCGCTTTCGGCAAGGCCAATCCATTCCCCGCGCGGCTGCTCAAGAACGTGCTTCTGAACAAGGCAGGCTCGGACAAGGAAGTGCGCCACTACGAGATCAGCCTCGCCGGCAGCGGCCTCGCCTATGAGGCCGGGGACGCGCTGGGCGTTCTGCCGGAGAACTGCCCCGACCTCGTAAACGAACTGCTCGCCGCGCTGGGCTGCGATGGAGAGGAAAAGGTCTCCGTGGGCGAGAGCGCCAAACGACTGCGCGAGGCCCTCGCGAAAGACTATGACGTTTGCAAGCCCTCGCCGGAGCTCCTCGCCGCGGTCGCTCAAGCCAGCCCCGACAGCGCGCTCGCGCCGCTCGTGGCCCCTGAGCGACGCGAGGATTTGAAGAAGTGGCTCTGGGGCCGCGATGTGACGGATGTCCTCCGTCTCGCGCCGTCGCCCTTCCCCATAGCGCGGCTGCTGCCCATGCTGCGCCGTCTCGCGCCCCGGCTTTATAGCATCTCATCGAGCCCCAAGGCGCATCCCGGCGAGGTGCATCTCACCGTCGGAGCGGTGCGTTACCAGAGCCACGGCCGTCTCCGAAAAGGCGTGGCCTCCACCTTTCTCGCGGACCGGGCGGGCGAGTCGGGCGCCGTGAAGGTTTTTGTGCAGCCTTCGCACGGCTTCAAGCCGCCCGCGAGCGGCGACACGCCGATGATCATGGTCGGCCCGGGCACAGGAATAGCGCCATTCCGCGCGTTCCTCGAGGAACGGCTCGCCAACGGAGCGAAGGGACGCAACTGGCTGTTTTTCGGCGACCAAAAACGCTCCGCGGACTTCCTGTACGAGGAGCAGATCGCCGCATGGCAACGGAGCGGCTTGCTCACGCGCCTTGATCTCGCTTTCTCCCGCGACCAGGCCGAGAAGGTTTACGTTCAGCACCGGATGCTGGAGAACGCCGCCGAGCTCTGGTCGTGGCTCCAGGCGGGGGCGCACTTCTACGTTTGCGGCGACGCCAGCCGCATGGCCAAGGATGTCGACGCCGCGCTTCACAAAATCGCCGAGACCGCCGGCGGCTTGAGCTCGGACGCGGCGGCGGAGTTCGTGAAAGGGATGAAGGCGGACAAACGTTATCAACGCGATGTGTACTGACCGCCAACAGTCGCGTTCACGGACGCGCGAGGCGTCCCCAGCAAGCCCCGCCGCCCGGCGGCACGCGCCAGCCACAACCTCCAAGCGGCCGACGAGGCGCGAGCCATGAGCACTCCCGAAATCCCCGTTCAGCACATCAACGGCGACCCGCTCAATGACGATCAGCGGAGATACCTGGAAGGGTTCTTCGCGGGTCTCGCCGCGCACGGAGTGAGATTTGGCGACGTCGAACCCGCTCCGGCGCCTGGAAAGACGGTGTCGCGGGACGACCTGATTTTCGAGGAGCGCGTCAAGCACGAGCTGCACCCGCTCGACGCCTACGACCAGATCACCGAGAACGCGGTCAGCAACAAGGCGCCCGACAAGGAGGAGATCTTCCGGTTCAAGTGGAACGGCCTCTTCTTCCTCACGCCGAACAAGGAGGCGTTCATGGCCCGGCTGCGGATTCCGGGCGGCCTCCTGAAGACATTTCAGCTCCGGGAGCTGGCGGACATCGCGAAGGCGCTGACGAGCGGTTACATCCAGATCACGACGCGGGCCAATCTGCAGATGCGGCTTATCCAGCCCAAGGATTGCCCGGAGTTCCTTCGCCGCGTTCAATCCGTCGGCCTCCACACTCGCGGCAGCGGCGCCGACAACATCCGCAATCTCACGGCGAACCCCACCGCGGGCATCGATCCGCACGAGCTGATCGACGTGCTGCCGCTCTGCCAGGAGTTGGGCCAGATCATCATCAATGATCGCTCCTTCTACGACATGCCGCGCAAGTTCAACATCGCCTACGATGGCGGCGGCCTGATCGGAACAGTCGAGGACACGAACGACATCGGAGCGAAGGCCGTGAAGGTCGGAGACGAGGTCCTCTTCCGCATCGCGCTGGGCGGCGCAACCGGCCACAAGGCCTTCGCGCGCGACATTGGCGTGTGGGTGAAGCCGTCCGAGCTCAACAGTGTCGTCGTCGCGCTGGTCCGCGTCTACATCGCCAACGGCAATCGCGGCGACCGCAAGAAGGCACGGCTCAAGCATCTGCTCGAAACTTGGTCGCTGGACAAATACCTCGCCGAGGCGGAGAAGATTCTCGGCAAGAAGCTGCCCCGCTCGCCGCTCGATCCGGCGGCGATTCAATACCCCGGGCAGAAGCTGCCCCACTCGCACGTCGGCGTTTACGCTCAGAGGCAGGCGGGACTCAACTACATTGGCGTCGCGATGCCCGTCGGCCAGATCACCGCCAAGCAGATGCTGCGGGTCGCGGAGATCGCCGATCTCTATGGCTCGGGCGAGATCCGGCTGACGGTGTGGCAGAATTTCATCATCCCGAATGTCCCCGACGCCTATGTCGGCACGGTGGAAAAAGCGCTGCGCAAGATCGGCTTTGACACACGACAGTCGATGCTTCGCGGCGGGCTGATCGCGTGCACCGGAAGCTCCTACTGCAAATTCGCGCAAGCGAACACCAAGGCTCATGCCATCGCCCTCGCCGATTATCTCGAGAAGAAGGTCGCGCTCGATCAACCGGTCAACATCCACCTGACCGGCTGCCCCAACTCCTGCGCGCAGCATTACATGGGCGACATCGGCCTGCTGGGCACAAAGGTGAAGGGCGAGGACGGCTACCACGTGTTCATCGGAGGCGGCTTCGGCGCGAACCAGGCCGTGGGCCGACAGATCTTCACCGGGCTCACGGTCGAAGGCCTCAAGACAACGCTGGAGAGCATGTTGAAGAGCTACCTGCGCCACCGCGAGCCCAATGAGCCGTTCCAGAAGTTCACCGCTCGCCACGACCTGAACACGCTCCAGGCGTTCTTCACGAACGACGAATGAAGCCGCTCCTGTCTCATCCCCACAGCTCAACAGGGCGCGGCCCAAGCGCTTTCCGACTCTTCCATCCACTCGCGTCGCAAGCGGAGGGTAAAAGGCGCAAGAGGGGGGCGCGTCTCGAGGCGGGAGCTGTTGAATGAGCGCTCCAGCCCAGGACAATCACCGCACGCTGATCGACGAGTTGCTCGCCGAGCAGCGCAATCTGACCGCCGTCGAGCGCTTTTCGCAGAAACACGAGCGCGAAGCGACGCCGGCGCAGGCTCGATTCTACCGCGACCTCATTCCGCTCACGCTGCCGAAGGTCGGGCAGCAATACGCCTTCGAGGTCGATCTCGACAAATGCACCGGCTGCAAGGCCTGCGTCTCCGCGTGTCACTCGATGAACGGACTCGACGACGGGGAGACATGGCGCGATGTCGGCCTGCTGTTCAGCGACAACTGGCGCGCCCCGCAGCAGCAGAACATCACGACGGCCTGCCATCACTGCGTTGAGCCGGGATGCCTCGAGGGGTGTCCCGTCCTCGCCTATGACAAAGACCCCGTCACAGGCATCGTGCGGCATCTCGATGATCAGTGCATCGGCTGCCAGTATTGCGTGATGAAGTGCCCCTACGACGTGCCGAAGTACTCGGCCCGGCGAGGCATCGTCCGCAAATGCGACATGTGCTCGGAGCGTCTTGCGGTGGGCGAGGCTCCGGCGTGCGCGCAGGCGTGTCCGAACGAAGCCATTCGGATCGCCATCGTGGAAACGAGCGTTGTCCGGGGGGCATTCTCCGAGAAGCCGGGCGACGCCGCGCGCTTTCTTCCCGCCACTCCCGACCCTGGCTACACGCTTCCCACCACCCGTTACAAGTCCGCCCGGCCGCTGCCGGCGGATCTGCTCGCCGGCGACCATGCGCGCCTGACGCCGGCCGACGCGCATCCGCCCCTGGTTTTCCTGCTCGTGCTCTCCCAGTTGGCCGTTGGCGCGAGCGTGGCCGCGGCGTTCGCTCCGCAACCCAAGGGGCTCGCGCTGATCGCGGCGTTCGCTGGCGCGCTGTCGCTTGGCGTCGCGTCGCTGCATCTGGGCAAGCCCCTCAAGGCCTGGCGGGCGTTTCTCGGATGGCGCCGCTCCTGGTTCAGCAGAGAAGTCATCGTCCTGGGCGCTTTCGTGTCGCTGGCCGCCCTGGCCGCCGCGACGCCCTGGTTCGCGCCCCTGGCCCGGCTGCAACGCCCCTTGACGATCGCGGCGGCGGCGGCCGGCCTGCTCGGAGTGGCGTGTTCGGCGATGATCTATGCGGACACGCGGCGCGCGTTCTGGAGCGCGTCCCAGTGCTTCGGAAGATTCTTCGGCACGACCCTGGCGCTCGGGACGGCCGCGACCCTGGCCACGATGGGCCCGTTCAGTCCATGGCTGGCGGCGTTGCTGCTGATCGCGTCGCTGGGGAAGCTCGCCCTCGAGAATCGCATCTTTCTTCACCTTGTGGATCAGGACTCGCTGACGCTCACGACGCTCAACAAGAGCGCGCGCCTGTTGACCGACGCGCTCGGCCTGGCGGCCCGCGTCCGCGTCGCGTTCGGCGTCTTCGGCGGAGCAGTCCTACCCGCGTTCTTTCTGGCCGGTCACGCGGGATCGGCCGCGTGGGTCGCGCCTCTCGCCCTCTGCCTCCTCGGCGACCTGCTTGAGCGCTATCTATTCTTCGCCGCCGTTGCGCCCGTGAACATGCCGGGAGGCGTCGCCTCATGACCACCAAGCCCAAAAGCACGCTGCTCCGCCTATGGCACGGCCCGCTCACGCAGGATCTCGTGCTCCACCCCGGCGAATTCGGCCTCGGCCAGGTGCCCGCGCGCCTGAAGCCCGACGGGACGACGACCGTGGTCTGCGGCTTCTGCTCGACGGGCTGCGGGCTGAACGCGCACGTCAAGAACGGCGAGGCGATCAACCTGAGCGCGGACGCGAGCTATCCGGTGAACCTGGGCATGGCCTGCCCGAAGGGTTGGGAGGCGCTCACGCCCCTGACCGCCCCCGACCGCGGGACGACCCCGCTCCTCCGCGACGCCGGCGGCCAGCCGCGTCCGGTGGATTGGCACGACGCGATGACGGAGTTCTGCTCGCGGATGAAAGCGACGCAGGCCCGGCACGGCGCGCACAGCATCGCGTTTCTCGGAACGGGCCAGATTTGCACCGAGGAGATGGCGCTGCTCGGATGCCTGTTCAAGTTCGGCATGGGCGCGCTGCACTGCGACAGCAACACTCGGCAATGCATGGCCACGTCGCACGTCGCCTACAAGCAGAGCTTCGGTTACGACGCCCCGCCTTTCACCTACGCCGACTTCGAGGAGAGCGACACGCTCATCTTCATCGGATCGAACCCCTGCATCGCCCACCCCATCATGTGGCAGCGCGTGCTGCGCAACAAAAAATCGCCAACGATCATCGTGGTGGATCCCCGCAAGACGGAGACGGCGATGGCCGCGACGCGGCATTACGCCATCCAGCCCAAGAGCGACCTGACGCTGCTGTACGGGATCGCCCATCTGCTTCTGGAAAACGATTGGATCGACCGCGCGTTCATCGAGAAAAGCACAACCCATTTCGAGGAGTTCGCGCGGTTCGCGCGCCAATGGTCCCCGGACAAGGTGGCGGCCGAAACGGGATTGAGCGTCGCGGATCTCCACGATTTCGCCGCGGCGATCCATAATGGGAAGGCCGTGAGCTTCTGGTGGACCATGGGCGTGAACCAGAGCCACGAATCCACTCGCGCCGCCCAGGCCATCATCAACCTGGCCCTGATGACCGGGAACATCGGCAGGCCCGGGACGGGCGCGAATTCGATCACCGGCCAGTGCAACGCGATGGGGTCGCGGCTCTACGCCAATATCAGCGGCCTCATCGGCGGCCATGATTTCAAGAACCCTCTGCACCGCGCGAAGGTGAGCGCCACGCTGGGGGTGCCGGATGAAGCAATCCCCACCGAGCCCAGCTGGGCCTACGACCAGATCGTGGACGGGATTCGCGACGGCACGATCAAGGGACTTTGGGTCATCGCCACCAACAGCTCGCACTCCTGGATTCATCAGGACGCGTTCAACGAAATCCTGGGCAAGCTGGACTTTCTCGTCGTCCAGGACATGTATCCCACGACAGAGACCGCCCGGCGCGCGGACCTGTTCCTTCCCGCCGCCGGCTGGGGCGAGAAAGAGGGCACGTTCATCAATTCCGAGCGCCGCTTCGGGCTGGTGAAGAAGATCCGTCGCGCGCCAGGCATCGCTCTGAGCGACTTCAGCATTTGCAAGCTTGTCGCCGAGTATTGGGGCTGCGGCGAAATGTTCGCTCGGTGGAGCTCTCCCGAGGCGGCGTTTCAGTTGATCAAGGAGCTGTCCAAGAACCAACCCTCCGACATCACGGGCATCGCCGACTACGAGCATCTCGATCGGGCCGGGGGAATCCAGTGGCCTTTGGCGGCGCCCACCGAATCCCCGCCACAGGAGCGCCGGCTCTTCGCCGACGGGAAGTTCTACCACGCCGATGGCAAGGCGAGGTTCCTGTTCGATCCTCCCCGGCCGATGCCGGAACCACCGGACGCTGGGTTTCCCTTTGTGCTGCTCACCGGACGTGGCACATCCTCGCAATGGCATACGGGCTCGCGGACCGACAAGAGCGACGTGCTGCGACAACTCAGCCCGGCGAACATCTATGTGGAGATCAACCCTCGCGACGCTCGCCGGCTGCGGATCGCGCCAAACCGCCTTGTCCGGGTTCGCTCAAGGCGCGGTGAACTGACCGCGACAGCCTTCATCACGCCGCAGGTCCAGCCTGGGCAGGTTTTCATCCCGATGCACTACGCCGAAACCAACAAGCTGACTTTCGCCGTCTTCGACCCTCACTCGCGACAGCCCAGCTACAAGGCTTGCGCGGTGCAGATTCAGCCCCTGAAATAGCCCCCGGCCGGCAACTCGGCGCCGCGGAAACCCATCAGGGGCGCGGTCCTCCAGACGGAACGTCCCGCTTCACCTCGCGCGGCAGCCTTGCCCCCGCATGCCGATTGCGAACGCGGTCGCGCAAGAACGACGCTCGGAACTGCTTGCCAATCAGGATTGTTTTGAAGAAAACATCCTCGCACATCGTCGTCCCCATTCATGCCTCCTAGCCCCAGCGCCACCACAGCCGGCTTGGGATGTTCCGCTCCGCGCGAGCGAAACAGCCCGCGACGCCTCCTTCCTCGCTCCTTGATTACCGGAGCGCGCGCGACGGTTCCGGGAACATCGCTGCTTGCTCTACCCCTTCTCAGCCTATGCTGGCTGGCTCTGGCCGTCTCCGCTGAGCTTCCCACGGCGCGAATCGATTCACTTTTTCCGGCAGGGGGCAGGCGGGGAACCGCGTTCGAAGCGACAGCGGCGGGAGTGGATCTCGACGATCCGGCCGCCCTCCGGTTTTCGGCGCCCGGGATCACCGCCCAGTTTGCCCCCGGGGCGACTACGAAGGCGAAGATAACCATCGCCAGCAATGTTCCTCCGGGAGTCTACGAGGCCCGCTGGGTGGGCCGGTTCGGCGTCTCCAACCCTCGAATCTTCAGCGTGGGAGACTTCCCGGAGCTCACAAACCCGGGGACCAATCACGCGCTCGCCACCGCGATGCCCATCGCGCTCGGAACGACCATCAACGGAAAGGCCACGGCGGCCAAGGCGGACTTTTTCAGATTCAACGCGCGACAGGGCCAGATGATCATCGCCGAGTGCGCGGGCCCGGAGATCGACTCGAAGCTGGAGGTGGCGCTCTGGTTGCACGACAAGGCCGGGCACGAGGTCGCTCGCGTCCGACGGGACACCACTCTCCGCTATCTCGCGCCCCGCGACGGAGAATACACGCTGCGGCTGCACGACTTCCTCAATCGCGGGGGCGACGCGTTCTTCTATCGTCTGACCGTCTCGACCCGGCCTCACATTGCTTACGCGACTCCGGCCGCCGCGCAGCCAGGAACCAATCGGATGTTCGTGTTCCACGGATGGAATTTGCCGGGAGGCGTGACCGAAAAGGACGAGCTACTGGGCGGACAGCCGGTGCAGGCGATCCGCGTGCCCATCACCGTGCCGGGCGGTTCCGGCGGCTCGCCGCCGGCGCGAGCCTCGAAGGAACTCGTCGCCGCGGGCAGCGGACTCGACACGTTCACCCACCAAGTCCGCGCCACCAACGGCTTCAGCAACCCCGTTCTCCTTTCCATCGCCTCCTCGCCCGTTCAAGCGGAGCAGGAGCCCAACAACACGGCCGCGCAAGCCCAAGTCCTTTCGCCCCCCCTGGAAGTGTCAGGGTTGTTCCGCGGACGCAGCGACCAGGACTGGTATCAGTTTGAGGGAAAGAAGGGGCAGACCTGGATCGTGGAGGTCGTCGCGCAACGCCTCGGCGTCTCCGCCGACCCCGCGCTGGTCGCGCAACGCGTCATGCGCGACGCCAAAGGCGTCGAGCAGGCCGCCGATGTTCAGGAAGGCTACGATTCCGACGCCGGCATCGGAGGACAAGACTTTCGCTCCGCCACGGGCGATCCTTCGGTTCGCTTTGATGTGAAGGAGGACGGCGTGTATCGACTCCTCGTTCGCGATCAATCCACAGTTCCTCGCGATGACATCATGCGTCCGTATCGGCTCATCGTTCGAGCGCCGACGCCGGATTTCCGCCTCGTCGCCATGCCCGTCCCGCCTCCGGCCGTGGCGAAGGATTCGAAGGAGCTCAAAGCATGGACATCTGTCCTGCGCAAGAATGGCGTCATCGCCATCCGGGTGATGGCGTTTCGCATCGACGGGTTCGATCAGCCCATCATCGTGCAAGCCGAGGGGCTTCCCCCCGGCGTTCGCTGCGAGGAAACGCGGATCGCGGCCGATGCGAAATCCACCCTCCTCCTGCTTCACGCGGACGAGACGGCGACAAACTGGACCGGCGCGTTGAAGCTTTACGGCAAAACAGTCACAAGCCAGGGCGAGAGTCGTCGCGAGTGCCGGAGCGCGACGCTGGTCTGGTCCGTGGGAAGCTACGAGACGGAGACCGTGAGGACGAGGGTATCGGAGGACTTGGCGCTTGCCGTGCGCCCCGAGGAATCGGAGCCCCTGAGCCTTGTTCTGGGCGGAAGCCCATCGTTGACGGTGGCGCCTGGCGCGAAGTTCAGCCTGCCGGTCGTCATTCGACGAACCGCGGAGTTTCCGGCGAATCTGAAGTTGAGGCTTGTGGGACATCCCTCGCTGGGCGCGGGCAAGGAGATCGACGTTGACAAGGCGGCCACGAACGCCGTGTTCGAAATAGATCTCGCCCAGACGAAGATCCCGGAGGGCGAACACTGGCTTCACGTCGAGTCCCAGGCGACGTTCTCCGCTCCGCGGAGCGCCGCCGCTCTGGCCAGCGCCGAGACCGCCAAGTCAGAGGCCGACAAGGCCCTCCCTGCAACGAAGGACCAGCTCGAAAAAGCCAAAGCCGAGATTCCAGAGGCCAAGAAAGCGGTTGAGAAGGCGGAGGCCGAGGCCAAGGCCGCCCCGGAGAAGCAACCCGCGGTGAAACAGGCCCAGGAGTCTCTAGCCGAGAAAACGCGTCGCGTGGAATCGCTCGTCCGACAGGTGGAATCGCAAACCCAGTCCAAGACCTCCTCGGAGGAACGAATCAAGGCCTTCGCCAAGCGCGAGTTCAACGACGCTTTCTATTCGATGCCGGTGATCCTCAAGATCGCCGCGCCAAAAACCGCGCAAAAGGCGAATCCATGAGCGATCGACCTCCCGTTCAGGCGCAGCCTCATCCCTTCATGAACACCCGGCCTTGCGTCTCACGTCCTTCCTTTCGGCCACGCCCCGCGCTTGAGCGGCTTGCCGCCCTGATCCTCGCCATCGCCGCGACTCACAGGATGATCGCCGCGGAACCCGAGGCGCCCGCCGCAAAGGCGGCGGCCATCCCGGTGGCGACGTTGTCGCGAACGACCCCTGTGGACTTCGAGAAGGAGGTCCTCCCGATCTTCCGCGCGAACTGCCTCGCGTGCCACAACCGAACCAAAGCGAAGGCGGATCTGATCCTGGAAACGCCGGCTGACTTGAAAAAAGGCGGTGAATCAGGCCCCGCAATCACCACGGGCAAAAGCGAGGCGAGCCTGCTGTTGAAAGTCGCCGCGCATCGGGACAAACCCTTCATGCCGCCGAAGGACAACAAGGTGGAAGCGGTCGACCTCACGCCCGAGCAACTCGGACTGTTAAAGCTATGGATCGACCAGGGCGCCACCGGCGAGGTCCGGGGAGTCGCCGTGGTCGAGTGGCAGGCCTTGCCGCCCGGCGTCAACCCGATCCTCTCCCTGGCCATGACTGAGGACGCCCAGATCATCGCCTGCGGCCGGGCGAATCAAATCAGTCTCTATCACATCCCTTCCCAACGACTGCTCGATCGGCTCGTGGACCCCGATCTCCAAAAGAGCGGACTCTATCCGAAGGAGGGCGTGGCGCATCGCGACCTCGTGAACGCGCTCGCCTTCAGCCCTGACGGGAGCTGGCTCGCGTCCGGCGACTACCGCGCGGCCAAACTGTGGCAGCGGACCATCGAGGAAAACCGCTTGGAGCTGAAGGCTCCTTCCCTGAAGCGCGCAACGACGCTGGCGACATCGCCTCAGGGCGACTGGTACGCGACGGGACACGAGGACGGCGTGATCGCGCTGTGGGACGCGGCCTCCGGACAGCTCCGGACCCAATGGATCGCGCACGCGCATGCCATACAAAAAACGGCGTTCTCCCCGGACGGAAAGAGGATCCTCAGCGTGTCCGGAAGCCTCCGCGTCGGCGTCTGGAGCGCGGAGGACGGCGCGTCGGTCGCCTGGATTGAAACGCCGACCAATGTGTCCGCGGCCGCGTGGCATCCGGATGGCAAGCGGATCGCGACCGCCGGCGAAGACCGGGTGCTGCGGCTCTGGCAACCTCCTGCTGGGCCGCAAACCAACGCCACGCTGGTCATGGTCAAAGAGATGAAAGGCCACGACGCCCGGATCTCCTGCCTGGAGTTTGCCGCGGGGGAAACGCCTCTGCTGATCAGCGGGTCTTCGGATGGTTCGATCCGCGTCTGGAGCGCGGAGAAGGGCGAGATGCTTAGAAAGGCGGACTTCGGCGCGGCGGTCGCGGCCTTGGCGGTTTCGACGGACGGATCTCGAATGGCCGCAATCGGGTCGAACGCCGTCGCCAAGGTGTGGCGCGTCGCCGACGCGCAGAAGGTCGCGGAGGTCACGGGAGATCCTTCCACCGACGAGGCCGTCGGGCGGGGCGAGCGCGCGGTGGGCCACGCTAAGGAAGATATCGGCTATCGACAAGGCGTCCTCGACGAGGCGAAGAAGCGGTCAAAGACCGAAAGCGACTTCGCCGCCAAGGCGCTGGACACGCGCGTCACAGCGGAGAGGACGCTGACGGACAAGCAGAAAGCTGTGCTGACCGCCGTCGAGGCGCGAGCCGCCGCCGAGAAGGCGCCCGCGGAGCTCGCGGCTGAGCTCCTGAAGGCCGCGGCGGATCGCGACGCCGTGGAGGCGCAGGCCAAGCAGGCGGAGGCGGAGGCGACGGCGGCGCGACGACGGATCGATGACGCGAAAGCCACCGCCGACGCTGCGCAAAAGGCGGCGAAGGAACTCGACGCCGCAGCCAAATCGGACGCCGGCAAGACCCCCGCGCTCGCGGCGGCAAAGGCGACCGCGGAGAAGCTGGCGACGGCGGCGACGCAGTTCCTGGCGGATGCCAAAGCAGTCGCGGATCGCTTCGCAAAGGACGCGGAGCCGAAGCGCAAAGCCGCCGAAGAAGCCAAGGTGGCGGCGCAGAAAAAGAGCGCCGAGATCGCCGAGAAGCAAAAGCAGGTTCCGGAAAAACTGACCGCCGCTCTGAAGTCCCTGGACACAGCCGAGAAGGAGCACGACACGGCTCTTAACGCGAAGCGCTCGGCGGAGGACCAGCTCGCCTCGGCCCAGCGCGCGTCCAAGAAGGCGTCGGACGCCGTGCCTGAAGCCGAGACCGCTCTGCAGGCGGCCCAGACCGCTCTTAAGAAAGCCGAGGAACAGACAGCGTCCGCGCGCAAAGCGTCGTCGGAAGGCCGCAGGCCGTTTCTCGCCTTGGCGTTTTCGCAGGACGGGGTCGGATTGCTCACCGCCGGATCCAACCTCAAACTTCAGTCCTGGGGTTCGGAAACGGGGCTCGGCATGAGGACATCCTCCACTCCGGAAGGCGGCCTGATCCGCATCGCGACCGACAAGCGGGGCGCGGTGCTGACGCTCGGCACAAACGGCGTTCCCGTGAAACGCGTCCATCAGGAGCGATGGATTCTGGCCAGAACCCTCGGAGGCGACGACCCGCAGTCTCCGCTCAAGGGCCGGGTGAACGCGCTTCAGTTCAGCCCCGATGGCGGGCGGCTCGCGATCGGCAGCGGCGAGCCTTCGCGCAGCGGCGAGCTGAATCTATGGGAGGTGAGCTCGGGCAAGATGCTGCGAAGCTTCACCAACGCCCACAGCGATGTGGTGCTCGCCGTCGATTTCTCCCCCGACGGAACGCTGCTCGCGAGCGCCGCTTCCGACCGCTTCGTGAAAGTGTGGAGCCTCGATTCAGGAGCGCTGGCGCGCAGCTTCGAAGGCCACACCCACCATGTGCTGGGCGTCAGCTGGAGGCAGGACGGACGAACCCTGGCGAGCGCAGGCGCCGACAAGGTGATCAAGCTCTGGAATTTCGTCACCGGCGAGCAGAAGAAGACCATCGGAGGCGCGGAGAAGGAAGTCACATCGATCTGCTACGTGGACGCCACCAATGAGGCGCTGGTCACCTCAGGCGATTCCCAGGTGCGGCTCGTGGCGGACGATGGGAAGACCGTTCGCTCCTTCGGAGGCGCCACCGACTTCGTGCAAAGCGCCGCGGTCACACGCGATGGGAAATGGGTCGTCGGCGGAGGCCAGGACAGCGTCCTGAGGATCTGGAACGGCCTCACGGGCCAGCTGGTCAAATCCTTCGGCCCCTAGCAGGCCGCGGGACTTGGGCCGCGGATGTCGCAACGTCCTCGTTTCTTTCTTGAGAGTCATTGGGCAGGGCCAGCCCGGCTCGCCAGAGATCAACTCCGACAAGCAGGAATCTTTGAACATCCCAAGACGTCGGGGGAGATCAGTCCATTCGAGCGCGAGAAATCCGGGCTAGCTGGAGAGAGCCCCGCTGGCCGGAGCGCTCTGCTCAAACTGCAGCTTGCTCTCGTGCACAGTGACGCGGATGGGATCGCCGCCGTGGATCGTGCCTTTGAGGATCTCCTCAGCAAGCGGATCCTCGAGATAACGCTCCACGGCCCGACGCATCGGCCGGGCGCCATAGGCGGGATCAAAGCCCTTCTCCACCAGAAAGTCCTTCGCCTTGTCATCGAGCTGAAGCAGAAGATTCTTTGACTTCAACCGCTCCATCACCTTCACGACCTCGAGATCCAGGATCCGGATCAGGTCGGGCTTGCTGAGCTGATGGAACACGATGATATCGTCGAGGCGATTCAAGAACTCAGGACGAAAGGCCTTCTTGGCCTCCTCCATGATCTTCTCGCGCATCTTCTCGTAGCTCCCCTCGTCCGAGCTCGGAGCGAAGCCCAGGGTGTTGTTCTTCTTGATGGTTTCCGCGCCGACGTTTGAAGTGAGCAGGATGACCGTGTTCCGGAAGTTCACCACGCGCCCGACATTGTCCGTCAGCTTTCCCTCCTCCAGGATCTGAAGGAGCATGTTCATGACATCGGGGTGCGCCTTCTCGATCTCATCGAACAGCACCACGGAGTAAGGACGGCGGCGAACCTGCTCGGTCAGCTGGCCTCCCTCCTCGAACCCCACGTAACCCGGCGGCGAGCCGACCATTCGCGACGCGTTGTGGCGCTCCATATACTCGGACATGTCGAGCTGGATGAGCGCCTTGCTGTCGCCGAACATGGATTCGGCGAGGGATTTCGCCAGCAGGGTTTTGCCAACGCCCGTGGGGCCGAGGAGAGCGAAAGTCCCAATGGGCCGCCGCGGATCCTTCAGGTCCGCTCGCGAACGACGGAGCGCCCTGCAAATTGCCGAGACGCCTTCCTTCTGCCCGATCACAACTCGCTCCATGTCCTTCTCCATGTCGAGAAGGCGCTGGGCCTCGCCCTTTTCCATGCGCTTCAGCGGCACTCCGGTCCACTTGGAAACCACCTGGAGGATGTCCTCCTCGTCGACCCTCACCCGCTGTTCCTCGCGGCTCGCGCGCCAGTCGCTGAGCACCTTTTCCTGCCGATCCTTGGCCTGCTTCTCCTTGTCGCGCATGGAGGCGGCGGCCTCGAAGTCCTGCTCCTTGATGGCCTTCTCCTTCTTGAGCTTGATCTCCTCGATCTCAGCCTCGATGTCCTTGAGCTCCGGCGGGCGCGTCATCGCGCCGATGCGCGCGCGCGATCCCGCCTCGTCCATCAGGTCGATCGCCTTGTCCGGAAGGTAGCGATCGGTGATATAGCGGTCCGAGTAGGTGACGGCGGCCTCCACGGCGGCGTCGGTGATCTCGGCTTTGTGGTGCTCCTCGTACTTCGGGCGGAGCCCCTTGAGAATCTGGACGGCCTCCTCGATGGAAGGCGCCTCGACTTTGACGCTCTGGAATCGGCGCTCCAACGCGGCGTCCTTCTCGATGTACTTGCGATACTCGTTGAGGGTCGTCGCGCCGATGCACTGCATCTCTCCGCGGCTCAGGGCCGGCTTGATGATATTGGAGGCGTCCATGGTGCCTTCGGCGGACCCGGCGCCCACGATTGTGTGCAGCTCATCGATGAAAAGGATGACGTTCTTGGCGCGGCGGATCTCGTCCATGACCGCCTTGATGCGCTCCTCGAACTGGCCTCGGTACTTGGTCCCGGCCACCATGAGGGCCAGGTCCAGGGTGATGACGCGCTTCTCCCGCAGAATCTCCGGAACGTTGCCCTTGGAGATTTCCTGCGCGAGGCCTTCGACGATCGCGGTCTTCCCGACACCGGCCTCCCCCAGCAGGACGGGATTGTTCTTGGTGCGGCGGCAGAGGATCTGGATGACGCGCTCGATCTCGTTCTTGCGTCCGATGACCGGATCCATCTCCCCCTTGCGGGCGATCTCGGTGAGATCGCGGCCGAACGCCTTCAGCGCGGGAGTTTTGACATCGCCCTTCTTTTCCGGGGCGCTTTTCTCGGAAGGGGGCTCTCCGGCGCCGCCCGCGCCCGTGCTCTCCTCCTGAGCGGCGAAGTTCGGATCGAGTTCCTTCAGAATCTCCTTCCGGGTCTGTTCGATGTCGACGTCGAGGTTCTTCAGCACGCGCGCGGCGACGCCGTCGCCCTCACGCAGCAGGCCGAGAAGAATATGCTCTGTGCCGACGTAGGTGTGATTCAGCGCCTTCGCCTCCTTGGTCGCGAGCGCCAGGACCTTCTTGACACGGGGCGTGTAAGGGATGTTTCCCATCATCTTCTGGTCGGTCCCCGTGCCGACCTGCTTTTCGACCTCCATCCTGACCGTCTCCAGGTCGAGGCCCAGCTTCTGGAGAACATTGACCGCAACCCCCTGCCCCAGCTTGATGAGGCCCAGCAGCAGATGCTCCGTGCCCACAAAGTTGTGGTTGAAGCGATCCGCCTCCTTGCGCGCGAGCGCCAGGACCTGCTGCGCGCGCGGGGTGAAGTTGTTCATGGCTTCGTCACTCATACGTAGGCAAATAAATGCATCAGGAGAAAAATTTGTCCAGCGAAGTCCCGCGGGAAGTCGAAATCCTCCCTGCTCTCCTCTGTTTCGGCCCAGACATCCGTGTCGTGTTCGTCACTGATGGTTAATCGTTGAAAGCCGCCGAAGGTTTAGGGTTGGAGAGAAAATAGTTCCCTCTCCCGGGGGAGAAGGGGAGGCGGGGCCCAAAAACGAGAGAGCCTGCCACCCTTGCGGATGACAGGCTCTCGTGAAACGTCAGTTTCGGTCGATCCCGGGAACGACTGAGACCTTAGCTCTGGCGACGAGCGCGACGACCGATAAACGCCAATCCGGACATCGCGGCGCCCATAAGAGCGAGCGTGCTGCCGGAGTCGGGAACGCGACCCACCAGGGCGTCGTTGCCGCATTCCATCGTGATATGGAACAGGGTCTTGTTGTTGCCCAGGGAGCCAACCGGAAGGAAGCTCATGTCCAGGGCGCCAATGAAGTGCGGAGTCGTCGCCGATCCGCCGATGACGGTCGATCCATCGTCCAGAGTCACGACAGCGTGGGTGTCCACAACCACAGGCATGATGCCCGAGCCGAGCTTCACCATGCTCGCCTCCGTGTACTTCTCAGGAACAATCAGCGTCCAGGGGTTGGATCCCGACTTGAACACAGTTTCCTTGAACTTCACAGACGCGTTGTCCGCGATCTTGTAGATATCGTAGGTGCCTGTCCCGATGCTCGTGCCGCTGCGGGCGTTCCAGTGCACGACGTAGTCGTAGTGGAACTTCGAGTTATCGGTGGTGCCACTGATATGATTGTCCGCCCCGGGCATCCAATTCGCGTTGCCGTCGACATCGATGAACAAGTCACCGAGGCCGTAAGGCTTCTCGCCCGCGAGGAGGTTGTATCCAGAGTAGATCTTGAGCTTGGATCCGTTCAGCGAAAACGCCTCAAGATCCCATGCCTGCCCGCTGGCCGTCCCGGGCTCCGTTTCCTGATCTTCGCCACCCACCCCTCGTCCGGGAGCGTGGTAACCTGCGGAATTCGGCGCCTGCAGGTCATTGATCGTGATATTCAATGCATTTGCTGATCCGGCCATGGCGAAAGCACACAAAGCCGTGCAGCAGATTATAGGGTGTTGCATACAAGAGCCAATAAGCCGGGGTCATGCCAATGTCGCGCGCGTCGCAACGCCTTGATCTCCAGCCCTGTCAGGTGTCCTGTCTCACAGGCTTTGTCCACATAGAAGAAACCCCATGCCTTGAGATCCTTCATTCCGAGATCCATTTGTCTCGAAATGATCCACGCTTCGAGGTTTCGAGTTGGCAGGAAGCGTCGCGGACATTCACTATTTGCGCATGCAATCTTGTCCTCTGCGCTCCTCCGTGGTCGGCAGCTATCCCTTCCCCGGGTGGCTCGAGCTGGCCAGCCAGAATCTCGAACGCTTCGGCCCCAAGGATTTGGAGGAGCTGCAGGAGGACGCCGTGATCGCGGCAGTCCACGATCAACGGGAGGCCGGCCTCGACGTGATCACCGACGGGGAGCAAACCCGCCTCGACTTCAACCTCTCCTTCTATGGCCACCTCGAGGGGATCTCCCTGGAATCAGAAGCCCCCCGACGCTTCGGTCCGCCCGCGCATGATCAACGAGGCAAACATGAGGTCACCGGCACGCTGGCCGCTCCGAAGGGATTGGGGTGCGTCGTCGAGTTCCAACGACTCCAGCGCGTAGCGCCGCCGGGACAGGCCTTGAAGGTCAGCGTCCCCGGCCCCTACACAATGAGCGGACGCCTTCTCCCGAACGCGCAGTATCCTGACCGCTACGCCTTGACGGAGGCCTTGCTTCCTATCATCCGCACGGAGCTCTCCCGCCTCGTCGAGGCCGGATGCCCGGAGATCTGCGTCGATGAGCCCTCCATGAGCTGCTACGGCCACCGCGAGGACAAGAAGCGACTGGTGGACATTTTCAACCGCACCGTGGAATCGGCCCGGGGACGATGCAGGCTGGCCACCCACCTCTGCTTCGGGAACTACAAGGGCCGCGCCATCGGCGGCCGCAAGGCGGCGGTCCTCTTCCCCGAGTTCCTGGAGATGCACGTGGACGAGATGCACATCGAGATGGCGAACACCTGTTTCACCGAGATCGCCCTCATCGAACAGGTCGCCCGCAGGATGGACGCCGCCGTCGGCATCATCGACGTGAAGAGCTACGCGATCGAGTCCCCCGAGGAAATCGCCCAACGCGTGCGAATGTGCCTGAAGCACGCGCCTCCCGAACGGCTCGTCTTCGCCCCTGATTGCGGACTCAGCCAGACCGCGCGCTGGGCTTCCCGGGAGAAGCTGAAGAACATGGTCGCGGGCATCCGACAGGTGAAAAAATCGCTCGGAGTGGCCTGAGCTCCCACGCGCCTGGGGACTCAACGCGCTGCTCCAACGCCAGGGCTCGGCCCCCGCGAAGCCGGATCAGATCCGGGCCAGTTCCTGCCAGAGAGCGGCGCTCATGCGGACGCCGTTCATGAAGCAGTCCAGGTTGAACTTCTCATTCGGCGAATGGAGGTTGTCATCCGGCAGGGCGAGGCCGAGCAGGAGCGTGTCGACGCCGAGGATCTTCCGGAAATCATTCACGATCGGAATGGATCCGCCTTCACGGATGAGATAGGGCTCGCGTCCGAACGCCTGCCTGAGCGCGCTGAGACCCGCGAGCGCCACAGGACTGGACGGCGAGACCACATAAGGCTCCCCAGAGTGCCCGAGTTCCACTTCGAGCCGCACGGTGGGCGGGCATATCTTCCGAAGATAACCCGCCGCGAGGCTGAGAATCTCCTTCGGGCTTTGATCCGGGACCAAGCGCATCGTGATTTTGGCGACAGCCCACGCGGGGACGATCGTTTTGCTCCCCTGCCCTTGATAGCCGCTCGTCAGCCCGTTGATCTCCAGGGTCGGACGCGCGCAACGTTGCTCGATCGGCGTGAAACCCTTCTCCCCATTCAGGGCGGGCACTCCCAGAAACTTGCGATAGGCAGTTTCCGAGAACGGCAACCGGGCCAGCTGGGTCCGCTCGAAGCGGGTGAGAGGTCGGACGCGATCGTAGAACCCGGGGATCGCGACGCGGCCAGCGTCGGTGCGCAAACGGCCGAGCATCCGCGACAGCACCCATGCTGGGTTATCGAGCGAGCCGCCGTAGATGCCCGAGTGCAGATCTCGGGAAGGGCCGTGAACGCGCACCTCCATCGCGGCGATGCCGCGGAGCCCATAGGTCAACGCGGGGTGCTTCAAGCTGGGGATCCCGGTGTCCGAGATCACCACGGCGTCGCAGGCCAGCTCCTTGCGATGCGCCTTCAGGAATCCCGCCAGACTGCTGCTCCCCACTTCCTCCTCGCCCTCGAGAACAAAGGTGATGTCACAGGGAAGCTCGGTCCCGGTTTTCAAGTAGGCTTCCACCGCCTTGAGATGCGCAAGGTTCTGTCCTTTGTTGTCGCTGGCCCCGCGGCCATAAAGATTGCGTCCCTGAATCCTGGGCTCGAAGGGCGGGGATTTCCAGAGGTCGAGGGGCTCAGGGGGCTGAACGTCGTAGTGTCCGTAGACCAGGAACCTTTTGCGCTTCGCGCCGCGGGACTTCGACTTCGGTGTCCGCGCCACAACGACGGGGTTGCCTGGAGTCTCCCGCAACGTTGCCTCCAATCCCATCCGGGCGCAGCCGCCGACCAACCACTCGGCGCAACGCCGCAGATCGCCGGCGTGAACGCTCTGGGCGGAGACGCTCGGGAACCTCACGTAGTCGCACAACTCCGCAATGAAAGCGGCTTCGTTCCGTTGGATGTACTCGTGAACCTGCTGCATGCGCGGGGTTGTAACACGCCGCGCTTCAAATGCCAGGAATTTGCCCAGACAGTCCGATGGATCTTTCTTCCGGTCCATTCTCCTCCTCGTCGTGGACGAACACGCGGCGTCGATGATTTAGTTCGGTTTGAGCATTGCGGCGCTGAAGCTCGGGTGCATATTGCCTCTTGTCATGAAAACACCTCGATCCTTCCGTGGTTGGGGCGCGCCGGCCTCCGCGCTATTGGGTTTCCTTCTCAGTGTCCCCGCTCTCGCGCAGGAGCGGCCTGAGATCACGAGCATCCGTATCGATGGCGGCGAGGCCGTGATCGTCGCGCGCGTGCCCGCGGGAGTCAGGAAGGTCGTTCTGGAAAGCCGGACGAGGGTCCACGCGGGCGCATGGATTCCTCAGGCATTGCAGCGAATGGACGGCAAGGGCGGCGAGTGGACCGTTCGATTGCCCCGATCGGCCCGCCTCGAGGTCCTGCGCATCCGAGCGGAAGCCGCCGAAACTTTTCCCAGCTCCTTCTACCAGGGAACAAATGAGTTCACCGGAGCTCCTGGCTCGGCGATCCAGAACCTGACGCCGGGCGCCAACGACACAGCCGGGAACACACCGCCCGCCGCGGGCCGGACCGTCGTCGAGTCGGACATCTGGAAGATCGCCGACGACACCCTGTACTTCTTCAATCAGTATCGCGGGCTCCAAATCATCGACCTTTCGAAACCCGACAGCCCGAGGCTCCGGGCCACACTGAATCTCCCAGCCGCCGGGGAGCAGATGTACGTCACGGGAGGATTCGCCCTCCTGATGGCGCGGGACTGTGGCTCCTCTTCAGGCGGCTCAACGGTCCACGTCGTTGACACCACCGGAGACAGCCCCAAGGAGGTCCAGCGCCTCGCTGTCGAAGGCTATACTCAGGAGAGCCGTCTTGTCGGATCGGCGCTGTATGTGGCCTCCGAAACCTACCGCCGCTCCGATCCCGCCGATCCCAAGGCCAACCCAACCTGGGAATGGGGCACGGTGGTCACGTCGTTCGATTTCACCCACCCCGCGGAGCCCGTCGCCCAATCGTCGCTCTGGTTCGCGGGATGGGGCAATGTCATCTCCGCCACGGATCGGTTCCTCTTTGTCTGCGTCAGAGACCCGGTGAACGCCTGGCGATCCACGGCGCACATCATCGATATCTCCGACGAGCACGGCGCCATGGCCCTGCGCGGCCGGATCGTCCCCCGTGGCCAGGTGGCGGACAAATTCAAGCTGAACATGGCGGGCGATGTGTTCACCGTCGTTTCGGAATTCTGGGATGAGCGCGCCCAATGGACGACCGTGCTCGAAAACTTTTCCCTCGTGGATCCACTGAAGCCCGCGCTGATCGGCTCCGCGGTGATTCAGGTCGGTGAACGCCTCTTCGCCACCCGCTTCGACGGCAGCCGCGCTTACGTGGTCACGTTCCGTCGGATCGATCCCCTCTTCATCCTCGATCTCTCGGACCCGAGAAAGCCGCGCGTCGCGGGCGAGGTCGAGACGCCGGGATGGTCGACCTACATGCAGCCGCTCGGCGACCGGCTCCTCACGATCGGCGTCGACAACGTTGGCGGCTGGCGCGTCGCGGTTTCGCTCTTCGATGTTTCCAATCCCTCCGCGCCCCGGCTCCTCAGCCGGGTTCCGGTGGGCGACAACTATTCCTGGAGCGAGGCCAACAGCGACGAGAAAGCCTTCGGCATTGTGCCCGAGGCGGGCCTCCTGCTCGTTCCCTACCAGGGCTACACCACGAATGGCTACGCCTCCCGCGTCCAGCTCATCGATCTCAAACCGGATAGCCTCGCTGCAAGAGGCGCCATCGAGCACACCATGGTTCCGCGACGCGCGACGCTCCACGGCGACCGAGTGCTCTCCCTCTCCGGACGCGAGCTCCTGACCATCGACGCCGCCGATCGCGATCACCCGAAGATCCAAAGCGCGCTGCCGTTGGCCTGGCGCGTGGACCGGGTTGTTCTCGCGGGCGGCTACGTCCTCGAGTTCAGCAACAGCGGCTGGGACTCGCCGCAGTCCTTGGCGCGAGTCGGAGACGCGTTGAATCCGGATCGCATCCTGAATGAGCAGTCGCTCGGCCCCTGGCCCGTGCTGGGCGCAACGGCCGAGAACGGGCTGCTGTATCTATTGCAAGGCGCGTCGGATTGGACCTCGCCACCGCCCGCCGGCCAGGATCCGCCGCCGCCCAAGGAAGAGAATCTTTCAGTGTCCGTGTTCGATCTCGCCGCGCTGCCGGAGCTCCGCCGGGTCGGGGGCTTGGAGACAGCGGTTCAGCCCCTGGGCTGGGGAACCACATGGAAGCCCAGCTGGGTCAAGCCCGGGCTGCTCGTCTGGACGGGCGGCGGCAACATGTACCTGTATCCGTGGGCGATGCTCGACGCGCCCAACGCGGGCGACGCCGCGATCGGCGGGTTCTGGCGTCCTTGGTTCGGCGGCGGGCAAGGCGGACGCTTGCTGGCCTTCGACGTTTCCACCGCCAGCGCGCCCAAGCTCGCGTCGGATCTGGATCTCACCGGTGACGATCGCTGGAACTACAGCGACGCGTTCACAGCCAGCGGCCTTGTGCTTCTCAGCCATCAGACGTCCGAGTTTCTCGAAGGCGTTGTGCCTCCGGGATACGTCAAGCCGACCCCCACGGTCAGCAAGGATCCCGTGACGGGAGCCCTGACCACCAACGACCCTCCAGTGGGAACCTGGGTGCAGAAGGATCTGCTCGATGTCGTGGACTATGAGGACGCCGCCAATCCCGCCACACGCAAGCCGGCGAGCCTTCCAGGACGGCTCGTCGGAATTTCGCATGGCGGCGAAATGCTCTACACCGTCGGACCACGCTTCGACCTGTCCACATGGGCGAGCGATTGGACCGATTGGTTGTCCGCAAGCGCCTACGACGGACTCACGGCGCATCTCATCGACGCGATCCCGTTGCCGCAATCATGGCCGCATCCTTCAATGATCCAGGGCGAATTTGCGTTCATAGGAACCCCCGCCGCCACTCCGGAAGTCAAGAGCGGATTGGAAAGCTGGATTGTCTCGGCCAAGGGCAAATGGACGATTGTCGGCAAAACCCCGCTGGGACTCCCCGCCCAGACGCTCGTCAGCCGGGGGAACCTGCTTGCGGTCCAGACCAGCGGGGACATCACCCTCTTCGACGCCGCCGATCCCACAAAGCTCTCACCGCGAGCGCAAAGTCCTCTTTCAGCCTGCCTCTGGTTCGATCTGACTGCCGCCGATGGGTCGCTGGACCGCGGACTCTGGGCTCCCGCCAATGACTTCGGCGTGATCGTTTTCCCCATCCCGGGGCAGTAACGCCTCGACCTGAGCCTAGCTCAGCTTGCGAAGTTTTGTGATGCGGCCGGTGTGGACCCACTCGGCCACGACGATATTCCCCTGCGGATCGAAGCAGGCGTCGTGCGGATGCAGGAATCGGCCGGACATCCATCCCTGTCCCTTGGGTTCTTGTCGCAGCTTCATTCCGTCTTTCAGCACCTGCGCGCGCCATTCCGGATCTTCTCCGAGGTGAACGATCACCTTGTCGTTCTTGTCGAGCAGGGTGATCCGGGCGCTGAGGTCGGGCACCAGCATGACGTCGCCCAGAATGTCCATGTTCGCGGGGAGGATAAAGCCATCGAGCGTCTTCAGATGCCTGCCCTCGGGCGTGAACCACTGCAGACGTTTGTTGGCGCGATCCGCGACGCAGAGGGACGGGGCGCGTCCGGGACGATCGTCGTACAGAACGCCGTGGGACGTGTTGAACTCGCCATTGCCGACGCCCACGCCGCCGAACATCGAGATCCATTTCCCGCTCTTGTCGTAGCGGTGCATGCGATAGGAGCCGTAGCCATCGGCGAGATAGAATCCGCCATCGGGCAGGAAGGCGTAGTTCGTCGGCATGAAGGCGTCGCGTCCCCAGCGCTTCGTCGGCTGGGTGTCCTCCCCCTTCGGATACAGCCCCGACTCGATGGGCGCGCGCTTCTCCCAGACGCGTTCGCCGGTCAGGGTGAGCTTCGCGAAATTCTTCAGCTGCTGGTAGCCGGTGACGTAGAGGAACTGTTCCTTGCCCTCCGTGCGGACCTCAAGCCCATGGCCTCCGCCTTGGAACTCCTTTCCGAAGGCGCGCACGAATCGTCCCTGAGGGTCGAAGACGAAGATGGAAGGGTGATCCTTGAGGTTCTCGCGGCCCTCGTGGATGACATAAAGTTGGTTGTCGCGATCGACCGCGACGTTGTGGGTCGTCTGCCACGAATAGCGATCCGGCAGCTGCGCCCAATTGTGCAGGACCTCGTAGCGATGCTCGCCTTCGCCAATGACGAGCTGTGTGGAAGCCTTCTGAGCCGTAAGAATCTGGGGCGCGGCCAGGGCGGCGGTCGCGGTGGTGGTCAGAAACCGGCGTCGAGTAATCGAAGACGTGGGATGCATAGAAAGGATCCGTTTCGTTTTGATGTGAGGTATTGGCGATGACCGTAGAGCCCTCGCGAACCCATGCAACACCATATTTCCTCCGGACAACAGAAGCCGGGAGGGGCAAGGCCCCGATCCCATTTCAGCGAATGGCGAAGCCCGGGCAATCACGCGCCTCAGAATCCGCTCGAAGGGAGCTCACTGCTAGTCAGTCGGTTTGCTTGCTTCAACACCTGAAAGCGGTTACTTTCAACTCATTCGTGAAAAACCGTTTTCTTATGGGCTGTTCCTCTTTGTGCTCGCCTACCATCGGCGTGAAACCCCCATCAAGAAATCTTCTGGAAAAACAGAACTCCGTCTTCACGGAGAGCGTCAAAGGAGAGTCCGGCATATCTCCGCGCCACCGCGTCCGCCGGGCGGCCTCGTGGGTTCTCTGTCTGCGGAGCAAGATGGTTGTCGCGCTCCTTCCGGCAATTCTCGCGGCGGCGCGGCACGCGCACGCCGCCCTGCCGCCGCCGATCGCACAGGAAGCTTTTCTCAAGGGGATTATTCCGCAAAGAACGAGGGAACTGGCCGAATTCGGCCGCGCGGTGGCGGTGTCCGGGAACACGGTGGTTGTGGGAGCGCCTCGCGAATCCGCCTACGACACGCTGGGCTTCTATGAAGCAGGCGCCGCTTACGTGTTTGTGAGGAATGGGGTGACCTGGCAGTTGCAAGCCCACCTGAAAGGATCCAACACGGACGATGCCGACTCGTTCGGCTGGTCGTTGGCTTTGTCGGGAGACTGGCTGATTGTGGGAGCCCCGGGGGAATCCAGCCAGGCGTTCGCTTCGGGCGCGGCCTACATCTTCGAGCGGACGGGAACGAACTGGATCGAGCGAGCGTATCTAAAAGCTCCTGCTCCCAAGGAAGGCGACCGCTTCGGCGTTTCAGTGTCGACGGCTGGCGACACGGTGGTGGTGGGGGCGAACCAGGAAGCCGCTTCCGGGACCGATCCGGGGGGTAATCCACAATTCATCACGAACCCCGGCGCTGCCTACGTGTTTGCACACAGCGCCGCGCAAGGGTGGAAGCAACAGGCGAGCCTGAGGCCTTCCAATGCGGGACCGGGCGACCTGTTTGGCACGAGCGTGGCGATCACGGGCGGCACGGTGGTGGTGGGCGCGCCGGGCGAGTCCAGCAACTTCGCCGGGGTGCAGAACACGGCGTCGAGTTCGCCTCAGCAAGACAACAACAGCGCCAACGGCTCGGGAGCCGCTTACGTTTTCACGCGGAACGAGACCACTTGGACACAACAAGCCTATTTGAAGGCTTCCAACGGCGGAGCGGGAGACGCCTTTGGCATTTCCGTGGCGGCCGACGCGAATACCATCGTGGTGGGCGCTTGGAACGAAGACAACGACGGAACCTTTGAAGACCTCACCGGCTCGGGCGCGGCCTATGTGTTCACGAGCGCTGGCGGCGCCTGGAGCCAGCAAGCCTTGCTCAGGGCATCGAACCCTGAGCCCGGCGACGGGTTTGGCGTTTCAGTGGCGGTGGCGGGAAACGCGGTGACTGTGGGCGCATTCCATGAGGCAAGCGACGCTGACGGAGTGAACGGCGACGAAAGCAACAACCAGGCCTACAGCGCGGGCGCCGCGTATCTCTTCGACCGCTCCGGGACACCGGCTCAGTGGAATCAGTCCGCTTACGTGAAAGCCTCGCACTCGGATCGAGCCGAGTCTTTTGGCTCGGCCGTGGCCCTATCGCAAGACACGCTGGTCGCTGGAGCGTTTTATGAGGGAGTTTTTTCGGAGTCTTTCGGTTATCCCGAAGCCGGCGCGGCCTATGTGTTCGCGCGCGCGGGCTCGCGCGGTCCCAAGATTGCGGTGGAACAACTCGAGGGCGCGACGCTGAGCAGCGGGATATCCCGCGTCGATTGGGGGAATCAGGCCGTAGGCGGGAACATTTTCGATGCAGACCGCGGATTCGTTATCAAGAACATCGGGGGTTCAGACCTCGCCGGCCTGGAAATCAGTTTGGACGGCCCGAACGCCTCCGATTTTCTAGCATCGCCTATTAGTCAGAGACTGTCGCCAGGCGAGTCGACGAACCTCTATTTGTTGATGACGCCGACGGCGTTGGGCGCGCGCTCGGCCATGCTGCATGTGATCAGCAACGACAACGACGAGAGCTCATTCGATATCGCGCTTACAGGTTTCGGTGTTCCCCGGATCATCAGGCCATGCGACCGTGATGAAGAGTGCGTCCTATCGTTGCTGGCCGGATGTTTCCTGCGATTCGAGACCCTGGCGCCGGCAGAGGTAGACGTGCCCGCGAGCATGCCGCTCGGAAGCTTTTACGCGCTACAATCCTTGATGAATCAGACAGAGGCCGGCCGACGCTGGACCGGCCTGTACTGGCGGCACACGGGGGAAATCGTCCAGATCGTCCGCGGCAATTCCGCATTGGGGATGGCCGCCCAACAAGTTCTGGTCGATTTTCACCCTGCCCTGGCCGCTCTGCTGACCGGAAAGGGAAGCAGTGCTCACATCACCCAACCGATGATCGATCGGCTCAATCAGGTCTGGAACAGCTTCGCCGCCGAGGGCAGTCCGGCATTGCGCGCCACCCTGACAGCCGAGCGGGCGCGCTTCGACGGGTTTCAGGCCTTCGTCGGGAAGAGTTTTTCAGAATGGGCCGCCCTGCTTCAGGTGCCCGCCCCGGAAAAGCCGTTCCTCCAAGCCTTCCATCCGTTGCGGGCGCCGGGGCGATTCCGCGTGCAAGCGAATTCCATCCCGGGATTGGCTTACTCATTGTGGCGGAGCCCCGACCCAGCCACGGCCGGATGGACGCGCGTCGCCGACGCTGGCGTGAGCTTAGGCTTGGATGGAGTCGAGCTTTTGGATGCCAACGCGGTCGCCGGAAACTTGTTCTATCAGGTGCGCGCCGAAGCAGCGGTCTCGGCTCCTTAGCGTAGGGTTGGCTTAGGGCGCCGCGGCATGTTGAGGCTTTCCAAGCCCCTACATCGGGTCCCAGAGCACTGTGCGATCGATGCTCGCAAGGCTGGTTCGACCTGTCAGCGCCATCGCCTGCTCCAACTCGTCCCGCAGAATCGCCACGACTCGCGCGACACCCGCGGCGCCCGCGACTCCGAGCCCATGCAAATACGGCCGCCCGATCAACACCGCCTTGGCGCCATACGCCAGCGCCTTCAGCACGTCCGTCCCCCGACGAATCCCACCGTCCATCAGCACCGGGATCCGATCGCCGACGCGCTCCATCACCTGCGGCAAGGCCGAGATCGTCGCCGGCACGGTGTCGAGGGAGCGTCCGGCGTGATTGGAGACGATGATCGCCGCGACGTTTGCCTTCACCGCGCGCTCCGCGTCGTCGGGATGCAGGATCCCTTTCAGAATCACCGGCAGCTTCGTGATCGATTGTAGCCACTCGATGTCGGGCCATGTCATTCGTGAGTTTCCTCCGCGCAGCAGCGAATGGGTTCCGCGATTCAGATCCAACATATAGGGCGTCTCGAGCCCTGGCTTCAGCTGGAACTTCACGCGCATCTGCCGATAGCGCGATCCCACCACCGGGGCGTCCACCGTCACCACGAGCGCCCGGCAGCCTGCCTCCTCAACCTCGCGGACCAGGTCCGCCACGAAGGAGCGATCCGACTGCACGTACATCTGGAACCACAGCGGGCCCCGGGCGACGCGAGCGATGCGATCGACACGCGTGTTGGTCGCGCTGCTCACCACGAGCAGCGCTCCCGAGTTCGTCGCCCCGCGCGCGGTCTCCTCTTCACCCAGCGGATGAATCATCTTTTGGAACGCCGTCGGCGCCAGCAGAACGGGAAACGGAAGGTCGACGCCGAGAAGCCGGAGCCGGGTGTCGATCTTCGAAACATCCACGAGCACTTTCGGACGAAGCCTCACGTCGCCGAAAGCCTCCCGGTTCCAGCGCAACGTGTCCTCATCCCCCGCGCCGCCCTGCACCAGCGCCCGGGTCATGTCGGAGAACCTGGCCTCGGCCAGCGCTTCGAAGTCGGTCACGCTAACAAGGTCGTCCACGCGGACGCCGCGCGTCCCTTGACGGGAGACGCTGGGGCGTTTTGAAACCGAGGAAGCTTTCCTCGCTGTCAAAACCCCTCCTTCCGCCGATCGAGCCGCGGCGGCGGCGTTTGGCTTGGTGATGAATGCATGCCGCTTTGTCCGGAAATCTCGGCCGGTTTTCCAGCTTCAATTGCTTCTTCGCGTCCTCACACGAGCTACGGGGTCCGTTCCGAGCGCTTGCTTGCGACTCTGGCGGCCAATACCCAAGTCGCGCCTGAAAACATCCGAAGCGCGACCCGTCAACCGCCACGCCTTCCTCACGGCGCGCCGGCGCCGCTGGATTCCTGGATGAACTTGGCCAGGTCCCGCTTCAGCGCGTCGAGAGAGCTCTGAAGCGTGTACATCATGTGCCCGCCTTCGTAGTCCACCATGGTGACATTGGCCTGCAGCTTCGGATCAAAGCCAAAGTGCTCAAAGGTGTAGCGCGTCGCGAAGTAGGGCGTCGCCAGATCGTAAATCCCGTTCGCGACAAAGATCTTCAAATAGGGATTGTGCGCCATCGCGCCCCGCAGCGTCTCCGCGACGTTCAGGTATCGGTTGCGATAGTCGCCATAGTTCCAGGGCTGCACCTTGCTGGTCAGGATCTCGTAGGGAAGGTCGCTCTCGTATTTCAGTTCCCGGCGGACGTAATCGTTCACAGCGCTCGTGAACGGCCCGAGAACTCCGGTGTAGCTCGGGTCGTAGTCGGGCGAATCCCCCGCCCCGTCGCGATCCACACCGATCATCCGGCTGTCAAAACGCCCCACCGTTTTCCCCTCCGCGCGGAGCAGCTCCTTGAAAAACTGATGAGCATTCACGCGAAGGTTCGAGCGCAGCACATAGTCCACCGACAGCCCGGTGAGACGGGCGGTTGTCGCCGCGATCCTCTGCCGCTCCTCCGCGGTCAGGCGACTGCCCTTCATCAGCGCGTTCGCGTAATCCCCGGCCGCGAACTGCTCCGCCTCCGCGAGCGCCTTCTTCCGATCGGATTGCAGCTCCGGAGGCAGCTTCTTATGAAACCAAGCGGTCGCCGTCATCGTGGGCAGGTAGACGATGTGAGGCAGATCGTTCCCGGGAACAAAGCTGAGGGTTTGGAAATCGAGGACCGAGGAAACCAGCATCACGCCGTTCAGGTAGAGCCCGTACCGATCCTCCAGATGTCCGGCCAAGCCAGCGGCGCGCGTTGTTCCATAGCTCTCGCCGATCAGGAACTTCGGCGACGACCAGCGCTTCGCGCGGGTGATGTGGAGGCGGATGAACTCGCCCACGCTCCGGATGTCCTCGTCGACGCCGTGGAACTTCTTCGCGTCCTCGCCGGGCGCAGGACGGCTGTAACCCGTGCTGACGGGATCGATGAAGACCAAGTCCGTCTCGTCGAGCAGCGAGAACTCGTTCTCCACATACCTGAACGGCGGCGGCGGCAACGTGCCGTCGGGCCGCAGCAGGACGCGTCGCGGTCCGAGCAGGCCCATGTGAAGCCACACCGACGACGATCCCGGCCCGCCATTAAATGAAAAGGTGACGGGCCGCCGGGAAGGCTCGGCGGAATTGGTTCGCGTGTACGAGACGTAGAAGAACGAGGCGCGAGGCTTGCCCTCCTCGTCCTTCATCACCAGCGTGCCCGCGGTGGCGGTGTAGGGAATCACGTTCCCGCCCAATGTCACGGTGTGGGAAGTCTCGGTCACTTCATCCTTGGCTTCCTTCTTCTCCGGCTTGGGCGTGTCCTTCGACTCCGCCGCCTCGCCGGCGACGCCGAGCATCCAGCCCGCGGTGAGCATCAGCCCCACAAGCGCCGCGCTTGCGCCGCGCCGGATGATCTCAACGCATTCTGTTCCCTGATTCCATCGAGCCGCTGTTGTCAACATGCGCGGATGCTAGGCGGCCGACCGACAAAATCCATCGCAGATTTGTCGGTGGAGCCTGACGCGGCGCGGCATGCAAGTCACCCCTCCCCGCGGCGAAGCCGCCCCGCCGCCTCGAGCCACGGTTCGCGACGGCCCGGGACGAAACAGCGCAGGGACGAGGAGTCGCGCACGATCCGTCTCAGGTCGCCGAGCGATCCGATCTCGCCCGCCGCCCGCGCTTGAACCATCACGTTGCCCAGCGCCGTGGCCTCGACCGGCCCCGCAAGCACCGGGCAGCCGCACGCGTCGGCGGTGAACTGATTCAGGAGCTCGTTTTGCGATCCGCCCCCGACCACGTGAACGACCTCCATCGATGCGCCCGTCAGCTCCTCCAGCGCGCTCAACGTGGACGCGTACTTGATCGCCAGGCTCTCGAGCGCGCATCGGATCAACTCGCCTTCGGTCTGCGGGACGGGCTGCCCCGCGCGGCGGCACCAGGCCCGCAAGGCCTCGGGCATGTCCTCGGGGCTGAGAAAGGAGGGATCGTCCGGATCCACAATGGAGCGCAACGGCGTCGCCTCCTGGGCGGCGCGCACAAGGTCGTCGTATCCCAGACGGCTGCCCCGCCGCTCGAACGACATCTTGCATTGCTGCGCCAGCCAGAGGCCCATGATGTTCTTCAAGAGGCGATACGTCCCCTCGATGCCGCCTTCGTTGGTCATGTTGAGCTCCAGGGCTCGTGGAGTCAGGATGGCCTGCTTCACTTCGACGCCCATGAGCGACCATGTTCCGGAGCTGATATAAGCCCAGCGCGAGGACCCTGTGGCTTCGGTCGGCACAGCCGCGACGGCGGATCCGGTGTCATGCGTCGCCGGCGCGATCAGCCGAACATCCGGGCTCAATCCCGCGCGCGAGGCCACGCTGGCTCGCAGAGGCCCGAGGGTGTCCCCGGGATTCGCGACGGCCGGCAGGATGTCCGTGGGCAATTGCGCGCGACGCAGGAGATCCACGGCCCAGGCGCGCTGAACGGGGTTGAAGAATTGCGTGGTGGTCGCGTTGGTGAACTCCGCGCTCCTGACCCCGCTGAGGCACCAGTTGAGGAAGTCCGGGATCATCAGGAAGGATCGCGCGGCCGCCAACGACTCGGGGTGTTGTTCCCGAAGCGCGATGAGCTGGAACAGCGTGTTGATCTCCATGAACTGGAGGCCGGTGGCGGCGAACACCTCGGCCTTGGGCAGCGTTTTGAGCGTTCGCGCCATCACACCGCGGGTCCGGGGATCGCGGTAGTGGAATGGGAGCCCGACCAACTCGTCGGTCGCGGAGAGCAGCGCGAAGTCGACGCCCCACGTGTCGACGCCCACAGACCACACCGCGCCTCCGAATCGCTTCGCCGCGGCCCGGAGGCCGTTCTGAACCTCGGACCAGAGGCGGACGATGTCCCATCGGAGGGATTCCCCGACCCACACGCCGCCGTTGGGAAACCGGTGAAGCTCCTCCAACCGGATCCGTCGCCCGTCCCAAAGGCCCGCCACCACGCGCCCGCTCTCAGCTCCGAGATCCACGCCCAGATAAACTTGTTCCGCCATAACCCGATCGTTCGTTTTTCAGTCAGTGAGCCGGGGCATTGATAGGAGAGCGGCGCGCGGATTGCAATCCGTGGAGCGCGCGACCGCGCCCGAGGCCTCCTCTCGGCAATTTCCATAGCCTTTTCCATTGCAAGCCGGCCTGGGATTTGCATGATCACGGTGCTCCCTGGCCATGATTCGTTCTAGCTCATCTTTATCTAGACGGATGCGTAACGGGGTGTTGCTCCATCGCGCATCGCGGGCCGCCGCACGACTCTCCCGTTCGGGGTTGAGGAGGGCGCAGGCGTTCCTGTCAGCGTCGATTCTATCCGGTGGTTTCGCCGCGGCCTATCGCGCGGAAGACCCGCCGCCCCTGACGCCTGACCTCCTGCCTCAGCCCACATTGATCAGCCCAGCCGCGCGCGTCGACCCCCACCCCTCGGCGGCGCTGGCGTCCAATTCTCCAGCCGCCGCGACCCCCTGGGCGCCGCCCGGCGCTGAAGCCCCGAGTGACGATGGCGGATCCCAGGGACCCCTGGCGCTCGCCGCGCTGTTGGGAGTCGCCACCCTCATCACGGGAACCTGGGTGTTCGTCCTCAAACGCCGGCTGTCCGCGAAGGCCGCCGGAATCAAGGCGCAGCGCGAAACGCGGCGAGCGCCGGAAGCCCGGGACGCCGAGCCGACGGCCCAGGCGCTTCTGACGCGGAATTGGCTGCTGGAGAAACGGGCCTGCGAGCAAGGGGAGGAACTCCAGCGGCGGACCGCGGAAGTGGAAGCGCTCACCACCGACCTGGACACCTTCGTCTACTCCGTCTCTCACGACCTGCGCGCGCCGCTCCGTCACATGGACGGATACACACGGATCCTGGAGGAAAACGAAGCTGCCCGGCTCGGCGAGGATTCGAAGCGATGCCTTGAGCGGATCCGCGCCGCGGTCGGAGGAATGTCGCGCTTGATAGACGACTTGGTATCGCTCTCCCGAATCGGGCGCGCGCCGTTGGAGATCGCTTCCGTTGACCTGAACGATGTCCTTCGCTCCGCGGTGAGGGAGCTGGCTCCCGAAACCGAGGGACGCCAGGTCCGCTGGGTATTGGAGCCGTTGCCGCGCGCGCGCGCGGACACGGCGCTCATTCGCCAGGTTCTCGTGAGCTACCTGAGCAACGCGATCAAGTATACGCGGACCCGGGCCGTCGCGGAGATCCGTGTGGGAACACAGAAAGCCGGCTCAAGCTCTGAAGTCATCGTTTACGTCCATGACAACGGGGTCGGATTCGACCGGGCCTATGTTTCCAAACTCTTTCGCCCTTTCCAGCGTCTGCATTCTCAAGCCGAGTTTGAAGGGTCCGGGATGGGGCTGGCCAACGCCCACCGGGTGATCTCGCGGCATGGCGGGAAGACCTGGGCTGAGGCCCAACCCGACCAAGGGGCGACATTCTACTTCTCACTGCCCGCTCACCCCCAAGAGGCGAACGCCGGGACCCGCGCGGAAGCGGGAACTCAGGCATTTTCGGATGGCCCCGCCAATAGCGCCGCCAGGTCGGCGCCCAAGAGCTCGGCCTGATCCATGGGCGCTTCTCCGCTCGCGCGACGCGCCTCCCTCCCGAGATACGACACCGCTCGCAATCGCAGAACCGCGCCCTCAATGACCCCGTGAGCCGCCACAGCGGCCTGACATCCCCCGCCCATCGCGCTCAGGAAGCTTCGCTCCGCGCGAACGCACAGCTCAGTCTCGCGGTGATTCAGGCCCGCGCAAATTCCGCTGACCTCATTGTCGTCGGCCCGGATCTCGATGCCAACAGCCGCCTGCCCTACGCAGGGGATCACTTGCAGGGGCGAGAGAAACGCGACTCGCAGCAGCCCCGGAGGCGCCGCCTCGGAATCCGGAGGCCCCCCGCTCAGACGTCCTTCCGTGTCCACGATGAAACCCAGCCGACGAATCCCGGCGGCGGCAAGCAGAGTGGCGTCGATGTCCGCGTTCTCGGCCAGCTTCCGCAGTCGTGTTCCCACATTCCCTCGGATCGGCGCCACGTCCACGTCCGGGCGCAGCTCGCGAACCTGCGCCGCGCGGCGGGTGCTGCTCGTCGCGACGACGCACCCGGGCGCCAGCGTCGCGAGGCTCGCGCCCGGGCCATAGCCGCGGCCGACGCCGCTCCCCGCGACACGGGTCACTAGGATATCCCGCGCGTCCTCGCGTTGTCCGACGGCCCCCAGAGCCAGGCCTTCGGGCAGGGCCGTGGGCAGGTCCTTGAGGCTATGCACCGCGATGTCCGCTTCCCCATTCAGCAGGGCGGCCTCAAGCTCCTTCGTGAAGAGACCTTTGGGCAGCTCCGACTGCGCGAGCGCGGCGGTCTGAAGCTTGTCCCCGGTGGTTTTATAGACGCGGATCTCGAACGCGAGCGCTGGAAACGCCTCGCGACACTGGCGAAGCACCGCGTGGGCCTGAGCCAACGCCAAGGCGCTGCCTCGCGTGGCAAGAATGATGGGCTTGTTCGCCATGGGTGTTGGAGCGGATGGACGCGGCGCCCAGGCTAGGGCTCGCCGCTCAAAACGGGCTGTGTGGAAGGGGGGAATCCCGGAGGCCGTCGTCCTTCGAGCAAAGCCCGCGCGCGGTCGCGAATGATCGCCATGCACGCCTCGATTTCCTCGCGCCGTTGCTGCAAATAGCCGTCGGCGATGGATTGAAGATCGTCCACGTTGTAAAGATACACGTTGTCCATGAAGTTGACCGCGGGGTCGATGTCGCGTGGCACCGCGATGTCGATGAGCAGGAGCGGGCGCTGATCCCGCGCCTTCATGAGAGGATGCAGCTTGGCGGGATCGATGACGTGATGCGGGGCGGACGTGCTGCTGATAACGATGTCGATTCGGTCGAACGCGCCAGCCCAGGCGTCGAAGTGGATCGCCTGGCCTCCCAGTTCGCGCGCGAGCGCCTCCGCCCGATCGAAGGAGCGATTCGACACCAGCACGCTGTGCGCGCCTCGCGACAGAAGCGCCCGCGCCACCTTCTCGCTCGTGTCCCCGGCCCCGATAACCATCACCTGCCGGTTCCCCAGGCTTTCGAAGATTTTCTCGGCCAGTTCCACCGCAACCGACGCCACGGAGATGCTGCCGCGCTGGATCTGGGTTTCGGTGCGGATCTGTTTCGCCACGTTGAAGGCGCGTTGAAACGTCTTGTTCAATCTGCCGCCGGTGTGCTGGCGCTCGAGGGCGATCTCGTAAGCTTTCTTAAGCTGCCCGAGGATCTCGGTCTCGCCGAGCACCATCGAGTCGAGGCCGCAAGCCACGCGAAAAAGATGCTCCACGCTGCGCGGATCCGCCCAGGCGTAGACTTCGTCGGTCAGCGGCTCGGCGATCCCCCGGTCTTGCAGCAGGAATCGACGAAGACCGGGCAGCGCTTCGCCGGGCCCCAGGGAGCTGGCCGCGTAGAGCTCGACGCGATTGCACGTGGAGAGGATGACGGCCTCGTCCGCCAAGCCGGACGCTCTCAATCGCGCGAGCGTCTCGGGAATGGCCGACTCCCCGATCGCCATCCGCTCGCGAATCGCGACAGGCGCCGTGTGATGGCTCAGGCCGATGACGTAGATCCCCATGGCGCTCACCCCGCGTTCATGCCGACGATCGACGCGGTCCGGTGGATGCCGGACAGCAGGTAGAAGCCCCAGAACGTAAGGATCACAAACGTGAATCCGCCGACCGCTCCCAGGGCAAACCGCCTGCCGCGATGCGAAAACCGCGTGTGCAGCACGATCAGCACGACATACATCACCCAGACGAGGATCGCCCAGATGATGGTGCTGTCCGGCTTGAAAAAGACTCCCTGCCGCTGCCGGAGCCAGAACGCGCCGGAGACAAGCCCGCCGGTGAGCAGCGCCAGGCCGCTCCACACCAACAGCCGCGTGATCCGTTCCAGGCGATGAATCGGCGGCAGGCGGGAAAGGACGGCGCGAAGCTTATGCTGCTTCAAGTCCCGCTCCTGGGTGAGATACATGATCCCCGCCACCGCGCTCAATCCGAACGCGCCCGAGGCGAGGAGAATAAGGGCGGCGTGCAGGCTGTGCAGACCACCGGAGAAGTTTGGCTTCTGCGGGAGATAGGGAGAATCCAGGCCGGGCATCAGGGCGAACACTCCGATCCCCAGCAGAAGCGGAGACGCGAAAGCTCCCAGAAACCGCACGCGCGACCAGGCGCCGATCACCAGATACGCGCCCACGATCGTCCACCCGATGAACACCGTCGCCTCAAACAGATTGTTGATGGGGCAGCGCTGCAGAGAGAAACCCCGCTTCATCATCGCGAGGGTATGGCACGCGAATCCCGCGAGCAGCAGCAGATAGTTCACTCGGTTGTCCTGACGGAAGCCGCCTCGCAGCAGAAAAATCGAGTGCACGGTGCTCAGGCCGTAGAACATCACGGCGACCCAGAACCATGCTCTGTCGTTCATCGACACGAGGGAAAGGTAGGCGTCGGAGGGCGCGGGGAAAAGGTTGAAATGCGACCGATGCGGCGCCCCGTGCCTTTCGCAATTCCCATTGCCATTCGGAGCCCGGGGCTTGCATGCTACAGGCATGCACAAGGCTCGGTTCAGGCCGGTGGTTGCTGGGCTCTGGTTCTTGGTCCCAGCGCTGGCCTTTCTGCTTCAAACTCCGATGGCGCACGCGAAGAAACCGCGGGCGGCGACGGGTGACGCCGGTCCCACGGCGCAGTTTTCGATTCCAGGCGGCGTCTTCACCAATGATCTTCAGCTGGAGCTCAGCGCGCCCGGGAGCTCCGCGGACGCGAAGATCCTCTACACCCTGGATGGCAGCGCGCCCACGGCGCAATCTCCTCGCTACGCCGCGCCCCTCTCCATCACCCGCCCCACGCTGATCCGAACCCGAGTGGCGCACGACGAAACGCTGGGCCCGATCCGATCGGAGCACTACGCGATCATCGAACCCGACCTGGCGAGCTTCAACTCCAACCTGCCTCTGGTCCTTCTCGACAGCGTCGGCGTCGAGCTTTCGCGCGACGCGAAGAAGCCCGCGTTTTTCCGCCTGCTCCAGCGCTCGAAGGACCGCGCCTCGTTGCGAGGCCCGAGCGAGAACGCGGGACGGGCGCTGGTGAACATCCGGGGGCGCGCCTCGCTTCGATACCCCAAGCGCAGCTACACCGTGAAGCTCACCGACGAGGACGGGGAGGATCGCGTTGACGCCCTTGAAGGCATGCCGCCAGACGAGGATTGGGTGCTCTACGCGCCGTATCCCGACAAGACGATGATGCGCGACGCCCTCGCCTACGAGATGAGCCGCGCCATGGGTCACTGGGCGCCGCGCACGACCTGGGTCGAGGTCTTCGTGACCGACGGCAAGCAGAAGCTGGGCAAGGCGGATTACGTCGGGGTTTACGTTCTGGAGGAGAGGCTCAAGCGGAGCGGCTCGCGGGTGAAGATCGAGAAGCTCGCGCCGCACCACACCGACGAGCCGGACGTGACCGGAGGGTACATCATCAAGAAGGACCACGTGGACCGCGGCTACTTCGGAGCGCCTGATCTCCTGGGCGGACAAAACTTCACGAGCAGCGGCAACCGGCCCGGCTACCCCACCTCCGCCGGAGGATTTCCCGCGGACCCCGCCGGGTTTCTCCCCACTTACAACGGCCCGCGCGAGTCCTCCGAGTCGAGCGGCTCATCGTCTCGCCGGGTCAACCGCAGCCCGCGAAACATCACGAACCTCCTCACGGGACCGATCCGATTCGACGCGGACTCGGCGGTCTCCCACTCGATCTACACCGACGACGACGGCTCTGAGATCGTGGAGAGAATGGAGCAAGGGTTCGTCACCCAGCTTCGCACCAACCAGTTCTACTATGTCGAGCCGGAGGAGGATGAGATCACCGCCGTGCAACGAGCCTGGCTCAAGCGCTACATCGACCAACTGGAAGCCGCCCTCCACGGGCCCGACTTCGCCGATCCGGTCAAAGGCTACGCGGCCTATCTCGATGCCCGATCCTTCATCGACTACCACATCCTCGTGGAGATCACAAAGAATGTGGATGGCCATCGCTTCAGCACGTTCTTCACAAAGGAGCGCGGCGAGAAGCTCAAGCTCGAGCCTGTGTGGGATTGGAACCTGAGTTTCGGAAACGCGAACGGGAAACAAGGCTGGATGCCCGAGCATTGGCTGTGGCCCCAGCTTTCCGACACGGAATACGCGTGGTTTCGGAGACTCTTCGAGGATCCACGCTTCGCCCAGCAATACGTCGACCGGTGGGAGGAGCTTCGACGCGGCGCCTTGTCGACCGATCGGCTCCTCCGGCTGGTCGATGGGTTCGCCGCAACGCTCCAGGAGTCGCAGGAGCGGAACTTCCAGCGCTGGCCCATTCTGGGAAAATCCGTGGTGCCCAACTATTACTTTGGCGAGACATACGCCGAGGAAGTGGCGTGGCTGAAGGACTGGCTTCGCAAGCGTTGCGATTGGATCGACGCCCAGTTCCTCCCGCCGCCTCAACTGGCGACGTCGAAGGCGCCCGACGGCGGCCTCGAGGTGAAACGAGCGCGGGCGGACGGCCCCGCTGTGCTTTGCTCCCTGGACGGAGGAGATCCCCGCGCTCCCGAAGGCGTTCAGCGGCCCACGGCGTTCGTCCTGCAATCGACCGTCGCTGTCCCTCCAGGCAGGAAGCTCGTCGCTCGAGCGCGCGTCGATCAACGTTGGAGCCCCCCGGTGACCCTCATTCCCGACCCCTGAGCGCTCGAACCGGTTCCGAAGCCCAATGCGTTCTCCTGAACCAGGCGCTGAGGGTTGGGGACGACCAGGACTTCCCCTCGCTGGTCCCCAAAGTCATCCGCGACGATGGCGAACGGCTCAGCCACGCCGCCACTCTGAAGAGCGCACGGGAGCTCGCCTCGCTACAGGCCTTCGACCTTGCCTTCGCCGACAACCGCCTCCCCCTCGACGGCCGCGTTGTCGCCCAGCTTCCCTGCGCGCAACGCTCGCCATCCTCCCCCCAAAAAAGAGGACCCCGGCACGGATTCTCCGCGCCGGGGTCGTGTCGTGATTCAACCTTAGTTGCGAAGACGATAGAACCGCGCGACGGTTGTGGAAGGCGTTACAACGGTGCGACGATCATCCGCCACCGTTTCCGGATCATCGATCGGCTGCCAGTCAGGGTTCACGAGGTCCGTCGTGGATTCCAGCGACCACCCCTCCACCTGAGCGGTCCAGCTCACCTTCACGCTGCCTGAAGCGTCCGGCACAAGCGTCACATGAGGCTGCTTGCACTCTTGAAGCAGATTCACGCCGGCATTGTCGCCGCACGGCGGAATGACCGCGTAACGGAGTCGGGAGAAGTGGATCTTGCCGTCGAACACAAACCGCGCCGCGGCCTGCGGACCCTGGTTCACGCCCAGGAACTTCATATCGTTGATCTGGAAGTAGGCTTCCTTCCACCGCCCTGTGCCCTCCAAGCGCACCGCAATGTTGCCTGGAGTGAACGCGAGAGTGCTCACCCCGTTGCGATCGCTCTGATAGACCTCGGGCCTGAAGCTCTTTCCCTTCAGGTCCGGGTCATCGAAGTAGGTGGCGCAGATCGCGAGTTGCGCGTTGGGCTGGGTCGACGGCCCGAGCTTCGTGTTGGTGATCGCGAAGTTCATGTAGATGTGAGCAAATCCTTTGGGACCGTCATCCATCGCCGGACGAATCGAGGGGCGACGATCGTTGTCCGGCCCGGACTCCTCCTGAATCATCACCTGGTCGCCGCCCGATGAGCCGGGAGCGAGTCCATCCAGGACGCCCGCGGCGAGATCCATCTCGGCAAACTTGCCGTAGGCGTCTGTGCAGATCAGAGGGTCTTCGACGCATCCGGCCAACGGATCCTGCCCCGCGAGAGTGTTCGGCGAGACGCGGAACACGGCGAGATCAAATCGCGAGACCAAGGGCCGGCCCGCTCCTTCAAAAACGATCCGCGGACCCGCCGTCAAAGGAACCACATTGATGCCGAACAGATTCACGGACGGGATAACCCACGAGACGCTCATCCACGCGCCGGAGCCCGTGAGGGTGTATCGGCGCAACGGGTCATAGAACCCTGGAGTGCCGGCGGAATCAGCGGCGAACGCCTCAGGCCCAAACCTTACCCCAGCCAGGGCGGGATCATCAAAAAACTCGACGCACACCTTCATCGCCCGCGGATCGTTGCAAGACTGTCCGAGATAGTGATCGGTGACTCCCACATTCATATAGAGGCCCACCGCCCGAGCGGCGCGGCGCTCATCGCCCGCGGGGCCTCCCGTGACGATTTCCGTGGGCTGATCTCCGCCGTTCAGCAGTTCCATATGCTCGGTGGTCTCGTGGGCGAAATCGATCCACGCGTGATTCGTCTCCGGCTCGGGATCGCAGACGTCCGGCGGCGCGAACTCGGTGTAGTCGCCCGGTTCCCCGAACGCGCCCGCCTGGCCAAACGCGATCGCGCCAATGATCAAGTTCGGCACGCCCTCGGTTCGGATGGTCCCGCCGTTGACGCCGCCGAACTGCGTTCCACCCTGCGCGTTCGCGGGGATGGACCCAACAAACCGCGAGCCATCGCTCGGCCGGGCGCCATTCGGGATCCGAAAGAGATACCAGTTCCACTTCTGGTTTTTGGCGGCGAGGGGAATCTGTCCGCCCACTGGCGCGGCAAGCTCCGGAAGCACTCCGATCAGGAAGTTGTAATTCCGTGGTTTCCCATTGCCCCCGAGGATCGCGTCATCGCCGTACACCTGAACAAGGATGTCTATCGTGGCTTCATCGGCCCAGGATCTGAACCCGGAGTCCGCGGTGTTGAGATAGGATCCAAGCACTTTGAGTCCGGAACGTCCGGAGAGCGCCACCTTCGCGGTCTGCTGGTCGCCGCCCGAGAGGACGGTAAGACTCTTGGTCCACGTGTCGCTGGGGGGCTGAAGGGCGTCGTCGACGGAGACAAAGTGCACCGTCGCTTCGGGCTTGATCACGGCGGGCCAGGAATCCGGCGGAAACACATCAGCGAACAGCCTGCAGGAGGCGATCGCGCCGCATACAATCAGGGTCAGGGTTTTTCCATTCATGTGAGGCGTGGGTTTGTTGTTGATATCGGTACTAAGCGCTTGTCACCACTCCTCCTTCGAAAACGGCAGAGGTCGCCAAAACCGCTCTCTAGGGAGCTGGGGGGTAGCAAGTCGGATTAAGCCGTCGGTATCCCAGCCAGTCAAGTGCGAGACGCGGTTTAACGACAAACCGTCGCCAACGATTTGCCCACTCCTACTCCCACTCGTCCTTGCAATCCCAATCGCAATCTCCCCCGCGGTCCGAAACTGCGGGGTGTAACCGGCGCCGGAGATTGGGATCACGCCCACGGACAGTAGGCGTGGGACTGGGACCGTGATTACGATCGAGGATTGGGGTCCGCGCTCACCACCGTCACCTCAACGCCAAGCGAATGCGACGCGCCCGGCGGCAACGAAATCGCGTCCCGTCCGACGTTGCCGGATTCCACGCAAACCATCCCCCGATACTCCTCATCGCCAAAATCCGACAGCTGCTTCGCCTTGGCGATCCAGTGATTCCACAGCACGGTCGAGCGGGAGCCCGTCTTCGCGATTCGGATGCGTCGCTTCAGGACGGGGTCGAGGATCTCCACGGTCGCGACGGTGTCCTGATAAACCCGGTCTGTCTCGGAAACGATCGCAATCGCGTCCTGGCGCTCCTCCTTCTCCGCAAAGGCGTCTGTCTTGTCGAGATAGCGAACGCCGCGAAGCCCGGCGACTCGGGCGGACTCGATGGCCCCCACCGTAAAGTAGGTGTGCAGGCAATCCTCGAACTTGAAGGGCGCGTCCGCCGATCGGTTCGTCGTGATCAGCTCCATCCTCAGGGATTCCCCCACCGACACGACGAACACCAACGAGAAAGGAACGGCCTCGTGCGAGGCCGCGTCGCAGGCGAGGCGCACTTGGGTGAAGCCCGCCAATGACGCCGACGTTTCGATCACCCGCCAAGGGGCCGTGCGGGCCAGTCCATGCGCCGGAGAGCCCTCCCGGTTGCCGAACCACGGGAAGATGATCGGCACTCCGCCGCGGATCGGCTGCCCGGGTTGAAAACGGCTTTGCGCGCTCGTGAACAGGACCGCGGGCTCGTCCAGACGCTTGAATCGCGTCAGATGCGCCCCCTGCAGATAAAGCTCCGCCTCGCTCGCGGCCGAGGCGATCGTCAGGCAAGGCATCCCGGAGTTGCCGGAGCGCCAGGTCACGCGGCCGGGAATCGCCCACCGGCCTTGTTGGTCGTCCACGTTCAATGTGCTCATAGAATCCCTCAAATCTCGATCAAGCCGCGCGGGCGCAAAACCTCGCGAACTCCCCGCCAAAAAGCCCCTTCACATCCCGCTCGAGCTCCGCGTCCGAAACGCTCCACCCCGCTTGCCCCAGCGCGACGTATCGCTCGGCGAGGACTTCTCCGATCACTTCGCGGGAGTGCCGCCATTTATAGACGAGTTGTTCCAGGACGCGCGCGTCGGAGTGCTGCGGCGTGAAGCTCAGTCCGAGGAGCTCGGCCCGCATGCTTGTGATCTCGCGAATCAGCGAGGGCGTATTGGTGAACCACCAGCATCCGAACAGGTGCAGGTTGCGAAACTTGCGGGCGAGCACGCAGAGCTCGTGTTGGTTCTCGCGCGCAAGCGCCGTGACGGCGAACTTATGATTGGGATACGCGGCGAGGAGGCGCTGCAGTGGCGCGAGGGAGCACAGCCCGACGCCGTCGCCTGCCAGCTGGAGCGCGGGATTCACGGCGCGCTTCACGCCGGGCATCAAGGCGAAGGGGCGGCCTGTGTCGCCGCAATGGGGCAGCACGGCCTTTTCGATCAATGTGGCGGTGTCGCCGCGCGACGGAAACTCGAAGGTCGGGGGCAAGGAGACCATCAGAAAGCCCGCGTCCATCCGACGTCCCCAATCGTCCAGGAACCGCCGCACCTCGCCGATCGTCCTCGAGTTGAGCGCCGCCGAAACCTTGTATCCCGCCGCGGCCAATTGCCTCCAGGCGACGCGCCAGTTTAGAAGCAAGGGATCGACCCGCAGCGCGGCCTTGAATCGAGGATGACGTCGGAGCCCGCGGATCCAGACAGGCCGCTCCAGGTCGTCGAAGGGCGAGTTGGTCATGCAGACCGTGTTGACGCCAGCCAGATCCAGGGAGCGATCGACATGCCGTTCCAGCTTCTGAGACGCGAACCAGCGGCGGATCGCCGCAAGATCGCGCTTGCGCGGATCCAGGCCCATCGCTTGCAGGGTCGTCACGACTCCTCGGCAGGACTCGGAGATCGGGGAATGGCGCACGAACAGTTGATCCCAGATCAGCTCGGCCCGCCGCGATCCAGGCAGCTTCCAGAACGCGTCGTAAGGGATGTCCAGGTACCGAAACGCCTCGGCGACGAGGTAGTGATAGACGAGGAGCTCATCGATCCCCCAGAGCAGCAACTCGCCGAACGCGGGATCGTACAGGTGGGTGTGGATATCGTCGATGGGAACGGACTGCACGGCGCGCCGAACACGCTGGCCGAGCGCGACGCGTTGAGAACCATGGAGGGGACGAGCGATGGTCATGCGCAAGGCAATACCCGACCCCCGATCCCAACGCACGATCAAACGCATCGCGGCGGCTGAGGACGGCAGCCTGTCTAGAGCTCCCGGGGCAGACCCACTACCTGTGAAGCCGGCGCACCGTCGAGACCCGAAACGGACCTTGGCAACACCCGGGTTTTGTGATGACCTCCGGGCGGAGGTCATGACTACTCCAAGCTACAACAAGGGCTCGTGCAATGTGTGCGAAACGCGGCTGGAGTATCCTTCCGAGATGGAAGGCGGGGAAATCCAATGCCCCACCTGCCAGCAAACCACGCTCCTCCTGTCGGAATCCGCATCGTCGACCGAGACTAAAGCGGCGGCCAATCCCGCGCCCGCCTGGGACGCCATGACGCTGCGGGCGGGGTTCGTCGGCAACATTCCACCGACGCGCGTTTCCCTCCTCTATCAGGTCGGGCTGCTGATCGTCACGGCGACGATGGTGATTCTGCCCCTCATTTATCTCGGGCTGATCGTCGCAGTCGCGTGGGCCACCTCGTACTCGGCCACTCATTTCAATCCCATGGCTCTGGGCGGAGGGTCTGTGCGCCTGAGATTCTTCCTCATCATCGTCTACATCACCCCCATCTTCGCGGGGGTTGTGCTGGTCCTCTTCATGGTGAAGCCGTTTTTTGCCAGACGCGGGCCCGCCGCCCAACCCCTGGCGTTGAATCCTGGCGCCGAGCCGGCGCTGTTCTCGTTCGTAACGCGCCTCTGCGAGTCGATCGGCGCCCCTTTCCCCACGCGGATCGACGTGGACTGCCAGCTCAACGCGTCCGCGTCGTTCCGCCGCGGGATGCTGAGCTTCCTGGGCTCGGATCTGGTGCTCACCATCGGCGCCCCGCTGGTCGCGGGGTTAACGCTTCAGCAGTTCGCCGGAGTGCTCGCCCACGAATTTGGGCACTTCACCCAGGGATTCGGGATGCGCCTGACCTATGTCATCCGCCGCATTAACGGCTGGTTCGCGCGGGTGGTCTATGAGCGGGACTCGTGGGACATGGTCCTGGAGGAATGGGCTGCGGACTCGGACTATCGGGTCGCCCTCATGGTTGGCATCGCGCGCCTCGGAGTCTGGCTCTCCAGACTCGTGCTGCGCGCGCTCATGCTGGCGGGACATGGGATCGGATGCTTCATGCTCCGGCAGATGGAATACGACGCCGACAGCTATCAAATCAAAGTCGCGGGCAGCGCCTGCTTCGAAAGCGCAATGCGCCGGATCAACATTCTGGGCGCGTCCATGGAAGGCGCGTACAAACACGTCCGCACAACCTGGAACATGAGCAAGGCGTTGCCGGATGACTTGGCCTTCTTTCTTGTGAAGCACGACGCCCATTTGCCCGCGGAGCGCAGAACGGAACTGGAGGACACCCTGGGGCTGCAGACCACGGGGCTTTGGGATACGCATCCCTCCAGCGGCGACCGGATTCGCAAGGCGCGGCAGTCTGGCGAGCCGGGTATCTTCCATCTGGTCGCTCCCGCCTCTGTCCTGTTCGGTAATTTCGAAGCCATCTCGAAACAGGTCACGCTCCTGCATTACCAGGACGACCTGCAGCTCCCGCTTTTGATTGCGAAGCTGCGTCCGAGCGATAGTTTCAAGCTTTGAGAGACCAGGAGAGCTCGCGAATGGGACTATTTGGAAAATCAGAATATGAACGGCAGCTTGAGGTTTCCTCGAAACATCAAGCGGAGGTCGAGCGTCAGCTGGTGACATACAAGGCGCACCAGGCTGAGACCCAACGGCAGCTGGAGTCAGCCAAGCTTCAACTGGAGAGGACCGAAGCGCGGGAACGCGAAATGGCGGAGATGACAGAGCGCTCGCGCCAACTCCAGGAACGATAGGAGAGGCTCCTCGACACATGGGAAGGGCAGGCCCGACGGATGGATGCCATCCTCGCCAAATGGGAGCAGAGGGAAAAGCGGTAGGGAGTTGACGCGTGTGGATGAAAACGTGAATCCTTTCCTTTGACGCGCCTTTGCGCAGCGGCTGGCGCGCTTGTTTTCCATTCCATCGCGACGACAACCCCGAATATACAAACCGGATGCAAATGACAAAGCGCCTCCTTATCGCCGTTGTCTCCATTCTAGGCGCAAGCCGCCTTCTGGCGCACGACTGGCCTGAGTTTCGCGGCCCGACGGGCCAAGGGCTTTCGCCCGCGATGAATGTGCCCGTCAAGTGGAGCGCGACCGAGAACATCGCGTGGAAAGCAAGCATCGCCGGCTCCGGGTGGTCGTCCCCCGCGCTTGTGGGGGGCCGCCTCTATCTGACGACCGCTGTCCCCGCGGAAAGCGGATCAGGGCTCGCGCTACGAGCCTTGTGCCTCGACGCCTCGGATGGAAAGCAGCTCTGGAGCAAGGATGTGTTCACGCCGGAGAGCGGGTCCAGCGCGCATCGCAAGAACGGGTACGCCAGCCCAACGCCCATGGTTCGCGACGGCCGGATCTACGTCCACTTTGGCCATCTGGGCACCGCCTGCCTCGACCTCTCGGGCAAGACGATATGGCGCCAAACATCCCTGAAGTATCCGCCGGTGCACGGCAACGGCGGTTCGCCGGTCCTCACCCGCGACCGACTCATCTTCAGCTGCGATGGCGCGGCCGACCCATTCGTCGTCGCCCTGGATCGCGCCACTGGGGAAGTGGCGTGGAAGACCCCGCGCCGCAACGACACGCCACCGAAGAAATTCTCGTTTAGCACGCCGCTGCTCATCACGAACGACGGCCGCGCGGAGCTCATCAGCCCGGGCAGCGGCGGCTCCTACGCCTACGATCCCGAGACCGGCCGCGAGCTCTGGCGCGTGACGACGGGCGCCGGCTTCTCCGTCGTGCCGCGTCCGGTGTTCGCGCACGGGCTTCTCTTCGTGAACACGGACTACGATTTTCCGAAGCTCTTCGCAATCCGTCCGGGAGGGGAGGGCGACGTGACGGCGACTCATCTCGCGTGGCAAACCAGCCGCGGCGCGCCCAGCACGCCCTCCGCGCTCGTCGTGGGCGATGAGCTCTATTTCGTGTCCGATGCCGGCATCGCGACCTGCGTGGACGCGAGGACGGGCCGCGCGCATTGGAACGAGCGCCTGGGCGGAGGCTTTTCCGCTTCGCCCGTGTTCGCCGATGGCCGCGTCTATTTCCAGAACGAGGAGGGCACGGGCTATGTGTTGAAGGCGGGCAAGAGCTTCGAGCTTCTCGCGAAGAACGAGCTCGGCGAACGCACGCTGGCCAGCTACGCGGTGGACGACGGAACATTGTTCATCCGGGCGGCGGAACACCTCTTTCGCATCGGGAAGAACTGATCGTCCGCCCTCGCGGAAACCCAGGCTGAGAAAGCCCCGGGAGAACCGCCGCCTAACCGCGCGAGCGCGATCAATTCCGACTTGCCGCGGCTTCCTCGGACTGGCACAACCATGCCCCGATGAAGCTTAGGATTTCCGCAATCGTGATCGCCTTGTGCGTGAGTCTTCAATGGGGGTTCGCCGAGAAAACACCACACCTACTTCCCTTCCAAGCCAGGCTTGCGGATCAAAACGGAGGGGCCGTAAGCAATGGGGTGCGCCTCGTGCAATTCCAGATCTTTGACGCGCCTGTCGGCGGCGCGCCGATTTGGGCCGGGGAATTGCACCTGACAACGGTCAACGGCGGATTGGTCAACGTAATCCTCGGCACCAAGAGGCCGTTTGCCGGCGTCGATTTCGGACAGCAGCTTTTTCTCGAGATCACGGTGGACATCAACGGCGACAATGCCATTTCCACCGATGACCCGCCGATGCGGCCAAGGCAAGCCATCCTCCCAGTGATATTCGCAAGCGAAGCAGCCGATAGCCGACAACTGAATGGCCACGATTGGAGCGCGATATTTGGCGGCAACGACCCCACTCAGCCCATACCCGCCTCAAAAATAGAGGATCAGTCGATCACCTTGCGCAAGCTAGCCAAAGAAGTGGCCACTCAGCTGGTTCCTTCTGGCGCCATCGTTCCATTCGCGGGGGTTGGCGTGCCCGAGGGATGGTTGTTGTGCGACGGCTCTGAGCTCACCCGTGCGGCTCATCCCGCCCTCTACAACGCGCTGCAAAACACTTGGGGAAGCAGGGATGGCAATTCAGTGTTCAATCTTCCGGACCTTCGTGGAGTGTTCCTTCGTGGAGTGGACACCCGCACATCGGAAGAAGGGGGGCGAGATCCGGACAACCAAAGCAGATACGTGAACCGTCCGGGCGGTTCATTCACTTATGTGGGCTCTCTGCAGGACGATGCCTTCCAAGGGCACCGCCATAACTTGTATATGGGCAGTTGGGGGATCAGCACACCCAATTTTGACAATAATTGGCTGGTTTTCGCGAACAATCTCGCTGATCGAGGCGATAACTTTGTTCGAGACCCTGTGTCAGACGGCAAGCACCAGGCGCCGCGCGTGGCTTCTGAAACTCGACCCAAGAACGCTTACGTCAATTACATCATTAAGGACTGACACATGAAGCGTTCATCGTAAGCGGTGAAGGCTCGTTCCCTCGCCTCGCCGCGGCGCAAGAAGGGAGAGTAGGCGCGGTCAGGGCCGCAACGGACCCTTGGGATCCACTCGGCTAGAATCGGTAGATCACATTGACGCCAACGGTGACGGAATTGCGGAGGGGATGCGCGGCGGTGCCGAATACGGGAACCCCTCCGGCGACATCGCGGTCCCAGCGCGCCTCGAACCGCGTCACCACATTCTCCCAAAAGCGGTAGCCGACGGTGCCGGTGAGTCCAACAAACTTGTCATCGTTCGGGCCGAACATCGGGCGGGACGAGCTGAAGGCGCCGCGCGACGCCAGAATGGTGTTGCCGGCGGTGGCCGTCGCGTACTCGCCGCGCGCCCGCAGCTGCCACTTCGCGATGTCGTAGTTGAGATACATGGCCGCCGCGTTGGCGTAGCTCGACATTGGCCCGGCGGGAAACAGGAAAACAGCGGGAACCCCGGCGGCGAAATTAGCCTGATAGTCGTAGGAGAGACCCAGGCTGAGCCCGGTGAAATACAGGGGAATCCGCGCGCCCGCGTAGAAGCTGTGGATTCTCGGGAAGCTGTCCGTGGCGGCCGACGTGGCGGTGTTGCCCCCGGTGTATCCCAGCGACAGCGTGGCGTCCCTTCGCCAGAAAGCTCCGGCGTTGAACGTGACCAATCCAAGATAAGTCTTCGAGGTTTTGCGATGAGTCAGCGGACCGTCGATGAAAGCCGAGTAGCTATTCGCCACCCCGCCCATGACACTGCACCAGTCGGCAAAGTCATACTTGGCCGTCAGTCCGGTGTGGGCCTTGGGCTCGATGAAATACCCGTACGAGTGGCTGTAATTGGGATTCTGGTGGCTGTCATAGACCTCATAGCCCAGCGGCGACGTGAAGTAGCCCAGGCGCAGTTCCAGGCCGTTCCCGACCGGCGCTCTCGCAACCACGTAAGCCCCGTTCAAGCCGACCTGCTCCGTCGCTCCGCTGGCCAGGGAGTAGTTATTGCGCAAGGGAACATCCGGCCCAAACAACACCTGAACATGATACCCCACAGACCAGGATTCATTCGAAAGAGGTCGGTCGAGCTCCACGCTCACGACGTTCAAATTGAACCCATTCATCCGAGCGGCCGTGTCGTACAGCCGTCCGGGCATTCGAATGGTGTTGGGGAATGCGGCGACCGCGCCCGCGTCCTTCGGCGCGGTGGCCGACCACATCACCGATGTGTCGACATAGCCGCTGAGGATGGTGCTTCCCATCATCGAGGCTTGCTGCGCCGGAGAAACAAATTCCTCTGAGGCGCAAGTGGAGAGGCCGCAGAATCCCAGGGAGGCAAAAGCAACCGACCATGCCCGCGAGGGATGGCTCGCCTCAGTCGTCGAGGGCTTCATGGCTGCAGCAGGAGGCGAAAGAACTGTGCGTTGATTCTCGTCGGCATGACATTCGTGTAAGTGAACAACCCGCCCGTAGCGACGTTGGTCGCCACCGGTTTCCAGTTGGTACTGCCCAAATTATCCAACGACTGCAGAACATAGGTCCGCCCCGGATCGCCCCGCCATCGCAAGGCGAGCTCTTTGCCACTAACCAGAAAGGATTCCAATCGAAAAACGAGGGAACTTGTCTGAAGCGTGAAGGATGTCGCCTTCGAGAAACCCACGAGTCCCCTGGCGCCCGGATAGTTTGTGCTCTGAGTCAGCGTGTCCTTTTCAAAAAATAAATAACCGTAGTAGAGCTGTCCCGCCCCCAACGTGTTCGCGGGAATGGCAATCGAACTGTTCGTCCCATTCAGCAGGGTCATCCCCGACTCCTCGCCAAAGGTCGCGGACCGGAACACCACCCGATTGCTTCCATCCACCAGGCTGACGCTGATGAAGTCGTTCGTCGTTCCACCGACGAAAGGGTCCCAATTCAGGACAAATCGAACGGTGGGATCGACCGCTTGCGCGGCCAGGTGGTTGGCGACTCGCGGCGCGTTCTCGGGAAAACTGTTTGTCGTCATCAACAGGCTCACCACACGATTGCCTTCATGGGCCGCGCTGATCCGAAGGACGTAGGCGCCCGTGGGATAATAGGCGTCCAAGTCAGCCTGGGAACCGGAGCCATAGGCGAAAGCAAAAGGCTGATCCGTGTTCGCCGGCGGGGCCATCAGTTCATCCACAAAGCCAAGAGGCGACTGAACCGTGACACGAGTGATTTGGTTGCTGAAAAGACCGCTGGGCTGGGTGATCGCAGAGAATGAATAAGCCGGTCCATTCAGCAAAACCGGAGGGTTCGTGTCGCTTTGGACGAAGTCGATGGACTTGAAGACCCCATATCCGCGGCCATCAGCCGCCTGGGAGAGCGGCGCGATTCCCGCGACGAAAAGACAGACCGGGAGCGCGAGGAGAATCAGCCGTTGCTGGAGCATGCGGGAAATCATGGACCGCCTCCAATCTGCCACACTCCACGCCCTGCCGTCGAGAGGCCGAGGGACGTAAATCCGATCAACGCGGGATCCCCGCTCTGGCTGAGCATCAACAGGCGGAGGAAAGGTCCGGCCACAGGGAAGGAGAAGGCGTTCGAGGCGCCAAAGTTGCTAGACGGACTCAAATAGCCGTTGAACTCGCCGGCCAGGTCAAACAGCCTTTCAGAGGGCGAGTTGCCAATCATGGTGTCCTGGCCCAGATCACCGAACGCGATGTCGGCGATGTTGAACTGAGCCGTCTCGAAGGTGGTGTTGGCTCCGCCCGTGGTGTCCAGGTTGTCATCCGCGTTGAGCAAGTCATTGCCGGTCCCGCCATAAAGGTAATCCACGTCTGTGCCACCCACGAGCCAGTCGTCCCCACCTTCGCCGAAGAGAGCGTCCTCGCCGTCGTGAACCATCTGGCCGTTGGCGTCCACCGCCTCAAAGTTGAGCGGATGGTCGGGAATCTTGGCCAGGGGATTCAAGGCGTCGTAGCGCAGGACGCCACGCGTGTACATTCGATACGCGGAAAGCGCCGGATTGTCGTAGAACTCAGGCAAGGCTTCGGCGCCAGAGACGCCGTCGCTGCCCGCGCCGCCGTGGAGGAAGTCGTTCCCCAAGCCGCCGTAGATGATGTCACGACCGCCCAGATTGGGCTGGATGAGCTGGACAGTGTAGTTCATCCGACCCGTGACATAGATCGTCGCGGTGGTGGTTCCGGCCGCGATGGTCTGCTGCTGCGAGGCCAGGAGCCCGTAGAGCGGCTCGGCCACGCCGTTCCGACTCGCCATGATCCAGCCGTCGTCGCCCAGCACGGCGTCATCTCCGGAGCCACCCGACACCCAATCGTCGCCTGCGCCCGCAATGATGCTGTCATCCTGGCCATCTCCATAGATCACATCGTCGCCTACCTGCCCGTAGATCACGTCATTGCCGGCCTCGCCGTGGATGATGTCCGCGGCGCCCTGATCCTTCTGGCTGCCGCTGCCAGGCGTGTAGTCCAACTGCGCGACCGCGCGAGGAATGATGCGAACGGCGCCGCCCGGCGTGTTGTCATAGTTGAATCGCAGGAACCCGCCGGCAACCCCATTGATCCCGACAAGTCGGAAGATGCGGCCATTGTCTCCGAGAATCGTGTCCGCGTCGCGAGCCGCGCGATTCACGCTTGTGTCTCCCATACTGTTGCGCAGGGTGTCGAAGCCATCGCCGCCGAAGATCTTGTCCGAGCCGTCCGCGCGCTGTTCGACGCGGGTGAGTCCGAAGAGATCCGAGCTGCCTCCGATCAGGTCATCCTGCCCCAAATCGCCATAGATCGTGTCGTCCCCGCCGTTGCCCTCGATATAATCATCGCCGTCGGTGGCGTTATCGATGGATCGCTTGAGGCTGGCGATCCCGGTAAGCGCGTCATCCACATAGCCATCACCGCGAATTGTGTCGTTCCCAAGCTGGCCAAAGATCACGTCGTCCCCTGCTCCGCCAGCGATCAAATCGGCGCCTTGAGCGACGGTTTCATTGATGAGGATGATCGTGCGGGAGGCTGCGCCGGTGGGCATGGCCTGTGGCTCGTTCGTCACCGGAGAGTCGCCCTTGGCGTCAAAAATCGTCGAACCATACAAGACCTGGGCGCGAGAGGTGATCGTGTCTCCGCGACGAACGATGACGCCATTGTCGCCCAGGATGACATCGTTGCCAACGCCGCCATCGATACGATCGCCGTCATCCACCCCGCCGGCCACGTTATGCCCGCCGATCAGGTCATCGTCGCCCGCGTCGCCGTAGATCAGATCGTTGCCCTGCTGCCCCAGGATAATGTCGTCGCCCGCGTCGCCATGGATCGTGTCATTGCCGGCGCCGTCGCCCGGCTGGGTATAGATGGAGGTAAAGTTGCGGTTAACCGGCAGTGTGTAATCCACCTGGCCGTGATCGCCGAAGATCACGTCGTTGTCCGCGCCACCATGGATCGTGTCGTTGCCGGCGCCGCCGATGATGAGATCGTTGCCGTCGTCGCCATTGAGGTTGTCGTTTCCGCCCAAGGTCGGCGAGACGACCGTGACGAGGCGGATCGCGGCAGGGCTGAACCAGTTCGGGAACGAAGCGGCCACCGCGGCTGCGGCGCCGCCGGCGATCAGGCGATTACCCGCCGCTCGCCCCCCGCCGACAACAGGTCCCGCGGAAAGAGTGAACTGGATGGAGCCATTGTCGCCGAGGATAGAGTCGTTCCCGGCTCCGCCGTAAACGGTGTCAGCCCCGAATCCGCCCAGGATCAAATCATGGCCTCCGCTGCCGAAGATCGTGTCCTCTCCACCCAACTCCGGGTTGAGCGTCTGCGCTAGGATGGGGGCCCCGGCCGTCGTGAAGTTCACACGACCATTGTCACCGAAGAGGATGTCATTGCCGGCATCGGCGCCGCTTCGAATGCGATCGCCGCCGATGCCGCCCAAGACGACGTCCGAGCCGTCGCCCGATTGGATGATGTCGTCGCCTCCGACGGTAGGATCTGCGCTTTGGATCAAGGTCAGCGCCTGGTTGACGAACGTCATGTTGCCGTAATCACCCAGGATCAAGTCACGCCCTGCGCCGGTCGTGATTTGATCGCCGCCCAACCCGCCCAACACGAGATTGTCTCCATTACCACCCTCCAAGAGATCCTGACCGCCCAAGGTCGTCTCAGTGGTTTGGGCCCAGACGATCGCGCCGTTCACAAGGGTCAGCTGGCCGATGTCGCCAAAGAGAATGTCGTTGCCGGCGCGGCTGATCGCGGTGTCGCCATCGAAGCCACCGGCGCGCGTTGCTCCCCCGCCATTTGCCCCGCCGAAGAGGATGTCCTGGCCGCCCGCGGGATTGGGTCCGCCATCGAGGTAGTCGTTGCTTCCCACCGCGGGATCTCGGTTGCTGATCGATGTGACCAGATGCGCCAGGCCGTCGGCCACGTCCGAAAGCCCTCCGCTGCCCAGGAGCCGCACAATGTTCCCAGCCGCGTCCACGGATTCCACGCGACCCCGATCCCCGAAGAGGATGTCATTGCCGCTTCCACCCGTAATGTCGTCCTTGCCCTGGCCGCCAAAGATCACGAGCGGGAGAGACGACAGCGACGCGTCCACGAAGTCATCATCCGTTCGCGCCGCTCCGGTGTAGTCATGATCGAACGGCCCTTGGGTGTTCAAAACGAAGAACCCATCGCGCGCGGCGCTGAGCTGAGCCCGCACACGGTCATCGCCGAGCCCGGTGTTGAGGGTGGTGATCGTGCGCACGGCGCCGACGCCGCCCAAGCCGGGCCCGTTGTCGAGTCGGGACCCCGTCACATTGATCGTGTCGTTGCCATACCCCGCCCAGATGTTGATGCCGGACGCGAACGTGCCGCTGGCGGCATAGGTGATGTCCCCAGGCGCGAGGCCGCGGATCAGGCTATTCGTCATCAGAACGGGCTGGGCGTTTGAACCATCGCCTGTTCTGGAACCGGCGTCGCTGACCATGAGCAGGTTCGTATCCGGGCCCGCGTCGATGTTGAGAGCGCCGCTTATGTTATCCAGAGTTCCGCGCATCGAGGTGATGCCCACAACGGAGTTCGAGGCATCGACAACGCTGTAGTTGTAAGCGCCCGGCGCCACCAGTTCGCCCGCGTCATTCCGTCCATCCCAAACCGGGAGGTAGGTCCCAGCAGTCTGGTCACCCGCAACGAGGGCGCGCACCAAGGCGCCCGTGGCGTTACGAATCGCCACTTGAACCCCGGTGGCGCTGGCGGAGAGCTCGTAGGCCAACACAGGCCTGTCGTCGCCGCTGAAACTCACCACGCTGCCGAACAAGAATCCGGCGCGGCCCGTCAGCGCGGAGACGTTCGCCGTGGAGGAGACATAGACTTGATCATCGCCGGCGGCGGTTCGGAGGTTGGTCGTCGCCGCAGTGCCCTGGACATTGAAGATGTCGGCGCCGGACCCCAAATCGATGTTGAGGATCTCGATCCCATAGTAGTTGAGGCCGCTCTTGCGAGTCGCGACCTCGATGCGCCCGGCGCCCGCGCCCCGCGTCAGCTCGCTCGCATCGGCCGCGTAGACGCGCGTCCCCGGATTCTCGCCCTGGAAGGCGATGATGAAAACATTCCCCACCTTGCGAACGGCGACATTGCGAGTGTGCGGCAGACCGCCGTCCGCGTTATTGGGATTGAGGATGGGCTCCAGGTATTTCGCCAGGTCGTCCGCGCTCGCGTCGAAGGGAATGGCGTGGGTGGTCACCGAACTGGAGTTCACCGAAACCGTCGGGAGATAAGCCGGAGCGGTGTTGATGAGCTCACGACGAATCGCTTCCCTGGCCGCGGCGTCCAGCTGGAACTCAAGCGTGAACGCGCCGCCCGTGGCATCGACCGTGAAGGTTTGGACATTGCTCGCCTGCGGAGCCGTAGCGCCGTCATGCAGCGTCACGACTTCGACATCAACGGAGGACTCCGCGGCCGCCGTCAGGCCCGTTGTGTCGCGGGTTTCATCCCAGGCCAACCGCTCCACGTTCCGACCGGCGAGATCGCCGCCGAATGTGATCGTGTAGGCCACGGTCTTTTGGCTGTCGCGGTACTTGTCGACACGGACGCCGGTGGATCCCAGCAGCTGGTTCAACGCAGCCTGAAGGTTCGAGGCCGAGATGTCATAGCTCAGGGCCCCCGTGACGCGCTTGCCGGAGGCGTCCGTGTAGCTCAGCCGGAAGTTGCCTGAGATGGCGAGCACCGACAGAACCTGAATTTCGCTCACTACCGGCAGGCCGAGCCCAGTGAGGGTGGTGGGCGTCAGCGTTCCCGTGGAGTTCGCGTGATTCGCGGAGTCATCGACGTGCAGCGTCTGCCGCCCTCCCTGACCCACCACGGTAAGCAGACCACCGATCTCGTTCAGCAAGCGCTGCGCGCTGCCTACTTCGACATCGTCGACGCCCGCCCCGGTGTCGATCACCGTATGCCCCAGCAACGACAGGACTCGAACCAGGTCATTGCCGGCACCGGAATGAATCGTGGTGATCCCGGCGTGCGTGGAGGCCACGGTGAAATTGTTGTTGCCGAATCCGAGGCCGATATCGAGCGACTCGAGGTTGTGGTAGGTGATGCCGCCTTGCAGCGTCTTGGTCCCGATGACTGTATCGCCTCCCATGCCCAATCCGAAGAGGCGGGAGTCTGTCAGGGCGCCGACGTCGGCGGAAGGGCTGTTGTGGTTGTCGATGACAGCAACGTCCACCTGCGTCGCCTCGTTAACGAGCACGTTCGGATTGATGGGAGCGTAGTAATACGCGTCGCCGATGGAAGGAAGCTTTCCACCCGGCCAGGCGCCTTCGAACGTGACGGTCTTCAGATCCGCTGAAACCGATTTCACCCGCAAAACAGAGCGCGCCGCGTTGCCGGAGAGGATGGTGAACTGATAGAAGTTTCCATTCATCCGAGGGTCAAAGCCGGCGGCGAGCCTGCCGTCCAGAGCTTTTGGATTCACGTGAGTCGCCGCGTCGTCCGTCAGATAGGCATTGCCGTCGGCGTCGATTCCGAACGTGCTGATATGCCCGTCCGGCAACAGATCGTTCTTCTCTCCCGGCATCAGGTACGGATGGTTGAGGTCGGTGCTCAACCCGACCGGATCGCCCCCATCGATGGTGAGAGGTCCACGGATCGTATTAATCCGGCTATCCTCCGCGGGGATGACCTTCGCGTCGCCGCCGTCGACGATCTGATCGTGGATGGCCGTCACTAGGACGTTTTGCGCCACGTCCCAGGTGGTGGGAGTGAAGACGAGCTGCGGACGCACCTGCGTCGCCGAGGCATAGCGGAAGGACACCTTGAATGGGTTGGCATCCACCAACCGCAAGGCGCCGCCACTGGCGTCCACGGTCGCCCCATAGACCGCGGGCAGTCCGCGACTCAAGCCCACCGCGATCGCATGCAGGTCATCGCCCGCCTTGAGCGCGTAGTCATAATCCTTCCCGTCCAAGCGGAGCGTCCAAACAGATCCAACGTCCAGAGAGCCCTTGAACTCCACCTGAGCGTGGAACCATCCGCCGATTCCGTCCTGCGGACTGATGACAGCCGAGGCAGGGATCACCGCGAGGAGGCTTCCAGGGCTTGCCGACACCGCGAACTCGACCGTGAACGGCGTGGCGACACCGGTGGCCCGAGGGTCGCTGATCAGGGATTGATAAACGCTGCTCAGAATCACAAGCGAGCGTCCGCCACCGGTCACGACCGCGACGTAGCGCTCGCCATTGGCGCCCAACGGAGCGGCGGTCGAAGGCGGATGATTGATCTGATCCGCAAGACCCTGAGCGATCGCCTCCAAGGTGGCGTTGACTGGAATGGCCACGTCGTAGGAGTAGCCAACGCCATTGAGACTGAGGGTCCACCGTTGACCCACCAGCGGAGTTCCACCCAGATCCACCAAGGCCTGCGGAGTCGCGGCGCGCACCTGGACCGCCGCGTTCTCGCCATAGTTGGCAGCGGCCACGAACGCCAGGCTGCTGTTGTAGGTGCGCGTGACCTGCGGGAGCACATCGACGGTCACGTTCGAAGCGGGGGCGCTGGTCAGCGCCATGGAGTAGCTGTCGCTGGTGGCCACATAGCCGCTGAACTCGTCCTGAATATGATAGGTGATCGCGAACTGGCTGCTCGAGGAGAGAGCCTGGGTCCAGGCCTGGTCCACTGTGTAGGTTTTGCTATTCGCGTCATAGGCCAGAATCCTGCCTGTCTGTCCCTTGCCGGATCCGTCGGTGATATTGATCTGCTTGCCCACGAGTTCAACCGCGTTGGTGTTCAAGCCGTGATGCTGCACCGAGACATTGAGCTGATAGGACAGGCCATTGGACACGCCCACATCGACAGCCGGCAAGCCGCCGGCGTCGTAGCGCCGATGAGCGCCGACGCGCACGACATACTCGCCCGCTTGCGAGAACGTGTATTCCTGGAACGGATCCGCGGCGCTGGAGCTGCCAGAGTCGGGAGTCGCGGGATTGGAAACCCCAGGAATCGGCGTCAGCTTCCGCGGCGAAGCCCCTGGCCCAACGCCCGGCCCATAAACCTCGAGGAACAAGCTGTCCGTGTAAGGGAACAGGAAGCGGGAGAACAGCGACGTGAACTGGAACGTGAGTCCGCGAACCGTGTTGGCGTCGTCGATATCGAAGAGCGCCGTCAGCGCCCCGTCCCCTTGTTTGCCATCGACGATCATTCCCGTGAAAGGCGCCTTGTCATTCGCGGTGATCGTCAGAACCGATGAAGCGCGCGTCACGCCATAGACGCCGGACTTCACGATATCCAAGAGGAGTCCCTGGGCCACGCCATTCAGGTTGTCATCCTTGAGGGCGGTGTACTGGAACTTGTGCCCGTTCAACACGACCTGCCAGAGCTCGCCCGCGGTCACGGTCAGGGAGGGATCCAGCGAGAGGGTGACTGAAGCGTAGTGTATGCGCGCATCGAGCGTGAACACCCTGGATCCACCCGCCAACGCGGCGGTTCGATCGCGATCCTGCTGGACCGCGGTGATGTTGACCACCGCGCCGCTGCTCGCGCTCAGCGACAAAGTCCCCGACGCGGGCGTTGAGGCTTGGTAGGCGGCCTTCATCGCGTTGAGGAAGGCGTTGGCGATATCGCCGAACCCGTCGTCGATCGCGGCGTAGGAGCCGCCGACGGGGTAGGTTTGGCCATCAGCCACCAGGATCCATTGGTCGCCTATCGTCGACGCCCCTTCGCTCCCGCCGCCGGTGAAGTTGACGGTTTGTCCCCATCGTCCCGGGAAGGTCCCGCTCAAGGCCGCGGTCGCGCTCACCGACTTGGGCGCGACAGTGAGGGTCGCGCGCACGCCCGCCTGGCCCGTGGTCGGGTTGGGGGTGTCCACGAAATGAATTACGGACCCGTTGGCCGTCGCATTCGGAATCAGGGCCGCCAGCCCCGCCGCCACATCGTTCAAGTCGATGGTTCCATCCGCCACGGTGTCCTGAACCACATACGACACTCCGATGGGCGTGCCGCCAGGATTCGTCAAGACGGCGCCGTCTGGTCGAGTCAGGACCAGGTTCCACGTCTCTCCGAGACTCAAGGCCTTGGAATCGGAAAGATGGAGATCGGCAACGCTCCAATGGCTCGCCACGCTCGTGTTGTCGATCGTGATCGCGCTGCCGCTCGGCGCCTGCGGCGTCACTCGGATCCCAGCCGCCTGGGTCAAAACAAGAGTGTCGCCATCGCGACTGGCAATGCCTCCAATCATTCTCTTCAAGCCTTCCACAACGTCCGCCAGGCCGAGCGCCCCGTCGCCTGTGAGGTCGCCCGTGGAGTCCACCTTGCCATCAAAGCCGTTGATCGCGTCGCTGTCGCCCACCACATAGCGGTAGGTGTCGGAGGTCGTCCCATCGGCCTGCGTGACGGTCACCTGCCATGCTTCTCCGAGAGTCGCCTTTCCGGTCAGGTTCATCTTGGCAAGCGAGTAGTAGCTCGCGGTGCCGGTGGTGGTCTGCGATCCACCGACAGGCGCCGCCGCGACGCGGACGTCGACTTGGAAAGTCTTCGCGCCAGAGCCCGTCTTGACGATGCTCACAGTGCTGCCGTGGGGGGTGAGAGTGTATCCCGCGACCGCGGAGAAATGGGCGATCGCTTGCGCGATGCCCTCCGTGCTTCCCCCGCTTATGGTCGCCACAGTGGAGACGGCGTTGACTACATTGCCCAGACTGTCTGTCAGCTTGAGGGTGATGACCTGATCTCGGGCGACGTCGCCTCCGAACTGAACCTCCGTCTGAGTGATCGTGTAGCCTTCCACTGTCGTGGCCGTGTTCCCGGTCGCGTTGGCAATGGCGTCTTGAACTGGAGCGCCACTCAAGGTGGCCGTGCCGGCCGGATGCGGGCCGGTGATCGAGAACCCGATCGTAACTCCGCCAAGGCCGGTCACCTTCAACGTGTGCGACGTGGCGTCATACGTGGCGGGGCCTGCGAGCATGCTGCCATCCAAAGCAGCCAAGGCTTGCCCGATTTCATCGAGGGTCTGGGCGCGGGTCGTTCCCGGGGGGCCGGAGGACGCGACTTCCTGCACGACGGCGGTGTATTGGCTGGCAACGCCCCCGAGGAGCACCGACCAGACCTCGCCGACCGACGGCAATCCATCGATCGTGAACTGAGCGGTGTCGAACGGGACAGACTCCACGGTCGACAACTGACGCGTCACCGTGGCCGCGTTCGCCACGCGCTGCTTCAGCGCGATCCAGAATCCGTTGGCGAGGTCCTCGACTTTCAACGTGCTGCCAGCGCCCGGAGCCGTCACGACATAAGTCGGAACCGCAAGTCCGGTCTTTTGACTGACGAAGCGGGCATAATCGGAGACCAAGCCCGCGGCGACCGCCGCCAAGCTGTCGCCTTGCTTCGCGGCGTAAGTGAACTCGTGTCCGTTGACGCTGACCGTCCAAAGGTCGCCTACGCCGACGGGGCCGCTCAGAATCATCTCGAGCGACTTGTAGTAAGGCGCGTGGGTGTCCACAGCGCCCCCAACCGTCGGTTGACCACGGCTGAGCATCTCCTGGGTGACAGTAAATCGGTAGTCATCATAAGTGCCGTTGCCTTGGCCCAGGATCGTGACGTAGGGAACGCTCGAGGTGATTGTGGAACCATCGCCGATGGTGTTATCAGAGAATGTGAACCAAAGCTTGGCGTCGTCGATGCTCTGCGCGGCCGCGGGGTTCACCTGACCTGCCGCCTGGTTCGAGGTGATCTGCTGGCTCTTGTCTTCGAGAACCGGCGCCGCCGCGAAAGTGAACTTGGCGACGTTGTGTCCGGGAATGGAGACGTTCAGATCGTAGCTCACCGCGGTTGGCAGCCCGATGGAATGCGTAACCGAGTATTTGGGTCCGAGCCAGTTCGTCACCTGAATCGCGTAGGCGCCAGCCTGCTTGAATGTATAGCGGAGCAGGCCATCAAGCGCCGTGGCGCTGCCTGGGTCGACGCTGGGACTGAACAACGCGCTCTTGACCGGCTGGCTTGAAGCATCGAGGACGGGGGTGGCTACCTTGGCGCCGTCGTCGTTCGTGGTGATCTGGAACAGCTGCAATTGCGCGGCCCAAAGCACTCCAGTGCCATCGAACCCATGGTCGATGTCGAAGATCGCGGCTTGTTGGAGCTTCACCATGTCCGAGGTGATGTCGAACTTGTAGAAGTCCGTCTCGCCGTTCCCCGTGCCCTTGATGGTCAGGTGCGGGATGGTGGTGGCGTTCTCGATGTCGGGGGTCGCCGAGACGCCCCAGTTGCCGAAGTCGATCGGCTGCGCTGTCACCGCCGAATCGTGGCTCGGGGTCTCGTTCATCACCGAGGCGCCGAAGTCGCCGATAAACTGGGTGAGGCGGCTGCTCTCCACCTTGATGAACTTCACATTGGCAGGTCGCGCCGCAAGAATCTTTGTCTTCAGGTCCGCGGCGAGGAGGCTCAAGTCGACGCCGGAGATCGCCGTGTAGGGCGTGGCCGCCCCGCCGCCCGCCGCCTTCAGCTCCACCTTGAGGGTGTCGTCCTGCGACACCGCGCCGCTCAACGCGATATTCAACACGCGCCACGCGGCGCTTCCTGTGATGGACGCGCGGCCCTTGGTCATCTGCGCGAAGAAGCCGAGGTTCGGATTGTCCTTCAGAGCGAGCTTGACCGAGGAGTCCGTGACCTTCGTCGCCTGATACACGCCGGCCGAGTTGACTTTGTCGATGAGGGTCTGAAGGACGCTGCCTCCCGAGGACGCGGCGCCATAGACCTGAACATTCGTTCCGCTGGTGAGCGTTAGCTCCCAGGCGGGGTAAGCGGACAAATCTCCCTGCAGGCTGACGGTTGCTTCCAGCCAGACCGCCGTTCCACTCAGCGTGGCGCGACCTCCGCTCGCCTTCAGTCCGGAACTCGTGATGGAGACCGATCCCAGGATCGCGGGGCTGGCGGGGTCGACTTCGATATGGATCAGCGCTCCGCTGGTGGTGATGTCGGGGGTCACTTGGCCGTTCCCAAGGAGAACCACGTCTGTAGGCTCCGTGACATTCGTAGAACCGCCGGTTTCCCGCACAAAAACACCCGCCACCGACTTGTCCAACACTTGCGCATCCAGAGAGCGAACATTCGCGTTCTCTCCGTTGGCGCCCGCCGTGTAGGTGTACGTTGTGCCGTTCAGAACCACCTGCCACTGGCGTCCCGCGGTGACGGCGCCGGACAGGGTCATGGTCAGTTGCGTGTAGGTCTTGACGCCGAGCACCGACGCGCTGCCCAGACGCTTGTCCCCGGAGATCGAGGCCTCCACGTCGAGGGCCGTTCCATCGTTTCGCCGGATGGTCAGGGTTGCGCCCAGGACGGTCGCGGTGAAATCCTTGATCCGCTGGACCTGCCCGGTGGCGAGATTGACCTGATCCTTGCCGGTGTTGATCTGGTCGCGCAGGCTCCTCGCGATGGACTCCAGGCCTTCACCGTCCGCTCTGACCAGGTAGGAGAAGGAATCGGTCAAGGTCCCGGAGGCGCCCTTGAGAGCGAGGACCCACAGGTCGTCCTTGCCGGAGGCGCCGCCGAACACGACGTCCTTCATGTTGATCGCGTCACGGGACGCGCCGCTGAACGAAACCAGGGAAGGCGCGATATTCCGCGCATCGATGGGCGCGTTGTTCGGCGAGCTCACGGTGATCGCGGCCTGGTTCAGGTCCGTGCGAGCGGTCACGGCGAACTGAGCCACGCTGTCGCCCTGCAGCTTCGCGGCCAAGCCGAGCGTCACGTCCTTCAGGCTCAACGCAAAGAAGCTGTCAGAAGTGCCCGCTCCGTTGCGCCCGCTGAGGTCGAGCAGATGGGCGATCCGGGAGTAAATCAACCCCTGGGTGGATTGATCATCGACGGCCGTGATCGTGACGGTCTGCGGCGTGGACCAATTATCGGGAGTGAAGGTCAGCACCGACGTTGAGCCTGGGCCCTGGGTCTTCACATGGCTGTCATGGCTCATGTCGACCAGCACGTTGCCCAAGGGCGCCCGGGTCAGAACGACCTGGTAGGCGCTGCTCGCCGCGTTGCGACCGGCCTCGGCCACCACATTGCCATCCTGCGCCGGCGCCACGAGCACTCCGGCGGCGTCATCGTCCACGACCTCGGCCACCACGGTGGGGAGCGAAAGCTTGTCATACTCGCCGCCGTCATCCGCGCTGCCGCCCTGCTTCACCGAATGCTGGATATTGACGCGGCGCAGGCCCTCGGCGAGCGAATCGTTCGGCGCCGTCACGGTGATGATCTGAGGAATGAACCAGTTCGTGCGATCAAAGAACAACGAGGTTCCATCCAGCCGGCCATTCAGCGCCACGCCCACCCCCCCGGCGCGCTGTTCATCCCGCGGGGACAACGTGGGGACCGCGCTCACTTCAACAGTCTCCAAAGGCGAGCGAGCGAGGACGACCGAGTACGTGGCATGCGCCAGCCCGGCGGAGATCGTCGAGGCGCTCGCGTTCTCAAACACGCGGATCGGTCCGCTGATCATGTTGATCACCACCCCTGCGGCGTCGCTGTCGGCGACGTTTGCGGACACCCCATGCGCGAAGACGCCAAGATAGCGGGCGTCGGCGCTGGTGGTTTTATGCAGGATCAATCCGCTGTGACCGAGAAGATCGTTGGCGACAACCGTGATCGCCTGTCCGTCATTGCCACCGCCGATCTTGAATGTGTCGCTGCCCAGGCCGCCATAAACCTCAACGTCCACATCCGCGCCTGTGCTCTGGACGAAGAAGGTGTCGTTGCCTTCCAGCGCGTCGATAACGACGCGTTCGATCGAGCCGTACCGCACGAACAAACCCGCCCCGAGGATGCCCCTGTCCGTGACCACAAAGTCGTCGCCAAACTCGGTGCCCAGCACGGTCAAGGTGTCAAAGCCGTCGCCCCCCTCGATGTTGACCGGCGCGTTCACCGTGTAGGAGATGAAGTCCGCGCCCTGGCCGCCATTGATGTTCGTGGCGGGCGCCTTCGGGTCGTTCGGATCCACCTTCACAAAGGCGCGGATCGTGAAGGTGTCGTCGTCCTCCTCGCCGAACAGGAACAAATCCGCGCTGTTGTGGTAGACGGTGAAAGAATCGTTGCCAACGCCGCCATAGATGGTGGTGGGGTTGCCTGAGCCGTTGCCGTTGCTGAGATAACCGCGGGTGGTGAGTATGGTGGAATAGCTGTCTTCAGCGGCCAGTCCGCTGAACGCGTTGGTCGCGTCGCGGCTGGACTGGAAAACCTGCCCGATCTGGAAGGTGTCATTGCCGGCTTCGCCGTAGAGCGTCAGCGCCGAGCTGGTGTCGTCGAGGATGAACCTGTCGTCTCCGTCGCCCCCGTAAACCCCGACGTCCGTAATGGACGAGTCATACCGCACCTTCTCTGCCTGCCCCGTCAGCGAGCCATCGGCATAGACGCCGAGCGCGGCGACGACGAAGGGACGGAAGAGGAAGAAGTCGTCGCGGGGAGTGCCATAGATCTTGAGCCGGTTGGGGCGTCCGTCGGTGGAGTCGTCGCTGACAACCACGGTGGATTGGCCTGTTCCAGCCAGGCCCACCTCCACAAGATCACCGCCTCCCTGACCATGGACCGTCAGCAGCGCCGCGATGCCGTTCCGGAAGGTTTGGTTTCCTGCTTCGTCGTAATTGACGCGGATCGCGTCATTGCCGGCGCCGCCGTTGATCGTCGTTCGGCCGCCGATCGAGTTGACGTTGACGATGTCGTTGATCTCGTTGTCGCTTGGCAATTCGTTGCCGGCATTCAGGACGGTGCTCGTGCCCGAGTGAGTGCTGTCGACAAAGAAGCGATCATTGCCGCTTCCCAGCGAGATCCCGAGATCGGTCACGCCGCTGTAGCGCACTCCCTGGGCTCCCATGGCCAAACCGGTCAGGGTCGTCGCGGTCAGGCGACCTGTCTTGGCGGCGCTGCTGCCCGTGTCATCGACATTGAGAATGTCGGCGCCCGATCCTTGGATGACGAGGAACCCTTGCACTCCATCGACGATTCCGGACGCGGCGGGCGTCAGACTGCCCACGCTGATGACATTGCGAACCTGAACGAGACCCGGGGCGCCGCCCGGCGCGAAGACGCCCGGCGGATTCGTCAAGGCGATGGAGAACTGTGTGGTCGGGTGCGCCGGATCCAACGCGAGCACCGTGTAATTGCCGTTCACTCCCAGCGCGCCGCCGACGCCGCTGATACTGATCAGCTGCCCGGGCGCCAACCCATGGGGTGTTGACGTGGTGATCGTGGGATTCGGCGTGTTGCTGACCTGGGTCACCTCGCTTGTCGCCTTGCCCGAATTCAGCGTCGTTGTCGTGATGCCCGCGGTGCTTCGGACATTGAAGCTGTTGAATCCCGTCCCCAGGGAGATATTGAGCGTCTCGAGAGTGCCGTAGGCGATGCCGCCGCCCATCCCCAATCCTGTCAGAAGCGTGGAGGTCAGGGCGCCGGTGTTCACGGCGGCGTCGCCGGTCTCATCCACGTTCATCGCGTCGCCGCCGCCCACGGCGGCGTCGCCATTGACAGTCAGCAAAGCCGCGATGCCATTCACATTGCCAGCGCTGTTGGCGGCCGGCGATTGAGCGTCGCCTTGCGCGCGGCTGCCGACATTGATGACGTCGGAACCGATCCCGCCATTGATCGTGGTCGCTCCGTTGATGGTTCGAACATTGATGATGTCGTCGCCGGTTCCGGCGTTGACGAGGGTGTTCGAGCCCGCGAGCGTCTGGTTCACCAGCAGCGAATCGTTGCCATCCCCCAGGTTCAGGATGAAGCTGGCGCTCCCCTTGGCCGACTGGGCGTCTTCGACCGTGATGGCGACCCCGGGCTTGGGATTGATCGTCACCGTATTCGCAACCACGGACATGACAAAGGAGTCATCGCCCGTCGAACCGTTCACGACCACGGAGTCCGCGGCGTCGTCGTCCCCCAGGAATGAGCGAATGGAGGCGAGGGGTGAATTGCCCAGAGGGTTGACGGTGATGGTGTCCAGGCCGCGCAGAGCGAAGAGATCCGACGCTTCAACCTTGACCACGGTGAGAGCAACGACGCCTCCGACTTGGACCGAGAAGCCCTGGCCCCATCGGGAGTATTGGGCGGCGTCATCTCCGTTGGTGAGGGTGACGCGCAGCACATCGCCCGCGCCGGAGCCCCCATCCACGTTGTCGACGCCATCGCCGGCGGACCAAACCACGAGATCATTCCCATCATCGCCGCGGAGGGTGTCGTTGCCGAGTCCGCCCGTCAGGACATCGGACCCCCCGCCGCCGGAAAGCGTATCATTGCCGGAACCGCCATACAGCAGGTCAACGCCGGAACCGCCGACGATGGAATCATCCCCTGCTCCGCCTAACGCCGTGTTGTTGCCGTCGCCCAGGTTGATGGAGTCGTTGCCGCCGAACGCCTCATCCACGAGATCCACGCGATTGAAGACACCGCTCACAAAAGTGAAACGCCCGCCATCGCCCGTGACGACATCGTTGCCGGATCCGCCGAGGATCGTGTCGGATCCACCGCCGCCCGCCGCATAGAGAGGAGCGCTGACGGCGGCGTTGCTGATGTAGTCATTGCCCGTTACGGCCGGATCGGCGCTGAAGAAGACCGCGAGAGTGAGCTGGGAAATCTGGGATCCGCTGAAATCCATCTCGCCGTTGTCCCCGACGATGAAGTTTCGGCCGCCACCGAAGATCCGGTCGCCTCCAGCTCCGCCAATGACATAGTTGACGCCCGAGCTGGCGTAGACCGTGTCATCCCCGCCCCCGCTTCCGTTCCCGATCATGGATTCACCCACGACGTTCCCGTTCTGGATGATCTCGTTCAACGTGCCGCTGTCGGCGAAGATGTAAGCCGTGCCCGCGCCGCTGAAAATCGTATCGTTGCCCAGCCCGCCGAAGATCTCATCCACTCCAGGCCCGGCGCGCAAGGTGTCGTTGCCCAGCCCGCCGTAGAGCTGGTTGTAACCGCTGCCACCCGTGATGTCGTAACGGATGCTTGAGTTGGCGGTGAGCACGCGCACCACATCATCGCCGCCAGCTCCGTCGATGCTATTCACGAGGCTCGCGCTGCCGCCCTCGACAACAATATAGTCGTTTCCTCCGCCCCCCTTGAGGCTCAGCTGCGAGGTGACGCCTGGGTTGATGTAAATCGTCTTGTCCCCCGACCCGCTGCCTGTGGTGAGGATCTGTCGGACGCCTTTGTAGATGCCCGTGCGACCGTTGTAGAGAACGCCGACGGTCTCCGATCCGTCCGCCTCGGTGCTGATATGGCTGACCGTGTAAGTCTCGCTGTCGTCGGCCGCGTTGAAGCGCCGGACATCGCCCCTTCCGATCGTGAGATAGAGCTGGCCGTTGGGGGCGGCCGAGCCGCTGCTGAGGGCGGAGCCATTGGAGTCCATCGCCATAAACGCCGGCTTCGGCACCTCGAGCTTGCCAATGTACCAAGTGTGACTGTGGCTTCCGAAGAAGTGAACGGTTCCTCTCAGCGTGATATCGCCCGTCGCGGAGTTATAAGACAGCGCCGCGGACACCCCGATTCGAATCCCGATGATGTAAATACTGGCCCCGCCCTCGGCGGTGAATCCGAAAGTGTCGAAGCCGTCGTAGTAGACCAACGCGGTGATCCCGGCCTCAAAGCCAAGGAAGTGGCTGCCAACGCTGATCCCACCGGAAAAGTAGAGGCCAAAGGCCCCGTTGGATTGCACCCACCCCGAGACGCTGATCGTGGTCAGCCCAAAGAAGGAGACGGACCCGCTGCAGCTGAACGCCCACTCGCCCCTGCCGAGGTTCACGGATGAAGCCAGCGTCCCATTGTCCGGGATGGCGTTGCTCGGGCGCACGAACCGGCCTCCGACCTGGATCGTCACCGAGACGTTGAACCTAAAGATCTCCAGGACGGTGATGACGCCGTTGAGATTGAGGTAGAACGGCTGGGCGACGCCAGCGTGCGTGTCGATATGAAGCGTGCCGGAACCTTCCAGCTTGATGACTTCGGCGATCGTGGCGTTGACGCTGACCGCCGTATCGAGCTTGAAGCCGCCCGAGTCGATCAACACGTGCGCCTCGAGGTTCACGGTGAGGAGTCCGCCAGCCAGCGTGATCGTCGCGCTCCCATCCAACCGGAAGCCTTGCGGTCCGAATTGAATCTGGAGGCGCACGCTGGCATCCACAACCCCGGCGAAAGTCATCGTTCCATCGACGAGGATGCGCACGCCCGGGTCCACCTGCAGACTGCTTCCCCCGGGGAAGGCCACGGTCTTGGACGCGCCCGTGGTGTTGACAGCGAACATCAATGTCGCGCTGAAGCTCAGTCCGAGGCTGGCTCCGAATGCGCCGGCGTCGTAATGCAGTTGGAACGCCCCGATCAGCCCATTGCCGCTGATCTGCAACACGCCCTTGGCCTCGAGATTGCCCAGCGGCCCCAGGGCGAGACTTCCGTCGACGCCTAGCTCAAACTTCGACGCGGTGATCAGAATGGAGAACGCGCCGCTGATGCGGAAAGAATCGAGGATGTTCACTTCGCCTGATCCGCGTATCAACACGTAGAAGCCCGGAGGCTCCAGGGAGCCATCCGTATTCTTCGCGGCGCCCAGCACGGTGATCTGGCGATAGATGACGCCGCTCCCGGTGTCGGCGCGCGTGGTCTCGAGACTATTGTTGTGCTCGTCCACAATCGTCGGGATGGAGAACGTGGCGTCATCCTTGGCGGCGATGTCGAAGGTGACGTCTTTGCCAAACGTGTTCGTGACGAGGACAAAGTTGCCCGCGATCTTAACGCCCGGGATGCCGCTCGCGTTCAGCGTGATGTGGATCATCGCCGCGAAGCCGGACTCGCCCGACGCCAGCTGGCCCGCGAACAAGACGGCGTTGGCGTCAAAGGTCAGCAAGGGATGATTCTCGGGCCCGATCACGAGCTTGCCCGAGATGATCAATGTGAATCCGGCGGGGTTCGTGGAGGCGCTGGCGACCAAGGCGCCTTCGATCCGGAAAAGCTCCACAGCGCCCGCGCGGAAGCTCGCCACGACCGACGCCTTGAACGTGAAGCTGTTCTTTGCGATATCGAATGTGTTCAGGCCCGGAGCTGTGTCGCCCACTTTCGGAGTCAGCAGAACGACTTGGTGAGAAACGCTGTCGGTGTTGATCAGGATGACTCCCGCCCCGGTGAGGTAGATCCCCGGATAGGCGCCCGCGTTGTTGCCTCGGTCGATGCTGGCCAGAACGCCGCCGTGGATGTACACCCCGCGCGCCGGGTCGTTGACCAAGGTGAACTCGCCAGCGGCCAGGTAGTGGTTCGCCCCAACCACGATGCCGCCCGACATGTTCACCTCAAACTTATTGGGCGTGAGGTTGAGATAGAACTGTCCTGTGATCTGGGAGACCTTGAGGTCCAGGGAGCCCATGCCCCGCATGACAAAGTAAGGGCCGTCCGCCTCGAAGCCGCCGAGAAGCTTGGGCGCTCCGCCGGAGATGATCGCGGTTCGGTTGTAGGACGTCCTGATGGACTTCCCTGTGGCGCCCGGTTGCAGGAATGTGATCGTAGAACTCGCGCGATCGAACAGGTAGTCGCCGGTCTTGCCGCCATCCGTGGACTCGCGCAGCGCCAGGATGTTCTTGGGATCTGTCGTGTCGCTGACGCTCAGGCTCGCCCCATCGGGCAGCGGTTGTGTCAGGGTGAGCGATGTGCCGTTGGCCGCCAAAGTAAAGTTCTCGCCCCCGGCAGGAATCTCGATCACCTCGCCCTTCTCATTCTTGATCAGCGGGAAGACAGGCGTCGCTGTGGGTATTCCGATGCCGACCTGATGGCCGAAAGTGTTGATCTGAACCAGGAAATCACCACTCACCGAGAATGGGCCCAGCTTGCTGTCCAGGCGAACGCTGAACATGCCGGCAAATCCGCCGACCCCTTGATCCATGCCCGCAAACAGCAGCGCGGTGACCTGGAAGGTCAGGATGGGATTGGGATCCGGGCCCACTTTCAGGGCGCCCACCATGATGATGCTCAGGCCGGTCTTATCGATTTTGAAGTCGAAGCCGCCCTCGATTCGGAAGATCTCCAAAGTCCCCACCTGGAAGCGGGCAAGGCCTGTGGCGGTGATTCGAAAGCTCTGCGGATCCGTATTGATGGTGATCGGAGCCTCCGGACTCGGCGGATGCAGCGTCACGGTCTGCAGGTCCGGCGTCGTGTTGATGACGAAAGTCGCCTGAGCCTGGAGCGTGATGCCGAAGGGCGCGAGCTTCGCGCTGAGACCGTCGCTGGTCTTCATCTTCAACGCGCCCCACATCTTGAATCCATCCGCGAAATCAATGATCAGCTCGCCCTCGGCGCTCGCCAAGAGGCCCAGGATGGAAACTTCAAGAGTGGCGCTCACGTCCACCGTTATTCGCGACGCCCCGAAGGTCAGCTTGACCTCGCCGTCCAGCTGAACAAAGAGCGTGTTGCTGAACACATCCGCGCGGACGCCGCCCGCGATCACAATCTGGAAGTTCGCCGGCTTGGCTGAGGCGTCGGAACCGATGGGGTTGCCGTCAGCCCCGAGGGCCGCGGAGGCCTTATAACCGACGACCACTGTGGTGCCCTGAGCGAGGGCCTTCTTGAAGGTGATCGCGTTGTTCGCGATTGAATAATCCCCCGCGGCGGCGGGCTTGCCGCTCACGGTCACCGTGACCGCCTCGGTCTTCACCAGAGGCTGGGTCAGCGTAAAGCGAGTGGGCGTGGCCGTGAAGTTGTCGACCTGCGCAACGCTCGAAGCGTCCTGATAGTTCACGACAACGGTCTGCCCCTCAGGAACTACTGTGTTGAGAATAAGAGTGGATGTGTTCGACGCGGTGTTGATCGTGTAAGCGCCGCCATAGCTCAGGCCGTTCACGACGATGGAGGCGGGGTTTCCGCTGATCGGGTTGCTGAGCGCGAAGGAGGTGGTCGACGGCGCCGTGAAGGTGTCGGTAACGGCCCGGTTGGAGAGGAATCTCGATTTGAGTTGGTCCGCTGTCAGCGCCGAGTTGGTGGTCGGGTCGGTGAATCCAAAGCTGAGGGATCCATAGTAACTCACGCCTCCGGCGGTGCTGCGCAGAGGCTGGCCTGGCTCGTCCATGAGGAAGAGGAAGTGGCCTGAGCCCTTCTGAATCTGGCTCAGGTCTCCATAGAAGTCCGCGTCCAGGCTCAAGTTGTCCCCAAACGTCGCCTTCCCGGTCATCAGAATCTTGCCGGTGATATCGATGGTGAGGTCGACATCCGCGCGGAAGCTGTGCGTCGAGGCGTACGCGTCATAGAGCGTCGCTCCGGCGTGGATGAGCATGTTCTTGGTCAGCGCGTCAAAGCTCAATGAGCCGCCGTGGCTGTTCTTCACCAAGGTCGCAATCTGTTGCTTCAGTTGCGCCAGCCAGACATCGGCGGTGGTTTGGCTGGGGTTGGACGCGGTGGCCAACGCCCGCAGTTTGAAGGCGCTGGCCTGGGTGTCGATGTCGGCGGTGGGCAGGCCGGTGTTGGGATCCTTCTTGTAGACGATCGGATCCGGCATGACCGCGCCGAAATCGATCCCGCCGCGCAGATTGGTGATGGCGAGGCCGGAGTTCGGCTCGAGGATGATGGGGATTCCCGCGCTGATGAAGAGGGAGAGAGGCCCGAAGTCCGAGAAGCCCATGCGGAAATCCACGCCGCCCAGGCCGGCGATGTTCAACTCCGCGCCCAAGGCGCCGAAGAACACGCGCTTGGCGATCGATCCTTCCGCCGGCGTCTGGGTGCTGGGGATCAGATTGCCGTTGGAGTCGAACTTCAGCACCCCCCCGATAATCGTCCCTTTAATGTCCGCTCCGAAGGCCGTCCCGCCAACCTCAAGGGCCATCGACTCCAGATCGATGATCGGGAACTCGCCTGCGGCCAGCTTCGCCACGTCAATCTTCAAGCCGTGAATGCCGCCGGAGATCGTCACCCCGGGCAGACCGGCAATGCTGGCCACATCGGCGTCGAGGATGAGGATGAACTTCTCAGGCGCCGTGTTGAAGTTCCCGTTCGGCCACTGAAGCGTGATGGAAAGATTCTTGAGCGGGAGCCACGACGGTGTGTTGAGAGCGCTGGCGTCCTGGCCTTGGCCCAGGGTGAGAGTGACGCTGAAGTCCTGGCCCGGGACCGTGCTGGTGCTGGCCTGGAACTGACCGTTGCCGAGAATCGCAAAGTTTCTGGCGCTGCCTCCAATCACAACCGGGCCCGCGGTGAGTTTCGCGCCGACCTGGCCGAAGCTGAGCATTTTCTGAGTGGCCGTTGCCTGGGGATCCAGGACGACCGTATCCGCCGTGATGAGGAGGAACTTGCTGAAGGCCACTTCAAGATGGTCGACCTTCAGATTGAACTTGCCGACGTCGAGGTCGCTGGGGACGTAGATGGGAACAGGTCCGGCCTGGGCTACTTTCGTGAGGGTGACGCTGACATCAAGGCTCCCTGAGATTCCGAAACTGTCAACGTCGGTTCCGTCCGTGATCCTAACACTGCTGTCACCGGGACCGGTGATGGTGGCCGTTTCCACCCCGATGGTCACCTTGGCCCTGATCGTGGGGTTCCCGTTTTCGAAGGCGATTCCCAAATTGCTGAGCTTGATCGCCGGATTCGTTAAGACGAGAGGGCCGAGTGTGATCGTCGTCGGCGGACCTCTGGGCAGGACGGGGGGAGCGTCGGCCGGCGTGATGGCGTTGGCTGGCGAACCCGGCGCGATGTTGGGCGCCGCGCCGTTCGGCGCCGTCTGCTTGGCAGGCAGTAGGTTGAAGTTCGTGACCGCCAACGCGTCGAGCTTGAAACCATCCGTCGATCCGTAGTGGAAGGATCCGTCGCCGCTCACGCTCACCAACTCGGCCCCGGCCGCGCCGGACGAATCCACGGAATGGACGGAAACCGTCAAATTCGTGAAGGCCACCGTTGTCAGAGCTTCGGTATCCGTCGCCTTGGATCGCCGGATATCGAAGGAGCCCGACAGGGAGACCGCGCCGAGATCGATCTTGCCGTCATTGATCAACACTTCCTGCAGACCATTCGCGTAACTGACGCCACCCAGGGTCACAGCCGAGGGGAATGACTTGTAGGTCACGCTGATGGCGGTCAGCACCAGGAGTCCGCCGAAATCGAGGCTGGCTTTGGAAGTCGGATCGGTCTTCGCGTCGGGGCCCTTTATGGTCGTGACAGATTCGCCATTCGGCCCCGGCGGCTCGCTCGAGTAGCTGCCCTTGATGGTGATGTCGCCGATCTTGATCACGGCGCCCAGGATCTCGATCAGGGCGGCTGGAGGAGCGATGAAAGCGGGCGTGCGCGATGAGCTGTAGTCGAACAGCGTTTTGGCAATATGGAGCGCGGCATTGGCGCCGGAACCACCGATCGTGACCGTCATCGGCAACGTGGTGTCCAAGGTCGCGGACGCCGCGAGGGTCATCAGATTCTTGAAACCGGCCGTCTTGATTTCCCTGAGAGTGACGTTGCCGTTCTTCGTCTTGTCCGTGACCGTCATCCCGGTCCCGACAACGACATCCAATGTCCCGCCTTCGATGCCCGCGGCGACGCTGCCAAGGCTGATTCCGAGCGAGATCGACGTGGCATGGAACTCCGCCGAGGCTTGCAGGTTGTCCAGATGGAAGACGACGGCGTCGAGAGGCGCCGAAATCAGCTTGTCGAGATCGAGCGTGACGCTGAACCCGGCCGCAAAGCGTCCCAGCAAGGTGGCCTGGACGCCGCCGGTGATCTTCAAGGCGCCGCTGCTGGTCGAAAAACCATCCGCCGGCAGGAGAGAGTTCAGATCCAGGCTCACGGTCGTCGACTTGGTGATGTTGAAACCAAATCCGAGTTTTATCAGATGATGGGTCAGGTCGACGCCCCCGCTCATCGTGAACGGGCCCTGGGCCGAATCGCCGCCGAATCCCGCAGTCACCTTCGCGGACACGCCCTGAACCACCGCGTTGATCAACCCCGACAAGTTGTGCTGGCCGGTCGGCAACGCGGATTTGAAATACGTGTCCGCGGCCGCGTGGAGATCCAGGAAATCCGCAATCGGGCCCACAAGATCGCCCAGCTTCTTCCCGACCAGCGGGATTTCCGCGGCGAAAGGACCATTGGGATCGTTGAGGCCATTGTTGTTCAGGCCGTCGAGGAGGCTCAGGAGGTTGTCCTGAACGGCCCTGTCCTCGAGCAGGATGTCCACGGCGACGCTCGGACGATTGATCACCACGTTCGGCGCGGTCCCCGCGAACAACTTGGGCGCGGAGAGGATCACCGTCGGCGTCCCAAAGTTCGTGACCGTCCCCACCGCGGGGAGCGTGAGGGTCAAAGGCAGCGTGGCCGCCAGGCTTCCCGTCACTCCCAGGCCCACCTTGATGTTGCCCGCCGTGGCAAATGTGAACCGATGATCCGGCTCCGTCGATCCCGTGAGGTCCACTTGCACCCCGGCCGTCAACGTCGCCGTTCCATCCTTCACCCCCCCTGACAAGCTGCCCAGCGAGGCGATGAGGTTCAGGCCCGCGATTTGGATTCCCGCTCCCGCGCGCAACGTGTCGACGCCAAAGAACAGAGCCGTGTTGGTCTTGCCGAAGGACGGGCTGTTGGGATCGAGGACGTTCAGGTTCACGCCAAAGAAGGCGCTGGCCTCAAGAACCAAGCCCGCGGTGAGACGGCCGCCACCGGTCAGGTTCAGCCCGAGGTCGCTGGCAGTGGACCCGAGGCTCGCCGTGTCGAATGAGAAGCCCAGCTCGACAACCGGGTGGAAATTGACGCCGATGTTGAACTTGAGCTCGTGGCTGCCGGGATCGAATCCGCCTCCGAAGCTGAAGATCGGCGCCGTCGACGGCGTAAAGACGTCGAAGGGCTTCACATCCACGACATCCGTCGACCAACTAAAGCCGGTGACCAGGGTCAGGGCGTCTTTGAAGGCGCCTTTGAGATTCGCCGTCGCGAGGCCGAGGGCCTTGCTGAAGTTGGCGCCCTGGAGCTTGGCGCCGCTGAGATCGAAGCCAGCGAGATTCAGGCCCGTGAGATTCGCGCCCCGGAGGTCGAGGCCTGCGAGCACCTTGTTGAAGCCGCTCGCGAAGCTCACGCCTTGCAGGTCCGCGCCGAACAGGCTCGTGACCCCAGTGAGGTTCAGGCTGGTGGCGCCGCTCAGATTCGTCCCACGGAGCGACAAGCCGCCCAAGTTCACGCCGGCCAGCTTGGCGCCGGAGAGGTTTGCGCCCGCCAGGATCGACTGGCCGAATTTCACGCCGGAAAGATCGAGACCGGAGAGATCGAATCGCGAGAAGTTCAACGGAGTGGCGATGGACGAAAGATCCACAGAGGGGGCCAGCAGATAGGTCAGGTCGCGGCTCAATTGAGCCGACCAGGTCGCGCCGTGGATCAATCCGGTGAAGACGGTGGTCAAATCCGTTGCGGCCTTGTCGAACACGGCGCCCACGGCGAACGCATTGCTGAAATCCACTCCGACCAGATTGGCGGCGGTGAAGTTCGCGCCCCGCAGATTGGCGCCCATGAGTTTGGCGCCCGTAAGGATCGCGCCTGTCAGATCAAGTCCCGAGAGGTTGAAACCACGGAGGTCGAGGCCGGACAAGTCCACGCCCACCCCAACATAGCGGGCGGCGGCTTCACCGCTCACACCGAGCGGCGGCAGCGCGTTTCTGTCCTTCTTTCCGTCCTTCCACACAGTCGAGCGATCGAAAAACAACCCAGCCACGTTGGCGCCAGCGTTGATGCGCACGTCCTTGAAAATACCGCCGATCGCCCAAGCGCCGGCCAGCATCGCGTCTTCGAGACGCGCGCCGGTGAAGTCTGCGCCTCGGAGGTTCGCCCCGGTGAAATTCGCGCCGCGCAGGTCAGCCCCGCGGAAGTCGACGCCTTCCAGGTCGGACCCCGCGAAGTTGACCCCCTTCAGATTTGCGTTCTGGAAAATGAAGCCGCGCAGATCCAACTGAGTCGCCACCTGCAACTGGAAGTTGGCGCCGATCGCGTTGAGCTGGTCCAGATCTATGGCCCTGGAGACCCCCTCCTTGAAATGATTCCTGAGCTCATCGAGCAGGCCGAGAACCGTGGGCAGCGGCGAGCTGTCGAAGAAAGACTGAACCACGGGCGTGATGGCAAACAGTCCGCGAAGGCTCGTGATGCCGAGCACCTGGCCCAGCGTCTTTCCGATGACCGGCAACTGCGTCGCCAGGGTGGAGTCCGCGTTGCCCAGAGCGCTGTCCAGCTTCTCATCAAACTTTCTCGTGACATCCAGGATCTTTTCGATCAGGGCCTCAGTCAGCTGAATGTCCACGGAGAAGTCAGGTCGCAGGACCACAATCTTCTGCGGCGTCCCGTTGGCCGCCTTGCGATTGCTGTCGAACGTCAGGAAGTTCTCCCCGGAAACACGCACTATCGGGACGCCATAATCCGTGGGGTTGAAGCCGGCGATCGTGATCGTGAGCGGCAGCATGGCGTCGACCGAAGCCGACGCGGTGAAGTGGAGAAGGTCTCCGAAAGGCGTGGCGCGCATCTCGCGCAAGGTGACCACGCCGTCGCCATTGGGATCCGTCACCTCGAGCTTCCCGCCCAGCGTGAGATCCAGGGTCCCATGCGTCACGCCGCCCGACACCGCGCCGCCGAAGCCCGCGACGAAGTTGATATCCAGCGCGGTGAGCTCCCCAAGGAACGTGACGGGATCAAAGGTGAACTTCACCGCGTCCGGCAGGGTGGAAACACTGAAAATGCGGCCGAGATCCAGCGCAACGCCGAAGCCCGCGGTGACGCGCCCCAACAGCCTCACCACGGTGACGCCGGTGAAAGCGACGCTGCCCTCGAGATGCATGTCACTCGCCAGGTTCGCGCTGTCGAGGAGATAGGTCTGCCTGTTCTCGTAGTCGAACCTGGCCTTGAACCGCAGCTCATGGGTTGAGAGATCAAAGCCGGCGCTCATCGTGAGCGGTCCCTCTTCGCCGCTCGTCGTCAGCCGCTTCGCGGTCTCAACGACCATCCAGCCTGCGAGCCCCGCAAGATCCGGCTTCCTGGCGCCGGTCGGATCGTAGTTCAGGCCGGGCGCGCTCGTGTTTGGATCCGTCGCAAGGAAGGAGTCGAAGTACGTCTTGGCCGTCGCATGAAGATCCAAGGCCTGCGAAAGATTCCCCACCAGATCGTTGATGGATTTGTGGAGAATGGGAATCTCGTCATCGAGGAAGCTGGTCGATCCGCCGGCCTTGTTCTGTAGTTTGTCGGTGAGATCCTGGAGTCGATCCAGGATGTTCGCCTGAACGTCCGGGTTATCGAGGAAGATATCGATGGAGAACTGGGGACGATTCACGATCAATCCAGCGGCTGAGACGGAAAACAGGCCCGGGCCGTGGATGAGCACCGTGGGGACGCCATACTTCGCAAGATCGAACCCGGCGATGCTCAGCGTTGTCAGCGGGATGGACGCTTCCAGGGAGGCCTGCGCCGTGAACTGAATCAGGCTCGCGAGGCTCGTGGACTTGGATGTGAGCTCAGCGAAGCTGAGCTTGTCGTCGTGGTTCGGGTCGTTCAGCCCCACGGCGACGTGCGCGAAGAGAGCAATTTGCCCGCCGGTGATTCCGACCGTGGCTCCAGCAAACGAGGTGGAGGCGCTCAGGTCGTTCACGGCCACGCTCGCGTTCAACTCCGCCGTGTGGACCTGGACAAAGAAGTTCGAAGCCGTCGGCGGAAAGTCGCCGAGATCGAGGCCGAACGAGAAGTCCAGCGCGGCGCCGATGGTGACATCGATCTTGGCGCCGCTGCTGGGATCCAGCCCCAGGGCCGCAAAGGCGGAGCCGAAGTTCAGGTCCTGGGAGAACGTCTTGGACACATCCAGGGACACCTCGAACACCAATTGCATGTCTTCGGGAGACAAGTCGACGTTGACGCTCAAAGGAGAGTTGCCCGTGGCGCCGGCGAGAGCGGCGTTCAACTGAGCGTCGATGACATCCGCCAAGCCTTCGAAGGTCGGGAACTGGTATCCGGAGTCGGTGTGATTCGGGTCGCCTGGATCCCTCAGATACTCGATCACCGCCGTGCCCACATCCAGCAGAGCGCCGACGTCGAACATGTCCTTCAGCTTTCGGTTCACCAAGGGGAGATCCGTGTTGAAAGCGGCGCCGCTGCTCAGCGCGTTGGACAAATCATGAAGGCGTCCAATGCCTTTCTCAATGGCATCGGCGATGACTCCAATCTTGTCCTGCAGGTAGGCAACACCGCCGCCCGTGACGGTGAGCGACGACAGTTCCGTGATGTCGGTCCAGGTGAAGATGAACTGCTGCGGGTCAAGCTTGCCGAAAATGGAATCGATGTTGACCACCGCGCTGAACACCACGTCCGGAGTATGGTTGACATCCATTCCATGGTTGCCGGTCAGGTTGACGTCGATGAGATCAGTCAAAGGCGCGGAGAAATCCGCCATCCGGACCTTTCCATCGACCTCGCCGACCAAGGGTTCCTTGAGATCGAGGGTGATCTGGACGCTGGGATCAAACTTCAGCGTCGCGTTCGAGACGCGCACCGAGATGATCCCGATGTCGCCGGCGGCCTCGAGGTCTCCGTCGATCTGAATATTGCTCAGGCTGATCGCATGATCGCCGGCCGCGGTGGGCTGGAAGTAGAAGCCTTGGGCATCGGCCCCGAAGACCAGGTGCAGCGCGACCTGGGCGCTCAGGTCAATGCTGCCCTTTAGGGAAAGCGCGCCGCCAAAAGCCTCCAGATCGAGAGCTGTCGCTCCGTCGACATCCTGCACAACCGTCATGTCGAACAAGAACTCGCCGCCGGAGTTGAAGAGCTTCACGTTGCCGGGTGTGTCATCGAGATCATCCAGCGTCTGTCGCAGCCCTTCGAGGCTGGAGATGGATCCGGTCCCGATCTTTGTCAGCGTGTCCCCGCCCAGCAAACGGGAAAGAATGGAGGCCAGCTGAGAACTCCCGCCTGAGGCAGCTTCTGGATCGCCCTCTTCCTCGGCGGCAGGGCCCGCCACAAGCTCGGAACGATCCGAGCGCGGTTCCAAGGGAACATCCGAGGTCCCGCTGATCACGTTCGTCACTCCATCGTCGATGAGCGGCAACTGCTTCGATCCGATCGCCCCGCTGATCTTGCTGGAGGTTGCCAGGAACTGAAGGCCTGACTGGACGCCTGCCAGGTCGTTTCCGGAGCCGGCGTTGGGGAGATCAATCTGCACGAGCTGAACATTTTCAAACTCGACCGAGAGCGAAGGGTTTGTCGTGAGACCGCCGCCGCCGATCAAGACCGAGCCGCTGGTGGCTCCGACGGCTCGGCTCAGCAGGGCGTCCCCAGGCGATCCCAAAAGGACCAGGCTGTCGGCGCCCGCGCCGCCGTCGTATCCCAAGCCCCCAGGGACACGAATGCGCGAGTCCAGCAGCAAACGATCATTCCCGTCCCCGCCCAGCACACGAATGCTGTCGAGCATGCGCAAAGGATAGCTGCCCAGGAGTTGGCGACCGGGAGGCAGGTCCAACTGGAAAACATCAACCCATGGATCCAGCGGGAGGGCATGATCGGGATTCAGACGGAAGGCAAAAGCATTGTCCTTGGAGTCGCCCTGGAGTCGCAGCTCGGAGGGCTGAGCCAGGTTCACGGTCGCGACGTTCAGTCTCCAAACACCCCGTCCACGAAGCGCCACCAACAGGACATCCCCGTAGGTCGCGGTGTTGCCGGCGGCGCTCTTATAGGTCAAGGCCGGGGTGTAGCTGAGAGCCCCCACGATCGCGTTTGGGAGGTTCAAGCCAAAGTCCACCCAACGCGGCGTGGATCTGCCAGTGCCGGAAGTCAGTCCCTGCGGACGGAGGGCGCCGACGGTTGGCGTTTTAGCCGCCACCGGGGTTCGCAGAGCCACTGTGAAGGCCGCCGCGGCGTCCGCGTTCACCGGCTTGCCCATGGCGGCGACGATGTCAGCGGCCGTCGTTGCCGAGTGGATGTCGAACTCCAACAAGTGCTCGGCTGAAAGCCATGTCACGAAAACATCCTGCGCCTGGGTGGATCGGCCTGTGTTGATGAAACTGACCGCGCCATTGAAAGCGTCGCCCGGGGATCGCGCGGTGATCTTCAGGTCGTTGTTTTCGCTGGGAATCACCACCACACCCGAGGCGATGGCCCCCGCCGCTCCGACATCGGCGCCGTCGGCCGCAAGCTGGGCCGAGTTGGGCGCCACGCCGGCTCCGCTGTTGGCCTTGCCGGAATCCTGCGCGGTTTTCACCACCTTGAACAAGTTGGCGGCGGCGGCGTTCGAAGGCCGCGCCATCGCATCGACGATATTCTGAGCCGTGGTCTTGTCGTTGATGTCAAACAAAAGAGTGCCTCCGGCCGCTCCCAACGGCGAGGCCGTCCACCCAACAACAACCTCAACGGGGTTGACCACTTTGCCCGTATTGACGAACCCCACCTGGACGTCGTTGTAGAGAACCCCCTTGGCTTTGGCTGTGATTTGGAGGTCGTTGTTTTCGCCCGGAGCCACAACCAAGGATCCCGCCGCCGTCGCGTTCTTGGCCCCCTCTCCCAGCGGCGCGATCGTCCCGGTCAACTGCTGCGCCGGGAAGGTGCTCAGCTTGGTTGAATCGGCCACCGCGGCAGACAGGGTGAAGCGGGAATTCACCACATCGTTGGCGGCCAAAGCGGCGATCAGATTCTTCACGGTCAAGGTGCCGAACTGTCGATAGGTGATCTGGATGCGGGTTGGGTTGCCCGCCGAGTCAGGAACGATGATAAAGGAGTCCGAGATCTGCGACGCCTTCGACGCCACGGAGATGGCGATGTTGCCGGCGAGTGTGTTCGCCGTCTTCTCTGTGAAAGTCACGCCCGCCACCGTGAGAGTCGCCTTGTTGTCGTTCTCCTTCCCTCCACTGGTCACAGCGGGCGCGAACACTTGCAGGATGTGCGTTCCGTCCAACGGGGAACTCAGGGAGGCCTTTGGCATCCCAACAACGGTCGCTGCGCGCGCGTTCACGAGGTTCATCGCCTGCTCGGCCGTTGTCAGGAGGGGATGAATGCGGAGGGTCAGAACGCCCGCCGCCCCCAGCGCTGGATCCCAACTCACGGAATCTGTTCCACTGCCCACGTCCACAAACTGAACAATCAGTCCGTTGCCCGCCGCTCCGGAGGCTGTGGAACTGATCACCAGCGTGTTCGTGGTGTCCTTGAGCGGGAAAGCGGCGGAAGCCAAAGTGCGATTCGTCACGCCGCCCGCAAGCTGTGCCTGGATAAAGCCGACTGTTCCTGATCCTGGCGCGCCGGGCAGAACGTTGTCAGCCCCGCTCAAGCTGGCGCTGAACACGGCGCCGGCGGCCAGCGTGATCGGGTCGGTCCCCTGCCCCGAGTCGCGATCCACGTAACTCTCCGTTGTGTTGTCGTTCAGCGTCGCGATCAAACGGAAGGTGTCCCCATTGGCTGAAGTCCGGTAAATCCTCCGAGACGCCACTGTGAAGCCAGCGCCGAGCGGGACTTTCGGAACCTTGGCCAAGGCGACGTTGTGTCCGTCCGTCACAACCACACTCAGAACCGCGGACGGGAGGCTTTCGACGCCAGCCGTTGAGACGAACGTGAATCGATACAGATACGTTCCCGCGGCCAGGTTCCCCGCATCCGCGGGCAAGGAACCTGTGGAAGCCGTCGCCGTTGTCGTGGGGCTCGCGGGAGGCAACGTCACCACCGGGGCCTCTGCCAGCGCCCCATCGGCGACCTTGTCCACATAACTCGTGGTCGCATTGTCATTGAGGGTCGCCACAAGGGTGAAGGCGCCGCCGCCCGCCGCAGTGCGATAAATCCGTCGATCCACGACGCCCGCGGCAGAGCTCAGCGGGATGTTGGAAAGCGCGACGTTATGCCCGGCTGTGACCGGCGCCACAGTGGCGACATCCGACCACACCACAGTCTCCAAACCCTGGGACGAAACGAAAGCGACGCGATAGCGATACGCTCCCGCCGCAAGTTGGCCAATGTCCGTTGCCTTGCCGCCCGTGGACGCCGCGGCCGTCATCACGTATCCGTCGGTGAAGGTGGTCGTGTTGTTGTCGTTGAGGGTCGCCAACAGCGAGAAAGTGCCGCCTCCGGCGGTGGTGCGATAAATCCGCCGAGCCACCACATTGGGATCCGCGCTCACGGGGAGCGCCGTGAGATTGACCTTGTGGTTCGCGAGGATCGCAAGGTCATCGGTCGGCTTGGCGGGCAGCACGGCGTTCGGGTCGGTCGTGCCGACGGAAACGGAGCGTTCGCTCTCGGCCCCAAACCGATCGACGTAGGTCACCTTGTATCGATACACCCCCGGCGCCAGCTGGCCTCCGTCGCCGCCATCGGTGGCCTTCATGTTCACGACCACGGGCGCGATGTTGACGACCGGCGCCGCCACGCCGTCGTTGAATGTAATCGTGGTGTTGTCCGTGAGGGTCTTGACGAGGACAAAGAAACCGTCGGTGGAGTTGGACCGATAGATTCGGCGGGCGGAGACGCCGTTCGGCCCCAGGGGAATCTGCGCCAGTTTGACGTGTTGGCCAGCGGTCAGAGTGACTGAAGCCGTGGAGGAGGAAATGTTGCTCTCGAGACCCGAGGCATCCACAAAGCTAAACCGATAGAAGAAAGCGCCCGCTCCCAAGTTCCCGTCGGCGCCTTCAGGGGTTGCGGTGGCGACGGCCGGAGGCGCCAGGGCTCGGGCCCCATCATACACCATGGGCCCCGGGGTGATGCCCAAGTCGGTGTAGGTGTCGGTGACATTGTCGTTGATCGTGGCGATCAGGCCCAGGAGCGCTCCATTCGCCGAGGTGCGGTAGATGCGACGAGCGACCACATCGCTGAGTCCGGTTGGCAACTGATTCAAGGTCACGAGATGCCCGGCGGCAGCGAGGTTCACCTTGAAGAGGTCGGAAGCATTGCTCTCAAGACCCGCGCTCGTCAGGAACGTCACACGGTAGCCATACCGTCCCGCCAACAATTGGCCGCCCGTTCCGCCATCCGCCGCTGCGGTTCCCACCGCGGTCACATTCGGAGCCGCGGGACGCGAGCCGTCGAAGACCTCGGGGTCGAACGCCCCACTCCCCATGTCTGTGAAAGGCGTGATCGCTAAATTGTCGTTGATCACACCGACCAGCGTGAAGGCATTGCTTCCCTTCACCGACCGATAGATCTTCCGAATCGTCGTCCCGGCTGGCCCAGTGGGCACGTTGCCGAGCACAACGCTAGACCCGCTTCCAGTGACGGGCACTTCCCTCGACGCGGAGAGATTGCCCTCGCTACCGGTCGCATCCAGGAATGAAACCCTATACTGGTAAGCGCCCAGCGCGAGAGCGCCGCCACCCACCGAAGGCGTCAGAGTCATGGCGGAGACATCCGGACCATTGAGCAAGGCCAGGATATCTTTGGCCGTTGTCGCGACGCGAACATCGAAGACCAGGGAGTCGGTGAATGGATTCCAAGTGACCGTCGCCGGCCCCGTGCCGCCCTGGTTGACAAAATGGACCGTGGTGTCGTTCCAGGCATCGCCAGGCTGGCGGGCGGTGAATGTGAGATCGTTGTTGTCGCCTGGGATCGGAACCGTAATGGAAGCCTTGCTCGGCGTCGCGACAGCCGGATAGCTTCCGCCAGGAGACGAAGGGTCCCCGAGGGGATTGAATACCCGATAGATCCCTTTTGAGCCTCCCACCAGCAGGACATCCTGGTCAGCGACGTTGCGATGAACCCCCACTTTGGGCGTCGTGCTGCCGTCCAGTTTCAGCGCGCTTAGATCCGTGACCAAGGCAAAGTTGTCCCCCAGCTTTCGTCCGGTGATCACACCGGCGGCCTTGATCACCCCATCGCCCGACAATCCGAGATCCGCCAACGCAAGCGAGGCGCCCACGGCGGTGACCGAGAAGACGCTCGCGCCGGCCGTCGCGTCGGTCAGCTTGATCTTTCTGTCCGCCGCGCCGGTCATGAGATCCACGGTAACCCGAGCCGTTCCCGATGAGTCCTTCGACTGGGTTTCGATAAACCTCTTGATATCGGCCAATGTCTGAGCGCCGCGGAATGTGACGGTGAATGTCTTGCCGTCCCTGAGCAGAAAACTCAGGTCAGGCCTGTCGACGGGCGCCAAGGCAACGCCCTTCAAGGTCTGGTTCGGAAGAGCCCCAGCCCCGGTATCCGGGCCTGTAATGTCGTTCCAAGTCGCGCCGCCATCCTTGGTCGCGAAAACTTTTCCCCCAGCCACCGCGTAGCCCACATTCCAATTCGTCGGATCGAGACTCACCTGACTCACGGAGCCTGAGCCGCCGACCGTAGCGAGGTCAAAGTCCCCCTTCCAGGTCGCGCCATTGTCCTCGCTGACATTAATCTTGAGGTTGCGAGCGCGGTAGATCACGCCCGCGGCCGGGCTGCCGTCCGGGTTCATTCCACCGTAGGCAAGAGCATTGAGACGCCCACCATTCCCGTTAGCCTCGGCAGCGGTCGCCACGGTGATGTCGGTGACGTTGACGCCGTTGTTCGCGCTGAAATAAAGATCCTTATAGCCCAACAACAGCCGTTTGTGATCCGCCGCATTGACCACAAAGGGATAGTTCCGGAAGCCGCCTGGTTCTCGATCCGCGGCGAGCATCCCGATGAGTCCTGTCCCCGCAACGCCGATACCCAGGGGCGAACCGATTGCGACCCCCTGGTCATTGACCTCCTGCCGCTCCATGCTGCTAAAATCGTTGCCGATGGAATAGTGGAAGATGCGATTACCATCGATCCCCACGCCTTCATTCCCGCCATCGCCCTGCGGGGCCGCGCCACGCCAGATCAGATCGTTTCCGAGCAGCTGTTGAAACTGGGCGCCGGTGTCCTGAGTGCCCACAAGCAGCTGGTTCGTGATCGGATCGTACGCCACCGCGCCCACTTCCGAATTCACCAGGTCCCCGATCAATGAAACCCACGCGCCATTGCCCGACTTATCGAGGCGATAGACGCCGCCGTCATCGACCTCGAGCAGTCGACCCGTCGCGTCGAACGACATTCTGTGAGAATCGGCATGCGGAGCGGTGCCGCCGGTCGGGAGACGGGTTTTCGCGAAACCCTGGTCCTCGACGGCGAGCGCATAAGCGGGCGATTTGCGAAGGCTGGCATCGACAGTTGTATCGACCTTTGTGGTTGCCGTGTTGTCGGGTATGTCCACATCAAACAGGAACGGTGTCGAACCATTCCGGGTACGATAGATCAATCGGTTGCTCGTTCCCGCGGATCCTTTGGGGATGTCTGTCAGCTTCCATGTGTCTCCGGCAGGCGGCGCGACAAATCCTGTTTCAGCGGAAAGCGGGCTCTGAACCCATTGGAGAGGATCCGTGCCGTCAAAACCGTAGACCAGCCTGATTTTATAGAACGCATCCGGAGGTCCTGGCGGAGGACTGCCCTGTTGAGGCATGACGGGACTGCCTGGAATGGCAAGAGCCGAAGCATCGACACCCACCCCAGCCACATTCGGCACGAAGAGGCGAGTGTCCGTGAACTCGGTCGCCGTTGCGTCCGTAAGCGCTCCGACAAAGGAGTAATCGCTGCCGTCGGCTTCGGTTCTGTAAAACTTGCGGGCTTTGACGTTCGTCGAGTCCACCTGGGGCAGACCCGTGAACTTCACGGTCTTGTTGATGTCCGCGGCCACCGCGACGTCCGGCAAGTTGATGGGACCGCTTTCCAGACCGTTCACATCCACCAGTCTCATCTGGTACTTATAAGCGCCGGGGAGCACCAGGACATCGCCAGTAACCGCCGCGGCCGCATTCGGAGTCGTCGCCGTCGGCGCGACCGCGAATTTGAATCCGCCGCCCTGTATGAGCGGCAGGCGGATGGTGTCGATCACCGGCTTCTCCGGCTCGTTCTCGGTGAACACAGTCGCCGTGTTGTTATTGAGCTTGCCGATCTGGCGGTACTGCAAAGCTCCTCCCACCGTCTCCCGACGGAAGATGATCCTGGCTGTTGTGCCGCGGGGTCCGAGAGGAACGTTTTCGAGCTTCTTCCCAGGACTACCCTGAACCGGCGCGGACGCCTCGCTGTAGATGGAGTCGTTGGACACAGGGTCAGATTCCACAAAAACGATCCGGTATTCGTACCCGCCCGGCGAGCTCGCCTCCTTCCGGGTCTGACTTCCCGCCACGTCCGGAGCGGCAAAGCCTTTCATCAATGTGCCCAGCGCGGTGTCAGGCTGGGCGCCTGTGGCCGCAACGTCGGCCTTCCCATCGACGTACTCGGCGGGCTTGACCGCGTTATTCTCCAGCTTGCCTACGAAATAGAACGAGTCGCCGTTGGCCTTGGTGCGATAGATCAACCGTCTCACGGTTCCCAAGGGTCCCAAAGGAAGCTTCTCGAGCTTGATCTGGTCGTTCTTCGCCACGGTTACCGTGGCTCCGATCACTGCGGAAGGGTTGCTCTCCGTGCCGCCGTCATCCACAAACGTGATCTTGTATTGGTAATCTCCCGCGGACAGGAAGCCGCTCCCCACGCTCTTCGTCGCGGTGCTCTCGGTGACAATCGGCCGGGGCTGGGCGTTGTCGCTCACAAGTTGAATGCCGCGCGCCTTGCCGTCGACCGGAACAGAGTTGATGTTCGTGAGGTAATTCACCGTCCCATCGCCGATGATCTGGAAAATGCGTGCAACCCAGTTGCCGCTGTTGACCGATGAATCGGCGCCGACCGCAGATTGAACATCCCCGCTGAGATACAAGGCGCCCGTCGACGGATCGGCCACGATGGCCCCCTGTATATCGCCCTGTCCACCCGGGTTGATGTCGAAAAATTTGCGAACCCCGCCGTCAGAGTCGACCGAGCCCGGGCTATCGATGACAAAACTCCAAGTCCCACCCAGGTCGTCGCTCCGGAACACGCGGGTGAGATGGTTGGCCTTTTGCGTGCCCACGCTGACGGATGGCGTGACCGCGACATAGAGGCGGGTCACCTTGGGAGACACATTGTCCAGGGTCTGGACGGCAAATTGGATCTGAGCGGGTTTGACAGCGGAAAAGTTATAATTCCCGACTGCGATACCGTCCGGCACGGCCGCGCTCACCTTCGTCCAAGTCAACCCCTGGTCGACGCTCTTATAGATCCCCGCGTTGGCGAAGTTGGCATCCCCACCGTGGGCGGCGAAAAGGATGGAGGGCTTCGTGGGATCCAGAGGATCGCGCACAGCGACCAAATCCGTCACCTTCCCCGGAGGCAGGCCGGAAATCCCATTGCCAGTCACCGGATCCGTATCACTGACACGCACCCAGGTGTCCCCACCGTCGTTGCTGCGATAGACTCCCCCTCTCTTGGTAGGATCGCTTCCTGAAAGCGTGGAGACCGCAATGACGGGCGTCACTTGTGGGCCCTTGTCCACGAAAGAAGTATCCGTGTTGTTGTCTAGCCTACCCACCAGGAAGAAAGTCTGCGCGCCTGGATCCCTTCGATAAATATAACGCGCGCGATTGGAGCCCGTCGCGCCCGTGGAGGTATCTTTGGGCAGCGCGCCCAAGGTCACCTGATTATCCGCCAACCCCAGGGCGACCAGAATATCCCCGGAAGGCGCGCTCTCATCCCCCGTGTCCCTGTTCACGTACGTCACTCGATAGACATAGTCGCCTGGCGTCAGCTGCCCTCCTGATACGGAGGCCTTGGTGGAGGTCACGGAAGCAATGCTCGGAGCAACACCGACGAACCCCGTGGAGGCCAGAACGCGAGGATTGGAGAAAGCGATCGCGGTAATCTTCAGGCCGCCCATGCCCAAATCTGTTCCGCCCACCACTTTCCATGTGGCGCCGCCGTCCGTAGTCTTCAACACCCCAATTGCGGCCCCGCTCTCCCTGGAACTGCTCCCGTTGCCCGTGCCCGCGAAAATCGTGTTCCCTGACACGTCGGACGGATCGAAGGCCAGCGAGGTGATCCCCAAGGAGTCCCAGGCGTCGGTCAGAGGAATCCAATGAGGATAGGGCACGGTCTTCGTGCGCGGCGCTTTTCCAACGGTGTTGTCGACAAAATCCGTGGTTGTATTGTCGGCAATGACGCCTGTCAGCTTGTACAGGCCCTGATCCGAAGGCCCGAGGCGGTAGATGTTGCGGGCGGTTGTGCCCATCGGACCGATCGGCGCCTTGGTCAGCTTGATGCTCTTGCCGTCGGCAGCGAGGTTGAAAGCGGCGATGTCGGAGGCCACCGACAAAGCGCTTTCAGTTCCAAGGTCTCCGTTCACAAAGGAAATACGATAGAGGTACTGTCCCTTCAACAAAGGGCCGGCAATGTCGACGCCCGAACCATCGACGTTCTTGGCCACCGCAGTCCCCGCGCTTTTTACGTCGGGCGCCGGATCGCGCATCGCGTCTTCATACTCCGCGATGCTGACCTGCTTGGTGGCGTCGATATCGTCCGTCCGCCAAACGCCGCCATTGGTGGTCCCGATGAACACAATCTTCGGGTTCACAGGGTTGACCGAAACCGCCAAAACAGCGCCCGACACCGGGTTTCCTTGCGCCTCCAGTCCCTCGCTTTGGCCTCCGCTGGTCGAATTGGGTCCGACGGATTGCCAAATCGGAGATCCTGTGAGCGAAAGGACCGTTCCTTTGAACCCGGTGGCGTCAATGAGGGCCGCCGTCAGCCTGGCGTTCTCGATTCCGGCCAGTGGGACAGTGTTGCCTCCAGCGGTGTAGCTGGCGTCGGTCAGCGCCACAGCCCCGGTCCCGGCATTGATGAAAGTATCAGAGCCAGCGCCGCCATCGACCGTGATCACGGCGGCGCCAACCGCCCCGCTCTGGGAGAGGTCGATGACGTCGTCACCGGCCCCGGTCGTGATCTTCAGGTCCAGAAGGCCGATTGCCACCAGAGGCGAGATCAGCTTCACCGAGTCCGTGTTGGCCCCATCTTTGTCATTGGTCCCGGTGTCGATGATCACGTGGGCGATGTTCTTGAAGGTGACGTTCTCGAACGCGACGCCTCCGCTCGTTCCCGAGATCCGGTTCTGCCCCGCCGACGGGCTGTCGATTGTGATCAGGTCATCACCCCCGCCGGTTGACGGGGTGGTGAAGGTGAAGACGCCCGCCGCCAGGTTCGTCGTGCCGGCGGTGGCGGCGCCGCTCACGACCGATGGAGCGGGCAGGCTCCCGTCCAGAATCACGGGCTCCAATCCAGTGAAAGCGACCCGTGTCACCCCTGAGGTAAAGACACCGTCTCCGAAAACCTTTCCGGGCGTATAGTTCCCCCCGTTCACCCCGCTCACTTTCAGGGTGTCGTAGGCCCCGACGCCGCCGTTGAAAGTGACGTCCAGTGGCACGTCGCCTTGCGCGAGATCAACGACAAGAGTGTCGTCCGTCGAGTCGCTGCCCTGGATGACCAGACTGCGGATGCCCTGCTGTCGCAGAAGGTCGGGGCGGAGCGCGCTGAGGAGGATTTCGCCGGTCGCAAAAACTCTCAGCTCATGGGCTGCGGAAAATTGAGCCGCGTGACCGAGGTAGGAGAAGCTCTCAGAGGCGGAAGAGTCGGTAAGAGGAGGCAACAGCGCCGCGTCGGAGGATGCAAAAGGAAGTCGAGCGGCTGATGTGGAAGAGCCGGTCGAGGAGAGTGAACTGATAACAGATTGAACACCAACAGCGCTGGCAGGCGGGGCATTCGCAACGCGCAGGGTTTCGGTCAACTGATCCGTCACGGACTGGACAGCATTCGAACCTGCGGTCGCAGGCGATGTGAGTGTTGAAAGGCTCTCGGAATGGCTCGCTCCGGCGCCGGAAGCGGGCTCAACGACGGACGAAACAGAGTCGCCCACGGACGCTGAGACGGCTGGCTCCGCGCCATCGATCGGGGCGCTCAGAGCCAGCGGTGAGGAGACCCAGGAAGGGGCCGCAGTCGGCGCGATCGGAGTCTGAGATTCCGGGGAAACCAGAGACTGAGTTGGGGAGGCGCCGGGGTCGCGCGCGGATGCCGAGTCTGTGCGAGCCGCGTTCCCATTCTGAGCGAGTTCCTGGACTGGCGTCAGGCCGTCGAAAATATCATTGATCTGGGACGCCGGAGTGTAGCCCAGAAAGTCATGAGACATCGGCGCGGAGACCGGCGCGGATTCCTGGGAAACAACGGCGACATGCTCGGAGGGGGGAGGGCTCCCGGTTGCGGTGTCCAATGCGGTCGCCGAGAGCAGGAGGCGGGGCTCCAGCTGTTCGAGTACGAATGCTTTTGTGCTAAGGGTTGCCACTGCTTCGCCTATCAGGCGGCCACAGCTCAGCGAGCTCTTCTGATGGAAGCTCTCCGGCGCGTCTCGCTCCAACACCGACACTGACACTGACACTGACACCTCCCGACGCGGAAAAAAACGCTCCGCGACGGAAGCAGCCAACAAAACCGAACATGTGAATAAAACCAGCCCGGGAGTGAATGGGCGAACTAATTCTTTTGAAAACTTTTGCCGACTCCGTCCCCTGCTGATGGCGCAATCCTTGAAGGCTGTCGTGGTGATCGATCCACGCTGAGAGAGAATTCAAACGCGCCGGGGAGGACCATCCTCCCCGGCGCGCCAGCGCAGCGGCCAGTGAATTAAATGCTACCTGGAAATACTCAATCTGCTATGGATTCCTCCATCAATGACTCACGGCATCTATTCGGCTTCTATCGTGGCGCCTTGGAGCTCTTCCGCAAGGCAGCCCCAAAACCGGTGGCATATTGCTCTGCAGGTAGCGCTGATGATTTTATCGCGAGGCGCGGCCGGGCAAGCCGCTGACCCAACAAAGACCGCCCCGCCGGCCGCCTTGTATCCGGCGTTGCCGAGCGAAACACCGCTGAAGTTCGTGCCGACCCACGATGGGTTTAACTACACGCGGCGCGAGGTGGAGATACCGATGCGGGACGGAGTGAAGCTGCACACGGTCGTCCTGACGCCCAAAGGCGCCCAGGGCGCCCCCATCCTGCTGACGCGCACTCCCTACGACGCCGATAAGCTGACCACGCGCGCGGAAAGCGCCCATCTGGGACCGACGCTGCAAGGGTACGACAACGCGGTGGAGACGATCGTGGAAGGCGGCTACATCCGCGTCGTGCAGGACGTCCGCGGCAAACACCATTCGGAAGGGGACTACGTCATGAACCGCCCCTTGCGAGGTCCCCTCAACCCGACGCCTGTGGATCACGCCACCGACACCTATGACACCATCGACTGGCTGGTGAAGAATGTTTCCGAATCGAACGGCCGGGTTGGCATTCTGGGCATTTCCTATAATGGGTTTCTGCCCTTGATGGCGTTGGTGAACCCGCACCCGGCGCTCAAGGTTTCCGTGCCCATGAATCCCATGGTGGACGGCTGGATGGGCGATGACTGGTTTCATAACGGCGCCTTCCGCCAGCAAAACATGCCCTACATCTATGAGCAGGTGGCGGATCGTAAATCAGAAGCCAAATGGTGGATCAGCCACTTTGACGATTACGACATGTTCATGCAGGCGGGTTCAGCAGGCGAACTGGGTCGTCGGCGCGGCCTCGAACAGGTCGGTTTCTGGCGGAAAATCCTGGAGCATCCCAGCTATGACTCGTTCTGGCGCGAGCAGGCCGTGGACAGGCTCCTCGCCGCTCAGCCGATAAAAGTGCCCGTCATGCTCGTGCATAGCCTCTGGGATCAGGAAGACATTTACGGCGCGATCGCCGTCTATCGCGCCCTTCAACCCAAGGACGCCGCTCACGACAAGGTATTCCTCGTCATGGGTCCGTGGCATCACGGGCAGGAAATTGATGACGGCAGCGGCCTGGGCGCACTGAAGTTCCACAGCAACACGGCGCTCTATTTTCGTCGCGAAATCCTGCGGCCGTTTCTGGATCAATACCTTCGCGAAGGAGCGCCGAAGGCGGATGTGGCCCCGGTCATGGCTTACGAAACCGGATCCGACGCGTGGCGTCGACTGCCCACCTGGCCGGCCGGAGCGACCTCAAAGCCGATGTATTTGAATGCCGGCCTAAAGTTGAGCTTTGCGGCGCCGAAACCCGGCGATGCGGCGTCTGCGGAGTACACCTCCGATCCCTCCAAGCCCGTTCCCTTCCGTGCCCGCCCCATCCAACCGGTCGGATACGACCACGGCCTGACGTGGCCGCAGTGGTTGGTCGACGATCAGAGGGAGGCCTCGGGCCGGCCGGACGTTCTGGCCTTCGTCTCGGACGTTCTGGATGAACCCGTAAAAATCAGCGGGCAACCCGTGGCGCATCTGATCGCGTCCACGAGCGGAACAGACTCGGACTGGGTCGTGAAGTTGATTGACGTCTATCCGGATGAAGTCGCGGGACAGCCGGGAATGGGCGGCTACCAACTCGCGGTCGCGATGGATATCTTCCGCGGTCGTTACCGGGAAAGCCTGGAGACTCCCAAGGCGCTCGCGGCCGATACACCCCTGCTCTTTCGTTTCTCGCTGCCCACGGCCAACCACGTTTTCCGACCAGGCCATCGGATCATGGTGCAGGTTCAATCCAGCTGGTTTCCGCTCTATGACCGAAATCCGCAAGCCTTCGTGCCCAACATTTTTTGGGCGCAGCCCGGCGACTACAAGAAAGCCGTTCAACGAATCTTTCACTCCTCAGAGAACTTTCCCGGCCGCGCCAGCTATATCGAGCTGCCCTTAGTGACACTGCCGTGACCAGAAAACGGCCTGAACAACGTTGATTTCACGCGAAGCCGCGAAGCCGCGAAGGGGGAATCGGAACGCTCTTCTCCTCTGTCCTCTCTTCGCGTCTTCGCGCCTTCGCGTGCGGCACTCAGTCAAGGCCTTCCTCACCCATGACATCGAGAGAGGCTGTCCGTCTGAACCAGAGGAGGCCCTTGCGGATGGGGTCGGTTTCACGCGAAGCCGCGAAGCCGCGAAGGGGGATCCCGAAAGCTCTTCTCCTCTGTCCTCTCTTCGCGCCTTCGCGCCTTCGCGTGCGGCATTCAGTCGAGGCCTTCCTCACCCATGACATCGAGAGAGGCTGTCCGTCGTCTGAGGCGGAGGAGGCCCTTGCGGATAGGGTCGGTTTCACGCGAAGCCGCGAAGCCGCGAAGGGGGAATCGGAACGCTCTTCTCCTCTGTCCTCTCTTCGCGTCTTCGCGCCTTCGCGTGCGGCACTCAGTCAAGGCCTTCCTCACCCATGACATCGAGAGAGGCTGTCCGTCTG
>JACQFQ010000051.1 GCA_016199985.1 Verrucomicrobiota bacterium | reverse complement strand
GACTTACACGAGCCCCGCGACAAACGGGACATTGACGCTCTCGCCCGCGCCCAACGCGAATGGGAGCGCGACCGTGACGGTGACAGTGAACGACGGAGCTGCCTCAAACAACCTGTTCACGCGGATCTTCAACGTGACGGTGATCGCGACAAACGATCCGCCGACGCTCAACGCGATCGGCAACGTGACAATGCTGGAAGACACGACAAGCGTTGTGAACCTGGGCGGGATCACGTCGGGAGCGCCCAATGAAGTTCAGACATTGGTGGTGACTGCGGTGTCGAGCAACCCGGGCGTGCTGCCCAACCCGGCGGTGACTTACACGAGCCCCGCGACAAACGGGACATTGACGCTCTCGCCCGCGCCCAACGCGAATGGGAGCGCGACCGTGACGGTGACAGTGAACGACGGATCCGCCTTCAACAACCTGTTCACGCGGATCTTCAATGTGACAGTGATCGCGACAAACGATCCACCGACGCTCAACGCGATCGGCGATGTGACAATGTTCGATGGCGCGACAAACCTGATCTCAATAGGCGGGATAACGTCGGGCGCGGCGAACGAGAGCCAGAAACTGGCGATTGTCGCTTCCTCAAGCAATCCAGGAGTGGTGCCCAGCCCTCAAGTGAACTACATCAGCCCGAACCCTGTCGGCGCTTTGCCCGTTATCTCGCTTGCCAACACAAGCGGCGTGGCCGTGATCTCGGTGACAGTCCGTGATGATGGCGCCGATGGGGTGCTGGGGAACGCGGATGACCTGTCCTTGACACGGACGTTCACGGTCACAGTGAGGAGAAAGGACCAATCGCCCTCGATTGATCAGGCCGCGGATATCACAATGAACGAGGACGGCGGTCTGCAGACCGTCCCGCTTACGGGTATCCGCCCCGGCGCCGCAGGCGGAACCTTTCAACAACTGCAGGTGACCGCCGCATCGAGCCTTCCCTCGCTGATTCCAGATCCTATTGTCCGGTACGCCGGAACCGACGCAGGGGGGATCCTGCTCTTCTCTCCGATCGCCAATGCGTCGGGCGCTTGCCTGATCACTGTCACGGTCGTTGAGAGGGGGGCTGCGACCCAACCGACCCGGATGACGTTCAAGGTGGACGTCCGCCCTATAAACGACGCGCCCACGATCTCGCCCATAGCCGATCAACTTATCTCGGACGGGGCGTCCGCGGGACCGATTGGCTTCGAAGTGAATGATGTGGAGACGCCGTCTGCGGGACTGGCGGTGTCGGCGGCGTCCAGTGATCCCAATGTCATTCGGCCTGATTCGATAAGGATCGAAGGCGCGGGCCCGGGTCGGACATTGCGGTTTGAGTCGATCCCGGGTCGTTCCGGCGAGGCAACCGTCACCGTGCGCGCCTCGGATCCGGAGGGAGCCACAGGGATTCGCTCCTTTCGCGTGAAGGTGGTCCGGCGCGCTTGCGCCGTCAGCACGAACACATACGAGTACTGGTTTACAATTCCCGGGAATCTTCCTTCCGACCTCGAGGACAACGTTCAGCCGCGGGCGCTGATCACCGGGGAACCTGGTGTGTTCGGCTCCGTTGAGGTGGCCGGCTTCGATTTCACCCGATCGTTCCAAATCGATTCTTCGGGATGGATCAGCGTGGATCTTCCATCGAATGCGGATCTTGGGGATTCCCAGGCTCAGGTCCGGGCGGGCGGAGTCAGGGTGAAGGCGAACAAGAGCGTGACGGTGGTGGTGGAGGACTATCTCGGCTACACGACCGATGCCTTCGCGGTGCTGCCCAGGGAGATGCTGGGATTCGAATACATGATCGTTGCCTATGGGAACGTGACCGAGAACATCCCTGAGCTTCGGGGAAGTCAATTTGCGATCGTTGCCGTTGAGGACGGCACGGCCGTGTCCATCACGCCGTCCACATCGGCGGGAGGGCACGCCGCCGGCGTTCCGTACAGTATCCTTCTGGGCAGGGGGCAGACCTATCAGTTGCGTGCGACTGAGCCGGCCCAAGGGGGGAGTGTTGTCGATTTGACGGGCACGCTCGTGACGGCGACAAAACCGATCGGCGTGTTCGCGGGGCATCGATGCGCGGCGGTCGCCAGCAAGGACATCTTCTACTGCAATTACGTCGTTGAGCAGACCCCGCCGACGTCCTTTGCCGGCACGCGCTTCTGGACGACGCCCTTGGCGACGCGGCTGAGGGGCGATACGTTCCGTTGCGTGGCTGTTGGAGAGGAGGCGGTCGTCAGCCAGGATGGCCAGGTGGTGGCAACATTGCGTAGAGGAGAGCATGTGGATTTGTTGGTTGCGGAAGCGGCGCTGCTGACGGCGTCGGCCCCCATTCTGGTCGCGCAGTTCGGTAACAGCTCCGACTTTGACGGCGTAAGGACGGCCGACCCCACAATGATTTGGATTCCTTCGGTGGATCGCTTTCAAGCCTCCTACCGCTGGATCGCGCTCAGCGAGTTCAACAGCTTCGGCAATGTCGCGGTGGATGACACGATCGCGGCCGCCCCCGTTTTGCTGGATGATCGTCCGATCCCTCTGGCGGCAACGGGCAAGGGGTTTCACACCGCCCAATTTGAGGTCGCGCCAGGCGTCCACACGCTGCGAAGCGAAGCTCCATTCCTCGCGATTGCCTATGGATTTGCGAAGATCGAATACGACGCCTACGGGTATTTGCCCGGCGTGGCTAACCCGGATGTTCTCGCTCCGGCCTCGTTGTCAGCTCCGGTCTCGGATTCTTACGCGGGAATCGTGACGGGCAATGGATTTGCGGCCTCCTTGAAGGACCCCGCCCAGGTTCTCGACGATTGCTCGCCTTCCGCCTCCGTAGTTCAAAACATCCAAGGACCTGCCGGCCTGTTCACAAGCCAGCCGCTGCCGCCGGGGAACTACTGGGTGACCAACGACGTCTCCGACATCAGTGGCAACCACACGAGCCTCCCAGCCCTGTTGAGGGTGCATCCGCTCGTTGGATCGCCATCCGCCCGCTTCATCCAGTCCTCGGTGACGAGCGGTGGACGCGCCAGCGTTGAACTGGAGTTGTTGACCACCAACTCGTTCAAGGAAGTGTTGCTCTCTCTCGAGATGGATCCCGCGATCATAACGAAGATCGCCTTCGAACCGGATCCTGCCGCGACGGAGTTCGCTTCGATCCAGCCCATAGAGACCAACTCGATCTCCTTGGATGTGCGGAGTCCTCTCCAGAGGCCCTTCGTCGGTCGAATTCGTATCGGCAGCCTGAGATTTGACACAAGGCCCATGGCTGCCACAGCAACCTTGCCGATGAGATGGATCTCCATCATCGGAATAGATGAGGGCGGGCGGCGAGCGACCAACAACCTTGTCGCCACCGAGCCTTTGGTGGCTGTCGGATCCACGCCGCTCGGCATCCTGGAGCGTAACAGCTTCGATCAGCTATCCTTGACCGTCTTCGGCGCAACGGGTCGGGTGTACCGAGTCGAAACGACGTTGGATCCCGCTCAAGGCCCTTGGATCTATCTTCAGGATCTCACACTCGCCGCGACATCCTTCCAGGCGCCCCTGGCTCTGGGGCCGACGGCGGCGCGGGGTTTGCGCGTGATTGACTTGGGGCCATTGAGTTCGGCGAATCTCGTGGTAACCACAGTATTGGATGAAGGTCCAGGTTCTCTGAGGATGGCCATTGCCTCGGCTAACCTGCTTCCGGGAGCGAACACGATTCGCTTCAATATTTCGGGCCCCGGGCCGCACGTGATCGCTCCACTCTCTCCCCTCCCTTCGCTCATGGATTCAGCGATCATCGATGGCTACAGCCAGCCAGGGGCTTTACTCAACACCCTGTCCAAGGATGACAACGCGGTTCTAAGGATCGTGCTCAGTGGAAGCCAGATCACGGCCGGTTCGGGCGGCCTGGAGATCCGCGCTAGCGATTGCGTCGTGCGTGGGTTGGTGATCAATGCCTTCGCGACACAGGCCGCCGTGCGCGTCACTCAAGGCCAGAACACCGTGATTGAGGGAAACTTTTTTGGAACAACCGCCGATGGAAGTTCGGCCATCCCCAACCTGTATGGCGTCCTGATGACATCAGGTCGGGAACTGAGCGTGGGAGGAGTTAACCCAGGCTCCAGAAACCTTATTTCAGGGAATAGCATCTGTGGGATCGCGATCGTTTCGCCTAATGGGGGATATCTGCCGGACGCGGCGGGGCATCGCATCCAAAACAATTTCATCGGCGTTGATAGGCATGGGGCGTTGAAGATCCCCAACGGCTGCTCCGGCATTGCAGTGAACGCTGGACCCGCCAAGATTCTTGGGAACGTGATCTCTGGAAACCGCTGCGGTGTCCTCTTGGGCGGAGACCGCCATATTGTCGCTGGCAATATGATCGGAACAGATGTCTTGGGTCTTCGACCGCTCGGCAATGATCTCGAGGGACTTGTTCTTGGACTCCTCACGGACTCTTGCGGAGGGTTTTCCATTGGCAGTTGTCGCAACACGATGGTTGGCGGGCCGAACGCCGAAGATCGCAACATCATTTCCGCCAACACGAACCTTGGTGTGTGGATCGGAGGACCCGGCTCATCCAATAATATCGTCCAAGGAAATTATATTGGGCTCAACGCATCCGGCTCATCCCGCCTCGGGAACGGCATCGGCGTGATGGTCTCCAATGCGCCGAACATCACCATCGGTGGAGCCATTTTCGCCTCGCGAAATATCATATCCGGGAATGGCTACGGCGTGCTCGTCCGGGGAGGGGAGGCTTCCACCGGCGCCAGGATTCAGGGGAATTACATCGGTCTGGATCCCGCTGGCTTGATCTCCCTCGGCAACACCCAGGATGGCGTCCAGTTTGTCAATTCTCCCGGCAATTCAATCGGAGGCGGCGAGCCAGGGGCCGGGAATAGCATCTCGGGAAATGGGAGGCACGGTATCGCCATCCTAGGCAGTCCAGGGTCAAGCCCGTCCGACAGATCGGCTGGGAATACTGTCCAAGGAAACCGGATAGGAACAACGATCGACGGCCACTCACGATTGGGCAACGGCGGCAACGGAGTCTTGCTCGTCAATGCGGATGAGAACCTCATCGGCGGGTTGACGGCGGGAGCCGGGAACGTCATTGCAAACAACACGACTGGAGTCCGTCTGTCCCGCAACGAGGGGGGTTACGCTCTGACGCGGACCAATGCGATCCTCGGTAATTCAATCTACGCGAACGGCGTTCTCGGGATCAGCCTCAACCCGTTCAACGAAAGCGACCCTTTGCTCAACGATGTCCTCGACGCGGATGCCGGCCCGAACCTGCTCCAGAACTATCCGATCATTTCATCGGTTCACCTCGTCGGTGGGCTGGCGACGCTCTCGGGTGGTCTGACAAGCGCGCCGAGCACGACCTATCGCGTGGAGTTCTTCGCAAACTCAACACTCGGGAGATTCGGGTACGGGCAGGGCGAGAAATTCATCGGGTTCATCGACGCGACGACCGATGGATCCGGTAGCAGGCAGTTCTCCGCTACTTTTCAAGCGAGCGAGGGCTTCACTTTCTTCACAGCCACAGCGACGGATCGTAGCGGCAATACATCCGAGTTTTCACCTTCGGTGGCCCTTTCCCCCGCGAATGGTCCCCCCGGGTCTCCCTCCGACGGATCGAACTCGCTTCGGTTGAACGTTTCCTTTGTGAGAGGCTCAGTGAGTCTGACGTGGAACGGCGAGACGGAGGTCCTGGAGTCCGCGGATTCTGTGATGGGCCCATGGGAGATTGTGGCTGATGCCGAAAAGGCCCGCGAGTTCCGCCCTGAGAGTCCGCAAAGGTTTTACCGACTGCGGGCTGCAGCGCGCCCCTGAACCTCTGCTTACCGCGCAGCAGCGATCCGCCGATGCCTCGTAGCCCCGTCAAAGCGGCTTCACGACGAGACGGGCGGGCCATCCGTTGGTGATGTAGAACGAGGCGGACCCTCGACCCGGCAACGCCGCGCGCACAAACGTCGGCCCGGCAGTCCAGGCTTCAAAGTGGGCGAAGCCTTTGGCGTCGGTCATCGAAAGAGCGAAGATTCCGGTTTCGTCCCGAAATGAGACCACGGCGTGCGGGATGGGCTCGCCGGTCGGGGTCGTCACGTAGACATCCCCCGCTTCCAGGCTGTGCATCGGCACGGAACATGTGGCCTTGTGCTCCATGTCCCCAATCGTAATGCGACCCCCATCGGAACACGTGGGCGCGACCCTGATGTATTTGTCGGGACCGTAGAGATCCGCCTCTGTGGGCGCGCCATTCGTCTGGATCCTGTGCTCGAGAGCCCATGTCGCCTTTGCGCCCTCGATTTGCCTCAGAAACATCGGGCATGCGCTCTTGGAGATTCGACCCGAGACCTTGAACCTGTGCGGGGTGAAGACCTGCCAACACAGGGCGAATGCGACCAAGGCCGCGACCAGGGAAGAGATCCAACGTTTCATAACCGTTCATTGCCTGGCTTCACCGCCACGAACTCGTGGACAGCGCACAGGCTTCGACGCAGTACCAATCGGCCTCGGAGCGGGGGAGTTGACGATCCTTCCTCAGCGCGACCCGAACGGTTTTGGATCCCGGTCGAGCAACCGCCTCTTTCAGCTTCGAGGGCGCGCGTGGCGGTTTCGCCGCTAAGACCCAAGGAGTGCGCGGATCTCGCTCACGAGGTTCTCTCGCGTGGTCGTCGCCTTTTGCAGAATGCCCGCGGTTTCGCCGCGCAGGCGGGCCCGATCGTCGGGCGTGATGTCCTTCGCCGTGATCACGATCACAGGCACATGGCGGCAATCCGCGCGTAACCGAAGCTCCTGCATGAAGGTGAATCCGTCCATCTCCGGCATCATCAGGTCCAGGAGGATGAGGTCGGGAACGAACCGTTCCAGGCATTCCAATCCGACGCGGCCATTGACCGCCTCGCCGACCTGCCAGCCTTCCTTCTCCAGGGTTCGTCGGAGCATGTCGCGCGTTTGCGCGTCGTCCTCCACCACCAGCACGTTCTGGGCGTCCGAGGGCTTGCGGAGGTTGCGAAGAGTCTGGACGAGGCGGGGGGTGTCGATGGGCTTGGTGAAGTAGGCCGCGGCGCCGAGGGCGAAGCCCATGTCGTTGTCGTCCGCCATGGAGACCATCACCACCGGAATGTCGGAGGTGGCGGGATCGGCCTTCAGCGCGGAAAGCGTGGCCCACCCGTCAAGGCCGGGCATCATGATGTCGAGAGTGATCACGGCGGGTCGGAGTTGCCTGGCCATATCGAGCCCCCTGCGGCCGTCCGCCGCGCCTTCTACGGCGAAGCCTTCCTTGGCGAGTGTGCGTTGGAGCAGGTCCCGCGCGGTGGAATCATCGTCGATGACCAGCACGAGCGCGCGCGCGCCATTGGCCGTTCGTCCGGGCGCGGTGTTGGGCGTCTCCTCGAGGCGCGCGAGGGGGGCGGCCCCGGGATCCTGCACACGGCGAGGCAGCGACACGGAGAACGTGGACCCTTCGCCCAGTTGGGTCTCCACCTTGATGTCTCCGCCCATGAGCTGGCAGAATTTACGGCTGATCGCCAATCCCAGCCCGGTGCCGCCATACTTGCGAGTGGTCGACGCGTCGGCCTGCGAAAAGGCCTCGAACAGCTTCGACACCTGGTCGGGAGTCATGCCGATTCCGGTGTCGGTGATCGAGAAGGTGAGAGTCGCGCGCTCCGTGTTCTGCGACACGCGCATCGCGATGGTTCCGCGCTCGGTAAACTTGCTGGCGTTGCTGAGCAGGTTGAACAGGGCTTGCCGAACCTTGGTGACGTCCGCGCGCATCGTTCCGATGTCCGCGGGGCAGGACACCGCCAGTTGGTTCGCGTTCTTGGCGATGAGGGGCTGGACGGTGGCGGCCACCTCGTTGACGAGCTGAGCGACGTCAAAGTCCTCGAGGAAGAGCGTCATCTTGCCCGCTTCGACCTTCGAAAGATCGAGGATGTCGTTGATGAGACCGAGGAGGTGTTTTCCCGCGCCCTGGATTCTTTGGAGATCGGGGATCAGATCCCTTTGATCCAGATCCGCGGCCTCCTCCTGGAGCATTTCGCTGTACCCGATGATGGCGTTCATGGGCGTGCGCAGCTCGTGGCTCATGTTGGCGAGGAACTGGGACTTGGCCTTGTTCGCGCCCTCCGCGGCCTCCTTCGCCTCCTCGGCGGCCACCCGGGCGCGCTCGGCCGCTTCGCGGGCCTTGTGTTCCTCTTCCAGCACCCTTTCACGAAGCTGATCAGCCTCCTTGCGCTTCCGCAGATAAAGCATCCGCGCCACCAGGGCCCATCCCATGAGGCCCACCACACCGGCGCCTGCGGGCATCATGAGGGCCATATTGGCGTGCCAGGGGCGAACGACGTGAACCGTCGCGCGCGTCGGCCTGGAGTAGTTGAGATCGCGGTCGATGAACTGCACCGCGAGCGTCCAGTCGCCCGGGGCGCTGAAGGTTTGCTCCAGCTGAGTCGCCGCGCTCGGCGGCTGCCAACCCGCGGCGAGCGCGTTCTCATCGCGCGAGCCCTGGAAGATCTGCCAGCGGTATTGCCTCTTCTCGGGCACGGTGTGGAAGTCGACCACATCGAATTTGAATGTGGCGCGCTGCCCTGTGAGCAGGCTAGGGAGGGCCTCCAGGCGCGCGTAATCCTTGTCGGTTTGCGCCGTGATCGTTGGGGCGCTGGGTGGACGCCGCAGCGGTCGATGACGGACAATTCCCCCGTTCCGATCCAACGCCAGCCAGAGCGCTCCGTCCGGGGCTTCATGAACGCACTTTACCTTGCTGTCCGGGAGTCCGTCCCGTTCGTCCAAGGTGGCGTAGGCGACGCCGTCGAAGCTGATCAGGCCTTCGTGCGATCCCAAATGAAGTATTCCGCGGGCGCCCCATAAGACGCTGGACACGGACAATCGGGCCAGCTTCGAATCCGGCGATGGAAAAGGTCGGAAGCGCTCTCCGTCGAAGCGCTCCGGACCGATCCAGGTGGACGCCATCACCGATCCGTCCTTGGCGACCGCCAGGGACAAGGGGGTGGGAGAGCGCAGACCGAAGGCGCTAAAGTTCGTTCCATCAAATCGCGTCACCGACCGGGAGCCGCTCTGGAACCATAAAACGCCATTGGGCCCCCTCTCGATATGAACGATGTCTCCAATCAACCCGCTGCCCGACGGTCCTTCCTCCCCGCTGCGCCAGGCTCCGCGGCGGTCTCCGAACCAGAGCTCGCCTTTTGTGGAGCGCGCGACCGCGAAGGCGGGAGGGCTGCCCTCGATGACTTCGAAGCGCGGGCGATCAGTGGCCGGTCCTCTGACCTGGAATCGCGTCACCGGCGCGGCGGCGTCCGCGATCAGAAGGGATCCGTCGTCATCAAGAAAGAGCTCGGTCGGGGTGACTCCCTGCAGGCCGCTGGCTTGTCCCAGCTTGGTGAACTCCCTGCCATTGTAACGCGAGAGCTTCGATCCGGTGAGCACCCAGAGCGAGCCGTCGGTCGTGGTGACCATTTGGCCGACCGCGCCCTGGTCGAGACCGTCGCGCTGCGACCACTGCGTCATCGAGTCGACATCAAGGCCGGCGATGCCCCGATAGGTGACGAGCCAGAGACCCTGATCGACATCGCTGGCGATGCTCATGACAAAGTCGTCGGGGAGGCCGTCCGCGCGCTGATAGTTGATGAAGGATCCGCCGTCCAGGCAGGAAAGCCCCTTGCCAAGCGTGCCGGCCCAGACGCGTCCCTGATGGTCGCGATGGAGGGAGACCACGGGCGCGCCGATGAGTCCGTCCCGCGTCGTGAAGTGAGTCAGCGCGTTCGTTTTCGCCCGGGTGTCGTATCGAGTTAGTCCCTGCTCGGTTCCCAGCCAGAGAACGCCGGGCTCGCCTTCGCATATCGCGGTGATGTCTCCCGAGGCGGAAAGGTCCACGTCGGTCAGTCGCTGCGGCTCGGGCCCGACCACCTGCCAGATTCCCGAACGGTCTCCCCACCACACCACTCCCTCCGAGTCCTCCATGAGCGCCCCGCCGTGATTGGTGGGGGTGGGGCGTCGCGCGACCGTGACGAGGTTGGTTCCTTCCAGCCGGGCAAGCCCATCGCTCAGCGATGCCCAGAGCTGGCCTTGTCGATCCCGAACCAGGGCCTTGACGAGAAGGAAGCCCTTCTTGTCCCCGCGAATCACTGTGCACGGGGGTACGGCCAGAGGGTCGCGGCGGGTCAACCCATCCATTGTTCCGAACCAGACCAGCCCGTTCGTTTCCGCAAGGACGCAATAGACATTCGCCTCCGACAGGCCGTCGGCCTTCGTCAGGGTCTGGAAGCCTCGTCCGTCAAAGCGAGAAGCCCCGCCCTGGGTGGCAAACCACAGCGCTCCGTCGGGCGCGAGATGGGCGGCGTTGACCACGTTGTTCGCCAACCCGTCGGTGAAGTTCAGCTTTCGCCACACGCCCTTTTTGAAGGGAGGGATCTGCAAATCGAGATTGGCCAGAGGCTCGTCCCTCCGGGCCGTGAAGGTTCGTCCGTCGCCGAAATACACCACTCCTCCGGGAATCTGCGCTCGAATCTGGTAGTCGCCCGCGGCGAGCTCCGGGAAACGGTACACGCCGCGCGTGTCGGTCATGGCGCTCACGATCAGCTCCCCCTCCTCGGGGTGATGCTCGAACGCCGACGCGGGGATGGTCTCTTTCGGTCGTCCCGGCGGCGTCCACGCGAGCTCGCATCCCTCGCGGCCGATGCGATTGACGTACTCCACGAGGATATCGTGGCCGCCCTCCGACAGTTCCACGGCCTTGGTTGTTTCCGCGTCCGCGAGCGGATGGGTGCCGGTGAGCTGCGCCATCGACTCCACGATGGGTGCGCCGTCGAGGAACAGGCGGCCTCGGTCGTTGGCGGACAGGTGAAAGAGATAGGCGCCCGCTTGGGCTGCGCGCAGTCTGCCCTTCCAACGGGCGTAGAACGCCGGTCGCAGCTTGCCGGCGCTGATGCTTCCGTTGGCGAGGCGGAAATGGATCTGGTCGTCCACTCGCCAAACAGTGGGAGCGCCTTCAACTTTGGGGAATTGCTCAAGGCCGGCGATGTCGAAGTATTCCCCAACGAGGCCCGGCTGCAGGGCGCCGCCTGTTGCCGAAGCGCGAACGGCCTGCACGACCACGGTCGACAAAGGCGTCTGATCGAGCGCCAGCACCCGTCCGGAGAAAGGCGCGCTGTCTCGCAGCGAAAGGTTCAGGGTGTTCCCCCCGGGCCGAAGCACCAGGTTTGTGGGCGGGCATGAAAACTCCCCGCGGCGCGCCGTGAGAATGACGGCACGATCGGACGGAGGAACGGTCGTCACGAAACGCCCTGCGAAATCCGAGATCGCCATCGCGACCTGCTGCCCGTCTCGGGTCAATCGAACATCGGCGGCCGCGACGGGACGTCCATCGGGGTCGCTCACCGTGCCGGAGATCGCCGTCGGACCTTCCAGCTCGGACGGTTGTGGCGACGCCGCCAATACCGTCCGGGCGGCGCCCATCAGAGTCCCATGAAAACCGTGGCCCGTGGCGTCCCTCCCCGGCTGCTCCGGGTCGTCAAAGTTCCAGAGCGCGGCCAGCCCGTCCTCGTCTCCCCGGAGGCGCTCGCCCATGGTTTGGCGGATCTGCTCGGGCGTTCGGGCAACTGTCCATATCCGGGCCTCGTCCAGACGGCCGTGAAGCCGCGTGGGGTAGTCCGGGGCGTGGCCGAGCGCCTGTTCTCCATGCACGAGCATCCCGAATGGGTTCGCCGCGCGGAGGTTCGCCGCGTAGACGCCATTGACGTACAGCGCCGCGAGCTTGTCGTCGAGAACGACGGCCACATGAAACCACCGGCCGCCTGTCAACACCCCGGTCGCCACGGCTCTCTCGGCCGATTGCGGTCCCTCGTTGAAGACGATCGCCAGATCGTTGGAAACCGTTAAGGACTCCAGGTGGAAGGAGACATTGGGCGATCCCATGCCAAAGACGCAGGCGAAAGAGTTCAGGGGATCCCAATGGACCCAGCACTCGAGCGTCGCTGTCGTCAAATCGCCAAAGAGAGCGCTGGGCATCGCCATCCAATCAGCCGGGCCGTTGAGCGCGAGAACGCGATTGGGCCGCGCCGAGGCGCCGACGCCGACCGGGGCGGATCGTCTCGGCGCCCGGAGATCCAGGCCGACCATGTTTGTGCCCGCGCCGAGCGCGACGGGTTGTCCATCGTTGAAGCGAACAACGCCGGCGGAGGAACGAACCTCGACCGTATACTCGCCGGGCGGCACGCGCCGCAACCGGTAGACGCCATCGGCCCGCGTCAAGGCGATCGTGGAGTTGTCCGCGGTCGTCGGTTGCGCCGTCGCTTCGGCCGCTCCCGAGGCGTTGGTTCTCGAGAACGGTGTCAGCTGGACCAACGCGGCGACGATCGGGCGTCCCTCGGCGTCGGCGACCTTGCCGGCGATCGATGCGGGACGGCGAAGCGTGAGATCCAGCCGCCGGCGCTCCGCTCGGTCCAGTTGAAGGGCGACGGCTTCTGACATTTCATAGCCAAACCCGGCCGCCACGTTGCATGCGCCGACGCCTGCCCGGATGCTGAGCTGATAGGCTCCTTTGGCATTCGCTCCTGTTCGCCCCAGCATCCTGCCGTCCTTGTAATAGACGATTTGGGCGCCCGCCACGGGGCGGCCTTCATCGTCTGTCACGGAGCCGAACAGGACAGTCGCCTGGCTGCGCCTTCGCGACCGGCTCACCTCCTCGCTCGCCGTGGCGAGGCTCCCCTCGACGACGCCGTGACGCGCGTTCGGCGTCGCATCGCGGCCCGGCTGGTTTGTGTCGGAGAAATTATAGAGCGCCGCCAATCCCGATTCGTGGCCGGAGAGCTGTTGCCACATGTTCGTCCTGACCTGATCGGCCGTCCGGGCCTCCGCCCAGACGCGAAACTCCGCGACCTTGCCCTTAAAGCGCTGGCCGTCCGTGTTCCATGCCCCAAGCCATGCGGGCCCCGGGGGCAGCGCCGACATTGAGTTTGTCGCATTGCTCGTCGCGGCTTCGTCGCCGTCCAGGTAGAGCCTCGTTCCCTCGGGTCCCGACACTGCGGCCACATGATGCCATTCTCCCGCCCCCAGCCCTCCACGAACGACGAGGGGTTTGACCTCCTGTGTCGTGTTGCGAACGACGAATTCCAGATCGGGGAGGCCGTGGGCGCATCCAATGGACGTGTCCATTCTCGCGCGACCGTAGCTGAAGAAGCGCTGCGGGGTGCTGAAGTCGCTCCAGTTCACCCACGCCTCGATCGTGGAGGAGTGAAGGTTCGTAAAGACATCGGTAGGCAACGCGATCCGGCCCGATCCGTCGAAGCGCAGTATCGGCGAAGGAGGCCGCGGCGGACCCGGGAGGGGAACGGGCGGCTCGGCGGTTCGGGCGCCGCCGCGCAGCGCGCCATGATATCCGTTGGGACCGACGTCGCGAACCACTCCCGCCGCCGCCCCGTCGAAGGTCCATCTGGCAAGGAGCCCGGGCGGGGAGTTCGTCAGGACGGCGTTCATGTCTCCGCGAATCGCCGTCTCGGACCGCGCAATGGTCCAGAGGCGAGTCTCGCCAATAAAGCCGGCGAAGAACTCCGCCATGCGGCCGATCCATCGCACTGGGGTCTTCAAGGGCGTGGCTTGAACCGCCATCTCGTGAATAAGCGCGCCATTGACGAACACGCGATACAGGGCGCCGTCGTACGAGGCGGCCACGTGATTCCATTCCCCGAGGTTCAGGACCGGCTGGGTGGTCCACGTATGCCATGCCACTCCGTCGCCGAACCCGCCGTGCAGCCTTGTGCGGTCGGCGATGTAGATGCTGGGCGCGCGGTTCAATCCGAGGTGGAGCGCTTTCGGGGTGGCAGTGCCGCCGATCAATCCCACGTAGTCGAGCTCGATCGTGGTCGGCGGCAACACCCAGAGCTCCTCCGTGAACGAGGTCCCCAGCACGGGCCCATTCGTCCCGAGCTCCACGAACCCGCCCGCGCCGTCGAGCGCGAGGGCTTCCGGCAAGAGCGAGGAGGCGGCCGAGAGCGGGGATACGGGCGCAAACACGCCGAGCGCCATTGCGATGGCAACGAGGCGGGCATGTGAATTGCGGGCTGACGGGCGTCGCACGATGTGATCGCAAAACTATTCAAAAGGGGCGGGCATGCAAAGGTTTTGTCTCCAGCCGTCTTTCGTCGATCCGTGGATCAGCCGACACGCCGGGGGGGAGATCACGCGAAGCATCGACGCCCTTCGCGATCAGGATGCGTCGATCTTTGGGTCCTGAGAGGCGGCCCGCGGTTCGCGGGTCGCCGGGAGAATGGGAAGCGGAGCTAGGCGAGCCGGCGGAGGGCGTCGCGGAAGGTGTGCATGAAGAGATCGTTGTCCGCGACGGCCTTTTCGATGAGCTGCTGCGCGAGGAACATCTCGTTCGGATTCAGCACGGCGTGCGCGCCGTATTGGTAGGCCTGGATGGGGTTGAAGGTCGCGAAACTCGCCCCGATCACCACGAGCACCGTCTGGCGACGGTTGGGCATCAGCATCTGTTGCATCGACAGGAGGCTCTCATTGGTCTCCAGCCTTCCTCCCGAGAAATCCTCCTCAACAACAGCGAGGTGGTAGGCCAGTTGGTTGAAGCGATGAAGGAACTCGCCGTGGTTCTGTGTGGTGTGGACCTTGTAGCCGAGCTGCGCCAGCCCGCTCTGAATGGCCTCCAGGGTCTCTGTGGAAGAGATCCCCAGGAGGGCCGGGCGATCGCTTGTTGTGATGAAGTCAAAGTCGACGGACATGGCGAATCACATCTTCAGTTTGAGGTTGGCGGGTATGGACGAGGCGGGCTTGTGCGGGGACCGATCGGATGGCTTCTCCGGGGCGTTCGCCATGTGGAGATCCTCGCGGTTGCTGGTCATTTCCCCGCGCGTCTTCTTGATGTGGTCGATGCCGCGCGTTACGACGCCCCGACGGCTGCAGAACGTCGTCGCGGTTTCCTCGGTGATGATGTTGTCCTTGTACGCGTCCAGCGCGGACTGGTCGAACGTTCGCCAGCCGAACGAGTAGCTGGCCTCGATGATCTCGTAGAAGCTCTTTCCGTCGCTTTCGCCCAGGGTGATGCTCTCCTTGGTTCGGAGATTTCCGCCCATGACTTCAACCAGAGGAAAGCGGCCTCCTCCCACCTTCGGAATGAGGCGCTGGCTGAAGACCCAGCGGAGGGTGTCGGCCAGTCGCAGCCGCACCTGCTCCTGCTCCTCCTGTTCGAACATGCCGAGGATGCGGTTGATCGTCTGGCCGGCGTCGATCGTGTGGAGCGTGCTGAACACAAGGTGCCCGGTTTCGGCCGCGTTGAGCGCGATTTCAACGGTGGCCCGGTCGCGCATTTCGCCCAGAAGAATCACCTTGGGCGCCTGGCGAAGGGCCGCGCGGAGGCCGCTCGCGAAGGTGTCGAAATCCGTTCCCAGCTCCCGCTGGTTGATCGTCGCCTTGTTCTGCTCGTAGATGAACTCGACGGGATCCTCGAGGGTGATGATATGGATCGGGTGGAGCGCGTTCATCCGGTTGATGAGCGACGCGAGCGTGGTCGTCTTTCCGGAGCCCGTCGCGCCCGTGACGAGCACCAGCCCTGTTTTTTCCTTCGCCGCTCCGAGCATCACGTCGGGAAGCACGAGATCCTCGAAGGCGGGGATCTCGGCGTTCAGCTTTCTGAGGACGATGCTGATGGCGCCGCGCTGCGAGAAGATGTTGACGCGAAATCGCGCGCGCGCTCCGAGGGAGTAGGAGGTGTCGCAGGCGCCCTGTCGCAGCAGATCCTCCACCAATCGCTTGCTGCTGCCCATGATATTGAGCGCGATCATCTCGGTATGGAAAGGCGTGAGCGCGTCGATGTAAGGGCTCACCGGGACCGCGTGCAGATGGCCGTGAACCTCGACCTGGAACGGCCGGCCGACCGTGATGATGATGTCCGAGACGTTGCGGTCGTACTCGAGAAGCGAGCCGAGGAAGTAGTCGAGTTCGTTACGACGCATGATTCAGAGGTTTATCTTGCACCCATCGACACAGGGGGAGGGCGTCCATCGCCCCGCGGCGCCCTAGATTTCATCGTCCAGCGGCGGCGTCGTCAGGAATGGGCGGAATTTTTTCTTGTCGAGGCACTTGTCATAGGCGTCTTCGGGCGAGACGCGCTTCATGCGCAAGTGCTCCATGATCGAGTCGTCCAGCGGCTGATTGCCCAGCTTCTTGCCCACCTGAATCATGCCCGGCAGCTGGTGGGTCTTGCCTTCGCGAACGAGGTTCGCGATGGCCGTCGTGAAAACGAGAATCTCGAGGGCGGCGACGCGGCCCTTCTTGTCGATGCGCTTGAAAAGGTTTTGGGCCACGATGCCCTTGAGCGCCTCCGAGAGCGTCGCGCGGATCTTGTTCTGCTGATCGGCCGGAAACACGTCGATGATGCGGTCGACCGTCTTGGCCGCGCTCTGCGTGTGCAAAGTGCCGAAGACGAGGTGACCTGTGCTGGCCGCGGTGATGGCCAGCTCGATCGTCTCCAGATCCCGCATTTCGCCCACCAGAATGATGTCCGGGTCCTCGCGCAGCGCGCCCTTCAGCGCGCTGGAAAACGACTTGGTGTGCACGCCGACCTCCCGATGGTTGATCAGGCTGTTCTTGCTCTCATGAACGAACTCGATGGGATCCTCCACCGTGAGGATGTGGTCCTTCCGGTTCTTGTTCGCGTAATCGATCATCGAGGCCAGCGTGGTGGACTTACCGGAGCCCGTCGGCCCGGTCACCAGCACCAGACCGCGGTGGAGCATGGCGAACTTCTTAAGCACGGCCGGCAGCGGCGCGTCGAATTTTTCGAAATCCTCAAAGGACAGAACCTTGTTCGGAATCTGGCGGAACACCGCCGCGACGCCGTTCTTCTGGTTGAAGAAATTCGCGCGGAACCTGGAGATGTTTGCGATTTCGTAGCCGAAGTCGACATCGCCGGTTTCCTCGAAGATCTTCACCTTGTACTCCGGCGTGATCTCATACAGCAACGCCTTGAGGGTGTCGCTTTCGAGGGGGGGATAATCGACGCGCTCGAGTTCGCCGTTGATGCGAAGAATGGGCGGATTCCCCGAGGACAAATGGAGGTCCGAGGCTTTCTGCTCCATCATCAGGTTGAAGAAGGCGTCAATTTTTGCCATATGTCGCGGCCTGTGTTTTTAAGCAAATGAGATACCGATTGCCCTCGAACGGAGAACAACATGGGGTCCGCTGAGGCCAGCATCCGCGCGGCGATCCAACAGGACGGGGCGATATCCTTCGCCCGGTTCATGGAGCTGGCTCTGTACAGTCCCGGATCTGGCTACTATGAGACCCATGCCAGGACAATCGGACGGCGCGGCGATTACTTTACCAGCGTCAGCGTGGGACCGGTCTTCGGGGACTGCCTGGCCCTGGGCATCGCGCTCGAGTGGGCCCGGACAGGCGCGCGGCCCGATGGCTGGTCTCTCCTCGAGGCCGGCGCCCACGATGGCCGGCTGGCCTTGGACATCCTGAACTCGCTGAAGCGGCGGTTCCCGGAGCTTTATGCGTCCGTTCGCTACCAGATCATCGAGCCTTCGGAGATCCGGCGAGCCTGGCAGCGCGATGCGCTGTCGGAGCACTCCGATCGCCTGAGCCATGTCCCTCGCGTGGAGGACCTGGACGACTTCAAGGGCGTGTTTCTCTGCAACGAGCTGTTCGACGCCTTCCCTGTTCATCGTTTTTCCTGGAGCGTCGAACGCCAATCGTGGCGCGAGCTCGGCGTCGGAGAATCCGACGGCGCGCTGGTGTGGCGGGAATTGAACTCGCCGTCCATCGACTTCCGCGACGCTGTGCGCGCCGCGGACCTGCTCCTTCCCGACGAGCTCTGCGCCGCGCTCCCCGATGGCTACGTCCTCGAGCTCTGTCCATCCGCCGCGGAGTGGTGGGGGAGACTGGCGGCGCGGCTCCGCGAGGGATACCTGGCGACGATCGACTATGGTTGCGGCGCCGGGGAGTGGATTCAGCCTGAACGCGTGTCGGGGACGGCCCGCGCTTACTCGGGACATGCCAGCTCGTCCGACATTCTCGCGAAACCGGGGGAACGGGACCTCACGTCGCACGTGAACTTCGGCGCTCTTGAGCTCGCGGGGCGGAAGGCCGGGCTGCTCACGCGACACTGGGCCCGCCAAGGGGTGTTTCTCTCCACCATCGCCCGCGAAGCGGTGGAGCGCGGGTGGGAGCTGGGTTGGAACAGCGCCGAGCTCCGGCAATTTCAAACGCTGGTTCATCCCCAACATCTGGGCCACTCGTTTCGCGTTCTGGTTCAGCAGACGCGCCCCGCAGGGCAATGAACTTCCTCGCGGCGAGTGGAGGGCGCGTCAGGCCAGGCTGTCCGTTCGGATCTGGATCGCCTGCTCCGCGGTCACGAAGCGGATGAATCCCCGTCCTCCCGGCTTTCCGTTGCCGGACTCCCCCCAGCCGCCGAAGGGCAGGGTGGATGGCGAGAAGGTGGTCGGCAGGTTGGCGTAGACGTTCCCCGCCTGGAGCTCGTCCGCAAAACGCCAGAATGTCGCCTCGGACTTCGTGAACACAGAGCAGGAGAGTCCGTAAACGGAACGGTTCGCCTCCGCCAGGGCTTGATCGATGTCTGACGCGGTTTGAGCCGCGAGGAGCGGAGCAAAGAGTTCCTTTGTCAGAAGCGGAGGCCTCGGGTCGGCTGACTTTCCTCCGACCGCGAACACCGCGGGCTGGACGTAGAAACCTCGGAGGCCGTCGACTGCCCGCAGCGCTTCCCCGTGAAGGATCCAGTCCCCGCCTTCCGATTGATCCAGCGCGAGGCGGTACTGCTCCCAGGCTCTTCGGTCGATGAGCGGTCCCAGCCGCGCTTCAGGTTCGGTGGGATCGGCGGGCGTGTAGCGGCGGAGCGACTCGATCAGCAGCTCCAGGAACGCGGGCGCGATCTCCCGATGGAGGATCACGCGGCTCGTGGCGTTGCAGCGCTGCCCCGCGGTGAGGCACATGCCGTCGGCGACGGCCTGCGCGGCCGAAGGAAGATCGGCGTCGGACCAGACAATGGCCGCGTTCTTGCCGCCAAGCTCCAGCGCCAGATCCTTGGAGAAATCATCGGCCACGAGTTGGGCCAGATGGCGTCCCGCCGTCGCCGATCCCGTGAAGCAGATGGATCGCACGGAGGGATGGGTGCACAGCTCTATGCCGCAGTCGGCGCCGCCCTGCGCGAGCGCGAACACGCCGGGAGGCAGCGATTCCGCCATGATGCGGGCGTATCGGCCCGCCACCCCCGCCGCGGAGGGGGAGGGCTTGAAGACCACGGGATTTCCGGCGAGCAGATGCGGGAGCGACGCTCCGTGGCCGAGATGGATGGGGAAGTTGAAAGGCGCGATGACGGCCGCCACTCCCCGCGCGCGCCGCCGGACCCGGGCGGGATGAGGGCCGTCGGTCACGCGCTCGTCCGCGAGATGGCGCGACGCGTCGGCGAAGCTCAGCTCGAATTTTCCGAGCACCGCGCCGAGCTCGCCGCGGGCTTCCGCCAGAGGCTTTCCGGTTTCGATGGCGATCTGCAGCGCCAGATCCTCCTGAACGATCTCCAGTTTCGAGCGAGCGCTTCGCAGGCGCTCGATTCGCTCGGACAGCGGAACACGAGCCCAGCCTGGGGCCGCTTTCGTCGCCGCGTCCACGAGGGGTGGAATCGGCGTCCGATGAACCTCATCGAGCCGCAAGTCGAGGTTGCCCGGGGATTGGTTTCGCCATGTGGTCAATTCAGGAATCATAGATGGACGGATCGGGCGGCGTGGAAGGTGTTGAGGTGAATGGCGACCACTTTGGAAATGTCTCGCGTGTAGCCTCCCGCCAGGACCCACGCCACCGGCAACCGTTCGTCCTTGGCCCATTGAAACACGCGTTCGTCGCGAACCTTCAGGTCTTCGATTCCCAGATCGAGCGGGCTGTAAGGATCCTCGCGAAACGGGTCCGCTCCCGCTTGGAAGAACAGAAGATCAGGTCGTCGGTCCTCCACAAGCCAGCCGAGATGCGCGTCCAGAACCTTCAGGAGCTCGGGCAGTCGGCATCCGGCGGGCAGCGGGGCTGAGCGGTGATTCGGTCCATCTTCATGGCGGAGAGTTGTGACATCGCGGAAGGGCTCGTTGTTCGCGTAGTCGTTTCCGTAGAGGGAGAGGGCGCGCATCCAGGGACGCGATGACACCAGGCTCGCGGTTCCGTTTCCGTAATGGAGGTCGAGATCCAGGATCGCCACATTCTGCGCCTGGCGCGCTTGCCTGAGATGTTCCGCGGCGACCACCAGTCCGTTGAAGGTGCAGAAGCCCTCGCCGTGGTCGGCGTGCGCGTGGTGGAATCCGCTGGCGATCGCGGCCGCGACGCCGCGGTCGATGGCCGCCGCGCCCGCCTCGATAACAGCGCCGTTGGTCAGGCACACCGACTCGTAAAGCTGGGGAGACCATGGAAACTTTTGCGACTCCGCGAGCGCTCGAGGATGTCCGGATCGGACGGCCTCGACATATTCCGGTGTGTGCGCGCGCAAGAGTTGCTCTCGTTCGCAAGGCCGGGGCCTTGCCACGTGAACCCCAGGAATGGCGCGCGCGCCTTCCGCCACGAGAGCGAACTTGCCGATCGGCATGATGTGGTCGCCGATCGGCGCAGCGAACCCTGGGTCATAAAAGGCGGGGAGACTGCGCGGCTGCCGGTTCATCGTGTGGACGAGGCGTTGGAGTCTTCTCGAGGCCCTGGGTTCTCGTTCTCCGCGCGGCCGCGGGCCAAGCGCCCACTAAACCCGTGACAAATCCCTTTCATCTCAGGAGTCTCATCGGCATGACGCAACAGACGTTGACCCTCGGACACTCGCCCGATCCGGACGATGCCTTCATGTTCTACGCTCTGGCCAAGGAACTCATCCCGACGCATGGCTTCAGATTCGAGCACATCCTTCAGGATATCCAAACCCTCAACGAGCGGGCCACCCGGGGGGAGCTCGATATTTCGGCGGTTAGCATCCACGCGTACGCGCACCTGAGTGATCAATACATCCTTCTTCCCAGCGGCGCCAGCATGGGCGACGGATATGGGCCCATGTTGGTGGCGCCTCGCGCGATGGATCGCGCCCAGGTTGGGGCGCGACGGATTGCGGTGCCGGGCGTCATGACCAGCGCCTTTCTTGCGCTGCAGCTGTGGTTGGAGAAACCCGCGAACGAGATCGACTTCGTTGTGGCGCCTTTCGATGAGATTTTCGCGACGGTGAAGAGCGGAAAGGCCGATGTCGGGCTCATCATCCATGAAGGACAGCTCACGTATCAGCAGGAAGGGCTTCAGGTCTGCGCGGACCTTGGGGCGTGGTGGAAAGCGTCGCAGAACGGCCTGCCCCTCCCTCTCGGCGGCAACGTCATTCACCGACGGTTCGCCCCAGCCGTTAGAAAGCAGGTGTCTGACATTCTAACGGCAAGCATTCGCTACAGCCTCGAACATCGTCCGGAGGCCGTGAAGCACGCGTTGCAGTACGCCCGGGACATGGGGGCGGAGCTGGCGGACCGCTTCGTCGGCATGTATGTGAACCACTGGACGCTGGACTATGGCGATCCGGGCCGCGAGTCGATACGACGTTTCCTCTCGCTAGGCCATGCTCGGGGCCTGATCCCACGCCAGCCCCAGCTGGAATTTGTGGTCTGAGGGCGCGCGGGATTCTGGCTCCGTCATGGGGAGGCGGCGCGACCCGCCTTCTCGAACCCGGGCTTCGCCGATGCCCCCGCCTCCTGACGCCCGCGATCGCCCGTCGCGCCTTGATATCAGCTCTCCGACGAGGCCGAAGCTCGTGTCAGGCGATCCTGGACGCCGTGCCATTCGGGTCCGTCGGGTGGACATTCCACGACAATCAACTCCACTCCGGTCTGGTCGCATTGGTGGAGTTCCGCGTAAAGAGCGCGGGCAAACGCCTCCGCGTCGTGGGGGATGACGCTGACTTGATCGGGGGCGAACCCCGCGGGAATGCGGGAATGGCAGAGGATCTGGACACGGCGACCGGCTCGGACTTCAGAATCGATTTGTTCGCGGAGATCCGCTCCGTCGCGCCAACGGAGGAGTCGGAGAGGCGCCCGAGGCGAATAATGCTTGGAGAGGAGCCCTGGACTTTTCAGCGGCGCTTCGCAGCCCCGCTGCGTTCCTTCAACCGCGGCAGGGCTCAAAACGGGGATCACCGAAGCGAGCGCTTCCCGATGGATCATGCCCGGCCTGAGGATCACGGCGGGGTTCCGGCACAGGTCGACCACGGTGGATTCGATCCCCACATTCGAGGGGCCGCCGTCGACCACCAGGCCGACGGGGCCCGGCAGGTTGTGGAGGACGTGGTCTGCGCTGGTCGGTGAGAGCTGATTGGCCGGATTGGCGCTTGGCGCCGCCAGGGGGAAGCCGCAGCGGCGAATCAACGCCTGCATGAACGCGTGGCTTGGCCACCTGAGCCCGACCGTGGCGCCGCCCGCCGTCACCACCATGGGAACGCGCTCGGATTTGGGGACCACGAGCGTCAACGGCCCAGGCCAGAAGGCGCGGGCCAACCGCTGAGCCTCCTCCGACCATTCACCCGCGCACTCTCGGATCATGTCCGCGGTCGCGACATGGACGATAATTGGATTGTGGCTGGGACGGCCCTTGAATGTGTAGATTTTTGAGACAGCGGCCGGGTCGAAAGCATTTGCCGCGAGTCCGTAGACCGTCTCGGTGGGAACCACAACCAATTCTCCCGCGCGGAGGAGGGTTGCGGCGGCCTCGACTGCCTCGGTGAAGTCCGCGGGGGTCTGAAGGCTCATCAGCCTCGGGCCTGCTGCGGAAAGGGGACGGAAGAGTGGTTTCTCGGAGGCCACGTCAGCGGATTGAACTGGAGGGAAGAACGCTTCCAGGCGAGGGATGCTGGGGCATGGTCAACAGGCGGCGCTTTCTGACTCCAGGCCCCCAAAAAACTAGCGGGTTTTGGGATGACACACAGATTCACATCGCCAAAACCCGCCACTCCGCCCACACGGACAGATTTTTTCGCCAATCGAGAGGAACAAACACACGCTAAATGACCTTAGTTGTGATTGGTCTGCCAGGCTGACTTGCATTGAAACTGCCTCAGTCCCCCTTGATCGTCAAACGTTTTTCACCCCAAGGGGCAAAAAAGTTCCACTACCCCGCGGACGAAGTAGGGGTGGGGGGTGTTGCCCCGTTGGAAGTGGGGGCCAGACGCTTGAAAAGAACCTTGGAATAGCGTCCGCTTTGCTCGTATTTCTCGCGTCGGAGGGCCGGCAGGAGCTCGGGCGCGCCTTCGCTGAATCCCCCCTTGCTTTGGAAGTAGGTGAATGCCTGAGTTGATAGCGCGAAAAGGGTCTTCACCCCCAGCTCACGGGCCCGGTTTTCGACAAATTGAAGGAGCTTCTTCCCAATCCCCTGATTCTCCTGCTCACGACTCACAAACAGGCAGGCCAGCTCCCCCGCGTGCTCCTCCGGATAAAGATGGAGGGCGACGCAGCCGACGATGTTTCGGTCGAGCTCGTAAACATAGTAGTCGCCGAGCTGCTTCTCGACGCTCGCCCGGGTTCGCTTCACCAACTCCTCCGACTCGACCGAGCTCTTGATCAGGAGGAGGATGTTCCGGATGTCCTTCCTCATGGCGGGGCGGATCTGGGTGTACTCGTTGGCGTAGACCAGGGTGCCGATTCCATCGTTCGAGAACACCTCCGCCAGGAGCGCTTCGTTCACGAGCCCGTTGATGACATGAACTCTGGGAATCCCGAGCTGGCAGGCCTGGGCGGCGTGCAGGGCCTTCGAGACGCAGTCGGGGTGAAAGTCCGCGCGCTTGGTGGCCAGCTGCGTGGCGAGAGCCCCGGCGAGGATGTCGGAGATGCGCTGTCCCTGCCAGAGGATCCCGTCCTGGGTTCCGACGAGCATCAGCTTCACCGCTTTGAGGGCGTCAGCGACCGCGACCGCGACGTTGTCCGAGTTCACGCGATAGGTTCTGCCTTCCCCGTCGAATCCCAGGGGAGGAATGATCGGGATGAAGCCTTGTCCGAGCAGAGCCTGCAGCATCTCGGTGTCGACCCGCTCCACCTTGCCGGTGAACAGGTGATCCACGCCCTGCAGGATTCCGAGCGGATGCGCGATCACGGCGTTGGTGGACACCGCCCGGAGATCATTCGCCGAAAGGCCCTCGAGAATTTCGTGCGTGAGCCGGTTGGAGGCGGTCAGCGCGAGTTTGAGCGTCGCGCCGTCGGTCACGCCGGTTCCTTCCAGGTCGCTGGGAGTCAGGCCGAGCTCCTGCGAGAGCGTCTTGATCTGGGCCGCCGCTCCATGGACCAGAACCACGCGGATGTTCAAGGATCGGAGAACAGCGATGTCCTGGAGCAGGCTGGGGAAGATCTCGTCCATCACCACGGCGGCGTCGATGCTCAGGACGAATGTCTTTTCGCGGAAGCGAGGGACGTACTGCAAAATGCCTCGCAGGTTGGTTAGCTTCATCTAATTGGCGGCGGTCGATGGTCGCTCGGCTGTTTGGGGAGCGGCACGTGCGCGACTAGTAATCTGTTTTTGACGCCGCGCAATCCAATTCTTTGAAATCGTTGAATTCAATCCGTCCCACAGGCAAGCTCCCGCCAATGCATTTCATTCGCGACATCCATGCGCGCTGCAAAACGGAGGGCCGTCCGGCCCTGTCCTTCGAATTCTTTCCGCCGAAGACGCCGGAAGGCGATCGGGCCTTGTTCGAAAAGACAATGCCGGAGCTCATGAAGTTCGGCCCTGATTACTGTTCTGTCACCTACGGGGCCGGGGGCAGCACTCGGGAGAAAACGCTGGGGATCGTGGATCGAATCCAACGCGATTTCCACCTGACCGCAATGGCGCACCTGACCTGCGTCGGCTCCACCGAGGCACAGCTGGCCGATGTGCTCGACGAGGCCGGGAGGCGCGGCATCAAGAACATCCTCGCCCTCCGCGGGGATCCGCCGGGAGGGCAGGGCGAGTTCGTGAAGACCGAGGGCGGTTTCGAGTTTTCCTACCAGCTGGTCGGCTTCCTTCGCTCACGGGGCGGATTCTGCGTCGGCACCGCGGGATTCCCCGAAGGGCATATCGCCTGCAAGGAAGGCCGCGAGACCGACTGGAAGCGCCTCAAGAACAAGATCGACTGCGGCGCCGATTTTGTGATCACCCAGCTGTTCTTCGACAACGACGATTTCTTCCGCTTCCGCGATTTCCTCGGCCGCCTCGGGAACACCACGTCCATCATCCCGGGCATCATCCCGATCCTCAGCGGCTCCCAGATCCGGAAGTTCACGTCGCTCTGCGGCGCGCGGATCCCGGATCGATTGACCCGCGAGCTGGATCGGTTGGGGGACAATGACGAGGCCGTCGCCGATTTCGGGATCGAGTACGCCGCGGAGCAGTGTCGCGGCCTGCTTCAGGCCGGCGTCCCGGGCCTGCATTTCTACACGCTCAACAAGCCCCGCTCAACCGTGCAGGTCGTGCGCAACCTCGGACTGGCCCGCTGAGGCGTTCCCCCTCGGACGGGATTGGATGGCTTTGCTCTGATATGAAGACCCATCGCACACACTCGTGGTTCATCGTCGTTCTTGCGCTCGCGGTGTCCGCCATCGGCGATCGCCCAGTCCGCGCCGCGAGCCCGCCGGTTTACGACTTCCCCATCTACAAGAACAAGCCCTCGGGCCAACAGCTGTCCGGCCAGCACGCGCCCGCCTCGACGCCCCCGCTATCGCCGGAGGAGGCGCAACAACGGTTTGTTGTGCCTGACGGATTTCAGATGCGCCTCTTCGCCAGCGAGCCGATGGTGGTGAACCCCGTCGCGATGACCTGGGACGATCGGGGGCGTTTGTGGGTGCTGGAGCTGTATGAGTATCCGCTGGGAGCGAAGCCCGGCGCGACCCCGCGCGATCGGATTAAGATCCTCGAGGATACGGATAACGACGGTCGCGCCGACAAAGTGACCGTGTTCGCCGATGGGTTCAGCCTCGCCACAGGATTGCTCTGGGGAAATGGCGGCGTCTACCTTGGCCAAGCTCCCCACTTCATGTTCCTGGAGGACACAAACCACGACGACAAAGTGGATCGAAAGACCATTCTGAAAACAGGATTCGGCATGGAGGACCGGCATGAACTTCTCAATGGATTCACCTGGGGACCGGATGGCTATCTGTACCTGACGCACGGAGTGTTCACGCGTTCCCAGGTGAAGGATCCGTCCAATCCCGCGGACACGGGCGTGGTTGTCACGGCCGCGATCGCTCGATTCCACCCGAAGACACGCCGATTCGAGGTTTTCTCCGATGGCACCAGCAACCCCTGGGGCGTCGACTTTGACGCCCGGGGACAGGCTTTCGTCAGCGCCTGCGTCATCGACCACCTGTTTCACATCGCGCCCGGCGGCCTCTACCAGCGGCAGGCGGGGCAGCCTGTGTTCCCTTACGCTTACGAGCTCCTGCCGAGCATCGTCGACCATCGCCATCACATGGCCGCTTATGCGGGGATCCAGATCTATCAGGGCAGCCAGTATCCGCCGGAGTATCTCGGGGCGGCGATCATGGGCAACATTCATGACAACTCCATCCATTGGGATCGCCTGACGCCGGCGGGGTCCTCTTTCAAGGCCAGCTTCGTTCGCGACTTCGTTCGCGCCAACGACGGATGGTTCATGCCCGTGAGCACGCAAACCGGGCCGGATGACTGCCTGTGGATCATGGATTGGTACGATCGCTATCCTTGCTATCAAAACGCGAACGCCGATCCCGATGGAGTCGATCGCGAGCGTGGACGCATCTGGCGGTTGGTTCATGTCGGAAAGGAGACGCGGAAGCCGATGCCTTCGCGGCCGGAAACCAACATGGATCTTTCGCGGCTGTCATCCCCGGATCTGGTGAAGCTCCTGGCGGGCTCGAATTCCTGGCAACGCCGCGTCGCCCAGCGCCTCCTGAGCGAACGAGGCGAAACGGCGTTTGGGGCCCGTCGTCTTCATGGCGGGAATCCCCTGGATGAGATGTACAAGAAGGGGCCTTCCGCGACCGCGCGTCTTTCCGCGCTCTGGGCGCTTCACGGCGCGGGCCTGTTGGAGGACGAGCAGCTGGACGTGGCGGCGGACGCGAAGGAACCCGCGCTCCGCGAGTGGGCCGCCCGCCTGACGGGCGAGCGTGGACTGCCCTTCGGCGACGCGATGAAGCGGCTGGGCAAGCTGGCCTCCGATGCCGACCCCGGCGTCCGGCTTGCGGTGGCTGTTGCCGCGCGCCAGTTCGTGTCGAGCTCCTTGACGCTGGACACTCCGCCCGCCATTCCTCTGCGCGAGGTGGTCACCGGCGGCGTGTTGAGCGGGCTCTACCAAGCGTGCGAGAAGTCGACGGACCCCACCCTCAGCTTCCTCTTTTGGATGGCGCTCGAGCCCATCGTGGCCTACGACCCCTACCATGCCGCGGACTTCTTCAAAGGCTACAAGGGAGAGGGCGACACGAGGCGTCCGTTCGCGGCCATGATTCTCAACAAGATCATGCGTCGCGCCTGCGACCTGCGCGACGAGGCCGTCCTGTCGAAGGTTGTCGCGGCGCTCGGTGAGATCAACGAGAAGGAAACAGGGCTTCTGGCCCAGGGCCTCCAAGGCCTGATTGAGGGACAGCGGGGGAAGACGCTCCTGCCGGACGCGTCGGCCAAGGAAACGGTTGCTCGCTTGTCGCATTCGGCTCACGCCGATGTTTCGTCAAAGGCGCAACAGCTCGGAAGCCTCTGGGGCGATGCTGCGTCGCTGCGGGCGAATATTGATCGCACGCTGAGTCCTGCGACTCCCGACGCCGATCGCATTGCCGGGATTCGCGCGTTGAGCGGCCAGAAAACTGAGGACATCCGTGAGGTTTTGCTCCGGATCGCGAGATCGCCAGGCGCGGACGCGGTTCGTGTCGAGGCGGTGAGGGGACTGGGCGCGGTGGGCCACGACAGCATCGGCGAACGACTGCTCGCGCAATGGGATCAGTCCAGCCCCGCGGTCCGTCGCGCGGCGTCCGAGCTGATGTCCACCCGCGAGGCGTGGATTTCTCAATTCCTGAAAGCGTGCAAGAGCGGAGCGGTGAAGAGGGGCGATGTTCCTCCGACCGTTGTGCGCAACTTATCGACCCACAAGAACGACATCGTCCGGCTCATGGCCCAGGACGCATGGGGACGCTTCAGCGCCACCGGGCCGGACAAGCTCAAGCTCATCGCGGAAAAGCGAAAGGTGGTTGTCCAGGGGCCCATCGACGTGGAAGCCGGACATCAAGTCGCGAAGAAGGCCTGCCTGATCTGCCACACACTGCATGGCGAGGGCGGACAAGTGGGCCCCGACCTGACGGGCGTGGGGCGGAGTTCCCTGGACGCGTTGCTCCACAACGTCATCAACCCGAACGAAATCATCGGCCAGGGCTATGAGAACGTGGAAGTGGAAACCAAGGACGGACGGACGCTCGGGGGCCGGATGATGGAGAACACCGACATCCGGGTGCGGCTGATGTCGGTGGGAGGGCAGGAGGAGGTCATCGCCAAGAGCGACATCGCGAGCCTGCGCGTCACCGCCAATTCCGTCATGCCCGAGGGACTGGAACAAATGCCGGACGCTGATTTTCGCAACTTGATCTGGTATATCCTCGCGCCCCCCCAGGACGGGAGACCGCTGACTGAGGAGCGGAAGAAAGAACTGATCAACGTCGGGGGGGATCAGGCGTCCGTCGCGCCTGCGTCGGACGGAGAATCGATTGCTTTATGGAATCCCGAATGGATCGTAGCCTGCGCTCCGTTCGACGGCGCGCCGTCGAAGTTGCCCGAGTTTGAGGGGCGTCGCGACGTGCTCATGACTCACCCCGCCGACGCGCGGACTCCCGCCAGCATTGCCCGGGTGGTGAATCTGCCGGCGGGACGCAAGGCGAGCCTTGAGTTCGCGGTGGCGGCTCGTAGCGGAGGCGACTGGCAACTACGCGTTCTGATCGACGGCGGCCTGGCGCACGAACAGCGGATCAGTCGCGACGGCGCCACGTGGGTTTCCGTTCGTGTGGATTTGACGCCCTACGCCGGGAAGCGAGTTGTCCTGCGGCTGGAAAACGCCGCGAACACCTGGAACTCCGAGTTCGCCTACTGGTGCGATCTCAGGCTCGTGGGCGTCGACAAGCTCTCCGGTTTCGACACCCCCCTCTCCACCGCCATTCCTTAGCGCTTAGCGGCGGAGTTTCCAAAGCCTCGATTCGCCGCGGATGTAGATCCCTTCCTTGGCTAGCGAAGGGGTGCTCAGCACGGTGTGGTTGAGGTCGAGTTCGGAGATAACTTCGCCTTCCGGCTTGGAGAGATCCACCAGCTGCGCGAGTCCTTTCTCGTTCACGGCGAGGAGTCGATTTCCCGCGGCGACCGGCGTCCCGCTGAAAGGTCCTTTGGTCCGCAGCTGCCACAGCCTCTTTCCGGTCTCCAACTCGCCGCAAGTGAGAACGCCGCCGTCCGCCATCAGGAGGATTCGTCCGCCCGCGATCACGGGACTCGCCGTTCCTGGTCTGAGTTGCGCCGCCCGCCACAGCTGCTTGGGTTCGCCGTCGCCCGAGAAATCCAACGCCGTAAGCCCATGCGATGGCGCGTAGATCACGGATCCGCTCAAAGCGCTGGAGGCCGTTGTGGAAGCGCCGTCCTTGTAGTCCCAAGCGGTGCGCCCGGTTCGGGGATCCACGGCGGTGATGCCCTTTCCGGATTGCAGCGCCGCCAGATGCTTGCCGCCGGGGAGGCTGAGAACGGTTGGAGAACACCAGTTGGCCATTCGCGGACGATCCAGCTTCCAGAGATTCGCGCCCGTGGCGACGTCGATGCCCGCGGTGAAGGATTCCGTGTCGTTCTCCACTTGCGCGATGAGCGCGCCATCCGCCGTCGCCAGCGAGGAGGACATGCCCAGGCTGTTGCTCGCGTTCGGATAGTCGACGCTGAGTCCGCGGAACCAAACCAGATTGCCGTCGAGGTCCAGACAGACGAGGTCGTTGGAGGAGAAGAGCGCAAACACCCGCTCGCCATCCGTTGCCGGGCTCGGCGCCGCCACGGACGTTTTCTCATGACACATGGTGCGTCCGGTCGCCTGGAAAGTCCGCTCCCAGATCTTGTGTCCATCGGTTGCGCTCAAGCAGAGGACATGAAGCGTCTGCTGTTTCGGCCCGCTGCTGCAGGTCACATAGACCCGGTCCTTCAGGATGATCGGGCTCGAGAGCCCTCGCCCGGGCAAAGCCGTCTGCCAGGCGATGCCTCCGCTGGCGCTGAGTTGTGCCGGGAGCTCCCCGGCGTTGTCGGTCCCATTAAAGTCGGGGCCTCGGAACTGCGGCCAGTGGGCGTTGGTCGCCCAGGGGCATAACAGCGAGCAGAGGGCCGAGAGGAGGAATGTTTTTTTCATGAGATGAAAGCTGGTTGTGGTGCGATGCGGGCGCGCGTTCCTTGAATGGGGCTAACGGCTTGCGGTGATCGGCGGAGGCACACCGACGCGGAGCGGGGCGATCGGCGAGCCCTGGGCATCGGTGATTCGCATCTGGAACTCCCATTCCACCGTCCAGTCCTCTTTCTGTTCGTTCTGGCCGAGCTTCACGAGGATCGTGTTCCTGCCCTTCTTCAACGCGGCGGGCAGGCGGTATTGATCGATCTCCGCGCCGCGGTGGTACTCGTCCCGTCCGAAGAGCAGGCGGCCATTCAGCCAGACCTTCCACGCGTTCTTGCATCCGAGCCGGATCTCGGCGTTCACGGCGTCCTCCACCTGGACCTCGGTGTAGCAATACGCGATGGAGTCCTTGAGCTTTCCCAGAGGGAGGTTCACGTCGATCTTGCCGTAGTCGTCGGCGCCGACGAGATCCACCCAGCGCGCCTTGCCGCCCTGGGTGACGTACTCGGCCTCAAGGCGGACGGACGTCTCGGGCGGATAGACGCGCTCGTAGCCTTCGCGTCGCGCGTTGTCGAAGGGGCCGACCACCTTCCATTGCTGAATCCATCCGAAGAGCTTCTGCAGGTCGGTCTTCACTCCCAGCCCTTTCAGCTTCCCGACGGCGAGATCGATCTGATCCACGTCGCGGGCATTGTTCAGCGCTTGTTGGAAGAGCAGGGTGGCGGTCCCCTTGCGGCCGGCGGCGAGCTCCGCCGCCGCCTGGTCGAGAGCGCCTCGGATCGCGGCGTTGCGGATCTCCATGCTCGGATCGTTGAGCATCCCGGGCAGCAGGCGCGGCACGCCGACGGGATCGGCCTTTGATAGGAGCTGGTAGACGTAGGCTCGGGCTTGAGGCGAATGGGAAACGTCGAGGAGGAAGGCTCCGAGCGACGCGATGGGCAGGGCGACGTTCCGCGCCTGCTCGCGCTGGGCGATGGACTCGACGGCCGACCGAAGCCAGTTCATCGCGAGCGGATTGGCGCGGTCCATGGATTGGAGAATCTGGGGGAGGCTGTTCAGGTCCTGGGCGAGGAGGACCTTCACCCCCGCCTGGGCCTCGGCGTGCCCCTCGCCCTTCGGACCGACCTTCAGGATCGCGCCCAGCGCGTCGGTCAGGGAGGACTGGGCGCCGGCCATCTGAAGAGCGATGAGCCAGGTCGCCAGGGCCATAAGGAGAGGAGCCTGGGGCCGGAGCGAGGCGAGAAGAGTGCGGGGTTTCATGAGCGCGCTTGTTTGGACATGGAGATAGATGATGCCCGGCGACCCTGCACGGAGGCCCCGGTAAAATCAATGCTCCGGATTCCCGGATTTCCAGTGGCGCGCGACGCGGATTTGGGCTATGTCAATAGGGGTCAACACAATTCAATTCGCCCCCCTGGCGGCAACCGTCATGAGCTTATGAAACGCCTGATCGCTCTCTTCTCCATAGCCGGAGCTCTCGTCTCCTCGCCGCAGGACGCTCGCTCTCAGAATTTCTCCATCGATTGGTCCACATTGGATGGCGGCGGGGGAGTCAGCAGCGGCGGAGGCTACACAGTGAGCGGAACGATCGGGCAGCCCGACGCCGGCGTGATGACCGGCGGCGATTTCGTGGTCAGCGGCGGATTTTGGTCGGCGTTCTCCGGATTCTCAGTCGAGAGCAGCCTGTCGGTTCGGGCGGCGTTGACCCCTGAAGGATCTTTGCAATTGTCGTGGGCTTTGCCTGCGAGCGGATATGTGCTTCAAAGGCTCGGGACGCTGTCCGGCGATGGAAGCGGGCTGCCGTGGGCGGATGTTCCCTTCCCTTACGAAACCAACGCGACCGAGATTCGTTTCATCGTGCCGCTCTCTCCGGCCTCAGGGGCCCAATACTATCGCTTGTTCAGGCCTTGAGTCCCAGATCCTCGTAGAGCGCCGTATTGATCGCGTGGTTTCGTTCCCGGTGGAGTCGCTCCCCGCACATCCCGTTGCAAATCCACGCCACGGAGAGCTCATGAACCGGATCGACGAAGGCGATGGAGGATTGCATGCCACCGTGCCCAAAGGTTCTCTCCGACGCATGTTTCCCAAAGCCGTAAGACATCACGCCGTCTCCTGGCTGCCGGGTGAACAGCAGGAACCCCAGGCCCCAATCCAGAGGCTGCTGGAATGTTTCGTCGAACATGCCCTTCCGATGCCGCTGAGCCAGTAGCGCAACCGTTTCCTCTCTCAGGATCCGCCCCCCCCGCGCCGTGCCGCCGTTGCGCAACATTTCCAGAAACAATACCAAGTCCCGCGTGGGGCCTCGTCCGTTGCCTCCTGGGCGGCATGCGGTCGAGTCGGATTCATGGTTCCAAAATGGGGGTCGATCCTCGACTCCCGGGCGCGTGTCGAACAGCCATCCCATGAGAGGCTCTGTCGACTGAAACACATGCGACGGCATCCCGATCCAGGAATCGGGCATTCCGATCGGCTCGAAGATCTCTTCTCGCACATAGCGTTCGTACGGGCGTCCGTCGACTCGACGGATGATTTCTCCCAGGAGGAACCAGCTGGCGACGGCGTGATATCCCGCCTTCCGTCCTGGAACCCAGCCCGGCTCGAGCGGCGCCTCGCATGTGAATCGAAGGATCTCGTCCCATCCCCAGTCCGGCTTCACCTGATTCGATCCTCGGAAGCCGCCGGTGTGGGTGAGCACATGGAACAAGGTGATGGCCTCCTTTCCGTTCCGGGCGAACTCCGGGATATGTCGGGCGACCGGATCATCGAGCGACAGAGCTCCCCGCTCCAGAAGCTGCGCGATGGCGACCGCTCCGACCGGCTTGCAGCACGAAAACCAGAACAGGCTCGTGCTGGCGGTCATGGGAACCCCGGGGCGGGCTTCGCCGATGGCAAGGTCCGCGACCGAGCGGCCCCCGCGAAACGCGGTGAGCTGCGCGCCGAGGTTTCGGCCTCCCGACACGGTCTCGTTCAGGATCGCCGTCGTGCGAGGGAGCGTCATGGAGGAGGCCCGGCGAGAACGGCGCGGAGAGCCTCGACGCACCGTTCGTTCTCCGATCGGGTCCCTACCGAGATCCGGATCCATTCAGGCAGCTGATAGCCGGCCATCGGACGCGTGATCACTCCGCGGCGCTGGAGGGCGTCGAAGACCCGCTGGCCGTCGCCCACTCTTGCCAGGATGAAGTTCGCGGCGGAGGGCACGGTCTCCAGGCGCAGCGCGGCGAGCTCCCGGCTCAGGTAGTCCAGCCCTTCGAGATTGCGGCGCCGGGTCGCTGTCAGGTGCTCTACATCGTCCAGGGCCGCCAGCGCTCCGGCCTGCGCCAGCGCGTTGATGTTGAAAGGCTGCCGCACCTTCTCCAGCGCGGCGATGAGATCCGGATGCGCGATGCCGTAGCCCAGACGCAGGCCCGCCAGCCCGTAGATCTTGGAGAACGTCCGCATCAGGATCAGGTTCGGCATGCCGCCGCCGAGAACCGTGGGGATCAGGTCTTCGGCGTTCTCAAGGAATTCAATGTAGGCCTCGTCCATGACCAGCAGCGCGTGCGCCGGGACCTGGGCGATGAACGCGCGCAGCGCGTTTGGCGACGCGAGCGTGCCGGTGGGATTGTTGGGGTTGGCGACGAAGACGACGCGGGTTCTTGGGGTGATGGCGCGCGCCATGGCCGGGAGATCGTGCCCATAATCCCGGGCGGGCACAGTGACGAGCTCGGCGCCAAACAAGCGCGCGACGATCGGGTAAACGGCGAAGCAGTACTGGGACGCCACCACTTCGGCGCCCGGGCCCATGAGCGCGTGTCCGACGAACTCGATGATCTCGTTGGAGCCGTTGCCAAGAACAAGGTGGGATGGCGTCACGCCGAGCTTCTCCGCGAGCCTTCGCTTGAGATAGAACGCGTTGCCGTCGGGATACAGATGAAGCTGGCGCAGGGCCTTCTCCATGGCGGCGAGGGCGGCGGGCGAGGGGCCGTTGGGGTTCTCGTTGGACGCCAGCTTGATGATGTCGCGCGACGGCATTCCCAGTTCGCGCGCCACTTCTTCGATCGGCCGCCCGGGTTGATAGACGGGCAGGCTCGCCAGGTTCGGATTCAGCTTCAACGTCGACTCAGGTTTTGACATAGGAAATCTGGGACGCGCGGACGCGCGCGGCCGATTGCGTGGATCGGGGATCGCTGCATCGGGCCTAGAGGCGCGCCAGAATGCGTTTCACATCCACGTGCTTGCCGATCAGGTCGCGGATGAGCTCGATTTTTTCGATGTCGTTCGGGCGCGTCTTCACGAGCATTTCGTGCACCGTGGAGGCCACTTCGTAGCTGTCCTTCTCCGCAAGAAGGACGGGGAATGGCATGTTCTTGAGCACCTTCATCACGCTCGCGCTCGGCTCCATGCCTTCCGTGAGCACTATGCCCGCGAGGGTCTCCCCCTGGGCGCTGGGCGCGGTGGCCGCCGCGGCGAGAAGGAGATCCTCACGATCGCCCGGGGTGATCAGGCAAGTCCCCGGCTTGAAGAATCGCTGCGCGTTCTGGACCCCCATCGCCCCAACGATCACCTCGCGCACCGTTTGCGTCTCGGATCCGGCCGCGCAGAGAACCCGGGCGTCGAGCTCCTCCTTGATGCTCGCCATGGTCGGGCGCGAAAGGATCGGCTGATGCGGGATCACGCCCAGGAGCTCGAGGCCCTTGCGCTTGAGTCCCCGGCGCGCGAAGTCGGAGACGAACTCCAGCTTCCCGGGGATCACCTTGTTGAGGATCACCCCGATGATCTCAACGCCTTCCTTCTCAAACAGCGCCTGGTTCAGCGCGACCTCGTCGATGGGCTTGCCGATGCCGCCTCGCGAGACGATCACGACCTTCGCTCCGAGAATCTTCGCGACAGTGGCGTTCGAGAGATCGAAGACCGCGCCCACGCCAGCGTGCCCCGACCCCTCGCACAGGACGAAGTCCTTCTCCCAGGCGACGCGATCAAAGGCCTTTTGGATGCGCTTCACCAGGGCCTCATTGTTCGAAGCCTGGAGGTATTTGCGGGTGAAATCGGGCTCGACGGCGATGGGGCTCATGTCCACCAGCGGACAATTGAGCTTGTACACGGCGTCCATCAGGACGGGATCCTCGTCGATCTTCTGCTCCTCGATCTCCACGAAACGCTGGCCGACCGGCTTGATGTAGCCGATCCGCGGGTAGTGTTCCCGCAGCGCGGCCAGCAGGCCGAGAGACGTGGTGGTCTTGCCGTCGTTCTGGCGGGTGGCGGCGATGAAGACTCGTGGCAATAGGGTGTTCACGGTGTCCGAGAATCAGTGCTGCGACGAGGGATCCGAGCCGGGATGGAGCTCGCTGTAGGCAATCGACTGCAATCCCACGATCGCGGCGACGCCGAGGATATCGTGGGCGTTGGAGCCGCGCGAGACGTCCGCGGCGGGCCTGTCGAGGCCCAGCAGGATCTGGCCGTAGGCGTTGGCCTTGGCGACATGCTGGACGAGCTTGCTCGCGATATTGCCGGAGTTCAGGTCTGGGAAGATGAGGACATTCGCGCGGCCCGCGACCTTGCTCTCCGGAATCTTCCGGTTGGCGATGTGCGGGATCAACGCGGCGTCGACCTGTAGCTCGCCGTCGAAGTCGGCCTCGATCCGGTTTTCGCGCGCCTTTTGAATCGCGAGGGCGGTGGCGGCCTGGACGCGTCCGATGCTGCTATGCGTCGCGCTTCCCTTGGTGGAGTAGGAGAGCAGCGCCACGCGGGGGCGTCGCCCGAGGAGCTGTCGGGCCAGCCCGGCCGTCGAAAGAGCGATGTCGGCAAGCTGGTCGACCGTTGGCTCCGGGATGACGCCGCAGTCCGCGAGGAACAGCACGCCATCCTCTCCAAAGCGAGTGTCCTCCACCTCCATCACCATGCAGCTGGACGCCGTGGTGGCGTGCGGCGCCACTTTGATGACCTGGAAGAACGGTCGCAGGGTGCTGCCCGTGACCTCGCTGGCGCCGCTGATGACGCCATCGGCCTGGTGCGTGGCGACCATCATGGCCCCGTAGTAATTCGGGTTCATCATGGCCTGCCGCGCCTCATGGGTTTGGACGCCCTTGCTGCGTCGCAGCAGCTCGAAGCGGTGCGTGAACGACTCCAGGTCCTCGCTTTGCTCGGGGTTGATGATTCTCACACCTTCCAGGGACACATTGAGCTGGGAGGCGGCGTTCTTAATCTCAGTGCGGTCTCCCAGCAGGATGGGCGCGCCCAGGCGGAGAGAATGAAACTGTCGCGCCGCCTGGAGGATGCGAGGCTCGGCGCCCTCCGGAAAAACAATCCGCTTCGGGTGCCGCTGCAGCTTCTCATAAATGCTCCCAATAAAACGCATCAGCGGTATCTATCCTACCCCTCGCCGGACTGCAATGTTAACCCCGCGGGAGCCTGTCCGTGGGTTGCCGCTATCGAACAGGCGAAGCCAGTCGTACCCGTTCAAGAAACCGCTGTTTCGGCTCTGACGCCTTCTTTGGCAAAAAGCGCTGGCAAGAGAGCCTGACTTGGCAGCATTGCCGGATCAGCTGCAGTAACGGTGTTGTCGGCATTGATGTCCACGGTGATTTCGCGATAAGGTTGGCTGTCGAAATCCACTCCGGTGAATGGCGTCTTGCTGCCGAGCAGCACGTTTACCAAGCCGCCGTGGACCACGGTATGGTGGAGTGCTCTAGCCCACACTCGACTGGCCCCGGACGGAACATTGAAGAGTTTAAATCTCACCAACCGTACACCGCTGCTGACGGCGAAGTCGTTCTGGTCGGTGAGGCGGCATTAGAAGGGGAGGAGGCGAGGTGCTTGCTGTTCGACAGCTGTAAGAGACATTGCGCAGAATAACAGGGAGTCAATCAGTGATTTCATAGGTCAATTCTTGATGATGTAATTCACATAAACGTTTTTCGGACGAGATTCACTGCCCCCCGTCGGATTGATGCCGTCGAAAATACCTGTGCCGCCCGGCTGACCACCGCCGCTCCACGGCCCCGCGCCGTCAACGACTGCATTAACGTATCTCCGACTCGTCGTGTGTGTGTGACTCTTAATTTCATCATTCTGAAGACTGCCGACAGCGTTTCCTGTGTTGCTCCCCGCCTTGGAGGCGACGCGGGCCGATGAGTCCGGATCGCGACCGGTGGCGCCGCGAGTGGAACTGGAATCAACTCCACGCAGGAACACCCCCCGAAGGTCTGGAACATTGAACGTAGTGCTGCCATCTCCAGACCCAAAGTTGGTGCCGATCGCCGCCCAAAGTCTCGGGTTTCCAGCCCGGTCCAAGTCTGCTCCGTCACAAAGGGTCCAACCTGATGGGATCGCTCCTTGAGTCCCACCAAACGCAATAATCGTTCCCGCAGGGATGATCCGATCAACGATATCCTGAGCCAGTTTCGATGAGTCGATCGCGCCGGGGGCAATTTTCGAAGTTGTGACCGAGTTGTCCGCAAGGACTCGCGCATCCACCACCGCATCGTCTAGCTGGGGAGTGCCGATACTGTGGTCAGCAATCTTGTCAGGAGTAATCGTCCGATTGATAATCTTCTGCCCCGAAAGGGATTCGTCCGCCAGTTTGTTACCGCGGATAAAGCCGTTGGCCGGATCATTGCCGCTCACCAAAATTGCACTCCAATTGTAACCGGCGAGCAGGCGACTGTCCCCACTCTCCTTCGCAAAGATGACCGGAAGTATGGCTTGCCGCGGCGACATCGGTGGATCGGCCGCGGTGATGGCGCCGTCGGCATTGATGTCCACGGTGATTTCGAGATAAAGCTGCCGGTCGAAGTCGAAAGCGAGTGCAGTCTTGGTTCCAAGGATGACATTCACCAAGCCGCCGTTCACGGTCGTGCGATGCAATTCCCCCGCCCAAACTGGCGAGCCGGCCGATGGCACGTCAAAGATCTTGAACTGCACCAACCTCACCCCGTTGCTCACGGCGGAGCCGTTCTGGTCAGTGAGTCGGCCTTGGAAGGGAAGCAGTCGGGGTGCTTGTTGGGCTTGGAGCGTTGACAACCAAAAATTGATGGCAAGAAGGCCAACTGAAAGCGGGATTAATTTCGACATAGGTCAATTTGGTAGGATGCTTTACCAAGCGAATCCGGTGGAGACGGCCGGGCGCCCGGTGCGGAGGGTGAAACTCAGTTCGATGTCTTCCACATTTTGCAGGTTGATAGGGGAGATATTGGCGCTGCGCTCAATCAGTCGCCTCTAGTTGTCACAATACGGGGTGGGCTCAATGTCGGCGACGGACAGGCTCAGTCCGGGATCACCATTCAGTCCGGCGAAGATAGAGTATTTGTAGGCTGAAGTAGAACCATCGGCCGGGTCGGAATAGTAGAGGGGGAACTCGGACGTCTTCCGTGAGGGCGCCATTGTCGTGAAAGATTAATTCTGAGAGCAAAAGTTGTTGGAAATGTTTGACACAGGTTTTGGTTTGATTGACCGAACGAGGATCCAGTCCTGGCAGCGGAGCCAATCTTCCACGACCCAGCGCCAGGCGGCGTTGAGGTTGTGTGGATTTCGTTTGGGCGTACATTGGACAAAGTGCCAGTAGTGCCCAAAGATCTCACGGAAAATCTCTTTCCTCCCTGCCCCATTGCCCATGAGGCACACCTGAGCTTCCTCCGAGTTTCCCCCTTCGTCCTGATTCCCTCCGATTCCTAATGGGAATCCCGTCTTGTTTAGGGGGCAACGACTCGATTGGGGGTAGGATTGCGAGTAGGAGTGGGGCCAAAAAGGAGAGCCCAGACGCCGCCCGCTGCTCAACCCTCCGCGAGCCTGCGCTTCCACTCGGACTCGTCGAAGCCCACCCATCCCGAGTCGCGCGTGATGACAAAGGGGCGCTTCACGAGCCTCCCATTCCCTCGCAGCAACTTCAGAGCCTCCGCCTGCGTCATGCCCGCGAGCCGCTCCTTCAGGTTCATCGCCTTATAATCGAGCCCGGAGGTGTTGAACAGCTTGCGCCACGATCCTCCGTAGGCGGCGACCATCGCCTTGAGCTCGACCATGGAGGGAGGACTCTCCCGGATGGGAAGAATCTCCGCGACGATCTTGTGGGCTTCCAGAAACTTCAGGGCCTTCCGACATGTTCCGCAGCCGTCGTAGCAATAAACCTTGAGCGTTCGCATCGCGACCTCAAGAATTCCGCTTTGTCGCTCCCATTGCAAACGGAGTTTGAGGGCGGTCGGACGCGTCGCGCGAAATCCGCCGCGCCTCCTCGGAAACATTTCCCGATTGCCGGGGACGAGGAGGACGTTTACTTTCCAGCCGCATGGTCCGGCTGGGATCGGAAACAACATTGACTCTGGCGCCCGAAGGCCAGATCTGGACGCGCTGAGGCATCTGGCGTCGAGATCTGACCCGCGGGTGAACGCCTCGTCCTGAAATAGCGCGAGGCGTTTTTGTTTTCACCAAGCCCCGCCGCCCGGAGGGGGCGGGGCGCGGACCGGCGGGAACATTTCAATACTATGGAACGCAAAACCCTGGATCAACGGGAGCAGATGGACGACTTGCAGAGATTGCGCCACTCGTGCGCGCATATTCTCGCCACCGCTGTTCTTCGCATCTGGCCCGACGCGTTGCTGGACATTGGTCCGCCCACCGACGAGGGCTTCTACTACGACTTTGACCTCAAGAGCCATCGCTTCTCGCCCGAGGATTTCGAGCGCATCGAGGAGGAGATGAGGAAGGTGACGAAGGAGAACCAGGTTTTTGCGAAGAGCATCAAGACCCGGGACGAGGCGCGCGAGCACTTCCAGTCCCGTGGGCAGACCTTCAAGGTCGAGAGGCTCGCGGACATCCCCGAGGGCGAGCCTATTTCCTTCTTCCAGAACGGCGAGTTTATCGATCTGTGCGCGGGTCCGCATGTGATGCGCACCGGAAACGTCAAGGCGTTCAAGCTGCTGCGCGTCGCCGCGGCCTACTATCGGGGGGATGAGAAGAGGCCGCAGCTCCAGCGGATTTACGGCACCGCGTTCAAGGGCAGGGAGGAGCTGGAGCAGTGGCTGAAGCAGCAGGAGGAGGCGCGCAGGCGGGATCATCGGAAGATCGGGAAGGACATGGGCCTCTTCTGCTTCGACGACGATGTGGGGCCCGGGATGCCGCTGTGGATGCCCAAGGGTGGAGTCCTCGTCGAAGAGCTTGAGCGCCTGGCGAAGGAGACGGAGTTTGAAGCCGGTTATGTCCGCGTTCGCACGCCCCATCTGGCGAAGGAAAGCATGTATCTCCGCTCCGGGCACCTTCCGCTCTACGCCGAGTCCATGTTCCCGCCCATCGAGATGAAGGAGTCGTCGGGCGACGCGCACGCGGTCCGGTATTATCTCAAGCCGATGAACTGCCCCGGCCACCACAAGATTTTCGCCGCCGAGCCGAAGAGCTATCGCGATCTTCCCCTGCGCCTGGCGGAGTACGGCTGCTGCTATCGCTACGAGCAAAGCGGCGAGCTGATGGGCCTGATGCGCGTTCGCGCCCTACAGATGAACGACGCCCACATCTACTGCACCGAGGAGCAGTTCGCGGACGAGTTTCGCGCGGTGAACGAGATGTACCTGAAATATTTCAAGCTCTTCGGATTCGAGAAATACTTGATGCGTTTCAGCACGCACGATCCTTCGAAACTGGGCCAGAAGTTTGTGGACGAGCCGGAGCTGTGGAAGCAGACGGAGGACATGGTGCGACGGGTGCTGGTCGATTCGAACATCAACTTTGTCGAGGTCGCGAACGAGGCGGCGTTCTACGGGCCGAAGATCGACGTTCAGGTGTGGAGCGTCAGCGGGCGCGAGTTCACCATAGCCACCAACCAGGTGGACTTCGCCGTCCCGAAGCGCTTCGGGCTGACCTACAAGACGCGCGAGAACAAGGACGCCACGCCTCTGTGCATTCATCGCGCTCCGCTCGGGACGCATGAGCGATTCATCGGCTTTCTTATCGAGCATTACGCCGGCAACTTTCCTCTCTGGCTCGCGCCGGAGCAGGTGAGGGTGCTCACAATCGGCGATGATCCGGCGCTTGTGGAATACGGCGCGTCCATTGTGAAGGAGCTGCGTTCGCGTTATGTGAGGGCCGAATTGGATCCCGGGCCTGACAAGATCAACGGCAAGGTTCTTCGCGCGGAGGAGTCGAAGGTTCACACCATGCTGGTCGTGGGCGGGCGGGAGAAGGACGCGAACGCGGTCGCTCTGCGGGTGCACGGCAAGGGCAACCAGGGCGTGAAGCCGCGCGATGAGGCCATCGCGACGATCCTCGCCGCCATCCGCGAGCGGAGCTCCGGGTAGCGACGCCGTTGCGACCCCCGCGGCTCGGGACCAACCTTGCCCAGGCGGGGGGACGATTCGCGGGGCGCCGGTCCAAAGCATTGCGCCGGATCCGGGTTTGATTACAGTCGCGGCGTGCTGCGCAATATCATCTTCGATTGGTCAGGCACCTTGATCGACGATCTGCCGGCGGTTTGGGCGGCGACAAACCACGTTCTCGAGCGGGCTGGCGTGGAGACCTTCACGCTCGAGCGATTTCGAGCCGAGTTCTCGCTGCCCTTCCAGGCCTTCTATCAGCGCGTCGCGCCGCACGTGCCGTTGCCCCAGCTTGAAACCTGGTTTCACGCGAAGTTTCACGAGGAGCAGCACACTGTGCGCGAGCTGCCTCACGCCCGGGAGTTCCTCCAATTCTGTCGACGCGAGGGGTTGAGGACCTTCGTTCTCAGCACCATCCGCCGCGATCACTTCGCCGCGCAGTCGGCGCGCGCCGGGTTCGGGGAGTATATCCATCGACCCTACGTCGAGGCGTATGACAAGAAGCAGTGGATCCATGCTCTGCTCTCCGAGAACTCCCTGGATCCGGAGGAAACCCTGTTCATTGGCGACATGGAGCACGATGTCGAGACGGCGCATCACGCGGGCGTGCGCTCCTGCGCGGTGCTGACCGGATACAACGACCTTCAACAGCTTCGCCGGGCCCGGCCGCAGCTCATCGTGGAGCATCTGGGGGAGCTGAAGCGGCTCCTGGAGCGCGACGGCATGAGCTTCCCGCCAATCGCCGACAGGGCCTCGGTGAACGCGACGCCGGTCTCGACGGTGGGCGGCCTGATCTTCGACGGCGCCGGAAGGGTGCTGATGATCCAAACCCACAAGTGGTCGGATCTCTGGGGAATCCCCGGAGGGAAAATTCAGTTCGGGGAAGTCGCCGAGGACGCGCTGGTTCGCGAGCTGAAGGAGGAAACCGATCTGGACATCTCCGAGATCCGTTTCGTCCTGGTCCAGGACTGCATCCATTCGACGGAGTTCTACCGCGACGCCCATTTCGTTCTGCTCAACTATGTCTGTCGTCTCGCGGCCGAGTCCCCCGTGCGCCTGAACCACGAGGCCCAGGCGTTCCGCTGGGTGTCGCTCGAGGACGCGCTCGCGATGCCGCTGAATCAGCCGACACGGCGCTTGATCACTCACGTGATGTCCGAGCTTTCCCCAACCTTTCATGGATAAGATCACCATTTGCGACCTTGAGGTGTTCTACCACGTGGGAGTCCCCGCGGAGGAGCGGGCGCGCGCCCAGCGGCTGCTCCTGACGGTGGAGATGCGTCGCGACTGCCGCCGCGCGATCGAGTCCGACGACCTCTCGGGGACGACGGATTACTTCGCGGTCGCCGAGCGCCTGAAAGCTCTGGGGAAGGGCAGGGAGTGGCGACTTATCGAAACCCTGGCCGCTGAGATCGGGGATATCGTCCGCCGGGAGTTCGGAGTTACCCAGGCGCGCGTGGAGGTCAAAAAATTCATCCTCGCGGAAGCAAGGCATGTTTCGGTGACGATCGAGCGCGGAGGGTGACAAGGGCGGGGGCAGGGCGAGCCTCAAGCCAGCCGATTCAACAACGGGAAAGGACCTCTGCGATGCGGCGCAGCACGGAGTCGAGATTGTGTCACGGGCCAACGTCGGAGGCTGATGTCGGATCGCCGCACGGTCGCGGCCCTGGCGCTACGGTTTTCTCGGCTCGCGTTGGGGCCCGGACGCCCCGGGGGTCGTGCGATGATCCAAGGCCGCTCGGATCGCGCGGTGCAGGTCGTGGGACTCGACAGGTTTCTCCAACACTTCGTTGAGCCCGTGTTGACGAACGCGATCGTAGTCCAAACCCGCGCCGTGCCCCGTGCAGAGGATGATGGGCATGCCGGGTCGTTCCTTGGAGATTCTTTGAGCGAATTCCACTCCGGTGAGCCCTGGCATGGATTGATCCGTGATCACGAGGTCGAATTCCTCAGCGCTCTTGCGAAAAAGGCTCAAAGCCTTCTGGGGATCTTCGCAAGCGGTGACGCGATACCCCAATCTCCGGAGAAGGCTCTCCCCGACCCGCAGCAAGGCCGGCTCGTCGTCCACGAGGAGTATTCGCTCCGTTCCAGAAGCGGGATTGTTCGGGTCCGTCTGAGAGGGAGCGTTCGCCCCCGGCGTGGCGACCGCGGGGAGATAGACATCGAAGATCGCGCCGCGACCGGCGCGGGGTCGGAGAAGGATCGACCCGCCGTGCGCCTGGACGATGCCATGAACCACGGATAGCCCGAGCCCCGTGCCGTGACCCGGCCGTTTTGTGGTGAAGAAAGGCTCAAAGACGCGATCCTGAACCTCCGGCGGAATCCCCGGCCCGGTGTCGCTGATGGTCAGTCGAGCCAGTGGGCCTTCCGGCAGGGTCTGGACTCCCGTCTCCGCCGTCTCCGCGGCTGGCACGAGAGACAGCTCCACATCAATGCGCCCCTGCGCTTGTCCGATTGCCTGGGCCGCGTTGGTCGCAAGATTCATGATCACCTGTTGGATTTGGGTGCCATTGCCGACCACCCAAAGGCCCGGGCTTCTCACGCGCGCGTTGAGCTCCACATGAGGCGGCAGGGCGGCGCGCAAAAGGCCCATGGACTCGTTCAGCACGGGTTCGAGAGGCAGCGGCTCTCGCTTTCGCTCGTCGCGACGGCTGAACGTGAGCATGTGCTTGATCAGCTCCTTGGCGCGATGGCTGGCGAGCAACAACTGGTCGAGATGGTCGCCCACGGCGACGGGGTTCGTGGCGTCCATTCGCGCGAGGCTCGCGTAGCCCATGATCGCGCCGAGAATGTTGTTGAAATCATGCGCGATGCCGCCGGCGAGAGTGCCTATGGCCTCCATCTTCTGGGATTGCCGCAGCTCGGCCTCGAGGAGATCCTGGGTTTTCTCCGCGCGGCCCTTGCTGATGCAAATGGCGGCGGTGTGAGTCGCCACCTCGACGAGGCGCTGATGTTCCCGCGGCGGCGGGCCCGGAACGCGGTAATAGATCGCCACGGTTCCTAGGACGCGTCGATGCTCATCGAGGATGGGCGTCGACCAGCAGGCGCGAACGCCAATCTCCAAGGCGAGATGACGCACGTCTTTCCAGAGGGGATCCGTTTCGATGTCCGCGACGATCACGGGCTCGCTCCGGAAGGCCGCCGTGCCGCACGAGCCCGCGCAAGGCCCGATCGCGTAGCCGTCGATCTTGGCGTTGTACTCGTCGGGCAGGCTCGGCGCGGCGCCGTGGCGCAAATGCTTCCCGTCCTCGTCGAGAAGGAGAATCGAACAGATCATGCCCGCGCCATGGGACTCGAGGCCGAGGACCAATCGCTCCAACGTCTGCGGGAGAGGCGAGCCTTTGGCGATCATTTCCAGCACCACAGTTTGCTCCTCGCGGAGGCTGGCTTCGCGCTTGCGGTCCGTGACGTCCTGGCACGTGCCCGTGATGCCAATGGCAAGGCCGGCCGCGTCGAAGAAAACGCATCCGAGCGCGGAAACCCAGCGCACTTCCTGGTTGGGCCGGACGATTCGATACTCATGGGAGAGGTTGGCGCCCGTGGCGAGGGTTTTGGCAAAACAGGCCTCCACACCGCTCCGATCCTCGACAACAACCTGCTCAATGAGGGCCTTGAAGCTGGGAACGAAGGAGACAGGATCCTGACCGAAAACGCGGAAGAGCTCTTCGGACCACGACAAGATGTTTCTGGAGGAATCCCAATGGAAGCTTCCCAGCCGCGCGATGCTTTGGGCCTGACGCAGGCGAGTTTCACGATCGAGAAGCGCGGCCTCCGCGGACTTGCGCTCGAGGGCCTCGGATTGAAGCCGTTGGTTGGCGACCTCCAGCTCCTGGGTCCTCTGGTGGATGCGTCGCTCCAGGTCGGCGTTGAGGCGCTTCACCTCCTCCTCGGTCCTGGCCACCTGGTGGTTGGACAAACGAAGCCGTTGGTGAGCCACCCCCAGGGCGATCAATCCCAGCGCCAGGCTCATCGAGAGGAGGGCCACCACGCTGAGTGTTTTTTGCATCGACCAAGGAGGCGGGGCGATCACGCGCAAGCCCTGCGGCTGCGACACGAGGATGCGCGGCGTTGGTTGCGCGGCGCCCGGGGTGCTTCGCAATCGGAGCACGCCTGTCGCCCGAACGATCGATCCTGGAGCGACCTTCGAATCCTTCTGGTCCAAAGCGAAACGAAGACGGATCTCATAACTCGTCTGCCCCGCGCGCATGACCAGGAGATCCCCCTCGCCCATTGGAATGCGGTGAAGAAACTCTCCTTCCACCTCGACGACCTGACCATAATGGCGCCAGTCGGCCAGATCCTCCGCTTTCAGGTGGGTGGGGGGCTCGGTGTTGCCTGGAGTCACCGATAAAAGCCGGACGAGCTCGCACCGTTTTTCGGGCGTTCCCGGCTCATTGACGACAAGCGCCTCGACCCGCTGTCCTTCCGACAGCGAGTTTCCCTGCGGGGTTTCAAGTTCGACTCCAACCCCACCCTCGCCAAGATAGACTTCATTCGTGTCCCGCAGCGTGACGCCGCCGCCGAGGCGATAGAGCGCGATCCCAGCAAGCGGCTCCCTTGCTCGGAAGTCGGCCAGGGATGTTCGGGCAAATGTCCCAGCCGCTTCGCGGCCGCCGGTGACGATGCGGAGCGATGAAGGCGCGGCGCCGAAAAGAGTGATCGTCTGGACCTTCTTCTCCGAATTCGCCTGGGGCGCGAATACGCCGGTAGCCTCAATCGTCGCGCCCAGGATATCGTCGGGGATGGGTCCTTCCCATCCGATGATGGAGAATCGTGTCTCCCCTTTAGGGCTTGTCAGACGGAGCTGCAAGACGGTCTTGGGCTGCTCGGTCAACCCGGCGCCGACGACCTGAGCTCTGAGGCGCACCATGTCGGCGTCGTAGAGACCGTTCCAGAGCTCGGAGTCGGTCACGGGTCTTCCGGGGGGCAGGGGTTTAGCGCTGATCTCCCGCAGCTCCCGGACGGCGACGTAAGGCTGGAAATTCCCGAGGGTGGCGTGCCCCAGCACCTCCACCTCGGCGCCTGGAAGGGGGAGTCGCAGGTTGACCGGCGGCTCGCAGTAGATTCCTCCAGTCGAGTCTTCCACAAAGAGCAGCCGCCACGGCTCGTGGGAGAAGGTGACCACTCCCCGAAGTCGGACCTTACCGTGCTCGGATGCCTGTTCCTCGGTGAGATTCTGCACGGATTGCGTCGTGGTCAGAGGCGCTTGAGCCGCCGCGGATCCGGCCACCGAAAGAGCGGCGAGCAGACAAGTCGTCAGGGGCCGCGTCTGTCGGGAGGCGAAGGGGATTCGCATGCGTCGCGATTCAATCAGGATTCCTGGTGGGCGTCACGAACACTTCGGGGCTCGCGGCCCCGTCTCATCTATTTGTAAGGAGCGCCTCCGCGCCGCGACAGACGAGAGAACACCGCGATGAATTCGCAAAACCAACGAAAGGAATCAAATCATGAAAGCATCCACCACAATCGCCGCGTCCGCATCCTGCATGCTCCTTGCCGCAACCGGACTGCTGGCCTCGGCTGGCGGGTCGTCGGACCCATACCGGGTTCAATTGAACGCGACCCAGGCCGGCCCGGGCCAACTCGAGCTGACTTGGGCTGGAGGTCGCCCCGCGTATCAGTTGCAGCAGCTCCGGGCCCTGGACGAGCAGTGGACGAATGTGGGAGAGCCCACCACGGCGACTTCCGCCATCGTTGCCCAGGACGCGGCCATGGGATTCTTCCGGGTCATTGATGACTATACGGCTCGCTACGAGGTGACGCTCGACGCGACTTGGAGCGAGGCGACCCACCCCCAGGATTGGCCGAGACCCGGCCATTGGTCGGGGCTTGTCGGGGCGGTCCACAATGATCAGGTGGAGTTCTACCACGTCGGCAAGACGGCGAGCGAAGGCATTCGCAGGATGGCCGAGCAGGGCGATCAGGCCACTTTGCTCAGCGAGGTGGCTCCGGCCGTCGCTTCGGGCGCGGCCCAGTTCGCGCTCCGGGGCAGCGGGGTGAATCCCAGCCCGGGATCGACCCGGCTCCCCTTTCCGCAACCCGTGCGGCGCGATCACTCCTTGGTGACCCTTTGCTCCATGGTCGCGCCCAGTCCCGATTGGTTCGTTGGCGTGTCTGGCCTTGACCTGATCCAGGACGGTCAGTGGCGTCAGAGCGTCACCGTCGATCTCTACCCCCATGACGCGGGAACCGACTCGGGCGTCACATTCCGCTCCCTGGACAAAGTCACTGTGCCGCGCGGTGTGATCACTCCTTTGCAGGTTTATCCCATCGCGGTGAACGGCTCCGTGACGCCGTTCGGAACTTTCACATTCAGGCGGCTCGACTGAGGGCGCCCTCACGACTCCGGATCGTCGAGTCTGGGGTTCGCCTGTGCGGCGCGGCCATCGCCCGCCGCATCGCGGCTTGTTATCGGGCGAGGAATCCAGTAGATGCGGGCGGAGTCAGATCCATGGACCCGCTCGATGAACTCAAAAAAAGGCTGCCGCAATGCCTCCTGTACGACCAGGTGAGGCTCGGCTCCCGCCTTGCCGTCCTGCTCCGCCGCAGGGGGACGACGGACTCCATCCAGGCTGAGATCGAGGGACTGTGCGAGCAGGCGCAACGATCCGTGGACCTTTGCGCCCGTCGCGCGAAGCACCGTCCCGACGTGAGATACCCCGAGTCGCTGCCTGTTTCCATGCGACGGGAGGAGATCGTCGCCGCAATCCGGGCCCATCCCGTGGTCGTGATCGCCGGCGAAACGGGTTCGGGAAAAACCACGCAGATTCCCAAGATGTGCCTGGAGGCCGGCCTGGGGATCCGCGGGAAGATCGGCTGCACACAGCCCCGGCGCGTCGCGGCGCTCACCATCTCCCGGCGCGTGGCCGAGGAGCTTGCGGTGCCTTGGGGAAGGCAGGTCGGATGCAAGATCCGGTTCTCCGATCAAACCTCGCCTGAGACGCTCATCAAGTTCATGACCGATGGCATCCTGCTCGCCGAGACGCAGGGTGATCCGCATCTGAGCGAGTACGACACGCTCGTGCTCGACGAGGCGCATGAGCGGTCCCTCAACATTGATTTCCTCCTCGGGCACCTCCGCCACCTCATCGCCAAGCGCCCGGACCTGAAGGTCGTGATCACCTCGGCGACCATCGACACAGCGAGGTTCTCCGCGGCCTTCGGCAACGCTCCGATCATCGAGGTTTCGGGTCGGATGTATCCCGTCGAAGCGGTCTATCGGCCCCTGGATCAGGAGGCGGAGGAGCGTGGAGATCAAACCTACGTCGACGCCGCCGCCACAACCGTGGAGGACATTCTCACCAGTTCCTCGAGCGGGGACATCCTGGTTTTTCTTCCTGGCGAGCGCGACATCCGCGAGCTGCGCGACCTTCTCGACAGCCGCGACGTGCGCGGCGTGAACGTGATTCCCATGTTCGGGCGGCTGTCCGGCGCCGACCAGCAGCGCGCGTTCGCCGAGTCGGCGATCCGCAAGGTCGTTCTGGCGACCAACATCGCCGAGACCTCCATCACGATTCCCGGAATCCGGTACGTCGTGGACGCCGGGCTCGCGCGCCTGAGCCGATACAATCCGAGATCGCGCACGAAGCGGCTCCCCATTGAGCCGATTTCACAAAGCAGCGCCAACCAGCGCAAAGGGCGATGCGGACGCGTTGAAGCGGGCGTCTGCTTCCGGCTTTACAGCGAGGAGGACTTTCTCGCACGGCCGCTTTTCACGCAGCCCGAGATCCAGCGCGCCAATCTTGCGGAAGTGATTTTGCGGATGAAATCGGCGCGTCTCGGCGAGATCGAGACCTTCCCGTTCCTCGACATGCCCTCTCCGGCCGCGATCCGCGCGGGCTACGACCTCCTTCAGGAGTTGGGCGCTCTGGACGACCAGCGGGCGATCACTCCGCTCGGCGTCGACCTGGCGCGGCTGCCCGTGGACCCCACGATCGGCAGGATCGTGCTTCAGTCGAACCGGGAGCGCGTTCTGGACGAGGTGCTCGTGATCGCCTCCGGGCTCAGCATTCAGGATCCCCGCGAGAGGCCGTTCGAGGAAGCCGTGGCGGCCACGGCCGCCCACCGCAAGTTCCAGCACCCGGCGTCCGACTTCCTCACCTTGCTGAATCTGTGGAACGCGTTTCATGAGCAATGGCGGCGGTTGCGCACGCAGAACCAGCTGCGGAGGTTCTGCAAGGCGAATTTCCTCTCCTATCTCCGGATGAGGGAGTGGGTGGACATCCACGCGCAGCTCGAGAGCACGTTCCACGAAACACTCGGAGCGGGCGCCGGCAACGCGTGGGACGAGGAGGACGCCGAAGGCGAGGAGGGCGACGCCGCGAACCCCCGGCGCACGGACGCTCCGGAGAAGCCCGTCCCGCTTTGGACGTCCACGGACGCGAAATTCCAGGCGATCCACCGCTCGATCCTCACGGGGCTGTTGGGGCATGTTGCGCAGCGGGCCGAGCGGAACGTCTACAAGGCGACGGGCAATCGTTTGGTCGCGGTATTTCCTGCGAGCGCGCTCCATGACAAGGGCGCCGCGCAAAAAGCCGCGGCGCGGCCGAGGGCGTCCGGACCGGCGAAGCCCGCGGAGAAGACTTGTCAGCCCGAGTGGATCGTGGCGGGCGAGATCGTCGAGACCAGCCGCCTGTTCGCCAGGACGCTGGTGGGCGTCGACCCCGAGTGGATCGCCGAGTTGGGCGCGCATCTTTGCAAGCGATCGCACGATCAAGCGCGCTGGGACCCGGTTTCCGGCCAGGTGGTCGCGCGGGAACGAGTGACGTATCATGGGCTCGAGGTGATTCATCGCCGCGTCGCCTATGGTTCGATCGCGCCAGCGGAGGCCAGCGCGATCTTCATTCGAGCCGCCCTGGTCGAGGAAGGCGCGCTCGATCCCGTCGACGAAGAGGCCGAGGCGCGTGTTCGTTCCGCGGAACCTGCCAGGCCCGCGGGCCGTCGACGCTGGCAGCTCCATAGCGCGCGGTTCATGGAGCACAATCGGGCCGTTCGCGAGCGGATCGAGGCCTGGCAGACGCGGTCTAGGAATCATGGTTTTGGCGATTTGGACGAAGCTTTTTTCCGATTCTACGCCCAATCGCTGAGCGCGGTGTCCTCTGTCCAAGAGTTGAACCAGCTGCTTCAGGAGAACAGCGCCCCGGGCTCGACATTTCTTATGGCGACCGAGCGGGACATCGTGGGCGAGGTCGACACGCAGTTCGACGCGGCGGCTTTTCCCGCGACGGTTTCATTGGGGACTCACTCCGTGCCGATCGCCTACGCCTACGCTCCCGGCGAGGAGCGCGATGGCGCCACGTTGAAGGTGCCTTTGGGGCTCTGGAGCTTGGTGAAGGAGTCGAGCGTGGCCTGGAGCGTGCCGGGCCTTCGCGAGGCGCAGGTTGCCTCGCTGCTGAAAGAGCTCCCGAGGCTCCTTCGGCGCGATCTGCAACCCCACGCGCCGAAGGTGCGGGAGATCGTCGCCGAGTTCAGGCCGGAGGGAGGCGCGTTTCTGGACGAGCTCGCCGCGTTCATCACGCGCCGGTATCAGGTGACCGTGCCTTCCGGGACCTGGCAATGGAATCAGCTGCCGAACCATCTGCGTCCCCGCGTGGAGCTGGTGGGGCCGCATGAGAAACCCATCGCGTCGGGCCGCGATCTGGGAACCTTGGAGAAGAGCGTCGAAACCGTGAAGACGCCCGCCGTCGACGAGCTCTGGAAGCAGGCATGCGCGCGGTGGGAGAAACCGGGCGCCACGCAGTGGAGCTTTGGGTCGATACCGAGGCAGGTGGAGGTGTCGGGGCCGGGCGGCGGAATGCTCGTTGCGTTTCCAGGGCTGGTCGAGGAGGCGGGGCATGTTTCGCTGAGGTTGTTTCGCAAGGAAGCGGAGGCGCTGCGACACACGCGTCTCGGATGGGCGAAACTCCTGGAGTTCGCTGTCTCGCGCGATCTCGCCTGGATGCAGAAGGACCTCCGTTCGCTCGAGCGCCACAAGATCTTGTTCGCGACTCTGGGCGGGGGCGACGAGCTCATGGACGGAGCCCTGGCGCATCTCAAGCGCAAGGTGTTTCCCGCGCCGCGAACGCTGGACGATGCCGGCTATCAGGCCGCCGTGACGGAGGCGCGCGAGGCGATGAAGGGCGTGGTTCCTGGATTCGTGGATTGCCTGGGGCAGATCCTGCAACGGAGGCAGGAGCTTCTGACCTTGAGGAATCCCTATCCCAGGCTCCGCGAGGAATTGGATCGGCTGATCTCCAGGGATTTTCTCGTTCGCACGCCTCCGGAGCGTTTGCCGCATCTGCTCCGCTACCTGCGGGCGATGAGGCTGCGCGCGGAGCGAGCCGCGCTGAACCCGCTGAAGGAGCAGGAGCGCGCTCGCTTGGTGCAGCCGTATGTCGACGCCTGTCAGCCTCGGGCCGGGCTCGGCGAAGAGAAGTTGGAGCTGCTCGACCGCCTGCGCTGGATGGTCGAGGAGTTCAAGGTTTCCGTGTTCGCCCAGGAGCTCGGCACCGCCGAGCCCGTGTCGGCAAAGCGGCTGCAAGCGCTCATCGATGAGTTCTGAGCCGCGTCTCGCGTCGAAGCGAGAGCTCCGGCGGCTATTCGGCGGCGGGGATGAGTTGATAGCTCACAAACGCGACGCGGCGGCTATCGGGGGACCACGACGGAACGTTGAGGGTTCCCTGGCCACCGAACAGCTTCGCAAGGGTCTCGATCTTCCCGCCGCCCAGCGGCATCACGCGCAGGCTGACGTCCTTGTTCTCCGGATGGCCCTTCACCGCATTCTCATAGGAGACGAAAACCAGCCAGCGCCCATCGGGCGATGGATGCGGGAACCAGTTGTTGAATTCGTCGCGCGTCACCGCTTCCTGCTGAGATCCGTCGGGATGCATTCTCCAGATTTGCATGGTCCCTGTCCGGTCGGAGTTGAAGTAGATCCACTGGCCATCGGGCGAGTAGTCGGGGCCGTCGTCCAGGCCTTCGGCCGTTGTCAGCCGCGTCTCGGCGCCGCCCTCGACGGGGATCGTGTAGATGTCGAACGCTCCGTTCCGCTCGGCGCAATAGGCCAGAGTGCGCCCGTCGGGCGACCATCCATGCCAGTAGGACGGGCCCGCGTCGGTGATTCTCCTCGGCGTTCCGCCCGCCGCCGACAGGGTGTAGATCCGTGACTTTCGGTCGCCCTGAGACTGGTCGCTGATCACGAGCGTCGAGCCGTCAGGCGAGAGGCCGTGGTCATTGTTGCAGCGGATGGCGACGCCGGTGTCGATCGGCGTTGGCTCGCCCCCAGCGACCGGGATGCGATACATCCGGCCTCGCCCGTTGAAAAACAGAGAGGCGCCGTCCCGCGACCAGTTGGGCGCCTCAATGTGATTCGTTGTCGTCCACACGACCCGCCGATCCCTCGACGCCAAGGGCACGGTCTCCAATGTGCAATGGAGCTGGGTCGCGGCCTTCCCGGGGGGTCGTCCTTCCATGAGCCGCACGTTCTTGAACACGGCCGTCTCGATCCGCTCGTTGTTGTGGGAGCACACGCCCAACCCCACGTAGAAGGGCTCGTTCAACTCGAGCCGGAAGGATCCGCCCGCCGGGCGCAGCTCCCCGTTGTTTCCGGCGATGGACATGGAGACATAGCGCCCTCGCTTTTCGATGCGCAGACGCTTCGGGCCTGAGACGCCGGATTGGATCTCGTAGGTGCGTTGATTGTTGTCGGCCCGATATTGCAGCGAGGTCAGGCCGTCGCCATGGATCGCCGCATCCGCGTAGGCCGAGTCGGCGTCGAGGCTTTGGCGAACGAGCAGGCAGGCCTTGCGATGGGGATCGCCGCCTTCGCCGAGGAAGGAGATGTCCGCCGCGAGCGCGACATCGCCCGACACCCTTTTCCACACGAAGTGGAAGGCGTCGTTGGTGAACCACATGTTGGCGCCGCCGCCGGAGACGGTGTGCGCGTCCGCCGAGGCGTCCCATTGCGCCCAGCCCGCGTGCTTCGTGGCGCCGACGTCGTTTTGCGATTCAAACACGCCGAGTGACGCGGCGGATATCCGGGCGCCGGCCGCGACGCTGAACGCGAGGATGAAGGTTCGTGGAAGCTTGGAAGATATCATGACGGGAGGTGGACGGTTGAGAGTGAGTTCTGCGGGTGTCGGTCGAGCGGCATGGGCGTTGAATCAGGGCGGGGTCAAGAAGCCTCGATCTTGCATCCACTCCTCGAAGCGCGTCGCCCAGCCTGCGACGGCGCCCTTCATCCCAGCCCGCATTCCGAAGCCGTGGCCCGCCGCGGAGTAGATATGGAGTTCGGCCGGAACTCCGGCGCGCTTGAATCGGAGGTAGGCCTCAGCCAGTCCTTCGGCGATGTCCTGGCGATCGTTGTAGCCGCAGGCGAGGAACGCGGGCGGGGCGTTCGTTGTCGGGAGGATGTCCGTGGAGCGTCCAGGGTAGATCAGGCCTTGAAAGTCCGGGCGGCTGCGTTCGCGTTCGATGTGGTCGGCCGCGTCCGGCGCGCCGGCGTCGAAGCGGATGCTCGCGTGCGAGACGAGTTCGCCTCCGGCCGAAAAACCGATCGCGCCCACCCGCCCGGGATCCACGGCCCACGCCTTCGCGTTGTGTCGCACGAGTCGGAGGGCGCGGCGCATGTCCGCGTCCGCCTCCACCTCGATCTTATAGGTGGATCCGGCTTCACGAGCCAGGCGGTGCTTGAGCACGAACGCGGCGATTCCGCGCTCGTTGAGCCAGCGGGCGATGTTGTATCCCTCGTGATCAACGCACAGCACGCGATGACCGCCGCCGGGAACCACGATCACCGCCGCGCCGTTGGCGCGATCCTTGGGCGGCAGGAACGGCGTCAGGCTGGGCGCGTGGATATTCGAGACGTTCCGCTCTCCGCCCTTGGAGACCTCCACTTTCTCAGGGCCCGCCTTGCCTTCAGACCCCGGTGCGCCTTGCGGCCAGAGGAGGACGGCCGAGGGTTCGGCGGCGCTGAGCGCCTGCAGGACTCCAAACATTAGGGCCACTAGACAATGGAATTTGCGCATGATCCGGTCCTTTTAGGGGCTGTTCATTGAAAGGCGCGCGACTCTTCCTCAATGCGGCGAGAGCCTTTGGCGCAAGGCTGTGAGCATCGGCTCAGGATAACTTCTTTTTCGCCTCGCTGGGCGCGTCCACCTTGGTTTCGCCGGCGCCCTTGATCTGGGTCGTGGTCGTTCGGGCCGCGTCGATCTCGTTTCCGTTGAACTCGATGGCGCCTTCCAGCTTCACCTGGAACTTGCTCAGGAGTCCGTCCTTGATCCAGAATTTCACGGAGCCCTTGGCGTTCTTGGGCTGGCCGAATCGAAACTGCTTCTTGGCGCCTTCCTCGGTGAGCTCCGCGACGTAGCTGTCACCGTCCTTTTTCAGTTCTTTCGCCGCGTCCAAGAGGTCGGCGACCTGCGCCGCCGGGGTCTTCATATTCTTCACTATGCGGCTTAGAAATCGCGCGGGGCCTTCCGCGTTTTCCAACTCTGATGACAGCTTCCATGCGCCCTCCTGATCGGTGACGGCGGCTTTGCCGCCTTTGGTCACGATCTCTGTCTTATTGTCGCCGAAGCTCATGGTGACGTAGGTGAAGCCATCTTTTTCGGTCTTTCCCTCGGTGGGGCCAGGCTTGAATTGGGCGGACTCCGGGACCACGACTGTGGTTGTCCAACCGTAGTTGGCTTGGTCCCCGAGCTTCTTCGCGGCGGCCGCGAGGTCTTCCTTGGGGCTTGAGTCCGCGGCGACAAGGGCGACCGCGGCGAGGCAGGAGATGATGGCGATGAGGCTGGTTTTCATTGGCGTGGTGTCAGGCAGCGGGATGTGGTGGTGTCGTTGAGTTGTGGGGATCGCGATGCGTGCGCTTCCGACGTCGGCTTTCCGCGACGGGGGGCGACGACGGAACCAAACGAGCGCGCGGCTCGGAGGGATGGCCCGAGGGGGAGAATGCCCGCGAGTGGTGTTCTGCCGGCTGCATCCGCCGACATAATCAGCCCTTGACGCCAGACGCTAGTCCGGATTTCAAGCCCTTCGATCCTCCCACTTTTGGAAACATTCGGCCGGAGGGTCCGGTTGGACTGAGTCGGAGACAAGGGTGCTGCCATGGGACGAGGTTGGCTTTCATTTCATATACCCGTGAAGCGTCGGAGAGAGCGAACAGAGGGACAGGGCTTCTGCGGATTGGGGGTGTGATTCGTTCCGGTTGAGGTGGGGGCCTGGCATCCCTCCGGGATGCTGGGATTAATTTGGATGGGAGTTCCGGCGGTGTCGTCGCTTTGCTCCTCAACCACCGGCTAATCGCTATCAAGCCTCTGGCTTGAGGGCGTGGTCCGCATCCCGGAGGGATGGTAGCAATTAGCCGGTGGCTGCGCGCAGCGCCGCCACCGGATTAACACGTTGTGCCAGCCGACCCCCGAGGGGTCGCAGCCCTTTTCCTCACCCAGAATTAATCGCGCCCGCGGGTTGGAGGGGGAGTATCACCACGGTTTACAAAACTCCGTGTGTGGGTAATTTGGGGGTATGCGAATCAAATGCCTTGGCGTCAGTTGGGGGTGGATTCTCATAGCGCTGGCATGCGGCTGCGCGACACCGAAGAACTTTGAACAACGGAAGCAGGAGCGATACGGGGCGTATAGCGGGCTGTCACCCGAGCTTCGACTTCTCGTGGATCAGGGAAAGGTCAAGGTGGGGATGTCGGAAGACGCGGCCTACATCGCCCTCGGCAAGCCCGACGAGATCATTCAGGAGGAGACCCAGGCCGGAGCGACGACCCATTGGCTCTACCACGCCTCCAGCATGCAGGAACACCAATACTGGACCTACAGAGGCTATCGCGCGGGGCGGCGCTTCTACTCGGAGCCTTACATGGCTCGCGATTACTATCTGCGGCCCTATGTGCGGATGGAAGTGGTGTTCCAGAATGGGGTCGTCAACCAGTGGCGGACCCTGCCGTCGCCGAAATGAATCCGGGCTGAGCCGCCTCCTTAGCCCGCGATGTCGACCATGCCTCCGCCCGACCGGGCTGAAGCCAGGCAGGACTCCATCACCTGCTGCGTCTGATACGCCATTTCCGCCCACGACGCATTCAGCTTCCCGCTCAGGACCTGGTTGGAAAAATTCCGGAACAGGTTTGTCTCCTGTGAGCCCTCATGGTTGTTGCTGTACTCCTGAACCACATGGCGCTTGAGCCGGGTCTCCATGTTGAAGCGCGAGCCATTGACGGTGAAGGTGGGATGGTTTGTTTCGAAGACCGCTTCGCTTCCGAAAAACGGCAGAACAAAGTCTGGCACAGCGAGGAATCCCTTCGAGCCGCTGACGTGCGCCCACTCCTGGTTCTCCGTGAGGAACGAGCAGTAGAAGTTCATGGAGACGCCGTCATCGAAGAGAAGATCCCCGCTGAATTCCGTGGGCACGGCCGTCGGGCTGTCCGGACGGCCCACCTGCGCCAGGATTCGGCCGGACGCCTGTCGAGGCAATCGCCAGTTCATCACCCAAAGGCCGAAGCGGATGCAGTACCATCCCAAATCGCCCAGAGCGCCATGCGGCTCCAGCTGGCTGTGCATGCGAATGTTCTCGGTGAGAAAATCCGCGCCGCCGCTGAAGCTGAACGCGGAAGCGATGCGCTTAATCTCGCCGACTGTCGTCCCGTCGTTCAACACCCCGCGGATCGCGTCCAGGCGCCGGCTGTGCATGAACATCACGCCGTCCATGAACTGAACTCCGTGACGCTTGCAGGCGTCGACCATGTCCCTCAGGTCGGCCAGCGTCGGCGCGCAGGGCTTCTCGCAGAGCACATGTTTCTTCGCGGCCGCCGCCTTCATAACCCATTCCTTGCGCACCCCGGTGGGCAGCGGGATGTAGACGGCGTCCACGTCCGGCGACGCGATCAGTTCTTCGTAGCTGCCCAGAGCCTTCGGCGCGACCGGGTGTGGCGCCTGGGAGGAGCACTCGTCGATGAACTGCTGGCTCCTCCTGCGATCCCGGCTGGCCACCGCGGCCAGCGTCGAGTTGCCGCTGTTGAGAATGGCTTCCCAGTTCTTGCGGGCGATGTGCGCGGATCCGAGGATCCCCCAACGAATCTTGCGAGTGGTCATGGTGGCTCTCGGCGCGGAGGTCGATTATTGAAGGTATTCGCGAGGGTCGGCGATTCTCCCGGCGATCGCGCTGGCCGCCACGGTCGCGGGAGAAGCCAGAAAAACCTGGGACTCTTTGTGGCCCATGCGGCCGGGGAAGTTCCGGTTCGTCGCGCTGATGCACTTCATGGGCGTGTTCATCCGTCCGAAAGTGTCGACCGGTCCGCCCAGGCAGGCGGAGCACCCGGCGTTTTCGGTCATCTGAACGCCCGCATCGAGCAGGATCTGCCATAGGGTGCTCTCGCCCCATCGCGTGGACTGAAGATCATGGACAATCTCGGGCGTCGCGGGGACACCGAAGGTGTCGATCGTGACCCGGCGTCCGCGAAGGATGCGGGCGAACTCCACGAAGTCGCTTGTTTTGCCGCCTGTGCACGAACCGATGTACGCGCGGTCCAGCTTGATGCCCGAGAGCTCCTTGGCCTTCTTGCGCTGGCCGGGGTCGGGGTGGCATGCGACCGTCGGCTCGAGCTTCGACAGGTCGACGGTCATTTCGAAAACAAACTTTTCGTTTTTGTCGCGCTCGACCGGAGTGTAGGTGGAGCGCGTGCCGTTCAATCGAACGCGCGCGTCCACATACTCCTGGGTGCGGGCGTCGAATTCGAAGATGCCGTTCTTGCCGCCGGCCTCGATCGCCATGTTCGCGATGGTCATTCGGTCGTCCATCGAAAGGGACTGAACCCCGGGTCCGTCGAACTGCATCGCGCGATAAGTCGCGCCATCAAACCCGATCTCGCCGATCACGTGCAGGATGACGTCCTTGGCCATCACGCCGGGCTGCAGGCAGCCTTCGATCCTGAAGCGCATCGTTTCGGGGACCTTGATGAGCAGCTTTCCGGTGCCGAGGACGAATCCGGCGTCCGTGTTGCCAATGCCGGTGGCGAATTCATTGAACGCCCCGGCCATGCAGGTGTGCGAATCGGTGCCGAAGAGGACCTCGCCGGGACGCGTATGGCCTTTCTGCGGCAGCGCGGTGTGACAGACTCCGGCGTAGTTGGATCCGTACTGCTTCTTCAGCAGCCCCCGCGTGGCGTCGAATTTCCACGTGCCCTTCGGGTCGTCGATGACGTCGTAGAAGTAAGGGAGGGACTGTTCCTGGACGAACTCGCGGAGGATATCAACGTTGCGGTTGGACTTGGAGTCGGCGGTGAAGATGTAGTGATCGGGGATGATGACGACCTTTTGACGATCCCAGACCTTGGCGTTCTTTCCGAACTCGCGTTTGAAGACGCCGATCGTGCCGGGTCCGCACACATCGTGGGTCATGAGGACATCGGCGTTGACCCACACGTTATCCCCGGCCGAGACCGAGCTTTTGCCCGCGGCGCGGGCGAGTATTTTTTCCGTCAACGTCATAGACCGGAAAACTACAGGACCCACCCCGGCCGGCGCAAGTAGGGAGGTGGCGCGCTCGTCATCGGGTCATCGGCCCAATGTCGACTTGTGATTCGGGGCGCGCGCGACTACGTTCAGGGCTCGCAGCCTGGCTCCTCGATCATGAACGCGTTTTTTCGTTCCAGTTTTGTTGTGTGGCGGAGCCTCCTTGGATGGATCCCGCTGCTCGCGATCACCGCCGGCGCGGCTTTGACGGACTACGACGCGAGGATCGCCTCCGACGCCATCGCGGGGATCAAGCCTTTGGCCGCTCTTGCCGCCCCCGCCTCCTTCTTCGACACCAACCGGGTCTCCTTCAACTTCGGGAGTTCTTCCGGCGACGCCACCCTCGAGTTCATCGTGGAAGGCGATCCCCTTGCCGGCGGACCCGACGGCTATCTGGCGGTCGGGCTGAACGCGTCCAGCAGCCTCCGTTTCGAGCAATGGAACAACACTGGACAGGTCGGCTTCACCCAGTCGGGCGTCGCGGATTATCTCTTTTCTCCAGCCGTGCCTTCCCCGACTCAGCCGACGCACCTCGGCTTCGTTTGGCTGGCCGCGTCCCACACGATGCAGCTTTACGTGAACGGCTCCATTGGCGGAACGCGGACGGGCGTTTCCGCCAGCTTCGCCTTGCCGCGCGGCCAAGGCTATCTGGGCAACAACGCGGGCGGCACGGAGGGAATGGTCGGCGTCATCCACCGGGTCGTTGTGTACGACGACGCGCTGTCTCCCGAAGTTCTGCAACGCCACGCCGACGCCTTCACCGGCGTGACGCGACCCCCGCTCCTTCTTCAGTTCACGGCCTCGCCGGATGTCCTGTTCTCCCCCGCCGCCACGCTGCTCAGCTGGGATGTGGCCAAGGCCGATCAGGTCCGCCTGGACGGATCGGATGTCACCGGATTGAACAGCGCCTCGCTGCAACCCGACGAGACGCATGTCTATGAACTGGTCGCGAGCAATGGCGGAGGCAGCGTCACGGGGCGTGTCGCGGTGACCGTGAACCCTGCGCCGAGGATTCAAGGCTTCGCTCCCGACAGGCTCTTTGTCGGACCGGGCGATCCCGTGCGCTTGAGCTGGGACGCGGTCTATGGACAGCTGTTCTCCGTGTCGCCAGGTCCCGGCGATGTCACGAGCCAGACGATTGACGGGCGCGGAGGAGTCGATGTCTTCCCCACCGTCGATGCCACGTACACGCTCAGCGTGAAGAGCCCCTTTGGCGAAGCTCGCGCCGATGCGACGGTCCAGGTGCTTCATCCGGCGAGTCACGTGGTGGTGTCCGAGTTCATGGCGGACAACGCCTCCACTCTTCGCGACGAGGACGGCCAGTTTTCGGATTGGATCGAGATCTATAATCCCGGGTCCTCCGCGGTCCATTTGTTGGGCTACTATCTCACCGATAGCCGCAAGGATCTCACTCAGTGGGCCTTTCCGGACGTGACTCTTTCCGCGCGCGGCTTCCTGGTGGTGTTCGCGTCCGGGAAGAATCGCATTCGGACGGACGCTCCGCTTCACGCCAACTTTCGGTTGAGTCCGACCGGCGGCTACCTCGCCCTGGTGGGGCCGGGTCCAGGCATTCTCCACGAGTTCGCGCCGAGCTACCCGCCTCAGCTTCCCGATGTTTCATACGGCGTCCTGGCCGGCGATTTGGCGACGACGCAAGCCATGGGCGCGCCTTCGCCAGGAGCTCCGAACCTGAACACGCCGCCTCCGCCGCAGCCGGTTGAGTTCTCCCGGGCGAGCGGGACGGTGACGAACGATTTCAATCTCTCGCTGCGCTGTCCTACGGAGGACGCGGAGATCCGCTATACGCTCAACGGAACCACTCCGAGCGCCACCAATGGCGTGGCCTACGTGGGTCGCATCACGATCGATCACACCCGCCGCGTCCGCGCGATCGCGCTGAAGGCGGGGCGATCGAGCCTCGTCACCGGGGAGAGCTACATTCGATTGGCCCCGCAGTTAGTCGGGTATCGCTCGAACCTGCCGATTCTCGTGATCGAGAATTTTGGCGCGGGCGTGATTCCGCAAAAAGGGTGGAGCGGAGACGGATCGGGAGTGAAGCAGCTGCCCCGCCAGACCGCGGTGTGGGCGACGTTTGATCGGGCGGCGGGGCAGGGGACGAGTTCCCTGACGGACGATCCAGAAATGTTCAGTCGGGTGGGCATCCGCGGACGCGGCGCCTATTCGTCCTCGTGGCAGCAAAAGCCATTCAGCGTCGAGGCCGAGAGCGAGACCGGCGACAAGCAGGATGTGTCCCCTCTCGGCATGCCCCAACACTCCGAGTGGGTCCTCTACTATCCCGATGCCGAGGCGACCAAAGATCCCACATTGCTCTTCAACACCTTCGCCTATGAGCTGAGTCGACGGACAGGACGGTATTCCGTGCGGTTTCGCTGGGTGGAGGCGTTCATCAACGAGGATGGCGGAGACTTGCAGCTGGCGGACCGGCGCGGCGTTTATGCGATCATCGAGAAAGTGACCCGCGGCAAGGACCGCCTGGATTTCGACACGCTTTCGGCCGACGGGTCGGCCGGCGGATGGCTTTTGGACCTCAACCGAATGGACGCCGAGCCAGAGACCGGCTGGCCCGCGCCCAACGGCGCGAGACAACCCCAGTTCTTCCATACCGCGGGACCGGATCGAAAGCTCCAGTCCCCGCCCAACGAGCAGGTCGTGGGCGACGACCTTCCGCAGCAGAGCAACGGGTATTTGAACTTCGATACGCCCAACGGCTACCTGATCACCACGCAGCAGCGGGCGGCTATTGAGGGATGGTTCAAGAAATTCGAGGATGTGCTCTACAACCCCGCGTTGTGGCGGGATCCAACGAACGGCTACCGGAAGTATCTCGATACGCTGGATTTCGCCGACTACTTCATCCTGAACACGCTCACGCACAATGGCGATGGATTGTTGATCAGCATGTTTCCGTGGAAAGGCCGCGATGAGAAGCTCCGGATGGGGCCGGCGTGGGACTACAACTGGAGTCCGTACTACGTTGGCGCCAGCGCGGAGGGAGACCTGCTTTGGAGAGCGGACCAGATTTGGTATGCCCGGCTGTTCTCGGATCCCGACTTTGTTCAGGAGTACATCGATCGCTGGTGGAACCTGCGGGCGGGGCCGATGAGCGACGCAGGGTTCGACGACATCATTGATGGTCAAGCCGCCGAAATATCCCCCGCAAAGGCGATCCTCAACGGACTTCCCAGCGCCGCGGAGTGGAGCGCCCGTCTTTCCTCCATGAAGTCCTGGCTGAAGGCGCGGGCCGCCTGGATTGACAGCAGCTATGTGCGCCCCCCGTTCCTCAATCAGCCCGGCGGCCCCATCCCCAACGGCTTCCAGTTGGTCATCGGGGGAACCAACGGCGTCCTCTATTTCACGCTGGATGGATCAGACCCGCGTCTGCCCGGCGGAGCCGTGAGCCTTAGCGCCCAGGCTTTCGTCGCACCGGTGACTTTGAACGCTCAAACCGTCGTCACGGCGCGGCTGAAGCGCGGGAACAACTGGAGCGGGTTGACCCGAAGCGCATTCTTTCCGCCTCAGGATTTCTCGAAGCTCGCGCTCACGGAGATCATGTACAACCCGCAAAACTTCGGCGCTATCCCCGGCGATGACCTGGAGTTTGTTGAGCTGAAAAACACGGGGACCCAGGTTTTGCAATTGGGCGCGCTTCGTTTCACGGCCGGAATCCAATTCTCGTTCACCAATGGGACGACGCTTGCGGCGGGAGAGAGGATTGTCCTGGTTCGAAACGTCGAGGCGTTCAAGACCCGTTATCCAGGGGTGACGGTTCACGGCGTTTTCACCGGCAAGCTGGACAATAATGGAGAGCGCATCCGGTTGACGACCGCGACGGGGGGCGATGTCATCGATCTGACTTACAACGATCGCGCTCCCTGGCCTCTGACTCCCGACGGCTACGGCTTTTCGCTCGTCCCGAAGCAGGGAGCTCGGGCGCAAGACTTGAATCTCGGCTCCTACTGGCGCGCGAGCGCGGTTCCTGGCGGTTCTCCCGGCCAGGAGGATCCCGAGCCTCCAGGGTGGGCGCTCGGTGTCGTGATCAATGAGGTCGTGGCGCATCCGCTCGCATCCCAGCTCGATCGTGTCGAGCTCTACAATCCTGGGAGCGCGGACGTCGATCTCTCCGGCTGGTTCCTCAGCGACGACGGGGCGTCGCCCAGAAAGCACAGGTTTCCCCTCGGGGCGACACTTCCGCCGGGAGGTTATCTGGTTGTGGACGAGCATGACTTCAACCCGCAGCCAGCGGGTCCGACGGCGTTCTCCTTCAACTCCGCCGGCGACAGCGTGTATCTGACAGCCGCCGACGCGGCGGGGCAGTTCACCGGCTACGGGGTCGGTTATTCCTTCGGCCCCACCGATGCGGGAATCAGCCTGGGGCGCTACATCAACAGCGCGGGGGAGGACCTCATTGTTCGCGAGAAGCAATCCACCTTCGGCCGCGTGAACGCGGGACCTGCCGTCGGCCCCGTTGTGATCCAGGAGATCCATTATCATCCCGAAGGGGACTCGGACGCTTTCGTTGAACTAAAGAACATCTCGGACGCCGAGGTGAAGTGCTTCGACACGGCGGCGTCAACGAATCGCTGGAGGCTCGCGGGATTCGGATTTGAGTTTCCGACAGGATTCTCCATCCCAGCGGGCGGGCTCGTGGTGATCGTGTCTGGGGATGGTGAAGCGTTTCGCCTCAAACAAGCCATTCCTGTCGAGGTTCCGGTCCTCGGCGGCGCTGATGGAGGACTCCAAAACGGCGGAGAGAAACTGGAGTTGCAGAAGCCGGGTTGGGTCGATGGAACCAACGGACTCGTGTACCTGCCTGTCGATACGGTTCGCTACCGGGACAGCGCTCCTTGGCCTTCTTCGGCGGACGGGGGAGGTCCTTCGTTGCAGCGTCGGGATTCCGCCCGGTTTGGCGATGACCCGGCGAACTGGCAGGCGGCGTTGCCGAGCCCGGGACGCGATTTGGGACTCGGAGAAGCGCCTCGTATTCTCGCCCCGCCCCAGAGCCGCGTGGTCGTCGCTTTTCTTGACGCGTCGTTTGCTGTGGAGGCGACGGGGGAGCCTCCTCTCTACTATCAGTGGCTGTTCAACGCGTCGCCAATCACTGCGGCAACCAACGCCATCCTGACCGTGCGGGAGACGCCCCTGGACAGCGCGGGGGACTACCAAGTCATCGTCTATAATCGTCTGGGCTCGGTGGTGAGCGACATCGCCCGATTGACCGCGCTGCGGCCAGCGTCGATCGTTCAGCAGCCGGCGAGCCGTTCCACCAACGCCGGGAGCCGCGTGTCGTTCTCCCTGACGGCGCTGGGTGTGGGCGCTCTCCGCTACCAATGGCTCTTCAATGGAACTGCGCTGCCGGGCGCGACCGCCTCGACATTGTCGCTGACCAATGTCCAGCCCTCCGACGCGGGCGTCTATCAGGCGAAGGTCACGGATGACATCGGGTCCATGCGGAGCGATCCGGCGATCCTGACGGTGAACGTGAAGCCCACGATCCTGGTTTCGCCCCAGCCCACGATTGTCGTGCAAGGGGAGTCGCTCTCGCTGCTGCTGCGAGTGAGCGGAACGCCTCCCTTCAACGTGCGCTGGAGGCGGGGCACAACGGTCGTTTCGAACATCATCGTGAGCGGATTCGAATCCACCTACGACATCCCGGCCATTCAGCCCGCTCAGGCGGGAACCTACAGCGCCCTCGTGGGCAACGTGGTTACTTCGAGCGTGGCCTCATCGAACGCGATCGTCACGGTGCTCGCCGATTCGGACCACGATGGGCTGCCCGATGTGTACGAGTCCCAGACGCCGGGGCTGTCGCCGACCGCTCCGGGCGACGCGCTGTTGGATTTTGACGGCGATGGATTCAACAACCTCAGCGAGTATCGCGCCGGAACCAACCCCAACGATGCGCAGAGCCTGCTGAGGATTGATGAAGTCGTGCCGCTGACTTCCGGCGCGTTGCTCCGATTTCGTGGCGTCCCGCAGCGGGCCTACACGATCGAGTTCCGCGACGCGCTGCCCGGCAACGGTTGGCGGATCCTCACGAACATGCCGATCAGCGCCGTCGCGGGGACGATCGAGGCGATCGACAGCGCCCCGCGGACGTCGGCGCGGTTTTATCGGCTGAGGACGCCATAGGGCGCAGGGCCGTTCCCGGTTTCCCCGCTGTGCGAGGCGAGGCTCCGCGGTTCGGTCTTCGGGCGTTCTGCGTCGACGGGGCGGGGAAGTTAAACCGCAACGGACGCGAAGGCTCGCCACGTAGGACAGGGACGCAGACGGGGAATCGTAGTGAGGATCGCCACAAGAGGGGGACGGGAAGACGAGGGGGTGAAACCCTATCGACAAACGGGCGCGGTTCTCATTCTCTATGGGCCGGCGAAGCTCTACGCACTCCATGAACCCTCTCGCGCGTCTTGATCAGAAGTTCGTTTGGCATCCATTCACCCAAATGCGGGATTGGCTGCGACGGGAGCCCTTGGTGATCAAGAAAGCCCAAGGCGCGGTGCTCACCGACGCGAAGGGTCGCGAATACATCGACGCCAACTCCTCGATCTGGACAAACCTCCATGGCCATCGACATCCGAGGATCAACCGGGCTCTCTCCCGTCAACTCCGCCGGGTCGCGCACACGTCCGCGCTCGGATTCGCGAACGAGCCCGCGTCGCTCCTCGCCGCGGAATTGGTTCGGGCGGCGGCTCCGATATCCAAGCGCTCGCGCCCGTCGCGCCTGAACAAGGTGTTTTTTTCGGACGATGGCTCCACCGCCATGGAGGTCGCCCTGAAAATGTCGTACGAAACCGCCCGACGAAGCGGGCTCTCGCGGAGGCCGCGGTTCCTGTCGCTGCAAGGCGCGTATCACGGCGACACCGTGGGCGCGGTGAGCCTTGGGCATATCGACTTGTTCCACAAGGCCTACAACGGCCTGCTGTTTGGGGCCGGCGAGGCGATGTCGCCCTACTGCTATCGTTGCCCGTTCAACCGGGCCCGTCCCGCCCGTGAGGACGCCCGGCTGACGCGGCGCTGCGAATGGGAGTGCGTGGGGAAGGTGGAGCAAACAATGAGCAAGGCGCGGACGGTCGGGCGGCCCTTCACCTCGTTCGTCGTGGAGCCGCTCATGCAGGGGGCCGCGGGAATGATTCCGCAACCGGAGGGATGGTTGTCGCGTGTCGCGGAGCTCTGCCGCGGGGGCGGGATTTCAATCATTGCCGACGAGGTCATGACGGGCTTCGGACGAACGGGCGTTCGAGACGCCCGCGCGGCGCGGCGCGGCCGGCTGCCGCTGTTTGCCTGCGAGCGCGAGTCGGTGCGGCCGGACTATCTGGTCGTCGCCAAAGGGTTGACCGGCGGCTACCTCCCGATGGCCGCCACGCTGACAACGCAGGACGTTTTCAACGTCTTCCTCGGAGAGTACGAGGAGTTCAAGACCTTCTTTCACGGACACAGCTTCACCGGAAACCAGCTCGGCGCCGCCGCCGCTTTGGAGAGTCTCGCCCTGCTTCAGGAGCGACGGGAGGAAGACCGGCGGCTTCGACTGCAACGCTCGTTGAGCGATCAGCTCCGACGACTATGGGCGTTGCCGGAGGTGGGGGACATTCGCCAAGTGGGCCTCGTGGCCGGCATCGAACTGGTGAGGAATTGGAAAACCCGGGAGCCTTTCGACTTGCGGGAACGCGCGGGCATCCGGGTCTGCGAGACGATGACGCGCCATGGCGTCCTGACGCGTCCCATTGGGAACGTTGTGGTTTTGATGCCTCCTTATTGCGTCACGGATGAACAAGTCGTCCGCATGGTCGACGCCGTCGAGCGCGGCGTGCGCGCTCTCTCCCGCTGAACAGACGGCGACCGTTTGTTCCTTTCTGTTTTGCGTCGAAAAACCGGGGCGGGACCGCCCTGACTGAGCTCTTCCTTCCGAATCGGCCCCGTGATTTTCATCGCGTCAAGCCGCGCCGCATGCTCATTCTCGATGCCGCGGCCTACTCTTGAGACACTTTATGAAACTCTACACCCTTGTTCTGATGATCGCCTTGCCCTTGGCCGGCGTTTCGGTTTCCGGCACCGACTTCTTCGATCTTCTCAAGAAGAAGGCCACAGGCGAGTCGAGTCCCGCGGGCGCCGCGGCCGCGCTCGGGCTTTCTGAGGACCAGATGATCGGCGGGCTCAAGGAGGCCTTGGGCAACGGGGTCCAGCAGGCGGTCGCCCATCTGGGGAAGCCGGACGGCTTTCTGAAGGACCTGGCCGTGATGATCCCGATGCCCGAGAGCTTGCGAAAAGTGGACAAATCGCTGCGGGCGCTGGGGCAGGGGAGCGTGGCGGACGAGTTTCTCGCCACGATGAATCGCGCCGCGGAACAGGCGACGCCAGAGGCGGCCGCCATTCTCGGCAATGCGGTGAAACAGATGTCCATTGCCGACGCCCGCTCCATCCTCACGGGGACCAACAACGCCGCCACCCAATACTTCCGTCGGTCGAGCGAAACGAACCTCTACGCCCATTTCCTTCCGATTGTGAAGGCCGCCACGGAGAAGACCGGAGTCACCGCCGCTTATAAGCGGATGGCGGATCTTGGAGCCGGTGGCGGAGGCTTCGGCGCGTTGGGGGGCTTTGGCGGAAGCCTGCTCAGCAAGCAGATGCCGGACATCGACGGCTACGTGACCCACAAGGCGCTCGACGGCCTGTTTACGAAAATATCCGAGCAAGAGAAGCTGATTCGAGAGAACCCCGTCGCGCGCTCGACCGATCTGCTCAAGAAGGTTTTTGGCAACTTGCAGAAGTAGGGCTGGAGGCAGTGCCGCAATCTCCTGTGCCGCGGTCTCCGGGGTGTGGCTGCGAATCAAGTCGCTCGAACGCGTATCCACTTTCAACTCCCGGTAGAATCCCTTGCAGAGTGGCAGGGAGTGGGGCATCGACCGCGCGGAACAATGCTCCTTCGCTGACGATCAAACCGGGATAGTCCGCCACGGTGACAGCGCCTGCCATGGTCATTGAATCCAAACTCAAACTGTCGCAGGGTGAAAGCCATGCCGATGACCTTGGACCAAATCGTTGAAGAAACCCGACAACTGCCCGCGGACGTCGTGGCCGAACTGGTGGACCGCATCTTGTTGGCCCGCCACGGCGGTATGGAACCCGACATCGAGGCAGCTTGGAAGACGGAGATCGGTCGGCGCATCGCCGAGATCGACGAAGGGAAGGTTCAGGGCATCCCCATCAAGGAATCCCTGGCTCGCATCCGCAAGATCGCCGGCCTGTGAAGTATGTGATCCATCCTGAGGCCGACGCTGAGTTGGCCGATGCGGTCAGTTACTACACCCAGATCGAGCCTGATTTGGGGATCCGCTTTTATCGCGAGATGGAGCGACTCATCCACAGCGCATGCGAAGACCCGCAACGCTTTCATAAGTTTGATCCACCAGCCCGCCGGCACTTCAGCGCCCAGTTCCCGTATGCGATCATTTACACGGAGAAGCCCGATCACGTTTGGATCGTAGCGGTGATGCACATGAAACGCAGCCCGGGCTACTGAAAAAGTCGCCTCGGCTAAACGCAGGAAATGCTGCTTTCAAGGCCGCGGCAGAGGGCGTAAGTTCTGCCTCGTGAACGGAGCGGAGACTTTTCCTTTTTTTACCCGGAAGGCCTCGAACCCTTCCGCCGCGCCGCGCGGAGATCCTGAGTGACGGACGCCTCCACGGCGCTAGGATGCGGTCCGTGAGAAGCATCGACGTGGCCACGCTGGCTTATGAACGGTGGATGGCGGCCCGCTGCCAGATCGATCGCGCGGATCTCGCCGCAAAGCACGCCGCGATGGAAGCGGACGAGTTCGCGTTCCTGCGCGCCACTTTCTATCGTTGGGCGGAGTTGTTCCAAACCGCCTGCGCCGACTTGACCCGCGCCCCTCGAGTGCTCGGGGTGGGGGACGTTCATCTCGAGAACTTCGGGACATGGCGCGACGCCGAGGGTCGCCTCGTCTGGGGAGTCAACGACTTCGATGAGGCCTGCCCGATCCCGTACACGAACGACCTGGTTCGGCTGGCTTCGAGCGCGTGGATCGCTTCGAACGCGGATCGCCTTTCACTCCGTTCGAACGCGGCTTGCTCTTCAATTCTCGACGGATACAAGGAAGGCTTGGCGGCCGGCGGCAGCCCTTTCGTGCTCTCGGAGAGAAATCGCTGGCTGCGCGACGCCGTCACGAGCGGATTTCGCGACCCCGCCGGCTATTGGGGAAAGTTCGCGTTGCTGCCCGATGTGGAGCGCACGCCGCCGCAGGTCATGAAACTGCTCAGGGAGGCGATGCCGCAAGGCGCGGAGGAGGGGTTTCGCGTGGTGCATCGTCGGGCCGGGCTGGGGAGCCTGGGGCGTCCTCGATACACGGCGATCGCCCAGTGGAAGGGCGGAAATGTCTCCCGCGAGGCCAAATCGATCCTGCCCTCCGTCTGGCGCTTTCCACAGGACCGCAACGTGGCGGAGCGGAGCTACTACCGCGAGATCGCGGACTTGGCGGCGCGCGCGCCGGATCCTTTCCTGGACGTGCGCTCGGATTGGTTGATCCGGAGGATTTCTCCCTATTGCAGCCGGATCGAGCTCCGACAATTGCCCCGAAAACGGGACGAGGCGCGGCTTCTCTTCGCGATGGGCTGGGAGTTGGCGAATGTCCATGTCGGCGCGCGCGGCGCCAGGGCCCGCATCGGTGTCGACCTGGATCGGCGGAAGGCCAAATGGCTTTCGAACGCCGCGGAGATCATGGTCGACGCCACGCATCGGGATTGGAAAGCCTGGGCGAAGCGGAGTCGCTGAGCCGCGATGCTCCGCGATTCAACTCAGGGGCGCGGAACAGATCGCTTTCTTGGCCGCGGCTTCTCGTCGTCGAACAGAGGGGTGCTGAAGTAACGCTCCGCGCGGTCGCAGAGAAGCGTCGCCACTTTTGCCTTGGGGCCGAGTTCCTGGGCCACGCGGAGCGCCGCGGCGACATTCGCGCCCGAGGAGGTCCCCACGAGCAGCCCGAACTCCCGATGGAGCCGACGCGCCATGGTCATCGCTTCCGCGCTGCTGACCTTCTGCTCGCCGTCCAGCGGCGCGTCCTGGAGCAGCCGCGGGATGAATCCATCCGCGACGCCCTCAATATAGTGGCAGCAGGGACACTCTCCAGCGAGCAGGGCCTGCTCGGCCGGCTCCATCGCGATGATACGCGCCTTCGGCCATTGCTTCTTGATCGCCTTGCCGCAACCCGCGAGCGTTCCGCCCGTGCCGTAGCCCGCCACGAAGGCGTCGATCGACCCCTTCGCCTGGCGGAGAATCTCTCGTCCCGTGCCGTGCTCGTGATCCGCGACGTTCAAAGGGTTGTCGAACTGCCGTGTCAGAAAGTAGCGGGGATCCCTGGCCGCCATCTCCAGGGACGCCTTGATTCCGGTCTGATAGCGGCCCGCGCTCTTGAAGAGGATCAACCGCGCTCCCAGCCTGCGAATCAGTCGGCGCCGTTCCTCGCTCGCGCCCTCCGACATCAGAATCGTCACGGAAAAGCCCATCGCCGTCCCCACCATCGACAACGCGATCCCTGTGTTCCCGCTCGTGCATTCCAGGATGATGGAGTCGGGCCGGAGGAGGCGCCGCTTGACGGCGTCGACCAGCACGGTCTTGGCGAGGCGATCCTTGATGCTCCCGCTCGGGTTGAGGAACTCGCATTTTGCGAGGAGAGTCACCCCTTCCGGGTTGAAGCGCAGCGACGCCATCGGCGTATTGCCGACGAGAGAGAGAACGGGCGCTTTGAGGGGATCCTTGAGCCGCGCGCTCATGGCCTTTTCCTCTCTTCGAAGCACCAGAGCGCTTGATGCGTGCGTTGGAACACTTGTCCGTCGGAAACCGCGAGCGAAGCGTTGCATTCCTCGCCGCCGATCGAGTTCACGGACAGCAGTTCAAATTTCGGGCTGGCGCGGAACACGCAGGTGTCGCCCGACTGGTTTGGCACGTAAAGCCTGTCGCCGACGAGCACCAGCGACGCCCACGCGTCGTTCTTCGGGGACGCGCCGCGCAGACGTTCCTCCCAGACCTTTTCGCCCGCTTTCAGATCGAGGCACATCGCGGTCCCGCTCATGCGCACGACATACAGATGTTGGTCATGGATGATGCCGGTGGTGATCAGCGTGGTTTTGTTCTCCCAGAGTTTGTGCGTGGGCGTGATGTCGCCGCGGCCGCCGAGCCGGGTCGCGATGGAGCGTCCTCGAAAACCGCCCATGGACACCGCCACGCCGTCCCCGATCATGGGGGAGGCGAGAATCTGCGGATCAAGCCCGGAGCAGGACCAAAGCTCGCCGCCCGTCGCGGGATCGACAGCGAAGAGGCGGGTGGGCCAGGGGACGATGAGCTCGTCGTGGTCCCCGTTCCGAGTGACGATGGGCGTGCTGAAGGAGCCTGTGGGGCCGTCGTAGGGCAGGGTGTACAGCGGCTGCTTCACCTGCCAGCGGGTCCTGCCGGTCGCCTTGTCCACCGCGATGAGATAGCTGGGATCGCCTGGGCCAAAGTTCAGCACGCACAAGTCGCCGTGGAGAATGGGCGAGGCGCCGTAGCCGAAGGGGTGAGTTTGTTTGCCGAGGTCGCGCGACCAGGTTTCCCTGCCGCGGTTGTCATAGCAATGGAGCCCGCCGGACCCGAACCAGGCGACCACGCGGGTTCCGTCCGTGACCGCCGAGGAGGAGCAATGCGGGTTCGATTCGTGCGTTGTGTCCTTCTCGGAATAAAGAACGCCCGACTGCCAGAGCAGCCGGCCATTCCGCCGATCGAAGCACATCAGCGAGCGCCGGTTTTCCCTCTCGATCGCCTGCGTCAGGAACACGCGACGTCCCCAGACGATCGGCGAGGAGTTCCCGGGCTCGGGCAGGGGCGCGCGCCAACGCACATTCTGGGTCGCGCTCCATTTTTCTGTCGCGCGCTTCTCGGGCGACACGCCATTGCCGATCGGACCCCGCCAGGAAGGCCATGGACCCGCGACGCAGGATCCGCCCGCGATTCCCAGCAGGAGCGCCATGGGAAGAATTCGCCTCGCGAACTGGATGGCGACGGAGCCGGAGATCGCCGGGGCCCGGAGGCGTTGCTCTGTTCCCTCGCTGGGCGAGGGGTTGCGCGTCAAGTCGCTCACGGCGCGACAGTACAGAACCAACGCGTCGGAACAACTGGAAACCTCTCGCGGTCAGTCCTGGCCCGTCGGCATGGGTCCGTTGAGCTCGAGTGCTGGCGTCGCGTTCTATGCGGGGTCCGGAGGGAGGGCCGGGGAAGGGGGCTTGGCTTATTGGAGTTCAAGCAACGGGTCGGCGCAACGATACCACTCTGGGACCCAGAGGGCGGTTGAGAGGGATCTGTTGCCCGGTTTTCTTCCATCGGAAGTTCCCCAAAAACTGCCTTGCAATCGTCCTTTGCCCACATAGGCTGCTGTCTTGCCTGACCCCCGCGTGTGCGGAGGGTCGTTGAGGCTGAGAAAAGACCGTTAATGCGCAACAAAACATTCAACCCTCCGTTGCCCGAGCAACGTTCGGTTCGGTAGGCAATGGAGACTTCGCAGGGCTTCTGTATTTCATCCCCCGACCAAGCCTCCCTGTCGTTTGTTTGCAGACCCCGTAGATAACTGTTCTATGCTGACCATGGAAGAAGCCATGAAGCAAAGCGCGATGCGCTTTGCCGCTGGCGAAATCGTCAAAGGCACCATCATCGAAGTTCGGCCCAAAGAAGTTCTGGTCGACATCGGTTACAAAAGTGAAGGCGCCATCCCCGGTGGTGAGTTCGATGACATCAAGACCGTCAAGGTCGGAGACGTCATCGATGTCCTCATCGAAAAACTCGAGGACAAGGAAGGCTCCGTCGTCCTTTCGAAGGAGAAGGCGGAGTTCAAGAGAAACTGGGAGAAGATCCTCAACATCTGCAACGAGGGCGGAACCGTCTCCGGCCGCGTCAAATCCGTCGTCAAGGGCGGGCTCGTCGTCAACATCGGCGTGGAAGCGTTCCTGCCCGCCTCGCAGGTCGACGTGGTTCCCCCGAAGAACCTCGCCATTTTTGTCGGCAACACCTACGACTTCAAGGTCGTCAAGATCAACCAGGACCGGCAGAACATCGTTCTCAGCCGCCGCGAGCTGATCGAGCAGGAGCGTAACGAGCGTCGCGGGAAGCTGCTTTCCGAGATGGTGCCGGGCGACATCCGCAAGGGCACGGTCAAGAACATCACCGACTTCGGCGCGTTCATCGATCTCAACGGCCTCGACGGCCTCCTCCACATCACCGACATGTCCTGGGGCCGCATCGCCCATCCTTCCGAGCTTCTCAAGGTCGGACAGGAACTCGACGTCGTGGTGCTCGAGATCAACAAGGAAAAGGAGCGCGTCAGCCTTGGCCTGAAGCAGAAGCACGCCAATCCCTGGGACAACATCGAGACCAAGTTCCAGGTCGGCCAGAAGGTCATGGGCAAGGTGGTCAACCTGGTGCCGTACGGCGCGTTCGTCGAGCTCGAGCCGGGCGTCGAAGGATTGGTGCATGTCACCGAGCTTTCCTGGACCAAGCGCATTGCGAAGCCCTCGGACGTCCTCAAGCCGGATCAGCAGGTCGAGGCGGTCGTCCTCGGCATCAATCGCGAGGAGCAGAAGATCTCCCTCGGCATCCGCCAGCTCGAGACCAATCCCTGGGATCGCGCCCTGGAGAAATACCCGCCCGGAACCAAGGTCAAGGGCAAGATCCGCAACCTCACCAGCTATGGCGCTTTCATCGAGCTCGAGGAAGGCCTGGACGGAATGATCCATGTCTCCGACATCAGCTGGACGCGCAAGATCAACCATCCGTCCGAAGTCCTGAAGAAGGGCGAGGATGTGGAGGTGGTGGTGCTCGAGATCGACAAGGCCAACCAGCGCATCGCCGTTGGCATGAAGCAGCTCGCCGAGGATCCCTGGAGCAACATCGACAAGTATTACAAGGTCGGCGACCTCGTCAGCGGCAAGGTGTCCAAGCTCGCGAGCTTTGGCGCGTTTGTCGGACTGCAGCATGACATCGACGGTCTCGTGCACATCTCGCAGGTCAGCGAGGAGCGCGTCGAAAAGATCAAGAACGTGCTGAAGGTGGGCCAGGACGTGACCGCCCGCGTGATCAAGATCGACAAGGGCGAACGCCGGATCGGTCTCTCGATCAAGGCCGCGAACTACACCGCCGAGCAGCTCGACGCCGAGCGCGCCGTTCTGGATTCGCTCAAGCCGGGCGAAGACCTGGTGGCGCTGCAGCACGCCTTCGACGCGGCCCACGAAGCCGTCAAGGACAAGGACAAAGGCAAGGACGGCGAGTAGCCGATCCCCTGACTCCATTTCGTCTCAGAAGAGCCGGCGGTTCCCGCCGGCTCTTTCGTTTCCCAGCCTTCCTGGTCGACGGCGACCCGCGCCTGGATCTCATAACTCGAACCGCCATTTTCCTCCCGAATTCTCACGAAGCGACTGTTTGCGGCTTTCAGATTTGAAAGCAAAGGAAGCTTTCGAATCGATGACGACACGAATCACTTTCTTGAACCATGCGTGCGAAGCGTCCCCATGATGGCATGTTTCTCCTCGCAAAGAATTTTCAGAATAATTAGAGCAACTTGTTGACACGATAATTTCGCAGGCGTAAACGTTTTCGCGTTCAGGAATTGAAGAGCTTGCCAGAGCAAGCCAGTGGAGAGGCAAGGAGTAGTGGAGCCCCTCCAAGGAACAAATCAAAAGCTCGAGAGCTATCCGCACAATGTGCGCAAAAATCTCAGTCAGTCCCCTAGGAAGGACGACCTCAGGCCGCCGGGCCCCAGGCTCTTCGCTCTTCGCTCTTCGCTCTTCGCTCTTCGCAATCTCGTTGCCATCGTCCCGTCCGAGAATGTCAGCGTAAAGCGAGTCCTCGTTTCGGTTCTCCTCCGTCCCGGCCGCAGCCTTCGCTGTCGTCCTGTCCCCCTCAACCCCGCCTTCCCATGAAAGCATTCCTGTGTCTTGGCCTTTTCTTCGCGACCCTCACTCTGCCCGCCCAGGAACAGCGCATCCTTGAGCGAGGCCCCCATCATCAGAAGCTTGAACGCCTCCAGGTGTGGCAGGACGAGGCAGGCATCACCCGCTACCGCACCAACCGAATCACCCAAATCGCCGATTCCCTGTGCTATCTCACGGCGACCGGATGGGAACTCACGCAGCAAGAGCTCCAGCCCGTGCAGAATGGCTTCCTGGCAGCTGAAGGACCCTTGACCGTCTTCCTCAACGAGAACCTCAACGTGATGAACGCCCTGGATATCACCGCCACCGATGGCGCGCATTTTGAAGTCAGTCCCGCCTTCGTCGCCCTGCGCGATGCCACAGGCCAAAGCGTTCTTCTCTCCGCCGTCCAAGATTCTGTCGGACACCTGATCGCTCCCAATGTGGTTTTGTACGATTCTGCATTCGACAGCGGGCTGGATGCCGCCATCCGGATCTCGTACACCCGCCGCGGAATCGAGCAGGACCTTGTCTTCTTTGACCCCAGTCATCAGATCCATCCGGAAGATTTCGGTCTCATCCCTGCCTCAACCACCATTGAGCTCTGGAGTGAGATGAACACCTCGCCCCAGGCTCAGGTGATCCCCGTCGTGAATGATGGAATTGTCGATGACATCGTCATCCACTTTGGCAGCACGAAAATCGCTGAAGGCAAAGCCTTCTCCACCGAAAGGGAAGACCTCGCCATTCGAGTGCTCAAGCGCTTCGGGGATATTGATGGACGCCGATGGCTCGTGGAGCAAATCAGCTACGCAGCCGCGCAACCCCTCT
>JACQFQ010000053.1 GCA_016199985.1 Verrucomicrobiota bacterium | reverse complement strand
GATAGTGGTTGTCCATGAGGGCATAGCCGTGAAGACGCCATCGGAACCGGGCCACCAGCTCCGCCAGCAGTTCGATGAAGTGAATCCGGTCGGTATCATCAAGGTAGATGCGTGTGCGCCCGTTACCGCGCGACGTCACGTGATACCAACTACCAGCCCGCTCTATCCTCAAAGGCCTTGCCATGCCCAGATGCAGACTGGTTCACGTACAAGAAGCAACATATATAAGAGATAAGAGATCTGACCCCAAGTGCCGACAAGCCCGCCGCCGCGGCAGTAATATCTCCCGTGTCCTTGAGATCGTTGAGGGTGTCGACCGCGCCGGGCAGCGTGTAGTAATACTCGCCCAGAGGACCGGTCATGTAGTTGAAGGTCGCGACATCCTGGTAGCTGGTTTCTCCCGGGAGTCGGGAGACTCCAGTCCGGTAGCCGTTAAAACTCGTGGCAAGGCTCACCCCCGTGCCCAGCGTCGCCCCTACTGAGGCAGTGTCAAAGAGGTTCGCGTTCAGCGTCCAGGGCGTAGCGGTGGAGTTCTTGTTCAGGGCCACCGTTCCACGCCGAACCAGGTTGTTGCGAAAGGTCACCCACATCGTCGTTGTGCTGTAGCCGGTGTTCTCCCACAGGGTGATGTTGCAATTCTCCCACAGCGAGTTGACGGACGAGAACGTCGATCCGCTGACGCTGGGCGCTAGGGCAAAACTCCCACCCCGAATCGAGCAGTCCTGAATCGACAGGTAGGCCGGATTGTAGGTTTGCTGGAGATTCCCAAAATACATAAAACGACCATCCCCAGCCGCCATGTCCCCTTCGGTGAACCGCAGCCGCAACGTCGGTTGCGGTGTCAGATTGCTCGAGATTTCGATCAGGTTGCGATCCCCAGGCGCCGCGCCCGTGCTCACGGGCGATTCTTGAAACTGATTGCACCACACCAGCCGATTCAGCCGCGTGGGCGACCCTTCGCTTGTGAGCGTGCTGCTGTACGAGCATCGCAGCCCAGAGGTCCCCGCACAGCCCAGCACGACTCCATTGGTCAGGACCACCGGAGCGTTAAACTCCGCGTCCGTCACGAGGTAATCGCACACGGAATAATGGTAGCCATAATCTAAAATTCCCTGGTCGGTCGGAACCCGTGGCCAAAGCGTCGCTCCTCCTGTCTGATACCCCGAGATCATGCTCGGCGCGTAAGTGGTTCGGGACTGCAATTCCACCAGGAATTGCGCATCCGAAATCGCGGTCCCATTGTTTCGATAAGGGCTATTGGCCGCAAGATAGTGCCTTCCAACCCCCACCTGCGGAGCAAAGACTCCTGTGTCATCCAAGAGGGCCACGACACTTGATCCGGTGTACTTGCCAGCGGTGTTCGTCACGGACATCAGGAGCGAGTTCTCAAGGGCTATTGCTGAGACCGTCCCTTGCATGAAGTTGCTCACCCGATGACAGGTCAGATGTTGGCCCGTGTTCGCCCCGCTGGACGATCCATCCAAGATGACGCCCACGTCGTCCATCAGCGCGTTCTTGAGATCCAGCGTGGTAGCAGTGGACGCTTTGTAGATCGCCGTGTTGCAACTCACCACCTGAAGGTTCGTCACCACCAATGAGGCGTTCTGCACCTGAATGGCTTTGTCCGCCCAGCGGATCGCAATGTCGTGCAGCTTATACGCCGTCGTCGTGCTGGGGTTGAGGTTCAACGCCGGCGATCCGTAAGTCTTGGTCGTCGGCGGCCCTGTCGCGATGATCTCTCCTACCGATCCGTCGAGCTTCGAAGTAATGATGGCCAAACGATAGGGGGAAGTTTGGCAGACGAGCGGCCCTTGGATGTTGAGCGATCCCCCCGTGTCGAGCTTGATCACCGTTCCTCCAACCAGGGTCGTGGTTTGTTGGAGGCTCACAGACCCTGTCAGGAGGTAGACAGTGTTCCCTTCAAAGGTGAAGCCGGACTGCGGCGTCGTGAGGGTCGAATAATCCAACACGACGCATGAACGGAGCTTCTCCTCTCGCCGCTGGATTGAGGCGACCTGCTTTTGTCCTTTGGGTCGTGTTCGAGGTTTCACCGAAGCCAGAAGCGCTTTTGCGTCCTTTGACTTCCGCGCTTTCTTGGCCAGGATCCGTTCAGCAGCCCCGGGCGCAGGCAACCGCGCCATCAAAGGCCCCACGGCCTGCGCTTGAACAATCTCCACAAGAAACTGCCGACCTGCGATGGGGCCGAAGCGTTTGGCTACGGGCACTTGTTCAACCTGCCCGTCCAATCCGAATGCTTTGCCCGCCCCAATTCGAAATTCCGGCCACTTGATAACGATGTCATCCATGTCCCCGGCCTTCACCACCTGGATTTGCTCCGGCGCAGGCCAGTCGAAAGTCTCGGTCCAACTCTCGATCACTGTGTTAGGCCCCAGTTCCCAATCCGCTGGGTCGATGGCGTTATGGATCAGGATGTCTTGTTCCAGCCCGCTCAGCCGAACCGTCATCCGAATGGAGGCGGAGATATCTCCGACGAACGCGTCGGGATAAACGATCTGATCAGGCGCCACCTGCACCCCCTGGCTGTCCTGAAGAACCGCGATGGCCACGCTCTCCCCACTGTCGGGGTCCCGGAGCGCCAGGAACAACGGATTGCTGAGAAACTCGCGGCCCGCAGAGCTGATGAATTGCACTGCCGCGGCCTGATTGATGTTCGCCGGCAGCGAGACTTTGCTTTGCCCCTGCGTGGCCACCGCGTAGCCATCCACGAGGGCGAACTCCGCCACGGAAGGAACCCACTGATTGTTCTCCAGATAGTTTAAACCGTCTGCGAGCTCAATATACCGGTTTGTCACGGAAATCGAATCGCCCTCGGGAAGAGGGATCGTCTTCACCTGTTCGATCACGTTGTGGTGGGCGCCGCGTTCCACAACTTGTGATTCCTGAGCCCCAAGCTGGAACGCGAACAAGGCGATGCCGATATACACGAGCGCTTTCATGACGTGGCGGGGGTTGAGAGAAAACCGAAGAGTGAAAAGGGGAAGAGAAACGGACAACCGAAAGTCAGGACTCGCTTTAGAACGCGCGTTCGGGATGGGCCCTGGCACGGAGGCAGCAGGCAGCAGGCAGCGGAAAGGCGGAGGGCTGCGGCATGGGGGTCGTTCTTCCTTGGATCGACTGAGATTGGGGCGATCATCTCGCTCTTCTCTTTCTTTCGATGCTTTAACCGGTAAGCGCGTCTTCTCGCCCTTACCTTCCTTCTTCCGATCGCAGATCTTTTTCTTCGACACGGAACGGCCAAAGAAGTAGGCGCGTCGCGCAAACCTGTCAACGAGAGATTTTGGTGTTCTCTAAAAATGTTTTCGCGGAGGAGATCGAGAGTCGATGGCTCGGGTCGCTCGCGCGGAATGCCTCCATCGTCAGTGCGGCATGGGCTGTGTTTGGGCGCGAGTCACGCCACTCCTTCGCTTCGTATCACTCTCCCATCCGTGGTTTCATTCCCCGCCTGCACCGCGCCCCCAGTCCGCATTCGCTATCGACGACGAGACGACGAGCCCGCTCCGCCAAATTTCATTTCAATCAGGGCCCGAGTGTTGGATCGTCCGGGCCGACTATGGCTCAGTATCAATCGGTGTTGTTCGTTTGCTCTGGCAACTTCTACAGGAGTCGCCTGTCCGAGATTCTTTTCAATCACTACGCAACCGAAGCGGACATCTCCTGGTCCGCCGATTCCCGCGGACTGCTCGAACGCGTCCGCCACGAAGGTCTCTCGCCCAGCGCCATCCGATACCTCGAGCGAAAGCGCCTCGAGGGCGTCGAGCAGTACGGCCGCAACCCGCTGACCGCCGTGCTCAAGGACCTCGAAAAGGCCGACCTGGTCATAGCCCTGAATCGCGAAGAGCATGAGCCCATGATGAAGGGCCGGTTCGGCCAGGCGCCCTCCATCCTGGAGAAGCGCGGCAAGCTGCGATACTGGAACGTCTACGATCTGCCCGGCTCAGGCGGCTTCCTGAAAGGATTGTTCCACAGCGGACCGGAGCGCTCCGCGCAGGAAGAAGTCAGCGGCACCGAGCATGTCGACTTCGCCGTCCAGGCCCTCGTCTGGGAACTCCTCCGCAAGGCTCCAGCCAAGCAATAGGCGGACAGCCCCGCGCGTCGCGTCCGACCTGTCGTTTCTGTCCTTGCCCGCCGTCCGCCTTGGCGCATTCTTGCGCGCGCGCCGGAAAACCCGGCCGACCATCGCGTCCAGAACCACTCACTTGGCAAACATGCGGCATCTTCAACCCCAGCCTCGCTGGAGCGGCGTCTTCCCCGCCGTCACCACTCAGTTCAAGAAGGATCAAACCCTCGACCTCAAGGCTCAGGCGCGTCATATCGAGGCGCTCATCGATTCCGGAGTCTCAGGGCTCATCCTGTGCGGATCGCTCGGCGAGAACCAAACGCTCCGCCCGGAGGAGAAGCTCGCGGTGGTGTCCCAGGCCGTGAAGGCGAGCCATGGACGCGTCCCTGTGCTGAGCGGAGTGGCCGAAAGCGGCACGCAGTCCGCCATCGACTACGTGAAGGCCGTCGGGCGGGCCGGCGCGCAGGGCGTGATGCTCATGCCTCCGATGCTCTATCGCGGCGACAGAGCGGAAACCCTCGCGTTCTTCAAGGCCGTCGCGAAATCCACGCGATTGCCGATCATGATTTACAACAACCCCATCAGCTACTTCAACGACGTCACCCCCGAGATGTTCGCCGAACTCGCGCGGATTCCTAATTTTGTCGCCCTGAAGGAGAGCACCGGAAACACCCGGCGCATTACGGACATCAAAAAGCTCGTCGGCGACCGGTTCGCCTTGTTCACCGGCGTCGACGACCTGCTTCTGGAAAGCGCCATCCTCGGGATCGACGGATGGGTCGCCGGCACAGGAATCGCGTTCCCCCGGGAGAATCAGCGGTTGTGGGATCTCACGAGGGAAGGCCGATGGGACGAGGCGCGACGCCTCTATGAGTGGTTCTCGCCGCTCCTCCACCTGGATGTGCACACGAAGTTTGTCCAGTACATCAAGCTCGCCATGCAGGAGTGCGGCCTCGGACGGGAGTGGGTCCGCGCGCCACGGCTCGCCTTGGCGGGCGAGGAGCGTGACAGCGTCCTGCGCGTCATCCATGACGGCATCCGGAATCGTCCGAAGGCGACCCGCTCCCGAGCCTGACCCATGCAAACAATCCGTGTGGTCGATTCGCACACCGGGGGAGAGCCCACGCGCGTGGTGGTCAGCGGCGGACCCGACCTGGGATCCGGCGCCATCGCGGAGCGCCAGGAAAGGTTCCGACGAGACCACGACCGCTTTCGCTCCGCCATCGTCAACGAGCCTCGCGGCTCGGACGTGATGGTCGGCGCGATGCTCCTTCCCCCGGTCGACCCCGCCGCGGCCGCCGCGGTGATCTTCTTCAACAATGTCGGCTGTATCGGCATGTGCGGGCACGGCACGATCGGAGTCATCACCACCTTGGCCCACCTTGGAAGAATCCAGCCTGGTGAGCACCGCGTGGAAACATCGGTCGGCGTCGTGACGGCGCGTCTGCGTCCCGACGGGAAGGTTTCCATCCGGAACGTTCCCTCCTACCGGCACGCGAAGCGCGTGAAAGTGTCCGTGGACGGACTGGGCGATGTGCACGGCGATGTGGCCTGGGGAGGCAATTGGTTCTTTCTGGTCCAGGACTTCTCCGAGCCGCTGCGCGTGGAGAATGTGGATCGCCTCAGCGAGATCACATGGCGGATCCGCAAGGCTCTGCTGGCGCAGGGCGTTACCGGAGCGAATGGCGCGGAGATCGACCACATCGAGCTGTTCGGCCCTCCCGCTGATCCCCGGCACGACAGCCGCAACTTCGTGCTTTGCCCCGGTCGCGCGTACGACCGCAGCCCATGCGGCACCGGGACCAGCGCAAAGCTCGCCTGTTTGGCGGCCGACGGAAAGCTCGAGCCCGGCGACATCTGGCGCCAGGAGAGCATTCTCGGAAGCGTCTTTGAGGGAAGCGTCGAGCCCGCGGGAGATCGATGGATCCCGACCATCACCGGCCAGGCTTGGGTGAACGCGGATTCGAATCTGCTGTTGGATGCGAGCGATCCGTTTTGTTGGGGAGCGCGGTAGGCCATGGCTTCGTCGCGCAGCGTCCTGATCGTCGGAGGCGGAGTGATCGGACTCTGCTCCGCGTACTACGCGGCGCTGCGCGGCCACCAAGTGACGGTCGTGGAACGCGGCGCTCCGGACCATGACTCCTGCTCGCTCGGCAACGCGGGCATGGTGGTTCCCAGCCACTTCATCCCTCTCGCCGCGCCGGGCGCGGTGGCGCTCGGATTGAAATGGATGTGGAACCCTGCGAGCCCTTTCTACATCCAGCCGCGCCTGGACTGGGATCTCATCTCGTGGAGCTGGAAGTTTCTTTGCAGCGCCACGCGCGCGCACGTCCAGCGATCCGCCCCATTGCTCCGCGATCTCAGCCTCGCCAGCCGAACCGAGTTCGTCGAACTGGCGCGGGAACATGGCAATCCCTTCAGCCTTGCGCAGCGAGGTCTGCTGATGTTCTGCAAAACACAGCACGGCCTGGACGAGGAATGTCGGACGGCCGAAGCCGCCCGGGCCATTGGAGTGCCAGCCGAGGTTCTGTCTCCATCCGAGGCGTCCGCGCGGGATCCTGGCGTCCGATATGACATCGCGGGCGCCGTGCACTATCCCAAGGATTGCCACCTGAATCCGCGCGAATTCATCGCTTGGATGACGGGCCGACTGGAGAGACTCGGCGTCGATCTGCGATTCAACACCCCGGCGACCGGGTGGAGCCTGTCCGGGGATCGCGTGATCGGCGTTCGCGTTCCGACGGGAGAGCTGCGAGCGGATGACTATGTGGTGGCCGGAGGCGCGTGGTCGCCGGAAACGGCGCGTCCCCTCGGCGTCAGGATTCCGATGCAGGCGGGGAAAGGCTACAGCCTGACTCTGCCCCGCCCGCGCCAGCTGCCGGCCCTCTGTTCGATCTTCACCGAGGCCCGGATCGCAGTGACACCGATGGGCAACACTCTCCGATTCGGCGGGACGATGGAAATCGCGGGACTGAATGAGGAGGTGCGGCCGGTGAGAGTGCGCGGGATCATCGAGTCGGTTCCGAAATACTTTCCTGAGTTCACGCCCGCGGACTTCGATGGCGTCCCCGTCTGGCGAGGACTGCGCCCCTGCTCGCCGGATGGCCTGCCCTATCTCGGAAGGCTCTCCCACGCGCGGAACTGCGTGATCGCCACAGGCCACGCGATGATGGGCTTGAGCCTGGGGCCCGTCACCGGACGGCTCGTGGCCGAGCTCCTGTCCAACGAGACCCCCTCGATGGATCTCTCTTTGCTGAACCCCGAGCGTTTTGGCTAACGGGCCGTCAGCTTGTCGAAGAGCCAGGCGGGGAAAAGGCCGAGCATGAGAATGATGAGCGCGCAGATCCCGAGCACCGCGCGCGTCATCCAGTGAACCTCGATTTCGACGAGCCTCCCCTCCGGCTTGAAAACGAACATGCGCTTCAGAACGACCAAATAATAGTAAAGCGCAACGCAGCTCATCCCCGCGCCGAGCAGTACCAGCCACAACAGCGAGAGCTTCGACCCGGGAGCGCCGAGAGCCGCGATGAAAAGATAGATTTTCCCGAAGAACCCCGCGAGCGGCGGGATGCCCGCGAACGAAAGCAGGAAGAGTCCCAGGCAGGCGGCCAGATAGGGGGCGCGGCGTCCTAGTCCCGAGAAAACGGCGATGTCGTCCGTGCCATGCGCTCGTTCGACCACCGCGATCACGGCGAAAGCGCCGAGACTGGCCACAGCGTACGTGATCACGTAGTAGACCAGCGCCTGCTCGCCCGATGGGTTGTTGGCGAGCAGCCCCGTCACCATGTATCCCGTGTGGGCGATGGCGGAATAGGCGAGCAGCCGCTTGAGCCGCGTTTGAACCAGCGCGGCGATGTTCCCCACAACAACCGAAGCGGCCGCCATAACGCACCAGACGGGCGACCATCCCGGCGCGAACGCGCGCCAACCGCCGCCGCCCGACACCTCCTTCCATCCCAGGAGGGAGATCTTCGCGAGAAGAAAGAAGCTCGCGACCTTGGACGCGCTCGCCACGAAGGCGGCGGCCGGAGTCGGCGCTCCCTGGTAAGTATCCGGCGCCCAGAGATGGAACGGCGCGACGGCGACCTTGAATCCGAGTCCAACCGAGACGAGGACCACGGCGAGAAAGACCAGCGGGTCGCCCGCCTTCCCGGCCAGAGCCGTCGCCATCGCGGTCAGCTGAGTCGCTCCCGTCACGCCATACAGCAGGCTCAACCCGTAGAGCAGGCACGCCGCGGACACGCCTCCGAACAGAAAGTACTTCACCCCGGCCTCGACGCTGGCGAGCTCGCTCTTGGCGAACGCCGTCATGACATAGAGCGAAAGGCTGAGCAGCTCCAGGCCGACAAACGCGAGCAGCAGGTTCTCGGTGCTCACCAGGATCATTCCGCCTACTCCGGCGAGGATCGTCAGGGCCGCGAACTCTCCGACATGGCGGGTGAACGAGCTCTCGCGGTTGATCCAAACCGTGCCCGCGATCAAGCCGACGAGCACCTCCTTGAGCAATCCGATCTTGGGATCGAAGATCCACATGCCCTTGTAGAACACGCCGATCTCCAGCTCGCCGCCGAGGGCGGCGCAAGCCATGAGGCATCCCATGCTCGTCGTGAACGCCGCGACCGTCCGACGCCAGCGCGCGGGAAATCGCCGCCATAGGGAAAGGTCCGCCGCCAGCACGATGAGCGCGGTGGCGATCATGATGATCTCCGGAAAGAGCCGGCCTGCCAGAACACCGTAGTCCATCAGGCGTTCCTCCAGCGGATGCAAGCCATGGCCCCGGCGGGGTCGGGCGTCGCGCGAATGATGATTCTCTTCACTGCAAGCCTCCTGCTTTTCTCAGTCCCTCGAAGAGCGGAGACTGGAAGGCGGGAACAATCCAGTCCAGGAGGCACCGCGGCTGCAGCCCGACGAACAACGTCGCGCCGATCAGCAGAGCCGCGCCGAAGCGCTCGGGAACGGAGATGGCGGAATCCTCCGAGTCGTCGAGCAGCAGGGCCGTCGCCTTGGGGTCCGCCGTCGCCTCTCCCGTCGCGACGGCAAAGAAGGCGCGCTGAACCACTCGCAGCGTGTAAGCGACTCCCACAAGAATCCCGATCCCGGAAAGGACGGCAAAGGTCGGGAACACCTGCCACGCGCCCACGAGCACCTTCAACTCGGGGACGAACCCGCTAAAGCCGGGCACTCCCATCGAAGCCAGGGCCGCAAGGACGAAAGCGCCCGCGGCGAAAGGCCAGACGCGAGCGAGATCGAGGCGGGAGAGCTCATCGAGGTCCCGTGTGTGAGTTCGGTCATACACCATCCGACCCACGACCGCGAACAGCAGTCCTCCGATGATGCCATGCGAGAACATCTGGAGAACCGCTCCGCTCAGGCCGATGGTGGTGAGCGAGGCGAGGCCCAGGAGGACGAAGCCCATGTGGCTCACGCTGGAATAGCCGATCACGAACTTGAAATCCCGTTGCGTGAGCGCGACCACGGCGCCGTAGACGATGCCGACCACGGCGAGGGCGCCCAAGGCGTCCCGCCAGGCAAGCGCGCCGGCGGGGAAGAGGGTGATCGCCACACGGAGCGCTCCGTAGGCGCCGAGTTTCATCACCACTCCCGCCAACAGCATGGAGGCCGCCGTGGGCGCGGCGGAATGGCCCGTCGGAGCCCAGGTGTGAAAAGGCCAAAGACCCGCGAGGATCGCGAATCCGACGAACACCAGCGGGAACGCCCAGTATTGGAAGGTCTCCGGGAACGAAAACTTCGCGAGCTCGGCGAGATCAAAGGTCTGCCCGCCCGAGACCACGTGCGCCGCGATGATTCCGACCAGAACCATCGCGCTCCCCGCAAAGGAATACAGGGCCAGCTTCATGCTCGCGTAGTCCCGATTCTTGGAGCCCCACATCGCAATCAGGAAATACTTGGGCAGGATCGCGAGCTCGTAGAAAGCGAAGAGCAGAAAGAGATCAAAGCTGAGGAACACGCCGAAGCACCCCGCGAGCAGCAGGAAGTAGAGGCCGAAGAAATGGCGGGTTCGCTCCCGGACGTTCCAGGAGAACAGAACGCCGGCGACCGCGGCGAGGCCTGTCAATACGATCAGCGTGAGACTGATGCCGTCGACGGCCAGATGATACTGGATGCCGAGCTGCGGGATCCACGACGCCTTCGCAAGATCCACAGGCCCGAGCTGCCCCCCGGAGGCCCACTGCGCGCTGCCGCCGAGCGCGCAGACCAACGCCGCCAAAGCGGTGAAGAGGGCGGTGACGCGGGAAGGCCGCGGGTCGTCGGAAGGCAGAAGCCATTGCAGTGCTCCCCCCAGCAGGCAGATGTATAGTGTCCAGACGAGCATCAGATTCCCAATTGCTCCACAAGGCCGCTCACCGTGGCGTTCACGATCCGCAAAGCGACCTGCGGATAAAGTCCCAGCGCGAAGATCAGGATCAGGGAAGGCGCGACGATCCAGCGCTCGCGGAGGCTCAGGTCGGACACGCCTTCGCCGCGCGCGCTCAAAGGCCCATGCCAAACCTTTTGGGCGAAGTTGAGAAGGAACACAGCCGTCACCAGAAGACCCGCCGAGGAGAGCGCCGCGGCCCACGGCGCCAGAGCCACCACACCCTTGAAGATCAGGAATTCTCCCACAAACCCGCTCAATCCCGGCAACCCGACCGAGGCGAACATCACGACGCCCATCGCGCCGCAGAACATCGGCGCGGATTTGCCCCATCCGCCAAAGCCGCTCAGGGCCCGCGTTCCCCCATTGCGGTCCTCAAGCCAGCCCACAAGCCCAAAGAATGTCGCGGCGATCAGGCCGTGGTTGAACATCTGAAGCATCGCTCCGCTGAGCGCGGCCGACTTCTCCGAAACCCAGTGCGCGTCGCCGGGAGTGATGCGAGCCGCCGCCACGACGGCCAGCGTGCAGTAGCCCAGGTGACTGATCGAGAGATAGCCGAGCATTCGCTTCAGATCCGTCTGGGCCAGGGCGGCGAACGCGGACATGACGACCGACGCCACCGCGAGCCACAGCAACGGCGTCTGCACCCACCACATCTGCTCAGGGAAAATCGGAAGCAGGACGCGGAGCAGTCCGTAGAGGCCCGACAGCATCCGCACATGATCCTGTGCGAAGTACACGCCCGGCTCGTCAAGCGTCCGCGCCTCGAAGCCGAGATAGACGTCGCCGGCAAAGGCGTAGAGCGCGGGGCGCTCCGGTTGAGCGTCGAACCCGACGAAGCGGTCCGCATTGAGCTTTGCCAGCTTCGTCGAGATGTCCATCAGCTCTGCCAGACGCTTCTGGCTGAGATTTGCGGCAGCTGCGGCCAGCGTGCTTGCCTCGGCGGCGAAGCGGGGCACGGTGGCATCGACCGGCGGCAGGGGCCGTTCATAGTCGAGCGTCTTGGCGGGGGAGAGCAGTGCGATCACCGCCCGCGCCTAGGCGTTGGGCGTAGCGGGAGTCAAAGGGTTGGACCCTGGCGCGTTCAATGAGCGTTCACCGCCCCAATGCCTATTGGTCCCAACGAACCGCCGTCGCTTGAATGGTGG